>CAVVCR010000001.1:0-604723 GCA_963746795.1 uncultured Solirubrobacteraceae bacterium
CGACCGCCTGCAGCGGGTGGGTCGCCGGCAGCCGCTCGCCTTGCGGCTGGCGGGACGCGCGGTGCGTGAGGTGGTCCGGTGACCGCCGCGCTGCTGTACCGCTGCCGCACGCCGACCGACCGGCTGTGCCCGTGCGGGCGGGTGGCGCGCGAGCTGCGCCGGCGCGGCGTCGAGTTCGAGCAGCGGCGCGTGGCGCGCAGCGAGCGCGACGAGGTCGACGCGCTCACAGGCCAGGATCGCGTGCCGCTGCTCGTGCTGGGCGGCGCTAGCGAAGCGGCGGTGAGCCCTCTGGGCGAGACAGGTGCGATCTGCGACTCGCGCCGGATCGTCGAGCACCTGCGGTGGCTTGACTCGCGATGAGCGTCTACGCGCCAGCTTGGTCGCTTGCGAAGCCGGGTTCCGTCGGTAGGGTGAACGCGACGCGGAGGGCGTCGCCCGACCACAGGAGGACCCCATGAAGTTCCTTCTCACGATCTACAACGACGAGCGGCGCTGGACCGATGCGACGCCCGAAGAGGTGGGCCAGATCATGGCCGCCTACGAGGCGTTCGGCCGCGCGGCGGCCGAGGCCGGCGTGCTCGTCGGCGGCGAGGGGCTGCAGCCGACCAGCATGGCCACCACGGTGCGCGTGCGCGACAACGAGACGCTGACCACCGACGGCCCGTTCGCGGAGACGCGCGAGCAGCTCGGCGGCTACTACCTGCTCGACTGCAGCGACCTCGACGACGCGATCGGCTGGGCCGCGCGCATCCCGGACGCCCAGAGCGGCTCCGTCGAGGTGCGCCCGGTCATGGACTACGAGGGCGCGGGCGCGGAGCACCCCGACGAGGCGCGGCAGGGCGCCGAGCGCTGAGCGCACCCGGGGCAGCCATCGACCGCCTGTTCCGGCGCGAGTCCGGACAGGCGGTGGCCGCCCTGGCGCGCGCCTTCGGCGACCTCGACCGCGCGGAGGAGGCGGTCCAGGACGCGTTCGTCGTCGCGCTCGAGCGCTGGCCCCGGGACGGCGTCCCCGCCAACCCGGCCGCCTGGATCGCCCTCACCGCACGCCGTAAGGCGATCGATCGGCTCCGGATCGCGCGGAGAGAGTCCCCGGCCGAGCCCGGCGACTTCACGGCCACGGCGCCGTCCTCCGACGAGCCGCTGGCGCGGCTCGAGGCACTCGGCGGCGCGCCGGCGGCGCCCATCCCCGACGAGCGGCTCGAGCTGATCTTCGCGTGCTGCCATCCCGCGCTGGCGCCCGAGGCGCGGGTGGCGCTGACGCTGCGGGCGCTCGGCGGGTTGTCGACGCGCGAGGTCGCGCGCGCCTTCCTCGTGTCCGAGGACGCGATGGCGCAGCGCCTCCAGCGCGCCAAGCGCAAGCTGCGGGGGGCGGGGATCCGCTTCGAGCTCCCGCGGGCGGGCGACCTGCCGGCACGCCGCGCCTCGGTGCTCGCGACGCTCTATCTCGTCTTCGGCGAGGGCTACGCGGCGACCGCGGGCGACGCGCTCGTGCGCCGTGAGCTGTGCGCCGAAGCGATCCGGCTCGCCAGCGTTCTGTGCGCCCTGATGCCGGAAGAGCCCGAGGCGCTCGGACTGCTGGCGCTCATGCGGCTGCACGACTCGCGCCGGGACGCGCGGGTGGGCGCCGGCGGCGAGCTCGTACTGCTCGCCGACCAGGACCGCTCGCGCTGGGACCGCGAGGCGATCGCCGAGGGGTCGGCGCTCGTCGAGCGGGCGCTGGCCCTGGGCGGCGACGGCCCGTACGTGGTGCAGGCGTTCATCGCCGCCGAGCACGCCCGGCCGGGTGGCCCCGACTGGACCCGCGTGGCGGGCGCGTACGACCGGCTGCTCGCGCTCGCCGGCGGGCCGGTGGTGGCGCTGAACCGCGCCGTGGCGGTCGCCATGGCGCGCGGCCCGGCGGCAGGGCTCGCGCTCATGGACGGCCTGGCCGCCGAGCTCGACGACTACCACCTCTTCCACTCGTCCCGGGCCGATCTCCTGCGACGCCTGGATCGGACCGACGAGGCCTCTGCGGCCTACTCGCGCGCGCTCGAGCTGGCCGCCAACCCGGTCGAGCGCGCGTTCCTCGCGCGGCGCCGGGACGAGCTCGACGGCTGACGGCCGAACGCTGCAGTGCCTCTGCCCGGTACGCGCCGGCGGGCGCTGCTCGCGCTGCTGTTGCTGCGCGGCGGCGAGCCGGCGTCGCGGGCCGCCCACGCCGGAAGGCGCCGCGGCGCCTCCGGCGTGAGTGTCAGGGCTCCACCACGGCCTTGAGGGCGGCGCCCGACCGCTGCGCTTCCAGCGCGGCGCCGGTGTCCTCGAGCCCGAAGCGGTGCGTGATGAGCTCCGCCGTCCGGACGGCGCCGCGCTGGAGCAGCGCCAACGCGGCGCGCCACTCGGTTGGTCCAGCGGACCAGCTCGCGGTCACCTGCAGCTCGCGTGAGAAGACCGTCCAGCCGTCGATCAGCAGCGGTCGGCCGGGCTCGCCCGGGGCGTAGAGGCAGAGCCGGCCGCCCGGGGCGAGGGCTTCGGCGGCGGCGGCGATCGCCTCGGGGTGGTCCGTGCAGACCACGGCCGCGTCCACCGGCTCGTTGCCGTGCGCCGTGGCACCCCAGAGCTCGGCGCGCGAGAGCCGCACCGCGTCCGGCTCGCGCACCCACACCGCGTCGACGCCGCGCGCGTGGGCGGCGGCGATGTGCAGGAGCCCGCTGCAGCCGGCGCCGACCACGAGCAGGCTGTCACCGGGGCGGATGGCGGCACGTGCCTGGGCGCGCAGGGCGCAGGCCAGCGGCTCGGTCACCGTCGCGGCCACGGGGTCGAGCCCGTCGAGGGGCAGCAGCTCGGGCACGAGCGCGGCCTTGACCCGCACGTACTCGGCGAAGCCGCCCGGGTCGAGCGCGGTGGAGCGGAACAACTCGCACAGCGTCTCGTGGCCCTGCCGGCAACGGCGGCACTCGCCGCACGGGACGTGATGGTGGATCGCCACGCGGTCGCCCTCCGCCACCCCCGTCACGCCCGAGCCGACCACGACCACCTCGCCGGCCGGCTCGTGGCCGAGTACGGCCGGCAGCTTGCGCGTGACGTAGGAGCCGTGCACGTCCGACCCGCAGGTGGCGCAGGCCAGCACGCGGCAGACGACCTCGTCGGGCCCGCACACCGGGTCCGGCCGCTCCTCGATCCGCGTCTCGCCGGGAGCGACGGTGAGCGCGGCCCTCACGCCACGGCCGCCACGCTGTCCAGCGTCACCGGCGAGGCGACGCCGCGCTCGGTGACGAGCGCCCAGACGAGCCCGGCCGGCGTCACGTCGAACGCGGGGTTGCGGCACGCCGTGCCGGAGACCGTCAACTGCGCGCCCGCCGCCGAGCGCACCTCGTCGGCCGGCCGCTCCTCGATCTCGATCGCGTCGCCGGTCGCGAGCCGCAGGTCGATCGACGACGACGGCCCGGCGGCTGCGAACGGCACGCCCGCGGCGTGCGCCGCCAGCGCCAGCCCGTAGGTGCCGACCTTGTTGGCGACGTCGCCGTTGGCCGCGACCCGGTCGAAGCCGGTCACCACCGCGGCTGCCGCACCTCCGCGCAGCAGGCCGGCCGCCGCGGCGTCGACGAGCAGCTCGTGGTCGATGCCGAGCCGCCGCAGCTCCCACACGGTGAGCCGCGCGCCCTGCAGGAGCGGCCTCGCCTCGCAGGCCAGCACCCGCACCTCGCGGCGATCGGCCAGGGCTGCGATCACGCCGAGCCCCGTCCCGCGGCCGGAGGCGGCGAGCGCACCCGAGTTGCAGTGCGTCATCACCGTCACCGGCCCGCTCGGGAGCACCGCCTCGAGCGCGTCGGCGCCATGGCGGGCGAGCGCCTCGCTGGCCGCCTCGTCGTCGCGATGGATCGCCTCCGCCGCCGAGCGCGCGGCCGCGGCCGGCTCGTCGGGCGCCGCGAGCGCGGCCGCCACGACGCGCTCGACGGCCCAGCCGAGATTGCGTGCCGTCGGCCTCGCTCCCGCCAGCAGAGCGGCGCCGCGCTCGAGCGCGGCCGGCGTCGGCTCCCGCGCGACCTCCATCGCAAGCCCGTACGCGGCCGCGACGCCGATCAGCGGCGCGCCGCGCACCGCCAGCCGCCGGATCGCGTCCGCCGTGTCCGCCGCGCCCGACAGCGTCAGGACCGCCTCCTCGGCCGGCAGCCGTGTCTGGTCGAGGATCCGCAGCGCCGCCCCGTCCCAGTGCAGCGGGGGCGGGGTATCGAGGCGGGGCGGAGCGGCCATCCGCCACGATGCTAACCGTGCCGGTGCTCGAGGCCCACGACCTACGCAAGTCCTACGGCTCGATCGACGCCCTCAAGGGCGTGAGCCTCGAGGTCGGGGAGGGTGAGCTCGTCGGGCTGCTCGGTCCCAACGGCGCCGGGAAGTCGACGCTCGTGAAGATCGCCTGCGGGCTCGTGCGACCGAGCGCCGGGGCGGCGACGATCGCCGGGCACCCCGCCGGGGAGCCCGAGGCGCACCGCTCGCTCGGCTACCTCGCCGAGCTGTTCCGCTTTCCGGACTGGCTGAGCGCTCACGAGCTGCTCGCCATGCACCAGCGGCTGGCCGGCGCCACCGGCGGGTTGCAGGAGCGCGAGCGCCTGCTTGCCGCCGTCGGGCTCACGGACGCCGCCCACCGCCGGGTGGGTGCGATGTCGAAGGGCATGCAGCAGCGCCTCGGGATCGCCCACGCCATGATCGGCGACCCGCGCGTGCTGCTGCTCGACGAGCCGACCAGCGCGCTCGACCCGGCCGGCCGCCGCACCGTGCGCCGGCTGCTCGAGGAGCTTCGCGAGCGGGGCGTGGCGGTGCTGCTCAACTCGCACCTGCTGTCCGAGGTCGAGCTCGTGTGCGACCGGGTGGCGATCATCGCGAACGGCGAGGTCGTGACGGCCGGCACGCCGGGGCAGCTGAGCCGCGCCCGCGGCGTCGAGGTCGAGACCGGCAACGGCACGCGCGTGTTCGAGCACGCCGGCCGCGACGAGGCGCCGGCGATCGTGCGTGAGCTCGTGGCGGCCGGCGAGGAGGTCTACGGCGTGAGCGTGCTGCGGTCCACGCTCGAGGACGCGTACCTGGAGGCGGTGGGCGAGGAGTGAGCGGCGCCCGCGTGATCGCCGTCTTCGCGCTGCAGGAGTCGCTGCGGCGGCGGGTGTTCGTCGTCGTCGGGCTGCTCACGGTCGCCTTCCTCGCGCTCTACGGCCTCGGGACGTGGCAGCTGTTCGAAGAGGTCGGCACCTTCGACGAGCCGATCGAAGGCGTGGACGCTCGCACCGTCGCGGGGGCGACGATCCTCGGCCTGGCCATGTTCGCCACGCTCTTCCTCGGCTGCATCCTGGCCGTCTTCCTCACGCTGGGCGCGGTGCGCGGGGACGCCGAGCGCGGGCTGCTGCAGCCCGTGCTCGTGCGGCCGCTGCGACGGCGGACGGTGCTCGTCGGGCGATTCGCCGGGGCCGCCGGCGTGTGCGCGGCCTACGTGGTCGTGGTCTTCGTCGCGGCCGCCGTCATCACGTGGGCGTTCAGCGACTGGTGGCCGGACCGGATCGTCGGGCCGGCGATCCAGCTCGCCGCAGCCGTCACCGTCCTCACCGCGCTGTCGCTCGCCGGCTCGGTCGTGCTGTCCTCGACCGCGAACGGGATCGCGGTGTTCATGCTCTTCGGCGCCGGCCTGGTGGCCGGGCTGCTGGGCCAGATCGGTGAGGCGCTCGGCTCGGGGACGCTCGGCGACGTGGCCGCCGTCGTGAGCTGGGCGCTGCCCTTCGAGGCGCTCTACCAGGCAGCGCTGGCCGCGATCACGGTCGACACGGTCGGCTTCACGCGGCTCGCGATCGAGCTCGGGCCGTTCGGCGGCGCGCAGGACGCCAGCCCGCTGCTGTGGCCCTGGGCGCTCGCCTACGTGCTGCTCGTCGGCGCAGCCGCCTCGGCGGCGTTCTCGCGCCGCGACTTGTGAACGCTTCCGCCGGGTACGCCGCGGGACATGGCGAGCACCCCTGACAACGAAGATCGGCACGGGCTCCAGACGGGGCTGAAGCGGCGGCATGTGACGATGATCGCGCTCGGCGGGGTGATCGGCGCCGGGCTGTTCGTCGGCTCGGGCGCGGTGATCAACCAGACCGGCCCGGCGGCCGTGCTCTCGTACCTGATGGCGGGCGTGCTCGTCGTGCTCGTCATGCGCATGCTCGGCGAGATGGCGGTCGCCAACCCGAGCACGGGCTCGTTCTCGGACTACGCGCGGCTGTCGCTCGGCAACTGGGCCGGCTTCTCGGTCGGCTGGCTGTACTGGTGGTTCTGGGTGATCGTGCTCGCCGTCGAGGCGGTCGCGGGAGCCGAGATCCTGCAGCGCTGGATCGATGTGCCGATCTGGGCCTCGAGCCTCGTGCTGATGATCCTGCTGACGCTCACGAACCTCGTCTCCGTGAAGGCGTACGGCGAGTTCGAGTTCTGGTTCGCCTCGATCAAGGTTGCCGCGATCGTCGCGTTCATCTGCCTCGCGCTGGCGTACGTCTTCGGCCTCACGGGCGGCGAGGGCGGCGTGTCCCAGCTCACCGCCGAGGGCGGGTTCGCGCCCGAGGGCTTCGGGATGGTGCTCACGGGCGTGGTGATCGTGATCTTTGCGTTCGTCGGGGCGGAGATCGCGACGATCGCGGCGGCGGAGTCCGACGAGCCCCGGCGAGCCGTCACCAAGGCGACCAACTCGGTGATCGGGCGGGTGCTCGTCTTCTACGTGCTCTCCGTCTTCCTGATCGTGGCGATCCAGCCGTGGAACAGCACGAAGCTCGGTGAGTCGCCGTTCGTGGCCGTGCTCGAGACGATCGGCATCGCCGGCGCGGCCGACGTCATGAACGCGGTCGTGCTGACCGCCGTCCTCTCGTGCCTGAACTCCGGGCTCTATGTCGCCTCGCGGATGATGTTCACGCTCGCGCACCGTGGCGACGCCCCGCAGTGGACCGTGAAGCTCAACTCGCGCGGCGTGCCGGCGCGCGCGATCCTGCTCGCGACGTCGGTCGGCTACGTCTCGGTGATCGCCGCCGCGATCTGGCCCGAGACGGTGTTCCTGTGGCTCGTCAACTCGTCCGGCGCGGTCGCGCTGTTCGTCTACCTGATGATCGCGATCTCCGAGCTGCGGATGCGGGCGCAGCTCGAGCGCGACGACCCCGAGCGGCTCGAGGTCCGCATGTGGGGGTATCCGTGGCTCACCTATCTCGTGATCGTCGCGATCGTCGTCGTCATCGGCTCGATGGCGTTCGTCGACGACGTCCGCTCACAGCTGTGGTGGAGCCTCGGCAGCCTCGCCGTCGTGCTCGGCGCCTACGCGCTGCGGAGCCGGGCTATGAGCGGTCGACGAGGTCGTTCTGGATCTGCAGCGGCGGAGCTCCCGGCTCGGCCGCCTTCGGGGCGCGGTCGGGCGCCTCGGCCGGCGGCTCGACGCCCATGACCTCGAACAGCTCGCCGGTCTCGTACATCTCGGTGACGATGTCGCACCCGCCGACCAGCTCGCCCTTGACGAACAGCTGAGGGATGGTCGGCCAGTTCGAGAGGCTCGAGAGCTCCTGGCGGATGCGCGGGTCGGGAAGGATGTCGACGGCCGCAAAGGGGTGGCCGACGGCGTCGAGCGCCGCCACCGTGCGCGCGGAGAAGCCGCACGCGGGGCGCTCCGGCGTCCCCTTCATGAAGAGGAGCACCTCGTGGTCGCGGATCGCCTCGGCGATCGCGTCGCGGATGGGGTTCTCAGTCGTGTCGCTCATGTCACTCCGCTCGCGTTTCGAGGGACAGCGCGTGGATCGGGCCGCCGATGTCGGAGCCGAACACCGCGTAGACGCGTCGGTGCTGCTCGATCCGGCTCAGGCCGGCGAACTCGGGCGCGGCGACGGCGGCGCGAAAGTGGTCCCCGCCGCCCGTCAGGTCCGTGACCTGCACGCGAGCGCCCGGGAGGGCCGCTTCGATCCGCTGCCTCAACTCGTCCGTCGTCGGCACCCCACAGAGGGTAGAGGGTGGGGGCCCCGCCCAACGGGCCATTCCGTGTGGAGCGATATCCCGTGGGGCGCCTCCTCGGGCGCTATCCTTTCTGAAGCGATGATCACCTTCACCGAAAAGGGCGCCGAGAAGGTGCAGGAGTTCCTGGCCAGCCAGGGCGCCGAGATCCAGACTTCCGGCCTGCGGGTCGGCGTGCGCGGCGGCGGCTGCTCGGGCTTCCAGTACGCGCTTGCGTTCGACACCCAGCGCGACGGCGACCAGGTATTCGAGGACCACGGCCTGAGGATTCTGGTCGATGGCCCGAGCCTGCCCTACGTCCGCGGCGCCGTGGTCGACTACGTCGACGGCATGCAGGGCGCCGGCTTCAAGGTGGACAACCCGAACGTGATCGCTGCATGCGGGTGCGGCTCCTCGTTCCGCGTAGCGGACGAGGAAGAGGTCTCGGCGGTCTAGCCGCTCTCGCGGTCCTCATCGCCGTCGTCGCCGCCGTGGCGGGACGCGGTGAGGACGAGCCGCGCGAGCCCGCCCGCCCGACGCCGACGGCCTCGCCGGAACCTCCGGCGCTCGACGCCCCGACCGACGGGCCCTCTCTCGCGCTCGGCGTCACCGAGCAGAATCCCAACCTGCTCGTCCCGCTCGCCCCGGCTGCTGCCGCCGAGCCGTGGACGCGGTGGCGCGACGCGCTGACGCGCGTCGACCCGGCTGTCTACCGCCTGCTCGTCGTCTGGTACGAGGTCCAGCCGGGCGCGGACGCTCCGCCCAACCTCGCGATCCCGCAGACGGGCTGCATGCGCGAGCGGCCGCCGTGCGCCGAGTTCGCCGGCGTGCGTGACCAGCTGACGGCGCTCGCCGCCCGCCAGCGCGAGGGCGGCTGGGAGGGGATGGTCGTGGTCACCGGCACGCCCGAGTGGGCCGCGGGCGAGGCCAGCGGGTGCCCCGGCAGCCGCCAGACCGGCCGCCCGCGCGCCGACGCGCTCCCCGCCTACCGGGCTCTGCTCGCCGCCGTCTTCGCGACGGCCGAGGAGGTGGGGGCGAGCCTGAAGTACGTCAGCCCCTGGAACGAGCCCAACCACCCGTACTTCCTGTCGCCGCAGCGAGAGAGCTGCAGCGCCGCGGCGGCGCCGCGCGCGGTCGCGCCCTACGCGCGGCTGGTGCGGGCCGCGCAGGCTGAGATGGGCACCGACCGCCGGCTCGCGCTCGGCGAGGCGGCCGGGGTCGTCGACCCGCAGGCGCGGGCCCTGTCGATCGGCGAGCTGATCCGCGGGCTCCCGCGCGACCTGGTCTGCGATGCCCCCGTGTGGTCGCAACACGGTTACATCGGCGGGCGCGACCCGGTCGCCGCGGCGGCAACCGCCCTCGCCGCCCGCGGCTGCCCGCGCGAGCACGCGATCTGGATCACTGAGACGGGCGTCGGGACGGCCCCCAGCGGGCTCTCGTTCGCGCGCAGCGTCGGCAGCGAGCGTGAGGGCTGCCGCCTGCTCCACGAGCGATTGTCGGCCTGGTACGAGGATCCGCGCGTGACGGTGGCCATGCAGTACACGATGCGCGAGGACCACCTGTTCCCTACGGGCCTCGTGACCACCGATCTCGCGCGTTCCCGGGCTTCTCTGGGGGAGTGGCAGGCGTGGGGGGCTCGCGAGGGCGCCGCTTCGCCGCCGCCCAACGTCAACTGCGCTGGGTAGGGAAGGTGGGGACTTGGAGGAGACGAGAGTCCTCGGGCGTGCACAAAAGGGACAATCGATCCCTCGTGGCGCGCGCGTGTCCGTTTCGTGGATGCGGGCGGTGTACAACGCGCCAATGGCCCGCCAGATGACCGTGCGTGTCCGGTTTCTGCACGCCGGTTGGCTCCCCTGCCTCCCTACCCAGCCGCAGTTGACGTTCAGCCGGCCTGGCTCAACAACCACAGAGCCAAGGAGGTGAACCCGACCATGATCCCGAGCATCCAGTACTGCGACCGGACCGCCAGCTTGGCCTGCCCGTACAGCGCCAGCGCCCGGTCGTGGGCGAGCACGAGGCCCGCCACGTGGCCGAGCACCACGCAGCCCACCTGCGCGTACCACTGACCGTTCTGGGAGAGCAGCGAGTAGTCGATCCCCGAGTCCGCGGTGCCGAAGATGTCCCAGCCCTGGCCGAACGGGTCCGAGGAGAGGTAGATGATCTGCTGGCCGCTGAACAGCAGGTACGTCAGATAGTGCGCGGCGACGTAGGCACCGGCGATCGGCACGAGCGTGTGGATGAACGCGCGCCGCAACTCCGCGGCCGAGAGCCCGCCGCCGACCGAGCGCGCGCCCTCCATCCCCAGCCAGTAGAAGCCGGCCACCAGCCCCACCCCCGCGAGCAGGCCCAGCGTGCCGGCCAGCTTGAGCCCGGTGTCGGCGCCGATCCCCACCTCGGCGAACGCGTCGACGAACCAGGCGGAGATGTCGCCCCACGCGCTCCCCTGCTCGAAGCCGTCGAACGTGACCGTCCCGATCATCACCGCCAGCAGCGCCACCGTCCCGGCCGCCGGCGCCAGCCGCGGCAGCCCGCCGAGCAGCGGCCGCAGCCCCACCACGCCGTCCCGGGTCTCGAACGGGCTGAGCCGCGCGAAGAGGTTGAAGTAGACGGAGAACGCCTCGCCCCGGCGCGTCCAGGTCTCGACGCCCCACACGGCCTGGGCTGCGAGCGTGACGATCGTGTACCCCACGGCGACGCTCGCGACTGTCCGCGGCAGCACCGCCCACTCGCTGACCAGCTCGATCCACGTGAAGGCGAGCAGCCCGAGGGCGGCCGGCCAGCGCCCGAGCCGCTCCGGATAGGGCCGGTGCACCGGCGCGCGGCGGCCCAGCGCCGCTCCGGTGGCGCGCCCGATCGCCCGCCAGGGGTTGAACGCGCGGAAGACGTCGCCGAACAGCACCGAGGCGAACACGAGCCCGACCCAGACGATGATGAAGATGAAGGTCGGGGCGAAGTTGTTCGTGCCGGAGTTCGGCCCCACGTACGCCGCCACGATCACGAGCGCGAGCAGCGCGACGCCGATCGCGCCGCACGCCGCGTCCACGACGCGGCTACCCAGCAGACGGCCGAGCCCGAACGGCAGCGGCCGCCAGGACGGCTCCTCCAGGCGGGGCCGCGGCCACAGCACGGCGAGCGCGGCGAACGAGACGACGAGCACTGCGGCAGCGGCCCATCCGAACAGCCACTCGGGGATCGGCAGGTTCTGCCGCGCGCTCAGGCCGCTGTGGGCGAACAGCGCAGTCAAAGCGCGGTCATGAGGGCGTCCTCGAACGCCGCCAAGCCGAACGATCCCTCGAGCCGCGCGGTGATCCGGCCGCGCTCATCGACGACGAAGAGCCAGGGCTCGGTGGGGAGCTTGAACGCCTGCAGCGGCTCGCGCAGGCCGGCGTTCGGGTCGTTGTCGACGTAGACCTCCTGGTGGATGAACTCCATCCGGTCGCCGTATTCGGCCTGCAGCTGCAGGGCGATGTCGGTCACCGGCCCGCAGACCCGCGACTGGCAGAGCTGAGGCGTCGCGAACAGGAGCGCGACCGGCTTGGAGCCGACGACTTCGTCGAACGACCGCTCGTGCATCTGGCTCGGCGGTGTGCGCGTGTCGAGCAGGTCGCGCTTGCCCTTGACCGACTCGAGCGTGTCCGTCGCCACTTCGGGCGCGGCCTCGCCGACGTCGGGGATCGGGTCCGCGCGCTTCGTGCGCACCTCGATCTCGGAGGGCGCCGCCACGTACGTGTCGCCCTGCCGGGTCACGACCAGGAGCGACTGGGTGCCCTTGCGCCGGAACGGGACCTCGGCTTGGTAGACGGCCGCGAACGGGTCGGTCTCCTCCGCCGCCTGGCGCGAGCGGTAGCGGGCCTCGGTGACGAGCACGTCCGCGGGCGCCGCGAACGGGCCCTGGGCGGGGGACTCGGGCGTCGGGGCGATGTAGACGGCGGTCGGCCCGTAGACGAACTGGCCCTGGTCGTCGATGACCCCGAACGCGAGCCGGCCGCGGCCGACGTTGAAGACCGACGTTGCGAGCCCGACCTCGACCGAGCCGCCGCCGACGTCGTCCGCGACCTCCTGCAGCGTGCGCCCGCCGGCGTCGGGGAAGTCGGACGCCTCGACGGCCTGAGCGGCGCGGACCTGCTCGCGCAGGCCGCCCTCGGCCGGCACCTGCGCGACGCCGTCGCCGGACGACGCCTCGCTGCCGCCGCAGCCCCCAAGCGCGAGCAGCAGACCTACGAGCACCAGCCTCCTCATCAGGCCGATGAGGGTAGCCGCGTCAGACCGGCTCGTTGTCCAGGCTCCGCCAGAGGTACAGGCAGGCGCGTGTGCGATGCGGGCGCCACGGCTCGGCCAGCACCTCGAGGTCGGCCGGGGGCGGCGGAGCGTCGAGTCCGTACGCGCGCATGGCTGCGTTGCGCACCCCGAGGTCACCCGTGGGCAGCACGTCGGGCCGGTGCAGCGTGAACATGAGGAACATGTGCGCGGTCCACTCGCCGATGCCCTTCACGGCGATCAGCTCGCGGATCACCTCGCCGTCGGAGAGGTCGTCGAGCCGGTCGAGCTCGATCTCGCCGGCCAGCACGTGCTCCGCCAGCGACCGCAGGTAGCTGACCTTGGCGCGCGAGAACCCGCACGCCAGCCGCAGCTCCTCCGGATCGTCGGCGAGGATCTGCTCCGGCGTCGGCGTGTGGCCGCCGAAGCGCTCGAGCAGCCGGCCCCAGATCGAGGCCGCCGCCTTGACCGAGAGCTGCTGGCCGGTGATCGAGCGCACGAGCGCCGCGTAGCGCTGCTCGGGGCGGCCACGGCCGTCCGGCTCAGCAAGGCTCGGCCCGCCCCTGGCGGATGACTCGAGTCTGCGCGTTGGGGCGGGTGGACTGCCGAGCGGCCCGCCGAAGTCGTCGATCAGGCTCGCCATCACCGGGTCGGCGCGGTGCAGGTGGGCGTCAGGGGCCTTCACTGCGGGCAGGCTAGCCTGGACCCGATGCGCCGCACGGTTCTCGCCGTCGCGCTCGTCCTGCTCGCCGGCTGCGGCGGCGGGGACGACAGCGGCGGACCGACCAAGGAGCGCTTCGTCGCCGACGCCAACCGGATCTGCCGCGAGGGCGAGGCGAGGATCGCCGAGGTCGCCCGCAGCCAGCAGTCCGGCGACCAGGGCGGGATCGCCGACGTGCTCGACACGACCGTCGAGGAGTACGAGCCCTACTTCGAGCGCCTGCGCGCGCTCGAGGCGCCGGGCGAGCTCGAGGAGGGCTGGACCGCGTTCGTCGACGGGATCGGCGAGGCGTTCGGCCTGATCCCCGAACTCGCCGACGCGACCCGCGAGCGCGACCGGAAGAAGCTCGCCGAGCTGACGCAGGACTTCTCCCGGATCGCCGACGAGACGCGCCCGTTCGCCCAGCAGAACGGGCTCAGCGACTGCCTGCCGGACTCAGCCTGAACCCAGGCTCAGCTCAGTCGTGAGCGGCACGCCGTCGAGGGCGTTGAGCGCGCGCTCGATCGAGCACGCGACGCACGTGAACGTCGGCGTGTCGCGCTTGGTGTAGGCCGACGCCTCGGTCGTGCGCAGGCGCTGCACGAGGTCGAGGAACGAGGCCGGCTCGTCGGTCTCGAAGGCGACGACGAACTCCTGGTCGTCGAGCCCGAACGAGTAGCTCGTGTTGAGGTCGATGTCGGGGTACTCGCGGCCGACCTTGATGTGCTCCTGCATGATCCGCCAGCGCTCGTCAGGCGGGATCCGGTACCACTCGCGCGTCTTCACGAACGGGTAGACGAACAGGTACTTGGAGTGCGCCGGGCGGACCTCGAGGCGCGACTCGTCCGAGTACTCGGAGGGCTTGGTGAGCGCCAGGTAGGAGTACGGCGTGTGGCACCATTTCATCAGGCCGCTCTGCCCCAGCACGACGTGGAACTCGTGGATGCGCTCGAGGTTGGTGGCCTGGCTGAGCAGCATCAGGTCCGCGTCCCCGCGCGTGCCGACGAGCGAGAAGGCGCGCAGGAGGCGCTCGCCCGCGAAGTCCTCGCACGCGGCGAGGAACTCGCGCTTGTGCTGGGTGCGCTCGGCGTCGTCGAGCCGGCGCCAGGCCGGATCGACCTTCAGGAACGTGTATTTGACGAAGTGACGCTCGGGCATGGCGCTGAAACCAAGCATAGGGTTAGCCGAACCGACGCCTTCCGCGCCTGCCCGTAGGATGGCGCGATGCGGGTCGCTCTCGTTTCCCCGTACTCGTGGACCTACCCCGGCGGCGTGACGCGCCACATCGAGGCGCTCGCGGCGCAGCTCGACGCCACGGGCCACGAGGTCCGCGTCCTCGCCCCGTTCGATCGCGAGGGCCGCGCTTCGACGCTGCGCCACCGCGGCGCGCCGCCGCAGGTGCGCAGCGCGCCGGACTGGCTCGTGCCCCTCGGCGGCACGATCGGCTGGCCGTTGAACGGCGCGGTCTCCAACCTGGCGCCGACCCCCTCCGCGGTCTCGACCCTGCGCCGGGAGCTGCGCGCGTTCGCGCCCGACGTCGTGCATCTCCACGAGCCCGTCGCGCCCGTGATCGGGTGGGACACGCTGACGAGCGCCGACGCCCCCCTGGTCGGCACCTTCCACTGCTACTCGGAGTCGGTTCCTCCGCACGTCGTCGCCGCGCTGCTCGGCGCCCGCCGCAAGCTCAACCGGCTGGCGCTGCGGCTGGCGGTCTCCGAGGCCGCCGCCTGGACGGGCCGGCGCTTCTACGGCGGCCACTACCGGGTCGTCCCGAACGGCGTGGCGTTGCCGGACGGCGGCGTGCCGGCCCCGCGAACCCGCACCGCGGGCGAGCCGCTGCGGATCGCGTTCGTCGGCCAGGCCGTCGAGCGCAAGGGCCTGCCCATCCTCCTGCGCGCGTTCGAGGCGCTGCGCTCCCACGTGCCCGCCGAGCTGACGATCGTGGGCGCGACCTCCGAGGAGATCGCTCCGCTGGTCCAGGACGGCGACGGCATCACGGCTCTCGGGCGGGTCGACGACGCCGCCCGCCACGCCGCGCTCGTCGGTTCGGACCTGCTGTGCGCGCCCTCGCTCGGCGGCGAGTCGTTCGGCATGGTGCTGACGGAGGCATTCGCGGCCGGCCGCCCGGTCGTCGCCTCCGACATCGCGGGCTATCGCGACGTCGTCACGGACGGGCGCGACGGCGTGCTGATCCCGCGCGGCGACGCCACTCGCCTGGCCGAGACGCTCCGCGACCTGGCGCTCGAGCCGCGACGCACCACCGCGCTCGGCGCCGAGGCCGCTCGCAGTGCGGAGCGCTACGCCTGGCCGCGGGTCGCCGAGCGCGTGGTGGCGGCCTACCAGGACGCCCGCGAGGTCCCCGCCCCGGAGGGCGCCGCCCGCCGCGCCGCGCTGCGGGTCGGGGCGCTGCCCGCCGACGGCGGGTCGCGGTCGCCCGCTCGCCGGCTCCCGTCGCTCGAGCCCGCCGCCCGCGGCGGCCGGGCCCTGCGGGTGGCCCGCCGCGTCGTGTTCGGCGCCGCGCTGGCCGGCGCGGCCGGCGGCACGCTCCTGGCCCTCGACCGCATCGGCATGCGCCCGATCGCGACCGCGCTCGTCGACTCCCAGCCCGTGTGGGTGCTCGTCGGGCTCGCGCTCATGTGCGCGTCGATGCTGGCGCGCGCCGTCGCCTGGCACGCGATCCTGCGCGCCGCCGTCCCGGACGCGTTCCCGCGCCTGGTGGACGCCATCCAGGGCACGACGATCGGCGTCCTCATGTCGGCCACCTTGCCGGCCCGCCTCGGGGAGCCGTCGCGGGCGCTGATCGTGGCCCGGCGGCTCGGGAGCCCGCGCGAGCGGCTGCCCGCGGTGCTCGGCACGCTCGTCTCCCAGACGCTGCTCAACGTTCTCGCCCTGGTGATCCTCGGCGCGGTGATGTTCACGACCGTCGGCCTGTTCGCCGGCCGCCAGCAGGCGCTCGTCTGGTACGCGGTCGCGCCGTTCGTCGTGCTCTGCGCGGTACTGGTGGCTCCGGCACTACTGCGCTCGGGGCTGCCGTCACGCTCTGCGCGCGTGCACCGGTGGATGGTGCAGGCCCGCGCCGCACTGACGCGCGTGCGCTCCGGCCTGCGGGTGTTCCGCTCCCCGCGGCTGGGGCTGCAGGCGGTCACGATGCAGCTCGGGGCGTGGGCGCTGCAGTGGGTCTCCTGCTACGTGCTGCTGGTGGCGCTCGGGCTCGACCTCGACATGGGCGCCGCGGCCGCGGTGCTGTTCGCGGTCAACGTCACCGCCGTGCTGCCGCTCACGCCGTCCAACCTGGGCGTGTTCCAGGCCGCGTGCCTGGCCGTGCTCACCGGTGCGTACGGGATCGACGCCGCGCAGGCGCTCGGCTACGGGATCATCCTCCAGGCCGTCGAGATCGCCACGGCCGTGATCATGGGCGCGCCCGCCCTCGTCAAGGAGGGTCTCTCCTGGCGCGACGTGCGCCTGCGCGCGCTCCACACCGCGCCTGTCTCGCTCGGCCCCGCGCCGCACGAGGCCAAGGTCTGACACGGGTTTCCGGAGGTTTAGCCGCAAGTTTCCGCGGATACCGGCGTTGGCACGATCATGCGCCGACTCGTCGCCACGGCCCTCTTCGCCGTCACCTCACTCGTCCTCGCCGCACCGGCCGCCGCCCAGGACACGCACCGGCACAGCGGCAACATGCGCCACGTCCTCAACCTGCCGTACGAGGCGCGCAACGGGACGACTCCGAACTACGGCACCGACATCGAGTTCGCGCGCCTGGCCGGCAAGCAGTACGCGCTGGCCGGCTCCTACAGCAACGGCATGCAGATCGTCGACATCTCACGGCCGGAGCGCGCGCGGATCGCAGCGATCTACGACTGCGGCGTGAGCCAGGGCGACGTGCAGGTCTTCCGTCGCGCCGACCTTCCCGGCCGCACCTTCGCGACCTATACGTCCGACACCTACGGCGACGGCACGTCGACGTGCTACCGCGAGGCGGCGGCGCTCGGCTTCAACGTCCTCAAGTCCAACGGCACGGGCAAGAACGGCACGTTCATCCTCGAGGTCACCGACCCGCTGAACCCGAAGACGCTCTCGTTCGCGGAGGTCACGCAGGGCTCGCACAACCAGACCGTGCATCCGAGCGGGCAGTACATGTACAACTCGAACTCGGACCTCATCACCTCGGCGCAGCCGGCCATCGAGGTCATCGACATCACGGACCTGTCCGCGCCGAGGACGGTGGCCGAGCTTGCGCTGCCCACCCGTCCCGGCCTTGGCACCGAGTCGCACGACATCTCCTTCTCCAAGGACGGCACGCGCGGCTATTCGGCCGCCCTCTCGCAGGGCGTGGTCATCGACACGCGCAACCCGGCCGCGCCGGCCGTGATCACCAGCTTCCTCGATCCGGCGATCAACGTCTGGCACCAGCTCGAGCCGTTCACGCTGACCGACGAGACCGGTCGCGAGCGCGAGTTCCTGATCGCCGAGGACGAGTTCGCCGGCGCGGTCGGCACCGGCCAGTGCCCCAACGGCGGCGTGCACGTCTACGAGGTGTCGGGCGGGCTCGAGCGCAACCCGCAGAAGGTCGGCTACTTCAACATCGCCGAGGCCGGCCCCACCGACCAGCTGCCGCCGGACGGTCGCTGCACCGCGCACGTCTTCCAGGTCCACGAGGACGAGCAGATCATGACGATGGCTTGGTACAACGGCGGCGTCCGGGTGATCGACCTCTCAGGCCTCACCGGGATCTCGATCGGCAGCCAGCAGCTCACGGGCGCCGGCATGAAGGAGATCGGCTACTACCGGATCCAGGGCATGGACTCCTGGGCCGCCAAGACCCCGCGGATCGACCCGCAGACGGGCGACTTCTATCTCTACGGCAACGACGTGGCGCGCGGCCTCGACGTCTACAGGTTCACGGGGGCCGGCGAGGCGTCGACCGCCCAGGGCACGTGGATGACGCCGTCGCAGGCGCTCGCCGCGTCCCAGGCGCGTCCCAAGGTCGCCGCGCAGGACACGCTGTTCTGCCTCCTGCCTCGCTAGGAGGTCAGCTCGTGAGCCGCTCGCAGACGCGGTCGATGTCCGCGTCGCGGGCGGCGATCAGCCGCTCGGCCTCGCGCGTGAGGGCGGCGAGGTTGTCCTCGCTCGCGTCGTCGAGGTCGTCGCTGGCCTCGACGAGCGGCGTCTGCAGCCGCACGTAGCTGTCCTCGAGCAGCGCCGAGAGCTGGAGGTCGACGGCGTCGGCGCTGCCGTCGAAGACGACGTCGAGGATCGGCTCGGCCCACTCGAGGCGGCCCCAGCCGCGGACCTCGTCGTAGCGCAGTGGCCGGGTCATCGAGCCGGTGCCGAGCGAGACCAGGAGGTCGAGCGCGCCGTCCACCTCGGCGTAGGCCAGGGCCGCCGGGTTGATCGCGTACACGCCGCCGTCGACGAGCGTCGCGCCGCCCGCACGCACCGGCTCGAAGTAGGTGGGGGCGGCCGAGCTGGCGTGAGCGGCGTCGACCAGCGAGAGGTCGTCGTCGCGGCGCAGGAGCACGGCCCGGCGCCGCTCGAGGTCGTAGACGGTGAGCAGCAGCGCGGGGTCGACGTCGGCCAGGCGCGCGGTGCCGAGCCAGCGTTCCAGCACGGCCCGCAGGCCGTCGTCGTCGTAGCGCTCGTCGAGGTACCCGTCGGCCGACGTGATCCGCTTGAGCAGCGACCGGTCGAAGATCCGCGGCCCCTCCTCGACGTAGAGCTCGGCGATCCGGGCGGCCGGCAGCGGGTCGGGCCGTGTGAGTGCGCAGCCGAGGATCGCGCCCGTCGACGTGCCGGCCACGAGGTCGACCAGCTCGTGCATCGCGCGGCCGGTGCGGCGCTCGATCTCGGCCAGCACGAGCGCCGGGATCAGGCCGCGGATGCCGCCGCCGTCGAGGGCGAGGACCTTCACCCGGCCGTGACGCCCGCGCGGCTCGGGTCCTTCTCCGTGCCCTTGATGACCTCGTCCGGCGCCTTCTGCTTGGGGATGAAGCCGGACTTCATGCCGAAGTAGACGGCCTGCGGGTGATGGGCCACGATCGCCAGGGTCGACTGCTCGGGCTCGACCGCGTGCCCGCCGGAGAGCGAGAGGCCGATCTGCTCGGCGTCCAGCAGCCGGAAGACCTTGATGTGCTCGGACTGGTCCGGGCACGCGGGATAGCCCCATGACCAGCGGCGGCCCTGGTCGGGCTCGATGCGCAGCTCGGAACGCACGCGGGCGTGCACCCACTCGGCCATGCCCTCGGCGGTCTGCACGCCGAGCCCATGTGTGTAGAGCTGCTCGGCGAACTCCCCCTGCTCCTCCAGCTCGGCCATCAGGTCGGTCACCTGCGGGCCGGCGGTGACGGCCTGGATGGCCACAACGTCGCGTTCGGCGGACTCCTTGGGGCGGTAGAAGTCGGTGATGCAGATGCGGTCGTGCCCGGGCTGGCGCGGGAAGACCAGCGTCTCCAGGACGCGCTCGGGGTCCTCGGGGTCATAGAGCTCGAGCGAGTTGCCGACCGCATTGCACGGGAAGTAGCCGAGCAGCGCCCGCGGGTGCAGGTAGTCCTGCTCGCGCCACATGCGCTCGAGCCGCGGCTGGAACTCCTCCTCGACCAGCTGCCGCCACTCCTCGCCCTTCTTGCCGCGCCCGCCCCAGTGCAGCTTGAACAGCACATGCGTGTCGAGGTGGGGGAACACGTCGCCGAGATCGACGGGGATCTCGCGCACGCCCCAGAACGGCGGCTGCGGGACCGGCGCATCGGTGCGGGCGGCCGAACGTACGGACTCGTCGTCGGTCGGCCCCAGCTCCGGCTCGGGGCCCTTCTCGCGCAGCTTGCGCGCCTCGTCGCGGGTCTTCTCGACCAGGGCGCCGCGCTTGTCGGGCTCGACGAGCTGGTCCATCACGGCCAGGCCCGCGAACGCGTCCTTGCAGTAGAAGACACCGGGGTCGTAGACCTCGTCGGAGTCCTTGCCACGCGGGTAGAGGATGCGGCGGCCGAAGTCGCGGTTGATCGCCGCGCCGCCGACCAGCACGGGGTACTGGAGGCCGCGCTCGTGAAGCTCCTGCACGGCCAGCGGCATCTGCTTGGAGGTGGAGACGAGCAGCGCGGACAGGCCGATCGCGGTCGCCTCGTGCTCCTGCGCGGCGTCGAGGATCGTCCCGATCGGCACCTGCTTGCCGAGGTCGACGACCGTGTAGCCGTTGTTGGTGAGGATCGTGTTGACGAGCGACTTGCCGATGTCGTGCACGTCGCCGAACACCGTGGCCAGCACCACCGTGCCCTTCGTGTAGCCCTCGAGCTTGTCGAGGTACTGCTCGAGCTGGGCGACGGCCTTCTTCATGACCTCGGCGCTCTGGAGCACGAACGGGAGGATCAGCTCGCCGGCCCCGAACTTGTCGCCGACCTCCTTCATGGCCGGCAGCAGCACGTCGTTGAGCGTCGGGACGGCGCCGAGCTTCTCCACGGCGGCGTCGATCTGAGCCTCGACGCCGTCCTTCTTGCGGCGCAGGATGTGCCAGTGGAGCGCTTCCTCGGGCTCCATCCCGGCCGTCGGGTCGGCGGCCTCGGCCGTCTCCTCCGACTTGCCCTCGAAGTGCGCGATGTAGCGCTCGAGCGCGTCCTCGCGGCGGTTGAAGACGAGGTCGTCGGCGAGGTCGCGCTCCTCGTCGGGGATCTCCGGGTACGGCGTGATGTGGTTCGGGTTGACCATCGCCAGGTCGAGCCCGGCCTCCACGCAGTGGTGCAGGAAGACGGAGTTGAGCACCGAGCGCGCGGGCAGGCCGATGCCGAACGACACGTTGGAGACGCCGAGCGAGGTCTTGACGCCCGGGAGCCCGTGCCTTGATCGCCCGGATGCCCTCGATCGTCTCGACGGCCGAGGGCTTCCACTCGTCGTCGCCGGTCGTGAGCGTGAAGGTCAGCGCGTCGAAGATCAGCAGCTCGGGGTCCATGCCGTGCTCCTCGCACACCAGGTCCCGGATGCGCGTGGCGACCTCGAGCTTGCGCTCGCGGGTCTTGGCCATGCCGACCTCGTCGATGGTCAGCGCGATCAGCGCGGCGCCGTGGGCGAGCGCGATCGGCACGACGCGGTCGAGCTTGTCGCGGCCCGCCTCGAGGTTGACCGAGTTGACGATCGCGCGGCCGGGGATCTGCTCGAGCGCGCGCTCGATGACCTCGGGCTCGGTGGAGTCGACCTGGATCGGCGCCGGCTGGGTGAGCGAGACCTTCTTGGCCACGAGCCGCATCTGCTCGTCCTCGTCCTGGCGCTCGGTCAGCGCCACGCAGAGGTCGAGCACGTGCGCGCCGCCCTCCACCTGATCCTCGGCCACCTGCAGCAGGCCGTCGTAGTCCTCGGCCAGCAGCAGCTCCTTGGCCTTGCGCGATCCCTGCGAGTTCACGCGCTCGCCGACGAGCGTCGGGCGCGGCTCCTGCACGAGCGGCGCGGCCGCGATCATCGAGGCGACGTGCGGCGGGCGGGGGTCGGGACGGGTGGAGGAGTTGCGCCCCTCGACGCGCTGGCTGAGCGCGTAGATGTGGTCGGGCGTGGTGCCGCAGCAGCCGCCGACGATGTTGACCCCGTAGCGCTCCACGAACTCGCCGAGCGCGTTCGCGATCTGGTCGGGCGTCTCGGGGAAGATCGTCTCGCCGTTCGGCCCCTGGTGGGGGATGCCGGCGTTGGGGATCACGTGGACCGGGACGGGGCAGTGCTCGCCGAGGAAGCGGACGGCGTCGCGCATGTCCTCGGGGCCGGTGGAGCAGTTGAGGCCGATGACGTCGACCTTGAGCGCCTCGAGCGTGGCGAGGGCGGCCGAGATGTCGGTCCCCAGCAGCATCTTGCCGCCGTTGGGGAGGAGCGACACCGAGGTCTGGATCGGCGTGCGGCGGCCGGTGAGCTTGAACGCCTCGCGGACGCCGAAGACCGCGGCCTTGACCTCGAGGATGTCCTGCGCGGTCTCGATGATCACGAGGTCGACGCCGCCCTCGAGCAGGCCCTGGGCCTGCTCTGTGAACACGGTCACGAGCTCGCGGAAGGAGATCCTGCCGAGGGTCGGGTCCTCGGAGGCCGGCAGGTGGCCCGTCGGCCCGATCGAGCCGGCCACGAAGCCGGTCCTCGCCGACCGCCTGGCGGGCGATCTCGGCCGCACGGCGGTTGATCTCGAGTGTGTGGTCCTCGAGCCCCCACTCCTCGAGCTTGATCCGCGAGCCCTGGAAGGTGTCGGTCTCCACGACCTCGGCGCCGGCCTCGACCATCGACTCGTGGACGCCCTGGATGACGTCCGGGCGGTTGAGCACGAGCGCCTCGTGGCAGCGCCCGGGCAGCCGGTAGTCGTTCTCGAGCGAGAGGTCGAACTGCTCGAGCGTGGCGCCCATACCGCCGTCGAAGACGACGACGTGGTCACGTACGGAGGCGAGGAAATCGCGCATGGCGAGCCAAGACTAGCGCAACCTTGACACAACCTTGGCAAGGTTTGGCGCGGGCGTCCTATCGTGGGTGCGATGGCCGGCGGAATCCTCGCGGCGATCGCCCTCGTGTTCGCGAACGGCTTCTTCGTCGCCGCCGAGTTCGCGATCGCCCGTCTGCGGCCGACGCAGGTCAGCCGAGCTCGTCCGTGCCCGCCGCCCGGGCGCGCGCTCGGCGCAGCACGCCGTCGAGCACATCGACGCGTACCTCTCCGCCTGCCAGCTCGGCATCACGCTCGCGTCCCTGGGCCTCGGCGCCGTGGGCGAGCCGGCGTTCCACGACCTGCTCGAGCCGGTGTTCGGCGACAGCGCGCACGTGCTCGGCTTCGGCCTGGCCTCGGCGATCGCGTTCTCGATCATCACCGTGCTGCACGTCGTACTCGGCGAGCTGGCGCCCAAGAGCGCCGCCATCTCGCGGACGGTCCCGGTCGCGCTCGTCCTCGCGCCGCTCATGCGCGGCTTCTACCTCGCGACGAAGCCGGTCGTCGACGTCTTCAACTTCATGGGCAACCTCGTGCTGAGGCCGTTCGGGATCCCGCCCGCGGCCGAGGCCGGCCACGCGCCGCACAGCGAGGACGAGCTCCGCGATCTCCTGCGCGAGAGCCGCGAGGGCGGGTTGATCGAGAGCGACGAGCAGCGGCTCTCCGAGGCGGCGCTGCTGTTCGGCGACCGCCGCGCGCGCGAGGTGATGACCCCGCGCTGGGACATCGTCTTCGCGACGACCGACGAGAGCCCGCGCGACGTCGCGGAGAAGGCGATGCGCAGCGGGCACACGCGGCTGCCGCTGTGCGAGCCCGCCCGCGGGCTCGAGGGCGCGATCGGCTTCATCAACGCCAAGGACCTCCTGCGCGTGGCCTTCGGGGAGGACTCCGACGACCTCACCCGCCTGGCGCGGCCGCTCGCCCGCGTCGCCGAGTCGACGCGGCTCGACGAGGTGCTGCGCGAGATGCGCCGCGACCGCCGCCACATGGCGCTCGTGCTCGACGAGCACGGCACCGTCGTCGGGCTGATCACGCTCGAGGACATCCTCGAGGAGCTCGTCGGCGAGATCGAGGACGAGTTCGACCCGCGCACGCGAGAGCTGATCCGGCCCGACGGGGACGCGCTGCGCATCGACGGCGCGGCGCCGATCCGGCTCGTCGCCGAGCGCCTCGGCGTGACGATCGACGCCCCGCATGAGGCGACGGTCGGCGGCCACCTGACCGAGCAGCTCGGGCGCGTGCCGGACCCGGGGGAGACCGTCCAACTCGACGGCGCGCGCGCTCGAGGTTCTCGAGGCCGACGACACCCGCATCACGGCCCTGCGCTCACCGCCGCGCGAGGCGCCTTCGACGTAAGAAGGAAAAAGGGCCCGCTCGCCTGAGGCTTCCACCTGGGAGGGGGAGGAGGGCGAAAGCGAGAGGAGGCGAGCAGGCCCACCCCCGTATTCGGCAGCTGCCCGCCGCTCCTTTAGCGGGAGAGTGCAGCGCGGATCCCGGCCTCCGCGCACTCCCGGTCCTCCTCGGGCTTCGCGCCGCTCACGCCCACGGCCCCGAGCACCGCCCCGCCGTCGCGGAGGACCACGGAGCCATCTGCGGGGATGATCGGCAAGCGCGCCAGCGTGCTCACCGACGCGAAGAATCCCGCCCGCGACTCGTGCACCGCGGCCAGCTGGTCGCCGTCGCGGTGCCACACCGCGGCGCCCACGGCCTTCGCCTCCGCGATCTGGGCACTCAGCGGCGGCGCGCCGTCCATGCGGGCAAGCGCTTGCAGCAGCCCGCCCTCGTCGACGACGGCGACCGTCACGGCGAGCCCGCTTGCGCGGGCCCGCTCGTGGGCGGCGGAGATGAGCTGCTGGGTCTGCTCGAGCGTGAGTGGCATGGCTCGAAGCCTCTCATCCGCGGACCGACTGGTTCAGCCGTTGCCGAACGCGGCCCTGCACAGCTCCGGGATGTTGATCCCGTCCTGCATGAACTGCCCGACCGACCGCCCGCGAATCGGGTTGTCAGGGTCGGTGGGGTTGTTCACGAACGGACCGGGCGACTGCGTCGGCACGATCGTGCCCCCCTTGGTGCCCGGCGCCTGCTCCGCAGGCCCGCCGGGAGGGTTCGTCGTCGAGTTCGGCTCGTTGCCGTACACGATGTCCGAGATGCAATCGCCCACGGAGGGGCCGCTCTGCGCGTTCCCGGCGGCGAGTCCCGCCGACGGTGTGAGCGCCAACGCGATGCCCGCCCCTACCACTGCCGTAACGACCTTGCGCACTACCCCGCTCCTCTTTTCGGTGTACAAGCCGAGGGGCAAGGTAGTGCGCGTTGAGCCGCTCTACTTGATGAAGAGGATCTCCGCGTACTTCGGGAGCGGCCAGAGCTCGTCCGGGACGACCTTCTCGAGCCGGTCCGCGACGCTGCGCGCGGCCTCCATCGCCGGCACGACGCTCGTCTGCACGTAGCGCGCCGCCTCGATCGGCTCCACGTCGGCCGGGTGCTTCCGGTTGGCGGCCTCGAGCGCGAAGATCGCCTCCACGAACTCGTCGACGAGCCCGTCGAGCTCCTTCTTGAGGCGCTCGACGCCCTTGTTGTCGTCGGCGGCCTCGAGCGTCGCCAGCCACTGGATCGCGGCGGGCAGGAGCATCGTGCGGGCGATCGACGCCGCCGTCTCGCCCTCGATGTTGATCGTCGTCACGTACTGCTCGACGAGCACCTCGTAGCGGGACTCGAGCTCGCGCTCGGACAGCACGTCGTACCTGGAGAACGCCTCCACGGTGCTCGGCTCGACCAGCCACGGCAGCGCGTCGGGCGTCTGGCGCAGGTTGGCCAGGCCGCGGGACTCGGCCTCGACGTGCCACTCGTCGGCGTAGTTGTCGCCGTCGAACACGATCCGCTTGTGCGCGGCGTACGCCGCCCGGACCACCTCGAGCACGGCCTCTTCGAGCGAGTCGCCCTTGGCCTGCCGGTCCTCGACCGCCGAGGTCAGCTCGTCGATCGCCTCGGCCACGATCGTGTTCAGGACCGTGTTGGGCAGCGCGAGCGACATCGAGGAGCCGGCCGCGCGGAACTCGAACTTGTTCCCCGTGAAGGCGAACGGCGAGGTGCGGTTGCGGTCGCCGCCGTGCATCGGCAGCGACGGGAGCACGGAAGCGCCCAGCTCGAGGTAGGCCTGCGGCGTCGCCGCGTCGCCCGACCCGGCCTCGATCGTGCTGAAGACCTTCTCCAGCTCAGCGCCCAGGAACACCGAGATGATCGCCGGCGGCGCCTCGTTGGCCCCCAGCCGGTGATCCTGGCCGGCGAGCGCGACCGACGCCCGCAGGAGCGCCTGGTGCTTGTCCACCGCCTGCAGCACGGCCGCGCAGAAGAACAGGAACTGCAGGTTCTCGTGCGGGGTGTCGCCGGGCTCGAGCAGGTTGACGCCCGTGTCCGTGCCCATCGACCAGTTGTTGTGCTTGCCCGAGCCGTTCACGCCCGCGAACGGCTTCTCGTGCAGCAGGCAGACGAGCCCGTAGCGGCGCGCCACGTTCTGCATCGTCAGCATCGTCAGCTGCTGGTGGTCGCAGCCCACGTTCGAGTTCTCGAACACCGGTGCGAGCTCGTACTGGGCGGGCGCCACCTCGTTGTGGCGGGTCTTGACCGGCACGCCCAGCTTGGCCAGCTGCTGCTCGGTCTCCAGCATGCACGCGAGCACGCGCTCGGGGATCGACCCGAAGTAGTGGTCGTCGAGCTCGTGGCCCTTGGGCGGCTTGGCCCCGAACAGCGTGCGGCCGGTGGTGATGAGGTCGGGGCGCTCGAAGTAGTAGCGCTCGTCGATCAGGAAGTACTCCTGCTCGGGCCCGACCGTGGTGAACACGCGCGTGCTCTCGGTGTCGCCGAACAGGCGCACGGCGCGCAGCGCCACGTTCGAGAGCGCGTCCATCGAGCGCAGGAGCGGGATCTTGTGGTCGAGCGCCTCGCCCGTCCACGACGCGAAGGCGGTCGGGATGCAGAGGAACGCGCCGTTGGGGTTCTCGAGGATGAAGGCGGGCGAGGTGGGATCCCACGCCGTGTAGCCGCGCGCCTCGAACGTGGCCCGGATGCCGCCCGTCGGGAACGAGGACGCGTCCGGCTCGCCCTGGATCAGCTCCTTGCCGGAGAACTCGGCGATCGCGTTGCCGTCGCCGGTGGGCGCGTAGAAGCTGTCGTGCTTCTCGGCCGTGATGCCGGTCAGCGGCTGGAACCAGTGCGTGAAGTGGGTGGCGCCCCGCTCCATCGCCCATTCCTTCATGGCCGTGGCGACGGCGTCGGCGAGCGCAGGCTCGAGCAGCTCCCCGGCCTCGAGCGTCTCCTGCAGCTGGCGGTAGAGCGCCTTCGGCAGCCGCTGGCGCTGCACGGCGGTCGAGAAGACCGCATCGCCGAAGACGTTGGCGCCGGGCTGGGTCAGGTCGGCCTGACCGAGCGAGCCGCCGTTGGGGCTCCACTGGGCGGCATGGACATTGGACGTGCGCGTGCGGGCGGGCATGTGTTCGAGGGTCCTCCTCCGGGAACAGGTCCTGGGTCGCGCGCCAGAGTAGAACGGCGGCCTTCGCCGCTCTTTGTCCATATGTCCAAAGATCGGTCCCGTCGGCTTCGACGCTCAGCCGTCGAAGTAGAGCGGGAACTCGTACGGGTGCGGACGGATCTTCACGCGGTCGGACTGCTCGCGCCGGAACTCCACGTACGTCGCGATGAGGTCCTCCGTGAAGACCCCTCCCTCGGTGAGGAACGTGTGGTCGGCCTCGAGCGCGTCGAGCGCCTCGTCGAGCGTGGTCGGAACCGTCGGGATGTCGGCGAGCTGCTCGGGCGGGAGCTCGTAGAGGTTGCGATCGATCGGCTCGCCCGGGTCGAGCTCGCGCTGGATCCCGTCCAATCCCGCCATCAGCATCGCGGCGAACGCCAGGTATGGGTTCGCGAGCGGGTCCGGCGGGCGGAACTCGATCCGCTTGGCCTTCGGGGACGGCGAGTACATCGGGATCCGCACCGCCGCCGAGCGGTTGCGCTGCGAGTGCTTGAGCAGCACCGGCGCCTCGTAGCCAGGGACGAGCCGACGGTAGGAGTTGGTGGTGGGTGCGCAGAAGGCGAGCAGCGCCTTCGCGTGCTCGAGGAGGCCGGCCGCGTAGTGGAGCGCGAGCGGCGAGAGCAGTGCGTAGCCGCCGGCTGCGTGCATCAAGGTCTCGCCGTTCTTCCAGAGCGACTGGTGCACGTGCATGCCGGAGCCGTTCTCCTCGAAGATCGGCTTGGGCATGAACGTCGCCGTCTTCCCGGCCTGCTTGGCAGTGTTCTTGACCACGTACTTGTGCAACTGGAGTGCGTCGGCCATCTCGAGCAGCGGCAGGAAGCGCAGGTCGATCTCACCCTGGCCGGGGCCGCCGACCTCGTGGTGGTGGCTCTCGGTTCGGATCCCGAGCGCCTCCAGCACCAGGACCATGGTGCCGCGGAGATCGCTCAACGTGTCGTTCGGCGGCGCCGGGAAGTAGCCCTCCTGCGAGCGGTTCTTATAGCCCAGCGCCGCGAGTCCCTCGCCGCGGCGCTGGAAGCCCTGGCCGGAGGTCCAGTGACCCTCCTCGGACTCGACCTCGTAGAAGGCCGTGTGCGCCTGTTGGTCGAAGGCGACGTGGTCGAACACGTAGAACTCGGCCTCAGGGCCGAAGTAGCACGTGTCAGCCACTCCGCCCGAGATCAGGTGCTCCTGCGCCTTGATCGCGACGTAGCGGGGGTCCCGCGAGTAGGGCTCGCGGGTGATCGGGTCCAGGACTGTGCAGACGATCGAGATCGTCGCCGCCTCGTAGAACGGGTCGACGATGGCCGTCGCAGGGTCGGGCATGAGCAGCATGTCCGACTCGTAGATCTCTTGGAAGCCCCGGATCGAGGAGCCGTCGAAGCCGATGCCCTCGGTGAAGGCGTCGGCGTCGAGGCTCTCGAGCGCCATGCCCATGTGCTGCCAGGTTCCCGGCAGGTCGGTGAACTTGAGGTCGACCATTCGCACCTCGTGGCGCTCGGCGAGGTCGAGCACGTCGTTCGGCGCTGCGTCGCCCTCGCCGACGAGCGCGCGCACGTGGAGCGGGTCGCTCGTCTTCGCATTGACCAGGTCCGCGATCGCCATGGCGTCTCCTCCTGTCGCAGGGCGATGGAATTGTCTCGCCGCCGAGCCCGCGACGTCTTTGGCCGCGTGGCCAAAGATTCGCGCTCCTGGCCCTCGACCGGATGGAGAAACCCCGACCGAGAATCTTCGACACCGGGACAAAGAAGCCTCGGGCTCCTCAGACCACCATTCCGGCGGATGGTTCCCGGAAGAGGAGGATGTCTCATGAGAAGGACCGGCGCGGCGCTGCTTGGGGGCGCGCTGGCTTACGCCTTGCTGCCCGCGGTAGCCCACGCGGACACGCTGGAGGCGGCCAACAACGGAGTGTTGCCCGACAGCGTGGCGATCAACTCGATCTGGGTGATGGTCGCGGCCCTGCTGGTGGTGTTCATGCAGGCGGGCTTCGCGTTCCTCGAGATCGGGTTCTCCCGCGCGAAGAACGCCGGTACGGTCGTCGCGAAGATCCTCACGAACTTCTCGATCGCCGGGCTCATGTACTGGGCCTGCGGCTTCGCCTTCGCGTTCGGCTCGGGTGAGTTGATCGGTTCGAGCGGGTTCTTCCTGCGCGACTACGGCGACCCGCAGGAGGCCTTCGCGGTCATGGGCCTGTCGGACGCCACGATCGAGACGAAGTGGATGTTCCAGTTCTCGTTCTGCGCGGTGTCGCTGGCGATCGTCTGGGGCACGACGCTCGAGCGGATCAAGTTCGGCGTCTACGTGATCTACGCCGTGGTGTTCGCGGGCCTGATCTACCCGATCGCCTCGCACTGGGTGTTCGGCGGCGGCTGGCTGCAGAGCAACCTCGGCATGCAGGACTTCGCGGGCTCGACCGCGGTGCACCTGATCGGCGCCACCGGCGCCCTGGCGGTGCTGCTGCAGCTCGGGGCGCGACGCGGCAAGTACGGGGCGGACGGGACGCCGCGGGCGATCCCGGGGCACTCGATGCCGTTCTTCGGCCTCGGCGTGCTGATCCTGTGGCTCGGCTGGTTCGGCTTCAACCCGGGCTCGACGCTGGGGGCGCTCGACGGGCGCTTCCCGGAGGTCGCGCTCGTGACGATGCTGGCCGCGGCCGCCGGCGTGCTGGCCTCGATCGGCGTCGCCCGTTGGAGGACCGGCACGATCGACATCGGCATGGCCGGCAACGGCGCGATCGGCGCGCTCGTGGCCATCACGGCGCCCGTCGGGCTACGTGGAGCCGTGGACGGCCCCGATCATCGGCGCCATCGCCGGCGTCATCGTCCCGTTCGGCGTGTGGGCGATCGACAAGAAGATCGACGACCCGGTGGGCGCGCTCACCGCGCACGGCCTGTGCGGCGTGTGGGGCACGCTCGCGTGCGGCATCTTCACGTCGCCGCGGCTGGCCGAGTACAACGCGTTCGGCGAGGGCGGCCTGGTCTACACGGGCTCGTTCGGCCAGCTCGGGACGCAGGCGCTCGGCGTGCTGGTGGTGTTCTCGTTCGTCTTCGTCGTCTCGTCGGCGACGTTCTACGCGATCAAGAAGACGTACGGGCTGCGGGTCTCGGCCGAGGAGGAAGAGGCCGGCCTGGACATCTCCGAGCATGGTATGTACGGGTATCCGGAGCAGTTCATCCCGGCGCCCGAGCTCATCGGCTACAGCCCCGCGCCCGGCAAGGTGCCGGCGCGTGAGACGCCCCGCGGCGCCACCACGAAGGAGGTGCCTGTCTCGTGAAGAAGATCGAAGCGTTCATCCGCCACGAAGCGTTCGAGCCCATCCGCATGGAGCTGATGGGCCTCGGGTTCCCGTCGCTGTCGATCTCGGAGGTCAAGGGCTCCGGGCGGCAGAAGGGGATCACCGAGCGCTACCGCGGCGCCGAGCTGACCAACTGGCTGCGGCCGAAGGTCAAGCTCGAGTGCGTGGTCGCGTCGCACGACGTGCAGACGGTGGTCGACGCCATTCTCAAGCACGCCCGGACGGGCCAGATCGGTGACGGGAAGGTCTTCGTCATGCCGGTCGAGGAGGCCTATCGGATCCGCACCGGCGAGTCCGGTGAGGAGACGCTCCAGGCGCACCCGGAGGTGGCCGCGCAGGCCACCGCGTGACTGGCGACGGGGCGGCCGCGAGGCCGCCCCGTCGCTTCTCTCCTCCATGCCAGCCGAGCCCGACTTCACGCCGCCCGCTGCCGCGTCGCTCGTCGAGCGCCTGCGCGCCGTGCATCTTCAGATGCTGGACGCGGTGCTCACCGGCGACGGCCTGGCCGCCGTGGCGGACCTCGCCGCGGGCGCCGCCGGCGGGCCGGTCGCGGTCGTCGTGCCGCGGCTGGGCGTGGCCGTCGTCTCCGACGGCGGCGAGGGCGCGCTCCAGGCGGTCCGCCGCTACATGGGCGAGCAGGCCCGGGGTCGAGTGGCCCCGGTGCCGGCCGAGGTGGTGGCCGAGGTGCCGATCGCGTCGGGTGACGAGCGGATCGGCGGCGTCGTGCTCCTGGCGCCGGGGCGGCCGGAGCCCGAGGCGGTCGAGTTCCTGCACCTCGCCGCGGTCGCCGCCCTGACCGAGGTGGCGGTCGAGGAGGCGCGCGAGGAGGTCGAGGAGAACGTCCGCGGCTCGTTCCTCGAGGAGCTGCGCGAGCGGCCCGAGGGCGTCGACGCCGCCGACGTCGTGCGCCGCGCCTCGCGGCTCGGGTGCGACCTGCAGCACGGCGCGGTGGTGCTGTGCGCGGAGCTCAGCTCCGAGCGCCCGCGCCACGTCGTGGCGCTGATCTCGTCCGAGTATCCGGGCGCGCTCGCCCAGCACGTCGAGGGCGGGCCGGCCGGCCGCGTGTACGCGCTGCTCCCCGGGACGGGCGACGGCGAGGACCAGACGGCCACGGTGGCCGCCGCCCGCAGCCTGGCGGGCCGCCTGCAGCGCCACGGCGTCGTCGCGCTCTCCTCCTTCTACGCCGACCCGGGCGAGCTGGGCCGCGCGATCCAGGAGGCCGAGCTCGTGCTCGAGGTGCTCCAGCGCGGCGACGGCCTCGGCGGGCCGATCCAGGAGGACATCGGCACGGGCACCTACCGCCTGCTGTTCCGCGTCCTCGCCTCCCACCCCGAGGAGGTCCGCTCCTTCTACGAGGACACCGTCGCCTCGATCGTCCGCTACGACGACCAGTACCGGACCGACCTCGTCCAGACGCTCGAGGCGTACCTGGAGCACAACTGCAACATGAACGCGACCGCCTCCGCGATCTACGCCCACCGGCACACGGTCGCCTACCGGCTCGAGCGCGTGAAGGAGCTCAGCGGGCTCGACCCGATGCAGACCGAGGACCGGGAGCGGCTCGGCCTCGGCTTGAAGGCGTACCGGATCATCGCGCCGGGATTGCCGCGGTAAGCGAACCTCAACTGCGCATTCAAGGGGAGACACGCGCCGCCCACGACGACCTCGTTGTCCACTTTCCGTACAGCCAATCTCGCTACCCAGCGCAGTTGACGTTCGTCAGTCCTGCCCGGGCTCCCCGCGGATGACCTCGCCGTCCTTGCCAACTCGCGCGGGGACCGGATCGGCGGAGATCTCGACGTCGAAGGAGCCCGTGGTGCGCTGCCCGCCGGCCGCCACCGCTCGCCCGTCGAGCCCGGGCGCGACGGTGTAGTCGACCGTGTAGGCACCCGGCCGGACGGCAGTGAGCTTCCATTCGAGGTCGCGGGTCTGGCCCGGGAACGTCCGGCCGACCGACCACGTGTTGGTGTACGCGCTCGCGCCGCCGGTCGGGCCCTCGTCGACGACCCAGATCGGCCGGTCGTCGTCGGCCAGCCGCTGGTCGTCCGACGACCGCCCGAACGCGGAGGCGACCTCGCCGCCGCCCGGAGCCGTCGTCTTGATCGTCACGGCCAGGTTCGGCAGGTCGCGGTCGTCCGTGTTGCGCACGGAGATCCGCAGCGTCGCGCTCTGAGCCGTCGACTGGCGCTCCGGGAACGAGGCGTCCACGACCTGGAGCGTGAACTCGCCCTCCGGCTCGTTCTCATCCTGCCGCTCGGCCCCGCACCCGGTGAGCGCAAGCGAAGCCGTGACGAGGGCGAGAAGCGCGGCACCTCTCATACGGCGCGCGAGTTTACGCGCCATGCGCAAGGAAACGCGACGGTTCGCGTTTGTGCCTCTTGCAGCACGTCGCATAACCTTCGCCGTCCGCCGCCCGCCGGGGGCGACGGCCAACCAAGGGGAGAGAAGTTGGTCCGAAGCGTCGCCGATCGTGCCTTCCTGCCGGCCAAGAGCCTGCTGGAAGAAGTGGGCGACATGATGATCCTGACCGGCAAGACGATCATGTCTGCCATCAGGCCGCCCTACCCCTACGGCGGCGAGTTCGTCTCCCAGTTCCTCTTCGCGCTCAAGCTCTGCTGGTTCCCGCTGATCGTCTCCACGGTGGCGTTCGGCTACGGCGCCCCCGGTCTGCAGGCGGCGAACTTCCTCAACCTGTTCGGCTCGATCGACCGCCTGGGCGGCTTCTTCGTGCTTGCCTCGATCCGCGAGTTCGCCCCGTTCGTGACGGCGATCGTGCTCGCCGGCGTTGCCGGCACCGCGATCACCGCCGACCTCGGCGCTCGCAAGATCCGCGAGGAGCTCGACGCGCTGCAGGTGCTCGGCGTCGACCCGGTCAAGAACCTCGTCGTCCCGCGCTTCCTCGCGCTGATGCTCGTGACCGGCCTGTTCGACGTCTACGCGCTGCTGTTCGGCATCTTCGGCGGCGTCGTCGCCACGCTCACCAACGGCGCTCCGCTCGGGCCGTTCTGGGCCACGTTCTTCACGAACTCGTCGGTCGTCGACCTCTGGGGCTCGGTCCTCAAGTGCACGATGTTCGGCGCCATCATCGCGATCGTCTGCTGTTACAAGGGCATGACCGCGTCGGGCGGCGCGCAGGGCGTCGGCCGCGCCGTCAACCAGGCCGTCGTCGTCTCCACGCTCGGCGTCTTCGCCTTCAACTACGTGTTCACGCAGACCCTGCTGGCCACCCACCCGGAGATCGTGAACATCAAGTAGCCATGGGACGGCAATGGCTCGCACTCCCGCGCGACTGGCTCGCCTCCTTCGGCGAGATCGTCCGCTTCTGCATGACCGTGGTGGCCGAGGTCTTCACGCTGAAGGTGTTCCGCTTCTTCGGCGAGGCGCTGCGACAGGCCGGCCTGCTGATCCTCTCCTCGACGCTCGTGATCTGGGGCCTGATCTTCATCATCGGCCTCCAGTGCGGCATCGAGGGCGCCTACTTCAACCGCGCGGTCGGCGCCCCCGCCTACGCGGGCGTGTTCGCCGCATGGTGCGACCTGCGCGAGCTGGTGCCGTACGCCTTCGGCTACATGATGGCCGCCAAGGTCGGCACCGGGATCGTCGCCGAGCTCGGCTCGATGCGGATCTCCGACGAGATCGATGCGCTCGAGGTGATGGGCATCTCCTCGATGACCTTCCTGTGCGCGACCCGCCTGCTGGCCGCCTGGCTCGTGCTCCCGTTCATGTACCTGGCCGGGATCGGCGCCGGCTTCTTCGCCTCCTACCTGGCGGTGGTGGAGCAGATCGGCGAGGTCTCGAGCGGCGGCTACTTCCTCATCTTCTGGATGTTCCAGAACCCGCCCGATCTCATATACAGCGTGCTCAAGGCGATGGCGATGGCGACGGTGATCGTGCTCGTCGGCTGCTACTACGGGTACACGGCGAGCGGCGGCCCGGTCGGGGTGGGGACCGCCACCGCGAAGTCGATGGTGCTCAACATCGTGCTGGTGCACCTGATCGGCATGCTGGGAACCCAGGTCTTCTGGGGCGCCAATCCAAGAGCCCCCATCGGAGGATGAGCGTGGACTCGACCGAGGAATACAAGTGGCACACCGGCAAGCAGCGCCCGACCGGCGTCGAGGACGCCGTCGAGTTCGTCGACGTGCACAAGTCGTTCGGTCGCAATCAGATCCTCCGTGGGCTCAATATGGGCATCCCGGATGGCAAGATCTCGATGATCCTCGGGCCCTCGGGCACCGGCAAGTCGGTCTGCATCAAGCACATGGTCGGGCTGCTGTACCCGGACGAGGGTGACGTCCTGGTCCACGGCGAGTCGGTGCCCGGCCTGCGCGACGACGACCTGTTCGACATGCGCAAGCGCTTCGGCGTGCTGTTCCAGGACGGCGCGCTGTTCGGCTCGATGAACCTCTACGACAACGTCGCCTTCCCGCTCCGCCAGCACACGGACAAGGGCGAGGACGAGGTCGAGGACATCGTCATGCGGCGCCTGCGCGAGGTCGGGCTCGAGCAGTCCCTCGACAAGATGCCGAACGAGCTGTCCGGCGGCATGCGCAAGCGCGCCGGATTCGCGCGCGCGCTCGTGCTCGACCCCGACATCGTGCTCTTCGACGAGCCCGACTCCGGACTCGACCCGGTCCGCACCGCCCTCCTGTGCGAGCTGATCAAGGAGGTGCACGAGGAGAACGGCGGCGCCTACGTGGTCATCACGCACGACATCATGTCCGCCAAGCGGGTGGCCGAGTACATCGCGGTCCTGTGGCGCGGCCGGATCGTCGAGTCCGGCCCGGCCGAGGACCTCTTCAGCTCCGACAACCAGTTCGTGCGCCAGTTTCTCAGCGGCGCGTCGCAGGGCCCGCTCGGCATGGAATAGTCCCCGTCTGGACGGAAGTACCGGCACCGGCCATACCGGTGCTCGCTACTGTTGCGCCTTGTTCCTGGGGGACGACGGAGAGGGAGTGCGGAGGCCGGGTACTCAACGGATGAGGGAGCGTCGTCTGTGACGGTGGCCAGGGTCGCCGCGGCCGGCGCGATCGCGCTCGCCGTGGCGCTCACGGTCTGGCTCCTCCTCTTCCGGTCCGACGGAGGCACCGAGTACACACTGGTGTTCCAGACCGCCGGCCAGCTGGTCAAGGACGACGACGTCCAGGTCGGCGGGCGGCGGGTCGGCTCCGTCCGCGAGATCACGCTCACGGACAACAACCAGGCGGCCGTCAAGGTCACCGTCGAGGAGCCGTACGCGCCGCTGCGCGAGGGCACCAAGGCCGTCATCCGCCTCACCTCGCTGTCGGGCATCGCCAACCGCTACGTGGCGCTCGCCCCGGCTCCCGGCGACGCCGAGGAGCTGTCCGACGGCGCCACGCTGCGCGCGTCGGCGACCACCGACGTCGTCGACCTCGACCAGATCTTCAACACGCTCGACGAGCGCACGCGCGGCGACCTCGCGGGCGTGATCAAGGGCTTCGCCACACAGTACGAGGGAAAGGGCGACGAGGCCGGCCAATCGGCCAAGTACTTCAACCCGCTCCTCTCGACCTCGCGCCGCCTCGTCCAGGAGGTCACCGAGGACGAGGGCGCGCTCACGCGCTTCCTCGTGAACTCCTCGCGCGCGGTGACGGCGATCGCCGAGCGCCGCGACGACCTCGCCGGCCTGGTGGGCAACGCGAACCAGACGGCGTCGGCCATCGGGCAGGAGAACGCCGCGCTCGCGCGCGCGCTCGGGCTGCTCCCGACCACGCTGCGGCGCGCCAACACGACGTTCGTGAACCTGCGCTCCACGCTCGACGACCTCGACGTGCTGGTCGCCGAGTCCAAGCCGGCCACGCGTGACCTGGCGCCGTTCCTGCGCGAGCTGCGCCCGCTCGTCGCGGCGGCGCGGCCGACGATCCGCGACCTTCGCACGATCGTCCGGCGGCCGGGGAGCGATAACGACCTCGTCGAGGCCACGCGCAAGCTGCCGCACCTGCAGCGCGTCGCCACGCCCGCCTTCCGCACCGGCCGCCAGGCGCTGGTGCGAGCCCAGCCCGTGCTCGAGTTCGTGCGCCCCTACACGCCCGATCTGGTCGGCTGGTTCCGCGACTTCGGGCAGGGCTCGGCGAACTACGACGCCAACGGCCACTTCGCCCGCATCCAGCCGATCTTCAACGCGTTCTCGTTCGCCGACAACCCGGCCGGCGGGCTGCTGACGCCGATCCCGCCGTCGCAGCGCTTCGACGGCGCGCAGACCGGCGTGATCCGCCGCTGCCCGGGCGCGGCGACCCAGGTGCCCGCCGACGGCTCGGCCCCGTTCACCGACGGCGGTGGCCTCGACTGCGACCCGACCCTGACCCTCCCCGGCCCATGAAGCGCGTTGCCGCGGTCTTCCTCCTGCTCGCCGCTGCGGCCGCCCTCGCGGTCGTCGCGCTGGGCGCGGGCGACGACGGGGGAGAGGACTACAAGGTCCGCGCGATCTTCGAGAACGCCGGCTTCGTGATCCCGGGCGAGGACGTGAAGGTGGCCGGCGTCAGGGTCGGCTCGATCGACGCCGTCGAGGTGACCGACGACCTGAAGGCCGCGGTCGTGCTCGACATCACCGAAGTGGGCTACCAGGACTTCCGGCAGGACGCCGAGTGCCTGGTGCGCCCGCAGTCGCTGATCGGCGAGCGCTTCGTGGAATGCGAGCCGACGCAGGCGCGCGCCGCAGGCACCGACCCGCCGCCCGCGCTCGAGCAGCTCGAGGACGGCCCGGGGGAGGGCCAGTACCTGCTGCCCGTCGAGCGCAACGGCAAGTCCGTCGACCTCGACCTCGTCAACAACATCATGCGCGAGCCGGTCCGCCAGCGGCTCTCGATCATCCTCTCCGACCTCGGCATCGGCGTCGCCGGCCGCGGCAAGGACCTGGCCGACGTGATCCGCCGCGCCGACCCGGCGCTGCGCGAGGTCGACGAGGTGCTGAAGATCCTCGCCCAGCAGAACGACCGCCTCGCCGACCTCGCGGTGGACTCGGACACGATCATGCAGCCGCTCGCCCGCGAGCGGCGGCACGTGAGCGGGGCGCTGACGAACATGAGCGAGGTCGCCGAGGCGACCGCCGAGCGGCGCGCCGACCTCGAGGCCGACATCGAGCGGCTGCCGGAGTTCCTGCGCGAGCTGCGGCCCACGATGGTCCGGCTCGGCGCGCTGAGCGACGAGATGACCCCGGTGCTCACCGACCTCGGCGACGTGGCGCCGGACATCAACCGGCTCGTGCTGCAGCTCGGCCCGTTCGCGCAGGCCGCCCGGCCCGCGCTCGCCTCGCTCGGCGAGACGGCCGAGGCGGGGATCCCGGCGGTGCGCGCGGCGCGCCCGGTGGTCAGCGACCTGCGGCGCCTGGCGCGCGCGGTGCGGCCCGTGGGCGCCAACCTCCGGCGCGTGCTCGAGTCCTTCCAGCGCACGGGCGGCATCAACCGCGCGATGGACTACATCTTCTACCAAGTGGCCGCCATCAACGGGTTCGACTCGTTCGGCCACTACCTGCGGGCCGGCCTGATCGTCAACCAGTGCTCGAACTACGCGATCACGGCGGCATTCGGATGCTCGGCGAACTTCCCGCAGGGCGCGTCCGGCGCGGGGGCCGCAGCGGCCGCTTCGCAGCCGTCAGGCAAGCCGCGCGATCCGGTGCTGCGCCGCACGGCCGCCGTCCTCGCCCGGGCACTCGGGCTCCCGGGGGCGGAGGACGCGCCCGCGCCGAAGCAACGTCCGCGCGAGGCGGCCGGCACGGAGCCGACGGCAAAGGCGCCGGCCGAGCCGGCGCCCGCGGCGACGCCCCAGGCCGCGCCCGCGCCGTCAGCCGCGCCGGCGCCGTCGCAGAACGACGCGCTGCTCGACTACCTGTTCGGGGGCGAATGATGGGATCCCCACCCACCCGCGGAGGTGTCGCCGGCAACCCCGTGCTGATCGGAGCGGCGACGATCCTCGTCGTCCTCGTCGCGGTGTTCCTGGCCTACAACGCCAACCAGGGCCTCCCGTTCGTGCCGACCTACGAGCTGAAGGCGGAGGTGCCGAGCGCCGCCAACCTCGTGGTCAGCAACGACGTGCGCATCGGCGGCTCGCGGGTCGGCTTCGTGAGCGGCATCGAGGCCAAGCGACGCGAGGACGGCTCGACGATCGCGGTGCTCGACCTCACGATGGAGCGCGACGTCTCGCCGCTCCCGCGCGACTCGACGCTGATCATCCGCCCGCGCTCGGCCCTCGGCCTCAAGTTCGTCGAGATCACCCGCGGCGGCGACGAGCGCGGGTTCGCCGACGGGGCGACGATCCCGCTCGCCGCGGCCACGCCGGCGCCCGTCGAGTTCGACGAGGTGCTGAGCATGTTCGACGACGACACGCGCGACGCGGCGGCGACGAACACGACGGGCTTCGGCGACGCGTTCGCGGGTCGCGGCGAGTCGATCAACACCGCGATCGGCGCCTTCCGCCCGCTGCTGCGCAACATCATCCCCGTCGCGCAGAACCTCTCCTCGCGCGAGACCAACCTGCGGCGCTTCGTGCGCGAGCTGGCCGACGCGGCCGCCATCGTGGCGCCGGCCGCCGACGCGCAGGCGGAGCTGTTCGTGAACCTCGACACGACGTTCGCCGCCCTGCGCGAGGTCGCCCGGCCCTACATCCAGGACTCCATCACCGGCGGGCGCCCCGCGCTCGACGCCGCGATCCGCGCCTTCCCGATCCAGCGGCCGTTCCTTCGCAACACCGAAGGCCTGTTCCGGGAGCTGCGCCCCGGCGCCGCGGCGCTGCGCACGTCGGCGCCCACGATCGCGGACGCGCTCGTGGAGGGCACCCGCGTGCTGCCGCGCACGCCGCCCTTCAACCGTCGCCTGCTGTCGCTGCTCCAGGAGCTCCAGGCGTTCGCCGAGGATCCGATGGTCCCGCGCGGGCTGCGCGCGACGACCGGCGCGCTGAACTCGCTCGAGCCGACGCTGACGTACCTCGCGCCGACGCAGACCGTCTGCAACTACGTCACGTTGTGGTTCCGTAACGTGGCCTCGCTCCTCAGTGAGGGCGACCGCAACGGCACCTGGCAGCGCTTCATCATCATCGCGACGCCGCAGGGCCCGAACAACGAGGGCGGCCCCTCGACCGCGCCGGCCAACGGGCCGACCGAGGACAACCACCTCCACACCAACCCGTATCCGAACACGGCGGCGCCGGGCCAGCCGCGCGAGTGCGAGGCGGGCAACGAGCCGTACGCGAGCGGCCGGACCGTGATCGGCAACGTCGGCGGCACCCAGCGCGCGGGCACTGAGGGCAACCCCTGATGCGCCGCCGCCCGCCCCGCAACACCACTCTCGGGCTGATCGCGCTCGCCGTCGCGCTCGTGCTCGTGTACCTCGGCTTCACCAAGGACCTCCCGTTCACGACGCCGTACCAGGTCGACGCGGTGTTCGAGTCGGCGAACTCGATCCGCCCGGGCTCGCCCGTGCGGATCGCGGGTGTCGAGGTCGGCAAGGTCAAGGAGATCAAGCCGCACGAGGGCACCGACGCTGCGGTCGTGGTCCTGCAGATCGACGAGGACGGGCTGCCGCTGCACGCCGACGCGACGGCCAAGATCCGCCCGCGGATCTTCCTCGAGGGCAACTTCTTCGTCGACCTCGAGTCCGGCTCGCCCGAGGCAGAGGAGCTCGAGGACGGCGGGACGCTGAAGGTCACGCAGACCGCCTCGCCGGTCCAGCTCGACGAGGTGCTGACCTCGCTGCAGTCCGACACGCGGGAGGACCTCAAGGACCTGCTCGAGGCGCTCGCGGTCGCCCTCAACTCGAAGCCGACCGCCGCCGAGAACCGCGACGCCGACCCGCTGGCCCGCGGCCAGACGGCCGCCGAGTCGTTCAACGACGCCTACGACGACATCCCGGCGGCCGAGCGCTCCACCGCCCAGGTGCTCGAGGCCATCCTCGGCACCGAGCCGAGCCGCGACCTCTCGCGCCTGATCGACGGCACGGCGCGCACGACCGCCGCGCTGGCGCGCAACGAGAACGCCCTTCAGGGCCTGATCGGGAACCTCAACGTCACGATGGCGGCCTTCGCCTCCGAGGCTGACAACCTGCGGACCTCGATCGCCGAGCTGCCCGGCACGCTCGACTCGGCCAACGGTGCGCTCGCCTCGCTCAACGCGGCGTTCCCGCCGACGCGTGCGTTCGCGCGCGAGATCCTGCCGGGCGTCCGGGAGACGCCCGCCAACATCGAGGCCGCGTTCCCGTGGATCGCGCAGGCGCGCCCCCTGATGGGCCCGCGCGAGCTGGGCGGCCTGGCGCACGAGCTCTCTCCCGCCGCTGCGGACCTGGCGCGGCTCACCGATCGTGCGATCACGCTGCTGCCGCAGACGACGCTCGCCTCTCGCTGCGCGCGCGACGTGATCCTGCCCACCGGCGACGTGGTGATCCAGGACGAGTTCACGACCGGCGTCGAGAACTACAAGGAATTCCTCTACACGCTCGTCGGGCTCTCCGGCGAGGGCCAGAACTTCGACGCCAACGGCATGTACGTGCGCTTCCAGCCCGGGGGCGGCTCGCAGCAGGTGTCGCTCGGCTCGCAGTCGTCGAGCTCCGGCGAGCTGTTCGGCAACAACGTCGCTGTGCCGCTCGGCAACCGGCCGTTCTATCCCGGGTCGCGCTCGCCCTACCGGCCGGACGCGCCGTGCCACGAGCAGCGGCTGCCCGAGCTCAACGGCCCGGCGGCCGCGAAGTCGGCGCCCACCGGTCAGGCCGCCGCGGCCCGGGCCGCGCGCAACTCGCTGCCGCTGCTGCAGGCGAAGCTGCGCCCGTTCGGCACTCGAGACGAGGCGAAGAAGAAGCGGTGACCGCGATCCGCAAGCACCTGCGCGACTTCGTCGCCGTCCTCGGGCTCGTCCTCGTGGCGCTGGTCGTGATCGTGGTCATCCTCGACAACCAGCGCCTTACGCTGCCGAACGGCTTCCCGGTGCTCGGCGCCGACCTCGTCGAGGTAGAGGCCGAGCTCGAGACCGCCCAGGCCGTCACGCCGGGCCAGGGCCAGACGGTCAACATCGCCGGCGTCGAGGTCGGTCAGATCTCGAGCGTGAAGCTCGAGGACGGCAAGGCGATCGTGGGGATGAAGATCGAGCGCGAGCACGCGACGGTCTACCGCGACGCCAGCATCCTCCTGCGGCCCAAGACCGGCCTCAAGGACATGGTCGCCGAGCTCACGCCCGGCACGCGCGAGGCCGGCGAGCTCCCCGAAGGCGAGCGCATCCCGGCCTCCCAGACGCTCCCGGACGTCAACCTCGACGAGATTCTCGCGTCGCTCGACGCGGACACGCGCGACTACCTGCGGCTGTTGCTCGGCGACGGCGCGCAGGCGCTGCGCGGGAACGGGCGCGACCTCGCGCAGACGATCCGGCGCATCGAGCCCACCGCCTACTACGCGCGCCGCGTCAACCAGCAGCTCGCCGAGCGGCGCCAGAACATAAAGCGGGTCATCCACAACTTCTCGCTGCTGATGGAGGAGCTGGGGAGCAAGGACGACCAGGTCGCCGAGTTCGTGGAGAACTCGAACGCGGTGTTCGCGACGCTGGCGAACCAGGACGCGAACATCCGCGCCACGCTGCGCGAGCTGCCGTCCACGCTCGACGCGACACAAGAGGCGCTGGCCAGCACCGACGCGATGGCGAGCGAGCTCGGGCCGACGCTGCAGGACCTGCGGCCGGCGGCCCGCGCGCTCGGCCCGGCGTTGCGCCAGACGCGGCCGTTCCTGACCGAGACGACCCCGATCATCCGCGACCAGCTGCGGCCGTTCTCGCGCGCCGCGCTGCCGACCGCGCGCGAGCTGCGGCCGGCGATGCGCGACCTGGCGGCCGCGACCCCCGATCTCACGCGCACGTTCCGCGTGCTGAACGCGCTGCTCAACACGCTCGCCTACAACCCGCCCGGGGGCACGCGCGAGGGATATCTGTTCTGGCTCTCGTGGGCCAACCACGTCGGGGCCACCGTGTTCGCCACCCAGGACGCCCACGGCCCGATCCGTCACGGCCTGGTCGTGCTCTCTTGCAGCACCGCCCAGCTGCTCGACGTGGTGGCCGAGTCCAACCCGCAGCTCGGGACGCTCGTCGAGCTCCTCAACAGCCCCTCGACGGCCGACATCTGCCCGCAGTCGACCCAGGGTGCCGGATGAACAAGGCCGCCCCTTCCTTCGCCCGCATCGCCGCCATGGCCGTGTTCGCGCTCTCGTGCTTCGGGCTGCTGCTCTTCCTGTGGCTGGCCTTCGGCGGCCCGATCCCGCTCAAGCCGCAGGGCTACCGCTTCCAGACCTCGTTCGCCGAGGCCACGCAGCTGGCCACCGAGGCCGACGTGCGCATCTCCGGCGTCCCGGTCGGCAAGGTCAAGACGATCGAGCCCGACAAGACCACCGGCCTCTCGATCGTGGTGATCGAGCTCGAGTCGCGCTACGCGCCGTTGCCGTCGGACGCCCGCGCCATCCTGCGCCAGAAGACGCTGCTGGGGGAGACCTACGTCGAGCTCACGCCGGGGACGGAGGACGCCGAGCCGGTCGCCGACGGCGGCACGCTCGCCGTCGCCCAGATCGCGCCCACGGTCCAGCTCGACGAGATCTACCGCACGTTCGACGCCGACACCCGGCGCGCGTTCCAGACCTGGATGCAGGAGCAGGCCAAGGGCATCGGCGACTACGGGCGCGACGTCAACGACGCGCTCGGGAACCTCGCGCCGTTCGCCGAGGACACGGCGACGCTGGTCGACATCCTCAACCGCCAGGAGGGCGCCGTCACCGGCCTCGTCTCCAACACCGGCGTCGTGTTCGAGGCGCTGACCGAGCGCGGCGACCAGCTGCGCTCGCTGATCGAGAACGCGAACCGAGTGTTCGCCTCCACGGCGCAGCGCGACGAGGAGCTCAAGCAGGCGTTCCTCGCGCTGCCGACATTCGAGCGTGAGTCCGCGATCACGGTCGACCGCCTCGCCGAGTTCGCCCAGGACACCGACCCGCTGATCACCCAGCTGCGGCCGGCCGCGCGTCAGCTGAGCCCGACGCTGCGCGACCTCGGCGCGCTGGCGCCCGACCTCGAGGAGCTGTTCCGCGGGCTGGGCCTGCTGATCACGGCGTCGCGGACCGGCTTCCCGGCCGCCGAGCGGGTGCTCGAGGACGCGCGGCCGCTGATTGCCCAGCTCGACCCGGCGATGCGCCAGCTCACCCCGCTGCTCGACTTCGTCGGGCTCTACAAGGGGGAGCTGACCGCCTTCTTCGCCAACACGGCGGCGGGCACGCAGGCCAAGGACTCCTCGGGCGTGCACTACCTGCGCACGACCAACCCGCTCAACCCCGAGAACCTGGCGGTCTATCCGCGGCGGCTCGGCGGCAACCGGCCGAACGCCTACGCCAAGCCCGGCACCTTCGACCAGCTGCGGCGCGGCCTGCCCGTGTTCGAGGACCGGCACTGCAGCTCCGGCGTGCCGACGATCACGAACGTGCCGGCGCCCTCGCCGGTCCCGATCCCGACCGATCTCATCCCGGCCGCGCTGCTCGACCAGATCATCGAGTTCGGCTTCGCGGGCCGGCCCGGAACCCAGACGGCCGTCCCGTGCCGCCCGCAGGGGCCCTACACGTTCGGCGGCGAGACCACGCAGTACCCGCACGTCAACGAGCGGTAGGGCGGGGCCCCAGGCTCCCACCGCACTATCTTCGAGCGTGGAATGACGGCCTTCGAGCGGATCGCGCGGGCGTCGGCTCGCCGGCCGGGGCGGGTGCTGGCGGTGGTCGGGCTGCTGGCGGTGGCCGGCGGCCTGCTCGCGCTGCGGCTCGAGCCGAGCGCGGCGACCGAGACGCTGGTCGGTCGCGGCACGGACACGTACCAGGCCACCGAGCGCTACCGCGAGCAGTTCGGCGACCACTCGGTCGTCGTGCTCGTGCGCGGCGAGCTGCCCGACGTGCTGCTGACCTCCAACCTCGGGCGGCTGATCGGCCTCGAGGGCTGCCTGTCGGGCAACAAGCCCGAGGACGGGACGGCGCCGGGCGGGCGCGGCTCGCCGTGTGACCGGCTCGCCGAGCTCAAGCCCGTGCAGGTCGTGTACGGGCCCGGCACGTTCGCGAACGCTTCGGCGGGCGAGATCCGGACGCAGATCGAGCGCCAGTCCGCGGCCAAGGCGACCGAGGCCGAGCGGGCCGCCCGGGCGGCCCGCAAGGTGGCGCGGGCGCAGGGCAAGTCGCGCGCCGAGCAGGAGCGGGTCGCGACCTCCGCGCGCCAGCTCGTCTACGCGGGCTTCGTGCGGGACCTCCTGCAGATCAACCTGCGCTACGGCCTGGGGCTCACCGGGCTCCCCAGCGTGGACGACCCGAACTTCGTCTCCGCGCTCTACTTCGACCCCTCGCGGGGGGCGACCACGCCCAAGGCGCGGTTCGCGTACCTGCTGCCGTCGAGCGACTCCGCGGTCGTCCAGGTGCGGCTCAAGCCCGACCTCTCGGACGACCAGCGGGCGGAGGCCGTGGCCCTCGTCCGCGAGGCCGTGCGGATGCCGCAGTGGGACATGAAGGGCGACGCCACGTACACGGTGACCGGTGCGCCGGTGGTGGCCGAGGACCTCGCGGACGCGCTGGCCGGGTCGACGCTCCGGCTCCTGCTGATCGGCCTGGTGCTGATGGCCGTCGTGCTCGCGCTCGTCTTCCGCAGCCGCCGCCGGCTCGTGCCGCTCGCGGTCGCCCTGGCCGCCGTGGCCGTGACGTTCGGCGGCATGAGCCTGCTCGGCGCGCCGCTGACGATGGCGTCGATCGCCTCGTTGCCGGTGCTGCTCGGGCTCGGCGTCGACTACGCCATCCAATACCAGGCGCGCGTGGAGGAGGAGGAGCGGAAGATCGTGGGGACCCGGCCCAACGGTTCATTCCGTATGGAGCGATATCCCGTTGGGCACCCCCCAGCCGTACGCGCGGCCCGCGTGGCCGCGCCTGTGATCGCCACCGCGGCGCTGGCCACCGGGGTCGGCTTCCTCGTGCTCCTCTTGTCCCCGGTGCCGATGGTGCGCGGTTTCGGAATCCTGCTCGTGGCCGGCATCGGGATCGCCTTCGCGCTCGCGCTCACCGCCGGCACCGCAGCGCTGTCGTTCCGGCCCGGCCGGGCCGGCGCGACGCGCGACGGCGCGCTGTCGCGCTCGCTGCGGGGCGCCGGCGAGCTGCTGGAGGGATCCGGGCGGGCGCTGGCACGGCCGGCGCGGCGCGCCGGAGCGGCGGCGGTGCGGACGGCACTGCGGCGGCCGGGTCGCGTGCTCGCCGTCGGGCTGGCCATGGCGGCCGTCGGCTGGGCGGTCGACTCGCGTACCGAGGTGGTCTCGGACATCGAGCGGCTCGTCCCCCAGGACCTTCGGGCGGTCGAGGACCTGCAGGCACTCCAGGAGGCGACCGGTGTCGCCGGCGAGGTCGACGTCGTGGTGGAAGGCACTGATCTGACCCAGCCCGCGGTCGTGAAGTGGATGCGCGACTACCAGACGGCCGTGCTGCGGCGCTACGGCTACTCCGCCGAGCGCGGCTGCGCCCGGGCCGAGCTGTGCCCCGCACTCTCGCTCTCCGACCTCTTCCGCAGCGAGCAGGCGGCCAGCGATCGCGCACGGATCCGCTCGCTGCTCGACGCCGTGCCGCCGTACTTCTCGCGCGCCGTGATCACCGAGGACCGGCGCACGGCCGCGCTCGCGTTCGGCATCCGGTTGGTGTCGCTGGAGCGTCAGCAGGAGATCATCGAGGACCTGCGCGACCGGCTCGACCCGCCCGCCGGCGTCACGGCGCGCCTGGCCGGCCTGCCGGTGCTGGCCGCCGAGGCCAACGCGAACCTGTCCGACCCGCTGCGGCGGCTGGCCACGCTCGTCCTCGGCCTCGCCGCCGTGCTCGTCGTCCTGCTGCTGGTCCGTCGGCGAGGAAGCGGGACGTGGCGGGCGGCGTGGCAACGAGCCTGGGTGCCGCTCGTGCCGATCGCGTTGGCCACGGGCTGGTCGGCGCTCGTGCTGTTCCTGCTGCGCGTGCCGCTCAACCCGCTGTCGGCCGCGCTCGGCGCGCTCGTGCTCGCGATCTCGACCGAGTTCGCGGTGCTGCTCTCGGCGCGCTTCGAGGCCGAGCGCGCCGCCGGCTTCGGGCCGGCCGAGGCGCTTCGGCGCACGTACCGCTCCACCGGCGCGGCGGTGCTCGCCTCGGGGGCCACGGCGATCGCCGGCTTCGCCGTGCTCGCCCTCTCCGACGTGCGCATGCTGCGCGACTTCGGGCTCGTGACCGTCGTCGACCTGACGGTCTCGCTGCTCGGCGTGCTCGCGGTGCTCCCGGCGGTCCTGGTGCTCGCCGAGCGGCGGGCGACCGTGCGCGCCGCCGACGCGCCGGCCGCGCCCGCCGTCCCCGCGTGAGGCGACCGGGACTGATCGTGGGCGTGCTGGCGGTCGCCGCGATCGCCTACATCTCCTTCAACTCGCTCCAGACCGAGGGGCCGGGCTCGCGCGGCGTCGAGCCGGGGAGCGAGCTGCCCGCCTTCGCCGCCCCGCTCGCGCTGTCGCGCCTGGACGGTGACGCGAACCTGTCCGACCGCGCGTGCACGGTGCGCGGGCCCGACGTCCTCAACAGCTGCGAGCTGGCCGAGCGCGGGCCGGTGGTGCTCGGGTTCTTCGCCGAGCCCGCCGAGCGCTGCGACGACCAGATCGACGTGCTCGACGACCTCCGCGGGCGCTTCCCGGAGGTCCAGTTCGCCGCGGTGGCGATCCGCGGCGATCGCGACGCGCTGCGCCGCCGCGTCCGCGAGCGCGGCTGGCGGCTGCCCGTCGGCCACGACCGTGACGGAGCGGTGGCGAACGCGTACGCGGTGGCGATCTGCCCGGTGGTCACATTCGCGGCGCGCGGCGGAGAGGTCCGGCGCACGCTGCTCGGCAGCCAGGACGCGGCCGCCTTGGAGTCGGCCGTCCGGGAGCTGGGATGAGCGACGGCCCGGAGATCCGGCGTGGGCTGATCGCGCCCATGGTGGCCGCGGAGCATCCAGGCCTGCGCCTGGCGTGGACGGAGGTAGAGGCGACTCCCGGCCGCTCGCCTCCGGAGCTGCGCGAGCGCTTGCGGGCGATGGCGAACCGCATGGGGGGCGCGCAGGCGATCGAGCTCCGCCGCCGCGAGGTGCCGCACCTCCACCGCGTGTTCTTCCGCCACGTCGGCCTCGATCCCGAGGTGGTTCGCACGCCGGTCGAGGCGATCGCGCTGCAGCGCATGCGGCACGGCGGCCTGCGCCCCCAGGGGCTCGTGCCGGACGCCTTGACGATCGCCGTGCTGGAGACCGGCGTCGGCGTCTGGGCGTTCGACGCGGCGCTGATGGTGGGAGCGCTCGAGCTGCGCGAGGACGAGCGCCTGATCCTCGCCGACGAGGCCGGGCCGCTCGCCACCCTGTTCGGCGACCCGCTGCCGCGCGCGGCGGTGACGCCGCAGACCCGGCGTGTCGCGCTCGTCGCGGTCGCCGTCCCCAATGTCCCCGAGCTGTTCATCGACGAGGCGCTCTGGACCGCGTGGGACATCCTCAGGCCGTGACCGGCGCTCCGAACCGCGGCGTGGCGTGCGGCAGGTGCGTCGACCCGCGGGCGAGGACGTGCCGCTCGTTCGCCCCCTGCCCGGCCTCGAGCGGGTCGTCGTCCCACGGCACGAACGAGCGCGCGTTGCAGAAGTGGGCGACGAAGGCTCGCCGCGAGCGCGTCGCGCTGCGGTTGGCATGCGAGCGGTGGAGCACGTGGCCGCCGAGGAAGACTGCGTCGCCCGGGTCGAGCACGGCAGGCCGCTCGCGCCCGGCGTAGCGCGCCGCCACCGGCGTGAGGCCGTTGCGCGTCTCGTCGGGATCGTCGGCGCCGGCGACCGAGGGGATGCCGACGAGGTGCGTGTCCCCGCCGTGGCCGCGGCTCACGTCCGCGTCCGGGTACACAGGCTCGTTCTGGCTGCCGCTCGTCACCCACACGCACCCGTTCTGCTCGTCGGCGCGGTCGAGCGCCACCCATGCGCCGATCAGCGTGTCGGGCTGGGTGATGATGTGGTACGAGTCCTGTTCGCCCGCCTCCCGCCGGCACTGCCCACGTCGCCGGCGCTCGCCGAGCTCGTACGCCAGGCGGTCGCCGCCGCCAAGGCGCCCCCCGGCCCGCTGCTGGGCGCGCTGGCCCTCGCAGCGCTGTGGCGCTACGCGGCGGACGCCGAGTCGCGGATCCCCGGGGCGAGCGACACGGTGCCGCGTGCGCGGGCGCTGATCCACGACCAGCTCGAGGATCCGGGCCTCGACCTCGCGCGGCTCGCGGGCGCCGTCCACGTGAGCCCCGCCCACCTCGTGCGCCGGTTCCGGGCGGAGCTCGGCACGACGCCGATGGCGTACCTGTGGGAGCGGCGCGTCGCGGTCGCCATCGACCTGCTGCGGAGCACGGGACTGCCCATCAAGGACGTCGCCGCGCGCACCGGGTTCCGGTCGGTGTACCACTTCTCGCGCCGCGTCAAGGCGCAGGCGGGCGTGCCGCCCACGGAGGTCCGCGGCGTCACAGGTCGAGCAGCGCGGCGGTGAGGCGGTCGGTGGCCGGGGCATCGCGCAGCGTGATGCGCACGTGGCGGTCGTCGCCCCAGGCCTGCCCGGGGGCGACGAAGATCCGCCGCCCGGCGAGGTGGCGTGCGACCGCCGGGCCGCCGTGCTCGGCCGAGCCGAGCCAGACGAGCGGCCCGTGGCCGGCTGGGAACGAGAACGGCGTCCCCTCGAGCCCCTGCTCGAGCCGCGCCCGCTCGCGCGCGGCGGCGGCACGGCGCCGCGCGACGACCGGACCGCCCTCCGCGACCGCCCACAGCATCACCGCCTGCGCGGGCGCGGAGACGCCGCCCGCGGGCGTCAGGCGGTCGAGCAGCTCCTCGTCACCCGCCAGCGCGTACCCGGCGCGGAAGCCCGCCATCGCGTGCGCCTTGGAGAACGACCGCACCACGAGCACCCGCTCCCGGGCGCCGAGCAGCGCCGCCGCCACGTCGTCGCCGTCGTCGGGTCCGAACTCGGCGAGGGCGGCGTCGACGACGAGCCACGCCGACTCGTCGAGGTCGCGGGCGAGCCGCAGGAGGTCGTCCTGAGGGACCAGCTCCCCGGTGGGGTCGTTCGGGGTGCAGAGGACCACGGCGCTCGCGCGCGTGGCCGCCAGCGCCTCGATGTCTCCCGGCACCGGAACCGGCGTCCCGCCCGCCTCGTGCACGAGCTCCGGGAGCGGGCCCCAGCCCGGCCACGCGATCGCGACCTCGCCGTCCGGGGCGATCGCCCGGAAGGCCGCGTGGAGCAGTTCGCCCGCGCCGTGGCCGGGCGCCACCTGCGACGCATCCAGGCCGTGGCGGCGGGCGAGCGCCTCGCGCAGCGGCGTGTCGTCGGGGTAGCGGTGGACGGCCCGCCGCAGCGCGTAGGTGGCCGCGTTGACCGCCTCGGCGTCGGGCGGCTGATGCCAGCTCGGCGACGCGAGGTCGAGCCGCGGCACCTCGGAGAGCTCTCGGGCGCGCTCGGCGTCGCGGACCTCCCGCAGCTCGCGGCTGATCTCGTCTGGCGAGAGCTCCTCGAACTGGCGGTAGTACTCGCGCAGTCGCCGGATCACTGCGGCGCCAGGCTCGGGGCCGGCCCCTCGAGCACCACGAACCACACGAGGAAGGCGAGCCCGACGACCACCGCGGTCGTCGCGAAGATGCGGACGAGCATCCCCTCGCGCTGCTCGTAGCCCGCGGCGCGGCGCAGGATCCGCCACGCGCGATCGAGCCGCGCGCACAGCGCCAGCGTGACCATCAGCGAGCCGATCATGCCCGCGAAGGCGGTCGCGATGCCGAGGCTCACGGAGCCGGTGAGGTAGTCGACCTGCGAGCCGACCCAGAGCCACGCGACCGGCTGCGGGCCCCACAGCGTGAGGCACAGCAGGACCTCGAGCGCGAGCACCGCCGCGGCCAGCCCTGCGTCCGCCCGCCGGCGCCCCGCGCCGCCCCGCTCGGGCGCCCCGCGGTACTTGAGCGGCCCGGTGCCGGGCCGCCGCCCGATGAACAGGCCGCCCGTGTCCGTGGGGTCGTTGCGAGGCATCGCGCAAGCGAGGATAGGACCAGGACCCCCGCCCCGCCCCGCCCAACGTGCCATTCCGTGTGGAGCGATGTCCCGTTGGGCACCCCCCAAGGGCCCAGAAGCCGGTGGTACGCTGCCTCGAAGCGAGCCATGGTGACTTCGGACGAGATCCGCACCACCCCTCAGGTCGCCGTCCCGCGGCTCGACGAGCGCGACGCCAGGCGGACGCTGCGCGAGCAGATCGCACGGCTCGAGCGCGAGCACGCAGCGATCGTCACGGCCACCTATCCGCGGCTCGATCCGGGTCCGCCGGCCTCGTCGCTCGCCGGGCCCAGGCTGCTCTCGCTGGGCGAGCTCGAGCGGGTCCGCGACGCCCTCGCCGCTCGCACGGGTGCGCTGCAGGCGGCCGCCCACGCCCAGCAGGCGCGGCAGGCCGACGCGCATCGCGAGCTCGAGCAGATGCTCGCCGACCCGCCCGCCCACCGCTGGGAGAAGCTCACGAACGCCGACCTCGGGCTGCCAGGCTGCGGCGCCTACCACGTCCGCCCGCGCGCCGGCCTCGTTGGGATGCTCATGGGCTGGTGGCAGGTCAAGATCAGCTCAGGCTGCCCATAACCGCCTTGGACGACGAGCGCCCGAAGGCGCCGTGGCATCCGTTCCCGCTCGTCGAGCTGGCCGTGCTCGCGGGCATCGTCCTGCTCGTCCTCGGGATGCTCGACTACGGCTCGGACCGCGGTCGCGCGCTGCTCGTGTCCGGGATGCTGCTCGGCTCGCTGGGCGGGCTCGACACCGCCCTGCGCGAGCACTTCGCGGGCTACCGCTCGCACGCGACCGTGCTCGCCGCGATCCCGGCAGTCGCGCTCGCCGCGCTCCTCTACTTCGTGGGCGCGCCGTGGCCGGCGGTCGTGGCCGGACCCGTCGTCGCGTTTCCCGCCGCGCTGTGGCTGCTCGCGCGCGCCTACCGACGCCGCGTCTGAGTACCCTGCCCGCCGTGGCCGAGCAGAAGCGCATGCAGCTCCGAGGGCTGCACCACCTGACGGCGATCTCCGCCGACCTCGAGCGCACGATCGCGTTCTACCGCGACCTGCTCGGCCTGCCGATCGTGCACGACGCCCCCTCCGACGACGACCCCTCCACGCGCCACGTGTGGTTCGGCGCGGTGGACGGCGCGGCCGGCACCCTGCTCAGCTTCATGGAGTACCCCGAGCTGCCCAAGGGCAGCGTCGGCACGGGCTCGACGCATCACTTCGCGCTGATCGTCGACTCCGCCGAGGAGCAGGAGGCGTGGCGCGACTACCTGCGAGGCCACGGCGTCGAGTGCACCGACGTGTTCGACCGGCGCTCGTTCCGCTCGATCTACATCCGCGATCCGGACGGTCACATCGTCGAGATCGCGACCCGCGGGCCGGGGTTCACCGGCGCCGGCGGAGCGACCGAGTAGGCCGCCGCCGGCGCCGCGCGAACGAAGAAGCGATGGGGGCCCCGCCCAACGGGTCATTCCGTGTGGAGCGATATCCCGTTGGGCACCCCCTTACCGAGCCCAGCTGAGCTCGGGAACGGCGGCGGAGTCGCCCTCGAGCAACCCGGCAAGCTGCCGCCGTTGACGATCGGTCATCGAGCCGATCGTCTTGGTCTCGGACATCGGGATGGCGGCCAGGAACCGCCGGCACCGCGTGTGCCCCCACCGGTGTTGGCTCATGAGCAGATCGCCGATGTACATGCTTCCGGCCTCCCAGGGGCAGTCGAGCACCACGTCGGCCACCGACGTCTCACCGTCCGACACCTGCCGCTTGAGCTCGGCCCGAGCCAGCCGAACCCGGTTGGCCTGCGCAAGCGCCCGCATGTGCTGCGCGGCAGGAGCTGTCGCAGTTGCGTCCATGGAACCTCCCCGCGGCGACGTTCGCCTTCGTGGCGCGTCGCCCTTGATCGTTGACATCGGTTGCCGGCCGGAGCGACGTGACACGGGCGTGCGGGGCCTGCCGCTCGCGTCTCCCCGAAGCACCTCGCCTCGGCCGAGGCCGCAGGCTAGGTAACGCTCGAGCGATGTTCAACCGCCTTCGACGGCGAATCCCCGCAAGCAGCGCCCAATTTCTCAAACAGCAATTAACCGCGCGCCAGAGCCGAAAATGTGCTAGGAGCGATGCGTGGCCGGAAGCGGACCGTGTTCCGCCTCGAAGGCCGCCTTGACGGTCGCGAACGCCTCCAGCGCGCGATCCAGCGTGGCCTGGTCGTGGGTCGCCATGACGCTCGTGCGCAGCAGCGCCCCGGCAGGCGGGACCGCGGGATGCAACGCCACGTTGACGTACACGCCGGCGTCATAGAGCGCGCGCCACAGGAGCACCGCCTTCCAGTCGTCGCCGACCACCACGGGGACGATCGGCGTGACGTGGCCGGAGCCGTCGTCGAGCACCTGGAGGCCGAGCTCGCGCAGGCCCGAGCGCAGGCAGGCGGCGTTCTCGAGCACCCGCGCGAACAGCGGCGGACCCTCGGCGGACCGGATGATGCGCAGCGCCGCGAGCGCCGCGCCGACCGAGGCGGGCACGGCCGCCGCCGTGAAGAGGAATGCGCGCGACGTGATGCGCAGGAAGTCGATCACCTCGCGCGAGCCGGCGAGGAAGCCGCCGCAGCTGGCCAGCGACTTGGAGAACGTCCCCATGCGGAGGTCGACGTCCGCCTCCACGCCCAGCAGCTCGCTGGCGCCCGCCCCGCGTGCCCCGAGGACGCCGGCCGCGTGCGCCTCGTCGACCATCAGCCGCGCGCCGTGCGAGCGGCACAGCTCGACGATCCGCGGCAGGTCGGCGATGTCGCCCTCCATCGAGAAGACGCCGTCGACGACCACGAGCACGCCCCCGCCGTCGTCGGACGCGCGCTCGAGCATCTTCTCGAGCTTGTCGAGCCGCCCGTGGCGGAACGGCCGCAGCTTGGCCCGCGACAACAGGCAGCCGTCGAGGATCGACGCGTGGTCGGCCGAGTCCGCGATCACCGTGTCGCCGGGCCCGAGCAGCGTGCCGAGCGCCCCGAGGTTGGCCTGGTGGCCGGTCGAGAACGTGAGCGCGTCCTCGGTGCCCATCCACTCCGCCAGCTCGCGCTCGAGCTCCAGATGCAGGTCGATCGTCCCGTTCAGCAGCCGCGAGCCGGTGAGGCCGGTGCCGTACCGGTCGAGCGCGTCGTGGGCCGCGGCCAGGACCCGCTCGTCGCTGGTGAGCCCGAGGTAGTTGTTCGAGCCGAGCATGATCCGCTCGGCGCCCTCCATCTCCACCACCGGCGCGGCCGGCGACTCGAGCCGGCGGAAGTACGGGAGCACGTCCGCCTCGCGCGCCGCGCGCAGCTGTTCGGCCCGCTCGTGGCCGCGGACCTTGGCGAAGATGTCGGTGGCGGTCGGCATATAGGGTGCGCTCTCGTGTCGCTTGAGGTACGTCCCGTCCGGGGGCAGCGGGACCTGCGGAAGTTCATCGACCTCCCGTACCGGCTGCACTCTAACTCGCCGGTCTGGGTGCCTCCGCTGCGTCTGGAGCGCCGCCTGTTCCTGTCCCGCCGCACGAACGCGTTCTTCAAGCACGGCGACGCGCAGCTGTTCCTGGCCGAGCGCGACGGGGTCGTCGTCGGCCGCATAACCGCCCACTACGACGACGCGTTCAACGAGTACCACGGCAACCGCTGGGGGATGTTCGGGTTCCTCGAGCTGGCCGACGACCCCGAGGTGGTCCCCGTGCTGCTCGGAGCCGCCGAGGGCTGGCTGCGCTCGCACGGTCGCGACCGCATGATCGGCCCGATGGACTTCACGATCAACGACGAGGCGGGCGTCCTGATCGAGGGCTTCGAGCGCGAGCCGATGGTCAAGCAGCCCTGGCACCCGCCGTACTACGCCGCCCGCTGCGAGGAGGCCGGCCTGGGCAAGGCGATGGACCTGCTGATGTGGGAGCTGCACATCTCCGACCGCTCGAAGATCCTGCCGGTCATCTTCAAGCTGGCCGAGGACGTCGAGCCGCGCCACGGCATTCGCGTGCGCAAGATGTCCCGCCGGAGCCTGCGGCGCGACCTCGATCGCTTCGCCGAGGTCTACAACTCGGCGTGGAGCGAGAACTGGGGCTTCGCGCCCTACGGGAAGGCCGACCTCGACCAGTACGCGCTCGAGATGCAGCTCGTCTTCGACCCGCACTGGTTCATGGTCGCCGAGACGGGCGAGGGGGAGACCGTCGCGGTCGCGATCACGGCGCCGGACATCAACCAGGTGCTCAAGCGCATGAAGGGGCGGCTCCTGCCCTTCGGCTGGTGGCACTTCCTGCGCCGCCGCCGGATCATCGACCGCGTGCGCGTGGGCTTCCTCGGGGTCAAGCCCGAGTTCCAGCACACGGGCGTGGCGGCGGCGATGTACGTCGAGCACTTCGACATGGCGACCGTCACGCCGCAGAAGTGGGGCGAGATGGGCTGGATCCTCGAGACCAACCACAACATGAACCGGGCGATGGAGGCCATGGGCGGACGCGTCGTGCGGCGCTTCCGGATCTATGAGCTTCCAATTAGGCCTGCCTAACAGGTACCGTTTTGACTATGCCGCGCTCGGACCAGTTGAAAGCCTCCCCGCCGATGTTCCAGTCGCCGTTCCTCGACCGCTTCACGCGCGTGCACCCGGTCGTGCCGGTGCTGATCTACCTGCCCGTGATCGCCCTCATGCTCGGACTGGCCGCCACCCGCGACGGGTGGTGGGACACCGCCGGCCTCGTGCTCATCGGCTACGCCGTGTGGACGCTGTTCGAGTACTGGCTGCACCGGCTCGTTTTTCACTTCGAGCCGGAGAAGGGGCTCGGCGCTCGGCTGCACTGGATGATCCACGGCGTCCACCACGACCACCCGAACGACCCGATGCGGCTCGTGATGCCGCCCGCGGCGAGCATCCCGCTGGCGATCGTCGTGATCGGGGCGATGTTCCTCGTCGCCGGCGCCGTGCACGCTCCCGGCGTGGCGGCCGGCTTCCTCGTGGGCTACCTGATCTACGACGAGATGCACTACGCGATGCACCACCACGTCCCCAAGTCGCGGCTGGGCAAGCGCCTGCGGGAGCTGCACATGCGACACCACTTCCAGGACGACGAGAAGGGCTTCGGCATCAGCGCGCCCTACTGGGACGTCGTCTTCCGGACCTACGCCGAGCGCAGGTAGCGCACTCGTCCGTGCGAGCGTTCATGCTGTCGGACCCGTGAACGAGTCGGACGAAGACGAGGGCGAGGTGGTCGACGGGCTGCCGGTGGTGTCGGAGCCCAGGGTGATCGAGAGCACGCGGGCCGCCGTGCCGGCCCGTCAGGCCGCCGCGCTGGCGGCCACCGGCTTCGTCGCCGGCGCCGCGACGGTGGCGGTCGTCTCCCGGCGCCGCTCGCGGGTGACGCGCCGCCGCCGCAAGGCCGGCGCGCTCGGGCAGATCGTCAGCTCGAACTCGTTCCTGGTCGACGTCCACCTGCTCAAGCGCGACTGAGGGCGCCGGCGACGGTGGCGGCCGCCCCACGATCGTCGCCCGAAGTCGAGGTCCGCGTCGAGGTGCGGCCGCCGTGGCCGTTCCGGCTCGGTGGCGGCTCGGCTGACGGGCTGCTCCGCCGGCGCAGCGCTGCCCTGCAGCGGCTCCTGCGCGTCGACGGCGAGCCGGTGCTCGTCGGCGTGGTTCAGCCGGCGCGGGACCGCGTGCTCTTCGCCGCTCGGGCGGCTACGCCGGACGCCGCCCGCGAGGGCATCGCGCGCATGCGGTTCGCGACCGGCGTCGACGACGACCTGCGCCCGTTCTACGAGCGCTTCGCCGGCGACCCCGTGATCGGAAAAGCCGTGCGCTCGCGGCCCGAGCTGCGCGTGCGCCGCAAGCCGCGCCCGTGGGAGGCGCTCGTCGCCGCCATCACCGAGCAGCTGATCGAGTTCGAGCGGGCCGTGGTGATCCAGAGGCGGCTCAACGCCGCCTACGGCTATCGCTGCCCGGCCACACGGATGCGCGACGCCACGACGCCGTTCGCGCTGGCCGGCGAGGCTCCAGCCCGTCTGTGCGCGTTCGACCTCGCGCCCCGCCGCGCGATGGCGCTGCGCCGCTGCGCGGAGGCTGTCGCCCGCGGGCGGATCGACGTCGCCGACCACGACGTGCGGCGCCTGCTCGCGATCCGCGACATCGGGCCGTGGACGGTCGAGATGCTCGCCCTGCACGGCCACGGCCGTTACGACGTGGTGCCCGCGGGCGACCTCTTCTTCCTGAAGATCGTCGGGCGGCTGACGACCGGCCACCCGAAGGCGCGCGCCGACGAGGCCGAGGTGCGCGGCTTCCTGGCGCCCTACGGCGAGTGGAAGGGCCTGGCCGGCGAGTACCTGCGCGCGGCCGCCGCCTCGGGGCTCACTCCAGCCCCGAGGTCCCTGGGTCCACGCCCTCGCCCGGCAGGAACTCGTTGGTCAGCGGCGGGCGATCGGCGGGTGGCCGCGTGATCAGCCCGCTCTCGCGCATCCAGCGCTCGTAGGCCGCCCACTCGGCCGGGTCCTGGAACCCGAACGGCTGCTCCTCGTCCTCGGGGAAGAAGACCGGCAGCGTGGCCTTGACGGCGGCCTGCTGGAGCCCGCGGTCGAGGCCGCCGTCGGCGTCCAGCAGCGCGTCCACGCCCGCCTCGGGCCGCCGTTCGACGAGCTGGTGGCCGCGTGCGGTGGCCTGCAGGAAGCGGCGCAGGCGCGCGCCGCCATCCGCGTCGAGATCGTCCACGCGCGCGGCGAAGATCAGCTCGTTGTACGCCGGCACGCCGAGATCCCCCATCCGCAGGATCTGCGGCTTGCGTCCGCGCCGCTGCAGATCGACTCCCTCGTAGTTCCAGAACGCGCCGAGCGTGGCGTCGACCTGCCGGGAGAGCATCGCCTGCGTGAGCTTGAAGCCGACGTTGGTCTCCTTCACCGAGCCGGCGTCGACGCCCGCCTGCTCGAGGATCGTGCGGAGGTAGGCGGACTGATAGGCCAGGCCGGACGTGCCGACGCGCTTGCCGGCCAGCTGCTCGGGCCGCGTGATCGCCTTCTCGCCGAGAGACATCAGGCTGGTCAAGGGCTTCTGCACCAGCGCGCCGACGGACACGACGTCGGCGCCCTTGTCGCGCGCGAGCAGCAGCTCGGGCTCGTAAGAGATGGCGAGATCGACGCGATCGGCCTGCAGCAGCTTGAGCGGCGCGGCGGCGTCTGGCGGCGGCTGGATCTCGACGTCGAGCCCCGCCCTCTCGTACTCCCCGCTCGCGTGCGCGGCGTAGATCCCGGCGTGGTCGGCGTTCGGGAAGTAGTCGAGCATGACGGTGAACGGCTCGGTGCGGCCCGAGCCGGCGCCGGACGGCTCCGACTTCTCGCCGCAGCCGGCGAGCACCGCGAGCAGCAGCAGTGCGAGCAGGGGTCTCATGGGCCTCCGGGAGTCGTGCGTGGCGTCCAGTCGACGACGCGGCGCTCGAGCAGCGCGAAGGCGCCGTAGAGGGCGACGGCGAGCAGGAAGAGGAGCAGGGTGGCGGCGAATGCGCGGGCGGTCGCGAGCTGGCCGTTGGCCGTCAGCAGCGCGTGGCCGAGCCCCGAGTCCGAGCCCGACCACTCGGCGAACACCGCGCCGATCACCGCCACCGCGGCGGCGACCTTGACGCCCGTGAAGGCAGCGGGCAGCGCGCTCGGGAGCTCGAGCATGCGCAGCGTCTGCCAGCGCGTGGCGTCGAGCGAGCGCAGCAGCTTGCGCGCGTCGGCGTCGGCGTCGCGCAGCCCGTCGTAGAGGTTGATGGCGACCGGGAAGAAGCACACGAGCGCCACCAGCAGCACCTTGGGCGCGAGGCCGAAGCCGAGCACGAGCACGACGAGCGGCGCGATCACGGGGACCGGCACGGCCTGCGAGCCGATCACGAGCGGGCGCAGCGCGCGGGCGGCGGTGGGGGAGACGTGCATGGCGATCCCGATCGCGGCGCCGGCGGCGATCGCCGCGGCCAGGCCGAGCACCACCTCCCACGTGGTGACCGCGAGGTCGGGCGCCAGGAGGTCGCGATCCGTCCACAGCGCCTCGGCCACCTGGGTCGGCGCCGGCAGGATCAGCTCGTCGACGACGCCGGCGCGCACGATCGCCTCCCAGGCCCCGAGCCCGGCCAGCACGATCAGCGCCGCGATCACGCGTCGGCCCCCAGCGCTTCGAGCGCGCGCTCGCGCAGCGCCACGACGTCGGCGTCGGTGCGGTGGCGGGGCCGGGAGAGCGACACGTCGAGCGTGTCGACGACGCGGCCCGGCCGGGGGGAGAGGAGCACGAGGCGGTCGGCCAGCAGCACCGCTTCCTCCACGTCGTGGGTGACGAGCAGCACGGTGCGCGGCTCGCGCTCGAGCGCTCCGGCCAGCCAGCGCTGCATCTGCGTGCGGGTGAGCGCGTCGAGCGCCCCGAACGGCTCGTCGAGGCACAGCACGGGGCGTCCGGCGAGGAGCGTGCGCAGGAACGCCACGCGCTGGCGCATCCCGCCCGACAGCTCGCGCGGCCGGGCGTCCTCGAAGCCCTCGAGCCCGAAGGCGGCGAAGTGCTCGTGCGCGGCGGCCCGGGCGGCGGCACGCGCGGTCCCGCCCACGCGCAGCGCGAGGGCGGCGTTGTCGAGCGCCGACAGCCACGGCAGCAGCCCGTCGCGCTGCGGCATCAGCACGGCCGGCGCGGCGCGCACGGTCCCGGCGTCCGGGACCGCGAGACCGCAGACAAGCTCGAGCAGCGTCGACTTCCCGCAGCCGCTCGGGCCCACCACGGCCACGACCTCGCGCGGCGCCGCCGCGAGCGACACGCCGTCGAGCGCCTGGACGGCGCCATACGCCTTCCGAACGTCGGTCGCCGCCACCCCGCCGGAGCCTTCACGCCCCGGGGCGCCGCGAGCTTGCACTTCCGTCCGCATCGCTCCCTCCGCGGGCATTACCCCACAGGTTCGAAGGGTCAGCGCCGCCCGTCGGGCGCTATCTCAGCCGGCCTGCCGCCAGCCCCCCTGGTTTCCGATGGTCATGAGCGTACTAGGGCCGGGGAACGTCAACTGCGCTGGGTATGGAGAGTGAGGCACCCAGCGACGGTGAGGTGCACTAACCGGCCACGAGCGACACGAAACCGCGCGCGTGGCGCGTTATGCACCGCCCGCGGCCACAAAGTGCACACTCCCACTTTCCGGAGCGGGACATTGTCCACTTATGCACCGCCTTGGCACCGAAGCGGCCACGCCCACTCCCCGACGACCCGCGCGCGGCCACTTCTGCGCGTCGGTCGGCTCCCCAGCCTCCCTACCCAGCCGCCGTTGACGTTCCCGGCCGGCGCGGCAGCAACCACAACACCGGGGCGGCGACGATCGCCGTGGCGCCGAGGGCCAGCGCCGCCACACCGATCGAGTCGAGCGCGTAGCCGCCGGCGAGCGCGAGTACGGCCCCCAGCAGCGCGGACAGCAGGTCGTTGAAGCCGAGCAGCTTGCCGCGCTCGGACGGCCGGGCGCAGTCGACGAGCTGGGCGGTGGCCGCCACGAAGGACAGGTTCCACCCGACCCCGAGGCCGAAGAGCAGCACCGCGGTGGCCGGCACGCTCTCCAGCCACAGCAGCCCGATCGTGGACGCCGCCATGACGAGCAGCCCGCCGGCGAGCGCGACGCCGCGGCCGATGCGGTCGATCAGCGCCCCGATGACGAGCACGAGCGCGTACATGCCGAGGACGTGGGCGCCGATGATCGGGAACACCGAATCCTGCGAGTGGTGGTGGTGCTCGACCACCACATAGCCGCTGAGGTTCATGACCGAGACCATCACGCCGAAGCTGGCCAGCGCTGCGAGCATCGCCGGCCGGACGCCGGGGCGGGTCAGGATCTCGGCGAGCGGCGCCGCAGGAGCCTCAGGCTCCCGCGACTCCCCGCGGGCGAGCACCTCGGCGATCCGCTGCGGGTCCGGGCGGACGAGCAGGACCAGGCCGACGGCGACGAGGCTGATGCCGGACGCCGCCAGCCACGGGAGCGTGAGCGCGCTCGCCTCCACGTCGCGGCCCGCGAACAGCGGTCCGAAGACGGCGGGGCCGAGGATCGCCCCGAAGACGGAGCCGAACAGCACGTACGAGATGCCGCGGGCGCGCCGCGCCGGCGGGTACATGTCGCCCGCCGCCGTGCGGATGAGGAGCGCGATCCCGCTGGCGGAGCCCGTCAGCGCGAAGCCGAGGATGACCAGCAGCGTCGACTCCCGGGCGGTGGCGAGCGCGGTCAGCGCGCACCCGGCGGCGGCCAGCAGGTAGCCGCCGGCGATCACGGGGCGCCGCCCGAGCCGGTCCATCGCCCGCCCTGCGGGCAGCGCGGTGAGCGCGGACGCCGTCAGGAAGATCGCCGGGCCGAGCCCGAGCAGCCCCTCGACGCCGGTCACGAGCACGAACGTCAGCGACGACACGGCGGCCACGAGCTGCAGCACCGCCGAGTAGACGGCCATCGTCGCCGCGAGCAGCAGCGTGTTCCGGCGGACGTTCAGGTCGATTGCCGTATCGGTCGCCAGGCCTACGATTCAATCAGTCCTCGCGATCCGCGAACGGAGGTGCCGGCGATGGTCCAGGTCGGGTTGTACGTGAGGCTGGAGGCAGCAGCCGGGAAGGAGTCCGCGGTCGCGGACTTCCTCAAGCAGGGCCAGGCGCTCGTCGAGGCCGAGCCCGGCACGATCGTCTGGCACGCGTTCCAGATGGGGCCGTCGACCTTCGGCATCTTCGACGCCTTCGAGGACGAGGACGGCCGCCAGGCCCATCTGAACGGCAAGGTGGCCCAGGGCCTGAGCGACAACGCAGACCTGTTCGCGGAGCCGCCGTCGATCGAGCAGGTCGACGTGCTGGCGAGCAAGTAGGCCGGTGGCGTCCCGGGCGGCCATGGACTGGGACGCGGAGGGCATGCTCGACGACTGCGCCGACGGCGACGCGCGGGCGCTCACTGCCACGTCGGACGGGTGAGGGCCTTCACGAAGTCCTCGAGCTGGCGCGTCGTCCAGCACTCGTAGGCCTCGCAGAAGCGCTCGTAGGTCGCGATCACGGAGTCGCCGTAGTTCCAGTACAGCCGCGGTTCGGGGTTGAGCCAGAAGGTGCGGCCGGCGTGCGCGGCGATGCGCGCGAACGCGTCGGCGCGCGGGTCGCGGCCGTTGGTGCGCGCATCGCCGAGCACGATCACGGTCGCGCGCGGGTGCAGCTCGTCCTCGACGCTGGTCAGGAACTCGCTCCACACCCGCCCGTAGTCGGTATAGCCGGAGACGTCCGCCACCCCCGCATCCTTGGAGATCGCCTCCGAGGCGGCGCGGAACGAGCGCTCGCGCTCGAAGACGTCCGTGACCTCGGAGATCCGCTCGACGAACACGAACGAGCGCATCTTGCGGAACGCGTCGTGGAGCGCGTGCAGGACGCTGAGGAAGAAGACCGAGGCGCTCGTCACCGAGGTCGAGACGTCGCACAGCACGTACAGCTCGGGGCGCCGCGGCCGCCGCGGGCGGTAGCGCAGCTCAACAGGCACGCCGCCCGTCTGCAGCGAGGCGCGCATGGTCCGCCGCACGTCGACGTGCGCGTGCCGGCGCCGCCCGCGCGTCTCGTGGCCCTGCGTCGCGAGCCGGCGCTTGAGCTGGGCGACGACGCGGTGCACGGCGGCGAGGTCCTGCAGCGGACCGGTCGGGAGCGCGCGGTCGAGCTCCGACAGCGGCCGCGACGGCGGCAGCGACTGGGTCCGCTCGATCTGCGCGCGCTCGAGCTCCAGCCGGAGGTGCTGCTCGAAGCGCCGGATCTGCTCGCGCGTCAGGCGCGGCTGCTCGTCGAGCTGCGCGGCCGGCTCCGAGCGCAGCCCGAGCGCACGCCGAATGCGCTGGACGTCGACGCCGAGCACGCCGGAGCCCTCGCCGCGGCGCCCGAGCGCGGCAATCGCGAGCCGCGCAAGGTCGCGCATCGCGGCCTCGTCGCCGTCGCGGATCGCCTGCAGCAGCTGCTCGCGCAGGTTGTCGAGCTCGATCCGCTCGCCGCCGGTCAGGCCGTCCTCGTCCGACGCCTCGCGCACGTCCGCGCGAGACGGCCTGCGCCTCGGCGGCGCGGAACACGAAGCGGTCGAAGACGAGGTCGAAGATACGGCGGTCCTCGGGCGACTTCGCGAGCGTGGCCGCGAGCGCCTCCCGGAACGCGTAGGGCGCCGTCCACGGCACCTGCTCGAGCGCCGCGAACGCGTCATTGAGCTCGGAGGTCCCGATCGCCACGCCCTCCGCACGCAGCGCCTCGCCGAGGGCGATGACCTGCGCGTCGAAGCTCACGACGCGGCGGGCGTGCCGAGTCGCACGCCGACGCGCTCGGCCACCGTGTCGAGGTCGGTGCGGTGCTTGACGATGATCGACATCGTCTCCCGGAACACCTCCGGGGTGATGTCGTCGGCGCCGAGCAGGAGCAGCGCGCGCGCCCAGTCGATCGACTCGGCGATCGAAGGTGGCTTCTTGAGGTCGAGCTCCCGGACCTGGTGGATGACCTGCACGAGCTTGCGGGCAACGGTCTCCGCCAGCTCGGGCGCGTGCATCCGCACGATCGCCAGCTCGTGCTCCGTGTCCGGGTAGTCGAGCCACAGGTACAGGCAGCGGCGCTTGAGCGCCTCGGTCAGCTCGCGCGTGTTGTTCGACGTCAGCAGCACGACCGGGTGGGTGCGGGCCTCGATCCGGCCGAGCTCGGGGATCGTGATCTGGAAGTCAGACAGCAGCTCGAGCAGCATCGCCTCGAACTCCTGGTCGGTCTTGTCGATCTCGTCGATCAGCAGCACGACGGGGTCGTCGGTGGCGATCGCCTGCATCAGCGGGCGGCTGAGCAGGAACTCCTCGCCGAAGATGTCGTCCTGCACCGCGTCCCAGCCCGTTCCCGCGGCCTCCGCCTGGATGCGCAGGAGCTGCTTGCGGTAGTTCCACTCGTAGAGCGCCTTCGCCTCGTCCAGCCCCTCGTAGCACTGGAGGCGCACGAGCCGGCGGTCGAGGTAGCGGGAGAGCGCCTTGGCCAGCTCGGTCTTGCCGACGCCCGCGGGCCCTTCCACGAGCACGGGCTTGCCCAGCCGCGAGGCGAGGTAGCTCACGAGCGCGGTCGACTCGCCCGGGAGGTACCCCGCGGCGCGCAGGCCGGCGGCGACGTCCTCCACGGAGGCGGGGAGCGCACTCATCGCGCTGAGTCTACGATCCCGGCCACCGCGTGCTGGCCGCCTTCGAACCCTCCCCGCTGCCCTTCATCGCGCTCATGGCGCTGGGCTTCGTGATCGGGATCGGCGGCCACGTCTACAAGTCCCGAACCGCGATCGCGACGGGCATCGGGATGATCTTCACGGCCACCCTGCTCCTCCCGCTCGGGCTCTACCTCAGCGACAGCTGAGCCGGGGACGGTGTCCAGCCGCCGTCGACGTTGACGTTCGCCGGACGACGAGGCGCTCAGCCGAGAAGCCGCCGGGCGAGGTCGGCCCATCCGGCGGTCATGCGCTCGTGGTCCATCTCGCGCACGCGGCTCAGGTACGCGAGATGCTCGGCGCTGAGCGCGGCGAGCAGGACGTCGGTGAGGTACTCCCAGTCCGCGCCCGGGGCCGCCTCGCGCACGAGCACCGAGACGTGGGTGCGGTAAAAGGCGAACGGCCTCGACCGGTATCGCGCGCCCGCGGCCTCGGCGGCGGCGAGCAGCTCGCCATAGTCGGCGTGGTGGGCGAGCAGGCGCTCGCCGAACGCGATCAGCCGCTCGACCGGCGGGGCACCCGGGCCGAGCGGGGCCGGGCCGCGGATGATCTCCTCCTGGAAGAGCCGCTCGCGCTCGGAGAGCACGGCCTGCATCAGCCCGGCCCGGTCGCCGAAGCGCCGGAAGAGCGTGCCCTTGCCGACGCCCGCCTCCTTCGCCACCGCGTCCATCGACACGCAGCTCGCCCCGCACTCTGCGACCAGACGCTCCGCCGCCGCGAGCACCTTGCCGCGATTGCGCGCCGCGTCGGCGCGCTCGGGCGGCGCGTCCTGGAGGACCGGCAGCTCGTTCATCGCCGTCCAACGTAACCGACGGCCCGCCCCTACCTGGGAGGAGAAGGCGGCTCGGGCGGCTCGCCCGACCACCCAGGGCGCTCGCCCAGCACTTCGGTGACCGCGGCGGGGTCCACCGGGCGGCGGTCCGGCCGCGGCTCGCGGCGCGGCGGCTCCTCCCAGTCGGCCGCCGGCAGGGGCGGTTCGGGTCGGTGGGCGGCACGCACCCGCGCGCCGGCGACGAGCAGCGCCCCGGCGGCGAGCAACGCGCCGAACATCCCCCACTCGATCCCGACGGTCGCCCCGGGATCGGACACGTCGGGCTTGTCGAACAGCCGCCACACGAGCAGCAGCAGCGCCCAGCCGCCGGCCAGCGAGATGACGACGCCGTCGCCGCCCGGCAGGTGGAACGCCTTGCCCTGGCTCCGCGCCCAGACGAGGAAGAGCACCCCGCCCGCCACCAGGAGCACCGCGGCCTCCACGAACGTGAAGACCCCGAACGCGCTCAGGTTGTCGGTCACGAACGCCCGCTCCCCGCGCGGCAGGTACGACTTCGAGTACCACGGCAGCACGAGCGAGAACGCCAGGGCCGCCGCAGCGATGCCCGCGGTGCGCAGCTCGGGCGGCAGTTCTCGCAGCCTCTCGAGCGCGCCGGCCATGGAGCCCCAGGCTAGTGGACGCGTCCGCTAGTCGACCGGGATGTCCTGGACCTCGGGCGCCTGCCGCTCCGGGGGCTCGAGCCGCGCGATGTACCAGTCGAGCACCGCGCGGATCGCGACCAGGAGCTCGCGCAGGGCGTCGGCGAGCTGGCGTGCGAGCTCGGGCGGGACCGCCCCGCGCAGGGACTCGAGCAGCGCGGTGAGCTGACCGAGGTCGGGGAAGGCGTTGGCGTGCGGCTCCTCGCCGGGCACGCTCCACCCGCGCGGCGGCACGGTGCGCGTGGCCGCCTCCTCGGCGGCGCGGTGCGCCTCGCGGACCAGCCGCTCGGCCTCCTCGTACTGCGCGCGCAACTGATCGGGGTCAGGCACCGTCGAACCCCACGACCAGTGAGCCGGCGTCGAGCTTGGCGGACGTCGGCTTGAAGCCCGCCAGCGCCCCGGGGAGCGCGATCGTCCGCTTGTGCCCGTCCACGCGCACGACCAGCTCGAGGCCGATCTTCTTGAGCGCCACGTCGCCCTTCGAGACGAACGGGAGGTCGAGCCGCAGCTCGGCGCGCGTGCCCTCGAGCGAGAGCTCCTGGGCGAGCCGGTCGTGCAGCACCGCTGCGGGATCCCCGTCGCCGAACAGCGCGCCCGCCAGCCGGTCGAGCATCTCCGGTCCGACGACCTCCTGCTCGAAGTACGGGGCCCGCAGAACGGGGACCGGGGAGAAGCCCGCCTCCACCTCGGCCAGCTGCTCGGCCTGTACAGCCCGCCACGCACCGAAGTAGTCCCCCACGTCCTCCGGGAAGACGCGGTTGACGACCACCGCGTCGCACAGGTAGCCGTAGAGGTTGAGATAGGTGAAGGTGCGCATCGCCTCGGCCACGACCATGCGGTCGGGCGTCATCACGAGCCGGATCGTCACGCGCGACGCGTCGCGCAGCAGCTCGTGCATGCCGATCAGGTTGCCGACCAGGCGCTGCACGTCGTCCATCACGCGCTCGTCGGGCAGCGAGAGGTCGAGGAACGCGCGCGCGAGCGGACGGGCGGCGGCCAGCAGCGCGTTCTCGCGCCCCAGCACGCGGTCCAGCCACCACTGGGCGGCGTCGGGGAACGAGAGCAGCCGCAGCGTCTCGCCGGTCGGCGCGCAGTCGACGACGATCGTGTCCCACTCGCCCGACTCCGCGTGGCGCTTGAGCCGCAGGAGGCTGAACAGCTCGTCGGCCCCCGGCGGCACGGTCAGCTCCTCGGCGGCGATCCGCTCCACCCCGCGCTCGGCCAGCACCCCACCGAGCCAGTCCTGCACCGCCGACCAGTTGTGCTCGAGCTCGTCCTGCGCTTGCACCTGCTGGGCCCACACGCCGCCGCCCACCTCGGTCGGCTCGGGGCCGACCACGACCTGGAGCGATTCGGCGAGCGAGTGCGCCGGGTCGGTGGAGAGCACGAGCGTGCGCGCGCCGGCCGCGGCGCAGCGCCGGGCCGTGGCGGCGGCCACGGACGTCTTGCCCACGCCGCCCTTGCCCGTGAAGAGGATGATCCGGGGCATCGAGCCTCGTGAGTCTAGGGGCCTGTCCAAGAACCCCGCCACGCCCAGGGCGGCCGTGAACACTTCGCCGGATCACCACCCGAACCCTCGGGAATACGTCCGTATTCCCTTCGGGATTCGTGCGGCGCCCGGCTCGGTTCACGACCACTCTGGTCGGGCCGGATCTTCTTGGACAGACCCCTAGGACCGACGCTTCGGCTCGAGGACGATCGCCGTCGCGCTACCCGAGCCGACGTTGCCCGCGAGGTCGCGGGCGGTCAGCGTCACCGTGTAGCGGCCCTTGCGGCGCGGCACCGCCCACCCGAACGAGCGTGTCCCGTGCGCCACGGTGCCGAACGCGCGTGTCTCGACGACGCGCGCGCCGCGGGAGATGCTCAGCGTGACGGACGAGATCTTGGAGAGCCGGAAGCGCACGCGGCCGGGGCGGCCGCCGCGCAGCCGCGCCTGCCACACCGCGATCGCCGGGGGCGTCGTCCGGTAGGCGAGGAAGCGCTGCGCCGTCTCGCAGTAGACGGGGGTTGCCGTCTGCTTGCACAGGTCGCCGACGAAGTCCTGCAGCAGGTCGTGGTAGTGCAGGTCGGACTCCCGCGAGCTGCTGCCCCGCGAGTACAGCGACCAGGCGCCGGTGTCATACGTCGGCAGCTCGCGCCGCAGCTGCGGGTCGGCGCGCGCGAAGGCGGCGGCGCCGCGCGGGTCGCCGGAGATCCGCGCGTAGTCGTGCAGGCCCACCAGCGACTGCACGAAGCCGTTCGCCACGCGCAGGGAGGGAGCGAAGGAGTACAGCGCGTAGTGGTCGCCGTAGGTCGCCGGGACGCGCACCCCGGTCGGGGTGCGCCGCTCGAACAGCGGCAGCGCCTGAGCGGCGACCGGCAGCACCTCGTCGCGGCGGCCCAGCCGGTGCGCTGCGCGCGCGAGCGCCTGCACGGCCGTGCCCTGGGCCATCCCGCTCACCCACGGCGCGCGGCCGCCGCCGAACGCGAAGTAGTACTCCCACGCAATCCCGCCGGCCCGGCTCGCGGCCAGCGGCAGCAGCTCGTCCATGAGGAAGCCCGCCCGGTCGTAGTAGTACCCGGTGACGAGCCCGTTCAGCTTGCCGAAGTTGCCGAGCACCTGGAGCTGCAGGCCCTGCCCCGGGTAGTACTGCCACACGAGCTCGGAGCCCTCGAACTCGACGCGCGTGCCCGAGCCGAGCAGGCGCTCGCCCCCGTACCACCAGCGCAGGTTGCGGTCGAGTGTCAGCCACAGCGCGGGGAGCCGCGTGAGGGTGAGCTGCTTGCGTGCCGCGATCGCCTCCAGCGTGCCGAGTACGGCTCGCATCTGCACGTGGCGCGCGCCCGAGAGCCTGCGCGTCTTGCGCACCGCGTCGTAGTAGATGTCGCGGCGAAGGCGGTACTCCTCCACGGTGATCCGGCCTGCGCCATAGAGGCGCTTGAGCTCCCCGACGACGGTCCGCCGCGCGGCGGCCGACGCCACGGGCCGTCGCGCCCGGAGCGGCGGGGAGCGCGGGGAGGTCGGCGGCGGGCAGGAAGCGGTCCTCGCGCGCGGTCACCTCGCCGTCGCGGCCGAGCATCAGCACCTCGTCGGCGGAGGCCGGCGCGGCCCCGAGAAGGGCGGCGATCAGCACGAGGAGCACGAGGCGGGCTACTGGCATGACCCCCATGACCCCGATGCTAGGCTCGAGTTGCGGCGTATGCGTGCGCTGCACCTCTCTATGCGCATGGCCGTCCCCGTACTCGCCCTCGTCCTCTCGCTGTTCCTCCTCGCGGGCTGCGGCGGCGGAGGAGGCGACACGGCCGACGGCGGCACCGACGTCGACCAGCTGCTCCAGGACACCTTCGCCGGCGGCAAGGAGATCTCGTCGGGACGTATCGACGCCAGCGTCGACGTCAAGGCCGAGAGCAACGTCGCGATGAAGCTGTCGGGGCCGTTCCAGAGCACCGGCGAGGGCAAGCTGCCCAAGCTCGACCTCGAGGCGGCCTTCGAGGGCGAGGGCCAGAGCGTGTCGGGAGGCGTGACGTCCACCGGCGAGGAGGCCTTCGTCGGCTGGGGCGGCACCCAGTACGCGATCGCGGGGCCGGTCTTCGAGCAGTTCAAGGCGGGCTACGAGGAGTCGGCCAAGCAGGCCACGGGGAAGGATGACCAGTCGCTGGCGTCGCTCGGCATCGATCCGCGCCGCTGGCTCACCAACGCTCGCAACGCCGGCGAGGCGAAGGTCGGCGACACCGACACGATCAAGATCACCGGCGACGTCGACGTGCCGAAGCTGCTCGACGACGTCAATCGCGCGCTCGCGCGGATCCGGTCGCTGGGGGTGCAGGGCTCCGGGCAGTTGCCCGACCAACTCTCCGACGCCGAGCGCAAGCAGGTCGCCGACGCGATCAAGGACCTCAGCGTCGAGATCCACACCGGCGCCGACGACCGCATCCTGCGCCGCATCCTGATCTCGATGCAGGCGCAGGGCAACCAGGCGGAGACCGCCGACCTACGGCTCGACCTGCAGCTGCTCGACCTCAACGAGGATCAGGACATCGAGGCTCCGGAGAACGCGAAGCCGTTCGAGGAGCTCGTGCAGAAGCTGCAGTCGCTCGGCCTCGGCGACCTCGGCGGGCTGGGAGCCCTCGGCGGCGCCGCGGGCGGTGGCGGGAGCTCCGCTCCGAGCGAGGCGAACGTCGAGGAGTACTCCAAGTGCATCCAGGACGCCCAGGGCGATAACGCGAAGATCCGCAAGTGCGCGGACGTCCTTACGACCCCGTAGGGGGGTGCCCCCAACGTGACATCGCTCCGAACGGAATGGCACGTTGGGTGGGACCCCCTGAATTTCTCCGGCCGCGCATAATCCGCCGATGACGACCGACTCGCAGGGCTCGTTCAACCTGCGGCGCTTCCTCCTGAGCGGAGAAGGCTGGCCGTACCTGCTGGTGCCGTTCATCGTCGTCGCGATCGTGTTGGAGTTCGCGCACGCGTCGGCGACGCTGATCTTCGTCACGTCCGCGCTGGGCGTGATCCCGACCGCCGCGCTGATGGGCCGCGCGACCGAGGAGCTGGCTGCGCGCTCGGGGCCGGGCATCGGCGGCTTCCTCAACGTCACCTTCGGCAACGCGCCCGAGCTGATCATCGCGTTCTTCGCGCTCAACGAGGGGCTGCAGGAGGTCGTCAAGGCGTCGCTCGTCGGCTCGATCCTCGGCAACATCCTGCTCGTCATGGGCGCGGCCATGCTGATCGGCGGCCGCAAGCGCGAGCGCCAGTTCTTCGACCGCACCGCCGCGAACACGCAGTCGCTGATGCTGCTGCTGGCCGCCGTCGCGCTCGTCATGCCGGCCATCTACGAGCTGGTGATCGGCGGCTCGCTGCCGAGCCCGACGGAGGAATCGCAGGAGTTCCCGGGCGACCTCGAGACGATGTCGGCGGCCGTCGCGATCGTGCTCCTGCTCTCCTACGCCGCCGGGCTGCTCTTCTCGCTGCGCACGCACCGGGACCTCTTCAACCCCACGCACGACGCCGAGGATCACGGCGGCGAGCCGTGGTCGGTGCGCCGCGCGGTGCTGTCGCTCGCCGGCGCCGGCGTCGCCGTCGGGGTGATGTCCGAGATCCTCGTCGGGTCGATCTCGGAGGCCTCCGAGTCGATCGGGCTCTCGCCGTTCTTCGTCGGCGTCATCGTCGTGGCCATCGTCGGCAACGCGGCCGAGCACTGGGTGGCGATCTACTTCGCGGCGCGCGACAAGATGGACCTCGCGGTCAACATCGCGATCGGCTCGAGCGCCCAGATCGCGCTCTTCGCGGCGCCTGTGCTCGTGCTCCTGTCCTTCTTCATCGGGCCGTTCCCGATGGCGCTCGTGTTCAACGGCTTGGAGTTGGGCGCCATCTTCATGGCCATCTTGATCGCCAACCAGGTCACCCAGGAGGGTGAGTCCACCTGGTTCGAGGGTCTCCAGCTGCTAGCTGTGTATGTGGTGCTGGGCCTCGTGTTCTTCTTCGTCGAATGACCTTCGGGTTCATCAGCGGCCCCGGGCCGTGGCTCGCGCTGGCCGCGATCACCGTCGCGCTGCTGGCGGTCGACCTGAAGCTGTTCGCCCGCGGCCGCGAGCCGACGTTCCGCGAGGGCGTCGTCTGGTCGATCGGCTGGCTCGTGCTCGCGCTGGCCATGGCGCCCGTCGTGTGGCTGCTGTCCGACGCCGACGACGCCGTCACTTACACGACCGTCTACTTCATCGAGCGCTCGCTGTCGCTCGACAACCTGTTCGTCTTCCTCCTCCTCTTCAGCTACTTCGGCGTCCCCGAGCAGTACCGCGCCAACCTGCTGTTCTGGGGCATCGTCGCCGCGCTCGTCCTCCGCGGCCTGGCGATCCTCGGCGGGCTCGCGCTGATCGAGCAGTTCCACTTCGTCATCTACATCCTCGGCGTGCTGCTGCTCGTGCTCGCCTGGCGGATCCTGCGCGGCGTCGAGGAGGGCGTCGACCCGGACAAGAACCTGATCGTCCGCGGGGTGCGGAAGGTGTTCCCCGTCGTCGGCGAGTTCCACGGCCAACACTGGTTCGTCAGGCTCGACGGCAAGCGCTTCGCGACACCGATGTTCGTGTGTCTGGCGGCGATCGTAGCCGCCGACATCGCGTTCGCCGTCGACTCGATCCCCGCCGCGTTCGCGATCACGCGCGACTCGGTGCTGATCTGGATGGCCAACATCTTCGCCCTGCTCGGCCTGCGGGCCCTGTTCGTGCTCGTCGAGGGGCTGATCCGCCGCTTCCGCTACCTCGACGAGACGATCGCCGTGGTGCTCGCGCTGGTCGCGGTCAAGCTGCTGATCGAGGACGTCTACAAGATCACCCCCGAGGGCTCGCTGCTGATGGTCGCGATCGCCTTCACCATCGGCATCACGGCCTCGGTGATCGCCGACGCACGCGACCCGGACGCCGACGCCAAGCGCGAAGAGCGCGCGGGCCGCACGACCGCCCCGGTCCACGAGCCCGAGCGCGAGCCCGAGCCCGTCAACCGGGACTGATCAGGCGGCCACCGTCTCGCGGCTGGGCGAGCGGAGGCCGAGGAAGGTGAGCAGGCCGGCGAGGCCGAGCGCGACGAGGCCGGCGATCAGCGTGCCCCAACCGGCCGGCTCGAGGAACGGCACCTCGGCGCCGGCGCGGAGCTCGACGTCGACGTTGGGAGAGGCGTCGGCGTTCATGACCACGACCGACCAGTTGCCGTGCTCGACGTCCCAGGTGAGCGTCTGCGTGCCGGCTCCCTGGGCGGAGACGGCCCAGAAGCGCTGGTCGCCGGGCGCGCCGGGGCGGCGGGAGCCGGCCTGCTCGCGGTAGTCCGCCCGGAGCGGGTCGTACTCGAGGTCGGTGACGAGGTCGTGATGGACGCCGCTCAGGTAGCGCTCGGCGTCACGCGTCGGGGCGATGCCCACGAACACGGGCCTACCGTCCTGCGACTGCGCGCGCAGCCGGACCTTGCCGTAGCGGTCGTCGTCGATCAGCCAGCCCGCGCCGGTCGCGTCGATGTCAAGTTCCTCGGTGGCCAGCGCGCGCGTGTCCGTCGCGAAGGGATCGAAGCCGGTGGAGATGTAGCCCTCCTCGTCCTTCTTCGAATCGGCCCACAGCAGCCCGCCACCGGCCGCGAGCAGGCCGAGCGAGAGAAGACCGAGGACGGAGGCGGCGATGAGGGCGGCGATGCGCATGGCCCCAAGCTTGCCGCCGCCGGCCCGTCACGGCAGCCGGGGCAGCAGGCGTCCGCCGGTGGGGCTCGCCCCAAGCTCACACGGCGCTCTGCTCGCGCACACTGGCGTCGCGCGGCGACACGACTCAACTCAGCTCGCGCAGGCGGCGGTCGGTCTCGGTCTCGACGTCGAGCGGCTCCTCGCCGCGCGCGACGCGCCGCGCGTTGCGGGACTCGACGAGCGCCCGCACCTCGTCGCGCAGCTCCGGATCGGCGACGGTCGGGGCGGCCGTGAGCGCGCGGAGCTCGGCCTCGATGTCCTGCGGCGTCTCGCCACGGGCGGCACGGCGGGCGTTGCGGGCCTCGAGCATCTGGCGGATCTCCGCCTCGCGCTCGGCCGCGGCCACGGGGGCCGGCTCGCGGCGCGCCGGGGCGCGGTCGTCGATCGATAGCCCGCCGCGGCCGATCTGGTCGTAGACGCCGCTGCTCGTGACCAGGGCCCAGACCGCGAGCACGGCGGCGACGCCGACCACCGCAAACAGGACGATCGCGAAGGCGTCCGCCATCTGGCCATTGTGACGGGTTCCATGTTGTGGCCCGCCGCCTCTCCGGGTACCCTCAGAACAGCTGTTGACTGACCAGTCAATCTGGGAGCCCGAAACGACATGGTGGACTTCACGCTGACCGACGAACAGAAGGCGCTCCGCGAGATGGCGCACGACTTCGCGGAGAAGGAGATCCGGCCCGTCGCCTGGGAGTACGACCGGGACAGCACGTGGCCCGAGGCCGTGATGCGCAAGGCCTGGGAGCTCGGCCTCATGAACACGCACGTGCCGGAGGAGTACGGCGGCCCCGGCGCCTCCTACTTCGAGGGCACGCTGATCGAGGAGGAGCTCTCCTGGGGCTGCTCGGGCATCGCGACCTCGATCGGCGCCAACGGCCTCGCCGCCGCACCGCTCGCGCTGGCCGGCTCGGAGGAGCTCAAGAAGCAGTACCTCGGCATGCTCACCGAGGACTACAAGCTCGCCTCCTTCTGTCTCACCGAGCCCGACGCCGGCTCGGACGTCTCCGGCATGCGGACCACCGCTGTCCGCAAGGGCGACAAGTACGTCATCAACGGCTCCAAGTGCTTCATCACCAACGGCGGCTACGCCGACTGGTACTCGGTCTACGCCAAGACCGACAAGGAAGCCGGCCACCGCGGGATCTCCTGCTTCATCGTCCCACGCGACGAGACGGTCACGGTGGACAAGAAGGAGGACAAGATGGGGCAGCGGGCGTCCAACACCGCGACCATCAGCTTCAACGAGACCGAGATCCCCGCCGACCACCTGATCGGCGAGGAGAACCGCGGCTTCAAGATCGCGATGATGACGCTCGACCGCACGCGTCCGGGCGTCGCGGCCATGGCCACCGGTATCGCGCGCGCGGCCTTCGAGTTCGCGACCAACTACTCGAAGGAGCGCATCCAGTTCGGCGTCCCGATCGCCATGCACCAGGCGATCCAGTTCATGATCGCCGACATGGCGACCAAGGTGCACCTCTCGCGCCTGGCCACCTGGCAGTCGGCCGCGCTGCTCGACCAGGGCATGCGCAACACGATCGAGTCGTCACACGCGAAGCGGTTCGCCGCCGACAGCGCGATGGAGGTCGCCACCGACGCCGTGCAGGTCTACGGCGGCTACGGCTTCATCAAGGACTACCCGGTCGAGAAGCTGATGCGCGACGCGAAGATCATGCAGCTCTACGAGGGCACCTCGCAGATCCAGCGGCTCGTGATCGCCCGCGAGACACTGCTCCCGCGGCGCATCGAGGAGCCCGCCGCCGTGTAGGTCCTCGCCTCCCCGGGCGGGATAGCGTGCAGCGCCATGGCCGGCCTTGCGCGGTATCGCGCGCTCCTCACGCTGCCCGGCGCACGGTGGCCGGTCATCGCGTCCGCGCTCGGCTCGCTGCCGATCGGCATGTACATCCTGGGGATCGTGCTGCTGGCACGCGAGGCGACCGACTCGTTCGCTGACGCGGGCCGCGTGGCGGCCGCGTTCGGGCTGGCCAACGCGGTCGGCGCCGTGGCCCAGGGCCGGCTCATGGACCGCCTCGGCCAGCCGCGCGTGCTGCGCACGGCGGCACTGGTGCACCTCGTGGCGGTGCTCGGGCTGGTGGCGGCGGCGCGCGAGGGCTCCCCGGTGTGGGCGCTCGCGCTGTGCGCGGCAGCGGGGGGCGCCTCGCTCCCGCAGGTCCCGGCGGCGATGCGCTCGCTGTGGAGCACCCTCGTGACCGACCCGGAGCAGCGTGCGACCGCCTACGCGCTCGTGGCCATCGTGTTCGAGGTGGCCGTCATGACCGCGCCAGCGATCGTCGCCGTCATCGCGGCGGTCGCCTCGCCGGAGGCCGCCGTGCTCGTGGCGGCGGCGCTGGCTTTCGGCGGAGCGGTCGGCTTCTCCGCGACGGCCGGCTCGCGCCGCTGGCGGGGCGAGCGCCACGAGGCCGGCTGGCTCGGCCCGCTCGCGGCGCCCGGTATGCGGACGGTCTTCGTCGTGCTCGCTGCGTTCGGCGCGGCGATGGGCGTGCTCCAGGTCGCCCTGCCCGCGTTCGGGGCCGAGCGCGGGTCGGCCGAGGAGGGCGGCCTGCTGCTCGCCGCGCTGTCCGGCGGCAGCCTCGCCGGCGGGCTGATCTACGGGTCGCGGCCGTGGCCGGGCTCGCTGACGCTGCGCCTGGTGGTCCTGATGCTGGCGCTCGGCACTGGATGCGCGCTGCTGGCGGTCGCCGAGTCGTACGCGACGCTGGCGCTGCTGCTCTTCGTCTGCGGACTGCTGGTCGCGCCCGTCGCCGTCGTGGGCTCGACCCTGCTCGACACAGTCGCGCCGCTGGGGACCGCGACCGAGGCCTTCGCCGCGATGATCATGGGCATCGTGGCCGGCAACGCCGCCGGCAACGCGCTCGCGGGCGGCGTGGTCGACGCCGCGTCCTACGAGGCCGCCGTGCTCTGCGCCGCGGGCCTGGCCGCCCTCGGCGCCGCGATCACGGTCGCCCGGCGGCGCAGCCTGCTCACACGGTGAGCGACTACCCCTCGCGCACGAGCAGCAGCGTCGTCGTCGCGTGATGGGAGAGCTTGCTGGCGACGCTCCCTAGCGCGAAGCGCCGCAGCGAGCTGTTTCCGCGCGCGCCGACCGCGATCATCTCGGCACCGGTCTCCTCGGCGACCTGGATCAGGGTGTCCGCCGCGTCGCCCTCCTGGACGTGGAGCTCGACGTCGAAGCCGGCCTCCTCGAACCGGCGCTCCGCGCGCGCGGCCACGTCCGAGGCCACGCCGCGCAGGCTCACCGGCTCGACCTTCGCGCTGAGGCCGAGGCGCTCGAGCGTCGAGCGGCCCGGGTACGCGCACACGAGATGGACGGTCGCGCCGCTTCCCTGCGCGAGCTGGATGACCTTCTGGACGGCCGCCTCCGCGCTCGGCGACCCGTCGGACCCGACGACGATGGCGTTCATGGGCGCGAGCCTACCTCTTCTCCCGACCATAATCCGGGGGTGGGTCGCGCGAGTGCGAGCACCGTCGTTCCCGGCCGGCTCGCCGAGGTCGAGGACGTCTGGTACGACCAGTACCGCTGGCCGTCGTGGATCGACGGCTTCGGCCACGTGGTGAGGCTCGAGGGCGACTGGCCGCAGGTCGGGGCGCGGCTGCTGTGGCAGTCGCCGCCCAAGGGCCGCGGGCTCGTGCAGGAGCGCGTGACGGCCTTCGAGGCCCGCACGGGGCAGACGCTCGAGGTCGAGGACGAGCGCCTGCGCGGCATCCAGACGGTCGCCTTCGAGGCGGTCGGCGAGGACGTCCGCGTGACGCTGATGCTCGACTACGAGCTCAAGCAGGGCGGGCCGCTCAGCCCGCTCGTCGACCGGCTCTTCGTCCGCCGCTCCCTGGGCGACTCCCTGCGCCGCACGGTCACCCGCTTCGCCTTCGAGCGGCAGGCGGAAGTGGACTGCTGAGCCCAGCGGCTCGGCTAGGGTGAGCCGCATGTTCGTGTTCAAAGCAGGGGTCGTGGGCGCGGGGGTGATGGGAGGCGAGATCTCCCAGGTCATCGCCGCGGCCGGCGTCCCGGTCGTGCTCAAGGACGTCGACCAGCGGTTCGTCGACGCGGGATTGCAGAAGGCGCGCGAGGTCACCCAGGGTCAGGTCGCGAAGCTCGTCACGAAGGGCAAGCTGTCGGAGGAGGACGCCGCCGCACAGGCCGAGCGCACGCTCGGCCTGATCACCGGCACCACCTCCTACGACGCGTTCGGGGACGTGGACTTCGTGATCGAGGCCGTGCCGGAGAAGATGGAGATCAAGCACGCGGTGTTCGCGGAGCTCGACGCCTCCACGCCCGGTCACGCGATCCTCGCCTCAAACACCTCCGGCCTGTCGATCACCGAGATCGGCGACGCCACCAACCGGCCCGACAAGGTCGTCGGCTTCCACTTCTTCTGGCCGGCCTCCTACATGCGGCTCGTCGAGGTGATCGAGGGCGAGGACACCTCGGCCGAAACCGCTCAGGCGGCCGCCAACTTCGCCCAGGCGATCAAGAAGATGCCGGTCCGCGCCCACGAGTGCCCGGGCTTCGTCGTCAACCGCATCCTCGTCTCCACGGCGAGCGAGATCTGGCGCTATCAGGACGAGACCGGGATCGACGTCGCCGAGCTCGACGCGTTCATCACGGAGCGGGCGCAGATGCCGATGGGTCCGTTCCGAGTGGCCGACATGTCCGGCCTCGACACCGTCGCAAAGGTCGCGCGCGACATGCGCGAGGCCTACGGCGACCGCTTCTACGTGCACCGCGGGATGGAAGAGCGCGTGGAGCGCGGAGAGCTCGGCGCCAAGACCGGGAAGGGCTTCTATGAGCACGCCTGAGACGCCGACCCAGATCGACGAGCGGATCGCCGACCGTTTCCAGCTCAAGGCCCTGGTCGAGGCCTGCCTCGTGGTCGAGGAGGGCATCGCGGGCGTCCGCGACATCGACCTCGGGATGATGATGGGCACGGGCATGGTTCCCGGGCCGTTCGCACGCGCGGACTTCCGCGGGCTCGACGACGTGCTGGCGGCGCTCGAGCGGGCCGAGGATGAGTGGGGCGAGGGCTTCGACCCGCCGTTGATCCTGCGCCGGCTCGTCGCCCAGGGGCGCCTCGGGGCCAAGAGCGGGCAGGGCTTCTATCCCTACCCGCAGCCGGACGCGGGCTTCGAGGGTGCGCCGGTCAAGCTCGATACGCGTGGCGAGGTGGCCGTGTTGTGGCTCGACAACCCGCCGGCCAACTCGCTCTCCCCGGCCGTGGTCGAGGCGCTCGAGACCGCGTGGCAGGCCGTCGAGGCGGCGGATGAGGTCAAGGCGATGGTCCTCGCCTCGCCGAACCCGGCGCTGTTCTGCGCGGGCGCCGACATCAAGGCCTTCACGCAGATGGACGAGGCCGGCGGCCGCGATCTGCTCGACCGCGCGCACGCCCTCTTCCGCTCGTGGGAGCGCTCGCGGACGATGACGATCGCCGCCGTGAACGGGATGGCGCTGGGCGGCGGCTGCGAGATCGCGATGGCGTGCGACGTGCGCCTGGCCGCGTACTCGGCCTCGTTCGGGCAGCCGGAGATCGGCCTCGGGATCATTCCGGGCTTCGGCGGCACGCAGCGGCTCCCGCGGCTGGTCGGCGAGGCGAAGGCGCTCGAGATGAACACCGTCGGCGACCCGATCTCGGCCGAGGAGGCCTACGAGTTCGGCCTCGTCAACCGGCTGGCCGCCGACCACGAGCTGTTCGACACCGCGCTGGCGTGGGGCCGCAAGTACGCCCGCCAGGCACCGGTCGCGCTCGAGCAGATCAAGCAGGTCTCGCACGCGGGGGACCTCGACGAGGGGATCGAGGCCGAGAAGGCCGCCTTCCTCACAGCGTTCACGTCCGAGGACGCGCGCGAGGGCATCAGCGCGTTCCTGCAGAAGCGCAGCCCGGAGTTCAAGGGGCGGTGAGCGGGCCAAGCAGGCTTGGCCTTGGGAGTTCGCTTCGCGAACATCGCGAGGGCGTTGCCCACGATCGCCTCGCCGAGCTGATCCGCTCCGCGAGGTCGGTCGTCGCGCTCACTGGGGCGGGCGTCTCGGTCCCTTCGGGGATCCCGGACTTCCGCTCGCCCGGCACCGGGCTGTGGGCCGGCGTGGACCCGATGGAGGTCGCGCACATCTCGGTCTGGCGGCGCGAGCCCGAGCGCTTCTGGGGCTTCTACGGCCAGCGCTTCGCGGCGCTCGAGGGCAAGCAGCCGAACGGCGCCCACCGGGCGCTGGCGGAGCTCGACATCCCGATCGTCACGCAGAACATCGACGGCCTCCATGCCGCGGCCGGATCTCGCGACGTGATCGAGGTCCACGGTTCGATCGCAACCGCCTCGTGCCTGGCCTGCGGAGCCACGTATCCGCTGGCCGAGACCCGTCGCCGGCTCGAGGGCGGCGTCCCTCGGTGCGACTGCGGCGAGGTGCTCAAGCCCGACGTCGTGCTGTTCGGCGAGCTGCTCGACGACGCGGCCATGGCGCGGGCGTCGGAGCTCGCCGCTGGCGCCGACCTGCTGCTCTGCATCGGCTCCTCGCTGGAGGTCTACCCGGCCGCCGGGCTGCCGGAGCTGACGCTCGAGCGCGGCGGCCGCATCGCCGTGATCACGCGGAGCTCGACGCCGTTCGACCGCTGGGCCGCCGTGCGGCTCGACGGGGACGTCGAGGCCGAGCTCTCCGCTGTAGTGGCGGCGTTGTGAGGCGGGAACGTCAACGGCGGCTGGGTAGGGAGGGTGGTGTACGGAAAGCGGACAACTACGTTGTCGTCGGCGGTGCTTGGCCAGTTTGTGGATGCGGGCGGTGTAAAACCGGCCACGCGCCCGCCCGGACGACGCCATTGTCCAGTTTCTGCACGCGCGATCGCTCCCCCAGCCTCCCTCCCCAGCCGCCGTTGACGTTCGAAACGTGCTTATAGGGACGCCGCGAGCCGGGCGCGCAAAGCGGCCTCGAGCCGCCCCAGCAGGCCCTCGAGCACCCCGGGGTCCACCGGACCGGCCAGCGCCGCCCGCACGGCGGCCTGCACGGACTCCCGTAGCCCGGCCAGCTCGTCGAGCCGCTCGCCCAGGTCGCCCACGTCGCGCCAGGCCGCGAGCTCGGCCAGCGCGGCGTCCAACGCGATGCCGAGCTGCAGCGCCGCCTCGCGCGGGCGCCCGTGCAGCAGATCTCCGCGGGCACGGAGCGTGAGCTCCTCGCAGGCCAGCGGGGCGTCGCGGCCGCCGAGCAGGGCGGCCACGCGCTCCTGGGGCGCGAGGAGCGCCGACCGGGCGGCGGCGGGCTCCGGCCGGGGCAGCTCGCGCGCCGACTCCCAGTCGCCCTCGGCGACCTGCTCGCCGGTGCCGTACCCGACGCGGTAGCCGATCGCCCGCGCCGGGTCGGCGTCGGCCACCCACGGATCGACGCCGGCCACCCGGTGGCCGGCCACCGCGCGGTTGAGCAGCGCCAGCGCGGCCCCGGTGATGCGCGGGCGGTCGTCGCCGACAGCCCGCGCCAGCCACTCGTCGGCCGCCTCGAGCTCGCCGAGCGGCGCCGCGTCGATCACCGTCGCGCGCGTGACGTCGACGGTCGCAGGCTCCTCGGCGGCGCGCCGCACCCGGGCCTCGCGCCGCGGTCGCCGTCGCGCGGCCGAGAGCCCGCCGATGACCAGGATCTGTTGCACGTCGTCGCCCGCGAACCGCCGCACGACGTACCGCCCCGGGTCGGGGCCGAGGCGCCCGGGGAACTCCCACTGGACGAAGCCGAAGCGCGTCAGGGCGGCGAGGCTACTCGCCCTTGTGCGACGCCGACGCCCGGCGCGTGACCTTGAGCGCGTACTTCGACGGGGTGCGGCTGACCTTCGGGTTCTTGATCTCGCCGAGGCGGTCGATCAGCTTGATCCACTGTTTGGGCTTGAGGATCGCGTTGACCTGCTTCGCCATCTTCGAGTTGGACCCGTAGAGCGGCTGGAACCCGACGTGGATGTGGTCGTGATGGTCGCCCATCGCGTACGTGTTGCTCGCCCCGTCGAACTGCATCAGCGAGATGATCTGGGACGGCTCCATCGTGCCCTGCAGCGTCAGCAGCCGCTGGATCGTCAGCTCGGTGATCGAGCCCGCACCCTGCGTCGCCGGGGAGATCGTGATGCCGTTGATGGCCGCGATGTCGACCGCGTTGCCCGACGAGTGGTGCGAGACGTTGCCGGACTTCGTGTAGAAGCCGTGCCCGCAGTGCAGCGAGCTGACCGTCGGCCGCAGGCCGGAGGCGGCGAGGAACTCGAGCGTGGCCAGCACGCGGCGATCGATCCCGCCGGTGCGGATGTCGCGCCGGCCGCACTCGTAGACGTCGATCTGCGGGTTCGAGAGCACCCGCGCGATCAGCGCCTCCTTGCTCATCAGCAGGATCTGGCCGATCGACGGGTTGGCCGCGTCGCGCCCGAAGAACGGGTTCTTGCCGGCTGCGCGGTAGATGGCGGTCGACTCGAGCAGCTTCCAGCCGTCGAGGATCGGCTTCGGGTCGATCGCCGGGGCGCCGCGGCCCGCCGGGCGGATCTTGAACAGCAGGTGCGGGGCGCCCTCCTCGGTGCGGCCCTCGACGCGGCCCAGCACCGTCCCGGCGACGACGCGGCTGCCGCGGCGCAGGCGCTTGAGCTGGATGTCCTTGCGATCGAGCCCGAAGATGCGGCTGAAGTAGCCCTCGAAGCTCTGCCAGCCGTCGATCTTGCCCGTGCGCTCGAACTCCTGCTGCGCGCCGCCGGCCTCAGCCGAGTTCGGGCGCGCCGGGTGGGCGAAGAGGCGTTGCTTGGAGGCCTCCGGTGGCTTCTGGCGGCCCTTGGGCGCGGCGCGCCGCGCGACCTTGGGCTTGGGAGCGCGGGCGGCGGGACGATCGGTCGAGGAGGCGGCCTGCGCGGGCGCGGCGTCGGGCTTCGGGAGCGCGAGCTCCTTCTTCACCTCGGCCTCGGTCACCGTGCGCGGCTTCGGCGACGGATAGCGCTTGACGACGCTGCCGAGGTGTCCGTACGTGTACGTGTTGCCGTAGACGTCCTGCAGCACGACGTGATTGCCCAGCCTGCGGTTGGAGCCGACCCGCAGCACCTTGCCGTCGTTGACCGCGACCACGCGCGAGCGCGCACGCGTGAAGACCTTGATGTCGTCGCGGTCGGCCGGCTCGACGACCATCGCGGCGTTGCCCTCGCGGACGCGCCGGCCGCGCCGCTCGAGCTGGTCCGCGTACGTGGCCTTGGCGAGCACCGGGAAGCGGCCTTGGGTGAGGCCGGTCAGCGAGCCGACGAGGTTGGCCGGCATGCCGCCGATGACCTGGGCGCGTAGGAGGACCGAGTCGACGTACCAGTTCGCGTGGTTGTAGGCGAAGACCGCCTGGCGGATATCGGTGTCGGCGCCGGCCGCGCGCAGGTAGCGGGCGGCGGCGAAGATCGCGTCGACGGGGTTGTACGGGTCGCTCTTGCCGTCGCCGTTGGCGTCGACGCCGTAGGCACGCCACGTGGCGGGCATGAACTGCATCCACCCGAGCGCGCCCGCGGAGCTCACGTTGAGGTTGCGCCCGTAGTCGGTCTCGATCTCGTTGATGGCCGCGAGGATCTCCCAGCGCACGCCGTACTGGATGCCGGCGGCCTGGTAGATCGGGAGCAGGAACGGCGGCACCCGGAACTTGTCGATGAAGAAGTTCGGGACGCCGATGCGGGCGGGCCCCGGCGTGGAGAGCGAGAAGGTCGGGTTGGAGGGCGTCGGCGTGCCGTCCGCGCGCTGCGTCCGCTCGACCGCACCGGGGTCGGCCTTCCCGCGCACCTCGTCACTCGCCCGCCCGACGCCGCTGCGGACGTTGCCGGTCGCGCGGTTGACCGGGCTCTCGTCTCCGTACGTCGACCCGCTGCCGCCGCCGGCGCCGGCGTTGCCGCTGCCGCCCGAGCTGCCGCCGTCCTCCTTGTCGGTCTTCTTGGGGAGCTCCGGAGCCTGGACCTCCGGAGTCTTCGGCACGGTGGGTGTGGCGGGGACCGTGGGCACCGCGGTCGGCGTGGGGACGGCCCCGAGGTCCACGATCGACTGGACAGGAGCCGGCAGGCCGGGGATCTGGACCGAGGACACCGACGCGCCGGGCGGGACATCGACCGTGGTGTTGATGACCTGGCCGGTCACGAGCGTGACCTGGACGCGATGGACCTCGGCCGAGGCCGAGGTCGCCAAGATGCCCGCGTAGAGCGCGGCGGCGAGTAGCGCGATGAGCAGCTTGCGGCCTGTCATCCCCAGTACGGGTCTCCTCCCACGTCCCCCCGCGGTCGCCGGTATGGCGAATCGACCCTTCGAACGACCTTTGAGGCTATCGGTCCCATGAGGCAACGTGCAATCTGGAACGATTAACAATGCATTCTCTTGCGGTGATTCGTCGCGCTTCCTAAATGTTGGCCGACCATCACCCTTGACTCGAGCTTGATGCTCGGACCATGCCGAACCCGCCAGGAGAGAACATGGACGACGACGACAGTGCCCCGAGCGGGCTTCGCGACCGGCTCGCCCGACAGGGCGAGGACGCGCTGGGCAAGCTCGCCCAGGAGCTGCTCGAGAACCCGCTCGTGAACTCGGCGCTCTCGCGCGCCTTCGAAGCCCGGGAGCGCGCCTCGCAGGCGCAGGAGGCAGCGCTGGGCGCCCTCAACATCCCCTCGGCGGCCGACGTCGAGCGGCTGACGCGCCGGCTCCGGTCGGTGTCGCAGCGCATGGAGGGCATCGAGGAGGCCGTCGACCGCCTCGACCAGCGGCTCGCGGCGATGGCCCAGGCGGGCATGCTCGACGAGCGGCTGGGGGCGGTGGAGGACCAGCTCTCCAAGCTCGCGCTCGAGATCTCGCACCTCGCGAGCACGCTCGACGGCGCGCCGTCGGCCCCGCCGCGCGAGCAGGAGCGCTTCAAGGTCGACGAGCCGCCGGCCGCGCCAAAGCGACGGGCGCCGCGGAAGAAGAAGCCCGCCTGAGCCGGTCCTACGCGAGCGCGGCCGCCCCCACGCGGCCCAGCTCGGCCTCGGCGGCCTCGAGCGCCGCGGGCTCGATTCGGCGGCCGTCCGTCTCGCTGATGGCGAGCACGCAGGCGGCCGCCGCCCCGTGGCGCGCGGCGACTGCGAACAGCGCGCCGGTGGAGAGGTCGGCCGCGAGCGCGTCGGCCGCGGCGGGGGGCGCGTCGTAGTAGAGGTCGCTCGACGCCACGCTCCCGGTCACCGCACCGTTCCCGGCCACCTGGAGCGCGGCGAGGAGCGCGGGGTCGGCGGCCAGCGGATCGGTGATGCCGAGCGCGCGGCTGGTGCCGTCGCCGGCGTGCACGGACTCCGCGATCACGAGCGCGCCGAGCCCGAGATCCTCGCGCAGCGCCGCTGCGGTGCCGATCCGGACCAGCCGCCGCGCCCCCAGCCCGATCAGCTCGCGGACCACGATGGCCGTGCTCGGGCCGCCCAGGCCGGTGCTCTGGATCGTCAGCGGCTCGCCGTCGGGCGCGACCCCGGTGTAGCCCCACAGCCCGCGGTGGTGGTTGAGCATCTTGGGCGCGTCGACGAGCTGTTGCGCGAGCCGCAGGGCGCGGCCGGGATCGCCGGGAAGCAGCACTCGCTCGGCGACATCGGCATGGGGGCGCAGGTGCGTCACGCGCAGGGAGATTAGAGTTGCCCTATGCCGAAGAAGAAGAACAAGAAGGACAAACAGGACGCCGCAGCGTCCGACCCGATCGAAGCGGTCCGCGCCGCGATCGAGCGCACGTTCCACGCCACGTCCGAAGGCGCCGCCGGTACGCAGAAGCGCACGCGCCAGCTGGTCGACGAGGTGACGCACGCCGCCGCCCGCATCCGGGAGACGATCGAGGAGCTTCGCGTGCTCGACGAGGTCAAGGGCCTGCGCAACGAGATCGAGGCGCTCGGCCGGCGCATCGCCGCCCTCGAGGCCCGCGACAGCACCCCGAAGCCCGCGGCGAGCAGCACCGCCTCACGCGCACGGACGACCCGGACGGCCCCGTCGCGCTCGAAGTCGACCGGCACGACGCGCGCCAAGTCGACCGGCACGACGCGTGCGAAGCCGGCCGCCGCCAAGAAGCCGGCCGCTGCCAGGAAGCCGCGCGCGACGCGCTCGACCGCCGACACCCGCACGCGCTCGACGCGCTCCTCCGGCAACTCGTCCTGAGCCATGGGCGCCGAGTTCACGTCGGAGAAGGAGTTCCGGGTCGTCATCGACCAGGTGTTCTCGATGATGGACGATGACCCCGACATGGGGCCCAAGCTGCGTGACGCCGACGTGCCGCAGCGCTTCGAGTTCACCGACTTCGACCTCGTCGTGAACATCCGGGCCACGCGGCCGGACGAGGAGGGGAACCTCCACTGGGAGTGGTCGGACGACGTGGACTGGGAGCCGAAGGTGAAGATGGAGATGTCGTCGGAGACCGCGAACCGGTACTTCCAGGGCAAGGAGAACGTCGCGATGGCGCTCGCGCGGCGGCGGATCAAGTCGGGCGGCGACGTCAAGGCCGCGCTCAGCCTGATCCCGATCACGAAGCCGATCTACGCCCGCTACCGCGAGTTCCTCGAGGACGAGTACCCGCATCTGGCGGTCTGATCGCACCTCTCGGTTTGACACCCGGGGGCTCCCGCGCTAGACCTTGCGACACCCGAACCAGGCAACAGGCCGGGAAGTGAGCGGCTCTCGGGTCGCTCGCAAGGCGTCGCCTCAAAACGAACGCCGCCGGCCGAGGCAGCGGGCCGCATTGCCCGCAAGCGGCGGGACCACGACCGCGGTCCCGCCGCTCTTTCTTAACGCCATGCCTGACGTGACGCACAGCGAGGTCGCCCGAAAGCTCGACGTCCCCGCCGACACGCTGCGCCGCTGGGTCCGGGACGGGATCGTGCCGCTGGCCGACGGGCAGTGGACGCCGGCGGCGATCGCCCAGGCGCGCATCGTCGCGCGTCTGCGCGAGCGCGGGCACTCCCTGACGGAGCTGCGCCAGGCCGCGGAGGCGGGGCGGCTGGCCTACGGCTACCTGGAGGACCTCTTCCCGATCCCGGCGCGTACGCGCTCGCTGGCGGAGGCGGCGGAGGAGTGTGGGCTCGAGCCCGCCCTGATCGAGCGCATCTGGCGGACGGCGGGCTTCTCGACCGAGTCGCTCGAGCGCATCGGCGAGGAGGACATGCAACTGCTGCGCTACATGGCGGCCGTGCTCGAGGCCGGGTTCCCGCTCGTCGCCTTCCTGCAGCTCGTGCGCGTGTACGGGCAGGCGATGGCGCAGATCGCCGACGCCGAGGTCAAGCTGTTCCACCTCTACGTGCACGAGCCGCTGATGCGCGACGGGGTGCCCGGCCTGCAGATGGCGGAGGAGATGTCCGGCCTCGCGTCCCAGCTGCTCCCTCTCGCCTCGCCGATCATGGACCGCGTGCACCAGCGCGCGCTCCACCACTTCGTCGAGCAGGACGTGGTCGGGCACCTGGAGACCGAGGCCAGCGAAGCGGCGACGAGCCGCGAAGCGCGAGGCAGTGGGGCCGAGCTCGGCCGCCTGCGGGTGGCGATCGCGTTCGCCGACCTGGCCGGCTACACGCGCCTGACCGAGGAGGCGGGGGAGGAGGAGGCGGTCGACGTCGTGGAGCGGTTCGTGGAGGCGGTCGAGGAGACGCTCCCCGACGACGCGCGCGTAATCAAGACGATCGGCGACGAGGTGATGGTGGCCGGCGCCGACCCTGCGGCGCTGGTCGACTGGGCCGTCGGCTTCCAGGTGCTCAACAGCGGCCGCCGCCCGCTGCCGCGGATCGGCATCCACGCCGGCCTCGCGCTCTACCGCGACGGCGACTACTACGGGCACTCGGTCAACCTCGCCTCCCGCGTCGGTGCCCGCGCCGCCGGCGGCGAGGTGCTCGTCACGCGGCCGGTCGTCGAGGCTGCGGGGCCCCACCTCGCGTTCGAGGAGATCGGCGAGGTCAAGCTCAAGGGCTTCCGGGAGGCCACCGACCTGTTCCTCGCCAGGCGGGCGCCGCAATGAGCACGGTCGAGGCGCGTGCCGGCGCCCTGCTCGAGCCCGGCCGGCCGGTCGTGGTGCTGCTCTCGGGGGGCCGCGACTCCGTCTGCATGCTCGACGTCGCCGTCCGCTTCGGCGGGCCGGTCACCGCGCTGCACTGCAACTACGGCCTGCGCGTGGAGGCGGACGCGGACCAGGCGTTCTGCGCCGAGCTGTGCGAGCGCCTCGGCGCCGGGTTCGAGGCGCTGCGCGCCGGTGCGCCGGCCGGGAACGTCCAGGCGTGGGCGCGCGAGCTGCGCTACGCCGAGGCCCGCCGGCTGGCCGAGCCGCTCGACGCCCTGGTCGCCACGGGTCACACGGCGACCGACCAGGTCGAGACTGTCCTCTACCGGCTGGCGGCCTCGCCCGGGCGGCGCGCGCTGCTCGGCATGCGCGAGCGGGAGGGGCGCCTCGTGCGGCCCCTCCTCACCAGCACCCGCGAGGAGACGGCCGCCCACTGCCGTGGACGCGGCCTGCCCTGGCGCGAGGACGCCACCAACGAGTCCGACACGTTCGCCCGCAACCGCGTCCGCCACGGCCTGATCCCGGCGCTGCGCGCGCTGCACCCGGCCGCCGAGGCCAACGTGCTGCGCACGCTCGCGCTGCTGCGCGACGAGGCCGCCGTGCTCGACGAGGTTGTGGCTGCGGCCCTCGACCCGCCGGACGTCGCCCGCCTGGCCGCGCTCCCGCCCGCCCTGGCTCGCCTCGCCGTGCAGGCGCTCGCCGACCGGGCGACCCCGGGCCGCGCGCCGGCCGTCGGCGCCCGCACCGAGGAGATCCTCGCGCTGGGCTCCCGCGGGGGGACCGCGGCGCTCGACGTCGGCGGTGGCCTGCGGGCCGTGGTCGAGTACGGCGTGCTGCGGTTCGACGGCGGCCCGTCGCCGTCGCGCCCGTTCGCCGCGGAGCTCAGCGTCCCGGGCCAGACGCGCTACGGCACCGGCACGCTGGCGTGCACCGAGACCGGCGCCGGAGCGCTCGACGCCGACGAGCTCGGGCCGCGGCTCGAGGCCCGTCCCTGGCGCCCCGGGGACCGCGTCCGCCTGCAGGCCGGCAGCCGCAGCCTCCAGGACCTCTTCACCGACCACAAGGTGCCGCGCGAGCAGCGCCGCCAGCTCCCCGTCGTGCTCGCGGCCGGCGAGGTCGCGTGGGTCCCAGGCATCGCCACCGCCGACCGCTTCGCGGCGACCCCGGCCACCCGCCGCCGCGTCGATCTGAGCTGGGGCTAGACTGCCCGCCCTCACGATGCTGCAGGACGACAAGATCGGCGAGATCCTCGTGCAGGCGGACGAGCTGCAGCACCGGATCCGGGAGATGGCGGCCGAGGTCTCGCGCGACTACGCGGGCAAGGACCTGCTGCTGATCGGGGTGCTCAAGGGGGCCGTGTTCTTCCTCGCCGACCTCATGCGCCACCTCGACATGCACTGCGAGGTCGACTTCATGGCGGTCGCGTCATACGGCTCCTCGACCGAGTCGTCGGGAGTGGTACGGATCCTCAAGGACCTCGACGCTCCGCTGGAAGGGCGCGACGTGCTGATCGTGGAGGACATCGTCGACTCAGGGCTCACGCTGCAGTACCTCATGCGCACGCTCGAGGCGCGCGGCCCCGCGTCACTGGAGGTGTGCGCGCTGCTCACCAAGCCGGACCGGCGCCAGGTGGAGACACCCGCCCGCTACGTCGGCTTCGAGATCCCCGACAAGTTCGCGATCGGCTACGGGCTGGACTTCGACGAGCGCTACCGGAACCTGCCGTATGTCGCGGCTTTGACGGGAATTGCCGATTAGGGAATCCATAGGAAGCGCTCCCACACTGGCTTCCGGATCGCCCCTCGACCACTGGTAGCCTTGATGGCCTTGTCCAGCAGTTTCTTCCACGCTCCTCGCGCCGGGGTGCGCAAATGAGCCGTTTCTTCAAGAGCGCTGCGTTCCCGATCATCATCGTGATCGTCCTCGCGTTCTTCGCGTCGAAGCTCATCTCTCGCTCCGACCAGGCCGAGAAGACCTCCTTCTCGCAGTTTCTGACGCAGGTCGAACAGGGCGGCATCAAGAGCGTCACGCTCAACACGAAGTACAACGCCGCCGAGGTCACGCTCCCGAACGACAAGAAGTACGAGGTCGGCTACCCCGTCGACTACGCCGACGTCCTGGTCAACAAGCTCCGGGCGGCCGAGCAGGCCAACAACATCCAGAACTTCGACGTCAAGCCGGCGCGGTCGAGCGTGATCCTCTCGCTGCTGACCTACGTGCTCCCGTTCCTGCTCTTCATCGGGTTCTGGATCTTCCTCATGAACCAGGTCCAAGGCGGCGGCTCGAAGGTGATGTCGTTCGGCAAGTCGCGCGCCAAGCGGCTGTCGGTCGACTCGCCGAAGATCACGTTCCGCGACGTGGCGGGCGCCGACGAGGCGGTCGAGGAGCTGCACGAGATCAAGGAGTTCCTCGAGAACCCGAAGAAGTTCCAGGCGCTCGGGGCGCGGATCCCGAAGGGCGTCCTGCTCTACGGCCCTCCGGGCACCGGCAAGACGCTGCTGGCCCGCGCCGTGGCCGGCGAGGCGGGCGTGCCGTTCTTCTCCATCTCTGGCTCGGACTTCGTTGAGATGTTCGTCGGCGTCGGCGCGTCACGCGTGCGCGACCTGTTCGAGCAGGCCAAGCAGAACTCGCCGTGCATCATCTTCATGGACGAGATCGACGCCGTCGGGCGCCACCGCGGTGCCGGCCTCGGCGGCGGCCACGACGAGCGCGAGCAGACCCTGAACCAGCTGCTCGTCGAGATGGACGGCTTCGAGGCCAAGGACAACATCATCATGATCGCGGCCACCAACCGGCCCGACATCCTCGATCCCGCCCTCCTGCGTCCGGGCCGCTTCGACCGCCAGATCACGGTCGACCGCCCCGACCGCGCCGGCCGCCGCAAGATCCTCGAGGTCCACACCCGCGGCAAGCCGCTCGCCAAGGTCATCGACCTCGACGTGCTGGCCGGCCAGACGCCTGGCTTCACGGGCGCGGACCTCGCGAACCTGGTGAACGAGGCCGCGCTGCTCGCCGCCCGCACGGGCAAGAAGGAGATCACCCAGATCGAGCTCGAAGAGGGCATCATGCGGGTGGTCGCGGGACCCGAGAAGAAGACCCGGGTCATGGGCGAGAAGGAGCGGCTCGTCACGGCCTACCACGAGATGGGCCACGCGATCGTCGGGCACTTCCTCGAGCACTCCGACCCGGTCCACAAGGTCTCGATCATCTCCCGCGGGCAGGCGCTCGGGTACACGATCTCGCTGCCGACCGAGGACAAGTTCCTCACCACGAAGGCCGAGCTGACGGACACGATGGCGATGACGCTGGGCGGCCGCGCCGCCGAGGAGATCGTCTTCTCGGAGATCACCACGGGCGCGTCAAACGATCTCGAGAAGGTCACGGCCACGGCCAAGCAGATGGTCATGCGATTCGGCATGAGCGAGAAGCTCGGCCCGCGCGTGTTCGGCCACGACCACGGCCAGCCGTTCCTCGGCCGTGAGTTCTCGGCCGAGCCGGACTACTCGGACGAGATCGCGCGCGAGATCGACGACGAGATCCGCCGCATCGTCGAGGGCGCTCACCAGCAGGCCAAGGACATCCTGGCCGAGCATCGCGAGCAGCTGACGACGATCTCGGAGCTGCTGCTCAAGCGCGAGACGATCGAGCGCGAGGCGTTCGAGGCGCTGCTCGAGGGCAAGTCCGAGGAGGAGGTCTTCGGGTCCGAGGCACCGCCCGCGCCCGGCATGCCCGAGCGGCCGGAGCTTCCGGGCGCCGCCACGCCCGCCCCGCCGCGGCCGCTGCCGCGACCTGGGCTTGCGGGCGGGACGGCCGAGGCGCGTGGCCTCGACCGTCCCGAGAAGCCCGACTTCGCTTAGCCGCGGCGAACGAGCCGGCGCACCAAGCGCCGGCGCGGAGTCCGCTCCTCGGTGAGGAGGCGGTTGCGGGACTCGCGGGCCATGAGGGCGGCGATGGGCTGATCGAACATGGGAGCGTCCTTTCAGGGAGCGGGGGAGGTTGACGCACGGACGACGAGCTCGGTGGGGAGGAGGACGGACTGCGCCGCCTCGCCCTCGAGCAGCAGGCGGACGGCTTCGGAGCCCTTGAGCTGCAGGGGCTGCCGAATGGTGGTGAGGGGAGGGTCGGAGAGCGCGGCTTCGGCGATGTCGTCGAAGCCGGTGACGGAGAGCTGTTGGGGGACGGAGATCCCGCGGTCGCGCGCGGCCTGGATGACGCCCATGGCGATCAGGTCCGAGAGGCCGAGGATCGCGGTCGGGCGCTCGGCGCGGTCGAGCAGCCGGGCGGCGCCGAGCCGGCCGGTCTCGATGCCCTTGCCGGGCGGCGTCGCGACGGGGACCTCGCCCCAGTCGATGCCCGCGGCCTCGAGCCCCTCGCGCCAGCCGGCCAGCCGCTCGCGCTCGACGTGGTGCGTGGCGGCCGCCTCGGCCTCGGCGCCGGTGGAGTCCGGCGCGTCGTGCGCGAGCACGATGCCGAAGCGCCGGTGACCGAGGGCGGTGAGGTGCTGGGCCGCCGAGCGAGCCGCGCCGCGGTCGTCGATGTTGACGCGGACGAGGCCGGGCCTGGGATCGAAGTCGACGCCCACGAACGGCAGGCGGCGCGCCCGGACGGCGTCCATCCGCGGATCGTCCTCGGGTACGCAATAGAGCACGAAGCCGTCGACGAGCGCGGCCTGGACGAGCGCCGCGTGGCGGCCGTCGATGCGGGGGACCAGGGAGAGCCCGAGCCCCCGCTCCTCGGTGCCGGCGGCCACTCCGTGGACGAAGGCCTGGGCGGCGGGGTCGGTCAGCGCGAGCGTGAGCGGGTAGTCGAGCACGAGCCCGATCGACCCGGTCTCGCCGCGCGACAACGTCCGCGCGACGGGATTCGGCCCGGAGTAGCCGAGCTCCTCGGCGACCGCGAACACCCGATCGCGCAGCTCGGGGGAGAGCTGATCGGGCCGGTTGTACGCGTTCGACACGGTCATGCGGGACACCCCGACCGCCTCGGCGACCGTGGCGAGCGTGACAGCAGGACGTGAGTGCGAGGAGCGGCGGCGCGTCATCTGTACTGGTACAGACTGTACCGGTACAGCGGCCGTCCTGTCAAGCCGGACGCGTCCGGCTTTGCGGCGGGAACGTCAACGGCGGCTGGGTCGGAGGGCTGGGCGTCGGCCGGTGTGGTCGGCCTCGGGCGGCGGGAACGTCAACTGCGGCTGGGTAGGGAGGGTGAGGGAGCCGACCGGGTTCGTCGGCCTCGCTCGGCCGGCGTCAAGCCGGGGTTTCGTGTATCTCGCTGTCGCCGGCGACGCCCGAATACACCTTTGTGCTCCAGACGCGCATAAGGGTGTATCTCGATGACCGCCGCCGCGCCCGAATACACCTAACCGCGCCTTGAGACCGCCCGCCGGGGTGGTGCATCTCGGTGATCGGGCGGGCATCGAGATCCACCTTCTCCTCTACTGGACGGGGAGAAAAGTGGATCGCGGCGACCGGCGACGCGCCGAGATGCCCGAAACCCCCTCCCGCGCAGCGGCAGGCACCCCAGCCGCCTACCCAGCCCCGTTGACGTTGAGTTCCAGCCCCCGTTGACGTTCGTCCGCTCCAGAGTCACCGGGTGGGCTGGAGGGGCAGCGGCGAGGCGGGCTTGAGCTCCTCCAGGCGCAGCAGCGTGACGACGCGGGTGCCGCCGCGGGCGGCGAGGCGGTTGAGGACGCGCTGCAGCTCGGCGACGTCGCGGGACACGACCATGAGCATCGCGTCGACCTCGCCGGTCACCCAGTCGGCGGCGATCACCTGCGGGAGCGCGAGGACGGTCTCCTCGAAGCGCCGGTGGGCGGCGTCGTCGTGGCGCGCCAACGTGACGCTGACGTAGACCTGCAGCGGGAAGCCGGCTGCGGTGCTGTCCAGCCGCGCCGTGATCCGCCGCAGGACGCCCGACTCCTTCAGCCGCCGGACCCGGTTCAGGGTCGCCGCCGGCGAGAGCCCGACGATCCGCGCCAGCTCCACGTTGGGGCGATCGGCGTCCGTCTGCAGCTCCACCAGGAGCCGCACATCAACATGATCAAGCGAAACCGCCATCTGACGAAATATTCTTTCGTAGAACGCGAGAAGCGTCAAATCCAAGTTGAGAAATCGACCTCAACGCCGACAATATGAGTATGAAGACGCGGCGCGACATCAACCACCTCACGGCACCCGGCGACGACCGCCGGTCGGTGGCCGCTGCGCGCTCCGCCGTCGCGCCCGCCAACGACCGGCGCGGCGCGTTCGTCGCGCTCGTGGCGGCCGGCGTCCTCTGGGGCCTGACCGTTCCGCTGTCGAAGCTCGCACTCGAGTGGCTCGATGCCGGCTGGCTGACCGTGATCCGCTTCGGCCTCGCCGCGCCGCTGCTGCTCCTCGCGACCCGCCGTACGCAGCTGCGCCGGGCGCTGACGCCGCGCATCGTCGCCGCCGGCGCGATCGGGTTCGGGCTCGTCATCGTCCTCCAGAACGCGGGCATCGCGCGCACGAACGTGAGCCATGCATCGCTGATCGTCGGCGCCGTCCCGGTGCTCGTGGCGCTGATCGCGGTCGCGCTCCGCCGCGGCACGGCCGGGCCGCTCGCCTGGGCCGGCTACGTCCTGGCGCTCGCGGGCGTCGGCCTCGTCGCCGGCGCTGGGGGAGCGGGCTCCTCGCTGACCGGCGACGCGGTCGTGCTCGCCTCGGTGGTCATCTCGGCCGGCTTCATCGTCGCTCAGCCCGGCCTGCTCCGCGGCCGCGATCCCGTCGCGGTCACCGCGGTGCAGCTCGCCGCGGGCGCGCTCGCGGCACTGCCGTACGCGGTGGTCGCCGAGGGCATACCGCCCGCGCCCGGCGCCGAGGGTCCCGTCCTCGCCGCCGTCGGGCTCGCCATCGCCGGCACGCTGCTCGCGTTCTCTCTCTTCGCCTACGGGCAGGCGCGGGTGCCGGCGGACGTCGCGGGCGCGTTCGTGAACCTCGAGCCGCTCGTCGGCGCGCTGGCCGCGGCGGTCGCGTTCCACGAGCCGTTCGGCGTCGTCCAGCTCGCCGGCGCGGCGGCAATCGTCGCCGGCCTCGCGCTCGGCTCGCTCCGCTTGCCGCGCCGGCGACCGCCGGCCGACGAGCGCGGCGAGCCGCACGAACCCGGGCGCGCCATCGGCCATCGCGCTGCGCACGTCCGCCGCCACGCGTCCCGCGCACGTCTCCGCGGGAACGTGCCGGCGAAGCGCTGACCAGCTACCGTCGCCCCGTGGGCGCGTACACGATCATGGGCGTCGTCAACGTCACGCCCGACTCGTTCTCGGACGGCGGCGTGTTCGACGACGCGCAGGCGGCGATCGCGCACGGCCGCCGGCTCGTCGCCGAGGGAGCGGGGATCGTCGACGTCGGCGGGGAGTCGACCCGCCCCGGCGCCGACCCCGTGCCCGAGCCCGAGGAGCTCGCGCGCGTGATCCCGGTCGTCGAGGGCCTCGCCGGCCTCGACGGCGTCCAGGTCTCGATCGACACCATGAAGGCGCGCGTGGCCGAGGCGGCGCTCGACGCCGGCGCCTCCTACGTCAACGACGTCAGCGCCTTCCGCCACGACCCGGACATGGCCGCGCTGGTTGCCGACCGGGGCGTCGACTGCTGCCTCATGCACATGCTCGGCGAGCCGCGGACCATGCAGCAGGACCCTCGCTACGACGACGTCGTCGACGACATCCGGGCCTTCCTCGAGGAGCGCCTCGCGGCCGCCATCGCGGCGGGCATCGCGGAGCAGCGGGTCCAGCTCGACCCGGGGATCGGCTTCGGCAAGACGCTCGAGCACAACCTCGAGCTGCTGCGGCGGCTCGACGAGCTCGTGGCGATCGGCCGGCCGATCGTCGTGGGCACGAGCCGCAAGAGCTTCCTCGGCCGCATCACGGGCCGCGACGTGACCGGGCGCGTCCCCGCGACGGTGGCGACCACGGTGATCGCGTACGAGCGCGGGGCGCGGGTGTTCCGCGTCCACGACGTCGCCCCCACCGCGGACGCGCTGGCGGTGGCGGCTGCTACGTTCGCGCCATGGCCGACCCCGACGAGGACTTCGACGACGAGGACGACCTGACCGACGACGAGGACGACGAGGAAGGCCCCGAGATCGGGGTCACCGTCGAGATCGTCGGGCTGTCGCTCTACACGCACCACGGCGTCAGCGCCGCCGAGCGCGAGATCGGCCAGCGGCTCGTCCTGGACGTCCGCTTCGACGTCGGCGAGCCCGACGCGCTGATCACCGATCGTGTCGAGGACACCGTCGACTACGGCGAGGTCTGCCAGGTGATCGCCCTGCTCGCGCAGCAGCGCTCATACAAGACGCTCGAGCGGCTGTGCGGGGTGATCGCCGAGCGCCTCGCCTCGCAGTTCGGGGCCGAGATGGTCACGGTCAAGGCGTCCAAGCCGGAGCCGCCGATCCCGCTCCCGGTCGAGGAGGTCTCGGTCGAGGTGTGGCGGGAAGACCGTGATTGACAGCAGAGTAAGCAGTCACTAACCTGCCCGCATGGCCGCACCGACCCGCCGCAAGTCCGCCGGCGAGCGCCGCGACGAGATCCTCACCGTGGCTGTCGAGCACTTCGCCGAGGGCGGATACCACGGCACGTCGACCGAGGTCATCGCCCGCGAGGCCGGCATCTCCCAGCCGTACCTGTTCCGGCTCTTCCACACCAAGCGGGAGCTCTTCCTCGCCTGCACCGACCGCGCCTGCGAGAAGGTCACCGCCACGTTCCGGCGCGCCGCCGAGCGCGCCGCGCCCGGGAACGAGCTCCAGGACATGGGCCACGCCTACGTCCACGAGCTGCTGCCCGACCGCCACGCCCTGCTGATGCTCATGCAGGGGTACGCCGCAGTCGCGGACCCTGAGATCCAGGAGCACGTCCGCACCGGCTACGGCGAGATCGTGGAAGAGGTCGAGCGCCTCTCGGGCGCCACGCCCGAGCAGGTGTGGTCGTTCTTCGCCACCGGCATGCTGCTCAACGTCATCACCGCGCTCGACCTCGGCAAGATCGCGGACCGGAACCCGCTGGCCAAGGTCTGGACCGAGATGCAGCGCTGAGCCATGGTTGCGCTCGCGCGCACGATCTACCGCCGCCGCCGGCTCGTCCTGGCGCTGACGCTCGTGATGGTGGTGGCGGCCGGTGCGTTCGGCGGACCCGTGGTCGGCCTGCTCACGTCGGACGACGACTTCGAGGACCCGGGCTCCGAGTCGGTCGTCGCGCGCGCCACGGTCGAGCGGGTGACCGGGCGCTCGGCGTCGCCGGACATGGTCGTGCTGGTCCGACTCGGTGCGCCGATCGACTCGCGCCAGGCGCAGGACAAGATCCGGCGCGTGGCGGCCGCGCTGCAGGACCCCGAGGTCGCCCAGGTGGTCGCGGTCCGGGGCGGCGAGCCGGCCGAGCTCGTCTCGCGCGACGGCCGCTCGACCTACCTGGTCGCGACGTTCGCGGCCGGCGCCGACGAGGACGCCACCGCCGAGCGCCTCCAGGAGGTCGTGGAGCGCGAGCCGGGCGTGACCGCGGGCGGCGGGCAGCTCGCCTTCACGCAGGTCGGAGAGCAGGTGCAGGAGGACCTCGCGCGCGCCGAGATGCTCGCCTTTCCGCTGCTGTTCCTGCTCTCGCTCGTCGCCTTCCGTGGGGCTGTGGCCGCACTTCTGCCGGTCGTGGTCGGCGCCACGACGATCCTGTTGACCTTCGCCCTGCTGCGGATCGCCAACTCGGTCGAGCCGATGTCGGTGTTCGCGATCAACCTGATCACCGGCGCCGGTCTGGGCCTGGCGATCGACTACTCGCTGTTCGTCGTCTCGCGCTTCCGCGAGGAGCTCGAGGGCGGCCACGGGACCGCCACGGCGCTGGCGGCGACGATGCGCACGGCCGGCCGCACCGTGCTCTTCAGCGCCGTCACCGTGGCCGCCGCCATGGCCTCGCTGATCGTCTTCGACCTGCGCTTCCTGTTCTCCATGGGCGTCGGCGGGACGCTCGTGGCGCTCTGTGCCGCGCTCGTGTCGCTGACCGTGCTGCCGGCTCTGCTCGCCGTGCTCGGGCCGCGCGTGAACGCGCTCAGCCTCAAGCGCTGGCAGGTCGCGATGCACCGTGACGCCGCGCAGGTGCGCGCGGGCCCGTGGTACCGGTTCACGCAGGTCGTGATGCGCCGGCCCGGGCCGATCGCCGCCGCCACCGCGGTGCTGCTGATCGCGATGGGGCTGCCGTTCCTGCGCATCGAGTTCACGGGCGTCGACGCCGGCGTGCTGCCCACCGAACGGTCCGCCCGCGTGGTCGAGGACGCGGTCGAGACCGAGTTCCCGCGCGGACCGACGGCGCCGATCATCGTCCTGGCGGGCGCCGGTGAGCGCGGCCGGGCGGCCGCGACCGCCTACGCGCGCGAGCTGTCGCAGCGTGACGGGGTGGCGTCCATCGGCGAGCCCGAGCAGGCCGGCGGCTACTGGCGGATCGACGTGGTCCCCGAGCAGGACGGGCTGTCACCGTCCACCAAGCGGCTCGTGGAGGACATCCGCGGCTCCCCGCCGCCGTTCCCGGTGCAGGTCACGGGCGGCACGGCCGCGTTCCTCGACCAGCAGTCCTCGCTCGCCGACTCGCTGCCGCTCGCGCTGTTCCTGCTCGCGAGCAGCACGCTCGTGATCCTGTTCCTCATGACGGGCTCGGTGGTGCTCCCGATCAAGGCGCTGATCATGAATCTGCTCACGCTCAGTGCCGCCTTCGGGCTGCTCGTGCTGATCTTCCAGGACGGCCGCCTGGAGTCCGTGCTGGCCTTCGAGGCCCAGGGCGCCTTGGAGGCGACCCAGCCGATCCTGCTGTTCGCCGTCGCCTTCGGGCTGTCCACCGACTACGGCGTGTTCCTGTTGACGCGGATCAAGGAGGCGCGCGACGCGGGGGCCAGCGACCGCGACGCGGTGGCGATCGGGCTCGAGCGGACCGGCCGGATCGTCACCTTCGCGGCGCTGCTGTTCTGCATCGCGATCGGCGCGTTCAGCACCTCCGAGGTCGTGTTCATCAAGGAGCTCGGGATCGGCACCGCGCTGGCCGTGCTGATCGACGCGTTCCTCGTGCGCTCCCTGCTCGTGCCGTCGCTGATGGCGCTGCTGGGGCGCTGGAACTGGTGGGCGCCGCGGCCGCTGGCCCGGCTGCACGCCCGCCTCGGGATGCGGGAGGCGACGTAGAGCGACTCGGCTACCTCGGACTGGGATCCAACGTCGGCGATCGCCGCGCGAACCTGCAGGCGGCGGTCGAGGACCTGTGGACGCACGGCGTCGTCGTGCTCGCGTCGTCGTCGGTCTACGAGACCGAGCCGGTCGGCGAGGTGCCCGACCAGCCGGCGTTTCTGAACGCCTGCGTGCGGATCGAGACCGAGCTCGAGCCCGAGCCGCTGCTCGACGTCTGCAAGGCGGTCGAGCGGGCGCTGGGCCGCGATCCCGGCGGCGTGCGCCACGGACCGCGGCCAATCGACGTCGACGTGCTGCTGCTCGAGGATGTCGAGCACGAGTCGGAACGGCTGCGACTGCCGCACGCGGAGGTGACCTCGCGGCGGTTCGTGCTCGTGCCCCTGCTCGAGCTCGACCCCGACCTCGCGGTCCCGGGCTTCGGCCTGGCGGCGGCCGCCCTCGACGCGATCGAGGGCCAGGAGGTCCGGTGCGCCGGCCCGCCGCTCGACGTGCACGCTTGATGTCGCCTGGATGGCGACCTCCTGGTCAAGGCGTCGACCCCAGGCGAAGCCGGCGGCGAGCGAAGCGAGACAGGAGAGACGCAGGCATTCTATGTGGATGCTGCTGGTCGTCGACGTCGGCAATACGCAGACCCACATCGGGACCTTCGAGGGCACGGAGCTGGTGGAGCACTGGCGCTTCGCGACCGTGCGCGAGTCGACCGCCGACGAGCTCGGCGCCGCGCTGCGCGCGCTGCTGGGCCTGCGCGAGGCGAGCTTCGCGGACCTGACGGCCTCGATCGTGTCCTCGACCGTGCCCGAGTTGGCGCCCGAGTGGGCGGGGATGGCGGAGCGCTACCTCGGGCACGTGATGCCGGTCGTCGGGCCGGGGCTGCGTACCGGGATGCCGATCCGGATCGACAACCCGCGCGAGGTGGGCGCCGACCGGCTCGTCAACTCGGTGGCCGCCCACGACCGCTTCGGCGGGCCGTGCGTGGTGGTCGACTTCGGGACGGGGCTGAACATCGACGTCGTCTCGGCCGAGGGCGAGTACGTGGGCGGCATGATCGCCCCGGGGATCGAGATCTCGATGGACGCGCTGACCGCCCGAGGGGCGAAGCTCCTGCGCGTTGAGCTCGCGGCGCCGCGCGCCCTGATCGGCAAGTCGACGGTCGAGGCGATCCGCTCCGGCGTCGTCTACGGCTACGCGGGGATGGTCGACGGCATCGTCACGCGGCTGCGTCGCGAGCTCGGCAACGGGACGGCCACGATCGCCACCGGCGGGCTGGCCGGCTACGTGGTGCCCTACTGCGAGACCGTGACCGAGATCGACGATCTGCTGACACTGCGCGGCCTGCGCCTGATCTGGGAGCGCAATCAGCACCCCTAACCTGTGGAGCGTGCGATCGCTGCATGACTCCTGGCAGCTCGGCGGCGTCACGATCCCGAACCGGGTCGTGCTCGCGCCCCTGGCCGGGATCGGCAACTGGTTCGTGCGCCTGCAGGCCAAGCGCTACGGCGCCGGCCTGGCGGTCAGCGAGATGGTCTCGAGCTTCGCGATCCACTACGGCAACCGCAAGACGCACGACGAGCTGCTGACCATCGACCCGCGCGAACGCGAGGGCGGCCCGGTCGCCATGCAGCTCTTCGGTCAGGACCCGGAGATCATGCGCTCGGCCGCCGCGCACGTGGCGGGGTTGGGGGTGGACATCATCGACCTCAACATGGGCTGCCCGGTACCGAAGGTCATGAAGACCGGCGCGGGTGCCGCACTGCTCTCCGATCCCGACACGGCGGTGGCGGTCGCGCGGGCCGCGCGCGAGGGCTCGGGCCTGCCGGTGACCGTGAAGCTGCGGGCCGAAGGCGTGGAGGTGGCACGGCGGCTCGTCGACGAGGCCGGCGTGGCCGGTATCACCTTCCATCCCCGCACGATCAAGGTGCGGCACAAGGGCAATCCCGACTACGACCTCGCCGCGCGCGTGGTGGAGGAGCTGCCGGTGCCGGTGATCGTCACCGGCGGCATGGACGATCCCGAGCACGTGCGCTGGGTGTTCGACCACACGGGCTGCGAGGCCGTGATGCTCGCGCGCGGGAGCCTCGGCAACCCGTGGCTGTTCGAGCAGGTGCTGGGCGCCCGCGAGGACGGCCCGGCGCGCGAGGAGATCATCGCGGAGTGGGAGTGGGTGCTCGACCGCGCCGAGGAACATCTGGGCGCGGACCGCGCGGCCCGCTACCTGCGCAAGTTCCACCCCTGGTACCTCGAGCGGCTCGGCGCCGAGCGGGCCGCCCAGGATGCGCTGCAGCGCGCCGAGACGCTCGACGAGCAGCGCTCGATCATCGCCGGCCTCGGTGCTACCATGCGCGACCGCGCCGCTGTCTGAGCGCGCCACTCGTCCGCCCGTGTGCGGGCGTTTTCTTTCTCCGGACCCCACCCGAAGGACGACGAGATGCAGAAGGACGTCATCCTCACCCCTGAAGGGCTCGAGAAGCTCAAGCAGGAGATCGAGTACCTCTCGAGCGACAAGCGCCGGGAGGTTGCCGAGCGCATCAAGGAGGCGCGGGAGTTCGGCGACATCTCCGAGAACTCGGAGTACGACGACGCCAAGAACGAGCAGGCGATGCTCGAGGCGCGGATCGCCTCGCTGGAGGACAAGCTGCGCTCCGCCTCGGTCATCGACGCGACGGAGCTGTCGAACGACGTCGTGCGCGTCGGGTCGGTGGTCAACGTCAAGGACGAGACCTCCGGCAAGTCGCTCCAGTACACGATCGTCGGCTCCACCGAGGCCAACCCCTCGGAGAACAAGCTCTCCAACGAGTCGCCGGTGGGCAAGGCGCTGCTCGGCAACAAGCGCGGGGACAAGGTGTCCGTCACGCTGCCCAGCGGCAAGGCTCGCGAGCTGAAGATCACCAAGATCGACGTCGCCAAGGTGTGAACGCCGACGAGCTCGTCGAGCAGCGCCGGCGCAAGCTCGCCGCGTTGCGCGACGAGGGCGTCGAGCCGTTCCCGCACGCCTATCCGGGCGTGTCGCCGATCGCCTCCGTCAAGGCGCCCTTCGAGGAACTGCCGGCAGGTGAGGAGAGCGGCGAGCGGGCGCGGGTGGCAGGGCGGCTGGCCGCCCGGCGGGGTCAGGGTCGCGCTGCGTTCCTGGATCTCGTCGATCGCTCGGGCCGCATCCAGCTCCACGCGCGCGCCGACGTGCTCGGGCAGGAGTCGCTCGATCGGCTCGTGTCCCTGGACCTCGGGGACCTGCTCGGCGCCGAGGGGACGATCTTCCGCACCCGGCGGGGCGAACTGTCGATCGCGGTCGACGACTGGACGCTGCTGGCGAAGTCGCTGCGGCCGCCGCCGGAGAAGCACCACGGGCTGACGGACGTGGAGACGCGCTACCGGATGCGCGAGCTCGACCTGATGGCCAACGAGGAGTCGCGCGAGGTGTTCATGACGCGCGCCAAGGTCATCAGCGAGATGCGCCGCTTCCTCGACGCGGAGGGCTTCATCGAGGTCGAGACCCCGGTCCTGCAGCCGATCTACGGCGGCGGGGCGGGCCGGCCGTTCGCGACCCACCACAACGAGCTCGACCAAACGCTGTACCTGCGGATCGCCACCGAGCTGTATCTCAAGCGCCTGATCGTGGGCGGGCTGGAGCGCGTCTACGAGATCGGCAAGGACTTTCGCAACGAGGGCGTCTCGTTCAAGCACAACCCGGAGTTCACGCAGCTCGAGTGGTACGAGGCCTACGCCGACTACCAGGACGTCGCGGCGCGCGCCGAGCGCCTGGTGTCGACGGTCGCCGCCGCTGTGGGCGCGTCGGGCTTCGAGGCCCCGTGGAAGCGCGAGACGCTCGGTGACGCCATCTCGTCCCGCACGGGCGTCGACATCTACGCGCACCGCGAAGTCTCGGCATTGAGGGAGGCGATGGTGGCAGCCGGCCTCGACCCGGCCGAGCACGAGACGACCTGGCCGCGGCTGGTGGATCACCTCCTGGGCAAGTACGTCGAACCGACGCTGGTCGAGCCGACGTTCCTGTTCGACTACCCGGTCGAGCTCTCCCCGCTCGCCAAGCGCCACCGGTCCGATCCCGAGCTCGTCGAGCGGTTCGAGGCCTTCGCCGGCGGCATGGAGTTCGCCAACGCGTTCTCCGAGCTCAACGACCCCGACGACCAACGCGCCCGCTTCGAGTCCCAGCGAGCGGACGCCGCCGCGGGAGACGAGGAGGCGCACCCGTACGACGAGCCGTACATCCGGGCTCTGGAGCACGGCATGCCGCCCACGGGCGGCATCGGGATCGGGATCGACCGCCTCGTCATGCTGTTGACGGGCCGAGAGACGATCCGCGAGGTCGTGCTGTTCCCCGCCCTGCGCTCGTCTTCGTAACGGTTCTGTTCCTTCTTCGTGCCGGTTGGGCCGGAGGACGTCAACTGCGGCATTGAAGGGTGCACGATGCCGGGATGCGCTCCCTCAAGCCGGGGTTTGGTGTATCCGATCGGGCCGCTCGTCGCCGCGATACACCTTTGTGCTCGTCTAGCGCATTTGGGTGTATCTCGGCGTTCGCGGCTTCACCGAGATGCACGTAACCCCGCCTTGGATCGACGAGGCGATCGTCGGACTGGCGCGCCGGCAGCACGGCGTCGTCTCGACTCGCCAGATCCTCGATGCCGGGGTCGGCCCGCACGCCATCGAGGCACGGGTCGCCCGCGGGTGGCTCCGCCGTCTCCACAAGGGCGTTTATGCCGTCGGAGCGCTCGAGTCCACGCTGACCGCGCCCGCCGGAGCGATCCTCGCGACCGGCGCGCGCGCGGTCATCAGCCACCGCACGGCGGCGACGATCTGGGGCATCGTGCCCGCCCAGCCCCAAGACCCGGTCGAGATCACCCTCCTCAATGCCCGAAGTAAGGGCCGTCACGGCGTGCGGGTCCACACGGGTCGCCTGGCGACCAAGGACATCCGGACGCGTCACGGCCTCCAGCTCACCTCTCCCGCTCGCACCATCCGAGACCTCGCGGCCACCGCACCCCACGAGCTCGACAGCGCCATCAACGAGGCGCAGATCCTCCGCCTGGTCGCCCCGAAAGACCTCCAGCAGCTCCTCACCCGCTCTCAATGCGGTGTTCGAGCCCTCAGACACGCAATCGAGCACGACCGCGGACTCACGAGATCCGAGGCCGAACGGCGTCTGCTCAGGCTCATCGAGCAGGCCGGACTGCCCGCGCCGAAGACGAACACCAAGGTCGCCGGCCACGAAGTCGACCTCCACTGGCCCGACCACGGTCTCGTCGTCGAGTTCGACGGCTGGGCCTACCACTCCACTCGAGCCGCGTTCGAGCGCGACCGCCTTCGGGACGCCGATCTCCAGCTCGCCGGACAGCGCGTTCTGAGGGTCACGGGCCGCCAGCTCGCCGGCGAGCCGATAACCCTGATCGCGCGCTTCGCCGTCGCCCTCGGGACCCCCGGCCGGGCGCCTCGACCGTTGGTAAACTGACTCATGGCCGCAAAGCGAACCCCGACTCGTTCATCCACGTGACGCGCGATGCCGACTACGTGGTTGAGGGATCGGGGTATTTTCGTCTTCCGACCCATGTACCGGACCGCCGAAACGACCGAGCGCTAGCCATCAAGTAGCAGGAAGGACTGCGCACCACCATGTTCGAGCGATTCACAGAGCGAGCACGCCAGGTGGTCGTCCTCGCGCAAGAGGAAGCCCGAACCCTCAAGCACAATTACATTGGGACCGAGCACATCCTGCTCGGCCTGCTCCGGGAGGAGGAGGGCCTCGCTGCCCGCGTCCTGGAGAGCCTGGACATCACCGTGGAGCGCGTGCGCGCCCAGGTCGTCCGCATCGTGGGCTCCGGCGAGGAGGTCACCTCCGGCCAGATCCCGTTCACGCCTCGCGCCAAGAAGGTCCTGGAGCTGGCGCTCCGCGAGGCACTCTCCCTCGGCCACAACTACATCGGCACCGAGCACATCCTGCTCGGCCTCGTTCGCGAGAACGAGGGCGTGGCCGCGCGCATCCTCCTCGACTTCGACGCCGACTCCGAGAAGATCCGCAATGAGGTCATCCGCATGCTCTCCGGCCCCGGTGGCCGGCGCCAGTCGGGCTCCGGCTCGTCCGGTGCGGCTGCGGGCGCCGGCGGCGCCCAAGGCGAGGGCAAGAAGTCGTCCAAGCTGCTCGACCAGTTCGGTCGCAACCTGACCAAGCTGGCCGCCGAGGGCAAGCTCGACCCCGTCGTGGGTCGGGAGACCGAGATCGAGCGGATCATGCAGATCCTCTCGCGCCGCACCAAGAACAACCCGGTGCTCGTGGGCGAGCCCGGCGTCGGCAAGACCGCCGTCGTCGAGGGCCTGGCCCAGCGCATCACCAACGGCGACGTGCCGGAGCTGCTCAAGAACAAGCAGATCTACACGCTCGACCTGGCGGCGCTCGTCGCGGGCTCGAAGTACCGCGGCGAGTTCGAGGAGCGCCTGAAGAAGGTGATGAAGGAGATCACCCAGCGCGGCGACATCATCCTGTTCATCGACGAGCTCCACAACCTCGTGGGCGCCGGTGCGGCCGAGGGCGCGATCGACGCTGCCTCGATCCTCAAGCCGGCCCTCGCGCGCGGGGAGCTGCAGACGGTGGGCGCCACCACGCTCGACGAGTACCGCAAGTACCTCGAGCGCGACAGCGCGCTGGAGCGCCGCTTCCAGAAGATCGTCGTCGACCAGCCGTCGATCGAGGAGACGGTCCAGATCCTCAAGGGGCTCAAGGACCGCTACGAGGCGCACCACAAGATCACGATCACCGACGAGTCGCTGGAGGCGGCGGCCGAGCTGGCGGACCGCTACATCTCCGACCGCTTCCTGCCCGACAAGGCGATCGACCTCATCGACGAGGCCGCCTCGCGCATGCGCATCAAGTCGATGTCCTCCCCGCCCGTGTACCGGGAGCTCGAGGAGGAGATCGAGACGACGCGGCGCGACAAGGAGGCCGCGATCGAGAACCAGGAGTTCGAGAAGGCCGCCCAGCTGCGCGACAAGGAGCGGCGCCTCACGAACAAGAAGCGTGAGCTCGAGGACGCCTGGGAGTCCGGCGACGGCGGGGAGCGCCCAGCCATCGGCGAGGAGGAGATCGCGGACATCGTCTCGATGTGGACGGGCATCCCGGTCTTCAAGCTCACCGAGGCCGAGACCCAGAAGCTCATGCGCATGGAGGACGAGCTGCACAAGCGCGTCATCGGCCAGCACCAGGCGATCGAGGTCGTCTCGAAGGCGATCCGGCGCTCGCGCGCGGGCCTCAAGGACCCGAAGCGGCCGACCGGCTCCTTCGTCTTCCTCGGCCCGTCCGGCGTCGGCAAGACCGAGCTGGCCCGCACGCTCGCCGAGTTCCTGTTCGGCGACGAGGACGCGATGGTGCGGATCGACATGTCGGAGTACATGGAGAAGCACGCCGTGTCCCGGCTCGTCGGCTCACCTCCGGGCTACGTGGGCTACGACGAGGGCGGCCAGCTGACCGAGGCCGTGCGCCGGAAGCCGTACAGCGTGCTCCTGCTCGACGAGATCGAGAAGGCGCACCCGGACGTCTTCAACATCCTCCTGCAGATCCTGGAGGACGGCCGGCTCACGGACTCGCAGGGCCGCACCGTGGACTTCCGCCACGCGATCGTGATCATGACCTCGAACATCGGGGCGAGCGAGATCGCACGGAACACGCCGCTCGGCTTCACGGTCGGCGACGACGACCACGGCATGACCTACGACGACATGAAGAACCGGGTCACGGGCGAGCTGAAGAAGGTCTTCCGCCCCGAGTTCCTCAACCGGATCGACGAGGTCATCGTCTTCCACAAGCTCACCAAGGAGGAGATCAAGTCGATCGTCGACCTGCTCCTCCGCCGGATCCGCGGCCAGCTCGCCGAGCGCGAGCTGCAGCTGGACCTCACCGAGGCCGCCGAGGACTTCCTCGTCGACAAGGGGTGGGACCCGGCGATGGGGGCCCGGCCGCTGCGCCGCGCCATCCAGCGCTATATCGAGGACCCGCTGGCCGACTTCGTGCTCCGGGCGGAGCTCGAGCCGCAGGCCACGGTGCTCGTCGAGAAGGCGCCGGAGGGCGAGGGCCAGGACCTCGTGCTGACGATCGTCAAGCCCGAGAAGAAGCCGACCCCGGTGGGCGTCGGCGGCCGCAAGGAGGGCGACGCGCCCGACGACGACCCCGTCGAGGACGGCGGGGCGCTCGACCAGCCGGCGATCGAGCCGCCTCCGGCCGACGAGTAGTTAGAGGTTTCGTTCAGAGGGCGCCCAGGAGGGCGCCCTCTGGCGTTCCGGCGGTGCCGGTGATCCGCACCGCCAGGCCGCGCAGGAGGCGGCGGCCCATCCCCTCGAGCGTCGCCTTGCCGTAGGCGTGCGAGGGGTTGCCCACGGTCAGCACGGCGATCGCCACGCGATGGCGGCCGCGGCGGAGGACGCCGACCTGGTGGTCGACGGCGCCGGTCCCTGATCCCCAGCCGCCCTTGAAGTAGAGCCGCCAGCCTTCGGGGATGGCCTGCGCCAGGCCCCAGCGCTGGGACGGGACGATCGTGCGCAGCAGGCGGAGCGCGTAGGCGCGATGGCGGGCCGGCACGAACCGGTCGAGGTCCAGGAAGAAGCGCGCCTGGTCGCGCGCCGTGATGCGGGACAGGCCCCAGATCGAGGCGATCGCGAAGCGTGTCATCCCGACGCGGCGGGCGAACCGCACCACCGCCGCGTTGCCGACGAGGTTGCGCACCTGCGACGCGGTCGCGTTGTCCGACCGGCGCACCATCGGGCTCAGCAGCGCGCGGTCAGCGGCACCCAGCGGACGGTCGCGTGCCGCGCGCAGGTAGGTGACCAGCAGCATCGCCTTGAAGACGCTCGCCGCCGGGCGCTGGACGTCGAGCCCCCGGCCCCGTACGCGGTCCTTCGTGCGCACCGCGAACGTGATCGCTCCGGCGCGGTTCTGCGCCCACGCGGCCGCGCCTGCGATGTCCGGCTGCCAGCGCTCCGCGGCGCCGGCGCTCGCCGGCAGGCCCAGCGCGGCGAGCAGGACGGCGACGGCCAGACGTCGCATCACGTCAGTCTATGGCGATGAACCGATTCGGCCCAAGCACGCGCGCCGTGCACGCGGGGCTCCCGCCCGCCGAGCAGGGTGAGCCGCTGCTCCCTGGCCCGGTGCTCGCCGCCCCCTTTCATCTGCGGGGCGCCGTCGACAGCGCCGAGTACGGCTACGGGCGCGACGAGAACCCGACCTGGACCCACCTCGAGCGGGCGATCGGCGAGCTCGACGGCGGCGAGGCCGTGGTCTTCTCCTCCGGCATGGCTGCCGTGGCCGCGGTCGTCCTGCGGCTGCGGCCGGGGCAGGTGCTGGTCGCGTGCGGCGACGGCTATCCGGGGATCCGCAAGCTCGTCGAGCACGACCTGCGGCCCAGCGGCGTGCACGTCCGCCTGGTGCCCACCGACACCGGGGCGGTGGTGGAGGCCGCCGGCGGCGCGGCGCTGATCTGGGTGGAGACGCCATCGAACCCGAAGCTCGACGTCGTCGACCTCGACGCCGTGGCGGCCGCGGCGCGCGCCGCGGGCGCGCAGCTCGCGGTCGACAACACCGTCGCCACGCCACTCGGGCTGCGCCCGCTCGACCACGGAGCCGACTTCGCGATGGTCTCCGGGACCAAGGCGCTCACCGGCCACGGCGACGTGCTGCTGGGGGCCGTCAGCGTGCGCGACGCCGCGCTCGCGGAGGAGCTGCGCGCATGGCGCACCCGAAGCGGCAGCATCCTCGGCCCGTTCGAGGCATGGCTGGCGCACCGCTCCCTGGCCACGCTCGGGCTGCGGCTCGAGCGCTCGCAGGCCAACGCGCGCGCGCTCGCCGATGCGCTCTCAGGGCGCGACGACGTGACGCACGTCAGGTGGCCGGGGATCGGGCCCCTCGTCTCGTTCGCGCTGCCGACCGCGGCTGGCGCGGAGACGTTCCTCGACGCCTGCGAACTTGTCAGCGTGGCGACAAGTTTCGGCGGCGTGCACTCGACGGCCGAGCGGCGCGCGCGCTGGGGGACGGACGACGTTCCCGAGGGCTTCATCCGCTTCTCGGCCGGCTGCGAGGACACGGACGACCTCGTCGCCGACGTTCTCAGATGCCCTTGAACGATGAAGGGCCCGTCTGAGGCGGGCCCTTCACCACTTGGGGGTCGGCGATGGCCGGGGGTCAGTCGGCGCCCGCCGTTGGCGGCGCCGCCGGAGGGTGAAGGCGGCGCCTGAGCCGGGGGATCGCGGGTCAGACGATCCTCTCGGAGGGTATGTGCTCGCAACATCCGTGTCGCAACTTGCGGCGCCGGAAGTCGATCCCGTCACCGCTCAGGAAATTGTGCGGCACTCCGATTGGCGAAACCTTGGAGAAACCTTGGTGGCGCGCTAGCGTGCGGAACGATGGCTTGGAGCATACGGCTGTGCGGTCCGCTGGCGGTGAGCGTGGGCGCCGACGCCGCGGTGCTCCCCGGCCGGCAGGGTCGCCTCCTCTTCGCATACCTGGTGCTCAACCGGGAACGCGACTGCGGCCGCGCCGAGCTGATCGACATCCTGTGGCCCGAGGACCCGCCGGCGGCCGCCGACTCCGCGCTCAGCGCGCTCCTCTCCAAGCTGCGGAAGGCCCTCGGCGACGACGCGCTGGCCGGGCGCTCCGAGCTGCGGCTGGTGCCGCCCGGGCCGCTCGAGGTCGACGTCGAGGGCGCGGAGGCGGCGGCCGGGCGGGCCGAGGCGGCGATCGACGACAGCGACTGGGCCGGCGCCGCGGAGCAGGCCCGCAGCGCGCTCGCCGTCGACCTGCAGACCTTCCTGCCCGATTGCGAGGGACCGTGGGTCGCCGAGCAGCGGCGCGAGCTCGAGAGCATCCGCCTGCGCGCCCTCGAGGCGCTGGCCGAGGCCGGGCTGCGCCAGGGCGGCCGCGAGCTGGGCGTCGCCGAGCAGGCCGCGCGGGCGGCGATCGCCGCTGCTCCGTTCCGCGAGTCGGCGCACCGGCTGCTGATGGAGCTCCACGAGGCGGCCGGGAACCCGGCGGAGGCGCTGCGGGCCTTCGAGGACCTGCGCGTGCTGCTGCGCGACGAGCTCGGTACAACACCCGGCGCTCCCGCCATGGCCGTGCACGAGCGCCTCTTGCGGGGCGAGCCGCCCGGCCCGGCGCGCAAGGCCAGCTCCGAGGAGATGATCGTCTCGCCGTGGCCGGGGCCGCTCGCCGCTGCGCTCGACCGGCAGGGGCTCGTGGGCCGTGCGGCCGAGCTCGGCGTGCTCGCCGACTGCTGGCGCGACGCGGTGGCCGGCACGCGCCGGCTGGTGCTGCTCACCGGCGATGCGGGGATCGGCAAGACCCGGCTGGCAGCCGAGATCGCGCGGCGCGCCCGGGAGGACGGCGCCGTCGTGCTCTACGGCCGCTTCGACGAGGACGCGCTCGCGCCCTACCAGCCAGTCGTCGAGATGGTCCGAGGCTGGTCGTCGGGCGCCTCGCTCGAGCCGCTGCGCGAGCGACTGGGCGCGCGCGCGGCCGAGCTTGGAATCCTGTTCAGCGAGCTCGGGCCGCCCCCCGACGAGCATGCCGGGGACCCTGACAGCCGCCGGCTGCGGCTCTTCGACGCGATCGCCGCGCTGCTCGACGAGGCGGGCGCCCACGCACCGATCGTGCTGGTCTTCGACGACCTGCACTGGGCCGACCGCCCGACGCTGCAGCTCCTCCGCCACCTCGTCCGCGCCCCGCACCCGCGCCGGGTGCTGCTGCTCGGCACGTACCGCGAGGCGGAGCTCGACGCCGGCCACCCGCTGACGGAGCTCGCGAGCGATGTGCGGCGTGAGGGCGCCATGACGCGCGTGCCGCTCTCCGGCCTCGCCGAGCCGGAGGTTGCCGAGCTGGTCTCTTCGCTCGGCGTGGACGGGATCGAGCCGGCGTTCCTGTCCGCCCTCCACGGCGAGACGGAGGGCAACCCGTTCTTCATCGAGGAGGTCATGCGCCACCTGCGTGCCGGGGGCGGCCGGCTGTACGCGGCCGGCTCACTGACCGAGGCAGGTGTGCCCGACGGTGTGCGAGAGGTCACCGCGCGGCGGCTGCGGCGGCTGGCCGCGCCGACCCGCCTGGCCCTGCAGGTCGCCGCCGTCGTCGGCCGCGAGTTCGAATACGACGTGCTCGAGGCCGTCGCGCCGCTCGACGACGACGCCCTGATCTCCGCGCTCGAGGAAGGCGTCGACGCGCGCGTGCTGCGCGAGGCGGGCCGGGTCGGGCGGTACGCGTTCACGCACACGCTCGTGCGGGCGACGCTCTACGACGGGCTCTCCCAGCTGCGCCGCGCGCGGCTGCACGGCCGCGTGGGAGAGGCGATCAAGGAGCTGCGCGCCGCCGACCTCGACCCCTGGCTTCCCCAGCTCGCGTACCACTTCGCGCAGGCGGCGCCGGTCGAGCAGCCTGATCGCGCGATCGAGTACGCGCTGGCCGCCGCCCGCCGTGCCGACCGGCTGCTCGCCTGGGACGAGGCGGCCCAGCACCACCGCGCCGCGCTCCGGGCGCGCGAGCTCACCGGGGCGCCGGACGACGCCGTGCGGGCCGGGATGCTGCTCGACCTCGGCGCCTCCGAGGAGCGGGCCGGCATGGAGCGCGAGGCGCGCACCACCTCGCACGCCGCGCTCGTCGTGGCGCGCCGGCTGGGGGACGTGGCGCTGCTCGGGCGGGCGGCGCTGGGCCATGCCGGCCAGTGGTCGATCCTCGGCCGCGTCGACGAGGAGCGCGTGGCCGTGCTCGAGGAGGCGCTGGCGGGGCTCGGCGACGAGGACAGTCCGCTGCGCGCACGGCTGCTCGCCCGCCTTGCGCTGGAGCTGTACTACTCCGGCGATCCCTCGCGGCGGCTGGCGCTCTCGGAGGAGGCGGTCGACCTCGCCCGGCGGCTCGGCGACCCTCGGACGCTCGCTGCGTGCCTCGACGCGCGCCACTACGCACTGTGGCGCCCCGAGAACGTCGACGAGCGGCTCGCGGTCGCCGCCGAGCTGCGCAAGGTGGCGGAGCAGACCGGCGACCCCGAGCTCGAGCTCGAGGGCGCGGGCTGGACCGTCGTGGACCTGCTCGAGGTCGGCGACATGGTCGGCGCCGACGTGCAGATCGCCGCCGCGGCGAAGCTCGCCGACGCGCTCCACCGCCCGCTGTGGCGCTGGTGGACGTCGCTGCTGCGCTGCACCCGGGCGCAGATCATGGGCGACTTTGCGACGGCGGAGCAGTTGGCCGACGAGACGCTCGAGATCGGGCGCCACGGACAGGCCGAGAACGCGGTCAACGCCTATGCCCAGGCCATCTTCAACATCCGGCGCGAGCAGGGTCGCCTCGCCGAGGTCGAGCCTGCCGTTCGCCGCTTCATCGACCTCTACCCGGCGCTCGTCGCCTGGCGGGCGGCGCTCGCGCTCCTGCTCGTCGAGCTCGACCGGACCGACGAGGCGCGCATCGAGTTCGAGCTGATCGCCGCCGAGGAGCTGCCGCGTGACGCGAACTGGCTGATCGGCGTGACGCTGCTCGCCGAGGTGTGCGGCGCGCTGGGGGACGGCGCGCGCGCCGAGGGGCTCTACACATTGCTCGAGCCGTACGCCGGCCGCAACGTGGTGGTGGGCCGCGCGGCGACCTGCAACGGGTCCGCCTCTCGGCTGCTGGGGATCCTCGCGACCGCGATGCGGTCGTGGGAGCTGGCCGAGGGGCACTTCGTCGACGCGCTGTCGATGCACGAGCGCATGGGCGCCCGCCCGTGGGTCGCCCGCACGCAGCTGGCCTACGCGGACATGCTGCTGACGCGCCGCCGGCGCGGCGACCGCGCGCGGGCTCGGGAGCTGCTGGCCGACGCCGTGGGCACGGCGGAGGCGCACGGGATGGACGTGGTCGCCGCCCGAGCCCGCGCGCTGGCTCCCGTGGGCGGCACGGTCGGCGTGCCGCGCTGACCCCGGGGCGAATCGTCCGGCGGCGTGCCTACTGTCCGGGAGCCATGGCCAAGATCGACTTCGTCTGCTCCGCGTGCGCGACCAAGTCCGCGAAGTGGCACGGGCAGTGCCCGGGCTGCGGCGCGTGGAACTCGCTCGCCGAGGAGGCTCGCGCGCCGGCGCGCGCGGCGCGTTCCGGTGGCGGCGGGGGCCGCGCTGTGCAGCCCGTCCGGCTCGCCGACGTGCGACCTGAGCGCCACGCGCGGCTGTCGACCGGGATCGGCGAGCTCGACCGGATCCTCGGCGGCGGCGTCGTGCCGGGCTCGCTCGTGCTCATCGGCGGCTCGCCGGGGATCGGCAAGTCGACGCTGACGTCGATGGCTCTCGGCCACATGCAGGGCGCCGGGCGGCGGACGCTCTACGTGTCCGGCGAGGAGTCGGCGGGGCAGATCCGCCTGCGCGCCGAGCGCCTGCCGGGCGCGGCGCTCGACGTTCCCGTGCTCGCGGAGACCGATCTCGACACCGTGCTCGCCACCCTCGACGCCGAGCGGCCCGAGGTCTGCGTGGTCGACTCGGTGCAGACACTGCACGCCGCCGATCTCACCGGCGCGGCCGGCTCGGTCGGCCAGGTGCGCGAAGTCGCTGACCGCATCACCCGCCTGGCCAAGGCCCGCTCGATCGCGGTCCTGCTCGTCGGCCACGTGACCAAGGAGGGTGCGCTGGCCGGCCCGCGTGTGCTCGAGCACCTGGTCGACTGCGTGCTGCAGTTCGAGGGCGAGCGGGAGCGGACCTACCGGACGCTGCGCGCGCTCAAGAACCGCTTCGGCTCGACCAACGACGTCGGCGTGTTCGAGATGCGCCACGGCGGCCTCGTCGAGGTCGCCGACGCCTCGGCGAGGTTCGTGGGCGAGGCCACGCGCGCGCCCGGCAGCGCCATCCTCGCGGCCATGGAGGGCTCGAGGCCGCTGCTCGTCGAGGTCCAGGCGCTCGTCTCGCCCTCCGAGCTGGTGCCGCCACGCCGGGTCGCGAACGGGATCGACCGCAACCGCCTCGCGCTCGTGCTCGCCGTGCTCGGCCGCCACGCCGGCGTCGGGGTCGGCTCGGCGGACGTGTTCGTCAACGTCGCCGGCGGGGTGCGGATCGACGAGCCGGGAGCCGACCTCGCGGTTGCTCTGGCCGTCGCGAGCGCCCAGCGCGGCACGCCGCTCGGCGGTGGCGAGCACCCGATCGCGTGCTTCGGCGAGGTCGGATTGACGGGCGAGCTGCGCTCGGTCGCCCACCCGGACCGCCGGCACGCCGAGGCCACGAAGTTCGGCCTCGCGACGGTCATCGCGCCGGGCGAGCAGGCCCCGACGCTGCGGCAGGCGCTGCGCGCCGCCCTGCCGGCCGCGACGGGGCCGCGCGCGGCGGCCTGAGCCGCGCTTCGTCGGCCGCCCGGAGGCCTCCCTTAACCGCTTCAGATGGCGGTGCTCCGGTGTTTAGGCGACGTTAACCCAACTGCTAGAATTACTAGGTGATGACGCCGCGATCAGGGGAGGAGCTCGGAGAGCTCGAAGCGCGGCAGGAGCCCCGGTTGGTCAAGGCGCTGGAGATGGTCGCCCCCGGCACAGCGGTGCGCGAGGGGATCGACAACATCGTCCACGCGCGCACCGGCGGCCTGATCGTGATCGGCGACCCCGACGAGCTCGCGTTCCTCTTCTCGGGCGGCATCAAGCTCGACATCGACTACTCGCCGGCGATGATGTATCAGCTGGCGAAGATGGACGGCGCGATCGCGCTGAACGGCACGGCGACCAAGATCGCCTGGTGCAACGTCCAGCTGATGCCCGACCCGACGATCCTCAGCTCGGAGACCGGTACCCGCCACCGCACCGCCGAGCGCGTCTCCAAGCAGACCGACGCGCTGGTCATCGCCGTCTCCCAGCGCCGCGACGTCGTCTCGCTCTACGTGGACGGCGCCAAGTACATCCTCGAGGAGATCCCCGCCGTGCTGGCCAAGGCCAACCAGGCGCTCGCGACCCTCGACAAGTACCGCTCCCGCCTCGACCAGGTCTCGACCCGCCTGACGGCGCTCGAGTTCGAGGGCGGGGTCACGCTCCACGACGTGCTGACCGTCCTGCAGCGAGCGGAGCTCGTCACCCGCATGGCCGTGGAGATCGAGCGCTACATCGTCGAGCTCGGCTCGGAGGGCCGGCTGATCGAGATGCAGCTCGAGGAGACCATGGTCGGCGTGGCCGGCGACAAGGCCGCGCTCCTGCACGACTACCTGGCCGAGCCGCGCGACGACACGTTCGCCGTCGCGCTCGACGGCATCGCGCGCCTGGCGCACCAGGACCTGCTCGACTTCGGGCGGCTCGCCGAGCTGCTCGGCTACGACCGCAAGGTCAACACGCTCGACTTTCCCGTATCGCCCCGCGGCTACCGCATCCTCGGCCGCATCCCCCGGCTTCCGAAGCTGGTGGTGCAGAACATCGTTCGCGAGTTCCGCGGGCTTGACGAGATCCTCGCCGCGACCGACCCCGAGCTGGAGTCGGTCGAAGGCGTCGGAGAGATCCGGGCGAAGGACATCCGCGAGGGCCTTCGCCGCCTACAGGAGATCAACCTCGTGGACCGCTACCTGCAGACATGAGCATCCGGCACGCGGACGCACCCTGATGAAGGAGGACACCATCCCCGAGACAGCGACCGAGCAGATCGAGGACCTGGAGATCACGCGCGAGGCGGAGTGCATCGACTTCAGCGTCGGTGACAACGTCGTCTACCCCCACCACGGGGCTGGGCAGGTCATCAAGAAGGAGGACAAGGAGATCCTCGGTGAGGTGCGCCAGTACCTCACGATCAAGATCCTCCACAACGACATGACCGTCATGGTCCCGTGCGAGAACGCCGGCAAGGCGGGCCTGCGCAGGGTCATCGACGAGGACACGGTCAAGAAGGTCTTGTCCGTCCTCACGGACGACGTGTCGGAGATGCCCAAGAACTGGAATCGCCGCTTCAAGCACAACCGCGACAAGATCAAGACCGGCGACATCTACGAGCTCGCCGAGGTCGTCCGCAACCTCGCCGTCCGGGAGCAGGACAAGGGCCTGTCGACCGGCGAGAAGCAGATGTACACGCGCGCCAAGAAGATCCTCGCGTCCGAGATGATGTACGCCCTGGAGAAGAGCGAGGACGAGGCCGAGGCCTACCTCGACGACCTGCTCCAGCGCTCGGAGAAGCTGGCGGCCGCCTCGTAGGCGCCGCGCTCAACTCGGCACATGGCGGTCGCGCTCATCGTGGCCGCCGGCAGCGGCGAACGCCTTGGCGCCGGACGGCCCAAGGCGTTCGTCGTTCTTGCCGGCCGCCCGATGCTCGAGTGGTCGCTCGAGGCGCTACGGGCGGCCGGCATCGAGCACGTCGTGGTGGCGGCGCCTCCCGACGCATCGCTGGGGGGCGACGTGACCGTCGTCCCGGGAGGCGCCACGCGCTCGGCCTCGGTCCGTGCCGCACTGGCCGCGGCGCCGCCTGACGACCGGGTCGTGGTCCACGACGCGGCCCGCCCGCTCGTCACCCCCGAGCACTTCCGCTCGGCGCTGGCCGCGCTTGCGGAGGCCGACTGCGCGACCGCCGCGGCACCGGTCACGGACACGGTCAAGGAGGCCGGGCCCGACCGCATGGTCACCGCCACGCTCGACCGCTCCCGGCTGTGGGCGATCCAGACGCCGCAGGCGTTCCGGCGCGCGGTGCTCGAGCGGGCGCTCGACGTCAGCGACGACGTGCTCGCCGCCGCGACCGACGACGCCTGGCTGGTGGAAAGGGCCGGCGGCACTGTGCGGGTCGTAGAGTCATCGCCCGCCAACCTCAAGGTGACGACTCCCCACGACCTCCTGATCGCTGAGCACCTCCTTGCTGACCGACTATCACGTCCACCTGCGTCCTGACGACGCGGACGCGACACCCGCCCGCCACTTCACCGCCGACAACGCCGAGCGCTATCGCGAGACGGCGGCGGAGCGGGGGATCGAGGAGCTCGGGAGCGCCGAGCACGTCTACCGCTTCACCGCCGCACTCGACGTCTGGGAGCACCCGTTCTGGCGCGAGTACGCGCGCGACGACCTCGACGCCTACTGCGGCTTCGTGCGCGAGGAGACCGACCTGCGGCTGGGCATCGAGGCCGACTTCGTCCCCGGCCGCGAGGACCGCATGGCCTCGCTGCTCGACGGCCGCGACTGGGACTACGTGGTCGGCTCCGTGCACTTCCTGCGCGACCGCTCGCTGGACACCGAGGAGTACAGCGTGTGGCGCGCCGGCGAGTCCCCCGAGCGGGTGTGGCGGCGGTACTTCGAGACCGTCGCCGAATCCGCCCGCTCCGGCCTCTACGACATCGTCGCCCATCCCGACCTCGTGAAGGTCTGGGGCACGTCCGCCCCGCGCCCGGAGGGCGACCTGCGGCGCTACTACGAGCCGGCCGTTGAGGCGTTCGCGGAGTCCGGCGTCGCCGTCGAGCTCTCGACGGCTGGCTGGCGCAAGCCGGCGGCCGAGCAGTATCCGTCGCGCCCGTTCCTGGAGATGCTCGTCGACGCCGGCTGCCCGCTGGCGCTCTCCAGCGACGCCCATGTGCCCGACCAGCTCGGCTTCCAGTACGAGCGGGCCGTCGACCTGCTCGGCGAGCTCGGCGTCACCGAGATTGCGGTCTTCGAGCGCCGGAAGCGACGCATGGAGCCGCTCGGGTGACGCGCACGGGGATCGGGATCGACTCCCACCGTCTTGAGGCCGGGCGCCGGCTCGTTCTGGGCGGGGTGGATATCCCGTTCGAGCTCGGGTTGGCCGGGCACTCGGACGCGGACGTGCTCACCCACGCGATCGCCGACGCCCTGCTGGGGGCGGCCGGGCTGGGCGACATCGGCAGGCACTTCCCGGACACGGACGAGGCGTGGCGGGACGCCGACTCGATGGAGCTGCTGCGCACCGTGGTCGAGCGTGTGCGGGCGGCCGGGTACCGGCTCGGTCACGTCGACGCCACGGTCATGCTCGAGCGGCCGAAGCTCGCCCCCCACCGCGACGCGATCCACGACTCGCTCGCCGCCGCGCTCGGCTGCTCGGTCAACGTCAAGGCGACGACCGGCGAGGGGATGGGGTTCGTCGGCCGCGGCGAGGGCGCCGCGGCGCTGGCCGTGGCAACCCTCGACTAAGCCCGGATCCGGGCTAAGGTCAGCGCGTGGCGATCCGGCTCTATGACACGCGTACGCGCGAGGTGCGGCCCTTCGAGCCGCCCGATCCGGAGAACGTCGGCATCTACGCGTGCGGGCCGACGGTGTACTCGCGCGTGCACGTCGGGAACGCGCGGCCATTCGTGGTCTTCTCGCAGCTCAAGCGGTTCCTCGAGCACGAGGGCTTCGGGGTGACCCTGGTGGCCAACATCACCGACATCAACGACAAGATCTACGACGCCGCGCGGGCGGCGGGACGCGACTCGGCGGAACTCGCGCGCGAGATGACCGAGCACTACGCGCAGGACACGGAGCGGATCGGCCTTGGCCGCCCCGACCACGAGCCGCTCGCGTCCGAGTACGTGGACCCGATCCTCGACCTGATCGGCGCGCTGGTCGAGCGCGGTCACGCCTACGCGGCCGATGGTGACGTCTACTTCCGCGTGCGGACGCTCCCGTCCTACGGGTCGCTCTCCCGCCGCGACGTCGACCAGATGGACCAGGGCGAGGGGGTGGAAGGCGCGGACCGCAAGGAGGATCCGCTCGACTTCGCGCTTTGGAAGGCGACCAAGGAGGGCGAGGACACGGCGTGGGACTCGCCGTGGGGTCGCGGGCGGCCCGGCTGGCACATCGAGTGCTCGGCGATGGCCGAGGCGCTGCTCGGGCTCGAGTTCGACATCCACGGCGGCGGGATCGACCTCGTGTTCCCGCACCACGAGAACGAGGCGGCGCAGACGCTGGCCGGCCGCGGGCGGGAGCTGGCCCGGCTGTGGATGCACAACGGGATGCTGGAGGCGGCGGAGGGCGAGAAGATGGCCAAGTCGGTCGGCAACATCCGCGGCCTCGCCGAGGTGCTCGACGAAGTCGGCCCCGAGCCGCTGCTGCTGCACTTCGCGACCGGCCACTACCGCCAGCCGCTCGCCTTCTCGCCCGACCGGCTCGAGGCCGCCGCCAACTCGGTGCGGCGCATCCGCGAGGCCGGGAGGCGCTTGAAGTCGGGCGAGTCGCCGGCCGAGCTGCGCCCGCACCGCGACGCGTTCTTCGACGCGCTGCGGGACGACTTCAACACCGCGCGGGCCCTGGCGGCGCTTTACGAGTGGGTGGGCGAGGCGAACAAGCTGCCCGAGGGCGCCGGCGACGGCGACCTGCGGGAGATGCTCGGCATCCTCGGGCTCGAGCGGCTGCTGGAGGCCGACGAAGGCGCGCCGCCGGAGGCGCAGGCCCTCGCGGGGCGGCGCACCGCCGCGCGGGCGGCGAAGGACTGGGCCGAGGCGGACCGCCTCCGCAACGAGCTGCGCGAGCTGGGCTGGGAGGTCCGCGATGGCCCGCAGGGACCGGAGCTCGTCCCGGCGGCCTGATCGCCGCCGCGACGATCGTCCCCGCCCCGCGCGCGACGATCGCCCCCGGCGGGCCAGGCCGGCGGATCGTTCCCCTGCGACGGATCGTCCACCGGGGCGGATGGTCGTCTATGGGCGCAACGCGGTTCGGGAGGCCCTGCGGGGGCGGCGCCGGGTGCACCGGGTCTGGGCCACCGAGGTCGCAGGGCGCGACTGGCCGGGTGCGCCGGTCACGGCCGCTACCGCCGAGGAGGTCGAGGCTCGGTGCGGCTCGGACGGCCACCAGGGCGTGTGCGCGGAGGTCGATCCGTACCCGTACGCCGACGCGGCCGAGCTGCTGGCCCTCCCCGACGCCGTCATCGTCGCGCTCGACGAGGTCACCGACCCGCAGAACCTCGGTGCGGTGGCCCGCACCGCTGAGGCCTCAGGAGCCGCCGGGATCGTGATCCCCGAGCGCCGCTCGGCCGAGGTCACGCCCGCGGTGTGCAAGGCCTCGGCCGGGGCGGTCGAGCACCTCCCGGTCGCGCGCGTGCGCAACCTCTCCGACTTCCTGGCCGACGCCAAGGCCACCGGCGCCTGGTGCTACGGCGCCGCGGCGGGCGCGCCCACGCCGTACACGCGGCCGGACTACACCGGCGCGGTCGTCCTGGTCCTCGGCGCTGAGGGCAAGGGGCTCCGCCCGCGCGTCGCGGCCGCGTGCGACGACCTCGTCTCGATCCCGCTCCAGGGGCGCATCGAATCGCTCAACGTCAGCGCCACGGCGGCCGTCCTGTTGTACCGGATCTTGCAGTCACGGCTTGACATGTCCACATAAGCGTGTAACTTTCCGGCGCATAACGTTGAACTTGAGGGTTACGTGATGGGTCCTCAAGACGCGAAATAGGCGCCGGGGGAGGTGTGCGCCACGACAGATCGGGCCTGGGAACGGCCCATGGAAGGACATGCTCGTGGCCAGACTGTCTCCGACAAGGGCTCAGGCTCAAGTACAACTCGAGGATGGCTATCTCATCGCGCTCGCCAAGCGCGGGAGCCCTGACGCCTACGACCGCCTCGTGCGGCGCTACTACTCGTTCGTCCGCCTGAAGGCCTCCTCGTACTTCCTCGTGGGCGGCGACGCCGACGACCTCATCCAGGAGGGCCTCGTCGGGCTCTATAAGGCGATCCGCGACTACCGCAGCGACCGCGAGTCGTCGTTCCGCAACTTCGCCGAGCTCTGCATCACCCGCCAGATCATCACTGCGGTCAAGACCGCGACCCGCAACAAGCACACGCCGCTCAACGGCTACGTCTCGTTCTCGGCGACGCCCGCCGGCGCCTCTGACTCCGAGCCGACGCTCGACGAGGTGCTCCCCGGCTCGACGGTCCACGACCCCGTCAACCAGGTCATCTCCTCCGAGGAGCTGCGGTCGCTGGTGGCCTGCCTGTCGACCGTGCTCTCCGAGCTCGAGTCGCACGTGCTCTCCCTCTACCTCGACGGGCACTCCTACACGGCCGTCGGTGAGCGGCTCGGCTGCGACTGCAAGACCGTCGACAACGCGCTCCAGCGGGTCAAGCGCAAGGTCGGGACCCACCTCGCGGCGCGCAACGTCGTACTGTGATCCGGAGCTGTGCCCACCTGGCTGATCATTGTCATCGCGGTTCTCGCGCTGCTCGCCCTCGGCGGGGCGATCGCCCGTTCGCGCCAGCTCGCCCGCTCGCGGCCGGCCTTCGAGGCGTCGCTCGAGCACGTCAACCGCGACCTGGCGGCAGCCGCCGCCGCGGACCGCGGCTGGGACCGTGCCACGCTCGAGGAGACGGCCCGCCGGATCTACGCGCAGGAGCGCGGGGGTGAGCCGCCGGAGCTGACGCTCGTCGAGGTCCTCGACCGCCCGGGGACCGACGACGACCAGGCCGTCTTCCGCTGCGGCAGCGAGCACCTGACCCTGGGCCGCCGCGGCGGCGAATGGGTCCACGACTCGCTGCGGTAGCTAGCCCGCGCGTAGAACGATGCCGTTCCCCGCCGGATCCTTGAGCGGGCCCTCCGGCGCGTCCGGCAGGATCAGCTCGTAGTCGATCAGCCCGCGCGAGCCGGGCGGCGGCGCGGGCCCGTACGCGCCCTGCCACGTGTTGACGCCGACGTGGTGGTGGTAGCCGTCGCGGGCGAGGAACAGGGCGCCCGGGTAGCCGCGCACGGTCACGTCGAGCCCCAGCCGGTCCACGTAGAACGCCTCCGCCTCGCCGATGTCGGACACGTGGAGGTGCACGTGGCCCATGATCGTGCCGTCCGGCATCCCGCGATCCTCGTCCCGCGGCATCTCGGCCAGCACGTCGTGCAGGTCGAGCGCGACCGTCCCCATCCGCAGCTGGCCGTCGGGCTCGTGCTCCCACTTCTCACGCGGCCGGTCGCGGTAGATCTCGATCCCGTTGCCCTCGGGGTCGCGCAGGTACAGCGCCTCGCTGACGAAGTGGTCGGAGGCGCCCGTGAAGCGCTCGCCCGAGCCGACGACGCGCTGGATCGAGCGGGCCAGCTCCGGCCGGTCGGGCACGAGGATCGCGAGGTGGAAGAGCCCGGTGCTGCCGGGCGGGGCGGGCTGGGCCGCCGGGTCGCCGACCAGCTCCACGAGCGGCGTGTCGGCTCCGAGCGTCACGGTGTCGCCGTCCTCGGCCAGCGCGCGCAGCCCGATCGTGTGCTCGTAGTACCCGCGCACGCGCGCCAGGTCCGCGACCCGGAGGCGCACGCGGCCGATCATGCTGCGCGCGGTCGCCGGTGGTCGACGTCCTCGAGGATCTCGAGCACCTCGCGGGTCTTGTTGCAGACGTGCAGGGCCGAGACGTCGTCCGGGGAGATGTTCCCCTCGGCGAGCACGGGATCGGTGAGCCAGTCGACCAGCCCGCTCCAGAACCTCCCGTCCATGAGGATGATCGGGAAGTAGCGGATCTTCTGCGTCTGGCGCAGCGTGGCCGCCTCGAACAGCTCGTCCATGGTCCCGAAGCCGCCGGGGAAGACGACGAAGCCGCTCGCGTAGCGCACGAACATCACCTTGCGGGCGAAGAAGTAGTGGAAGTCCAGCTCGACGTCGACGTGCGGGTTGACGCCCTGCTCGTTCGGCAGGTCGATGCCGAGCCCGACCGACGGCACGCCCGCCTCGCGCGCGCCGCGGTTGGCCGCCTCCATGATCCCGGGGCCGCCACCGGTGATGATCGCGTAGCCCGCGTGCCCGAGCGTGCGGGCCATCTCGCGCGCCGCCTGGTAGCGGGGATGCTCCGGCGGCGTCCGCGCCGAGCCGAAGATCGAGACCGCCTTGCCGATGTGGCTCAGCGTCTTGAAGCCGGCCCGCAGCTCGTCCTGGATGCGCAACACGCGCTGCGCATCCGTGAGCTCGGAGAGGATCGCGGTGGTCTCGGCCTCCAGCAGCTCCTCGTCGGGAGTCGATGGATGGCGCGGCTCTGGCGGGTCGGTCACGGCCCCTAGCCTAGTCCCGGGCAGCCGGGTTCAGCGGTCGGTGCCGAAGATGCGGTCGCCCGCGTCGCCCAGGCCTGGGCGGATGTAGCCGTTGCCGTCGAGCTCGCGGTCGAGTGCGGCGGTCAGGATCGGGACGTCGGGGTGGGCGACGCGGAGCGCCTTCACGCCCTCGGGCGCGGCGACGAGGCAGACGAACGTGACCCGCTGCGCGCCCGCCCGCTTGAGGCGGGCGATCGCCTGCGTCGCGCTGCCGCCGGTGGCGAGCATCGGGTCGACCACGAAGACCTCGGCGTCGGCGACGCCGGACGGGATGTTCTCGTAGTACCCGACCGGCCGCAGCGCCTCCTCGTCGCGGTACATGCCGAGGTGGCCCACGCGCGCATCCGGGACGAGGCGAAGGAAGCCGTCGACCAGCCCGAGCCCGGCGCGCAGGATCGCCACGAACACGACCTCGTCCGCGAGCCGCAGCCCGGTCGCGCCCTCGAGCGGCGTCTGCAGCTCGTACTCGTCCGACCGCAGCCCCCGCATCGCCTCGTAGGCGAGGATCATCGCCGCGTCGTCCAGCGTCTGGCGGAACACGCCGTGCGGCGTGGAGCGATCGCGCAGGATCGAGACGAGCCGGCGCAGCAGCACGTGGTCGGCGACGGTGACGCCCTCCATCGGCGGGGAACGTACTAGGTGGCGGCGCTCGACATCGGCAACGTCAACTGCGGCTGGGTAAGGAGGTGAGGGTCGAACACCAATCACGTCCAAGCGCCGTTGCGTGTCAGCGTTTCAACACTCCACTTTCGCGTGGGGTTGGAAATGTGCGCATAGCGACACTTTCCAGACCCACCACTTTCCGGACCTTGTCAAACCGAAACGAGACTCCCGCGAATCGTCACGGCACTCCGCACCCTCTCCCTCAATGCCGCCGTTGACGTTGCCGTCCGGCGCTGGAGGGCGCCTTGGATGCCGCCGTTGACGTTGCCGTACGGCGCTGGAGGGCGCCTTGGATGCCGCCGTTGACGTTGCCGTACTAGGCTCGCGAGCACCGTGGCCGACCCCCGCCGCAACGTCGAGCTCAAGGCACACGACCCCGACCCGGCGCGATCGCTGGCGACGGCCCGCGACCTCGGCGCCGAGGACCATGGCGTCCTCAAGCAGCGCGACACGTACTTCCGCGCGCGCGAGGGACGGCTGAAGCTGCGCGAGGAGGAGCCCGGTGGTGCCGTGCTGATCCAGTACGAGCGGCCCGACGCGGCCGCCGCCCGCGAGAGCCGCTACCGGCTGACCGAGGTCGCCGACCCCGACACGCTGCGCGCCTCGCTCGACGCGGCGCTCGGCACGCTCGTCGTGGTCGACAAGGAGCGCCGCCTGCTGCTCCACGACGGCGTGCGGATCCACCTCGACACGGTGTCCGGCCTCGGCTCGTTCGTGGAGCTCGAGGGCATCGCGCCCGCCGGCTCGGACCTCGCCGCCGAGGAGGAGAAGGTCGCCCGCCTGCGTGAGGCGCTCGGGATCGAGGAGATCCTCACCGACTCCTACTCCGACCGCCTGCTCGGCCCCGACGCGCTCGTGGCCGCCGCCGCCGCGGTCATGGAGCGCGCGCACGCGGAGTACTCGAACTACAAGGTCGGCGCCGCGCTGCGGGCCGACGACGGCTCGATCCATGCGGGCGCCAACGTGGAGAACGCCGCCTACCCGCAGGGGCAGTGCGCGGAGGCGTCGGCGATCGGGGTGATGGTGGCCGCCGGGCGGCGCCGGATCGTCGAGGCCGCGGTCATCGCCGGCTCGGACAGGCTCTGCGTCCCCTGCGGCGGCTGCCGCCAGCGCCTGCGCGAGTTCATGCCGCTCGACGCGACGATCCACCTCTGCTCGGGAACCGGCGAGCGCCGCACGACGACGCTCGGCGAGCTCCTGCCGCACTCCTTCGGGCCGGAGTTCCTGGGATGACGGCGGTCGACGTCATCCGCGAGCGCGCCCCCGGCTTCCAGCCGTCGCTCGGGATCATCCTCGGCTCGGGTCTCGGCGCCGTGGCCGACGCGCTCGAGCAGCCCGTGGTCATCCCGTACGGCGACCTGCCCGGCTTCCCGCAGCCCGGCGTCGCCGGCCACGCCGGGTCGCTCTCGCTCGGCACGCTATCCGGGCTCCCAGTGGCGATCTTCCAGGGCCGCCGCCACGTCTACGAGAGCGGCGACGCCACCGGCATGCGCATCCCGGTCCGCGCGCTGAAGGCCGCCGGCGCCCGCGCGCTGCTGGCCACCAACGCGGCCGGCTCGCTGCGCGCCGAGGTCGGCCCCGGCTCGCTGATGGCGATCAGCGACCACATCAACCTGCTCGGCGTCAACCCGCTCACGGGGCCCAACGACGAGGACGTCGGGCCGCGCTTCCCGAGCCTCCAGGACGCCTACGACCCGGAGCTGCGCGCCGTGCTCCACCGCGCCGCCGGCTCGCTGGGCATCGCGCTCGCCGAGGGTGTCTATCTCGCCACCGCGGGACCGAGCTTCGAGACGCCGGCCGAGATCCGCGCATTCCGCACGCTGGGGGCGGACGCGGTCGGCATGTCCACCGTGCCGGAGGTCATCCTCGCCCGCCACGCGGGCCTCGAGGTCGCGGCCGTGTCCGCCATCACCAACCTCGCCGAGGGCATGGGCGGCGAGGCGCTCTCGCACGAGCAGACCCTCCGCTACGCCGCGACCGCCGCCGAGGACCTGACCCGCCTGATCGGCGCCTTCTGCCGGGAGCTGGTCGCCTGATGCTCGCCGCCGAGGTCATCCGCCGCAAGCGCGACGGGGCGGAGCTGAGCGCCGAGGAGGTGCGCTTCCTCGTAGCCGGCATCACCGACGGATCGCTGTCCGACGCGCAGGTGGGAGCGCTCGCGATGGCCCTCTTCCTGCGCGGCATGGAACCCGCCGAGCGGGTGGCGCTGACCGAGGCGATGACCCGCTCGGGCGCCGTGCTCGAGTGGGACCTCGACCGCCCGGTGCTCGATAAGCACTCGACGGGCGGGGTGGGCGACAAGGTCTCGCTGATGCTGGCCCCGATCGTGGCCGCCTGTGGGGGAGCAGTGCCGATGATCTCCGGCCGCGGACTGGGCCACACCGGCGGCACGCTCGACAAGCTCGACGCTGTGCCCGGCTACGACACCCGGCCGGACCTGCAGCGCCTGCGAGAGGTCGTCGACGAGGTGGGCTGCGCGATCGTCGGCCAGACCGCCGAGCTCGCGCCCGCCGACCGGCGCCTGTACGCGGTGCGCGACGCGACCGGGACGGTCGAGTCGATCCCGCTGATCGTGGCCTCGATCCTCTCGAAGAAGCTGGCCGCCGGGCTCGACGGGCTGGTGATGGACGTCAAGTTCGGCTCGGGCGCGTTCATGGCCGAGCGGGCCGCCGCCGAGGAGTTGGCGCGCGCGCTCGTGGAGGTCGCGGGCGGCGCCGGGCTGCCGACCGTGGCGCTGCTCACCGACATGGACGAAGTGCTGGGAGCCACCGCCGGGAACGCGCTCGAGGTGCGCGAGGCGATCGACTATCTCACCGGGGAGCGCGAGCCGCGGCTGCACGAGGCCACGCGCGCGCTGGCCGCCTCGCTGCTCGTGCAGGGCGGCCTCGCCGAGGACGAGGACGCAGCCGGCGCGGCGGCCGATCGCGCGCTCGACTCGGGCGCCGCCGCCGAGCGCTTCGCCGCCATGGTCGCCGCGCTCGGCGGCCCGGCCGACTTCGTCGAGGCCCCCGATCTCCCGCGAGCGTCCGTCACGAAGGCCGCCGCCCCCGAGCGCCCCGGGATCATCACCGCCATGGACTGCCGTGCCGTCGGCCTCGTCGTGACGGGGCTGGGCGGCAACCGCCGCCGGGAGGACGACGTCATCGACCCGGCCGTCGGCCTCACCGAGATCGCGCCGGTCGGCGCCGAGGTCGGCCCCGACCGCCCGCTCGCGATCGTCCACGCCGCCGGCGAGGCGGACGCCGAGGCGGCCGCCGCCGCGCTCCGGGCCGCGATCGCGGTGGGCGACGAGGCGCCGCCCGCCCGGCCCGTCGTCGCGGGCAGGATCGCGTGACGCGGAGAGCTCGTTGAGGGTTCCCGAGCCCGACCTCGCGGTGCCCAAGGCCGAGCTGCACGTGCACCTCGAGGGCACGGCCCCGCCTTCGCTCGTCCGCCGCCTGGCGCAGCGCAACGGCGTCGACGTCCCTGAAGGGGTGTTCGCCGACGAGGAGACGTTCGCCTGGAGCGACTTCCTGCACTTCCTGCGCACGTACGACCTGGTCGCCAGCGTGATCCGCACGGCTCAGGACTACCGCGACGTCACGTTCGAGTACCTCCAGGGCGTCGCGGCCGAGGGCGGCAGGTACGTCGAGCTGATCGCGTCGCCCGACCACGCGGCGGCGGTCGGCCTGAGCGATGCCGAGCACTACGCGGGCATCGCTCAGGGCATCGACGACGCCCGCGATGCGCACGGCATCGAGGCCCGGATCGTGATCGCCGCCGTCCGCAACCTCGGCGTGGAGGCCGCGGAGGCGATCGCCAGGCGCCACGCCGAGGACCGCCACCCGTACGTCGTCGGCTTCAACCTGGTGGGCGACGAGGCGGCCTGGCCCGCCGACCGTTTCGCGCGCGCGTACGAGATCGCGGCCGGCTCCGGACTCGGCTGCACCGTCCATGCCGGCGAGCACGGGGGCCCGGAGTCGATCCGCGCGGCCCTCACGCTTCCGGTCACGCGGATCTCGCATGGGGTCCGCGCCGTCGAGGATCCGGCGCTCGTCGCCGAGCTCGCCGAGCGCGGAACCGTCCTGGAGGTCTGCCCGTCGTCGAACGTGGCGCTCCAGGTCTTCCCGACGTACGAGGACCATCCCCTGGGTGCGCTCCGGGAGGCCGGGGTGCGGATCACGCTCGGCTCCGACGATCCGCCCTACTTCGGCTGTAGTATCGGCACCGAGTACGCCGTCGCACGCCAGTGCCACGGCTTCGAGGAGGGACAGCTGATCGATGTCACACGGCTCGCCGTGCAGGCCGGTTTTGCGGAGGATGCGGTCAAGGACGCCGCGCTCGCGGGGCTGGACTTCGACGGTCGCCGCGGGACCGAATAGGCTGCCGCCGCCTCAGCACCCTTTCCCATCTTGGAGGATGTAGAAAGTGCCAAAGCGCAGCCTTGCCGCCATTCTGCTCGCGGCGTTCGTGCTCATCCTGGGCGTCGTCGCCGCGGGATGCGGCGACGACGACGATGACGCCGGCGGCGGAACGGGGTCCTCGCAGACCGAGGAGAAGCCGGCCATCAAGGTCGGCATCGTCACCGACATCGGCGGCCTCAACGACCGCTCGTTCAACCAGCTCGCCAACGAGGGCCTCGAGAAGGCCAAGTCCGAGCTCGGCGTCGAGGGCCAGGCCCTGACCTCGAAGTCGAACGCCGACTACGTGCCGAACCTCTCGCGCCTCGCGCAGCAGCAGTACGACCTCGTGATCGGCGTGGGCTTCCTGATGGCCGAGTCGATCGACACCGTCGCCAAGAAGTTCCCGCAGACCAACTTCGCGATCATCGACTTCTCGCAGGCCGCGCTCAAGAGCAAGCCGGCCAACGTCCGCGGCCTGCTCTTCAAGGAGAACGAGGCCGGGTACCTCGCGGGCTACCTCGCGGCGCTGGTGGTCGAGAAGAAGGGCGGCGACCAGGTGCTGTCCTCGGTCGGCGGCCAGAAGCTCCCGGCGGTCGACGCCTATATCGCCGGCTACCAGGCCGCCGCGGCCGAGGCGGCCCAGGGCATCAAGACGCTCAACGGCTACTCGCAGGACTTCGTCGACCAGGCGAAGTGCAAGGAGATCGCGCTCAACCACATCGCCGAAGGCGCGCAGGTCGTGTTCCAGGTCGCCGGCCAGTGCGGGCTCGGCGCGCTCGACGCGGCAAAGGAGAAGGGCGTGCTCGCCATCGGCGTCGACGCCGACCAGGGCTACCTGGGCGAGCACATCCTCACGTCTGCCATGAAGCGCGTCGACACGTCGGTGTTCGAGACCGCCAAGGCCGTCCAGGACGACGCGTTCAAGGGCGGCGAGGACCAGATCTTCGATCTCAAGTCCGAGGGCGTGGGCCTGGGCAAGATCAGCGCCGACGGCCAGGAGTTCGAAGGCAAGATCGACGAGATCCGGCAGCAGATCATCGACGGCGAGATCACCGACATCCCGGCCGAGGTCAAGTAGGACCTCGGCCGGATACAAGCCCAGGCCGATGCCTCCCGGCGACGCCCTCGCGCTCGAGCTGCGTGGGATCACGAAGCGGTTCGGCTCGCTGGTCGCGAACGATGCGATCGACCTCGAGCTGAGGCGCGGCGAGATCCACGCGCTGCTCGGCGAGAACGGCGCCGGGAAGTCGACCCTGATGAACGTCCTCTACGGGCTCCTGCAGCCCGACGAGGGCGAGATCAGGCTCGACGGGGAGCCGGTGAAGATCGACTCCGCGCGGCGGGCGATCGGCCTGGGCATCGGCATGGTCCACCAGCACTTCATGCTCGTCCCGGTCATGACCGTGGCCGAGAACCTCGTGCTGGGGACCGAGCCGCACAGCGGGCCGCTGCTCGACTACAAGGCGGCGGCAGCCCGCACCCGCGAGCTGTCCGAGCGCTTCGGGCTCGCGGTGCGGCCCGACGCGAAAGTGCAGGACCTCGGGGTCGGCGCCCAGCAGCGCGTCGAGATCCTCCGGGCGCTGTTCCGAGGCGCGAAGGTCCTCGTGCTCGACGAGCCGACCGCCGTCCTGACCGCGCAGGAGTCGCAGGACCTGTTCGGCGTCCTGCGGACGCTCAAGGAGGAGGGGACGTCGATCGTCTTCATCTCCCACAAGCTCAACGAGGTGCTCGACGTCTCCGACCGCGTCACCGTGCTGCGGCGGGGCAAGAAGATCGACACGGTGGAGACCGAGGGGTCGACCGAGCGCAGCCTGGCGCGCCTCATGGTCGGCCGCGACGTGCTCCTGCGGGTCGAGAAGCCCGACCACAAGGCGGGCGAGCCGATGTTGCAGGTGCGTGAGCTGCACGTCGACGACGACCGCGGGCTCCCCGCCGTGCGCGGCCTCAGCCTCGAGGTACGGGCGGGCGAGATCGTCGGCCTCGCCGGCGTGGATGCCAACGGGCAGAGCGAGCTGATCGAGGCGATCGTCGGGCTGCGCCACCCCACCGCAGGGCACGTGATCCTCGACGGCGAGGACCTGGCCGGCAGGAGCACGCGCGAGATCCTCGACGCCGGCGTCGGCCACATCGCCGAGGACCGGCACCGCCGCGGCCTCGTGCTCCAGTTCGACCTCTCGGAGAACATCGGCCTGCGCGAGTACCGCAGGCCCGGCGTCTCCCGCTTCGGCTGGCTGTCGCCGCGCAAGTTGGCGGAGCGTGCGCGCGGGCTGCTGCGTGAGTACGACGTCCGCGGCGGCGAGACCGACACGCTCGCCTCCTCGCTCTCGGGCGGCAACCAGCAGAAGGCCGTGATCGCGCGCGAGCTGTCTTCCGACCCGAAGCTGCTCGTCGCCGCCCAGCCCACGCGCGGGCTCGACGTCGGCGCCATCGAGTTCGTCCACCGGCGCCTAGTCGAGGAGCGCGACGCCGGCCGCGCGATCCTGCTCGTCTCGCTCGAGCTCGAGGAGATCCGCTCGCTCAGCGACCGGGCGCTCGTGATCTACGAGGGCGAGATCGTGGCCGAGCTCGACCCGTCGTCGTCCGAGGAGGACTTCGGCGTGGCGATGACGGGCGGCGGACGCAAGGCGGCCGCATGAGCACGGAGCCGGAGGCCGCTCCCCAGACGGTCGCCGGCCGCCTGTCGACCTACCTGCGCGGCGGGGGCGTCATCACGCCGTTCCTCACGGTGCTGTTCGCGTTCTTCGTGGCGGCGCTCGTCGTGCTCTTCACCGGCGGCAACCCGATCGAGACGTTCGAGGCCATCTTCAAGGGCACCGGGCTGAACTGGCTGTTCCCGTGGACGAGCGAGGAGGACCGCATCGTCGCCGAGATCAACCTGCAGCAGACGCTGATCGTCACGACGCCGCTGATCCTCACCGGCCTGGCGGTCGCCTTCGCGTTCCGCTGCGGCTTGTTCAACATCGGCGGCCAAGGGCAGTACCTGGTCGGCACCTTCGCCGCCGTCTGGGTCGGCTCGGAGTTCACGAGCATGGCGGCCGTCCCGCACATCGTGCTGTCGATGCTCGCGGCGTGCGTGGCCGGCGCGGTGTGGGGCGGGCTCGCCGGCCTGCTGAAGGCGACCACAGGCGCCAACGAGGTGATCTCCACGATCATGCTCAACTGGATCGCGGTCTGGACCGGGATCTACCTGTTCGGGCTCGGCGGGCCGCTGCAGAGCGACACGGAGACGTCGGTGCCGGTGTCCAACGACATCGCCGAGAACGCCAAGCTGCCGGTGTTCTGGGGCGATCCCGAGCTCCAGGGACTGCACGTCGGCATCTTCGTCTCGCTCGCCGCGCTGCTCGTGTTCTGGGTCCTGCTCAACCGCACGCGCATGGGCTTCGAGGTGCGGGCCGTCGGCTTCAACCCCGAGGCGGCCCGCGCGGCCGGCATCTCGGTCGGCCGCAACTACGTGCTGGTGATGGCGATCTGCGGCCTCTTCGCGGGCCTGGCCGGGTCGCTCGATGTCCTCGGCTGGCAGTTCCGGGTCGCCACGAACGACATCGAGGTCTCACAGATCGGGTTCCTCGGCATCGCGGTGGCGCTGCTGGGGCGCAACACGGCGGTCGGCGTGCTGTTCTCGGCACTGCTGTTCGGCGCGCTCGTCACCGGCACCTCGGTGCGCAACCTCGACCCGACGGTGTTCGAGCCGGCCAAGGCGGTCAACCTGACGTGGATCATCCAGGGCCTCGTGGTCCTGATGGTGAGCGCCGACGTGCTCGTGACGTACATGTGGCGGCTGCGCAGCCGCCTGCGGCGGCGCGGTGGCGCCGCCCCGACGGCGGAGGCACCGGCGTGAGCACGGTCGCGCTGCGGGGGCGGCCGCCCACCGAGGATGCAGAGGCGACGCGCGGGCTGACGGCGCGCCACGTCGGCTGGGCGGGCGTGGTGCTGGGCTTCCTCGCCTTCTTCGTCGCGCTGCCGCCGCTCACGATCCGCTCGCCGATCCCCACCGTGGTCCTTGCCCTGGCCGCGGCGGCGGCGGGCGTGTGGGCGCTGCGCGGGGGTGAGCGCCGGCTGGCCACCGGCGCGCTCGCGGCGGCCGTGGTGGGGTTGGCCGGCGGCATCGCGGCGACCCAGTCGGGCGTCACCAACCTCGAGCGCGTCGTCGTGTGGTCGGCGCTGTTCGCCGCCATGCTCCGCTACGCGACGCCGCTGCTCTTCGCTGCGCTCGGCGGGCTGTTCTCGGAGCGCAGCGGGGTCATCAACATCGGCCTCGAGGGCATGATGCTGATGGGCGCGTTCTGGGGCATCTGGGGTGCCGAGGTGAGCGGCTCATGGGTGGTCGGACTCCTCATCGGTATGGCCTCGGGCGGGCTGTTGGCGCTCATCCATGCCCTCTTCTCGGTCAGCCTTCGCGCCGATCAGATCGTGTCGGGGTTCTCGATGAACTTCCTCGCGCTCGGCATCACCGGCTTCGCGTACGTGAGCATCTACGGCACCCAGGGCACGCCCGACGAGATCCCGCGAGCGCCCGACGTGACCGTCCCGCTGCTCGAAGACATCCCGTTCGTCGGTGACGTCATCGGGCAGATGAACATCCTGATCTGGCTCGGACTGCTGACCGCGCTGCTGACCTGGGTGGTCGTGTTCCGCACGCCGGTCGGGCTGCGGCTGCGCTCCGTTGGCGAGAACCCGCTGGCAGCGCAGACGGCCGGGGTCTCGCCCGTGCGGGTGCGGTACGCCGCCGTGACCATTTCGGGCGTGCTGGCCGCCATCGGCGGCGCCTACCTCTCGATCGGCTTCATCGGCTCCTTCGGGGAGAACATGACGGACGGACGAGGCTTCATCGCCCTCGCGGTGCTCATCTGCGGGCGGTGGATGCCGGGCGGCGTGCTCGTCTTCGCGCTGTTGTTCGGCTTCTTCAGCTCGCTCGCCCAGCGACTGGACGTGTTTTCGGAGTCGGCCGCCACGCTGTTCCAGGCGTTGCCGTACGTGATCACGCTGATCGCGGTGGCCGGCGTGGTGGGTCGCTCGATCCCGCCGCTCGCGATCGGCCGCCCGTTGGACCGCTGATCGCCTGCGATCATCCGGTGCATGCGCCGGCTCGCGTGGATCGCACTGACGGTCGGGTTGGTCGGCTGCGGTACGAGTGACGCCGATCGCTTCGATCTGCGCACGCCGGGGAGCGCCGGGCCAGTGGTGCGCGAGCCCGCCACGCCTGACAAGCCGAGTGCGCGTGAGGTCGGCGTCATCCGCGGCTGGGCAGACGCGCTGCGGGCCGGCAGGGTGGGCAAGGCGTCGGCGTTCTTCGCGCTCCCGGCCTTCGTCTTCGACGGCACCAACCCGTTGCGAACGCTCTCGGACCGCCGGGCGGTGCGCCAGTTCAACGCGGGTCTTCCGTGCGGCGCCAAGGTGGTGCGGACGAAGCGCGGCCAGGGCCCGTACGTCGTGGCGACGTTCCGGCTGACCGAGCGGCCCGGAGCCGGCCGCTGTGACGGCGTGGGCAACCTCGCCAATACCGCCTTCGTGATCGAGGACAGCCAGATCGTGCGGTGGGTGCGCGTGCCCGATCCACCGCAGTCCGAAACGAAATCCAGCTGAGCGTGTTCATATGCTCTGTGCTCGGTTCGTCGCGCTGCGTCGTGCCCGCCTAGCTCAATTGGTAGAGCCCCGAACTTGTAATTCGGAAAGTCCCGGTTCGAGTCCGGGGGCGGGCTCTTCCGCACTGCCTCAATTTCCTGACCCAACAAGCCGATACCTCATACATGCGTCCAGTCCTTGCTCTCGCCAGTGTCCTGCTGATCTGCCTGATCGCCCCCGCCGCCGCTCCCGCGAAGGTCCTCTTCGGAGTCGGCGACCAGCAAGCCAAGTCCTATGAGGACTCCAAGCTGCGGGCGCTCAAGCTCCAGACCGCTCGCTACGTGATCGCGTGGGACTGGTACAAGGAGCCGTGGATGATCCACGAGGCGGACGTGTGGATGGCCTCCGTCCGCGCCGCCGGCCTCCGCCCGATGATCGTCTTCAACCGCAACTGGCGACGCAGCGGGAAGTACAAGGTGCCGTCGCTGGCGTCGTACGTGAAGAGCTTCAAGCTGCTGCGCGCGCGCTACCCCGACGTCCGTGACTTCTCGCCGTGGAACGAGCCGAACGTGCCGGCCCAGCCGTTCTCGCGCAAGCCGGCGCTCGCCGCCAAGTACCACAACGCGCTGCGCAAGGCCTGCCCGTCGTGCACGATCGTCGCCGGCGACATCAACGACAACCCGAACATGGCGTCGTGGCTGTCGGTCTACAAGCGCCACGTGCGCCGCCCGAAGGTCTGGGGGCTGCACAACTACCGCGACGCACACCGCCTGATCGGCTCGACGCGGCTGTTCCTGCGCATGGTCCGCGGGCCCCTCTGGCTCACCGAGACCGGCGGCATCCGCCTGCGCGGCGGCGAGGCGGCCCAGGCGCAGGCCACGCGCAACCTGTTCAGCATCGTGCGCGCGAACAAGCGGATCCGGCGGCTCTACTTCTACCAGTGGCGCCACCACACGAAGAATCGCTGGGACTCGGCGTTCTTCTCCGCCTCCGGCAAGCCGCGCGCGTCGTACCACACGCTGCGCGCGGAGCTGCGCCGCCGGTAGGGCTCCATATCCGCCGCCCGGCGGGTCAAGTGGGCGCGTTGCCGGGTCGATACCGAAACGGTGGCCATACAGGCGGAGGCAGGCGGGAGCGCGCTCGATGCGTTGATCGACGCAGCGGCGGGGATCCTGGCCGCCGATTCGCTGGAGGACACCCTCGGCCGGATCGCGCATCACCTGCGGGCGCTCCTGCCCTATGACGACCTGACGGTCTACGAGGTCGACGCCGCCGGCACCGGCCTGCGGCCGGTGTTCGCGCTCGGCGCCTGGGTGCAGGAGATCATGGGGGAGGCGCTGTCGATCGAGCACGGAACGACCGGCTGGGTCGTCCGCAACCGCCGGACGCGCAACGTCCCGAACTCGCGCTTCGACGACATCAGCACCGTGGTGCCGGGGACGGCCGACGACGACGAGGCGTTCGTGTGCGTGCCGCTCTTGGCCCACGACCGCGTCGTCGGCACGCTGAACGTGTACCGCACGGGCGCCGACCGCGCCTTCACCGAGGAGGAGGTCGCGCTCGTCGAGCGGTTCGCGACGATGGCGGCGCTCTCCTACGAGGCGGCGCGCCAGCGCGAGCACCTGCGTGCGCAGGCGGCGACCGACGGCCTCACGGGCCTCCTCAACCACCGCGGCTCGCAGGAGCGCCTGCGGCGCGAGATCGACGCCGCGGCCGCGGCCGGGCGCCCGCTCAGCGTCGTCGTGCTCGACCTCGACCACTTCAAGCGGATCAACGACACGCAGGGCCACGCGGAGGGCGATCGCGCGCTGGCCGCCGCCGCGGCCAAGCTGACCTCGGTCACGCGCCCCGGCGACGCCGTCGGCCGCCTGGGCGGGGAGGAGTTCGTGCTCGTGCTGCCCGGCGTGGCCGGGGAGCCCGCGCTGGACGCCGCCGAGCGCGCCCGCGCGGCGCTCGGGGAGGTGGCCGTCGGCCGCACGCGGCTCGAGGCCTCGGCCGGGGTGGCGACGTTCCCCGAGGACGCGCGCGAGGCGGCTGACCTGCTCGCTCGGGCCGATGCCGCGCTCTACGCCGCCAAGCACGCCGGCCGCCGCCAGACCCGCCGCTACGCCGTGAACCTCGAGGCCCGGCCGTCGCGGGCCGACGAGCGCACCGAGGTGGAGACGATCCTGCGCCGCGGCGAAGCGGCGATCCGCCCTGTCTTCCAGCCCGTGCTCGAGCTGGCCACGGGCCGGGTCTGCGGCTACGAGGCGCTCGCCCGGATCGACGCCCACCCCGTGCGCCGGCCCGACCAGTGGTTCGCGCAGGCGCACCGCTGCGGCCTCGGGGCGGAGCTCGAGGCGCTCGCCCTGCGCGCCGCACTGGCGGTGGCCGATCGCCCCATCGGCACCTTCCTGGCGCTCAATGTGAGCCCGACGGGACTGCTCGCCCCGCCCGTCCAGGACGCGCTGCCCGAGGACCTCTCGAACGTCGTCATCGAGCTCACCGAGCACGAGCTGTTCTCCGCCGAGGAGATGCTGGAGACTCGTCTCGCCGAGCTGCGGGCCCGCGGCGCGCGGGTCGCGCTCGACGACGCCGGCGCCGGCTACGCGGGACTCCAGCAGCTCATCCGGGTCGCCCCCGACATCCTCAAGATCGACCGCTCGCTCGTCCACGGGGCCCACGCCGACCCGTCGCGCTACGCGCTGCTCGAGGCGCTCGTCTCCTTCGCGGGGACGACGGGGGCGGCGGTCTGCGGGGAGGGTGTGGAGGATCTCGCCGACCTGCACGCGCTCTCTGACCTCGACGCCACCTATGCGCAGGGCTACGCGCTCGGGCGCCCCGCCGATCCGTGGGCGACGCTCAGCGCGGGCGTGGCCGCCACCGCCACGCTGCGCGAAGGCGTCCGCCTCCCGACCTCGACGATGCGGGACGGTGGAGGCTGGACGCGCGCGCTCGCGGAGCTCGGCGACCACCTCACGGACGTCCAGGACGTCGACGGGCTGATCGACGCCGGCCGCCGCGCCGCGAGGCTGCTGGGCGCCGAGGACGTCTCGCTGATGTGGGTCGTGGACGGCTGCCTCGAGCTGCTGTCGGACAACCAGGACACGCCCGGCGAGCGGTGGGAGCTCTCGCAGTACCCGGCCACCGTCCGGCTGCTGGAGAGCCACACTCCCGGCCAGATCGTCGTCGGCGACACGCACAGCGACCCGGCGGAGGTCGAGGAGCTGGTGCGGCTCGGCTATGGCGCCCTGATGATGGTGCCGATCCGCGTCGCGGGCGCGCGGCAGGCGCTCGTCGAGGTCTACCGCATATACCCGCAGGCCTTCAGCAACGCGGAGGTCGACCGGGCGCGAGTCGTGGCCCAGCAGTTCGCGCCGGTGCTGGCGCGGCTGGCGTCGCCCGCTGCCGGACTTCCGACCTGACCTCCGCCGGTCGGCGTCGCGCCGAGCGGCTAGGATCGTCCGCAGCTCGAACGCATGCACAGCGACGCCTTCACACTGCCCGAGATCCCGCACCCGGTGGTGGAGGTGCTCCGCGAACGGGCCGAGAGCGGATCGGCGCCCGGCGCACGGAGCGATCCGCATCGTGTCGCGCTCGTGATCGAGGGCGGCGGCATGCGCGGGGTCGTCTCGGCCGGCATGACCGCTGCGCTCGAGCGGCTGGGGCTCACGACCTGCTTCGACCTCGTGGTCGGTGCGTCGGCGGGCGCGATCAACGGTGCGGCCTTCATCGCCGGTGTGGCCCGTGAGGGCGCCGCCACGTATCACGGGCCGCTGGCGTCTCGCTCGTTCGTGAATCCCGCCCGCGTGCTGCGCGGCCGGCCGGTGATCGACGTCAACTACGTCCTCAACTATGCCTCCACCGGACTCGACGCGGCCCGGCACGATCGCGCGGTGGCCAGCCCGGTGGCGTTGCACTGCGTCGCCGTCGGGGTCGAGACCGCGCTGCCGGCCGTCTTCTCGGGCATGCGGACGAAGCGCGAGCTCTGGGACGCCCTGCTGGCGTCGAGCCGCATGCCATGGGCGGGCGGGGCCCCCATCGAGATCGGCGGGCGCCGCTATCTCGACGGCGGGCTCGGGTCGCCGATCCCCGTCGCCGAGGCCCTCGCGGCCGGCGCGACGCACCTGCTCGCGCTGCAGACCCGGCCGCATGGCGTGCCGCGAAAGAGCGCCTCACGCATCGGAGACCGGCTGATCGAGCGCCATCTCCGGCAGCTGAATCCGGCGCTCGTCACGCTCTACCGCGAGCGAATCGCGTGCTACGAGCGCGTCGTGCAGGACATCGCCAGACGCTCGCTCGACGTCGCAGCCGGGCCGCCGCACGTCCTCGGAGTCCGTCCGCCCGCGGGCACCACGGTCGTCGGTCAGCTCGAGCGCCGCTCGGCGATCCTCGCCTCCGCGGCCGCCGACGCGGAGCGCCTCGTCGAGCAGGTGCTGCGTCCGGCGCTCCGTGGCAGGCCGGCGACGGCTCGCTAGTCGAGCAGCAATCGTGCGAGCTCGGCGTGGTCGACGAGCGGCTCTCCGGTCCGGCGCGCGCGTTACTCGCTGGTGGGGCTGCGCTCGATGCCCTCGCTGAAGCGGCGCTCGATCTCCTTCTCCGGCGTGTCCGGGAGCTCCTCCGCGCCCTCGCTGAAGCGACCCTGGTGCTCGGTCCCAGGCGGGTCCTCGTCAGCGATGCCGCGCGCGTAGTTCGGCTCGAGCTTCTCCTCGGGCGCGTCGGGCTTGTGGTCGATGCCTTCGGCGAAGCCGTCGTCGTCCCCCTGCTCGGGGCGTGCAGGGTGCTCTCGTTCGAGCTTCTCGGCGGCGGCGTCTTCGGCCGTGCGCGGGTCGTCGTGGTGATCCATCTCATGTCCTCCGTTTCGGAATCGGTGTTCCTTTCATCCGTCTACCCGCCCGGGCGGGAGACGAGACCCTCCGTGGCCGCCCAGTCGATGGTCCGCCGGAACGTCTCCGCCACCGGGGTGTACTCAAGCCCGAGCTCACGCGCCGCGCGCGATCCGTCGTACCGGTGGCCGTGCAGCAGCGTCCGCACCATCTCGCGGCAGACCGGCGGCGTCTTACCGCGGATGCGGAACGCCGTCTCGACCAGTGTCCCCGCGACCCGGGCGACCGGTGGTGGGAGGATGCGCACGTCGTGACGGACGCCCGACAGCTCGGAGACGATCTCGAGCGCTTCGCGGGAGGTGAGCGTGGCGCCGTTGAGGACGTACCGCTCGCCCGGGCGGCCGCGCTCGGCGCCGACGATGTGGCCCTCCACGCAGTCGGCGATGTCGACGATGCTGATGTTGGTGTCGACGAACGCCCGCAGCCGTCCGTTCAGGTAGGCGATCAGGATCTTCCCGGTGCCTCCGGCCCGGCCCGGGCCCTGGACCGATGACGGGTTGATCGAGACGAGGTCCACGCCCGCGCGGCGGGCGGCCGCGAACGCGGCGACCTCGCCCTCGTGCTTGGAGCGCTCGTATACCGACAGGAAGCTGCCCCGGTGCGGGGAGTCCTCGCGCCCTACCGTCCCGCCCGCCTCGCCCAGCGATGCCGCCGACGACGTGAGGACGACCCGCGGTACGCCGGCGCTGGCCGCCGCCCTGACCGCCGCCTCGGCGCCTCGCACATTGACATGGAACAGCGCCGCCGGATCTGACGGGCACATCGTGTTGATCCCCGCCACGTGGAAGAGGAGCGCGCAGCCGTCCATGCCGGCCGCCATGGCGTCCTCGTCGAGCACGTCGCCGCGGACCGTGCGGGCGCCGCACGCGGTCAGCGCTTGCTCGGCCTCGTCGGAGCGCGCCAGGGCGACCACCTCGTCGCCGCGCTCGAGCAGGCGCGCGAGGAGCGCGCCGCCGACGAACCCGCTGCCGCCGGTGACGAAGACCCGGCTCATGTCGCGCGCTCTTCGCGCATCAGCGCCGGCAGCGCGCGCACCAGGTAATCGACGGCGGACCACACGGTGATGACCGCGGCCGCCAGCATCGCCCACTCATCGACGTAGAGGCCGCCGACCGGGTCGCCGGGCCGCACGATGGCGAGCGCGATCGCGAGGAACTGCACGCCGGTCTTGAGCTTGCCCAGCATCGACGGCGCCATCACCTCGCCCTCGGAGGCGATCAGGCCGCGCAGCCCCATCAGGACCAGCTCGCGACCGATGACGAGCCCGACCACCCACGGCGACGCCCGCTCGGCGGCGAGCAGCGCGATCAGCACGCCCGAGACGAGCAGCTTGTCCGCCGTCGTGTCGAGGAACGAGCCGAGCTTGCTGGTGACGTCCCATCGGCGCGCGAGCCGCCCGTCCAGCCAGTCCGTCGCTGCCGCCACGCAGAACAGCACACACGCCACGATTGCGGCGTCCCCGGTCTCGTCGCCGCCGTCGCCGGCGAGCACCAGCCCCATGACGACCGGGGTGAGCACGATCCGCATAGCGGTTCCGGCGGCGATCAATCGGGCGGAGCGCAAGCCGTCCCAGGTCTCGGTCGGGGTCCCCACGAGGCGCGCCGATGCTAGCGCGCCGGGAGCGCGCGGCGGGCACGCTCGGCCGCGGTCTCGAAGTCGACCTCGCGCAGCGCGGCCTTCACGGCCGGGATCCGGCTCGCGGACATGCTCAGCTCGCGCACGCCGAGCCCGGAGAGCAGCACGGCGGCCTCGGGCTCGCCGGCCAGCTCACCGCACACGCCGACCCAGCGCCCGTGGGCCTCCGCGGCGGCTGTCACGTTCGCGATCAACGCCAGCACGGGGGCCAGCGAGTCGTCGAGCAGCCCGGCGAGCGCCGCGTTGCCGCGCTCGGCGGCCATCGTGTACTGCGCCAGGTCGTTGGTCCCGATCGAGAAGAAGTCGACCTCGGGGGCGATCAGCTGGGCCTGGAGGGCGAGTGCCGGCACCTCGACCATCACGCCGACGTCGAGCTCTGCGTCGCTGCCGAGGTCGGCGCGTGCCTGCTCGAGCACCGCCCGCGCCGCCCGCACCTCCTCGAGCGTCGCGACCATCGGGAACATCACCTTCAGCGGCCGCTCGGCGGCGACCCGGAGGACGGCGCGCAGCTGCGTCCGCAGCAACTCGGGCTCGGCGAGGGAGAGCCGGATGCCGCGGCGCCCGAGGAACGGGTTGTCCTCCGGCTCTTGCAAGAGGAACGGCAGCGGCTTGTCGGCGCCCGCGTCGAGCGTCCGCACGATCAGCGACCGGCCGTCGAGCGCGTCCGCGATCTCGCGCAGCACCTCGACCTGCTCGTCCTCCGAGGGCGGCGTGTCCCGGTCGAGGAAGAGGAACTCGGTCCGCAGCAGGCCGACGCCCTCGGCGCCCTGTTCGACGGCGTGGTGAACGTCGGCGGCGCTGCCGACGTTCGCGAAGACCTCCACGCGCCGGCCGTCGCGCAGGGCGCCCGGCTCCGCTGCGCCGGCGAGGAGGGCGCGGCGAGCCTCGGCGGCCGCCTCGCGGCGCGCCTCGTAGCGAGCGATAACGTCCTCGCCTGGGTCGACCTCCAGGATGCCTGCGTCGCCGTCGAGAACGAGCGGGGTGCCCTCGGGAATCCCCAGCAGGCCGCCGCCGGCTCCGACGACGGCCGGGATGCCGAGCGCGCGCGAGAGGATGGCCGCGTGCCCGGTCGCGCCGCCGCGCGCGGTGGCGACGCCCCAGGCGTGAGCGGGGTCGAGGCCGACGGCCTCGCCGGGGGTCAGCTCGGGTGCGAGCACGATGCCGGCGTCGAGCGGCGCCGCCGCGGCCTCCGTGCCGGCGAGTCGCGCCAGCACCCGCCGGCCGACGTCCTCGACGTCCACGGCGCGCTCCCGCAGGTACGGGTCGTCGAGCGCGCGGAACGCGTCCGCCGCCTCCTGCGCGGCAGCGCGCCAGGCGCGCCCGGCGCCGGCGCCGTCCTCGATCAGCCGCAGCGCCGGCCCGGTGACCGCCGCATCGTCGAGGAGCAGCGCGTGGGCGGTGAAGATCTCGGCCTCCGCGACCGCGCCGCGCCGGAGCACGTCGGCCCGCGCCGTCTCGAGGTCCTGGCGGGCCGCGGCGCGGGCGGCGTCGAGCCGCGCGCGCTCCTCCGCCGGCGAGCCGGGCTGCTCGTCGTCGACCGCGGGCTCCGGCGTGTGCAGCCAGCGGGCCGGGCCGATCGCGATGCCGCCCGAGGCGGCCACGCCCGGCAGCTGCGTGCCCGATGCGGGAGGCGCGCCGGCGGCCGGCGCCTCGGCCGGTTCCGGGCGATCGTCGGCGGCCGTGCCGTCGTCCGGCTCGTCGCCGAAGTTCGCGGCCGCCAGCGCGCGCAGCGCGTCGAGCGCCGCGGCGGCCTGCTCGCCCTGGGCGCGGACGACGATCTGGTCGCCCTGGCGCACGCCGAGGACGGCCAGAGCCGTCAGGCTGCGGCCGTCGGCGGGCCCGGTCGACCGGGTGGCGTTGCGCACCTCGACGCGGGCGTCGAAGTCGCCGACCGTCGCCACGAAGCGCGCCGCCGGCCGCGCATGCAGCCCGAGCCGGGGCGTGACCTGCAGGCTCAGCTCGAGCGTCTCGGCGTCGTCCGCGGCGGCGGGGGCTTCCGGGGCCGGAGCGTCTGGCGCCTCCTCGCCGAGCTGCGCGGTCTTCATCTGGAGCGCCCCGCGCGCCTCGCGCGCCACCTCGTCGAGCGACGCGCCCGTCCGCGCCCGCGCCGCAGCCGCCACGGCGCCCTCGACGAGCGGCGCGCCGCACAGGACGACCGGCCCGCCGTCCGGCTCGAGCATCTCGGTCGCCATCTCCGCGCTCATAAGCGCACTTCCGAGGTCCATGAGCACCAGGACGCCCTCGGGGGAGCGGGCACGCTCGACCGCTGCCCGCACCCGCTCGGCGTCGGTGCCGATCGCTCCGTCCTCCATACCGCCCGCCGCCTCGATCGCCACGTCCTCGCCCGCCATCTCGCGCGCGAGCTCGGCGACACCGTCCGCCAGCGCCGCGCTGTGGCTGACGATCACGAGGGAGACCACGGGGCGCTCAGGCGAGGCCCGACGCGCGGTGGAGCACCTCGACCGGATGCACCGTCGACACGCGCGTCGCGTGCTCGATCTGCCAGCGGCACGTCTCCGAGTCGCAGACGGCGCGGTCGGGAGCGGTCTCGGCGATCTGCTCGAACAGCCCGGCGCCGACCTTCATCGCGATGTCGTGCTTCTCGCGCTTGAGCCCGTACGTCCCGGCGACCCCGCAGCAGTTGGCCTCGCTCTCGATCACGCGCAGCTCCGGCACCAGCGCCATCAGGTCGAGCGCCGGCTTGCCCACGCCATGGCCCTGCTGCTGACACGGGGCGTGGTAGACGACAGTCTCCGGCACCGGCTGGAAGTCGGTCTTCAGCTCGCCCCGCTCGTGCATGGCGAGCAGGTACTCGCAGATGTCGAACACGCGCCCGGAGACGGCGCGCAGATCCGGGTCGTCCTCCATGCCGAGGATCTCGAGCGCCTCGCGCTTGAGCATCAGCGTGCAGCTGGTCGACGGCCCCACGATGTCGACGCCCTCGCGCGCGAACGGCGCCAGCCGCTCGGCCAGCCGGTGGACGTAGCCGCGCGCGTCGTCGAACAGCCCGTTCGACTGGAGCGGCAGGCCGCAGCAGTCCTGCTTGGGGACGTCGACGGCGATGCCGTTGTGCTCGAGCAGCGCGACGGTCATCTCGCCCAGCCGCGGCTCGTAGTAGTTGGTCCCGCAGCCGTGGAAGAAGGCGACGCGGCGGTCCGCACGCGGCGACACGTGCCGCCGTGCCCAGCGCTGGAACGTCCGGCCGGCGAACTTCGGCATCGGCGCCTCGTGATGGATGCCGATGACCCGCTCGATCGCCAGCCGCAGCAGCCGGGTGCGCAGTGTCCAGTTCGCGAGCGGAGCCGCGGGCGTGCCGAGTCGGCCGGCGAGCGTCGGCCGGGCGAGGATGCGGTCGCGCACGGGGACGCCGTGGGTCTCGCCGTACTTGGCCTTGGCTTGGGTGTTGATCTCGGCGATGTGGACGCCCTGCGGGCACACCTGCGTGCAGATGCCGCAGCCGGAGCAGTAGTTCACGGACGAGTCGGGGGACGGCTCGTCGTCGACCCGGAAGCGCTCGGCCTGCGGGCCGCTGTACTTGGGGCCCCCGAACAGCGGCGTGACGTTGGAGACCGGACAGTAGGTCTCGCAGATCGTGCACTTGACGCAGTGGTCGAGCGAGTCGCGCATCAGCAGCGGGCCGAGGACGTCGTCGCCTTCGTGCAGCGCCATGCCGATCAGCTCCTCGCCGCGGCCGCGGGCTTGGATGCGGCGAGCACGACGTCGGCGGCCCGGTAGCCGGTCGCGAGGCTCAGCCCGTCGCCGGACTTCTCGCGCCACGGCTCGGCCCCGCCCAGCGTGGCTCCCGCCACCACGACGTTCTCGAAGGCGCGCTCGCCGGTGGCATCGATGGGCCGCAGCTCGCGGTCCACGGCAACGCCGGCACGGCCCATCGGATGGTCGTCGAAGTAGCCGGGCCGGAAGCGCTCATGCCCGGGGCCCGGGGCGCCGCTGACCGGCAGCCCCAGCGCCGTCTCCCGCGCCGTCCAGCTCGAGTCGAGCGCGACGCCGCCGGCGGCGACCCCGCCGGTGGCCAGCACCACCCAGTCCGCGCCGCGGCGCTCGTCCCGCAGCCCGATCCTCGTGCGCAGCGCGGTCACGCGACCGCCGGCCTGCTCGGCGCCGGTCACCACGTTGTTGAGCACCACGGACCCGCCGGCGCGCCGCAGCGCCGCGCGCAGGATCGCGAACAGCCGCATGCCGGGAACCGACGGTGGCAGCGTCGGCACCTCGAAGGCGGGGCGGCCGAGCCCGTGCTCGATCGCCGTCCAGACGCCGTGCGGGTCGGCGATCCCGAGCACCGCGGGGAAGGCCGCGCGCTCGTCGGCTCGCAGGCGGTCCGCCACCTGCGCCACGACCGCGTTGCGGAACGCCTCGTCGTCGAACGCGCGCGCGAACCCGAGCGCGTTGACGTCGGCCCGGTCCTCGGGGGACAGCTCGAGCTCGACGGCCCGAGCCTCGACGTCCAGCCCGGATCGCCTGAGGTTGTCGGCCAGCAGCGCCGCGTGGAAGTCCTTCAGCGCGCGGAAGCCGACCACGCACACCGGCTCGTCGCGCCGCAGGTCGCCGTTCGCCATGGTCTCCGGCACCACGGCCGAGGGGCGCGGGACGCCGACCGCGGTGGGGAGGAGCAGGTTCTCCTCGACCCCGCCGACGTAGGCGTACGGCGCGAGCGAACCGCCCGCGACGCGGTCCTTGAACCACGCGACCGCCGTGGCGACGCCCTCGGCCCCCACGTGCCCGTAAGGATGGCCCGGATGCGCCTCGAGCAGCGCGCCGATCGCCTCGGCCGGACGGTCGACCCGCTCCGGCGCGTACCCGAGCACGTCGATCGTCCCGGGGCTCAGATGCGTCGCGCCCACGCCCTTGGCCACGACGAGCACCCGCGCGCCCGACTCGGCGAGCCGGAGCGCGGCCGTCAGGCCGGCCAGGCCCGTGCCGACGACGACGACGTCGTGGTGGCTCATGACGGCACTCCTGTCTCGCTTCGCTCGCCGCCGGCTACGCCTCGCTCGGCGGGCAGGTGCTCGACGTCGAGCAGCCCCTGGAAGATCCAGTCGTCGAGTCGCGCCTGGCGCAGCTGGTCGCCATACAGGATCGGCCACATGCCCTTCCAGCGCTCCTGGAGGAAGCCGAGCAGTGCGCCGCTCGCCTCCGCGCCGTCGAGGCGGTCGGTCGTGTGCAGGATCCCGGTGGCGCGGTAGATGCAGAAGCCGCCCTGACACGGCCCCATGCCGAGGCGGAGCTTGCGCCGGATGTCGTCGAGGTTGGTCGTGCCGCGCTCGCGCATGGCACGCTCGAGCCTGCTGCGGCCGATCAGCTCGCACTCGCAGATCAGCTGCTCCTCCTGCAGCGTCTCCTCGCGCCGGCGCAGGCGCGAGCCGATGTGGTAGGGCTCGGCGTCCTCGTTTCCGGGCGGCCGCTCCTCCGCCGTCCGGCACGGCCGCTCGGTCCCGAGCTGGGCGCACATCGCGTCGACCAGGTCCTGCGCCATCAGGCGCAGCGTCGTCAGCTTGCCGCCCGACATCGTCAGCAGGCCGTCGACGCCGTCGCGCGCTCGGTGGTCGACCACCGCGTGCGCGCGGCTGACGTCGCGGGTGTCGGTCACCGCGCCCGCTCGTGCGTCCTGGAACAGCGGCCTGACGCCGGCCCACACCCGCAGCGCGCGGGCCTGGCGGAAGCCCGGGACCAGGCGCTCGCCGTCGTCGAGCATCTGGTCGACCTCGGCCTGCGTGACCGGGATCTGGTCGGGATCGGCGGCATGGATGTCGGTCGTCCCGATGATGCTGACGGTGCGGACCGGTACGAGGATGTCGCCGTCGGCCGGCATCGTGCAGCGGTTGATCACCGTGTTCACGAGCCGGTGGTTCATGGCGATCATGATCCCCTTGCCCGGCACCACGCCCACGTCCTCGATGCCGGCCATGTGGAGGATCTGGGCCGCCCAGGCCCCGGAGGCGTTGAGCGTGAAGCCGGCCTCGATGTCGAGCTCCTCGCCGGTGAGCTCGTTGCGCAGGCGGGCGCCGGTCACCGCACCGTCGTTCGTGTGCAGGTCCACCACGCGGTGGTAGGTGAGGATCCGCGCGCCGTGGGCCGCCGCCCCGCGGGCGAGCGACCAGACGGTCTTCCACGGGTCGATCGCCGCGTCCGGCACCGTGAACGCCCGCCGGATCGCGGGGTTGAGGCGGGGCTCTCGGCGCAGCGCCTCGGCGACGTCGATCTCCTCCGTCGGCAGCTTGGCGGCGCGGCAGCCATCGAGGAACTGATCCCCGTAGGCGGGGTCGTCGTCCGGCGTCGTCACGAACAGCCCGCCGGTGTCCTCGATGCAGTCCGGGATCACGCGCCGCAGGATCTCGTTCTCGACCACGCACTCCTCGGCTGCGATGGAGTCCTTGACGACGTAGCGGCCGCCCGAGTGCAGCAGGCCGTGGAAGCGCCCGCTCGTCCCCTCGGCGAGGTCGCGACGCTCGACCAGCACGGTGTCGAAGCCCCGCAGCGCGGCGTCCCACGCGACGCCTGCGCCGGTGGCGCCGCCACCGATCACGAGGACGTCGGTCTGCAGCTGGGGCACGTCGGAGATGCTATTGCCCGGGCAGTCCGGCGGGCGTGCGGATCAGGTTCGAGCGCGTCGTGTGATGACGCCCGTCGATCACCCGCACCGCTCCCGAGCGCGAGCGCATCGACAGCGACTGCGTGAGCACGCGCCGCGGGCCGTAGCGCACGCCTCGCAGCAGCTCGCCGTTCGTGACCCCGGTGGCTGCGAAGAACACGTCCTCGCCCGACACCAGATCGTCGATCGTGAGCACCTTCTCGAGGTCGTATCCCTGTTCGAGCGCGGCGGTGCGCTCGCTCTCGTCGCGCGGGTACAGGCGCCCGAACAGCGCGCCGTCGAGGCACTTGAGCGCGCAGGCGGCGATCACGCCCTCGGGCGTCCCGCCGACGCCGACCAGGAGGTCGACCGACGACTCCTCGTCGGCGGCCAGGATGGCGCCGGCGACGTCGCCGTCGAGCATGAACTTGATCCTGGCGCCGGTCCCGAGCACCTCGGCGACGAGGTCGCGGTGCCGCGGCCGGTCGAGTATCGCGACGGTCACGTCGGTCGCTCGCTTGCCCCTCGCCCGCGCGATCCGGGCGATGTTGTCGGCCACCGAGGCCCCGAAGTCGACGACGTCCTCGAGATCCTCGGCCACCGCCAGCTTCTCCATGTAGACGCACGGCCCGGGGTCGAACATCGTGCCCCGCTCGGAAAGCGCGAGCACGGCGAGCGCGTCGGGCAGCGCCTTCGCGGTCAGCGTCGTGCCGTCGACGGGGTCGACGGCGACGTCGACGGCCGGCGGCACGCCGCTGCCCACGCGCTCGCCGTTGAACAGCATCGGGGCCTCGTCCTTCTCGCCCTCGCCGATCACCACGACCCCGTCCATCGCCACCGAGCCGAGGACGGGCCGCATGGCGTCGACGGCCGCCTGGTCGACCTTCTCCTTGTCGCCGCGGCCCATGAACCGGGCCGCGGCGATGGCGGCTGCCTCCGTCGCCCGCACCAGCTCCAGCGCGAGGTTGCGGTCGGGGTCGGGAGGCAGCTCGCCCGCGTTCATGTCGGTCTCACGACTCGTCGGCGTCGAACCAGTCGAAGGTCCGGGTCACGGCCTTCTTCCAGAACCTGTAGTACTCGTCGCGGGTGTCGGAGTCCATCGACGGCTCCCAGCGCTTGTCCTCGACCCAGTTCTCGCGCAGGTCCTCCACCTCGCTCCAGAGGCCGGTCGCGAGGCCGGCCGCGTAGGCGGCGCCGAGCGACGTGGTCTCGGGCACCTTCGGGCGGATCACCGGCACGCCGAGCAGGTCGGCCTGGAACTGCATCAGCAGGTCGTTGCCGACCATGCCGCCGTCGACCTTCAGCGACTCGAGGTCCACGCCGGAGTCGGCGTTCATCGCCTCGACGACCTCGCGGCTCTGGTAGGCGGTCGCCTCCAGCGTCGCGCGGGCGATGTGGCCGGCGTTGACGTAGCGGGTCAGGCCCGCGACGACACCGCGGGCGTTGGACTTCCAGTACGGCGCGAACAGGCCCGAGAACGCGGGCACGATGTAGCAGCCGCCGTTGTCGTCGACCGACCGCGCGAGCTCCTCGACCTCCGGTGCCGCCTTGATCATCTTGAGGTTGTCGCGCAGCCACTGCACGAGCGCGCCGGTGATCGCGATCGAGCCCTCGAGGCAGTAGATCGCGGGCTGGTCGCCGATCTTGTAGCCGGCGGTCGTCAGCAGGCCGGACTTCGAGTGCACGAGCTCCGTGCCCGTGTTGAGCAGCAGGAAGTTGCCCGTGCCGTACGTGTTCTTGGCCTCGCCGACGGCGAAGCACGTCTGGCCGAACGTCGCCGCCTGCTGGTCGCCGAGGTCGCCGGCGATCGGGACGCCCTGAAGGGCGCCGCCCGACGACACCTCGCCGTAGACCTCGCTCGACGCCTTGATCTCCGGCAGCATCGCGCGTGGCACGCCCATCACGCCCATGACCTCCTCATCCCACTGGAGGGACTTGAGGTCCATCAGCATCGTGCGGCTGGCGTTCGTCACGTCCGTGATGTGCAGACCGCCGTCGGTTCCGCCGGTGAGGTTCCAGATCACCCAGGTGTCCATGTTGCCGAACAGCAGGTCGCCGGACTCGGCCTTCTCGGCAGTGCCGTCGACGTTGTCGAGGATCCAGCGGATCTTCGGCCCGGAGAAGTACGTCGCGAGCGGGAGGCCGACCTTCTCCTGGAAGCGCGCCTGGCCCCCGTCGCGCGAGAACTCGTCGACCAGGCGATCGGTGCGGGTGTCCTGCCACACGATCGCGTTGTGGACCGGTTCGCCGGTGGTGCGGTCCCACACCACCGCCGTCTCGCGCTGGTTCGTGATGCCCACCCCGGAGATGTCGCCTCCGCTCGCTCCGGCCGAGGACATCGCCTCGTCGACGACCTCCTGGGTGCGGGCCCAGACCTCCTTCGCGTCGTGCTCGACCCAGCCAGGCTTCGGATAGATCTGCTCGTGCTCCTTCTGCGCGACGCTGACGACCTGGCCGCCGTGGTCGAAGATCATGCATCGCGTGCTGGTGGTGCCCTGGTCGATCGCTGCCGCGTACTTCGCCATTAAGCTCCTCCTCGGTCTCGAGATACTCGCCGCTCAGCCCGGGTAGAAGGCCGAGAACGCCGCCGCCGCCAGGGCGCAGCCGATCAGCGGCCCCACGACCGGCACCCAGGAGTAGCCCCAGTCCGAGCCGCCCTTGCCGGGAATCGGCAGGATGGCGTGCATGATGCGCGGCCCTAGGTCACGTGCCGGGTTGATCGCATAGCCGGTCGGCCCGCCCAGCGAAAGGCCGATCCCGAGCACCAGCAGGCCGACCAGCAGGCCGCCCAGTCCGGTGGCCGCCGTCGCCTCGTCGGCGAAGAACGCCATGACGCCGAAGACCAGCACGAACGTCCCGACGACCTCGGTGATGATGTTCGCGACCGGGTTGCGGATCGCCGGGGCCGTGCAGAAGACGGCCAGCTTGAGTCCGGGATCTTCGGTCTCCCGCCAGTGGCTGAGATACGACAGCCAGACGAGCGTCGCGCCGATGAACGCGCCGACGAACTCCCCGGCTAGGTACTCGGGGACATCACCCCACTCGGTCCGGCCCTCGAGGGCGAACCCGATCGTGATCGCCGGATTGAGATGCGCGCCGCTGAACTGGCCGACCGCGAACACGGCCACCATCACGGCCATCGCCCAACCCCACGTGATGACGATCCAGCCCCCGTTCTGCGCCTTGGAGTGGTTCAGCAGCACCGCCGCCACCACGCCGTCGCCCAGCAGGATCAGGAGACCGGTACCGATCACCTCTGCGCCGAAGATGCTCAAGAGCTTCCCTCCTCCTCCATGCAGTTGACCCCGACTGTGCGGGACACTACTCAACGCCGCCGAACGCCGCTGACGCGGCGCTCAGCAGTAGATGGCTGGACGTGGCGCCGGGGTCCTGGTGCCCGATGCTGCGAGGCCCGAGATAACTCGCGCGCCCCTTGCGGGCCTCGAGCGGGATCGTCGCCCGCATGCCCTCCTCGGCCGCGTCGGCGGAGCGGCGCAGCGCATCGTCGAGCGCCGCGCCGTCCTGCTCCGCCTCGCGCAGTGCCGCCACCGCTGGCAGCAGCGCGTCGACCATCGTCTTGTCGCCCGGCTCGGCCTTGCCGCGCGCCTGGACCCCCGTGACGCCGGCTTCCAGCGCGTTGGCCCAGCCGGCGAGGTCGAGCTCCTCGCGGCCGGTGCTGGCCGTCCCCATCTGGAGGAACAGCGTCCCGTACAGCGGCCCGGCAGCCCCTCCGACGCTCGACACGAGGGCCATGCCGACCGCCTTCAGGAGGGCGGCGATGTCGCCGCCCTCGAGGCCGTCGAGCTTCTCGACCGCCTTGCGCATGCCGCGGTCCATGTTGGTCCCGTGGTCGCCGTCGCCGATCGCCGTGTCGAGCTTGACCAGCTCGGCCCGGTGCTCGGCCACGTCATCGGCGTAGCGGGCGATCCAGCCGCGGACGTCGGAGGCGCTGATGCTCACGGCCGCGGCCTCAGCAGACGCGCAGCCCGGGCGTGTCGGCGGGCGCGTCCCACAGCCGCGTCAGCTCGTCATCGAGCTTGAGCAGCGTGATCGAGCAACCGGCCATCTCCAGCGAGGTGATGTAGTTGCCGATCAGCCGCCGCTCGATGGTGATGCCGCGGTCCTGCAGGAAGCGATTGAGCTCCCGGTACACGATGTAGAGCTCGATCAGCGGCGTGCCGCCCATCCCGTTGACGAACGCGAGCACGCGGTCGCCGGACTCGTACGGCAGGTCCTCGACGATCGCGGTCGCCAGCCGCTCCACCACGTCGGAGGCCGGCACCAGCTTCTCGCGGTAGCGCCCCGGCTCCCCGTGGATGCCGATGCCGATCTCCATCTCGTCGTCGGCGAGCTCGAAGCTCGGCTCCCCGGAGCCCGGGGTCACGCACGGGGTGAGCGCCATGCCCATGCTGCGGCCCTGGCCGTTCACCGTGCGGCAGAGCTCGGCGACCTCGGCCAGCGACTTGCCCTCCTCGGCCGCGGCGCCGCAGATCTTCTCCGCGATCACCGTGATGCCGACCCCCCGCCGGCCGGCGGTGTAGAGGCTGTCCTGCACGGCCACGTCGTCGTTGGTGACGACCGCTTCGACCTCGATGCCCTCGCCCTTGGCCAGGTCGGCGGCCATCTCGAAGTTGAGCACGTCGCCGGTGTAGTTCTTGACGATGTGAAGGACGCCCGCGCCGCCGTCGACGGCCTTGGTGGCCTCGAGCATCTGATCGGGCGTCGGCGACGTGAAGACCTCGCCGGGGCAGGCGGCGTCGAGCATGCCGCGCCCTACGAATCCTCCGTGCATCGGCTCATGGCCGGAGCCGCCGCCCGAGATGATCCCGACCTTCCCCTGGACCGGCGCGTCGGCGCGCACGATCACCGCGGGTTCGTAGATCACTCGCACGAGATCGCTGTGCGCCGCCTCGATGCCCTCCAGGGCCTCGCGAACCACGGCATCGGGCTCGTTGATGAGCTTCTTCATCGTCGCTCCTCCACTCGGGTGCCGGCTCTCCCCGGTGGGGACCGTATAGGCGGCCGAGGCCGCGGGTCAATCAGGCGGCGGAGGTGGAGCGCTCGCGCGCCTCGTACTCGTGCAGCGCGCGGTGCATCACAAGGACGTCGTGAGCAGGGGTCTTTGCGGCGCCGTCGGCCTCGGCGGGGAGGCCCTTGCGGTCCCAGAAGGCGCGCACCTCGTCCATGACCTCGCGGCGGTGCTCCTCGTCGCGCGACCTGATCGGCGCGCCGAATCGGACCTCGACCTTGTGGCGGCGCGGGAGGAACCGGCCCGGCCTGCGCTTCGGCCAGTTCTGCCCCGGCGGCATCGCGTCGTGGGTCCCGCTGACGTAGATGGGGACGATGTCGACGCCATGGTGCGCCGCGATGACCGCGGCGCCGGAGTGGATCTTGCCGATCTCGCCGTCGCGCGACCGTGTGCCCTCCGGGAACATCAGGAGGTTCCAGCGCTCGCGGATCAGCCGGTCGACGTGATCGGTCGCCCCGTTCGCGAGCCCGCCGCCGCTGCGGCCGAGCGGCACCGTGTTGAAGAGCAGGGCGACGCCGTTGGCGGTCCAGCGCTTCTTGTAGAAGTAGTCTGCGGCGGCAGCGACCGCCGTGCGGTTACGCCACTTGCGCGGGATCGCCCGCAGGATGGTCGGCGTGTCGAGATGGCTGGAGTGGTTCGCCACGAAGACGACGGGCGGCGTCAGATCGTCGAAGACATCACGCCCGACCGTGCGACGCCTCAGGTAGTAGTCCGTCATCGGCCCGAGCACGAAGCTGAGCAGGCCTTCGCGGGCCGCGCGGGCGTAGCCGCAGCGCGCCCAGGAGACGTCCATCTTCGAGTACTGTCGCGCGAGCTCGGCGCCGCGCGACCGCAGCTCGGTGCCACGCGTGCGAAACTCGGCGCCGCGGTTGCGTAGCTCCTCGGCGCTCCGGGCCGTCAGCTCGGCTCCGCGTTCCCGTAGCTCGGGAACGCGCTCCTTGAAGTCGTTGGTGCGCGCCTTGCCCTGCTCCCTCGCGCGATCGAATCTGCCGGGCGACATGACGGGTTGTACCCCGCCGTGCTGGATCGGTTTCGCGAGTCCGGCACGTGCGCGCAGATCCCGTATGTTCGGGGGATGAAGTGGTGGGGATGGGGTGACGAGAAGGTGGCGTTCACGCACGAGGACAAGCCCGATCTCGGGCCCTTCCTGCAGCGCCACCTGATGATCGACGTCGACCGGGTGTCCTCACCGCGCGTCGCCTTTGGTGACCTTCACATTGCCGAGCCGGAAGTGCCGCTACCGCTCCGCGCGGCCTTGGAGGCCGCCGTCGGCGCCGACCATGTCTCGGTCGATCCCCGCGACCGGGTCGTGCACGCTCGGGGCAAGAGCCTGCGCGACCTCGTGCGTCACCGGCGCGGTGACGTCGGGCGCATCCCGGATGTCGTCGTCCGCCCGGGAGGCGAGGATGCGGTGGCGGCGGTCCTGCGGGCGGCGATCGACGCCGACGCCGTCGTCATCCCCTTCGGCGGAGGGTCGAACATCTCGGGCAGCCTCGAGCCGCCGGCCGCCGACACCCGCACGATCGTGTCGGTCGACCTCGGCCGGATGGACCGGGTGGTGGCCATCGACGAGACGGCGCGCCTCGCGCGCGTGCAGACTGGCGTGTCCGGCCCCGAGCTCGAACAGCAGCTGAACGCCCGCGGCTGGACGCTCGGCCACTTCCCGGACAGCTTCGCGTACTCGACGCTCGGGGGCTGGATCGCCACCCGCTCGTCCGGGATGCAGTCCGACAAGTACGGCGACGTGGCCGACCTCACCCGCGCGGTGCGCGTCCTGACGCCGACGGGGCTGCTCGCCACGCGGCCTGTGCCCGCGACGTCCACTGGCCCGAGCGTGCGCGAGATGATCCTCGGCAGCGAGGGACGGCTCGGGATCCTGAGCGAGGCGACGGTCCACGTGCACCGCGTGCCCGCCCGCCGGACGATCCTCGGCTATCTGCTGCCCACCTGGGCGGGCGCCCTCGCGACCATGCACGACATCGCCGCCGGCGAGTCGACGCCGACCGTGACGCGGGTGTCGGACGCCAACGAGACGCGGTTCTCGTTCGCCACGAAGAAGGCGCCGTCGCCGCTCGACCGCATCGCGTCGAGGGCGCTGGCCGAATTCCTACGGCGCCGTCGCAACTTCGACATCGACGCGATGTGCCTGGCGTTCATCGGCTACGAGGGCAGCGAACGTCACGTGCGGGCCCAGCGCAAGCTCGTGGGGCGCATCGTCGGGCGTCACGGCGGTCTGTGCATCGGCAGCGGTCCGGGAACCCTCTACGACCAGAAGAAGTTCGACACGCCGTACATCCGCGACTATCTCCTTGATCGCGGCGCCCTGGCCGACGTGTCGGAGACCGCCGCGCCGTGGAGCCTGCTCCCCGCGCTGCACGAAAACGTGATCAGCGCCGCGCAGGCGGCCTTCCGGTCGCTCGGCGTGCCGGGGTACATCATGTGCCACCTGTCGCACTCGTACCACTCCGGCGCGTGCCTGTACTTCACCTTCGCGCTCAAGCCGTCGGGGGAGCGGGACCCGCTGGAGGAGTACGACGTCGTCAAGCGGGCGATCCAGCAGACCTTCGTGGATTCGGGCGCCACGCTGTCGCACCACCACGCGGTGGGCACGGAGCACGTCCAGTGGCTGGAGCAGGACATCTCGGCGCCCGGGGTCGCGATGGTGCGCGCACTGTTCGACGGGGTCGATCCGGGGGGCAACCTCAACCCCGGCAAGATCGTCTGACCCACCGTTCGCGAGGCGTACCATGGATGGATGAACATCGATGGTCCCTCACGACGGATCATCTCCGAGCCGCTGAAGGCTCCGGCGCCACCGAAGCCGGCCCAGCCGCCCGAGCCGCGGACGCCGGTACCCGCCCCATGAACGAAACCCCGCTCGTACCGAGCCCCGTGTACGGCCTGCGGGCCTGGACAGTCGTGGGTGAGACCGGAGGCGAGCGGCTCGCCGGCCCGTACCGCAGCGCTGCCTGGCCGGCGGCGGGCGCGTGGCTCGAGTCCACGTGCGAGCTGGGGCACGCCTCGCCGGCTCCCGGCTGCGCCTGCGGCATCCACGCCTGGCATCCGCGTCGGCGCTCGGGCCGGCACGTCCTTGCCGCCCGCGCCGCGGTTCCCGGCGTGGTCGAGGCGAGCGGCGCGGTCGAGGTCCACGCCGACGGCTTCAGGGCGCAGCGGGCGCGTCCGTACGCGCTGGCGGACACCGGCTGGCACCCGGCGCTCGTGCGCCGGCTCGCCGCCGCGTACGGGGTGCCGGTCGTCGAAGCCGGCAGCCCTGCCGCGCTTGTGGACTGGTGCCGGGAGCGCGATCTCGGGCTCGACGAGGCCGTGGTCGGCGAGTTGCTCGGACCTGCGGCTGCGCCGACGCGGCGGACCCGGGCTGTTGCGCTGCGGGTTGCAGCTGCCGTCGCGGTCGTCGGGCTGCTGCTCCTGCTCGGGTTGGTCGCGACCGACACCCCCGGCGACCGGACTCTCAACGGCCGCGCGGGGGAGGTCCAGGGTCAGCGCTGACGTGGAGGTGGCCATCGCGTCGTTCCTGGAGGCGATGCGCGCCGCCGGCAACCCCGGCGTCAAGGAGTTCCTGACCGGCGAGCGCTCGCTCTTCCGGCGCACGCCGATGGTGCACGGGTGGATCGTGAGGCCGGTCGACCGCGAGGACTTCGAGGAGCCCCGACGGTACGTGCCGGGATTGGTGCTGAGCGTCGACGGCCGCTTCCACCGCCTCGACAGCGAGCTTCGCGGCTGGGGCCAGCGCGACTTCCCGCGCTATGTCCACACGGCGTCCCCGGAGCCGGTCGACCCGCCGCACGCCGGCCGGCTGCCGGCCGAGCTCTCCGCGGCCCTGACCGCCCGCGGCGTCGAGGCCTGACGCGCTACTCGGTCATCCGGTCGCCGGCGCGCCCGGCCCGTAGCTCCTCGCGCCACCACGCGACCGTGTCCGCGAGGGTGCGGCCGAGCGGGATCTCGGGCTCCCAGCCGGTCGCCGCCACCAGCGCGTCGTTGGCGCCTCGCAGCTCCATGACCTCGTGGGGGCGCAGCAGCGCCTGATTCACCTCGTGCTCGGCGCGAGCGCCCGTCACCTCCGCGAGCATGGCGACGAGCTCGGCGGCCGACGCCGTGCGGCCGGAGCAGACGTTGTAGATGCCAGGCTCGGCGCGTTCGGCCAGGAGCCGGTAGGCCCGCACGACGTCACGCACGTCGGTGTAGTCGCGCCGCGTATCGGGGTTGCCCGTGACGATGCGTGCAGGCTCCTCGCGGGCCTCGAGGGCCCCCGCCATCTGGCGGGCGAAGGACGCGATCGCGTACGTCGGCTGCTGTCCCGGGCCGGCGTGGTTGAACGGCCGCGCGCGAATCACGCGCAGGCCGTGGGCGTCGGCGTAGAAGCCGGCCAGCATGTCGGCCGCGGCCTTCGACACCGCGTACGGGTTCTGCGGGCGCAGCGGCGCGGACTCGTCCACCGGCAGTCGTTCCGGGGGTCCGTACTCCTCGCTCGAGCCGAGCGCGACGACCGTCGCGCCCCGAGCCTCGAGCCGGACCGCCTCGAGCACGTTGAGCGTCATGGCCGTGTTCGCGTGCAGGGTCTCGGCCGGGTCGCGCCAGGACGCGCCGACGTGAGCGAGGGCGGCCAGGTGGTAGACGATCCGCGGGCGTGCGGCCGCCACCGTCGAGCGGGCGGCCTCGGGATCGCGCAGGTCGGCCGCCACGTCGCTGGAGCGCGACACCGCGACGACCTCGTCGCCGGCCGCCGCGCAGGCGGCCGCGAGGTGGCGCCCGGCGAACCCGGACGCGCCCGTGATGAGGACGGGCGCGGTCAGCGTGGTCCGCTGGCTACGAGGTGCGCGGCGGATCCGTGGCCGTTCGAGGCGACGGCCGCCTCGTCGACGGGCTCGAGGTCGTCGAGCGGCGGGTTGAGCCGCCGCTCGAGTTCGCCGAGCACGAAGCCGAACAGCACGTGGCGCCAGGTGGCCTGCGCGAACGCGCGGCCGCTGCCCCACAGCCGGGGCTCGACGATCGCCGTCGCCGGCCAGGTGGCCAGGTGCTCGGCCAGGCCGGCGAGCGGACCTCGCAGGACGGGCGGCACGGGGAAGCTCGGCGCCAGGCCGGCGTAGAGGGCGCCGAACAGGGCGCCGTTCTGCAGGTGCAGGAAGGCGCCGATCGCGGCCTCGCCGCGGCTCCCCCGGGCGACGAGGCGGCCGAGCAGCTCGGCATCGTCGTAGTCGAGGTCGAAGGCGCGCTTGTCCAGCGGCTGCTGGGCGAGCCAGACCGCCGCGGCGAGGCTCCCGGCGAGCGCGCCGCGGAGGGAGCGAGTGCGGTCGAAGGCCATGCTGTGGGCAACTGTAACGAGCGGCGTTCGCGCGGGTACCGCTGTGAGTGAGGAACGCCGACCATGGTCACCTCCACGCGAAGGCGCGCGAGCGGGGCGTGAACCCGATCGTCTACTGGCTGTCGCGGGCCGTGCTGCAGCCGTTCTTCCACCTCTATCTCCGGATGTCGCGCATCGGGCGCGAGCACATCCCGGCGTCCGGCCCGGTCATCTTCGTGTCGAACCACCGGTCGTTCCTCGACCCGTTCGTGATCGGCACGATCGCCCGGCGGCCGCTGTACTACGTCGCCAAGCGGGAGATCTTCCACTACAGGATCGTGTCCTGGTTCCTGAGCTCGCTCGGGGCCTTTCCCGTCAATCGCGGCGCCGGCGACGCGGACATGCTGGCGACCGCCAAGGCGATCCTCGAGCGCGGCGACTGCGTGCTGATGTTCCCCGAGGGCACTCGCATCCGCCCGGGAGCGCTGGGCCGTCCCAAGCGGGGCGTCGGGCGCCTGGCGCTGGAGACCGGGGCCCCGGTCGTGCCGGTCGCCGTGATCGGCACAGAGGCGGTCCGCAACGGCTGGCGCATCCGCCCGCACAAGGTCCGGATCCGGATCGGGCGGCCGCTGACCTTCCCCAAGGTCGAGAAGGCGTCGCCGCAGCTCGCGGCGGCTGTCACCGACCGCATCTGGCCCAACGTCATGCTCCAGTGGGAGTGGCTCGGCGGCCTGCCGCCGCTTCGGCGCGCCGCGGTCATCGGCGCCGGCTCCTGGGGCACGAGCGTGGCCGTCATGCTGGCCCGCGCCGGCCTGGAGGTCGACCTCGGGACACGCACACACGGAGCAGGCGGAGCGGATCGAGGCCGAGCGCGCGAACGAACGCTATCTGCCCGGCGTCGGGCTTCCGAAGGCGATCCGAGCCATGCGGGCGTCCGAGCTGGAGCTTTCCCGTCACGACCTCGTCTGCTTCGCGGTCCCGTCCGCCGCCCTACCCGCCGCCGTCGCCGCTCACGCCGGTGGGATCGCGCCGCGCAGCGGGGTGCTCGTGATGTCGAGGGGCCTCGTGCCGCCGCTCGGCACGCTGCCGGCCGCATACGTGTCCGAGCGTGTGGCCTCGTGGACCGTCGGCGCGATCGGCGGCCCGGCACACGCCAAGGCGGCGCTCGAGGAGGGCGCCGCGCTGGTCCTTGCCACCCACGACGCCGCATTCGCGCGCCAGGTGGGCGACGCTCTCGGCGCCGCCGGCTTCGATGTGGCGACCACGACCGACCTGATCGGCGTCGAGCTCGCGGGCAGCGCCACGAACGCCGCCGCACTCGCGGCCGCGGCGGCCGGTGCCGGGCTCAACGCCGCGGGCGCCGCGGCCGGCAAGGTGTTCGCCGAGGTCGAGGCCTACGCGCGCCATGCCGGCGCCCAGCCCGAGACGTTCGCCGGCCTGGCCGGCACGGGCGACCTGGTGGCGAGCATCCTCGCCTCGGGGTCGGGCAACCGGCGCGCCGGGGAGATGCTCGCCCAGGGGATCGCCGGCGACGAGATCAGCGCGGCACTCGGCCAGACCGCCGAGGCGGTCGCCTCGGTGCCGATGCTCGCCTCCCGCGTGCGCGACGCGGGGGTGGACGCTCCCGTCCTGCGATCGCTCGCCGGCCTCATCGAGGGGCGCGTGGCGCCCGCCCGCTTCACGTCGTCGGTCACGGCCCCGAGGAACGCCAAGCCCAGGGCAGGCGCTGTGCGCGCCGCCTGAGGAAGATACTGTCGTGCCGGATGGCCGCCGCACCCGACTCTGCATCGGCCCGCGAGGAGAAGGCGCGGCTCGACGCCGCATTCACCGAGCTGTACCGGGCGCACCTGCGAGACGTCTACTCGTACTCGTACTACCGGGTGGGCAACCATCACGACGCCGAGGACCTCACCGAGCAGACCTTCCTGCAGGCCTACCGGCACTTCGAGCGTGCCCAGCGCGAGTCGCGCGGCCGCCCGCTGCGCCCGTGGCTGATCCGCATCGCCCACAACCTGGCGGCGAACTACTACCGCGACCGCTCGCGCCGGCCCCAGACCTCCATCGACGACGCGGGCGCGCTTCCCGAGCTGCACACCACCGAGTCGCTCGTGGAGGACCGGGAGGACCTGACGCGAATCCTCGAGGGTGTGCAGCAGCTGCCGGACGATCGCCGCGAGGCGCTGATCATGCGCTTCGCGCTGGGGATGGACAACCGCGAGATCGCGCGTGCGCTCGGGCGCACCGACGGCGCGACCAAGGTGCTGCTCCACCGCGCCATCCGGCAGCTGGAGGAGATCGTCAAGGAACGGGCGGGTACTGAGGCGACATGAGCGACGCCTGGGACTTCGAGACGCGACTGCGGGAGGCACTGGCTCCCGTCGAGCCGCCGGCTGACCTCGAGCCGCGGCTCGAGGCGACGTTCGGCTCGCTCGTCGAGCTGGCGGCTGACGAGCTCGAGGCCTGGGAGCTGCGCTCGATGCGCGATCCCCGCAACTGGTGGAGGCCCGCCGCCGCCGTCGTCGTCGGCACGGGCGCCGCCGCGGGCCTGGTGGTGCTCCGCACGCGCGGCCGCCGGCACCGCCGCCGGGCGCTGGCGCGCAACCCGCTCGACCTCGCCGGGCGCACGGTGCGCGACGCCGGCCGCGAGGCGCTGCGTGTGTTCCGCGACTCGACGCGATGATCCGGGAGCCGCGCTAGCGCGCAGACATCGGCATGGGGCGCGAAATGAGCCTGCTCGCCGACGAAGACGTGATGCAGCTGGTGCGCCGCGGCGACGCACGCGCGTTCGAGGTGATCTACGAGCGTCATTCGGCCGCGGCGTTCTCACTCGCCTACCGCATGATGGGCACGCGGTCGGGGGCCGAGGACGTCACGCAGGACGCGTTCCTCTCCATGTGGCGGTCGGGGGCGCGCTACGACCGCGCGCGCGGCTCGGTTCGCACCTGGGTCCTGGGCATCGTGCACCACCGCGCGATCGACGCGCTGCGCCGCGCCACTGTCCACGACAAGCGGCGGGCAGGGGACGAGGGCATCGAGGAGCGCTTCGAGGCGCGCGAGCGGACTGACGTGGAGGCCGCCCGGCGCGAGGAGTCCGGCACGGTGCGCAGCGCCTTGCGCTCGCTCCCTTCGGACCAGTCGCAGGTGATCGAGCTGGCCTACTTCGGCGGCTTCACGCACACCGAGATCGCGGACATGCTCGACGCTCCGGTCGGGACCGTGAAGGGGCGGATGCGGCTCGGTCTCAAGAAGATGCGGGACCAGCTCGGCGAAGGGAAGGTGGCGCCGGTATGAGCGAGCACGAGCGCTGGATCGACGCCGCAGGCGCCTACGTACTCGAGGCGATGCCCGACGACGAGCGCGACGCGTTCGAGCAGCACCTCGAGGGATGCTCGATCTGCCGCGAAGAGGTCGACGAGCTGCTCCCGGCCGCCCATGCGCTGCCGATGGCGTCGCCGCAGATGACGCCGCCTCCAGAGCTCAAGTCCCGCATCATGGCCGAGGTGGAGCGCGAGGCGGCGCTGCTCGCGCAGGTGGGCGAAGGCGCGGACCGCCCGTCCCCGCAGCGCGCGCGTGAGCGCCGCGCCTGGCTTTCGGGCTGGCGGCTGGCGCCGGTCGCCGCGGCGCTCCTGATCGCGGGCGTGCTGGCCGGCACGGCGCTCGAGCGCGACGACACGCCGAGCGCGCCGGCGGCGCGCACGGTGGCCGTGACGGTCGACTCGGAGCGCGCGCCCGACGGCGCCGCCGAGCTGCGCGTGAGAGACGGCGACGCCGTGCTCGTCGGCCAGGGCATGCCCGCGCCGCCGGATGGGCGCGTCTATCAGGTGTGGGTCATGCCGAAGGGCTCGAACACGCCGGAGCCGACGAACGTGCTCTTCGCGCCGCGCACCGACGGCTCGGTGACGGCGGCGATCCCGGACGTCGCCGAGGCGAAGATGGTGCTCGTCACGGACGAGCCGATGGGCGGCTCCGACGACCCCACCCGCACCCCGGTCATGACTGCTTCACCGTCCTAAACAGGCCTGAAGGATCCGCTGCTAGCTTCCCCGCCGAGATGGCCGTCTGCTACCGCCACCCCGGCCGCGAGACGGGCGTCTCGTGCTCGAACTGCGGCAACCCGATCTGCCCGGACTGCATGACGGCCACCCCCGTCGGCATGCGCTGCCCGGAGTGCGCGCGTCAGAAGACGCCGGTCCGGACGCTCCGCAACATCTACGCGCAGCCGACGGTCACCTACGTCCTGATCGCGATCAACGTGCTGCTCTACGCCGGGACCATCTTCTCCGGCGGGCGGGGCGGCCCGGTGTACGAGGACTTCGCGCTGATCGCGGTCGGCGCGAGCGAGGACGGCTCCCTGCTGGGCGTCTCGCAGGGCGACTACTGGCGGCTGCTGACGGGCGGCTTCCTGCACAGCGTCAGCCCGTTCCACATCCTGCTCAACATGTACGCCCTCTACTGGCTGGGGACGATGCTCGAGCCCGTCGTCGGCAACCGGAGCTTCGCGGCGCTCTATCTCGCCTCGCTCTTCGCCGGGTCCTTCGGAGCGCTCGCCTTCGCCGATCCGAACCAGGCCACGGTGGGAGCGTCGGGAGCCGTCTTTGGCCTGATGGCCGCCGCGTTCGTCTTCCAGCGCGCCCGCGGCGTCGACCCGTGGCGCTCAGGTCTCGGCCCGATCATCCTCATCAACCTCGCCTTCCCGCTCTTCGCCCCTGGCCTGAACATCTCGATCGGCGGCCACATCGGCGGCCTGGTCGGCGGCGCCATCGCCGCCTTGGCCATGGACCGCCTCAGCGCCCGGCACCGAGGAGACCTCCTGCCCATCCTCGCGTGCGTCGCAGTAGCCGCGATCTCGATCGCAGGAGCAATCGCGGTCGCGTCCTCCAAGGCCGCCGAGCTCGGCCTCTAAGTCAAGCGAGGGTTGATCGGCTAGAGCGCCAGCTCGTGGACCTGGGCCGGCGCCTCCGGGAGCCGATCCGGGTGGAGGATGTGGGCGAGGACCTCGAGGCCTTCGATGAGGCGGGGGCCGGGGCGGGAGAAGTGGGCGGCTGCGTCGACCGCGACGATGCGGCGGGCTCCGAGGGAGGCGAGCTCGTCGGCGTATGACTCGGCCTCCTCGAGCGCTCGCTCGGCGTCGTAGCCGCACGGCATCACGATCACGACCTCGGGCTGGGCCGCGCGGACCTCGTCCCAGCTGCGCTGCTCGGAGTGCTCGCCGGGCATCCCGAGGAGGTCGATGCCTCCCGCGTACCCGATCAGCTGGGGCGTCCAGTGGCCGGCCGTGAACACGGGGTCGAGCCACTCGAGCGCGGCCACGCCGACGGGCTCGGCGGCGCGCACGGCGAGCCGGACGCGGTCGATCCGCCGCGCTGCGTCCTGCACGAGCTCGACGCCGGCGTCCTTGGCGTCGGTGGCCTGCGCGACCGTGCGGACGTCGCCCAGGACCTCGCCGAGCGTGTGGGGATCGAGCGCGAGGACCTGCGGCCTTGAGTCGAGCCGCTCGGCGACCGCGCGCACGTCGTCGTAGGAGACCGCGCAGACCGCGCACAGCGCCTGCGTGACGATCAGGTCCGGCTGCAGCCGCTGTAGCGCGCCCTCGTCGAGCTCGTAGATCGAGCGCCCCTGCTCGGTCAGCTCGCGCACCGCGCGGTCGATCTCGTCGGGCGGCAGGCCGGGGCCGATCACGTCGCGCGTCACGCGAGGCAGTTCGCGAGCCTGCGCCGGGTGGTCGCACTCGTGGGTCACGGCGGTAACCTCGTCGCCGACGCCGAGCGCGAACAGCATCTCGGTGGCCGACGGCACCAGGGAGACGATCCGCATGCCAGCAGAGGATATGGGCCAGTGGCAGCGCGACGGGGAGGCGCTCGTCCGTGAGCTGAAGTTCGACGACTTCGCGCAGGCCATGGCCTACGTGAACCGCGTCGCCGACCTCGCCGAGGAGGTCAACCACCACCCCGACATCCTCGTCCACGGCTGGAACCACGTCCGCCTCACGCTCACCACGCACTCGGCGGGCGCGCTGACGGACAACGACTACCAGATGGCGAGGAAAATCGACCAGATCCAGTAGCTCCCGCCGCTACCATGCCCTCGTCGCCTGATGAACGACGACGACAGCTCCCGAAGTAGCGGCGCGCATCGCGCGCCTCCGGCGGACCGCTGATGACCGTCCTGCTGCTGCTGGCCGTCGTCGTGCTGGTGCTCCTCAACGGCTTCTTCGTCGCGGCGGAGTTCGCGCTCGTGCGCGTGCGCCGCGGGAGGATCGAGGATGATGCGGAGCAGGGCAAGCGCGGCGCGCAGCTGGTGCTCCGCCAGCTGAACGACCTCTCCCGCTACCTGGCCGCGTGCCAGCTCGGCATCACGTTCACCTCGCTGGGCATCGGCTTCCTCGGCGAGCCGGCCGTGGCCGACGTACTCGAAGGGATGTTCGGCGACGGCCTGCCGGACGGCGTGTCCTACGGCGTGTCGATCGCCCTCGCCTACCTCATCACCACGTCGCTGCACATAACCGTCGGCGAGCAGGTCCCGAAGATCTACGCGATCAACCGCGCCGAGCGCATGGCACGCCTGATCGCCCGGCCGCTGCACCTCTTCACGCAGGCCTTCAGCCCGTTCATCCACGTGCTCAACACCGTGTCGAACTGGATGCTGCGGCTGCTCGGCATCCGGGCGACGAACGAGTACGAGGAGGGCGGCTCACCCGAGGAGCTGAAGGTGCTGATCGCCCAGTCGCTGACCGGCGGCCAGCTCGACCCGGGCGAGGCGAGCATGCTCACCGGGGTGTTCCACCTGCACGAGCAGCAGGCCCGCCAGGTCATGACGCCCGCCCCGGCCGTGATCACCGTCGACCTGTCCGAGAACGTCGAGACCGCGCTCCGGCGCTGCGTGTCCTCCGGCCATACCCGCGTGGTGGTCACCGAGGACGAGAACCGCGACCGCGTGAAAGGGATCGTGCACTCGAACGCGCTCGCCCAGCTGCTGCTCACCGAGGGGCCGAGCGCCCGTATCGACGAGCTGGTGCGCGAGGCCCCGATCGTGCCCGAGACCAAGCCGCTCGACGACCTCCTGGCCGACCTCCAGCGCCAGCGCAGCTCGCTCGCCGTCGTGATCGACGAGTACGGTCGCACCGCAGGGATCGTGACCGTCGAGGACATCATCGAGGAGGTCGTGGGGGAGATCGACGACGAAACCGACCCCATGGGCGGCGCCGTCCGGCGGCTCGCCAACGGCGACTGGTTCGTCCGCGGCCACGTGGCGATCACCGACCTCGTCGACTACGGCCTCGCCCTCCCGGTCGACTCCGACGCCTACAACTCGGTCGGCGGCTTTGTGTTCGGCGAGCTCGGGCGATTGCCCAAGCGCGGAGACACGGTGACGCACAACGGCTACTCGATCCGCGTCGAGTCCGTGCGCGAGAACCGCATCGAGGCGGTCCGCATCCGTGACCGCCGCGCGCTGCCCTGAACGTCAACGTCAACCTCAACGTCAACCTCAACTGCGCTGGGTAGGGAGAGTGGGGAGCGCGGCGGCGGTGAGGGTGCACTAACCGGCCACGCGCGACGCTCGGCGAGGCGCGTGGCGCGTTGTACACCGCCCGCGGCCTGAAAGTGCACACTCCCACTTTCCGGAGTGGGACATTGTCCACTTATGCACCGCCACGGCACCTGACCCGCCACGCCCCCGCCCCGACGACCGCGCGTGTCGACTTCTGCGCCGCGGTCGGCTCCCCAGCCTCCCTACCCAAGCCGCCGTTTGACGTTCGGCGGCGTGACCCCGGCGAACGTCAACTGCGCTGGGTAGGACAGGTAGGGAGGGTGGGGATTCGGCCGCGGTGAGGGTGCATTTCGTCCACTTCGCCGCGCTCGACCTCGCGAAGTGGACGTTATGCCCCTATAGCGTGCATTTCGTCCACCTCACGGACGAGAACCTCGCGAAGTGGACGAAATGCACCCTCCCGTCCCTCCCTCTCAATGCCGCAGTTGACGTTCGCCGGCGCAACGACGCCTCGACGAGCAGCCTGATCACCGCGGTTAGGGTTGCGAATCGAAACTTAGCGCCGAATTGCACAAACGGCTCCGACGCGCTACCTTGCCCGCAACCGACTGGCCGCTACGGCGGTTGAGGAGGAGAGAGGGAGATCCTGGGGAGGATCGACCGAGAGAAACACAAGAGCCCGGCTCAGGGGAGCGAGCCGGGCTCAAGTGTTTCTTGGAGGAGGGTGCGATGAGGGTACGTTCGTCGCGCTAGGGAATATCCCAACCTTCTCTCAATGTGAACTAAACATTCGGCGGACCGGTCAGGACTCGTACACGAAGAACCCGCGGCCTGCCTTCCGGCCCAGCGCGCCCTCGCCGATCAGCCGCTCGACACTCTCCGGGACCTCGGCGCCGATCGTGCGTCCGATCGCCGCCGATACGTCGAGGCCCACGAGGTCGAGGAGGGCGAGCGGCCCGAGCGGGTGGCCGGCGCCGAGGCGCATGCACGTGTCGATCGCCTCCGGCTCGAGCCCGGTCCGCTCCATCAGCCGGACGGCCTCGAACAGGAAGGGGAAGAGCAAGCGGTTGACGACGAAGCCCGGCGTGTCGGGCACCTCGACCGCCGTCTTGCCCAGGGCCTCGCACAGCGCGCGCGCTCGCGCGCGCGTGGCGTCGCCCGCGGCGGCCGGGAAGGCGAGCTCGACGAGCTCCATCTTCGGCACCGGGTTGAAGACGTGGAGCCCGACGAAGCGGTCGGGCCGCCCGGACGCCTCGGCGAGCGTCTCGACCGAGAGGGACGAGGTCGTCGTGGCCAGCAGCGTGTCCGGCGGCAGGTCGGCGCCGAGGCCGGCGATGAGTTCGCACTTGGCCGCCGGCGACTCCACGATGGCCTCGACGACGAAGGTCGAGCCCGCAAGGTCGGCTGCGTCGCAGGTCACCCGCAGCGTGCCGTTCACGCTTGCGCCGACCTTCTCGCACAGCGCCCGGATCCGGCGGTCGGCCTTGTCGGCCGAGCCGTCGGAGCGCGCCCATACCACCACCGGCCCGCGCTGGGCGGCCACGGCCGCCAGGCCGCACGCGATGGCTCCGCTACCGGCGATCCCGACTGTCTCGGACATCTCGCATCCTTGGTTGACTGGTCAGTCAACCGCGTAGACTACGCCTGGGCGCGACGGCATCGCGCCGGTTCCCCCAACGGAGGCTCCCGCATGCACGGCAACGGTCGCGAAGTGGTCATCGTCGAGGCGGTCCGCACCCCGATCGGGCGCGGCCACCCGGAGAAGGGCTACTACCGGGACACGCACCCGAACGAGCTGCTCGGCCGCACCTACACCGAGCTGATCGAGCGCGCCGGCATCCCGGCGGACGCCGTCGAGGACGTGATCTGCGGCTGCGTGCAGCAGTACGGGGAGCAGATGTTCAACGTCGGCCGCAACGCCTGGCTGCAGGCCGGGCTGCCGATGGAGACCCCCGCGACCACCGTCGATCGTCAGTGCGGCTCCGCCCAGCAGGCCTACAACTTCGCCGCCGCGCTGATCGCTGCCGGCGTGCACGACGTCGTGATCGGCGGCGGCGTCGAGCACATGGGCCACATCCCGATGGGCGTCGGCTTCAAGTGGGTCGCCGAAGTCGGCTCGCCATGGCCGCCCGAGCTGCTCGAGCGCTACAACCTCGTGCCCCAGGGCCTCTCGGCCGAGATGATCGCCGACCAGTGGGAGATCCCGCGGTCGGAGATGGACGAGCTGGCCGTGCGCTCCCACCGGCTGGCTGCGCGGGCCACGGAGGAGGGGCGGTTCGAGCGCGAGACGATCCCGTTCGCGGTCAACGGCTCGACCTACGTCTCCGACCAGGGCATCCGGCCGGACACCAACCTCGAGGCGCTGGCCGGCCTCAAGCCCGCGTTCAAGCCCGACGGCAAGGTCACGGCCGGCAACGCCTCGCAGATCTCCGACGGCGCCGCCGGCGTGCTGCTGATGAGCGCCGACAAGGCGGCCGAGCTGGGCGTCACGCCGCGGGCCAGGATCGTCGACCAGACGACGGTCGGCGTCGACCCGGTGATGATGCTCACGGGCCCGATCCCCGCCACCCGCAAGCTGCTCGAACGCAACGAGATGACGATCGACGACATCGACCTCATGGAGGTCAACGAGGCGTTCGCGCCCGTCGTGCTGGCGTGGCAGCGCGAGCTCGAGCCGGACATGGACCGCGTCAACGTCAACGGCGGTGCGATGGCCCTCGGCCACCCGCTCGGCTCCACCGGCGCCCGCCTGCTGACCACGCTGCTGCACGAGCTCGAGCGGGCCGACAAGGAGGTCGGGCTGGTCACGATGTGCTGCGGCGGCGGCCTCGGAACCGGAACGCTCGTCCAGCGCGTCTGACTTGGGTTAGGGTGAGGCCGTGGAGTCCCTCCTCGGCCTCGGCACCCCCACGCAGGAGGAGCTGGACGCCCGGCGCGAGGCGGCGCGCCACGGCGAGCCGTTCCTGATCTTCCGCGACGAAGACGGGCGCGAGCGCCTGCACGTGCTGGGCACGGGGCGCCGCAGCGTGACGCTCGGCCGCCGCCACGAGGCCGACATCTCGATCCCGTGGGACCCCGAGATGTCGCGCCTGCACGCCGAGCTCGAGCTGCACGCCGGCGAGTGGACGATCTGCGACGACGGCTTCTCCCAGAACGGCACCTGGGTGAACGGGATGCGCCTCGCCGGACGGCGCCGGCTGCTGGACGGCGACCTGCTGCGGGTCGGACGCACGATGTTCGTGTTCTGCGCGCCGGCCTCGGAGAAGATGCCGCCGACGCTCGTCCCCGGCGAGCTGAGCTCCGCGCCCCGCTTCTCCGAGCAGCAGCAGCGCGTGCTGCACGCCCTCTGCCGGCCGCTGTTCTCCGACGGCGAGGGGGTTCGGCCGGCCACCGACGAGCAGGTGGCGGCCGAGACCGGCGTCGCTGCGGAGGACGTGACGGCCGAGCTCGACCACCTCGGCCGGATGTTCGGGCTCGAGGACATGCCGCTGCCCGATCAGCGGGCCGAGGTCGCGCTGCTCGCGATGCGCAGCGGCCTCGTCAGCGCCGACGACAACGGTTGACGGCACTCGCCTGACGGGGGTGCGCAGGCGCCAGTTTCGGGTACCGGCCGCGTTGGAGCCGCCATGCGCCGAAGCCTGCTGCTGTCCCTCGCCGTGCTGCTCGTCGTCCCCGCCGCCGCCCGCGCGGAGACGATCACCGAGTCCTACCGCGTGCCGACGGTGGGCGGCGCGCAGGTGTACGTCGAGGTCACGCGCCAGGCCGGCGTGCGCTCGCCCGTGATCCTCACGTACTCGCCGTACAACGTGCTCGGCGAGGGTCAGGAGACGCAGGACAAGTACGGCGAGCGATACGTCCCGCGTGGCTACGCGCGGGCCGTCGCCGACGTGATCGGGACGCGCAACTCATCCGGCTGCTGGGACTACGGCGGAGCCGCCGAGCAGCAGTCGGGCGTGGACCTCGTCAACTTCCTCAGCCGCCGTTCGTGGGCGAACGGCAAGGTGGCGATGATCGGCGGCTCCTACGACGGCACGACGGCCAACATGGTCGCCGCGCGCGGCACGGACGCACGGGGCCTGGCCGGGATCGTCCCGATCGCCGCGATCTCGCGCTGGTACGGCTACGCCTACTCGCACGGCGTCCGCTACTCGGGCAACTCGCAGCGCCCGACCGACGAGGGCGTCGACACGCCGCTGGCCTTCGACTTCGGCTTCGGCCGCACGCCGCCCACCGACCCGTCGGCGATCGACGCCGCGGTCGACCGCATCCGGCCCTGCGACGCCGTCCGGCACACGCTCGAGGGCTACGACCGGACGCCCGACTACGACGCATTCTGGCTCGAGCGCGACTACCGCAAGGACGCGCGGCGCTTCGCCGTGCCCTCGCTGATCGCGCACGGCTGGCAGGACTTCAACGTCAAGCAGGAGGAGGGCGTCGAGCTGTTCAAGGCGCTCGACGGCTCGCCCTTCAAGAAGCTCTTCCTGTTTCAGGGCGGGCACGGGTCGCCGCCCGACGCTGCCTTCCTGCCCGTGCTCGACGCGTTCTTCGAGCGCGCGCTGATGGGCCGCGACAGCGGCATCGAGGCGATGCCCGCGGTGATGACGCAGGGCCGCACGCACGCCGGCAACGACGCCGCGTTCCGGGCCGAGAGCGCGTGGCCGCCGGCCGGCGCGCGAAGCCTCACGCTGCGGCTCGGCCGCTCGGCGGCGGGCGGAACGCTCGACGGTGCCGGCGCCGGGCCGTCGGCGTCGTACGTCGACCGGGTCGCCGGCTCCGAGGAGGTCGCCCAGCGCGCGCTCGGCGCCGAGGCCCAGTGGCTGACCTACCAGACGGCTCCGCTGGCCGCGGACGTCCGCATCGCCGACGCGCCGCGGCTGCTGGCGACCGTGACCGCGAACCGCTCCCACGGCCAACTCGTGCCCACGCTGTTCGACGTCGATCCGGCCGGGTCCGCCGTGCCGATCACGCGCGGCTTCCTGAACCTGCACTACCGCGACGGCCTGGCTCGTGCGCAGCCGATGCCGGTGGGCGGGCCGACGCCGGTGAGCGTCACGTTCAAGAACCAGGACTGGACGGTCAAGGCCGGCCACCGGATCGCGCTGGTGGTCGAGAGCTCGAACAGCGCGTGGGCGGTGCCGGACACTCCGGGCCTGTCGCTCGACGTGGCGTCGCACAGCTCTCGCCTCGTGCTCCCCGTCGTGCCGTAGCGCTCCTGCCATGCTGGCTCCGTGGCCCTTCGCGCGGTCCGCTACTGGCTCCCCGTCGCCCTGATCGTCGCGGGCGTGCTCTCGCTGTTCGTGATCGACGGCTCAGACCGCTTCGAGGCGTTCTCGATGCTGGTCGGCTCGGGGCTCAGCGTGGCGCTGCTGAACGTCCTGTTCCGGTACGGCTCGAAGGGCGACCGCGAGCGGGAGGCCGAGGACGCGGCGCGCGACTTCTACGCCGAGCACGGCCGCTGGCCCGACGAGGAGCGCTAGGCCCGCCGCCGGGTCATCCACTTGGGCAGATCGTCGAGCGGCCCGAAGCCGAACCGCTCGTACAACCGGTGCGCGTCCGCCGTGAGGAGCGTGAGCCGGGTGACGTCGCGCACTTCGGGGTGCTCGAGGATCGCCGCCATCAGCGCCTTGCCAATTCCGCGTCCGCGCGCGGCCGGGACGACGAAGAGGTCGGCGATGTAGCCGAAGGTCACGCCGTCGGTGAGGACACGGGCGTGGGCGACCTGGCGGCGGCCGTCCGCGTAGGCGCCGAAGCAGAGCGAGCGCTCGATGATCCGCTCGCTCTGCTCGCGGGTGCGTCCCCGCGCCCAGTAGCTGTCCTCGCTGAGGAAGCGGTGGACGAGGTCGCGGTCGAGCCGCGCGGGGTCGGTCGAGATCTCGAGCACGCGGTCAGCGTGGCAGGCGCCGGCGCACTGGGCGCACGACGCGCGGCGGTGCCGGGCGCATCGGGACGTGGCGGGGAGGAAGGATGGGGCGGCGATGCATGGTCAGGACTCCTGGTGACGTGGACGGACGGGGCTTGGGGCACGTCAGCGATTGACCATGCGGAGATGGTCCCGAGCGAGGGCTACCGCGTCGATGCGGCTAGCCGTACGATCGCTGCCTGAGCCGAGCATCGTGCTCGAGGCCTCTGGATCGACATCCACTCGTGGGAGTTTGGACGTCCACGCGCTCGCCGATCTCCGCGGGCGGCTTGCGGCGCGCTGCCCCGTCGGTCAGTGACCCTCGAGCTCGTCGGGCGGAGCGTCCGCGAGGTCGACGCTCGGCAGTGGCCGCATGCCCTCCTGGTAGCCCTCGCCGCGCACCTCGCCGGCGTACGCGATCAGCTCGAGCCGGCGGATCTCTCGCTCGCCCATGATCCGGGCGGGGTCGTCGGGAGGCAGGCCCTCGATCAGGCGCCGGATGCGGGTGCGGATCTGGAGCGCGAAGTGCGGCGTCGAGCTGCCCATGAGCTGGCGCACGTCGTCGACCGTGACCGGGCGATCGTCCCGCAGGCGTTCGGGCTGCTCGGCTTGGGCCATCTCGGTCAGTCGCCTCCGGTCTCGACGGGCTGGATCTCCAGCAGGGCGTCGATGCGCGACTGGACGTCCGCCGTGATCGCGGACTCGTCACCCATGAGCCAGCCGTGATTGTAAACGCCGCGCACGGGGTCCTGCTCGAAGCCGGGCTGGATGTCGAGGAGGTACTCCTGCAGCGCCGAAGGCAGCGAGCCGGGCTCGGTGACGAGCAGCAGCGGGCCGTACTTGCCTGAGCCCGACAGGGCTGCGGCGGCCGCGGCGTCGAGCGTGCGGGAGACGTTCGCGAACACGAGGCCGTGGCCGGGATCGACGACGTTCCAGCCGAAGCGCGCGTCCGCGTAGCGCGCGAACGCGATCGCGTTCGTCACCGGGTCCGGGCCGGCGACCCGCTTGGCCGTCCCGAGGCGGCCGAGCTGGCGCAGCACGGCCTCCGAGATCGCGTCCTCGGGCCCGAGCACGTAGATGCGCACCCGCTTCCCGCGCGACGTGATCGCCGCTCGCGTCTCGGGCGGCAGCGTGTCGCGCGGCGTCCACAGGATCGGGTGCCCCGACTTGGCGGCCCACGCGGCGGCCGGCATCGCGAACTCCGGGCGGTCGGCCGGCGCGACGACCACCGTGTCGGACGGGTCGCCGGCGGCGGACGCCTGCAGGCGGTCGATCCCCTGGGCGAGCGAGGACGGGCTGGAGCCTCTGACCTCGGCGACGCGCCGGTCGTCCGGCCGGGCCGCCTCGCCGATACGGATCACCTGGGCGTTCTTCGCCTCCTCGGCGCCCGAGGGGGCGAGCTCCTCCAGCGCCTCGGCGCTGGCCGCCGGCAGCTCGCCGCCGTCGGAGAACAGCACCGGAGCGCGCAGCGGCGGCGCCATCAGCTGGGCCGCGGAGATGGCCGCCCGCCAGTCGCCCTGCTCGACGATCACGACGGCGCGCGGGCTGCTCTCGTCCGTCCGCGCCGGATACACCGCGCGCGCGACACCGGCGGCGTCGGCGATCGGATCGCCGCCGCCCACGCGCGTCGTGTTCTTGGTCGCGAACACCGGGAACCCGAGCGCCGGGGCGTCCTCCTCCTGCGCCTCGTCGCCGCCGGCGCCGAGGACCGGCTCGCCGCCCCCGCGATCGCCGTCCCTGCTCCCGCCGTCGTCGCCGCCACCGCCGCAGCCGGCGAGGAGTGTGATGAGGAGTAGGAAAAGGGGTACGAGGCGTCGAAGCACGATCGGGATAAAGCTAGCCGCTACCCTGTCGCGCCGGCCGCGCTCAAGTTCTCCTAAAGCGCCGCCGAGTATCCACTGGACATAAAACAGCGGCATCGTCTATGGTGCCGCGCCAAGCCGAGCCCTCGGGAAGGAATCCCGAGGGGCGGGGGACCCAAAGCAGTTGGGGCGAGTCACGTCCAGAGCGACGTGAGGCGCAGGCTCTTTCAGCGCCAGCCCGTCAGCTAACCCCGCAGGCCGACGAAAGAGGTTGTTGAGCTTGCTTTCCCTGCGGGCGTTCGCCCTACTGATTCTTGCGTTCTTTTTATCCCCCGGCGCCGCCGCTGCGCAGGACACCGGCGGCTCCGTCTACGTTCCTCCGCCGCCCCTGCCGAAGGGCAACCTGAGCGTGCCGGGCACCCAGGCCAAGCTGCTGCCCGACGGCACGGCCGCCGCTCCCGCCAGCGCTCCGCGCGCCGTGCAGGAGGCGATCTGGGCCGCCAACCGCCTGCAGGACAAGCCGTACAAGTACGGCGGCGGCCACGCGAAGATCGAGGACTCGGGCTATGACTGCTCGGGCACCGTCTCCTACGCCCTGCACCACGCGGGCCTGCTGAAGTCCCCGCTCCCCTCCGGCCCGTTCATGCGCTGGGGTGCGAAGGGTCCCGGCAGGTGGATCACGGTCTACGCCCACGGCGGCCACGCCTACGCGATCATCGCGGGCCTGCGGCTCGACACGAGCGTCGGCAGCTATGCGCGCCGCTCCAGCCGCAAGATCGCGCGCTCGGCCTTCGAGCGCGGGCCGCGCTGGCGCCCCATGCCCCGCTCCGCCCAAGGCTTCACCAAGCGCCACCCCGTCGGCCTCTAGCGCCGATCCAGACCGGCACCGGCGCGGTCGCGCAAGCGGCCGCGCCCTCGCCGGACGGTACGCTTGCCTTCCGACCTGGACCACCAAGGAGGAAGCCGTGCCCGGCATGGGCGGACGCATGTCCGTAGTCATCAAGTCCAAGATCAACAAGCTCCTGGACCGGGCGGAGGACCCCTCGGAGACGCTCGAGTACAGCTACCAGAAGCAGATGGAGCTGCTGCAGAACGTCAAAAAGGGAATCGCCGACGTCGTCACCTCGAAGAAGCGCCTGCAGCTCCAGCAGCAGAAGCTCGAGCAGCAGGTGGTCAAGCTCGACACGCAGGCGCGCCAGGCGCTCGCCCAGAGCCGCGAGGACCTCGCCCGGACCGCGCTCGAGCGCAAGCAGTTCGCCCAGACCGAGCTGCAGTCGCTCGACCAGCAGGTCGCCGAGCTGGAGTCCCAGCAGGCCGGGCTGATCGAGAAGGAGCAGAAGCTGCGCTCCAAGATCGAGCAGTTCCGGACCAAGAAGGAGGTCATCAAGGCGCAGTACTCGGCCGCCGAGGCCTCCGTGAAGATCTCCGAGGCCGCCAGCGGCGTGGGTGAGGAGATGGCCGACGTCGGGATGGCCATGCAGCGGGCCCTCGACAAGACCGAGGACATGCGCGCCCGTGCGGGCGCGATGGACGAGCTCGAGGCTGCCGGCGCGTTCGACGACAACCTCGCGCTCGGCTCGGGCAGCACCGACGACATCGACAAGGAGCTGCACCAGCTGACCTCCCAGAGCGCGGTCGACGACGACCTCGAGCGCCTGAAGGCCGAGCTGGGCTCCGGTTCCGCCCCGCCCCCGCAGGAGCTCGGGTCCGGCGGCGGCGAGCAGGAGAAGCCCGCGTGATCGCCAGGATCGCGACCGAGAGCCAATACCGGCTCGGCGACGACGCGGCGGCGCAGCTCAACGAGCTCGACAACGACGCCGTCGCCGCCGTCGAGTCCGGCGACGAGGATCGCTTCCACGAGGTCTTCGAGCAGATGCTCGACCTCGTGCGGCGGGAAGGCGCCCCGCTCGGCGAGGATGAGCTCGAGGAGTCAGACGTGATCCTCCCGCCGCCGGACATCTCGTTCGTCGAGGCAGGCGCGGAGTTCACCGGGGAGGGCCTGATCCCCGATTGAGCGCTGAGCTCGCGATCCGCCTGCGGGGGGTGGTCAAGCGCTTCGGGCCGCTGACCGCCGTCGATGGGCTCGACCTCGACGTCCCTGCCGGCACCTGCGTCGGCCTGCTCGGCCCCAACGGCGCCGGTAAGTCGACCACTATGAAGGCGCTCACCGCGCAGGTGATCGCGGACGAGGGCGAGCTGGAGGTCCTCGGCCACCCGCTGCCGGACGCGTCCAAGCAGGCGCGGGCCGAGATGGGCGTCGTGCCGCAGCTCGACAACCTCGACACGTCGCTGACGGTCGATCAGAACCTGCGCGTCTTCGCGCACCTCTACCGCGTGCCGGCCGGCGCGCGCAAGGACGCGATCGAGCGTGCGCTCGACATCGCCAACCTCCGCGAGCGCCGCGCGTCGAAGGTGGAGGAGCTGAGCGGCGGCATGCGCCGGCGACTGTTGATCGCGCGGGGGCTGCTGCACCAGCCGCGGCTGCTGCTGCTCGACGAGCCGACCGTCGGGCTCGACCCGCAGGTACGCCAGGAGCTGTGGGCGCTGATCGATCGTCTGCGCTCCGAGGGCGTCTCGATCCTCATGAGCACGCACTACATCGAGGAGGCCGAGCGCCTCTGCGAGGAGGTCACGATCATGTCGCACGGCAAGGCGGTCGCCGTGGGGCCGCCGCGCGCGCTGATCGCCGAGCACGCCGGCCCCGAGGCGATCGAGGTCTACGGCTCGCCCACGCGGCTGCACGAGGTGGAGGGGATCGCGCGCGAGCGCGGCTGGCGCACGCGCCGCACCGGCACCTCGATCTCGATCCTGCAGGCCAACGGCGCCGCCTCGGAGCTCGACGGCGAGGCGCGCGTGACCAACCTCGAGGACGTCTTCGTGCTGCTCACCGGCGAGGAGATCAACTAGATGGGCCGTGCCGCCGCCGTCCAGCGCCTCGGCAGGCTCGAGCGCGCCGCCGTGCGGGGCGTGATGGTCCGCGAGGTCATCAACTACTCGTCGTTCTGGCGCTCGTCGACCTTCTCGTCGACCGTCGACCCCACGATCTACCTGCTCGCATTCGGCTTCGGCTTCGGCTCCCTGGTCTCGACGGTCGCCGGCTACGACTACATCGACTTCGTGGGCACGGGCATCGTCGCCACCACCGTGCTCTTCTCCGGCGCGTTCCCGGCGATGTACGGGACGTTCGTCAAGTACCAGTTCCAGCACACGTACGACGCGATCCTCGCCGCGCCCGTGGACACCGAGGAGCTCGTCACCGGCGAAGCGCTGTGGATCGCCGCCCGCACCGGGGTCTACGGCTGCGTCCCGATGCTCGTGGCCATCGTCTTCGGCCTCGAGCCGAGCTACGGCATGCTGCTCGTGCCGCCCATCGCCGCCCTCGCCGGCTTCGGCTGGGCGACGTTCGGCATCCTCATCGCCGCCCGCGCGAAGTCGATCGAGAGCTTCTCCTACTGGCAGAGCGGCCTGCTGACGCCGATGTTCCTCGTGGCCGGCACGTTCTTCCCGCTCGACGACCTGCCGACCTGGGCGCAGGTCCTGGGTCACGTCAACCCGCTCTTCCACTGCGTCGAGCTCGTCCGCCACGCGGTGTTCGGCCTCGAGGGCTGGGAGGATCTCGGCCATCTCGCCTTCCTGGTGGGCTTCGCGCTCGTGTCGTGGCGGCTCGCGATCCGCTTCATGGAGCGCCGGCTGATCCTGTGAGGGCCGGCGCCATCGTCCTCGCCGCCGTCGCGGCCGGCGTCGGCGTCGGCGTGATCGCCCTGGAGAGCGACCACCAGGAGGCCAAGGCAGCGTTCGCGATCTTCGGCCCCGCGGTGGGCTGGGGGTTCGTCGGGGCGGGCCTGTTCGCGTGGCGCCGCGAGCCGGAGAACCGCACGGGCCGGCTGATGGTGCTGCTGGGCTTCGCCTGGCTCGTGTCCACGCTGGAGTCCGCGAACTCGCCCGTCCTCTACACGATCGGGGTGCTGGTCGGGCCGCTGTGGGGCAGCCTGTTCGTGCACCTCGGCCTGGCCTTCCCGACCGGCCGCCTGCGCTCGCGACTCGACCGCCGGATCGTGCGCGCCGGCTACCTGATCTTCCCGCTCGCGAACGTGCCATGGATGCTCGTGGCGGGTCCGAGCGAGCTCGACTGCGAGCGCTGCCCCGAGAACCTCCTGCTGGTCGAGCCCGACGGCGACCTCGCATCGGTCCTCCTCGCGCTCGCCGCCGCGCTCTACGTCGCCCTGTTCCTCGTCGTGGCGACCGTCGCGGTGCGCCACTGGCTGCGTGCCGACCCGTTCGAGCGGCTCCAGCTCACACCGGTCTACACGACCTCGCTGCTCACCTTCCTGCTCGTGACCATCGCCAAGGCCGGAGCGGGCGAGGCCGCCTGGTGGGCCGCCTTCATCGCCGCCTGGCTTACGCCGTTCGCGTTCGTGGGCGGCCTCCTGCGCAGCCAGATCTCGCATCTCGACGCCGAGCTGCGGGAGAGCATGGAGGAGCTGCGCGCCTCGCGCGCGCGGATCGTCGAGGCGGGCGACGCGGCGCGACGCAGGCTCGAGCGCGACCTGCACGACGGCGCGCAGTCGCGGCTCGTGGCGCTCGCGCTCCTGCTGCGGTCGGCGCGCACCCGGGCCGGAGACGACGGCGAGCTCGCGGCGCTGCTCGACCGGGCCCAAGCCGAGCTGCAGACGAGCCTGGGTGAGCTGCGCGAGCTGGCCCGCGGCATCCATCCCGCCGTGCTCACCGAGCGGGGCCTCGAGCCGGCGCTCCAGGCGCTCGTCTCACGCGCGCCGGTGCCCGTCTCGGTCGAGGCGGCGGTCGAGGTGCGCCTCCCGCCGCCGGTGGAGAGCGCCGCGTACTTCGTCGTCTCGGAGGGCCTCGCCAACGTGGCCAAGTATGCGCAGGCGACCCACGCCAGCGTCGCCGTCCGGCGCCAGAACGGCGTGGTCACCGTGGACGTCGCCGACGACGGCGTCGGCGGCGCCGACGCGGCCCACGGCTCGGGCCTGCGCGGGCTCGCCGATCGCGTGGCCGCCCTCGACGGGACGCTCTCGCTCGAGAGCCCCGCGGGCGGCGGGACGCGTCTGCGCGCGAAGATCCCGGTCTAGATCGGGATGCCCCAGAGGGGGAACCAGCGCTCGAGCTCGGCCTCGATCGGCAGGTCGGCGCCGATCTGGGCCCGCAGGCGCAGCTCGCGCTCGTTGTCGCGCTGCTGCTCGCCGCCGGCGGGCACGAACGGGTAGAACGCCCCGCGCTTGTAGTTGTAGATCCAGTACAGCGGGCGGCCTTCCTCGTCGCGGAACGCGAACACAGCGGCGAGGACGCGGTCGCCGTACCCGCCGCCCTGGAGCGCGGCGGAGACGCCGTTGACGCCGACGACGAGATCCTCGAAGTCCGAGTCGGACAGGATCATCCAGCGGTAGCCGTGCTCGTCGTCGCTGCGCTCGAGCGTCGTGCCGGTGTCCTCGCCCGTGCCGCGCACGACCTCCTCCATGTCCTTCACGATCCCGTCGAAGTCCGCGGTGGCGAGCGGCTGGAACACGATCGCGGCCTTGCCCGAGCTCTTGAGCGCGAGCTCGAGGTCCATCTTCACGTAGGCCGTGCTCATGGCGAACAGGCGGTCCGGCGCGGGCTGCTTGAGCTCGCGCTTGCCGCGCAGGACGTCGAGGAAGCCCACTAGCGGACGGAGCCCTGGAGCTGCATCTCGAGCCGCTGCAACGCCTCGATCCGCTTCTCCATCGGCGGGTGCGTCGCGAACAGGCCGGAGACCTTGCCCTTGGCGGCCGGGAAGATGAAGAAGGCCTGCAGCTCGCTGGACGCGCGCAGGTCCTTCTGCGGGATCCGGTGCATGCCGGCGGAGATCTTCTGCAGCGCCGAGGCGAGCGCGCTCGGCCGGCCGGTGATGATCGCCGCGCCGCGGTCGGCCGCGAACTCGCGGTAGCGCGACAGCGCCTGCATGAGGATGAAGGAGACGACGTAGACGACGAGCGAGACGAGCAGGAGCACGAGGAAGCTCGGGTTGTCGTCGTCGTCGCCGTACGACGCACCGCCGCCGAACAGGAAGCCGAACTGCACGATGTAGGCGGCGAGCGTGGCGAAGAAGCCGGCCAGCGTCATCACCGCCACGTCGCGGTTGGCGACGTGCGTGAGCTCGTGCGCCATGACGCCCTCGAGCTCAGCCGGGCTGAGGAGCTCCATGATGCCGGTGGTAGCGCACACGGTCGCCTTCTTCGGCGAGCGGCCGAGCGCGAAGGCGTTCGGCATGCGCGTGTTGGCCACGGCGACCTTGGGCTTCGGCAGATCCGCCTGCACGCACAGGCGCTCGACCATGGCGTGCAGCTGGGGCGCCTCCTGCGGGGTGACCACGCGGGCGCCCATGGCCGCCAGGGCCATCTTGTCGGAGGCGAACAGGTTCAGCAGGGCGAGGCCGCCCGCGATCACGGCCACCAGCGCGACGCTCGCACCGGCTGCGATCAGCGCGACGACGAAGGCGACGTAGAGGAGGCCGAGCAGGAACAGGGTCACCGTCATGCGGACCTGCAGGCCGGTGTCCTTCCCGAAGGATGTGGGTCTGGGCATCGTTGAAAGAGATGTTGGCAGACGCCCGACCTCGTTGAGCAACAAATTAAGCGCCGCAAACGGTGATAGATTGCGGCCCGCCGAATCCGCGGGAGACCAGCCTGCGGAGTGGGGGACCCAAATCACTTCCGGGGCGAATCGCGGTCTGCTGACCGCGTAGCGCACGTTCGCGAGCCCGTCAGCTAACCCCATAGGCGAAAAGGGGGATTGGTGTACGGCTCGTCGAGCACACGGGGAAAAGCCCTGCATGCTGCAGGAATCGTTGCATGCTCCATAACGGGGGGCGTCGCGCTGGAAGGGCCGGGTGAGGGCGCCTAGCATGGCGCGCCGCATGGCTCGACGACTCGGCCTCCTGTTCGTGGTGGCGGCGCTGCCGCTTGCCCTCTGGACGGTGCTCCCGCTCGGATCCGGCGCTCAGTCGAGCGGCGACCTGCAGCGGCAGATCGAGCGCAAGCGCGCGGAGATCGAGCAGCGGCGGGGCAAGGAGCGCGTCCTGACGACCGACATCAGCGCGATCAGCCGCCGGATCGGTGCGCTGCAGGGCGACATCACGGTGCTGCAGAGCAAGCAGGTCCGGCTCGAGACCGACCTCGCGGCGAAGCGCGAGCAGCTCGCGCGCATCCAGGAGGAGCTGCGGCGCACGCGCCTGCGGCTCGCCCAGCTGCGGGCGCGGCTGGCAGAGGCCAAGGTGGCGCTCGCGGGCCGGCTCGTCGAGCTCTACAAGGCCGACAAGCCCGACATCGTGACCGTCGTGCTCGAGGCAGACGGGTTCGCCGACCTGCTCGAGCGCACCGAGTTCATGCAGCGCGTCTCCTCGCAGGACGCTCGGATCATCGAGCGCGTGCGCGAGGCCAAGGCGGAGGCGACGGCAACCGCCCAGCGCCTCGACCGGCTCGAGCGGCGCGCGGAGGAGGTCGCCGCAGCGATCGAGGCCGAGGTCGAGCAGGTGGTGGAGGTCAAGACACAGCTCGTCAGCCGCCGCGACTCGTACGCGTCGGTGCGGGCCGACAAGTCGCAGATGCTCGCCAGCACGCGCGCCTCGCGCGCCGAGCTCGAGGGCCACGTCCATGCGCTCGAGCGCGAGCAGGCGGCGGTGCTCGCCCGCCTGCGCGGCTCGAGCGGCGGCGGGGGCGTGGCCGGTCCGGTCCGCCAGGGGTCAGGGACGCTGATCTGGCCGGCCAACGGCCCGGTGTCCTCCGGGTTCGGCATGCGCTGGGGTCGCCTCCATGCGGGGATCGACATCCCGCTCCCGCAGGGGACCGGGCTGCGCGCGGCCGCCGGCGGTCGCGTGGCGATCGCGGGCTGGGTCGGCGGCTACGGCAACTACACGTGCATCCAGCACAGCGGCGCGCTGTCCACGTGCTACGGCCACCAGTCGTCGATCGGCGTGTCCGTCGGCCAGTCGGTGAGCCAGGGCCAGGTCATCGGAGCGTCCGGCAACACGGGCAACAGCACGGGGCCGCACCTGCACTTCGAGGTGCGGATCAACGGCAGCCCGGTCGACCCGCTGGGCTACCTCTAGCCCGGGTCGACAGCTCCGCCCGCAGGCTCGCGCCGTCACCACCCAGCCGGTGGCGGTCACCTCCAGCATCGACCCTGCGCCTCCCGCCTGGCAGCGTCCGCATCCCGGGCGGACCATCCGCAAGGGCGCCCGACCTCGCGGGCTACCCTCAGTCGGCGTGCAGCCCGAACTCGATCTCGGTCCCGTCACGCTGCAGACCTTCGGCCTGATGATGGGCCTTGGGTTCGTGGCGGCGGGCATCCTCGCGTCGCGCTACCTGCGGGAGCTGGGCAAGCCGGTCGACTGGGCGTACGAGATGGTCTTCGCGGCGCTCGTCGGCGGGCTCGTGGGCGCGCGGCTGTGGTGGATCGCCGAGAACTGGTCGGAGGCACAGGACGACTTCCTCGGCAGCCTCTTCTCCGGGTCGGGCCTCGTCTGGTACGGCGGCGCGCTGGGCGGCGCGGCGGCGGTGCTGTTCTGGGCCTGGCGGCGCGACTTCTTCGGGCTCCAGGTGCTCGACGTGGCGGCGCCGTCGCTCGCCGTCGGCTACGCGTTCGGCCGCGTCGGCTGCCAGCTTGCCGGCGACGGCGACTACGGCGTGGCGTGGGACGGCCCGTGGGCGATGGCCTATCCCGACGGCACCGTGCCGACCACCGAGGAGGTCCATCCGACGCCGGTCTACGAGGCGCTCACGATGTTCCTCGTCGCCGCGCTGCTGTGGCGCTGGCGCCACCGGTGGCGACCGGGCACGCTGTTCGCCGTCTACCTGATCCTGGCCGGCACGGAGCGCTTCCTCGTCGAGTTCGTCCGCCGCAACGAGGACGTGGCGCTCGGCCTGACCCAGCCGCAGCTGCTCTCGATCGTGATGATCGCCGGCGGCGTGGCCTTCCTCGCGTTCCTGCGGCGCAGCGCCGACGCACCCGCGCCCGCCCGCGCCGCCCGGTCGCGCGCTTAAGCCGTACGCTGCGCGGCCGTGTATCCCGAGGACTCCTCCGTCGCCGACGGCTCACTGACCATCGGGGGCTGTGACGCTGCGGCGCTGGCGCGCGAGTTCGGGACGCCGGCCTACGTCGTCGCCGAGGACGACCTCCGCGCGCGGGCGCGCGAGTTCGTGCGGGAGCTGACCCGGCTCCATCCCGGACCGGGCGAGGTCGTCTATGCCTCCAAGGCCTTCCCCTGTACCGCCGTGCTGCGGGTGTTCGCCGAGGAGGGCCTGGGCTGCGACGTCGCCTCGGGCGGCGAGCTGCACCTTGCCTTGCGGGCGGGGTTCGACCCCGGACGGCTGTACCTGCACGGCAACGCGAAGTCCGAGCCAGAGCTGGCGATGGCGCTCGAGCACGGCGTCGGCACGGTCGTGCTCGACAACGAGCAGGAGGCCGACCGGCTGCTCGCGCTCGGCGGCGGGCCGAGGCTGCTCGCGCGCGTGACGCCCGGGGTCGACGCCGACACGCACGAGCACATCCTCACCGGCCAGGCCGGCTCGAAGTTCGGGATGGCGCCGGAGGTCGCGCGGGCGCTCGCCGACCGGGTCGGCCTCACGGGCCTGCACATGCACATCGGCTCCCAGATCCGCTCGCTCGACCCGTACCGCCGGGCGGTGGCGGCCCTCGCACGCGTCGGCGAGTTCGACGTCTACGACCTCGGGGGCGGGCTGGGCGTGCCGTACCTGCCCGGCGATGAGGCCGTTGAGCCGGCGGCGTGGGTGGCGGGCATGGTCGACGCCGCGCACGCCGAGCTGGGGACCGGCCGGACGCTCGTGCTCGAGCCGGGCCGGGCGCTCGTCGCCGGCGCCGGGGTGACGCTGTACACCGTCGAGTCGGTCAAGCCGGGCCTCGCCGGAGAGCGCATCGTCGCCGTCGACGGCGGGATGTCCGACAATCTGCGCCCGATGCTCTACGGCGCCGCCTACCACGCCGACATCGTGGGACGCATCGGGCAGCCCGGCTCGATCTCCACGGTGGTCGGCAAGCACTGCGAGTCGGGCGATGTGCTGGCGCGCGACGTGGAGCTGCCCGACCCGCGCCGCGGCGACGTCGTCGTCACGCCCGTCACGGGCGCGTACGGGCACGCGATGGCCAACAACTACAACGGCGTCCCGCGGCCGCCCGTGATCTTCTGCTCGGGCGGCGATGCCCGGGTCGTCGTGCGCCGCGAGACCTACGAGGACCTCCATGTCCGAGACCTTTAGGATCGGCCTCCTGGGCCACGGCACGGTGGGCGCCGCCTTCGCGCAGCTCGTCGCCGAGCGCGCCGACGCGATCGTGCCCGTGACCGGGCTCCGGCCGGAGGTCACCGGCATCTTGACCCGCTCGCAGGGGTCCTTCGACGAGGTGCTCGAGAACGCCGACCTGATCGTCGAGCTGATGGGCGGGATCGAGCCCGCGCGCGAGTACGTGCTGGCGGCCATGCGCGCCGGTCGGCACGTCGTCTCCGCCAACAAGCAGCTCCTCTCGCAGCACGGCGAGGAGCTGTGGGCCTGCGCGCGCGAGCACGGCGTGCAGCTGCGCTTCGAGGGCGCGGTGGCGGGCGTGGTGCCGGTCATCCGCGTGCTGCAGGAGTCGCTCGCCGCGTCGCGGGTGGAGCGTATCCACGGCATCGTCAACGGCACGACCAACTACATCCTCACCGAGATGGAGCGCTCCGGGCTGTCCTACGAGGAGGCGCTGGCGCAGGCGCAGACGCTCGGCTACGCGGAGGCCGACCCGACCGACGACGTGACCGGGCGCGACGCTGCCGCCAAGATGGCGATCCTCGCGCGGCTCGCGTTCTCGACCCCGGTGCACCTCGACCAGGTCGTCTACGAGGGGATCGAGCACCTCACCGGGGAGGACATCGAGTACGCGCGCGACCTCGGGCTGGGGCTCAAGCTGATCGGGACGGCCGAGCGCGTCGACGACGGCATCAGCGTGCGCGTGCATCCGGCGTTCCTGTACGCGGGCCACCCGCTCGCGTCCGTGCACGGTCCGTTCAACGCCGTGACCGTGGAGTCGGAGGCGATCACCGAGGTGACGCTCTCCGGCCCCGGCGCGGGCGGCCCGCAGACGGCGACCGCGGTGCTGGGCGACCTGGTGTCGGCGATGATCCCGCCTGCTTCGACGCCGGAGACGACCGAGTCGCTGTCGGTCGTGAACGACGTCGAGTCCGCCTTCTACCTGCACATGGAGGTCGCCGACCGGCCGGGGGTGCTCGCCCAGGTCGCCGAGCTGCTGGGGATGCAGGGAGCCTCGATCCGCTCCGTGGTCCAGAAGGGCCTGGGTGAGAACGCGCGGCTCGTGCTCATCCTCCACCCGCTGCTCGAGTCCCGCTTCTATGCCGCCGTGCACCTGATCGGCCAGCTCGACTTCATCCGCTCCTCGCCGCGCGCGATCCGCGTGATCGATGAGGAGTTCACCTAGCCCCGGGCTGATCGAGCGCTGGCGCGAGCGGCTCCCGTTCGCGCCCGGCGACCCGGTGGTGTCCCTCGCCGAGGGCTCCACGCCGCTCGTGCTGGCCGAGCGCGTGTCGGAGCGGGCGGGGTGCGAGGTGTGGCTCAAGCTCGAGGGCGCGAACCCGACCGGCTCGTTCAAGGACCGCGGGATGACGTGCGCGGTGTCGGCCGCGGTGCGTGACGGTGCCGAGGCGGTCATCTGCGCCTCGACCGGGAACACGGCGGCGAGCGCGGCGGCCTACGCGGCGCGGGCGGGGCTGACGGGGGCTGTGATCGTGCCGGAGGGGAAGATCGCGACCGGCAAGCTCGCGCAGGCACTGATGCACGGGGCGCGGGTGATCGCCCTGCGTGGCAACTTCGACGAGGCGCTGGCGCTGGTGCGCGAGCTGGTCCAGCGCCACCCGATCGCTTTGGTCAACTCCGTCAACCCGTTCCGGCTCGAGGGGCAGAAGACCGCGGCCATGGAGGTCGCGGAGGAGCTCGGGCCGATCGACGCGCTGGCCATCCCGGTCGGCAACGCGGGCAACATCACCGCCTATTGGAAGGGCTTCCAGGAGGTCGGGGAGCGGCCGATGATGCTCGGCTTCCAGGCCGAGGGCGCCGCGCCGCTGGTGCACGGGGCACCGGTGGCCGCGCCCGAGACGGTGGCGAGCGCGATCCGGATTGGCAACCCAGCCCGCTGGGAGGAGGCGATGGGCGCGATGTCGGCCTCCCACGGCGCCGTTCGGGCGGTGTCCGACGAGCAGATCCTCGACGCCTACCGCTTTCTCGCCGCCAGCGAGGGCGTGTTCTGCGAGCCGGCCTCGGCCACGAGCGTGGCCGGGGTGCTGGCGCACGGCGCCCAGGGAGCCGAGCGAGTCGTCTGCGTGCTCACCGGCCACGGGCTCAAGGACCCGCAGACCGCCCTGGCGCGGGCCGGCTCCGTGGTCCCCTGCGAGCCGACCCTGGACGCCGTCGAGCGTGCCGTGCTCGGCTGACCGATGACAGGGGTTCGCGTCAGGGTGCCGGCCTCGTCGGCGAACCTCGGACCTGGGTTCGACGTGCTCGCTGCGGCGCTGGGGCTGCACATGGAGCTCGAGGTCGTCGAGCGCGGTCGGTTCGCGGTGCACACGCAGCTCGCAATCGCGCGTGACGTGCGCAACCTCTGCGTGCGGGGCTTCGCCGCGCTGCGGCCGGTGGACGGCGCGGAGTTCACGATCCGCTCGGACATCCCGCTCTCCGGTGGCCTCGGGACGAGTGCGGCGGCGTACGTCGCCGGACTGGCCGCCGCCGACACGCTCAACGGCGACGGGGCCGACCTGCTGGCCGAGGCGGTCCGGCTCGAGGGGCACCCCGACAACGTCGCCGCCGCGCTGCTGGGCGGCTTCGTGGTCTGCAGCGGGCCGCTGGCGACGCGGCTCGACCCGCCGCCGGACCTGGAGGCCGTGCTCGTGGTGCCGGGACGCGCGGTCCGGACCGCGAAGGCGCGCGCCGCGCTGCCGGCAGAGGTGCCGATGGCCGATGCGGTCTTCAACGTCGGCCGCGCCAGCCTGCTCGTCCTCGGCCTCGCCCGCGGAGACCTCGATCTTGTCGCCCAGGGGCTGGACGACCGGCTCCACCAGCCCCGCCGCGAGCACCTCTACCCGCGGTCGATGGCCCTCGTGCGGGAAGCGCGCGAGCTCGGCGCGCTGGGGGCGACGATCTCGGGCGCGGGGCCCGCAGTGCTCGTGTGGACGCGGTCAGGCGACGCCGAGGCCGTGACGGCGCGCCTCGAGCGCCAGGCCGCCGGGTGGGCGCAGGTCATGCGGCTGCCGTTCGATTCGCGCGGCGTCGTGGTCGCCGGGTAGCGCCGGCCGGGAACGTCAACTGCGGCTGGGTGGGGAGGCTGGGGGTTCGGCCGCCGCGGGGGAAAGCACGCGCTGTGATCTCGCGCGACTCGCCGTTCGCGGGGACCGCCGACGACGCCGGCTCCCTCATCTCATGACCCAGCCGTAGTTGACGTTCAGGCCACGACCACGACGAGAGCCCCAAGCGGCACCGTACGCATCAGCGCCCGGAGGTCCCCAGCCCCGGCCCGCATGCACCCCAAGCACGAAGCCGATCGCCCCGACGCCGACCCACGATCGTGCGGCCGGGCACGTCGCGGCCGGCCACCGCATGGCTCAGCTCGCCAGCAGCGGCTTCAGCGCCCGGCGGGCGTCGCGGAGGCCGATCCGGTTCAACACCTCGTCGGCGAGCGCCAGGTAGTCGGCCCCGAGGTCGGGCCGGTGGTCGAGGATCGAGAGGCCCTTCTCGGCCGACTCGGCGTAGGCGATCGAGGAGCGGATGACCGTCTTGAAGACCTTGTCGCTGAAGTGCTCAGCGAGCTGGTCGTACGCCTCGCGGGAATGGATCGTGCGCATGTCGGCGATGTTCATGACCACGCCGAGCCACTCGAGGTCGGGGTTGTAGAACTCCTTCGCCTGCGCGATCACGTCGAGCGCCCCCTGGACGCCCTGCAGCGCGAAGTACTGGGCCTCCGAGGAGATGAGCGCCCAGTCGGACGCGACGAGCCCGTTGATGGTGAGCAGGCCGAGCGCCGGCGGGCAGTCGATCAGCACGACGTCGTGCTGCTTGCGCGCGTCCTTGAGCGCCTTGCGGAGCACCAGCTCGCGGCCCATCTTGCCCGACAGGGAACGCTCCACCTCGGCGAGGATCGGCGTCGCGGGGACGATCCCGTCGTGCACGGCGGCGCGCGCCTTCGCGTCCCCGGCCAGCACGTCCGCGATCGTGGGCGTCGCGTCCGGCGGGACGTCGAAGTAGTCCGACAGGTTGCCCTGAGGGTCCAGGTCGATGGTGAGGACGTCGAGCCCGACGCGCCGCAGCACGTCGGCCAGGGTCCGCACCGTGGTCGTCTTTCCCGTGCCGCCCTTGAGCGACAGCACCGCGATGGTCTCGGCCATTGAGGCCGCCACGATACCGTCCGAAACCTGGGAGGCCTGCTACTCGGCGGTGACCGCGGGGGTGGCCTCGACGGGCGCCTCGGCCGCGACGGTGTCCACGTAGAACAGGGTGTGCCGGCCGATCACGACCTCGTCACCGTCGGTCAGCGGGCTCCACTCCACGCGGCGGCCGTTGACGAAGATGCCGTTGAGCGACCGGTCGTCGAGCACCCGCACCCCGTCCGCCTGGCAGACGACGAGCGCGTGCCGGCGGGAGACGGTGGCATCGTCGAAGCGGATGTCGGCCGCGAGCGAGCGTCCGATCCGCGTCCACTCGCGGGAGACGGCCACGACCACGTGGCGGCCGCTCTCCTCGTAGGCGAGGTACTTGCCCGGCTCGGGCACGCCGGCCCGGGCGTCATCGACCCACTGCGGGCGCTCGCGACGCGCCGGATCCGCTGCCACGGGCACGGCGCCTTCGCCGCCGGCGGGCAGAGTTCCGGTGTTCTGCGGGTCGACAGTGTGCTCTTCCATGCTCGGCCTTTCCGATCATAGGGACCGGGTCAATGGAGGGTTCGGGGTGCCCGTGGCGAATCGGGCTCAAACCGTGCTGGCACTCACACGCCATCGCCACCCGCTGATGGAGATCTCTCTCCTCCGGCACAGCGTGGGCGCCCTCGGGGCCCGCCGGCGCGGCTGCGTGCACTGCCATCGTACTCCGCTCGTGGGCGAGTTGGTGCACATCTATGGCGAGCGCCTGGTGTGCGCGCTGTGCCGCTCGCGCCACCGCGAGGCCCCGGCGCGCACGGAGGTCGTCCGCTCGCCCGAGCACGAGCGTGCCGTGCGCTCGCGCCCGCGCGCGGCGTGAGCATTTATGCTTGCGCCGCCGTGGACCCCGTGAACGCCAGCGTCTCGATCGACCGCCCCCGCGAGGAGGTCTTCGCCTACCTCGCGGACATCGCCAACCACGCGGAGTTCACGGACCACTACCTCAAGCACTTTCGGCTCACCCGGCTCGACTCGGTGGGCGATGGGGCCGGCGCGCGCTTCAAGATCGACGCGCCCCTGCAGCGCTTCAGCTGGTCGGACATGACGTTCGTGACCGTCGAGCCGCCGCACCGCATCGTCGCGCTCGGCCGCGGCGGCAAGTTCAACCGCATCAAGACGACCGCGATCTGGACGCTGAGCCGCGCCCCCGGCGGCGGAACCGACGTCGACTACATGATCGAGACCGAGCCGGTGCTCCCCACGGACCGGTTCGTGGAGGCGTTCAGCGGGCAGCGCGGCTGGTTCAAGCGCAAGGTCCGCAAGTCCCTCTCCCGCCTGCAGTCGATCCTCGAGGAGAACGAGGATCGCGGCGCGCGCGCGACCGTGGCGGGGGTCTAGACTCCGGCCCGATGCGCCGGCTCCTGGTCATCGCCATGCTCGCCGTCGTCGCCGGCTGCGGCGCCGAGGAAGGCAGGACGGTTGCCGAGACCGAGGGGATCTACCTCGACATCAACGACCTCAAGTACCAGGTTCAGATGTCGCGGTACATGAACCCGGCCGACGTCGAGGATCGCGAGTACTTCACCGGGATCGGCGAGACCACGCCGCCCGCGGCCGCCGACGAGACCTGGTTCGGCGTCTGGGTGCGGGTCGAGAACACGTCGGACGATGAGTCGTTCCGCTCCGCCAACGTGTGGGAGATCCACGACACGCAGGAGAACGTCTACCGACCGATCCCGATCGACGCCGAGGACAACCCGTTCGTCTACGAGTCGGTCGACGTGCCGCCCAAGACCGTCATCCCGCTCGCCAGCACGGCCGCCGGCCAGGGTCCCGTTCAGGGACAGCTGCTGATCTTCAAGCTCAAGACCGACTCCCTCCAGAACCGCCCGCTCGAGCTGAAGTTCAGCAACGGCGGCGACTCGCAACAGGGCACCTACGACCTCGACGTGTGAGTGCCCGCGACGCCGTCCAGGCGTCGCCCTGACAGGAGTTCGCACCTGCCTCGCTGCGCTCGTCGCCCGCTTCGCCTAGGGGCGACCTATTTGGCCAGGGCTGCGCTGATCACCTGGGCGGCGGCCGGCGCGGCGACCTCGCCGCCGGCGCCCTGGGCGATCAGCAGCACGCAGACCGCGATCCGGGGGCGGCCCGCCGGCGCGTAGGCCGTGAACCAGGCGTCGGTGTCGGTGACATCTTCGACCGCAGGCGGCTGGGTGGGGTCCTCGGGCACCGGATCCTCGCTGACCGTCGACCGCAGCTCGGCGGTGCCGGTCTTGCCGGCCACCTTGACGCCGTCGACCGCCGCGCCCACGCCCGTGCCTCCCGTGACCACCGCGCGCATGCCGCGGCCGACGAAGCGCGCCACGTCCGGCGGGGTGGCCTGGCGCGAGGCGGTGCGCTCGCCGCGCAGCAGGGTCGGATCGACGAGCCGACCGCCCTCGCCGATCGCCGCCCCCACGAGCGCCATCTGCAGCGGGGTGGTGAGCACCTTTCCCTGACCGATGGCGGTCGAGCCCACGGCCAGGTCGTCGCCGATCTCGCCGGCCGCGGGAATGGTCGAGCGGGCCGCGCCCGACAGCCGCGGATCCTTGTTGAAGCCGAACCGCTCCGCCGCCTTGACGAGTCGCTCGGCTCCCAGCTCGGCGCCCATCGGCGCGAAGACCGAGTTGCACGAATGGGCGAACGAGTTCACGAGCGAACCGCCGCAGGACTCGCCGTTGGCGTTCTTGAGCTCGACGCCCTCGAGCGTCGCTGCCGTCTGCACCGGGAAGGAGTCCGAGCGCTTGACCGTCCCCGCCTCCAGCGCGCCCGCGAGCGTGATGATCTTGAAGACCGACCCGGGCGGCTGGGGGGCGGAGAAGGCGACGCCGGCGAGCGCGAGGACTTCGCCGTTGCGCGGGCGGACCGCCGCGATCCCGCCGTAGCGGCCGGCGAGCGCCTCGACCGCGGAGCGCTGGATGTCCGGGTCGATCGTTGTCCGCACGCTCTTCCCCGGGCGCGGGGAGCTGACCGCCAGCGCCCGCGATCCCGTCCGCAGGATGCCGCCGGGGGTCCCGGCGAGCCGCCGGTCGAACTCGCGCTCGAGCCCGGTGAGCCCGACCGGCGTGTCGGGCGGGATGCCGAGGGCGCGCAGCTCGGCTACGCGCTCCGGCGGCGCCGGGCCGACGCGGCCGGCGATCTCCGACGCGAGCGGGTCGAGCTCGGACAGCCGCGCCTCGCCCTGGGCGATCGGCGTCCCGTCGCGCGCCTGGATCGTCGCGCGCTCGGGCATCCGCGTCGTGCGGCTCAGCTTCTCGCCGGCGCGCATGCCCGGGAAGGCGAGGTGCGCAGCCCACGCGACCGTGGGCTCGCCGTCGTCGCCCTCGACGATCGGCAGCGTCACGCTCTGGCGCAGCTCGCCGAACACGCGCGTGCGCACCGACACCGGGAGCTCGACGCCGTCATCGCCCAGCTCCCGCGGGCGCCCGCTGCGCAGCGAGCTGACGGTGGCCGTCGCCCGCGCACGGCGGTACGTGCGGGCGAAGCGGCGCAGCGGGGTCTCCTGCCGGGCGCCGGGGGAGAGCATCGCGTACATCTCCGCGTAGTCCTCGCGCTCCCAGGCGGCCGCGAAGCGCTCGGCCAGCCGCCGCTCGGCCGGCTCGTGCTTGCCTGCGGCGACCACCCCGCCGGCGAACGCTCCGACCGCGAGGACGAGCAGCGGCAGGAGCCGCCGGATCCGCACGCGCTGGGGCGAGGGGGGCGAGGGGGCGCGGGTCGACACCATCCGCAGAGTGCAGAGTAGGGGGTGCCCAACGGGACATCGCTCCACACGGAATGGCCCGTTGGGCGGGGCCCCCCTTTTCTCGCCAGTAGGCTCGCAACAGGTGACAGGGATCGACTGGGTGATCCTCGGCGCGGTCGCGCTCCTCGCGCTGTTCGGCTGGGCGCAGGGTTTCATCGCCGGCGCCCTGGCGCTGGCGGGCTTCGCCGCGGGCGCCTGGCTGGCCACGCGGCTCGCCCCGATGGTGCTGCCCGAGGGCGACGAGTCCCAGTGGGCGCCGGCCTTCGCCCTGGCGGGCGCGATCGTCGCCGGCGCGGTCCTGGCGGCGAGCTTCGAGGGCGCCGGCACGCGCCTACGCCGGCTCGTCCCGTCGCCCGCCTTCGCCGCCGTCGACCGGGCGCTGGGGGCAGCGCTCACGGCGTGCGTCGGCCTGCTTATCGCCTGGGTCCTGGGGGCGATCGCGCTGCAGGCGGCGCCCGACATCCGGCGCGACGTCCAGCGCTCGGTCGTCCTGCGCCAGCTCAACGCTGTGCTGCCGCCGACCGGACCGCTCCTCAACACGCTGCGCGCCCTCGATCCGTTCCCGCGCGTCGACGGCCCCGAGGCGCGGGTGCCCGCGCCGCGGCGAGCGATCGCGGGCGACCCGGACGTGGCCGCCGCTCGCCCGAGCGTGGTCAAGATCCTCGGCACCGCGTGCGGCGTGGGGGTCGAAGGCTCGGGTTGGGTCGTCCGCCCGGGGGTCGTCGTCACCAATGCGCACGTGGTCGCCGGCCAGGACGACACGCGGGTCCTGCCGGGCGGCCGCGACCCGGGGCTCGACGCCCAGGCGATCGCCTTCGACCCCCGCAACGACCTGGCGCTCCTGCGGGTGCCGGGCCTGGACGCTCCGGCGCTCGAGCTCGCGGCCGAGCCGCGGTCCGGCACCTCGGCCGCGATCCTCGGGTTCCCGCTCAACGGGCCCTACGACGTGCGCGCGGGCCGGCTCGGGCCGACGCGCGAGGTGGACAGCCAGGACGCGTACGGGCGCGGCCCGGTGACGCGCCGGATCGTCGCGCTGCGCGGGCCGGTGCGGTCGGGCAACTCGGGCGGGCCGATGGTCGACGGCCAAGGCCGCGTGGTCACGACGATCTTCGCGGCGACGACGAGCGGGCCTCGCGGCGGCTACGGGGTGCCCAACGACGTGGTGCGCTCCGCCCTGGGAGACGCGCGCGGAGGCGTATCCACCGGACCGTGCGGAGGCTGAGCTACCCTCCGCGGTCCGCATGGGGAAGACGCTCGTCATCGCCGAGAAGCCGTCCGTAGGGCGCGACCTCGCCAGCTCGCTCCCGGGCGCGTTCATGAAGCACGAGGGCTATCTCGAGTCCGAGAGCCACATCGTGAGCTGGGCGGTCGGGCATCTCGTGCAGCTCGCCGAGCCCGACGAGTACGACCCCAAGTACAAGAAATGGCGGATGGCCGACCTGCCGATCGTCCCCGACGAGTTCAAGCTCGTCGTGCGGGACGAGCGCTCCCGCAAGCAGTTCACGGTCCTGTCCAAGCTCCTGCGGCGCGCTGACGTCGACGACGTCATCAACGCCTGTGACGCCGGCCGCGAGGGCGAGCTGATCTTCGCCTGGACCTACGAGAAGGCGAACGCGAGCAAGCCCGTGCGGCGCCTCTGGCTGTCGTCGATGACGAGCGCCGCGATCAAGCAGGCCTTCGGGGGGCTGCGGCCGGCGGAGGAGTTCTCCCGGCTCGAGGAGGCCGCGCGGTCGCGCTCGGAGGCGGACTGGATCGTCGGCATGAACTCCACGCGGGCGGCCACCATCCGCCTGCGGTCCTCGTTCGACGGCGCGGTGTCGCTCGGGCGCGTGCAGACGCCCACGCTCGCGATCCTCGCCCGCCGCGAGGAGGAGATCCGCGCCTTCAAGCCCGAGCCGTACTGGCTCGTGGACGCCGACTTCGAGCCGACGGAAGGCGAATCCGGCCGCCGTTACCAGGGCCGCTTCCACGCGGGAGCCAACCCGCGGCTGGCGACTGCGGACGAGGCGGACGCCATCGTGTCCGCGGTCCGCGACCAGCCGGGCGAGATCACGAAGCTCGACAAGTCGACGAAGAAGGAGCGCCCGCCGCTCCTCTACGACCTGACCTCCCTCCAGCGGGACGCCAACACCCGCTTCGGATTCTCCGCGCGCCGGACGCTGGCCGCCGCCCAGCGGCTCTACGAGGAGCACAAGGCGCTCACCTACCCGCGCACGAACTCGCGCTTCCTGCCCAGCGACATGGTCGGCGAGCTGAAGGGCATCGCGCGCCTGGTGGGCTCCCGCCGCGAGTACGCGAAGGCCGCGGCCTACGTGACCGGGCTCGACCTGCTGCCGCTCGGGCGCGTGGTCAACGACGCGAAGGTCACCGACCACCACGCGATCATCCCGACCAACTCCGAGCACCGGCTCGAGAAGATGAGCGACGACGACCGTCGCATCTACGACCTCGTCGCCCGCCGGTTCCTGGCCGTCTTCCACCCCGACGCCGTGTTCGAGAACACCCGGCTCGAGACCACCGTGGCCTCGTACGTGTTCCGTACGCGCGGGCGGCTGCTGGTCGTGCCGGGCTGGCGCGGCGCCTACGGGGAGCTTGGGTCGGACGAGCGCTCGGACGACGACGACGAGGGCGCGAACCAGCTGCTGCCCCGGCTCGAGCAGGGCGAGGACGTGCGCACGCTCGAGGTGGACGCCGCCGAGAAGGAGACCAAGCCGCCGCGGCGCTACTCGGACGCCTCGCTGCTGGGGGCGATGGAGACGGCCGGCAAGCTCGTCGACGACGAGGAGCTGCGAGAGGCGATGAAGGACTCGGGGATCGGCACCCCCGCCACGCGCGCGGCGATCATCGAGCGGCTGATCGACGTCGGGTACGTGGAGCGCGAGGCCCGGGCGCTGGTCTGCACCGAGAAGGGCGTCAACGTGGTGCGCTTCCTCGGCGAGCACGCGCTGACGTCGCCGTCGATGACCGGCGACTGGGAGCACCGCCTGAGCCGGATCGAGGAGGGCGAGGAGTCGCGCGAGCGCTTCATGGGCGACATCGCGGCGTTCGCGCGCGAGACCGTGGCCGTGCTCGACGAGAAGCTCAAGGAGGTCCGCATCCCGCGGGCGAACCTCGGGCCGTGCCCGGTCTGCGGGCGCGACATCGTCGAGAACCGCAAAGGCTTCTCCTGCTGGTCGCGCGAGGACCCCGGATGCGGCTTCGTGATCTGGAAGTCCAAGGCGGGCAAGACCCTGCCGGCCGCGGTGGCGCGAGAGCTGATCGCCACGGCGCGCACCGCCAAGCCCGTGACGGGCTTCAAGGGGCGTTCAGGCCGCTCGTTCCGCGCCCGGCTGGCGCTGATGCAGACCGACGACGGCAAGTGGCGCGTCGAGTTCGACGAGCCATGGGCGCGCGAGGGCGCCAAGCCCCCCGAGTCGTCCGAGCCGTCGGACGACGCGTCCCAAACTGCCGAAGGCTCTCCGGCCCAGGCGGCCTGAGACGTCGGGCGGCCCCGCCGGCTCGGCGGCGTGGCTCCGCGGCCCAGGCGCGGCCGGCGAACGTCAACCGCGGCTGGGTAGGGAGGCTGTCGATGTCAGCGTCTCGACACTCCACTTTCGCGTGGGGTTGGGAATGTGCGCATGGCGACACTTTCCAGACCCACCACTTTCCGGACCGGCTGAACGCGCAACAGAACTCCCGCGAATCGTCACGGCACTCCGCGCTCCCCCTCAATGCGGAAGTTGACGTTTCGTGGACGCTACGCCGAAGGCTCGATCTGCCGCGCCGCGCCGGGCTCGGAGCGCCCGGCCACCGCGACCGCGGTGGGTCGGCCCGTGAGCGCGCGCCAGAAGGCGACGCAGCCGGCGGCGAGCGAGACAAGGAGCTCGGCGAACGGGCTTACGGGAGGCTCGTCGCTGACGTAGGCCTCGATCTCGGGCACGCCGGCGCCGGTGTCCTGCGTCCACGCGACGTAGAGGTCCTCACTGCCGACGATGTCCGCGAGGTTCGCGGCCAGCACGAGATCGGCTTCCGTGTGGTCCATCGGCAGGTGAAGGTGGGGCATCTCGCACTCCCGGGGTGCAGGTGGCTTCGATCCGAGTAACGGCTCGGAGGGTCCGAAACTTGAGGCATGCCGGTCCACTTCGTGTCAACGGTCTGAAATCTGATCTCCGGTCGAGGCATGCGAGCCGTCCGGCCGGGGCGCGACCCTGATGGGCTGTGGCTCTCACGCTGATCACCGGTCCGGCCAACGCGGCCAAGGCGGGCGCCGTGCTCGAACGGTTCCGCGCCGCCCTGCCGCGGGAGCCGGTGCTCGTGGTGCCGACTCCGGCCGACGCCGAGCACTACGGCCGCGAGCTCGCCGCCGAGGGGATCGTGATCGGCGCCGAGGTTGTGACGTTCGACCGGCTGATCCGCGGCCTCGCCGAGGCCGCCGGCGTGCGCGAGCGGCGGCTCGGCCGGGTGGCGCGCGAGCGGGTGGTGCGGGCGGCGGTGGCGGAGACGCGGCTCGACGCGCTCGCTCGCTCGGCGGCGGCCCCGGGCTTCACGGAGGCGCTCGGAACGCTGTTCGCCGAGCTCGGCCGCTCGCTCGTCGGCCCCGCCCGGTTCGTCCAGGCCGTGCGTGACTGGGTCGGCGCTGACGAGGGCGACGCGCCGTCGCACGCGGAGGAGCTCGCGGCGCTCTACGGCGCCTACCACCGCCGGCTCGAGCGCCTCGGCGTCGTCGATCCCGAAGGCCTCGCCCGCGCGGCGCTCGACGCGCTGCGCCGGCGCCCCGACGCCTGGGGCGGCCGGCCCGTGTTCCTCTACGGCTTCGACGACCTGACGCCGCTCCAGCGCGACGCCGTGGAGACGCTCGCCCGCCACGCCGACGTCTGCGTCGCGCTGGCCTACGAGCCGGGGCGGGCGGCGTTCGCGGGGCGCGCGGCGACCGTCGAGCTGCTCAAGCCGCTGGCGGAGCGCCACGAGCTGCTCGCCGACCGGTCCGAGCACTACGCACCCACGGCGCGCAGCGCCCTCCATCACCTCGAGCGCAGCCTCTTCGAGCCGGAACCGGCGCGCCGCCCACCGAACGGCGCGGTGCGCCTGCTCGAGGCGGGCGGCGAGCGTGCCGAGGCGGAGCTCGTCGCCGCGGAGGTCCTCGAGCTGATGAGCGCCGGCCTGCTGGCCGAGGACATCGCCGTGCTCGTGCGCGGCGGCGCCGACGAGGCGCCGGTGCTCGGCCTCGTGCTCGAGAGCTACGGGGTGCCCGTGTCCGTCGAGCGCCGCACTCCGCTGGCACGCACCCGGCTCGGCGCCGGGGTCATCGCGGCGGCGCGCGCGGCGATGCGGCACGGCACCGCGGCCGACCTCCTGACGTGGCTCCGAACCCCCGGCCGCCTCGCGACCCCCGACCTCGCCGACGCCCTCGACGCCCGCATCCGCCGCACCGAGACGAAGACCGCAGCCGCCGCGCGCCGCCTGCTCGACGCCGAGTCCTTGGAGCTCGAAGCCCTCGACCGTCTGGCGGAGGCAGCCGCCGAGGGGCCCGAGGCCCTGCTCGGGGCGCTCGCCGCCGAGGCGGAGGCGATCTGGACGGCGCCACACCGGCGGGCCGCGGCCGTGCTCGGTCCCGACGACACGGCCGACGCGCGGGCGGCTGCGGCGCTTCGTGGCGCGGCGGAGGAGCTGCGTGCGCTCGCGAGCGCGGATCCGGCGGTCCTCGGGACCGCCGAGGACGTGCTCGAGGCGCTCAGCGCGGTGCCCGTCCGCGAGCCGGCGACGCCTGGCGGCGTGCTCGTCGCCGACCCGCTCGCGATCCGGGCCCGCCGCTTCCGCGCCGTGTTCGTCTGCGGGCTGCAGGAGGGCGCGTTCCCGCGTCATCCCGTGCCGGAGCCGTTCCTCGACGACGCCGCTCGCATCGCCCTGGCGCGGGCGAGCGGCCTCGTGCTCGGACGCCATGAGGACGTGCTCGCCCGCGAGCGGTACCTGCTCTACGCCGCCGTGTCGCGTCCCGAGGAGGTGCTGTTCCTCTCCTTCCGCTCCGCCGACGAGGAGGGCGACCCGCTGCAGCCCTCGGCGTTCCTCGACGACGTCCGCGCGCTCTTCACCGACGACCTGTGGCAGCGGCGCGGCCGGCGGCTGCTCTCCGAGGTCACCTGGCCCGCCGCCTCGGCGCCGACGCCGCACGAGCTGCGCCGAGCGCAGGCCGCCGACGAAGAGCGGCCCGATCCGGCGCCCCTCGGATCACCGCACAGCGACGAGGTCCTTGCACTGCTCGCCGGTCGCGAGACCGAGGCGGCGCGCGGCCTCGAGGCGTTCGCGGGCTGCGGGGTGCGCTGGCTCGTCGAGAGCCTGCTGCGTCCGCGGCGCACGGAGCCGGATCCCGAGCCGATGCGCCGCGGCTCGATCGCCCACGCCGTGCTCGAGCAGACGCTGCGCCGGCTGCGCGAGCGCGAAGGCTCGGCCCGCTTGACCCCCGGCTCGCTTCCCGCTGCGCTCGAGGAGCTGGAGGCCTCGCTCGCCAAGCTGCGCGACGCGGCGGCCGGAACGCGGGCCCAGGCGGTCCTGCGCGAGCTGGAGGTGGACCTGCGGCGCCTGCTCCGCCACGAGGCGGAGTGCGGCGCCGGGCTCGAGCCCACGTGGCTCGAGTGGAGCTTCGGCGGCGCCGACGACGAGCATGGCCCGCTCCCGCTCCCGGGCACCAGGCTCGGCGTAGCGGGCCGCGTCGACCGGATCGACGTCGACGGCGACCGCGCGATCGTCCGTGACTACAAGGGCCGCACGGTCACGCCCGGTGCGCGCTGGGGGGCCGACCTCAAGCTCCAGGCGGCGCTCTACGCGCTCGCCGCGCGCGAGCTGCTCGGCGTGGAGCCGGTCGGCGCGCTGTACCAGCCGGTCGGCCATCGAGACGTGCGGCCCCGCGGCCTCGTCCGGGACGACGTCCCGGGGCGGTACGTGAACGGCGACGTGGTCGACGAGGAGACGTTCGAGGCGGCGCTCGACGAGGCACGCGTCACCGCCGCGCGCGCCGCGTCCGACCTCCACGCGGGCCGGATCCGCGCCTGCCCCGACGCGTGCTCGCCGATGGGCGGCTGCGCTTACCCCGCGATCTGCCGCGCGAGCGAAGCCGCGCCCCAGGCGGCGGCATGACCGCGCTGGCGTCGGTGCGCGACGAGGCGGCGGAGGCGGACGAGATGCCCGAGCCCGGGCAGCCACAGCGCGGTGGGATCCCGTTCACGCCCGATCAGCGGGCGGCGGTCGCGGATCGGAGTGGCTCGGCGTTGCTGGTGGCGAATGCGGGGTCGGGGAAGACCGCGGTGATGGTGGAGCGGTTCGTGGAGGCCGTGCTCGAGGACGGGGTGGCGGTCGGGTCGATCCTCGCGCTCACGTTCACCGAGAAGGCCGCGGGCGAGCTGCGCGAGCGGGTGCGGCGGCGGTTCACGGCGCTCGGCGAGATCGAGGCCGCGCGCGAGGCCGAGGCCGCGTGGATCGGGACGATCCACGGGTTCTGCGCGCGCGTGCTGCGGGCCCGCCCGCTGGCCGCCGGGCTCGACCCGCGCTTCACCGTGCTCGACGAGGCTGCGGCCCAGCGCCTCGCCGAGCAGGCCTACGACATGGCGCTCGACGGCTGGGCGGCCGCCCACGGCGCTCGGGCGGTCGACCTCGCGGCCGCCTACGGCCCGGGGCTGCGCGAGATGATCACCCACCCCCACGAGGCGCTGCGGAGCCGCGGCCAGTCGCGCCCGCGGCTGGCGAGCACTCCCGCGCGGGGCGCGGCGGGGGTCGCGGCGGCTCGTGAGGCGCTCGTGGCGGCGCGCGACGCCGCAGCCGCGGTCCTCGGCGCGGCCGGCGACGGCAAGAAGGTGACCGCCGCGCGCGAGGCGCTCGACGCGCTCGAGCCGCCCGCCGACGGGAGCATCCCGTGGCCGGGGTCGCTCGACGCGGCACGTCTCGCCGGCGGCGCCAAGGCGCTCGACGAGCCGGCCTGCGTCGCGTATCGCGAGGCGTGGGAGGCGTACCGGTCGGCGTGCGCCGACCACCACGCCCGCGAGGCGCTTGTGCTGCTCGACGATCTGCTGGACCGTTTCGGCGCCGCCTACGAGTCCGCCAAGGCGGCACGCGCGGGCGTCGACTTCTCCGACCTCGAGCTGCGCGTACGCGACCTGCTCGCCGACCCGCAGGCGCGGCGCTCGTGGGCGGAGCGGTTCGCGCTGATCATGGTCGACGAGTTCCAGGACACCAACCGCCTGCAGCTCGACGTCCTCGAGGCGCTCGAGCGCGACAACCTGTTCGCGGTCGGCGACGAGTTCCAGTCGATCTACGGTTTCCGCCACGCCGACGTGACGATCTTCCGCGAGCGCCGCGCAAGGCTGCCAGCCGGCCGCGTGCGGCGGCTCGCGCAGAACTTCCGCTCCGCCGAGCCGCTGCTCGACGTGCTCAACGGCACGTTCGCCGCCGAGCTGGGCCCCGAGTTCGCGCCGCTCGTGGCAGGCGCGCCGCATCGCGCGCCCGAGCCGGCCGCCGACGCCCCCCTTCGCCTCTTCGACCCCGACGGCCGGGCGCCCGCGGCGGGCGAGCCGCTGGTCGAGCTGCTGGTCACCGACACGCGCGGCTGGGACGAGCCGGACGTCGAGCGCTCGCTCGGCCTCGCCGGCGGCGGCTCCCAGCCGTGGCGCCGGGCCGAGGCGCGGCTCGTCGCCCACCGGCTGCGCGGCGAGGTCGAGGCCGGGAGGCGGCCGGGCGACATCGTCGTCCTCGTGCGCGCAACCGGGTCGCTGCGCCTGCTCGAGCAGGCGCTCGAGGAGCAGGGCCTGCCGACCTACGTGGTCGGCGGCCGCGGCTACTGGTCGCAGGAGCAGGTCCGCGACGGCATCGCGTACCTGTCGGTGCTGGCCAACCCGCAGGACGAGGAGGCGCTGCTCGCCGTCCTCGCCTCGCCGTTCTGCGGCGTCGGGAGCGACGCACTTGTCCTCCTCACCCGGGCCGGGCGGGAGGGCGGCCTCGGCGCCTGGGCCGCCCTGCGCGACGCCGACCGCGACGGCTGGCTGCGGCACCTGCCGGAGGCCGAGCGCGAGCGCCTCCAGGCCTTCGCGCGCCTCCTGACCGCCGAGCGCTCCCACGCCGAGCGCGAGCCCGCGGAGGCGCTGCTCGAGCGCGCCGTCGTGGCCACCGGCTACGACCTCGCCGTGCTCGCCCGCAGCGGCGGCGACCGGCGGCTCGCCAACCTGCGCAAGCTGATGCGTCTCGCCCGCGACTACGAGCGCGCCGAGGGGCCCGACCTGCGGGGCCTGGTGAACTACGCCGTCACACAGGACCTGGCCGAGGCTCGCGAGGGCGAGGCCGCGCTGGAGTCCGACGGGCTCGACGCGGTGCGGCTGATGACGATCCACCGCGCCAAGGGCCTCGAGTTCCCCGTGGTGTGCGTGGCCGACCTCGGCCGCGGCGCCGTCACGGTGCGCGACCGGCTCCTGGTGGGTGCCGACGGCGCGGTCGGGCTGCGGCTGGCGCCGATCGGCGGCGGCGACGCGATTCCCGCGCTCGCCTGGGAGCGCCTCGCGGACGAGGCCCGCCGAGCGGAGGACGAGGAGGAGCGCCGACTCTTCTACGTGGCCATGACCCGGGCGCGCGAGCGGCTGATCCTCTCGGGCGGCGTCGACCGCGAGCGCCTGCCTGCCCCGCGGCAGGGGGGTCCGCCGATCGACTGGATCTGGCGCGCGCTGGGCGGCGACGTCGCCGGGCCTGAGGCGGTGGTCGAGCGCGCCGGCGCGCGGCTGCTGTGTCGCGTGAACGCCCCCGACACGATCGGGACGGTGCTCCCACACGCAGCGCTCAGCCCGGCCGCCCGGCCGCGCGCGGGCGCGCCCGGCACCGCGCTGCCCGACGCGCCGGCCGTCCTGCCCGAGCCACCGGCCCGGCCCCGCCCGGCACCCCAGCGCCTCTCGTACAGCGCTCTCGGCGCCTACGCCCGCTGCGGCTACCGCTTCTACCTCGAGCGAGTCCTCGGCCTGCCGCGCGTGCCCGCCCCGCCGCCCGACGAGGTCGCGCCGGGCGGCGACGAGGTCCTGGGCATGGATCCGCGGGTGCGCGGTTCGCTCGTGCACCGGCTGCTGGAGGACCTCGACTATGCGCGCCCCGCGGCGCCGGCCGCCGAGGCCGTCGCCGAGCTGGCCGCGGCGTGGGGGTTCGAGCCGACCGCGGCCGAGTTCGAGGACGTCCGCGTACTCGTGGCCGCGTTCGCGCGCTCGCCGCTGTGCGCCCGGCTCGCGAGCGCCCGCTGCACGCGCAAGGAGGCGCCGTTCTCGTTCACGCTCGACCCGGCGGGCGGCGGACCGCTGGTCACCGGCTTCCTCGACGTCGTGGCGCACGAGCCGGACGGCGGCGCGCTGATCGTCGACTACAAGTCCGACCGTCTCGAGGACTCCACGCCCGCCGACGTCGTCGAGCGCGACTACGCGACCCAGCGGATCGTCTACGCGCTCGCCGCGCTGCGCGACGGGGCGCCCCGGGCCGAGGTCGCCTACTGCTTCCTGGAGCGCCCCGACGAGCCCGTGACGGCCACGTTCACGGACGCCGGCGCGCTGGCCGAGCGCCTCGCCGGGCTGGCCGGCGACCTGCTCGCCGGCCGCTTCGAAGTCACCGACGCGCCCCACCGGGAGCTGTGCGGCGACTGCCCGGGCCGGGCCGCGATGTGCTCGTGGCCGCAGACGGCGACCCTCGCCGCAGGTCCACCGCCGCGTTGAGCTCCGCGCCGAAGACGAGCACGAGGTTCGTCAGGTAGAGCCAGACGAGCAGGATCACGACGGTGGCGAACGCCCCGTACGTCGCCGAGTAGGTGGCGAATCGCGAGACGTAGACGAAGAACCCCTCCGAGGCGAGGATCCAGGCGATCACCCCGAACGCTGCGCCCGGCGTGAGGTATCGCCAGCGGCGCGGGTGGAGGCTCGGCGCGGCGAAGTAGACGATCGCGTAGATCAGCATCGCGAGCAGGAGCGCCGCCGGCCAGCGCGCGACGTGCCAGACGCCGACCAGCGTGTCGCCGAGCCCGATCAAGCCGAGCAGGTCGCTCGCCAGCTCGCCGCCGAGGAAGACGAGCACGCACGTCAGCAGTACGAGGACCATGAGCACGAGCGTCCAGCCGATGTCCTGGAGCTTGTGCGCCGCGAAGCTCCGGCGCTCCTCGACGCGAAGGACGTGGTTGAGCGCCGCCCCCACCGAGCCGAACGAGCTCGAGGCGGCGTAGATCGAGGCGACGAGGCCGACCGCGAGGGCGCCGGCGGCCGTCCCGCGTTCCGACTGCGCGCTCTCCAGGGCCGCCGTCACGGCGTCGACGGTCTCCTGCGGCGCGCCGGCCGACTTGAGGTAGTCCGCAGCCTCGACGATCAGTCCCTCCTGCCCGAACACGCCGAGCACGGCCACGCCGACGAGCAGCGCCGGGAACAGCGAGAGCATCGAGAAGTACGTCACCGCCGCCGCCCACTGGGTCATCCCGTCCTCCTGGAAGCGGGCGAACGCGCGCGTGAAGTCGCCGGGCTCGAGGACGGGCCCGGGCCGCCGGCTCACGGGCTCTTGGGGAGCAGCGCGTGACCGTCGAGCACCGAGCGCGCCACGTCGATCACCCGGCGACCGCTCGCGCGCGAGTGGTCGCGCAGCAGCTCGAAGGCCTCGTGCTCGGACACGTTGTGGCGCTCCATGAGGATGCCCTTCGCGCGTTCGATCACGCCTCGCCGCTCGAGGGCACCTTCCAGCTGCTCGACCTTGTCGTGCAGCTGCTTACCCTCCCGGTAGCGCCGCACCGCGACCTCGATCGTGCCCTGGATCGACTCCGGGTCCGACGACTCGGCGAACGCCGAGATGCCACGCTCGGCGGCGCGCGAGAGGAACTCGATGTCAGCGTCGGGGAGCTGAGCGATGACCGGGCCGTCGGCGTACTCGACGGCTTCGCCGATCAGCGCGAGGGCGTGCTCGTCATCCTCGTGGACGACGACGATGGCCACCTGCGGTGCTTCGCGCACGATCAGGTCGACGGCCTCCTGGACGGAGACCGCGTATGGCGTGACCTCGTGGCCCAATTGCTCCAGAGTCTGGTGCAATCCGCGCAGCGCGTTGTCGTCCTCGTCGGCGATGAGGACCCTGAGGTTCGTTTCGCTGATCGTGCCCGTCGAGTTCATCGAGTGCGCGTCCTGAGTCGTACTACACTAGCCAGCGCCGTGGCCCTGAAACCCGCTGCGGCATGCTTGCGCCCCGAACCCTGGCGCCCTGGCAGCACCGCGAACGGGGAAGGGCGTGGAGAGGATCGGACATCGGCCGGGCAACGGTGGGGCGGGCGGGCACAGCTCGTCGGTCCTGGACGACCGTGCGGTTCGTACCCGCGAGGACCGGCGGCTGCTCGAGCGCTACCACCGCCACGCTGACCACGCGGCTCGAGAGGCGCTCGTGCAGCGGTTCCTGCCGCTCGCGCGCCAGCTCGCGCGGCGCTACCAGCGCGGCGGTGAGCCGCTGGACGACCTCGTTCAGGTCGCGTCGCTGGGTCTCCTGAAGGCGATCGACCGGTTCGACCCGGACCGCCCGACCGCCTTCTCCTCGTTCGCGGTGCCCACGATCCTGGGCGAGCTCAAGCGCCACTTCCGCGACAAGGGCTGGTCGGTCCGCGTGCCGCGCGACCTGCAGGAGCTGGCCGTGCGGGTCGAGCGCGAGACCGAGGAACTGGCCACGCGGCTCGGCCGCGCGCCGACTCTCGCCGAGGTCGCCCACCACTTGGAGATCGCGACCGAGCAGGTGCTCGAGGCCCGCGAGGCCGCCGGCGCATACCGCGCCGTCTCGCTCGACCGTCCGCGCGACGACGAGGACGAGGACGGTGGGATGGGCGAGTCGATGGGCGTCGAGGACCCGGGGTTCGACCACGCCGAGCACGTCGCGACGATCGAGCGGCTGCTCGACGTGCTCTCGGATCGCGAGCGCGAGGTGCTGCGGCTGCGCTTCGCCGAGGACCTCACGCAGTCCGAGATCGGTGCGCGCGTGGGCGTCTCGCAGATGCACGTCTCGCGCCTCATCCGGCAGGCCGTCATGCGCCTGCGCGAGGCCGCGGTCGAGCCGCAGGACAACGCCGCCTGACCGCCGCGGCCCGAGGTGGGTACGATCGCGCGATGGAGCACTGGGATCTGCGCACGCTCGCGGTCGAGCCCCACCAGCCGAAGATCCTGCATTCTGCCCGCGGCGAGGCGCGCTCCATCGCCATCAACCTGCCCGCTGGCGAGTCATTGCAGGACCATCAGGTGCACGAACGGGCCTACCTCGTCGTCGTCGACGGCGAGGTCGAGGTGACGGGCGAGGGCGGGTCGATCAGCGGCGAATCCGGTTTTACAGCAGTATTCGATCCGCACGAACGTCATGAGGTGCAGGCGCGGCGCGACGCACGCCTGTTGCTGGTGCTGGCACCATGGCCGGGCGACGGCCATCCGGGGGCACGCGACTAGAGGAGAGGGGAGACCAGATGGCGGAGATCCAGTTCAAGGAGATCACCAAGCGGTACCCAGACGGGTTCGAGGCCGTGAAGGCCATCGACCTCGACATCCAGGACGGCGAGTTCATGATCCTCGTCGGGCCTTCGGGCTGCGGCAAGTCGACGGCGCTGCGCATGATCGCCGGGCTCGAAGACATCACGGAGGGCGACCTCATCATCGGCGGCGAGAGGGTCAACGACCTCGCGCCCCGCGATCGCGACATCGCGATGGTGTTCCAGAACTACGCGCTCTACCCGCACATGACCGTGCGCGAGAACATGGGCTTCGCGCTCAAGCTCGGCAAGGTCGACAAGGCGCAGATCGACAAGCAGGTGTCCGAGGCGGCGAAGATCCTCGACCTCGAGCAGCACCTCGATCGCAAGCCGGCCAACCTGTCGGGCGGCCAGCGCCAGCGCGTGGCCATGGGCCGCGCCATCGTGCGCGACCCGAAGGCCTTCCTGATGGACGAGCCGCTCTCGAACCTCGACGCCAAGCTGCGCGTGCAGATGCGCACGGAGGTCGCGCGCATCCAGAAGCGCCTCGGCACGACGATGGTCTACGTGACGCACGACCAGACCGAGGCCATGACGCTCGGCGATCGCGTCGCGGTCATGCGCGCCGGCCTCATCCAGCAGGTCGACACCCCGGCCAACCTCTACGACCACCCGCGGAACCTGTTCGTCGCCGGCTTCATCGGCTCGCCGTCGATGAACTTCCTGCCCGGCCGCCTCGAGGGCGACATGCTGCGGATGCCGATCGGCGACACGCAGCTGCCCGATCACGTGCGCTCGAGCCTGCAGCGCGAGGGAGGCCAGGGCGCCCGCGACGTCATCGTGGGGGTGCGCCCCGAGCACTTCGAGGATGCCGCGATCGCGCCGGAGGCGCCGGACCAGATGCGCTTCCGCACGAATATCGACGTCGTCGAGTCGATGGGCTCGGAGCTCTACGTCTACTTCGACATCGCGGCGCCCGATGTCGAGCTCGACCAGCTCAGCGACCTGGCCAAGGACGCCGGCATGGAGGACCTCCCGAGCCACGGCGGGGGCCAGCAGGTCGTCGCCCGTCTGTCCGCCGAGAGCAAGGCGACCCCCGGGGGCGAGATCGAGATGGCGCTCGACCTCACGAACATGAAGCTGTTCGCGACCGACACCGGTCTAAGCATGACCGAGGCGGCCCAGGCCTAGCGAACCCTGCGCGGCGGCGTGCGGCGCCTGCGCCGCCGCCGCCGCTCCTCGCGGCGCAGCTCCTCGAGCACCTCGTCGCTCCACTCATGCGTGCGCAGCACGCGGTAGCGGTCCGCCGCCACCCGCATGTAGGCCTCGGTCTCCGTCTCGTCGCGGTGGGTCAGGTCGCCCGCGCGCAGGAGCTCGACGACGGGCTCGTACTCCTCGGCGAACCAGTGCCGGGCGACCTCGGCGCGATCCATGTACGTGCCGCGGTTCTGCATCGCCCGGAAGCCCCAGGCCTCGACCGCCTCGGACAGCTGGCCGTACTGCCACGGGTCGGTGAGCGAGATGCGGCTGCGTGCCTCGGCCGGGAGCGGGACCCGCTCGCGGAACAGCCGCTCGTGGTCCTTGAGGGGCAGCTCGGAGACGCGCGTGTCCTCGCCCAGGCGCAGCCTGGTGGTGACCTCGGTCACGTAGGCGTCGATGTCCTGGCGGCCGAGCGACTTCGCCACCGAGACGCGATGGTGCCCGTCGCGGACGAAGTAGACGTCGCCGATCTTGAACAGCGAGACCGGCGGGAGCGACTCGCCGCGGCGCTGGGCGGACGCGATCCGCTCCCAGCGGCTGCGCAGCCGTGCGGAGGTCGGGCGGAACCCGCGGTCGAAGTCGACCGCGCGGTCGACGGTCCCGACGATCGCGTCGAGCGGCACGACGCGGAGGCCAAGGTCGTGCTGGCCCGTGCGCCCGAGCGCCTCCACGACCTCCTCGAACGGGAGCATGAGCGCCACGTCGTCGGGCTCCCGCCGCAGGCGCCGCCCGATGTCGGCCAACAGCCGGGCGCGACGGGCGCGTGAGAAGTCCGACTGGGCGTCAGATCCCGGGAAGCCCGTGCTCACGCATGCGGGGCCTCACCCGCCGGTGCCGACGGCGTCGCCGTCGAGCGCGTCGTCCAACGACCGCACGAGCGTGAAGACGCCGTCAAGGCCGGTGATCCGGAACGTCTTCACGATCGCGTCATTGTCGCAGACGACTACGAGCGTGCCGCCGCGCAGCTTGAGGCGGCGGTGAGCCCCGATGAGGACCCCGAGGCTGGAAGAGTCGATGAACGTTGTGGCCGACAGATCGACGATCAGCGTCGCGCGACCGGCGTCGATCGGCTCTGCGATGCGGTCCTTGAACTCGGAGACGGTGAAGAGGTCGATCTCGCCGCTGACGGCCACGACATGGGCGTCTCGTCCGGCCTTGCGGTCGGTGATCGCGAAGTCGCGGCTCACCTCAGCCGCCGTTGTACGCGAGGCGGACGTGCAGGTACTCCTCGTCGCCTTCCGGCGAGACGGAGAGCTCGTCCGCGAGCTGCTCGATCACGTTCCCGACCCCCGGCACGGCGGCGTCGACGATCAGTGCCCTCCCGCCGCCGTGGCGGAGGGGGCCGACGCGCAGCAGGAGCGAGCGGTCGCCCGGGTCGAGCTCGACGTTGATCTTGTCGTCGACGCTGTGGGCGGGTGCGCGCGCGGCGATCAGGTCGGCCACGAGCACCGCGTCGTCGAGGCGGTCGAGCGGCAGGTCGGCGCGAGCGGCGAGCATGCCGACGACGCGTCGCAGGATCGGGCCTACGAGCGGCCCGGAAGCGATCGAGACCCTGGTTGCGGGTTGTGCAACGGTCATACGGCGAGCAGCCTGGGCCGGCCGGGAAAGGTCATCGCCAGCCGGCTGCCGCGAGGCGAGCCGGCTTCGATCTTGACCGACTCGGCGAGCGCCGTGATCAGCGGGAGCCCGAGGCCCGGGCCCCCGGTGTCCTGACTCGAGCCCATGCCGCGCCCCCGGTCCATGACGATCAGCTCGAGGCGTTCGCCGCTCGGCCGCACGACCACGTCGATCGGGCCGGGAGTGCCTTCCTGGTACGCGTGACGGACGACGTTCGTGCACGCCTCGGTCACGGCGAGGCGCATGTCCTCGACCACGTCGGGCGGCAGGGCGAGCGCCTCCGCGAAGGCGCCGAGCACGTGCCGGACCACCGCGACGTTCTCCGGATGAGCCGGAAGCGTGAGCCGGACATCGGTGCTGGCGAGAGTGAATTTGTTGCGGCCCATCATGAAAGTTTCCCTGCTCTACCCCACCGCGAGACGGACATAACGGAGCGGCTCATGACGGTCTCGAAGTGAACATCGGCCCGGCCGGGAGGTCGTGAGCATGACATATGATCGCCGCCAGGAGCCCGGGGGATGGACGACCGAGACGAGCGTCGGGAGGATGGGATCGCCGTGCTCGCCCTCGAGGGCGAGCTCGACCTCGCGGTGGCTCCGAAGCTGCGCGCCCGCATCGCGCAGGCCGCGACCGGGCAGGCGCTGGTGATCGACCTGCGCCGGGTCACGTTCGTGGACTCGGCGGCGCTCAAGGAGCTGCTGCGCGCGCGTGTGGAGCTCCCGGCGCGCGACGTGCGGCTCGTGCTGGCGGGCGTGCCCAGGCCGGTGCGCCGCCTGCTCGACCTGACGCGCACGTCCGAGCTGTTCGAGGACGCTCCCGACGTCGAGGCCGCGCTCATGCGGCTGAGCGCCTGAGCGGCGCAGCGGGCTCGCGCGCCGTCGCACCGTCGCAGAGCCGGCTGAAGCCGGCCTGAAGGAGGTCGTTCCCGGCCGACGTGGCCAGCACGGCGGCCACGGCGCGGCCGGTGGACGGCGCGTGCAGTCGCAGCGCCACGAGGCCGAGGGCGCTCCACGCGCCGGTGCAGCGAGTGCACGTGAGCAGCTCGCCGACGGCGTAGCGCAGTCGCCGGCCCTTCGGCCGTGGACGGCCGCTCTCCTCGTCGACGAAGGGCTGGCGCAGCCACGACTCGGCCTTCTCCTTCACGATCAGCTTGGAGAGCGCGAACGTCGCGGCGGCGAGCACCGGCACCTCTCCGCCGGGCACGGGCTCGCGGCCGCGTGCGCTGAGCGCGGTGATGCCGAGCAGCGCGCCGTAGACCGTCGAGAGCGCGGCGTAGTCGGCCGGCTCGGTCGGCGTCTGCGAGACCGGCCGCACTCAGATCGGCCGCGGGTTCGGGTCGGGCGGCAGCGGACCGGGCTCGGGCGTCGGCGACGGGGGCGCCGGCGGCGGCTCGGGCCGTGGGGTGGGGGTCGGGGCGGGAGCAGTCACGAGACTCCGCGTACCCGCCGTCGCCGTGGCTTAACGACCGAGGCGCCCCCGGACGGAGGGCGCCTCGGCGTATGAGGAGGAGGGTTCGACGCGCCGGACGGAGGTTGGAGGGCGTTCCGCGACGCGACACGACGTCAATTCCCCGCTGAACGCATGCGGCAAACCATCAGGTGCGCCAAGGTCAGTGTTGCGCGCGGTCGCTCGTCAGCGCGGGCGGTCGCTGATGCGCTCGGACTCGGGGGTCACGGGACGGCCGCCCTCGCCCTCGCCGCCCACGCCGCCCGAGCCCGCAGGCGGCCGCGACCCGCTCGTGCCCGCCGACTCGCCCTCCTCGAGTCCGTCCACCGTCGTGCCCTCGGGCGTCTGGCGGCCGGCATGCTGGTCCGTGTCGCCGAGCGGCGTGTTCCGGTCCGGCTTGGCGATGGCCGCCTCGTTGCGGCCCCGCGCTGCACGGAGCACGAAGAAGGTGACGCCTGCGGCGACGATCAGCAGGACGAGGATGGCGGCGATCACATAACCCATGCTCTGCGGCTACCCGGCGCCGCCTCTGGGCAAAACGACGCGCGGTATCCCGGCGCATGACGCAGGCGGTCTGACAGCCGATAGCCTGAGGAAGGCGTTGGTGGCTCGTCGGCGAGCCGCGAGCGTCAGGCCTATCTCATGACGCCAAGTTCTCCCGAGCGACCGGGTGCCGGACCCGAGGTCGAGCCCTCCGGGCTGTCCCGATCCGAGGAGGATCGGCGGCTTCTCGTCCGCTACCACCGTGAAGGCGATCAGCTGGCCCGCGAGCAGCTCGTCGAGCGGCTGCTGCCGCTCGCGCGCCGGATGGCGCGGCGCTACCGGCGCTCGGACGAGCCGCTCGACGACCTCGTGCAGGTCGCGACGCTCGGGTTGATCAAGGCGATCGACCGCTTCGACCCCGCGCGCGAGACCGCCTTCTCCTCGTACGCGGTGCCGACCATGCTCGGCGAGCTCAAGCGCTACTTCCGCGACAACGGCTGGGCCGTGCACGTCCCGCGCGGCATGCAGGAACGCGTGATGCAGGTCGACAACGCGGTCAAGGACCTGTCGCGCCGGCTCGGGCGCTCGCCGTCGGTCGACGAGATCGGCCAGCAGGTCGACCTCTCGCAGGAGCAGGTGCTGGAGGCGATGGAGGCGGCCTCGGCCTACGACGCGGTGTCGCTCGAGTCCTACCGCTTCGGCGACGAGGGCGACGGCGAGACGTACGCGGAGTCGATCGGCGAGGAGGACGAGCGCTTCGAGCTCGTCGAGTACGGAGCCACGATCGCGCCGACCCTCGAGGCACTGCCCCCGCGCGACCGCATCGTGCTCCACCTCCGGTTCGTCGAGGACCTCACGCAGGCCGAGATCGCCGAGCGCGTCGGGGTCTCGCAGATGCACGTCTCACGCCTCATTCGCCGCGCGCTCGAGCGCCTGCGGACGGTGGCGGAGCACTCAGGCTGAGGCGTCGTTTGTTCGCCTGCCGGCTGGGTAGGTGAACGGGATGAGCATCACGGACAAGATCACTGGTCGCATCAAGAAGGCCGCGGGAGATCTCGCGGACGACGCGTCGCTGCGCCGCCAGGGCCGCGACGAGGAGCGCAAGGGCGAGGCGAAGGACGAGCTGGCCCGCACGCGCGAGAAGTCTGATCGCAAGGCCGAAGAGGTCGCCGACCTCGAGCGGCGCACTAGGTAACGTCGCCGAAGGCAAGAGCGTTAGCGATTGCCTGGCAGGCGAAACCCTTATCTCGAGCGCAGCGCCAGCACCGCGACGTCGTCGCGGACCGTCTCCACCGACCCGACCGCCGCGTCGACCAGCCGCTGGACGAGCGCGGCGGCGGTGTCACCCCTCCCCTGGTCCGCGACCGCGGCCAGATCGTCCGGGGCCCAGATGTGCTCGGGCGCACCGGCCTCGGTGAGCCCGTCCGTGTAGAGGACTACCGCGTCGCCCGCACCCAGCGTCGTCGAGCGGTCCTGCAGGTCGGGCTCCTCCACGAGCCCGATCAGCGTTCCCGGTGTCCCGATCTCCTCGGTGCCGCCGTCGGCCCGCACCACGATCGGCAGCGGGTGGCCGCCGCACGCGACGGTCACGCGCGGCGCCGGGCGGCCGAGGTCGAGCTGAAGGCACGCGATCGTGCAGAAGCGCCGGCTCTCCTCGACCTGTTGGGCGAGCATCGCGTCGTTCAGCCAGCGCAGGATCGCGGCGGGCGAGCGCCGGCGGACCGCCGCCGCGCGGATCGTGTAGCGCGCGAGCGCAGTGACGGCCGCGGCCTCGGCGCCCTTTCCGCACACGTCCCCGATGACCGCGTACCACTGGTCCTCGGCGGTGCTGAACACGTCATAGAAGTCACCGCCCACGTCGACGCCCATCCCCACGGGGCGGTACGCGGCGGCGATCTGCATCCGCGGCAGGTCGGGCAGCAAGGGAGGCAGCAGCGAGTCCTGCAGCGTGCGCGCGATCTTCGCCGATGCCTCGTAGAGACGGGCATTCTCCACGGCGGCAGCCGCCCGCAGCGCGAGGTCCATGGCCAGCGCCAGGTCCTGCTCGTCGAACCGGCGTCCCGATTCGGCAGACACGAACGTGATCGCGCCGAGTACGCGGTCGCGCGCCGTCATCGGCACGATCATCGCCGACCGCATGCCGACCGAGCGCAGCAGCTCGAGGTGCTCAGGGTCGCGGGCTGCCTGCGCCAGCATCTCGTCGGTTATCTCCGAATAGAGCTCGGCGGCGCCGTGCCGGAGCACGCCCTGGACGCCCTGGTCTGAGCGCGGATCGGCCGGGTAGCGGCGCTCCAGGTCACGTGCGAGCGCCAGCCGCGCGGGGTCGACGTGCTCGACCGCGACCCGTTCCACGTCGTCCCCGACCGCGAGGTCGACTGCGCACCAGTCGGCGATCTCCGGCACGGCGAGGCGCGCGACGGTGCTGAGCGTGCGGTCGTAGTCGAGCGACGTCGCGAGCACCCGGCTGGCCTCGGCGAGGAACCGGTGCCCCTTCTCGGTGCGCTTGATCTCGGTGATGTCCTCGATCACGTTGATCGCGAGCCGCACGTTGCCGTCCTCGTCGAACACCGGCTTCGACTGCACGCGCGACCAGCGGTCCTCCATGCTGCCGTGGTGCCGGTAGCGGACGGTCATCGGCTCGGGGCGCTCGCCGAGCAGCGCGCGCCGGCCCGGCAGGTGCGCGAAGGCGATCGGCTCGCCTTCGTCGTCGCGCATCTCGAACCGGGCGCGGATCTCCGCCGGCTCGGCGGCCAGCAGCGCGTCCGCGCTCTCGTAGCCGAGCAGGCGTGCAGCGGCCTCGTTCGCGTACGCGAGGCGCCCCTTCGGCGTCTGGGCGGTCACCGCGTCGGCGACGCCGTCGAGGATCGCCCGCAACTCGGCACGCGAAAGCTGCTCGCCGTCGGCGATCGACTCCTCGAGCTTCTCATGGGCCGCGGGCTCCACCCCCACGCGACGATCTTAGGCCCCTAGGCCAGGCCCTCGGCCTCGTACTCGCGCAGGTAGCCCTCGAAGAGCCGGCGGTGGCCCTCTTCGTCGCGCAGGATCGCGATCACCATGTCCTGCGTCACGAGGTCCAGGCCGTCCGTGAACTCGATGATCGCGTTGTAGTGCTCGATCGCGCCCGTCTCGGCCTCGATCACGCCCTTGATCACGTGCACGATGTCGGTCTGGTGCTCGGGCGGCTGCAGGTACGACTGCTCGGCGGTGAAGTCGAGCGAGCCCGGGACGACCCCGTAGAGCTCCTTGATGCGGGCGGCGAACTGCTGGGCGTGCCCGAGCTCCTCCTGGATGTCCTGCTCGAGCGACTCGATGATCTCCTGGGCGCGCACGCCGTCGGGGTTGATCGAGCTGGCGATGTAGCTCATCACCGTCTCGATCTCCATCCAGTACGCCTTCTTGAGCATCTCGACGAGTTCGTCGCGCTGGGCCATGCGGTCGTCGGAGAGGATGCCGGTGCTCGCGGTGCGGCTTGTAGCCATGCTCGAAACCTCCTTGAGAGTCCCGTGTGTACCCACAGTACGTACCCGGAGGCCGCGCGTGTCAGCGAGCGGCGCCGCGGCGGCGCTCGAGCAGCTCCCGCAGCTCGCCCGGGTCGAGCGCCTCGCGCAGGCGATCCATCGCGGCGATGAGCTGATCGGGCTCGACGTCCTCGGCGTCGCGCGCGAAGCGGCGGGTGGGCCGCAGCATGTCCTGGCCGCGGAGCTCGGCCGCCGTCGGCTTGCGCGCCAGCGTCTGGGCGCCCGGCGGGTCGCCGCGCAGCAGCCACGTGCCGTCCGGCCGGCGGATGAGCTCCTCCCGCTCGGCCAGCTCGCTGAGCGCGGTCGAGACGGTCGGCCGGCGGGCGCCCACGAGCTGCCCGAGGATTCGGTGAGTGAGCGCCAGCGGGACGACCACGCCGTCGCCGGAGACGCGTCCCCAGCGTTCGGCGAGGTGCCAGAAGAGCGCCTTCAGACGGCGGTCGACACGGGTCAGCTGAGAGATCGCCTGGGTGGTGGCGAGGCGCAGCGACCGCTCCCCCAGCCGCTCGAAGAGCGCGGCGGTGACCTCGGGGTAGCGGGCCGTCTCGACGGCGAAGCGCCGGTCGAGGACCGCGAGGCTGACCGTCGAGAGCACGGACCACACGGCTTGCGCGGGAAGCAGCCCGGCGCCGCGCGTGCCCTGCCAGGGCCGGATGAGATCGCCCGGCCCGAGCAGCTCGGTGCTCACCTGGTCAGCCACCACCAGCTCGCGCGACACGACGCCCTCGAGCAGGAGCAGACCCACGTGGTCGGCGCTCGCGCCCGACAGCCGCGAGACGTCCCACGGCCCGACGGGTAGCCGGTGGGTGCGGACCACGAGGTCGCGCGTCGCTTCGGCCCGCCGGGGGGGCGTGAGCAGCGCCCCCAGCTCGAGGTCGGCCTCGAGCAGGCGGACGGATTCCGAGGGCCGCGGCGGCCGTGAGCTGAGGCCAGTCACGCTGTTTCGCCTACCCGGCGGGGTCGCGTTAAAGGCCCCGCCGAGGAACGGTTCTGCGTCAGTCGGCGAAGCCCGCACGATCGACCTTCCGGTGGTAGCGCTCGCCCGCCTTGCCGCCCACGATAGCGGCCATCAGCGTGCCGAGCACGACCGCGGCGAGCGCGATCGCGCCACCGCCGAGGAGCTCGGACTCGCCGACGGGCAGGGCCGGCAGGTTGAGCTGCTCGAGCACGTTGTACTCCTCGCCCAGCACTATGCCGGCGACGGCGAGCACGATCGTCACGGCGAGCCCGATGGCCCAGGCGCCCATGCCCTGGCGCGCGCCGTCGAAGCGCGACATGCGCCCGGCGACGTAGCCGCCGCAGACGTACGCGATGGCGAGCGCCGCCAGCAGCGCGATCGCGCCGCCGATGCCGATCTCCTCGGCGCTGCCGCTCGCCTCGCTCTCCGACAGGGTCGTGAGCCCGACGGCGGCGCCGGCGGCGGCCAGCAGGCCGACGAGCAGTGCGCCGACGCCGACCGCGACGAGCCAGCCGAAGAAGGACGCGCCCCAGTTGATGCCGCCGAACTCCTCACGCTGGCGCGCGCGCACGGCCTGCATGCGCTCGCGATCGGCGGGACGGCGCGCTGGAGCGGCCGTGGTGTGCTCGGTGGTGCCGTTGGTGCGTGTGGTGGGCCTGTCGGCCACCGCGGTCGATCCGCCGTGGGTCCCGGGCTGGTCCGAACCGCGCTTGAAGCGCTCGAACATCGGGTGATCCTCCTTAGGGGGTTCAAGAACCCTCGTTCCCTGTGACACCTCACGATCAAACGCCCCGGCTTGTGGAGCGGTCGCGTTTACAGGTTTCTGCTTCCGGTGACGAAGACAGGGGAGATGACCACGACGGGCAACGCGTTCAGCGGCGCACTCGCCGCTCTGATCGATCGCGGCGAGGATCGGGGCTGCCTCCAGCTGAGCGAGGTGGATGAGTTCGCGCGGGCGCTCGACCTCGAGGACGCTGACCTCGGCGGCCTCTACGAGCAGCTCGACGCGCGCGGCATCGTGGTTCGCGACGACTGCGGGCGCGAGGCCGCCGCGGTGCCGGTCGACGACGCCGCGCTCGCCCACGTGACCACCGACACGCTGCAGCTGTTCCTGAACGAGATCGGCCGCCATCGGCTCCTGACGCCCGAGGAGGAGATCGACCTGGCCCGGCGGATCGAGCGCGGCGACCTCGTCGCCAAGGAGCGCATGATCAACGCGAATCTGCGGCTCGTCGTCTCGATCGCGAAGAAGTACCAGGGTTCCGAGCTTACGCTGCTCGACCTGATCCAGGAAGGCATTCTGGGCCTCATCCGGGCCGTCGAGAAGTTCGACTGGCGGCGCGGCTATCGCTTCTCAACGTACGCGACGTGGTGGATCCGCCAGGCCGTCGAGCGCGGGATGGACGCCAAGGCCCGGACGATCAAGCTGCCGATCAACCTCGTGCGCACCCAGCGCAAGGTGGCGCGCGCCGAGAACGCGCTCAGCCTGCGGCTGGATCGCCCGCCGACGGACGCCGAGGTGGCGAGCGAGGCGCAGATCTCGGTCGCGGACCTCCACGCGCTGCGCGACGCGGCGCGGACCGTCACGTCACTCGACCGCCCGCTCGGCGAGGAGGACGACGCGTCGTTCGGCGACCTGCTGCCGGCCGACGCGCCCGGTCCGGAGGACGTGGTCCACATCTCGCTGCGCGAGCAGGCGCTGCGGCATGCGCTGGGCGCGCTGCCCGAGCGCGAGCGGACCGTGCTCGCGCTCCGCTACGGCATCGACGGCGGCGACCCGACGCCGCTACGGGAGATCGGGCGGCGCCTCGGCATCACGCCGGAGCGGGTGCGCCAGATCGAGTCCAAGGCACTCGGCCGGCTCGGCCGGATGCGAGAGCTGGACGCCCTCCGCCAGGCGGCCTAGCCGCTTCCAGCGGCGCACACGGGGCGCCGACATGAAGTCAGGCCTCGGGGCTCGGGGCGTCGAGATCCCAGCGGCCGTCGATGCCGATGGTGCCCGGCACCGGGTTCACGTCGGCCGGGTCGGCGTCGCGCACGTACGCGAACGTCATCCGCACCTCGGTGCCGGCACCGGCGCTCCCGCGCAGCTCGAAGGCGTCCGAGAGCGCCGCGATCAGCGGCAGCCCGAGCCCCAGCGCGGCGGGCTCCGGACGCGCCGGGCGCGGTTGGATGCCCGAGCCGTGGTCGCGCACCACGATCGTCAGGCCGTCCTCGGCGGCGAGCATCTCGACCTCGAGCACGCCCTCCTCCTCGTAGGCATGGACGACGACGTTCGTGCATGCCTCGGTGACTGCCATCTTCATGTCGGCCAGCACCGAGGCCTCAAAGTCCAGCGCGTCGGCCATGCCGGCCAGCGCCTGGCGCACGACGCCGACGCCCTCGGCTCGGGCGGGCATGGTGAGGAGGACCTCGGGGCGGTCGCTCATGTGGGGGCGCCGTTCGCCCTGGCCGCCTCGATCGCCTCGTCCCGCTGCCGCAGGACGGGCAGTACGGGTACGAGCCCGGTGATGTCGAGGATCCGCTGGACACCCGGCTCGACGGTCTCGCCGACGCAGACGACGAATCCCTGGCCGGCCTCGAGGGCGCGGCGCCGCGCATCGAGCAGGGCGCCGAGGACCGAGGAGTCGACGAACGTGGCCGCCGTGAGGTCGACGACGATCCCGCCCCCGCGATCCAGGGCCTCGTCGAGCCGCTCACGCAGCGTGGGGGCGGTGTAGATGTCGTGCTCTCCTTCGACGACGACCACCACGACATCCCCCGCGGTGTCATCGAGCACGATGGGATTGGCTTCCATACGGGCCTGCAAGATACCCGGAAGCCCCAACTCATAACTCCGTAGACGCTTTACCCGCAATCTCGTGTCTTCCAACCTCGATTCTTATCGCGAAAAACGGGACTTCTCGGCCACTCCCGAGCCGAGCGGCGCTGCCCAGGAGGCGGACGAGCGCACCAGGAGGTTCGTCGTCCAGGAGCACCACGCCCGCTCGCTGCACTGGGACCTGCGCCTCGAACACGACGGGGTGCTGGCGTCGTGGGCGGTCCCGAAGGGCATCCCGCCGGACCCGCGGCGCAACCACCTGGCCGTCCGCACTGAGGACCATCCGCTCGAGTACCTCGACTTCCACGGTGAGATCCCGGCGGGCGAATACGGCGCCGGGACGATGAAGATCTGGGACCGCGGGACCTACGAGCTGCACAAGTTCCGCGAGGACGAGGTGATGGCCACCTTCCACGGCGAGCGGCTCCAAGGCCGCTACGTCCTCTTCCGCACCGGCGGGAAGAACTGGATGATCCACCGCATGGACCCGCCCCAGGATCCCGGGCGGGAGCCGATGCCGCAGCAGGTCAAGCCCATGCTCGCCCGCCTCGGCGACCTGCCGCGGGACGACGAGCGCTGGGCGTACGAGATCAAGTGGGACGGCGTGCGGGCGATCGGCTACGCGGAGGGCGGGCGGCTGCGGCTCGAGAGCCGCAACGGGCGCGACATCACGCCGCGCTACCCCGAGCTGCTCAGCCTCGGGCGAGCGTTAGCGAGCCACGAGGCCATCGTCGACGGCGAGGTCGTCCTGTTCGACGACGCCGGACGGCCGAGCTTCCAGAAGCTCCAGGGCCGCATGCACCTGACCTCCGAGCACGCGGTGCGGCGGCTGGCCGCCTCGGATCCCGTCGCCTACCTGCTCTTCGACCTGCTGTGGCTGGACGGGCACTCGCTGACGGATCTGCCCTACCTCGAGCGCCGCGAGCAGCTGGTCGCGCTCGGGCTGCAGGGCGACCGCTGGCAGACGCCGGCGCACCACCTGGGCGATGGCGCGGCGATGCTCGAGGCCTCCCGCGCGCAGGGCCTCGAGGGGATCATCGCCAAGCGCCGCGACTGCCCGTACACGCCCGGGCGGCGCTCGCCGCACTGGATCAAGGTCAAGAACACCCGCAGCACGGAGGTAGTGATCGGTGGCTGGCTGCCGGGGGAGGGGCGACGCAGCGAGCGCTTCGGCGCCCTCGTCGTGGGCTCCTATGACCAGCGAAGCGGCGACGAGCCCGAAGGGCGAGGCAGGAGTGAGCTGCGCTACGCCGGCCGGGTCGGGACAGGCTTCGACGAGGCCGAGCTGAAGCGCCTGCAGGGGATCCTGGCCCCACTCGAGCGGGGGACGAGCCCGTTCACGGGCCGCCAGCCCCCGCGCGAGACGCACTTCGTCGAGCCACGGCTCGTGGCGACCGTCGACTACGGCGAGTGGACCCAGTCGCGCACGCTGCGCCACCCCGTGTACAAGGGCCTGCGCGACGACATCGACCCCGAGAGCGTGGGATTCGACGCCGGGTAGAGAGTGGGTGGGGCCCCGCCCAACGAGCATCCCGTTTTGGAGCGATGTTCCGTCGGGCACCCCCTACGCATGACCCGAAAGCTCGCCGGCACCGACGTGTTCCCGATCGGCCTCGGCGCGATGCCGATGTCACTCTCCTCCCGCCCGCCGGAGGAGCGCTCGGTGCGCACCATCCACGCCGCCCTCGACCTGGGCGTGAACCTCATCGACACCGCCGACGCCTACGCGTGGGACGAGGACGACGTCGGCCACAACGAGCGGCTGATCGCCAGGGCGCTGAACGGGCGTCGCGACGACGTGATGGTCGCCACCAAGGGCGGCCATACGCGCCACGGCGAGGCGTGGGAGCTCGACGGCAGCCGCGAGCACCTGCGCGCCGCCTGCGAGGCCTCGCTGCGCGCGCTCGATACCGACGTGATCGACCTCTACCAGTTCCACCGCCCCGACCCCGACGTGCCCTACGAGGAGTCGATCGGCGCCATCAAGGAGCTCCAGGACGAGGGGAAGGTTCGCTGGGTCGGGATCTCCAACGCTTCGGTCGAGCAGATCGAGCAGGCGTGCTCGATCGTCGACGTCGCGTCCGTCCAGAACCAGCTCTCGCTCGAGTTCACGTCGCCGATCGAGAAGGGAGAGGTGGCGCTCTGCGAGGAGCGCGGGATCGCGTTCCTGCCGTGGTCGCCGCTCGGCGGCATCCCCAACGCCGGTGACGCGGCCGCCGAGCACGACGCGGTGCGCGAGGCCGCGAGCGCGCACGACGTCTCGCCGCAGCAGGTGGCGCTCGCGTGGCTGCTCTCCCTCAGCCCGGCGATCATCCCCATCCCGGGCGCGAGCCGTCCCGAGTCGATCCAGGATTCGGTCAGAGCGCTCGAGCTCGAGCTGACCGTCGCCGAGCTGCAGGCGATCGGGGCGCGCTAGCCGTGCCCGCGGCCCCCCACAGCTCACGCGCTTGGCGCTACCCGGGCGCGCGAGTGGAGGTGACGCGCGTGGGTGCGAAGCCGTCCGCCAGCCAGGCGATCAGCCCGCGCAGCCCACGCTCGGCCGCCACCGCCCGCTGACGGGCCGCGCCGCCCGCGTCGAGCAGGTCGCGGGCGGCATCACACCCGCCGAGCTCGTCGAAGAGCCCCGCTAGCCGCTCGCGGGTGGGCTGGCGCTCGCCCGTCGCGACGTCGGTCATCGTGCCCTCCACGCCGTGGCGGCAGGCCGACCAGCGGTTGTGGTCGATCCGCCAGGACTCCGCGACGGGCAGCGGCTCGCCGGCGTCGTGGCGCGCCGCCAGCCACGCCACGACCCCGTGAACGACCTCGGCGACCGCGGCGGTGTCCGCGACCGTGGCCTGGGTGTCGGCTACGCGCACCTCGATCGTCCCGTAGACCGGGTGCAGGCGCAGCTCCCACCACCACTGGCGGGGGTCCTCGAAGGCGCACCAGCGCAGCGCTGCGGCGTACGCGTCAAGGCTCTCGAGCACCGGCGGGACGCCCTGGCGCGGGAGCAGCCCCGCAAGCCGCGAGCGCACCGAGGCAAGTCCGGTGTCCGCGCCCTCGTAGAACGGCGCGTTGGCGGCCAGCGCGGCGACATCCGGCAGGTGCGCGCGCAGCGCGTTGTACACGGCGATCGCCCGGTCGGCGCCAAGGACGCCGACGTGCACGTGCAGGCCGAACACGAGCTGCCGCCGCGCCGCCGCCGCGTACTCGGCGCCGATCACGTCGTAGCGCGGGCCGGGGTTGAGCGGCCCTTCGGCCGCGGCGAAGGGGTGCGCGCCCGCTCCCGCCACGCGGAGGCCGTCGCCGAGTGCGGCCACGAGGTCGGCGCGGGCGCGTGCGAGCTCGCGCGAGGCCCCGGCCACGGTGTGGTGCGGCGCGGTCACGATCTCGAGCTGCGCGGCCGGCATCTCGAGCTTGAAGCGCGGATCGCCCTCGAGCGCGTCGACGACGTCGACCGCCCGTGGCGCCAGGTCGAGCGTGTCGCCGTCGAGCAGCATCAGCTCCTCTTCGAGGCCGACCGTCCCGTCCTCGACCGCCTCGAAAGCGGCCCGCAGGTCGGCGGTGGTGGGCAGCGAATCCGGCACGGCTTGCGCAGGGTAGGCCGCAAGCCTTTGTGCGTGCGTTGGTGTCGCGCCGCGCTGAGTAGCAGAATAGGAGTCATGGCTCGATCGATTTGGAGCGGCGCGATCTCCTTCGGCTTGGTGAACGTGCCCGTGAAGCTCTTTTCCGCGGTGTCTCGCAAGACCGTGCGGTTCAACCAGCTCAACCAGGAGACGGGAAACCGGATCCAGCAGAAGCGGGTGGACCCCGAGACCGGTGAGGAGGTGCCGTTCGAGCAGATCGTCAAGGGCTTCGAGCTGACGAAGGACCGCTACGTCGTCATCACGCCCGACGAGCTCGACGCGCTCGATCCCGAGCGCACGCGGACGATCGACATCGAGGACTTCGTGGACCTCGACGACATCGACCCGGTCTACTACGACCACCCGTATTACCTCGTGCCCGACAAGGGCGCGGCCAAGGCCTACGGCCTGCTGCTGAACGCGATGGAGGCGTCGGGCAAGGTGGCGATCGCCCGCGTGGTCATCCGTTCCAAGGAGGCGCTCGTCGCCATCCGCCCGGCCGGCGACCTGCTGATGATGGAGACGATGATCTTCCACGACGAGGTCGTGCCGCACGACGAGCTCGACGACCTTCCGGAGGCCAAGGACCTCAAGGCTTCCGACCGCGAGCTCAAGATGGCCCAGCAGCTCATCGACTCGCTCTCGAACGAGTTCGACCCGTCCCGCTACCGCGACGAGTACCGCGACAAGGTGCTCGACCTGATCGAGCGCAAGGCGTCCGGCGAGGAGATCGCCGTGCAGCCCGAGGCGCCGGCGCCCGCGAAGGTGCCGGATCTGATGGCGGCGCTCGAAGCGAGCCTGGCGGCGGTCAAGGACGACGACGGCGAGAAGTCGGATGGCGCCGCGAAGAAGAAGGCGACGACCAAGAAGTCCTCGGGGCGCGCCAAGTCCCCCGCGAAGGCCTGACCCGTGGAGCCCCGCTTCACGTTCGGCCTGTGGACGGTAGGCAACCCCGGGCGTGATCCGTTCGGCGGCCCGACGCGCGAGCCGGTCGACCCGGTCGACTCGGTGCGGCAGCTCGCCGAGCGCGGCGCCTGGGGGGTGAGCCTGCACGACGACGACCTCGTGCCGCCTGGCTCGAGCGTCGCCGAGCGCGACCGCATCGTGGCGCGCTTCAAGGCCGCCCTCGAGGAGACCGGGATGGGCGTCGGGATGGCGACCACCAACCTCTTCGGGCACCCGGCGTTCAAGGACGGCGCGTTCGTATCCAACGACCGGCGCGTGAGGCGGGCGGCGATCGGCAAGGCGATGCGCTCGATCGACCTCGGCGCGGAGCTCGGCGGCGAGGTCTACGTCTTCTGGGGCGGTCGCGAGGGCACCGAGGCCGGCATCGCCAAGGATCCGCGCGACGCGCTGGAGCGCTACCGCGAGGCCGTCAACGTGCTGGTGGACTATTCGGAGGCGCAGGGCTACGGCTTCCGCTTCGCGCTCGAGCCCAAGCCGAACGAGCCGCGCGGGGACATCTTCCTGCCGACCGTGGGCCACGCGCTGCACTTCATCTCCACGCTCGACCGCCCTGAGCTGGTGGGCGTCAACCCCGAGGTGGCCCACGAGACCATGGCCGGGTTGTCCTTCCACCACGCGGTCGGGCAGGCGCTGTGGGCCGGCAAGCTGTTCCATATCGACCTCAACGGGCAGGACGTCGGGCGCTACGACCAGGACTTCCGCTTCGGCGCCGAGGACCTCAAGGAGGCGTTCCTGCTCGTGCGCCTGCTCGAGCGCGCGGGCTACGACGGGCCGCGGCACTTCGACGCGCACGCCTTCCGCAACGAGGACGCCGCGGGGGTGTGGGACTTCGCCGAGGGCTGCATGCGCACCTACCGCGCGCTGGCCGATGCGGCGCAGCGGTTCGACGCGCTGCCCGAGGTCCAGGAGGCGCTCGAGGCCGCCTCGGTGGCGGAGCTGGGCGTCCCGTCGGTCGACGGCGACGGGCCTGATGCGCTGAAGGCCGAGGCGGAACGGCTCGACGAGCTGGCCCGGCGGGGGTACGGCAACGAGCGGCTCGACCAGCTCGTGGTGGACGTCCTGCTCGGCGTGCGCTGACTCAGGCGGCCGCGGCTTCGCTGTCGAACTCGAACCACACCAACGTGGCCTCGTCCGAGTCGACGCCCCAGCGGTCGGCCAGCTCGGCCACGAGGTACAGGCCCCAGCCCGAGGGGCGCGTGGGGTCGGGCGACGGCGTAGAGGGCACGAACCCGCCGCCCGGGTCGTGGACCTCGACCCGCAGCGTGCTCCGGTTCAGCTCCACCACGAGCGAGATCGCGTCGCCGGTGGCCAGGTTCGCGTGGCGGACGGCGTTGGTGACCACCTCGGAGACGAGCAGCCGCAGGTCGCGCAGGCGGCCATCCGGCACCGAGCCCGAGAGGCCGTCGAGCGCATGGCGCGCCACCGAGGCCGCCTCGGGGCTGGCCGGGAGCCGGCGCTCGACCCTCATCGAAGATCCTCCGGGTCGTCGACGAAGTCGAGCCGGTCGCTCATCCGCGTGATCTCGAACACGCGATGGACGGTCTCGTCACCGCGCACGAGCGCGAACCGCCGCCCCGCCTCGCGCGCCTGCATGTCGGCGAGCACGACGAGCCGCAGCCCGCTCGAGTCCATGAACGCGAGCCTGCGTAGGTCGATCACGAGGCCGCCCAGCTCGCCGTCCTGGGCCAAACGGTCGAGCTCGGCCTGCAGCACGGCGGCGCCCGAGAGGTCGAGCTCACCGGTGGGGGCGACCACGACGACCGACCCGTTCTGCGTTGTCTCGAACTGAAGGTTGGCCATCGGCGCCGCGAAGCTTAAACCTCGCGCCGTCGGGAAGACTCCAGACTCGTGGCTCGCCTCCGCCGATCCGACTGCTCGGGCCCCGGCATCAGCCGACGCCGGCGCGGCAGGGGCTTCGAATATCGCGACGATGACGGGAACCGGATCGAGGACGCCGAGGACCTCGCGCGGATCCGGGAGCTCGGCATCCCTCCCGCCTGGGAGGACGTGTGGATCTGCCCATCGCCACAGGGCCATCTGCAGGCCACGGGCACGGACGCCGCCGGCCGCAAGCAGTACCTCTACCACGAGGAATGGCGCGCGCGGCGCGACGCCGAGAAGTTCGACGACATGGCGCGCTTCGCCCGCGCGCTGCCGGATCTACGCGAGAGCGTGGGCAACGACCTCGACGGAGGGGACGAGCTCACGCGCGAGCGGGTGCTGGCGCTCGCCGTGCGCCTGCTCGACCGCGGCTTCTTCCGCATCGGCTCGGAGGAGTACACCGTCCAGAACGAGAGCTACGGCCTGGCCACCATGCGCAAGGACCACGTGAGCGTGGCGGCCGACGGCGAGATGGTCTTCGACTACCCGGCCAAGAGCGGCGTCCGCCGTGTGCAGGCGGTCGTCGACCCCGTCGCGGCCGAGATCGTCGCGCGTCTGCGCCGCCGCCGCGGGGGCGGCGAGGAGCTGCTCGCGTACAAGGACGGCAGGCGCTGGCGCGACCTGCGCTCGGAGGACATCAACGTCTACCTCAAGCAGGCCACCGGCGACGACTTCTCGGCCAAGGACTTCCGCACCTGGAACGCCACGCTGCTGGCCGCCGTCGCGCTGGCGGTGTCCGGCGAGGTGGCCGGCTCGAAGACCGGCCGCAAGCGGGCCATGACGCGGGCCGTCAAGGAGGTCTCCGTCTACCTCGGGAACACCCCCGCCGTCTGCCGTGCGTCGTACATCGACCCGCGGGTCTTCGACGCCTACCAGGCGGGCCTCGTGGTCGCTCGCCCGGTGCTCGAGGAGGCCATGGAGGCCGGCAGCGGTGAGCTGCCGATCCACCAGCGCGAGCTGGAGGAGGCGGTGCTCGACCTGATCGACGAGCGCGAGCGCTCGCCGGGGCTCGAGAAGGTCGCGGCCTAGCCTCGTCAGCATCCGGACGGAGGCTCGATTTCGAGGCTAGCGCCGGCGTGATGACGGGGACTTGCAGAGTGTGAGCGAGTTCTCGGCAGAGGCGGACGTGCGCGGCGGCGCGGACGCCGGGGCGCGGGCGCGGCGGCTGATCTGCCGCGAGCTCGCCGGGCGGCTGCCGCCCGAGACGCTCGCCGACGTGAAGCTGCTGGTCACCGAGCTGGTCGCCAACGGCGTCTGGCACGGCGGCGCGCACGAGGGGTCGACGCTGCTGGTCCGCGTCTCGGGCGACGAGGCGGCCGTCCGCGTCGAGGTCGCGAACCCCGCCGGAGCGGCCGGCGAACCCGCCCCGCGACCGCCGGACCTCGACGGCGGCGGCGGGCTCGGCCTCCATATCGTCGAGCGCGTCGCGTCGCGCTGGGGCGTGCGCCGCTCGCCGCGCGTGGCGGTCTGGTTCGAGCTCGACCGCGAGCGGTCTGGGGGGTGCCCGACGGGACATCGCTCCACACGGCATGGCGCGTGGGGCGGCGCCCCCATCCAATCCCTCTAGCCTGAGGGCGGTGCCCGCCGCCAAGCGCATGGAGGTCGAGATCGAAGGCCGCCGGCTGTCGCTCTCCAACCTCGAGAAGCCGATGTACCCGGCCGCCGGCTTCACGAAGGGCCACGTCATCGACTACTACACGCGCGTCGCGCCGGCGCTGCTGCCCCACCTGCGAGGCCGGCCGATCACGCTCAAGCGGTATCCGGACGGCGTCGACGGGCCGCACTTCTACGAGAAGCAGTGCCCGTCGCACCGGCCCGACTGGGTGCGCACGGCGCGCGTCGAGAGCAGTCGCGCGCGCGACGGGAAGATCGACTTCTGCGTCGTCGACGACCTCGCGACGCTCGTGTGGCTCGCCAACCTCGCCGATCTCGAGCTGCACACCTCGCTCGCCCTCGCCAAGGCCTACACGAGCCCGACGGTGATCGCCTTCGACCTCGACCCCGGGCCGCCCGCCACCGTGGTGCAGTGCGCTGAGGTGGCGCTCGAGCTGCGCACGATCTTCGACCACCTCGGCATGCAGGCGCTCGCCAAGACGTCGGGCTCGAAGGGGATGCAGGTCTACGTGCCGCTCAACACGCCGACGAGCTACGAGGAGACGAGCCGCTTCTCCCACGGCCTCGCGCAGCTGCTCGAGCGCCGCCGGCCCGAGCTCGTCCTTTCGGAGATGACGAGGGCCAAGCGCGCCGGAAAGGTCTTCGTGGACTGGAGCCAGAACTCCCGCCACAAGACCACCGTGTCCGTGTACTCGCTGCGCGCCCTCCCCGAGCCGACCGTCTCGACGCCGCTGAGCTGGGACGAGGTCGAGGCCGCGAGCGAGCCGGACGATCTCATCTTCCGCGCGCCCGACGTGCTCGAGCGCGCTGCGGAGCACGGCGACCTGTTCGCCGGGGTCCTCGAGGTCGAGCAGCGGCTGCCGGAAGCGCTATAAACGCGGCATGGACCTCGAAGAGCGCACCCTGGACGACACGCTCGAGGAGACCTGCACGGTCTGCGGCGCCCGTCTGACGCGCCAGGAGATCGAGGCCGCCCGTGAGACGGGCGGCCCCTTCCTGTGCGGCGTCCACGCCCGGGAGGAGCTCCCGGCCGCCGAGCCGCCCGACGACGCCGCCTAGGCTGCCGCTTGGACGACCTTGCGCGCCGCGGCGGCGATCGCCTCTGCGTCGATGCGCGCCTCGTGCAGCAGCTCCTCGGGACTGCCCGAGCCTGGCATCTCGCGCACCGCGAGCTTGGTCACCGGCGGTCGGTCGGGCGCGTCGGCGAGCGCCTCGAGCACCGCGTCGCCGAGCCCGCCCTCCGGCCAGTGGTCCTCGACGGTGACGAGCACCCCGCAGTCGCGGGCAGCGGCGCGCACCGCCTCGGCGTCGAGCGGCTTGAGCGAGTAGCAGTCGAGCACGCGCGCACTCACGCCCTCGTCCTCGAGCGCCGCCGCCGCGCGGTCGGCCTCGTCGACGGTGATCCCGCAGGCGACGATCGCCACGTCGGTCGCGTCCTCCCCGCGGACGACGCGGCTCCCGCCGATCCGCACCGGCTCGTCCGCGGGCGTGCGCACCGGCGTCTTGCCGCGCAGCGTGCGCAGGAAGCAGATCCCCGGCGTGTCGGCCAGCGCCTCGACGAGCGCGGCGGTCTGGTTCGCGTCGCTCGGGTGCAGGACGGTCGAGCCGTGGATGGCGCGGAACGAGGCGATGTCCTCGAGCGCCATCTGCGACGGCCCGTCCTCGCCGATCGACACACCGGCGTGCGAGCCGCTGAGCCGGATGTTCGCCTGCGAGATCGCGCCCATGCGGGCGAAGTCGTACGCGCGCGACAGGAAGGCCGCGAACGTCGAGGCGAACGGCACCCAGTCGCGCACCTGCATCCCGATCGCGGCGGCAACGAGCTGCTGCTCGGCGATGAACATCTCGAAGTAGCGGTCCTCGTGCGCCTTGCGGAAGTCCTCGGAGTGCGTGGAGTTGGACACCTCGCCGTCGAGCGCCACGACGTCGCCGCGGCGGGCGCCGAGGGCGGCAAGTGATTCGCCGTACGCCTTGCGGGTGGCGACCTCCTCGCCCAGCTCCCAGCTCGGCATCTTCGTGTCCGTGGTCGGGAAGCGGTGCGGTGTGCCGCCGGGCGGCCGCGCCACCTGCACCTGCAGGTCGCGCTCCCCGCCGAGCTCCTCGATCGCCGCCTCCGGCTCATCGAGCGGCTTGCCGTGCTTGTCCGGCTGGTCCTCGACCGCCTTGACGCCGCGGCCCTTCATCGTGCGGGCCACGATCGCCGTCGGCTTACCCTCCGAGGCCTCCGCCTCGGCGTAGGCGGCCTCGATCGCGTCGACGTCGTGGCCGTCGCACACGATCGCGTTCCAGCCGAACGCCTCCAGGCGCCGGGCGTAGCCGTCGGTGTCCCAGCCCAGCATCGTCTCGCGCGTCTGGCCGAGGCGGTTGACGTCGATGATCGCGACGAGGTTGTCGAGCCCGTCCCAGCCGGCATGCTGGAAGGCCTCCCACATCGAGCCCTCGGCCATCTCCGAGTCGCCGCACAGGCACCACACTCGGTACGGCAGGCGGTCGAGCCGCTTGCCGGCGACGCCGACGCCGACCGAGATCGGCAGGCCCTGGCCGAGCGACCCCGTGGCCACGTCGGTGGGCGGGATCCGCGGGGTAGGGTGGCCCTCGAGCCGTGAGCCGAGCTTGCGGAACGTCAGCAGCTCGTCGTCGTCGAGCGCCCCGATCGCCTTCAGGACCGCGTAGTAGAGCGGCGACGCGTGGCCCTTGGAGAAGATCAGGTGGTCGGCCGAGGGGTCGTCGAGGTTCGCGGGATCGATCCGCAGGTGGCCGTCGATCAGCACCGCCAGCAGATCGGCGGCCGACATCGAGGAGGTGGGATGGCCGGAGCCGGCCGCGGCCGACGAGCGGACGGAGTCCACGCGCAGCTGCTGGCCGAGCTCCCGCCGGAACTCCGTCCGCTCGCCCATGGCGCTAAGCCGTCACGAGCTGGTCGCGCTTGGCCTCGAGGTCGGCGAACAGCTCGCGGAAGGACTTGGCGAACTTCTCCACTCCCTCGCGCTCGAGCGTCTCGACGACGTCGTCGTAGGCGATGCCCGCCGCCGCGAACGCCTCGAGCGTGCGGCGCGCGCCGTCGACGTCGCGGTCGAGCGTGCGCTCGGTCCGGGCGTGGTCCATGACCGCCTCGACGGTCTCGCGCGGCATCGTGTTCACCGTGTCGGGGCCGATCAGCTCCTCGACGTACATGACGTCGCGGTACTCGGGATTCTTGGTGGAGGTCGACGCCCACAGGCAGCGCTGCGGCGTGGCGCCGGCGGCCGCCAGCTTCTCCCAGGCGTCGCCTGAGAAGACCTCCTGGTAGGTGACGTAGGCGAGCTTGGCGTTGGCGATGGCGAGCGTGCCCTTGAGCTCGTCGTGGCCGCCGATCTCCTCGAGCCGGCGGTCCGCCTCCGTGTCGACGCGCGAGACGAAGAACGAGGCCACGGACGCGATGCCCGAGGGGTCACCGCCGCCGTCGACGAGGCGCTGAAGGCCGCGCACGTACGCCTCGGCCACCTCGCGGTGGCGCTCGAGCGAGAAGATCAGCGTCACGTTGACGGGGATGCCGGCGGCGATCGTCTCCTCGATCGCCGGCAGGCCCTCGCGGGTGGCGGGGATCTTGATCAGCAGGTTGGGCCGGTCGACGAGCGCGTGCAGGCGAGCCGCCTCGTCGATCGTGGCCTGCGTCTCGTGGGCGAGGTTGGGGTCGACCTCGAGCGAGACCCAGCCGTCCTTGCCGTTCCCCTCGTCCCACACCTGGCGGAGCAGGTCGCAGGCGGCGCGGATGTCGTCGCGCGCGAGGCCGATGAAGATCTCCTTCGGCTCGGACTCGCTCGCGGACAGCTCTTTGATCTGCTCGTCGTAGGCGTCGCCCTCGGCGATCGCGCCCTGGAAGATCGTCGGGTTCGACGTCACGCCCACGACGCCGTCGCGGATCAGGCCGGCGAGGTCGCCGTCCTGGACGAAACGGCGCGAGAGGTAGTCGATCCAGACGCTCTGGCCCTGCTCGGACAGCTCATGCAGCGGAGTCATCGGTTCTCCTGTGAAGTCGTGTGCCCTCACATGAAACCGTGCCCGAGCGGCGGGCGTGCGAAACGGGGTGAAAGGGGACGGCGGCCGGGCGCTTAGCGAGGGCGCCCGGCCAGCTCGCGCAGCCAAGCCGAGACGGCCTGCTCGTCGCGGCGCTGCTCGCGCTGCCGCGCCGCGCGCGCCTGACTCGCGGTGATCGTGTTGCGCGCCGTGGCGCCGCTCATGCGACCGAAGCGCCCTGGAGGCGGTGCTTGGGTCCCCGGCTGCGGCTGACGGCGCTGGGCGTCATAAGCCAGCGACATCTCGGGGCACATTACTGGCCTGGCGCGTCCGCGTCCACTCCAATGTGTACAGCGAACAAACCTGCATTTCGACCAATGGTCCAGGCCCTCAGTGCACCAGAACGGCGAGCGGTACGAGCGCGTACTCGAGGAAGAACAGGACCCACACGCCCAGGTAGAAACGCGTGAAGGCCGCCGGGTCGGCGGGGTCGGCGTGGCGCGCCATCGCGAGCAGCGCGGCCAGCGCCGCCAGGTGTCCCGCCGCGAGCACGCCGCCGTTCGCGTCGTCGACGAGCAGCGGTCCCAGCACGGCCATCCCGGCGTAGGCGGCCACCAGGGCCCCCACCCCGAGCCGCGCGGCGCGCCGCGGTCCGAGGCGGACCGTGAACGTGGCGATGCTGAAGCGGCGGTCGCCCTCCCGGTCGGGCACGTCCTTGAGGACGGCGATGGCGAACGAGAACGGCAGTACGAACAGCGTCAGCGCCCAGACGGACGCCGGGAGCTCGAGCCGGCCGCCGAACGCGAGGCTGAAGTGCCCGTACATGCCGACGTTCACGGCGACGGCGCGCACGCCGGAGATGCACAGCGAAGCGACGACCGGGAAGCGCTTCAGGCGCATGGGCGGGAGCGAGTACGCCGCGCCCACGGCCAGCGCGGCGACCACCGCGCTCGTCTCGAGCGGGCCCTGAGTGAGCCCCAGCACGACCGGCACGACCACGCAGACCGCGACGATGCGCCACGCTGCGTCGACGGACAGCTCGCCGGCCGCCAGCGGCAGGTGGGGCTTGTTCACGCGATCGATCTCGATGTCGGTGATCTGGTTGACGCCGACGATCGCCACGTTGACGCACGCGCCGGCGAGCATGACCCACAGCAGGTGGTCGATCCCGGCCGCCGGCAGCTCGGCGACCGCGATCAGGTACAGCCCGGCTGCGCTCAGGAAGGTGCCGACCAGCGTGTGGGGGCGCGAGAACCGCCACAGCACGGACAGGGCCGCCGGACGGCGGACGGCTGCGACGTGGCTCGTCATCGCCGCTCCAGGCGAGCGCGCAGCGACATCGCGAGGGCGATCGGCACGAACGCGAGGCCGGCCGCGCTGCCGGCCGCGAAGCGCGCTGCCGCCCGCAGCCGCCCGCGGACGGTCAGCGGCGTGCGCAGGTCCTCGGCGGCGGGCGCCGGCGGGAGCGGCGACGGCCCGGGGGCCGGCTTGGCGCCCGACACCGCGACCGCGTAGGGCACGCGGGCGTCGCGATACCAGTCGGGCGCCACGGGCAGCATCTGCACGTCCGCGAAGCCGGCCCGCTCGAACCACTCGCGGTACTGGGCCTCCTCGGGGAACAGCATCCACAGGTCGGCCAGCGCGCGGGCGAAGCGGCCGGCGGGGCGCACCGGCCCGATCACGACCCCGACGCCGCCGGAGCGCAGCACGCGGTAGGCCTCGGCGATCCCGCGCTGCGGGTCGGGCCAGTACTCGATGCTGCCGGCCGACACGTAGCGGTCGAACGCGTCGTCGGCGAAGGGGAGCTGCTCGGCGTCGCCCTCCAGGCGCCTCACGCCGGCCAGTGACGGCCGGCGCGCGGCGCGGGCGAGCTGGTGCGGGCTCTGGTCGAGCATCGTCACCCGCAGCGGGTCCACGTGCGCCACGATGCCCTCGGTCGTGAAGCCCGTTCCCGCGCCGGCGTCGAGCGTCTCGAGGTCCCGCCGGTCCAGGCGGGCTGCGGCCAGCGCCGCGTCGCGCATCCGTGGCGTCCAGAACAGCGGGTTGACCCAATCGTCGTAGCCGAGCGAGAGGACCCGGTAGAACCAGTACGCCTCCCGCTTGTGCTGGATCAGCCGCATGCGAGCCGCCGACGATACCCGCCCCGGAGCACCCGCCGAGCGCCTCGACGCCTGGTTGCCCGAACCCGTGGTGTGCACCCACCACCGGCGCGAGACCGAGGCGGCGCCCGCCTCGTTGTGGACAGCGGCCAACGGCGTGCGGCTGTCCGACACGCGGACGCTCGGGCGGCTCGTGCGCTGGCGGATCCCCGACCTGTCGCCGGGCCTGACCTACGGCGAGCTGTTCCGCGGCTACCCGTTCACGGTCCTCGAGGAGGGCGAGCACCACCTGATCGCCGGACTCTGCGGCCGGATCTGGACGCTCGCACGCGACTACCCGCAGCTGGCCGGCGCCGCGGCGTTCTCGGCGTGGGACGAGCCGGGCACGGTGCGGGTGCTGTTCGGGCACTGGGTCGAGCCGGACCCCGACGGGGGCGCGGCGCTCGTGAGCGAGGCGCGCGTGAAGCCGACGGACCGGCACGCCGGGCTGCGCCTGCGGGCGCTGTGGCGGCTGATCGGCCCGTTCGAACGCCTCGTCGGCGCGGAGGCGATCGCCACCGCCGCTCGCCAGGGGGTGGCCAACGGGACATCGCTCCACACGGAATGACCCGTTGGGCGGGGCCCAGGTTCTAGCGAGCGATCTGAGCGTGGGTGACGGGCACGCCGAAGCGCTCCTCGGCGGCCTCGAGGTCCTTGTCTTCCCGGTAGTCGAGGTCCGGATGGCTGAAGATCAGGATCCGGTCGGCCCTGAAGGTGGCAAGCGCGTCCTGAATCGCAACGACGGGCTCGCTCTCGCCGGTGTCCCCGGCGGCGTCGATGCCCTCCTCCTCGAGCCGTTCGACGGTCTCCTCCTCCGCGACCTCGGCCTCGTGGATCGCCTCGTCGGGGTCGGATACCCAGAACGCGAGCTTCGACTGGTTCGTGGCGGGCGCGACGACGAGTACCTCGGCGCCCTCGACCTCGTCGCCGAGCGTGGCGCGCAGCATGTCGGCGTCGACCGGCTCGGGAGTGACGACCAGGAGCTTCACGACGATGCCGCTACCCCGTGCCCAGTCAGGCCAAACGACGCGGCGCGGCGGTCGTGGGCGCGGACGACGACCACGGCGACGTCGTCGCGCGGCGGCCCGTCCTGGGAGCTGACGGCATCGCGCTCGACCGCCTCGGCGATCTCGCTCGCGCCGCTCCCCGCGCAGGTCGCGAGGAACGTCTCGAGGCGGCCGCCGGTAGCGCGGTCGGCCGCCGTCGTGTCCGTCACGCCGTCGGTGTAGAGCACGAGCGCATCGCCGGGCGCGAGCACGATCCGCTGCTCGGAGATCTCCGGGTCGTCGACGATCCCGAGCAGCGTTCCCGGCACGCCCGCGGTCTCCACCTCGCCGCCCGCCCGCAGCACGAGCGGCAGCGGGTGGCCGCCCGTGGAGACCACGACGTCGACGTGGCCCGCGCGCGGGGTGAGCGATGTGTAGAGCACGGTGCAGAAGCGGTAGTCGAGGCGCTGGCGCAGAAGCGCCTCGTTGAGCTCGCCGAGCACCGCCCGCGGGCGCCGGGTGTGCGCGGCGGCGGCCCGCAGCGTGTAGCGGGCGAGCGCGGTCAGCGTGGCGGCCTCGGCCCCCTTGCCGCATACGTCCCCGATCACGACGGCCCAGTCGCCCCCGCCGGTGGCGAAGCAGTCGTAGAAGTCGCCACCGACCTCGTTGCCCTCGCCCGCCGCCACGTAGCGTGCCGCGATCTCGACGCCCGGGATCTCGGGCAGCGCGCTTGGCAGCAGGGAGCGCTGGAGCGTGCGCGCCACCTGGTCGCGCTCCTCGTACAGGCGGGCGTTGTCGAGCGCGAGGGCGGCGCGCCGGCCGAGGTCCTCGAACAGGGCGAGGAGCTCCAGCTCGTCGCGCGCGGGCAGCGCGTCGAAGCCGGCGACCAGCACGCCGTGCGTGCGGCCCCGCGCGCGCAGCGCCACCGTCAGCGCGCGCGTGCCGAGTCCGGCGGGCGCCTCGGTTACGGCCGCTGTGCCCGCGGCCATGGCCTCGAGCACGGCGTGGTCCCCGCGCTCCTCGAGCGGGTCGTGAAGCAGCGCTCCCGTCAGCTCCCGCTCGCGGACGCCGTCACGCGCCACGACGGCGACGCGCCGCACGCGCCCGGGCTCGCTGCCGAGCAGGATCACGCACGTGTCGGCCAGCTCGCGAACGCACAGGCGCGCAACGCTGTCCATGGTGCGCTCCTCGTTGAGCGACTGGTCGAACAGCTCGCTGGCCTCGGCGACCAGCGCGGAGCGGCGCAGCAGCGCCTCGCGCTCGGCCTCGGCGCGCCGGCGCTCGGAGACGTCGCGAACGACGACGACGAGCTGGTGGCGGCCTTCGACGTCGAGCGGCACGCCGCCGACCTCGAGGTCGAGCGTCGCCCCGTCGCGGCGCCGGAGGGTCAGCGCCAGAGCGGACTCCACCGCCCCCTGCTCGATGCGCGCCGCCGCGCGCCGGCGGGCGTCCTCACGCTCGTCGTCGACCACGAGGTCGAGCACCGAGTCCATCGCCGCGAGCTCCGGGAACGTGTAGCCGCTGAGCTGCTCGAACGCGGCGTTGGCGTACACGCAACGACCGTCGCGCTCGAGCACCACCAGGCCCTCGCCGGCTTCCGAGATCGCCAGCAGGAGCGCCTCGTAGCGGTTGGTCTGCGCGCGGAGCGCGCGCTCGGCGGCGCGCCGCTCGGTGACCTCGTCGACGACGATCCCGACGCCCACGAGCTCGTCGGAGAGCAGCGTGCGCACCGGCCAGTAGCTCACGATCCAGTGCCGGGTGGCGCCGGGCTGCGCCGGCGTCGAGCCGACCACCTCCATCTGGCTTACGCGGCGGCCGGTGCGCACGACCTCGGCGGCGTCGGCCTCGACCTCGGGCGGCAACCCGGGCAGCACGTCGGAGATCGTCCGCCCGACGTGCTCGGCCGCCGGGACGCCGTTGATCTCGGTTATGTGGTCGTTGACGCGGACGAAGTGCAGGTCGGTGTCGAGCAGCGCGATTCCCACGGGCGCCCGCTCGAACACGGCGGTGAGGAACCCCAGCTCCTCCTCCGTCGCGCCAGTGGTGCGCCGGGCGCGCTCCCGCAATCCGGCGATCCAGACGGCGAGCAGCGAGCTGAAGGCCACCGTCGCGATGCGAACGACGTCCTGCGCGGTGGTCGAGGTCTCGTCGTCGACCGAGTGCGCCACCGCCAGGGCGAGCGCCAGCCCCCCGATTCCCGCGACCGCCCGCGGTCCGCCGCCCAGGAGGGCGAGGAGCGGACCGAGCGCGTACAGCGCCACCAGCACCGTGTCGTCGCGCGTCCTGAGATCCGCGACGAACAGCGCGACGAGGATCAGCGCGGACAGCGGGACGAGCCAGGTGCGCGGGGACGAGCGCAAGGCCCGTCCGTCTCTATCACGCCGGGCGCGCGGCGGCTACATCGGCACGCTGGTGCGTGACCACGAGCGCGCCAAGCCAGCCGGCGCCGAGGCGGGCGAGGCTGGCCTCCCACGAGCGGTCGGCGACCGCGACGAGCCCACCGCGCGCGAGCCGCCGCCGGGCCGCGGGCGACGCGGCAAGCGTGGTCACCGCGCTGGCCAGCTCGTCGATCCGCGGAGGGCACAGCACGCCGCTGCGGCCGTCCTCGACCAGCTCGGCAGGCCCGCCGGCCGCGATCGCGACGACGGGCAGGCCCGACGCCTGGGCCTCGAGCACGACCTGCCCGAAGGTGTCCGTTTGTGAACAGAAGAGAAACAGGTCGGCTGACGCGTAGGCGCTCGCGAGCTCGCCGCCCTCGAGCCAGCCGAGGAACGTCGCCGCCCGGCCGAGACGCTCGCGCAGCGCCACCTCCTCGGGCCCGCCGCCGGCGAGCAGGAGGTGCAGGCGGGGGTCGCGGGCGCGGGCCGCGAGGAACGCGTCGGCGAGCAGCCCAGCGCCCTTCTCCTCGGTCAGGCGACCGGAGTAGAGGACGTGCACGCGATCGTCGGAGCGCTCGCGCCGGTGGGCGGGGGAGAAGCGCTCGAGGTCGACGCCGCGGTCCCAGCGGGCGATCCGCTCCGCGTCGATGCCGAGCGCGAGCAAGCCGCGGTCGGCCGCTCGCGATGGGGAGAGGACGACCCGGCACTGGCCGTAGAAGGTCGCGAGCGCCATCCGCATGCCGGCGGCGACCAGAGGGTCGCCAGAGCGGAGCGCGGCGTAGGCCTCGAGCTCCGTGTGGTGGGAGCCCGTGACCGGCAGTCCGAGCAGTCGCGCGGTGAGCAGCGCGGCGACCCCGGCGGGACCGGGCGTGCAGACGTGCAGGAGGTCGTACCGGCCGTCGGTGAGCGCGTCGACCACGGCGGGCACGCTCGGCACGCCGACGGTCAGGCCCGGGTAGTAGGGCACCTCGACCTCGGCGACCGAGGTCAGCCGCCGGTCGACGCACGCATCGGTGCCGATCACCTCGACCTCGAAGCCGGCCACGCCGCGCTCGCGCACCTGCGCGAGCGTTCGCGACACGCCGTGGACGGCATTCAGCCCGTCGGCCACCACGCCGACGCGGACCGGCTCGCCGTCGCGGGCCGTGACGCGGTCCTTCTCGCGGCTGAGGAAAGCTCCGGCGGGTGCGTAGGGAAGGGCGGCGATGCACGCCTCGAAGATCGCCCCTGCGGTTGCAGGGAGGTCAGCGGCGGCGTGGACGCCACGCACCGCGGCCGCGAGCCGGCGTTCGTGGCAGCGCCGCGCACGGCGCTCCAGCCCGGCGTGCGAGAAGCCGTCCGCTTGCAGGTGGGCGAGCAGCTCGCCCTCGTCCATGTCGAGCTCCACGGCCTGGAGCCAGGCGCGGAGGACCGCGCGGGCGTCGGCTGGTCCCAGGTCGTCGCCATCGGCGCCGGTGCGGGCGTCGCCCTCGACCATGACCCGCTCGACCATGTGCAGCACGGCGGCGGGGTCAGGCGGGGTGTCGTCGTCGCCGCGGCCGAGCGCGCGGACGGCGAGCGCCATCGCGGCGTGGGCCCACTTGGCCGCCGAGCCCTGGTCGCCGAAGGCGCCGACGCGGCCGGCCCGCACGTGGGCGAGGAACTCCTCCGGCGTGGCGGCCGCCGGCGTCTCCGACCAGGTGCGCCCGATGTCGACCCCCGCGTGGTCGTCGGAGCCACCGACGCCGGCTCCGCCGTGCGTGTCGACGTAGATCGCCGCCGGCAGGTTGAGCTCCCGCGCGCGTGCGCCGTTGCGGACCTCCCAGACGGGGAAGAGCTCCGCGAGGCGGCGCCGGTGGCGGGGCGTGAGCGGCGCGGCGACTGCGTAGAAGGGATGGGCGAGCGCGCAGGTGATCTCGTGCTCCTGCAGGTAGGCGGCCACCGTCTCCACGTCGTCCGCGTGCGCCTGCATCCACTCGTGGTCGGCGGGCGTGATGCCGAGGCAGAGCACGTGGACGGCCTGCGGCTCGCCGCGGAAGCGCACGGTCAGCTCCTCCGAGACGAACACGTCCGGCCGGTCGGCCACCTGGAGCACGCCGGCGATCGTGTCGTGGTCGGTGATCGTCACGAAGTCCATGCCGCGCCGCTTGGCGAGCGCATACACCTGCTCGGGCGGCGTGGCGCACTCGGGCAACCCGAGCGCACGCTGGACCCCGAGCTTCGAGACCTCGGAGGCAGACGAGTGGCAGTGCAGGTCCGCGCGACTCATGCGGCCGAGAATGCCCTGCAAATCGCCCGAGTTCGTGAACCTGGCGCTACCGTGGGGTGAACGTGTTGTCAACGCCGGGTAGGGCGCCGGCGAACGGCAACTGCGCTGGGTAGGGAGGCTGGGGAGATGTCAGCGTCTCGACACTCCAGATTCGCGTGGGGTTGGAAATGTGCGTATAGCGACACTTTCCAGACCCACTACTTTCCGGACCGGGAAGAACTGCAACGGAACACGCCCGAATTGCCGCAGCACTCCGCGCCCTCCCTCAACGCCGCAGTTGACGTTGACGCTGAACTTCGACGCTCAGAAGTCATCCGGCGCGAAAGCCTGCGCGACCGCGCCGCGCGCGTAGCCGGCACCCAGGCACGCCATGAGCTTCATCCGCGCCGCAGCCGGCGTCAGCGCCGCCGCGCATACAAGTCCCGCCGCGCGCAGATCCCGCTCGGCGCCCTCGAACGCGTACGTCCCGCGGAGAATCGAGCCGCGCTCCGGACGGACGGTGACGACGACCGGCACGCGGGCGGCGGCTGAGCGGAGCGCGGCAAGGAAGGGCGGTGGCGTGTGGCCCGCGCCGAGGACGACGCCGACGAGCCCGTCCGCGCCGGCCTCGAGCGCGGCGCCGATCAGCGCGCCGTCGTCGCCCAGCGCCGTCGGGACGATGTGGACGGTGGCGTCGAGCGCGGCGACCGGGACGGGCGGGACGCGCTCGAGCCGGCGCGCCATCCACGCCCGACCCTCCTGGACGCGCCCGACGGGACCGAGACGCGGGGAGGCGAACGCGTCCGGGGCCGTGGAGTCGGCCTTGCGGACCGCGCGCGCGGCGTGCACGGCGCCGGCGAAGGCGACGAGGACGCCGAGGCCCGCCGCGCCGGGCGCGCCGGCCACGACCACGGCGTCGAAGAGGTTGGCCGGCCCGTCGGCGCCTAGCGCCGAAGCGGGACGCATGGCGCCGGTGAAGACCACGGGCGCCTCGCCCGCGTAGATGAGGTCGCAGAGGAGCGCGACCTCCTCGAGCGTGTCGGTGCCGTGGGTGACGACCACGCCTCGCCCCCCGTCAGCCTCCGTGGCCGCGGCGCGGGCGATCTCGAGCGCCTCGGTGGTGGTGAGCTGGACGCTCGGCCGGTTGCTGATCGTGTGCGCCCGCAGGCCGGGAACGGCTGCGAGCGCCGGGACGGCTCGCACGAGCCCGTCGGCGTCGAGCTGGGGGACGACGCCCTGGTCGCCGCTTGCCGCCATCGCGATCGTCCCTCCTGCGGCCAGCACGGTGACCTCGCGGGCGGGCGGCTCGAGCACCAGACGACCGTAACAGGATCGTTTTTCCCTGGTAACAGCAGCTTTACCGGAGTGCGCTCCCGACGGGCCACGCTCCACGCATGGCCGCCTTGAACCTCGCCGTCCGCGCGGTCGCCCCGCCGGACGGCCGCAGCCGCCGCGGTCGCCTCCTGCTCGAGGGAGGCGCCACCACGACGTTCCACGTGGCGTGCTACGACGCAGCGCGCACGGAGATCGGCGTCGCGATCATGCCCGCCGGCCGGGAACGCCTCGAGCCGTGGTGCATCCGTCACGGAGTTCGAGAGGCGCTCGTGGGCGGGTTCTTCCGGCGCCCCGACGGGCTGCCGCTCGGCGAGGTGCGCACGCACGGCGTGGTCCGCGACCACGTCGCCTTCACGGCGCCGTGGAACGCCGTACGGGCGTGCCTGCACGTCCAGGCGGGCGCGGCGCGGATCGCACGGCGCGACGAGCTCCACCCCGCCCCGCGCGGGGACGTGCTGCAGGCCGGCCCGCTGCTCGTCGCCGGCGGCGAGGTGGCGTACGACCCGGAGGCCGACGCGGAGGGCTTCCGCGCCGCCTCCCACCAGTTCGACACCGACATCACCGAGGGCCGCCACCCGCGCGCCGCGCTCGGGCTGTCCGAGAGCCGCGTGGTGGCCGTGGTGGTCGACGGGCGCTCGCGGCTCGACGCCGGGCTCACGCTGCTCGAGTTCGCGCGCCTGATGGCCGCGATGGGCTGCGAGCACGCCATCAACCTCGACGGCGGCGGCTCGGCGTCGCTCGTCTCCGGCAGCGTCCTGCGCAACGTCCCCCGCAGCGGCTACGAGCAGCTCGAGCCGGGCGGGCGGCCGCTCTCCACGGCGCTCGTGTTCCGGCCGGTGCACTGACGAATCGGCCGGGCGCCGGGCCGGGTATGTTCACGGCCTGGTCACACCGCCTTCACACGCTCGGCGGGCCGTGATGGGCCTGGCCTTCTTCCCCCGCGGCGGCTCCGCACACGTCGCACGCAACCTCGCCGCCGGTCTGGGCCGCGCCGGGTGGGACGTGACGATCGTCTCGGGGTCGCTGGCCCGCCCCGGCGAGCCGGGTGACGCGCGCGAGTTCTACGCGGGGCTCGACGTGCGGCCGGTCGACATGACGCGGGCGCTCGAGGCACCCGACCCGATGCGGGCCGACCCGCCGATGCACCCGTCCTACGAGGACCGCCCGGGGGCGCCGGACCGCGTCCTCGCCTCGCTCGACGACGGCGAGTACGAGCGCCAGGTCGCGGCCTGGGCACGCGCGCTGCAATCCGTGGACGCCGCGTCGGCGGACGTGCTGCACCTGCACCACCTGACGCCGATCCACGAGGCGGCCGGCCGGGTCGCGCCGGGCGTGCCGATCGTCGGCCATCTCCACGGCACCGAGCTGCTGATGCTCGAGGCGATCGAGGCCGATCCCGGCCGCTGGACCCATGCGGCGGCGTGGGTGGCCCGCATGCGCGCGTGGGCGCGCGCGTGCGAGCGCGTGATCGTCCTGACGGAGACGCAGGTGACTCGCGTGGAGCAGCTGCTGGGGCTCGACGCCGACCGGTGCGTGCTCGTGCCCAACGGCTTCGACCCGGAGGCGTTCCGGCCGGGGCGCAGCGACCACGTCGGGCACTGGCGCCGGCATCTGGTCGACGAGCCGCACGGCTGGGCGCCCGGCGAGGGCGCCGGCTCGGTGGCGTACACGGAAGCCGACCTCGATGCCTTCGCGGACGCCGACGGAGCGACGCCGGTGCTGCTCTACGTCGGGCGCTTCACCGAGGTCAAGCGCCTGCCGCTGCTGATCGAGGCCTACGCACGCGCGCAGCCCGGCATGGCGCGCCGCGCGCCGCTCGTCATCGTCGGCGGGTTCCCGGGCGAATGGGAGGGCGAGCACCCGCTCGACGCGATCCGCCGCGTCGGCGCGCGCGACGTGTTCCTGGCCGGCTGGCACGGGCACGACGAGCTGCCGGCCTTCCTCGCCGCGTCCGACGTCGTCGTGCTCCCGTCCGTGCGCGAGCAGTTCGGGCAGGTGCTCGTGGAGGGGATGGCGTGCGGCCTGCCGTCGATCGCCGTCGACGCGTTCGGCCCGGCCGGGATCGTCACGCACGGGGAGACCGGCTGGCTGGTCGAGCCCGACGATGTCGTGTCACTGGCGAACGCGCTCGTCCACGCGATCAACTGCCCGGCCGAGCGCGAGCGGCGCGGCGAGCGGGCTGCGGCCGAGGCGGCGGCGCGCTACGCGTGGCCGGCGCTGGCGGCTGAGGTTGCGACCGTGTACGACGCCGCGCGGGGCGCGGAGACCGGCCTGCTGGGGGTCTAGACGCTAGCCGAGGCCGCCGGCGAACGCGGCGGCCTCGTCGGCGGGGACGCCGAGCTCCACGAGGCGCCTGACGGCGGCCTTCAGGCGCCGGTCGATGCTCGTGGTGTCCCACGCGATCATCTCGCGGTAGGCGCGGACGCCGCGGCGGGTGCCGTAGGTGTGCCGGTAGCCGTTCGCCACGTATGCGGCGACCTGGCGGCAGACGGCGCGGTCAGGGTGCTCGGCGAAGTCCGCGTAGTCGCTGCGAACGTCATGCCAGGCCTCGCGGCCGCGGCGCAGCGTGCGATCGCGCGTCTCGGTGGCGTCGAGCGCCTTGGTGGTGCGCCGGATCGCCGTCCTGACGGTGCGGGTGAAGGAGGAGATGATCTTCGCGGTCGCGAGCTTGCCGGCGAGGCGGTCGATCTCCCCGCGGCGTGCGTCCGGGACCTCGACGGCGCAGGACACCGGCTCGCCGATGGCACGCAGCTGGGTGCTCGCCGCCTCGATCGCCGGGGCGGCCTGGAGCGCGGCAGCGGCGAACGCGCGCGCCGCGACGGGCGCCGCAGCGGACTTCTTGCTCTTGCCGGGATCGGCGCTGAGACCGGGCTTCGCAGCCTTGTCGGGCTTGTCGGCCACGGCGGTCGCGGGGAAGGCGGCGAGGACCAGGGCAGCCAGCAGGAAGGAGAGGGCGCGCAGCATTGGTCGGATGTATCGGCACCAGACCGGTCCGACTGCAGCAATTTCCCCGGGGAGCGCGCAACGATATTGCGTAGAGCGCGCCAAATGACCCGGTGATCGCTGCAGAGCACGCACGATTTCGACATCCGGCCAGGGACACCGGCCTGACCCGCTGCTACCTTCCCGGCTCCCGCGCAGTCCCGCCGCAGCCGTCCAGGGAGCCAGAAGGAATGACTCGGATGCCACGACCGAACGGTCCGGTCGGTCTCTACGACCCTACGTACGAGCACGACGCCTGCGGCGTCGCCTTCGTCGCGCGGCTCAGCGGCGAGCCCACGCACGAGACGGTCCAGCGGGCGATCGTGGCCCTCGAGAACCTCGAGCATCGCGGCGCCGCCGGGGCCGACCCCAACACCGGCGACGGTGCCGGGATCCTCCTGCAGATGCCCGACGAGCTGATGCGCGGGCTGATCGAGGACCTGCCGCCGCCGGGCGCCTACGGCGTGTGCGTGTGCTTCCTGCCGCAGGACGACGCGCGGCGCGCCGAGCTCGAGGGGCTGCTCGAGCAGACCGTGCGGGACGAGGGCCAGCGCGTCGTGGGGTGGCGGGACATCCCGGTCGACAAGGACTACGTCGGCATCACCGCCAACTTCTACGCGCCCTACATCAAGCAGCTGATCGTGGCCGCCGAAGGGCCGCTGGCCACCGACCAGGACGCCTTCGAGCGCAAGCTGTATGTGATCCGCCGGGTGGCTGAGATAGCCGCTGGGCCGGAGCTCGTGATCCCGTCCTTCTCCTCGCGGACGCTCGTGTACAAGGGGATGCTCACGTCCCCGCAGGTGCTCGGCTACTACCCGGACCTGCAGGACCCCCGCACGAAGTCCGCGCTCGCGCTCGTCCACTCGCGCTTCTCCACCAACACGTTCCCGAGCTGGGAGCTGGCCCACCCGTACCGGATGATCGCCCACAACGGCGAGATCAACACGCTGCGCGGCAACGTCAACTGGATGCGCGCCCGGGAGTCGCAGCTGGCGTCGGAGCTGTTCGGCGACGACCTGCCGAAGGTGCTGCCCGTCGTCCGTCCCGGCGGGTCTGACTCGGCGACGTTCGACAACGTGCTCGAGCTGCTCACGCTGGCCGGCCGCAGCCTGCCGCACGCGGTGATGATGATGATCCCGGAGGCGTTCGAGGGCCGCGACGACCTGCCGGAGCACCTGCGCGGCTTCTACGCCTTCCATTCGTGCCTGATGGAGCCGTGGGACGGCCCGGCCGCCGTCGCGTTCACGGACGGCCGCGTGATCGGCGCGACGCTCGACCGCAACGGGCTGCGCCCAGGCCGCTGGCTGGAGACCAAGGACGGCTGGGTGGTGCTGGGCTCGGAGACCGGCGTGCTCGATGTCGAGCCGGAGAACGTCCTGCGCAAGGGCCGCCTGCAGCCCGGCAAGCTGTTCCTCGTCGACCTCGAGCGCGGCCGGATCGTCGAGGACGGCGAGGTCAAGCGCGAGGTGGCGACGCGGCAGGCGTACTCGCAGTGGTTCGCGCAGGGGATCGTGCAGCTGTCCGACCTCCCGGCGCGCGAGCCGGCCTACGGGCGCCCGGAGGATCTCAAGCCGCTGCAGTTCGCGTTCGGCTACACGCAGGAGGACCTCAAGGTGCTGCTGGCGCCGACCGCGGCGCGCGCCGAGGAGCCGATCGGCTCGATGGGCAACGACCTCTCGCTCGCCGTCCTCAGCGACAACCACCCGCCGCTCTTCTCGTACTTCAAGCAGCTCTTCGCACAGGTCACGAACCCGCCGATCGACCCGATCCGCGAAGCGATCGTGATGAGCGTCTCGACGGGCGTCGGCTCCGAGCGCAACCTGCTCGACGAGACGCCCGAGCACGCGCGCCAGCTCGCGATGGACACGCCGATCCTGCGCAGCCCCGAGCTCGAGAAGCTGCGGCAGGTGGACTCGGAGATCTTCCGCGCCCGCACGCTCGATATCACGTGGCCGGTCGCCGAGGGCCCGGCCGGCATGGAGGCGGCGCTCGACCGCATCTGCGCGGAGGCCGACGCCGCGCTCGTCGCGGGCGTGAACGTGCTGATCCTCTCCGACCGGGCCGTCGGGCCCGACCGCGCGGCGATGCCGTCGCTGCTGGCGGTCGGCGGCGTGCACCACCACCTCGTGCGCGAGGGCACGCGCCTGCAGGCCGGGCTGGTGCTCGAGTCGGGTGAGCCGCGCGAGGTTCACCACTTCGCCACGCTGATCGGCTACGGCGCCAGCGCGATCAACCCGTACCTGATGTTCGAGACGCTGGCCGAGCTGGTGCGCGCCGGCAAGGTGCACGGCGTCGACGACGTCGAGACGGCCGAGAAGAACGTCGTCAAGGGCATCGGCAAGGGCCTGCTGAAGACGATCTCGAAGATGGGGATCTCGACGATCCAGTCCTACAACGGCGCGCAGATCTTCGAGGCCGTGGGGCTGGCGCGCGAGGTCATCGACCGGTGCTTCACGGGCACCGCCTCGCGGATCGAGGGCGTGGGGGCCGACGTGCTGGCCCGCGAGACGCTCGACAAGCACGCCCGGGCCTACCCACGGGCGCACGAGGACATCCTGCCCGTGGGCGGGATCTACGCGTGGCGTCGCGAGGGCGAGCACCACATGTGGAACCCCGAGACGATCGCGCTGCTGCAGCACGCAGTCCGCCACGGCGGGCAGCAGACCTACGAGGAGTATTCGAAGCTCGTCAACGACGACGCCGCGCGCCGGGCGACGCTGCGCGGGCTGCTGCGCTTCCGCGAGCTGCCGGAGGAGGAGTGGCTGCCGCTCGACGAGATCGAGCCGGCCAAGGAGATCGTCAAGCGCTTCTCGACCGGCGCGATGTCGCTCGGCTCGCTCTCCCGCGAGGCGCACGAGACGCTGGCGATCGCCATGAACCGTCTCGGCGGGCGCTCGAACACCGGCGAGGGCGGGGAGGACCCCGTCCGCTACACGCCGGACCCGAACGGCGACTCGCGGCGCTCGGCGATCAAGCAGGTCGCCTCGGGCCGCTTCGGGGTGAACATCCACTACCTCGTCAACTCCGACGAGCTGCAGATCAAGATGGCCCAGGGGGCCAAGCCCGGCGAGGGCGGCCAGCTGCCGGGCCACAAGGTCGATCGCTACATCGGCTCGATCCGCTTCACGACGCCGGGCGTGGGCCTCATCTCGCCGCCTCCGCACCACGACATCTACTCGATCGAGGACCTCAAGCAGCTGATCTACGACCTGCGCTGCTCGAACCCGGCTGCGCGCGTGAGCGTCAAGCTCGTGTCGGAGGTGGGAGTCGGCACCGTGGCCGCCGGCGTGGCCAAGGCCAACGCCGACCACGTGCTGATCTCGGGCTTCGACGGCGGCACGGGCGCGTCGCCGCTGTCGTCGATCCAGTCGGCCGGCGTGCCATGGGAGATCGGGCTCGCCGAGACGCAGCAGACGCTCGTGCTCAACGACCTGCGCTCGCGCATCTGGGTGCAGACCGACGGCCAGATCAAGACGGGTCGCGACGTGGTCGTCGCCGCCCTCTTGGGGGCGGACGAGATGGGCTTCGCGACCGCGCCGCTGATCGCCACCGGCTGCGTGATGATGCGGGCCTGCCACCTCAACACGTGCCCGGTCGGCGTGGCGACGCAGGATCCCGAGCTGCGTAAGCGCTTCCAGGGCACGCCCGAGCACGTCGTCAACTTCTTCTTCTTCGTCGCCGAGGAGGCGCGCGAGATCATGCGCCGGCTCGGCGTCCGCCGGTTCGACGACCTGATCGGGCAGGTCGGGCTGCTGCAGGCCGACGAGGCGATCGACCACTGGAAGGCCCGTGGCGTCGACCTCGGGAACGTGCTGCAGGCGCCCGACGTTCCGCCGGGCACGTCGCTGCGGCGCGTGCGCCCGCAGGACTCGCCGCTCCCAGGCGCGCTGGACTGGAAGCTGATCGAGGCGGCGAAGGACGCGATCGACCACCGGCGGCCGGTCGCCGGCGAGTTCGCGATCCGCAACGTCAACCGCACGGTCGGCGGCCTGCTCTCGAGCGCGGTGACCCAGGTGCACGGCTTCGAGGGGCTGCCGCCCGAGACCGTGCGCTTCACGCTGCGCGGGTCGGCCGGCCAGTCATTCGGCGCGTGGCTCGCGCCCGGCGTGGAGCTGACGCTGATCGGCGACGCCAACGACTACACGGGCAAGGGCCTGTCCGGCGGCGTGCTCGCCGTCCGGCCGCCCGACGGCGTGACGTTCCGGGCCGAGGAGAACGTGGTGATCGGCAACACCGTGCTCTACGGCGCGACCGCGGGACGAGCGTTCTTCCGTGGCCTCGCGGGCGAGCGCTTCGCGGTGCGCAACTCGGGCGCCACCGCGGTGGTCGAAGGCGTCGGCGACCACGGCTGCGAGTACATGACCGGCGGCCGCGCCGTCATCCTCGGGCGCACGGGACGCAATTTCGCGGCCGGCATGAGCGGCGGCATCGCCTACGTGCTCGACGAGGACGGCTCGTTCGTCTCACGCTGCAACATGGGTCTGGTGGGCTTCGACGAGATCGGGGAGGCCGACGCGATCGAGCTGCACGAGCTGATCGAGGAGCACCATCTGCGCACGCAGTCGCCGGTGGCCGCACGGGTCCTGCGCGAGTGGGCCGAGATGCTGCCGCGGTTCGTCAAGGTGATGCCGCACGACTACAAGCGCGCCCTGGCCGAGCTGGCCGAGGCGGAGGCGCACTCGTTCGAAGACGCCGAGTCCACGGGCGGCGAGGGCTTCATGGCGACGGAGCGGATCGCGTAGTGGGCAAGCTCGGCGGCTTCCTCGAGGTCGAGCGCGTCGCTGCGCCCGAGCGCGACCCGGCGGTGCGGGTCGGCGACTACCGCGAGTTCGTCAACCAGCTGCCGGACCAGGAGCTGCGCGACCAGGGCGCACGCTGCATGGAGTGCGGCGTGCCGTTCTGCCACAACGGCTGCCCGCTCGGCAACCTGATCCCGGACTGGAACGACCTCGTGTACCGCGACCGCTGGCGCGAGGCGATCGACCAGCTGCACGCCACGAACAACTTTCCCGAGTTCACGGGGCGCCTCTGCCCGGCTCCCTGCGAGGCGGCGTGCGTGCTCGAGATCCGCGAGGGCGACGCGGTGTCGATCAAGCAGATCGAGGTCGCGATCGTCAACCGGGCGTGGGACGAGGGCTGGATCGTGCCACGGCCCCCGGGCATGGAGAGCGGGCGCACGGTCGCCGTCATCGGCGCCGGCCCGGCGGGGCTGGCCGCCGCACAGCAGCTGCGCCGCGCCGGCCACGCGGTCACCGTCTACGAGCGCGACGAGGCCGGCGGCGGGCTGGTGCGATTCGGGGTGCCCGACTTCAAGATCGAGAAGTGGGTGATCGAGCGGCGGCTGGACCAGCTGATCGCCGAGGGCGTGCGCTTCGAGTACGGGGTGGACGTGGGCGCGGACGTCGATGCGACAGAGCTGCGCGCTTCGCACGACGCGGTGGTCGTCGCCACCGGCTCGCGCGTGCCGCGCGACCTGCCTGTGCCCGGCCGCGAGCTCGACGGCGTGCACTTCGCCATGGACTACCTTTACGGCCGGAACCGCTCGGTGGCGGCCAGCGGCGGCGCGCCCGCCCCGATCACGGCCGCCGGCAAGCACGTGATCGTGGTCGGCGGCGGCGACACGGGGGCGGACTGCGTGGGCAACTCGCATCGCGAGGGCGCCGCGTCGGTGACGCAGATCGAACTGCTGGGCGAGCCGCCCGCCTCCCGGCCCGACGACCTGACGCCGTGGCCGCTGTGGCCGGTCAAGCTGCGCCGCTCCTACGCGATCAAGGAGGGCGGCGAGCAGGACTTCGCGATCTCCACGAGCAAGCTCACCGGCTCGAACGGGCGCGTGGAGGAGATCCACTGGGTCAAGAACATCGGCCGCCCGCCCTTCGAGGCCATCCCCGGCACCGAGGAGAGCCACCCGGCAGGCCTCGTGCTGCTGGCGATGGGCTTCCTGTCGCCCGAGGGCCCGCTGCTCGACGCGCTGGGAGTCGAGAAGGACGCCCGCGGCAACGCCCGTGCGGGGGCGTACGCCACGTCGGCCGACGGCGTGTTCGCCGCGGGCGACGCGCGGCGAGGCCAGTCGCTGATCGTGTGGGCGATCAACGAGGGCCGCCAGTGCGCCCGAATGGTTGACCGGTATCTCCGCCTGGATCCGTCCACCCGGGAGGTCCACGGATGACCGGTGGATCGAGGCTTGGCGCGCTGCCGGTATCGTCAGCCGCGTGAGCTGGCTCCTGTACCTCATCTCCCTGGCTTTCTTCGGCCTGCTGGTCGGCGCCTTCGCCAGGCTGGCGCTGCCGGGAAAGGACCCGCTGACGCTCCTGCAGACCATCGCCCTCGGGCTCGCCGGGTCGTTCATCGGGGGCATCGTCGTCTACGTCATCACGGGCGGCCGGTACTACGGCGCCGGCTGGTTCGTCTCGCTCGTGTTCGCGACGCTGATCCTCTACTTCATCCGTCGTCGCCGCGGCGGCGGACTGACCGACCCCGGGCTGCACAGCCGCAGTTAGGGGCGTAGGACCCCGGAAACCGGGGTACCACGCGACGCAACGGGTGGCCGCAGGCTAGGGCCCGGCCCCATCCACACGTCTTCCAGGGGGAAGAGTTGATTCGTCGCTGCCTGCTCGCGCTCGCGGGCGTACTCGTCTTGGTCCTGCCGTCGGCCGCACTCGCGCACGATCCGCGCGACGACCGGCCGAAGCGGGGCATGTCCACGGCCGGGACCAACGTCCCGCTCGTCACCAGCCCGAACGTCCGCTTCGTCGGCAACTTCCCCGAGACGCAGGGCATCTCGGGCGAGTTCGCCAAGACCGGCCACTACTTCTACATGTCCAGCCTCGACAGCATCAGCGTGTTCGACACCACGGACCCGCTGCGGCCTCGGCTGACCGGCACGCTGGCCAACCTCGTGTTCGAGAACGAGGCGATGAGCTACGGCGAGCGCCGCAAGGCGGACGGGTCGCTCGAGCGCTTCGTGCTCGTCGGCAACGACCTCTACAACGTCTCGGCCGGCGCCGGCGGCGTGCAGCGCGGGCGCATCGGCGGCGGCGAGGTGATCGTGGTCGACGTCACCGATCCGGCCAACCCGCGCATCCGCTCGCGCGCTCCCGCCACGACCAGCACGCACACGCTGCAGTGCGTCACCGTCTCCTGCCAGTACGCGTACTCCGCCGGCGACGAGGGGCAGTTCTCGATCATCGACCTGCGCAACCTGGACGCGCCGGCCGAGGTCGGCACCGGCGCCTCGGCGGCCTCCTCGCCGAACTCGATCTTCACGAGCGGCGCCGGCCACTACTGGGACTTCGACGCGGCGGGCATCGGCTGGCACACCGGCTCGGGCGGCGCGGCCGCCTTCGACGTCTCGAACCCGACCGCCCCGCGCCAGCTCAACACCACCGACGAGCACGGGACGCAGACGCCGTGGAACGACTTCATCCACCACAACTCGCAGCGTCCGAACGCCGATCGCTTCCGCGCCGGCACGTCGCCCAACGTCGGTCGCGGCAACGTGCTGCTCGTCACCGAGGAGGACTACTTCAACGACGGCGACGAGCTGCTGTGCGACCGCGCCGGCACCTTCCAGACCTGGCACGTGCCGAGCACGACCGGCGCGGGCACGATCACGCCCCTCGACATCATCAACCCGGTCAAGTTCGGCGACGGTGCGTCGACGCCGATCGGCGGCTTCTGCTCGGCCCACTGGTTCGACTACCACCAGAGCGGGATCATCGCTCAGGGCTACTACCAGCAGGGGCTGCGGTTCATCGACGTGCGCGACGCGCGCGACCTCAAGCAGCACGCCTACGTGACGGGCGGCGCGACCGAGGTTTGGGACGCGTACTGGGTGCCCCAGCGCGACAACCGCGGCGTGGCGAAGCGGACGAAGACGAACGTCGTCTACTCGACCGACCTCGTGCGCGGGCTCGACGTCTACGAGGTCGACGTGCCGAGCCGCGACCTGCACGAGACGGACGACTCGCTGCTCGACGTCCTGCCGCTGCCGTAACGGCGGTCTGAAGCCTGCCGGGCCACCCCGTTCCTTCGCGGGGTGGCCCGGTGGCCCGTCCGAGAGCGCGGGGCCCCCGCCCAAACGGGCCATCCCGTGTGGAGCGCTGACCCGTTGGGCACCGCCTAGGCGAGGTCGGCGACGGTGGCGAGCAGGCGCTCGGCGTCGGCCGCGTCGTTGTAGTGCACGAAGCCTGCGCGGATCGCCCCGTGGGGCTGCAGGCCGAGGTGCCGCTCGAGCTCCCAGGCGTAGTAGTTGCCGTGCCACACGGCGACCCGCTGCGCGGCCAGCGCGGAGGCGACCTGCTCCGGCGTGCGGCCGGTGACCGAGAACATGAGCGTCGGGGCGCGGTCCCGGGCGGCGCCGTGGACGGTGACGTGGTCCATCGCCCCGAGGCCGTCGAGCGCGGCCTGGAGCAGCGCCTGCTCGTGGCGCTCGACCTCCTCCCAGTCGGCGGTCAGCAGGTAGTCCGCAGCGGCGCGAACCCCGGCCAGCGACTCGAAGGGGAGCGTGCCGAGCTCCCAGCGATCCGGGACGGTGTCGGCCGAGGGGCGGACCTTGTCGGGGTCGAGCTCGGCGAGCAGCTCGGGGCGGGCGCAGAGAATGCCGACGTGCGGGCCGAACCACTTGTAGGCCGAGCAGGCGAGGGCATCGGCTCCGAGCTGCTCCATGTCCAGCCGCCGGTGGGGGGCCGCGTGGACGGCGTCGACGTAGACGCGGGCGCCGGCGGCGTGGGCGGCGGCGACGATGCCCGGGAGGTCCGGGACCGTGCCGACGGCGTTCGAGGCGGCGGTGACGGCGACGTACTTCGTGCGGTCGGTGAGGACGTCCTCGACTGCCGCCGTGGGCAGCTCGAGCGTCTCCGGCTCGGGCTCAGCGAAGCGCACCGTGGCCTGTGCGCGTGCGGCGGCGAGCAGCCAGGGCGCGACGTTGGCGTCGTGGTCCAGCCGCGTGCAGACGATCTCGTCGCCGGGGCTCAGGGCGCGTCCGGCGGCGGCCGTGAAGCGCATCGTCAGGTCGGTCATGCTCGGGCCGAAGGCGACGCCCTGCGGGTCGGCACCGAGCAGGGTCCCGACGCTCGTGCGCGTGGTGGCGACGAGCTCGTCGGTGCGTTCGGCGGCTGCGAACAAGCCGCCGTGGTTGGCGTTGTGGCCCGAGCGCATGAAGTCCGCCATCGCGTCGATCGCGACGTCCACCATCTGGGTGCCGGCCGGGCCGTCGAGCCGCGCCCAGCCGTCGCGCAGCCCTGGGAACCGCTCGCGGTTCATCCGGTCACCTCGCGCAACAGCTCGCGATCGTGCTCGTAGCTGAGAAGGTCGGCTGCCTCGGCGGTCGGCAGCCACCGAACCTCGTCGACCTCGTGGCTCGGCACGAACTGGCCGTCCAGCGGCTCCATCATCCAGTACCGGACGACCTTCGCGCGGCCCTTGGGGTCGCGGTACGACGTCGGCGGCAGCTCGTGGCCGAGGCGGCAGCGCATCCCGATCTCCTCCTCGACCTCCCGCAGTGCCGCCTCCTCCCAGGTCTCGCCGGCGTCGAGCTTGCCCTTGGGGAACGACCAGTCGTCGTACCGAGGCCGGTGCACCAGCGCGACCTCGAGCCCGGCGGGACCTCGCCGCCACACGACCCCACCCGAAGCCTTCACCTCCGCCGCCTCCGGATCGATGTCCATCGGCGGCATCCTTGCAACCCGGGTCGCACGCGGTCGTCACCCGCCTCGTCCCGTCACGGCATCGTCCCCGTCGACGCGCGGGTTGCTCATCGCCTGGCGCCGACCCACTCAGCGAGTCGATCGGCGTAGGTGACGATGGAGTCCGTCGCCAGCTCGGCCTCGCGGCTCGAGACGCCCTCGAGGATCCGGCGGTGGTGACGCACGCTCGCGCCGGCGCGGCCCGGGGCGCGCTCGTGCCGGATCTCGGCCAGCACGGAATGGAGCGGCTCGGCGAGCTTGGCGAGCAGCGCGTTGGCGGAGAGCAGCGCGAGCGTGCGGTGGAACCAGACCTCGGCGAGGACGAACGCGCGAGGCCCGGAGGCTCGCTGCATCGCGTCGACCCTCGTCCCCAGGAGCCGAAAGTCGGCTTCCGTCGCCTGGGCGATCGCGCGCGTCGCGGCTTCGCACTCCACGGCCGCACGCGCATCGATCGCGAGCCACAGCAGCTCCGGTTCCGGGCCGCGGTCGATGCTCGAGCGCAGGACCTGAGGATTGTGCGTGTCCCACGCCTCGCGCTGGCGCACCCGCACCCCCCGGCCCTGGTGCACCGCGACGAGCCCGCGCTCCTCGAGCCCGCGAATCGCCTCGCGCACCACGCCCCGGCTGCAGCCGAACTGCTCGTGCAGCGCCGTGACGCTCGGAAGCCATGTGCCCTCGGGGTACACCGCTCCGATCACGGCGTCGCCGAGCTCCCGCATGACCTCGTCGTAGCGACGTCGCATTGGTCAGTCATCGAATCATCCACCCACCGGAGGGTCAATGGTCTCGCAGGCTGATCGGTCAAGCGCAGCAGCGCTCTGACGCGATCGTTCAGTTCGCCTAGGGTCGGCCAGGCGATGATCGACGTGTTGGCGTGCGACGGCCACCCGCTGTTCCTCGACGGCCTCGTCCGCGTCATACGGCAGGACCGTGAGCTGCACCTGGTGGCCGAGGCGTGTGACGGGTCGACCGCGCTGGCGGCGATCCGAGCCCATCGGCCGCACGTGGCGCTCATCGCCGAGGAGCTCGGGGACCTGAGCGTCGTCCGGCTACTCGGTGCCCTGGCCCGCGAAGCCGTCACCACGCGCGTGGTGCTCGTCCACGCAGATCCCGGCACCGTCGCGTGGGACACGCTCGGGCACGGTGCGGCCGGTCTGCTCTCGAGGCGTGTGTCGGCGGACGGGATCCGCGCCGCGGTGCGCCTGGTCGCGCGTGGAGAGATCGCGCTCTGCCCGGAGGCGCAGGCGGCATTGGCGGCGGAGATCCGCCTCCGGCGGCCGATCGAGGGCCCGCCGCTCAGCCCGCGCGAGCTGGAGGTGCTCAGGCTCATCGCCGAGGGTCTGAACGCACCGGCGATCGCGGCGCGGCTGCAAGTCGCCACCACGACGGTGCGCACCCACTGCCAGCGCCTGCGCGACAAGCTCGAGGCGAAGGATCGCGCGCAGCTGGTGTATCACGCGATGCGCCTGAATCTCCTCGATTAGCAGGGACTTGAGGTTCTGGCTCTGGTGTTAGGCACGTCGAGCCCACAGCATGCGCGGCAGTGGAGCCGACGGCCCAGTTCGCACAGAACCTGCGCCGCTTGCGAGAGGACGCCGGCTTCACGCAGGAGTCGCTCTCGCGCGCGACCAAGATCCATGCCGCGGAGATCTCCCGACTCGAGCGGGGGGTGCGCGACCCGCAGCTGCGGACGCTCGTGCGGCTGGCTCGCGGGCTCTCGGTGTCGGTCACGGAGCTGCTGGCGGGAGTCGAGTAGCCGCGGCGAGCTGTGCATGCGTGAGCGTCGGCATGCCGAGCTCCGTCGCGCGCTCGAGGACGCGACGGAGAACGTCCACGCGGTGCGGGCGCCCGACAATCTCCGGATGGAGCGTGAGCGTGATCGGCCGCTCCTCCGCGGCGGCAAGCTCGAGCTCCCGCATCCAGACGCGCAGCGGGCCGGCGCTCCCCAGGTCGGCCGAGAAGTACGGCGCATCGTCCAGCGTCCAGTGCACCGGGAGCTCGAGCAGCGACCGTTCGCCGACGGCGAGCCGGTAGGGGCGGTCGTCGGCCATCAGGCTCGAGTCGGTGGCGAAGCCGTGCTCGGCGAGTAGCGCCAGCGTGACCGCGGTCAACTCCCACGCCGGTGCGCGGTATCCCTGCGGCTCGAGGCCGAGCCCGGCCAGCGCCGCCAGGCCGTCGGCGATCTCGGCCCGCTGCTCCTCCGGCGTCAGGGTCTCCGGGCTGCCGTGGGTGTGGCCGTGATGCCCGATCTCGTGACCGCGCTCGGCGATTGACCGGATCGCCTCAGGATGCGCGGCGGCCGTGACGCCGGGCACGTAGAACGTCGCCGCGACGGCGAACTCGGCGAGTGCGCCGAGCACCCGCTCCAGCCCGCGGGTCACGCCGTAGATGCGCTCCGACCGCGGCGACAGCCGGTGCGCGAAGCCGACACCGCCGCCTGGCAGCCCCGCCTCACCGTCGACGTCGACGGTGACGGCCAGCGCGGCGCTCACCGGTTCACTCATGCGCGTATCCGTTCGAGCACGGCGGTCCGGGAGCCACCCGCATCTCGCCTCCTGACGGATCGATCGCGACGGCGAGCAGGGTGGTGCGCCGCTCGGCCCACGGTGTGCCGGGCGGGTCGCCGTGCCGGCATACGGGCTGCTCGGCCGGCACATGCGACGCCAGCGCCTCCAGCGCAGGTACGCCGCTGCGCACCAGGCTGGCGAGCAGCTCGCGGCGGGCGAGGGTCCCTGGGGCCTTGGCCGGCTGGGTGTCGGTCCCCGACGGGGGGTCGACGAGGAAATGGTTGGTGTGGACCAGCCAGCCGTCCGGGTCAGGGTCTACCACCGTGACGCCGCCTGGCGAGAGCTCGACGGCGACGACCGTCGCTCCGTCCTGGCCGGAGGCTGCAAGCGTGATGCAGGAGGACGCCGAGGCGCGGATGCCCAGGAGCAGGTCGAGCGCCTCCTGGGCGTGATCGCAGCGCTCGAGGATCAGCCGCAGCAGGACGTGGACAGGCACGCCGTGGGTGCCGCCGTCCTCGGTGCACGTGAGGAAGTTCAGGCCGCACGCGACGCCGCCGCTGTTGCAGCCGAGCTTGGCCAGGATGCCTGCCTCCGTGGCCGTCGTGAACCAGCGCTCGCCCTGATGGACGGTCCACACCACAGTTGCGGCCGCCAGATCCGGATGCCAGTCCCAGGTCTGGGCCAGCGAGGCGCGCAGCCCGTCGGAGTGGGCGACGACCGAGCACTCCGACTGGGAGGTCCCCGCCAGCAGCTCGGTTCGCGCGTTGACCGCCGCCAGCTCGAGGACGTCCTGCCGCGCGCCGGCGGCGATTCCCTCGAGCTCCTCGAAGAGAGGGGGCCAGCTGGGCTCGAGCCGCTCCGCGACGTCGGCGCCCGCGCAACGCAGCTCGGACGGGCCGATGCCCGCCGCCTCCCGCAGGAGGCGGCGGTATGTGGCGATCGTGACCGCCACGGCACCGGCGTGCGCGCGTCCGAAGTCGTACCCGCGGTCCTCGGCGCGGGCCTCGCGTGAGACGTGCCGGAACAAGGGGGCCCCTCAGCCCTCCCAGGCGGCGGCGTTCGACTCGTCCACGACGGTGACGGGCACGATCGTCTCCTTCTCGACCGTGTCTCCGCGCGCGGCCGCGACGGCTGCCTTCACGGCCTCGGCGCCGATCTCGCGCGCCGACCAGGCCACCGACGCATCGACGACCGCGCCGCTCTCGATGCTCTTGACCACCGGGGCCTGAGCGTCGAACGACACGAACAGCGGGTCCCTGTCGGCCGCCTGCAGCGCCTTGGCCGCGCCGATCGTCTGGCTGTCGCTCGTCGAGAAGACGGCGTCGAGGTCCGGATGGGCGGAGATCATGTTCTCCATCGCCTTACGCCCCTTCTCGGGATCGCATTGCGCGTCCGCGGTCGCGGTCACGGCAAACTTCGCGCCCGCGCCCGCCTTGAACCCGTCGAGCCGGGCGGTGGTCACGGGATGGCCCGCAACGCAGAGGATCACGCCCAGCTTGCCGCCGGCCGGGAGCTGCTCCTTGAGCCATGCACCGCCCGCTTCGCCGCCCGCCTGGTTGTCCGTCCCGATGTAGGCGGCGAGGTCGGCGGTGAGGTCCTCCGCCGGCGCGTCGAACAGCACCAGCGGGATGTCCGCGTCGATCACGCGCTTGAGCACCGGCAGCAGCGGCTTGGTGTCCGAGCCGTTGACGGCGATGGCGTCGGCCTGCTTGGTGATCGCGTTGTCGATCAGGCCGACGACCTCGTCCGTCGAGCTCTGGGCACGGCCGGCGGACACGGTCACGTCCGCACCTTCGTGCTCGGCGGCCTCTTCCTCGATGCCCTCCTTCTGCGCGACGTAGAAGTCGTTCGAGAGCGAGGCCATGACGACCGCGACGCGCACTGGCTCGTCGCCGGCCGCCGCCGGCTGGCCGGCGTCCTCTTCGTCGTCGCCGCAGGCGGCGACCCCCAACGTCAGCGTCGCGGCGATCGCCACCACGAGCAGTCGTGCTCGTCCCATCAGCTCCTCCTCACGTCGATCCGGCGGCAGGTCGAGGCAGCGCGCCGACGATCATCGACACGAGTGCCTCGTGGTTCGCGGCAGTCGGGGCCGCCTCGCCGACTGTCCGTCCTTGGCGGAGCACGACGGCGCGATCCGCCACTTGCGCCACGTGCTCGAGGTTGTGCGAGATCAGGAGGACGGCGACACCACGTTCGGGCAGCCGCCGCACGAGGCCGAGCACCTTGGCCGACTCGCGGAGACCGAGCGCGGCGGTCGGCTCGTCCAGGATCACCAGGCGCTCCGCGAAGGCCACGGCCCGCAGCACGGCGACAGCCTGCCGCTGGCCTCCGGACATCAGCCCTACCTCCTGCCGCGGGCCGACGCGATCGACGGCGAGCCGCTCGAGTTGCGCGTGCCAGTCGTCCTCCATCGCGCGCTCCTTCAGGAACGCGAGCCGTCCGAGCCAGCGCGCGTGGCGCAGCTCGCGGCCGATGCGGAAGTTCGCGACCGCCGAGAGGTTGTCGAACAGCCCCAGGTCCTGATGGAGCGTGTCGATACCGGCGTCGCGGGCCTCGAGCGGGGAGCGGAACGCGACGTCCTCGCCTTCCACGCTGATGGTGCCCGCGTCGAGCGCGTGGACACCGCTGATCGCCTTGATGAGCGTTGTCTTTCCCGCCCCGTTATCGCCGAGCAGGGCCACGATCTCGGCGTCGCCGACGGTCAGGCTCGCCCCGTCGAGCGCCTTCACCGCGCCGTAGCTCTTGACCGCGTCGCGCACCTCGAGCAGCGCGGTCATGCGCTCGCCTCCCGGGTCCGAGCGGCTCGCAGCCGCGTCTCCAGCCCGCCGCGCACGACGTCGAGCTCGAGCGACAGGATCACGAGCGCGCCGATCGCGATCATCTGCCAGAACGGGCTGACGCTGAGGAGATCGAGGCCGTTGCGGATCACGCCGATGATCAGCGCGCCGGCCAGCACGTTGAGCACCCGCCCACGCCCACCGAGGAAGCTCGCGCCGCCGATGATCACCGCGGTGATCGCGTCCAGCTCCAGCAGCTGGCCGGCGAGCGGTGACGCCGAGTCCGTGCGGCCGGCGATGAGGATCGCCGCGATGCCGGCCATCAGACCCGAGAGCCCGTAGACGGACAGCAGGACGCGGTCGATCGGGAGGCCCGCGCGGCGAGCGCCGTCCGGGTTCCCGCCCACGGCGTAGATCCAGCGCCCCCACTGCGTCCGGCCGAGCATGGCGCCGAGCGCGAGCGACAGCACCGCGACGATCACCACCGGAACCGGGATCCCGGCCACGCGGTCAGAGCCCAGCGTCGTCACGACGGGATGAAGCCCGGTCCGGGTCTGCCCGTCGGAGATCACGAGCGCGAGCCCGCGGACGATGCCGAGCGTCCCGAGCGTGACGATGAACGGGTTCATCACCCGGCCCCACACGAGCACCGAGCCGTTCGCCAGCCCGACCGCGAGGCCGGTGGCGGCGAAGACCAGCAGCGTGAGCGCGCCGCCGCTCGCGCCAATCGCCAGCACGCCCGCAAGTCCCACGACAGAGCCGACCGAGAGGTCGATCCCGCGGGTGATGATCACGAGCAGCTGGCCGAGCGCCAGCACCGCCACGAACGCGGCCTGGAACCCGAGGTTGGCGACGTTGCGGCCGGTCAGGAAGTACGGCGAGAGGAGCGTCATCGCGACGCACAGGAGGGCGAGGATCAGCACCGGGCCCGCCTGCAGCGCGCGCAGGCCCGCGGCTGCGCGGCGGGCGCCCGGCGTGGACGAGCGAACCTCCGTGAGGCGGTCCACCCGCACGGTCATCCGGCCCGCTCGCCCTCGACCAGCCGCTGGAGCGGAGTCGCCGCCGTCAGCAGCAGCCCGCCGTCCACGACGAACGAACTGCCGGTGACGTAGGACGCGGCAGGGGAGACGAGGTGGACGACGGTCGCGGCCACCTCGGCCGGGTCGCCTGGCCGGCCGACGGGAATCGGCGGAAGCGGCACCGACTCCGGCTCGACGCCGTCCTTGCCGGTCATCGGCGTCGCGATGTGGCCCGGCGCCACCGCATTGACCGTGACCCCGAAGCTCGCCAGCTCGAGCGCCATGACCTTGGCGGCCATTCCGAGTCCGGCCTTGGCCGCCGAGTACGCCGCCGCGAACTCGAGCGGCACGTGCTCGTGTACCGAGGTGATCAGGACGATGCGTCCACCCCGGCCCGCGGCCACCAGGCGCTGGGCCGCTCTCTGGGCGCAGAGGAAGGGTCCCGTGAGGTTCACCTCGAGCGCACGGCGCCAGGCGTCCGGTTCGTCTTCGAGCGTGCCGGCCCGGTGGTTGGCGCCCGCGCAGGCGACCAGGCCCCAAAGACCACCGAGCTCGGCCGCGAGCTCTTCGACGACCTCGCCGGGCCGGTCGGCCAGCTCGAGCCGGGCGATCACGGCCTTCGCCCCCGCGGCGCGCACCGCGCGAGCGGTCGCTTCGGCGCCCGGCGCGTCGGTGTGCCACGTGATGCCCACGTCGTGCCCGGCGCCGGCGAGCGCGATCGCCGCGGCGCGGCCGATGCCGGAGTCCGAGCCCGTCACGATCACAGGTCCGCTCATGCCGCCATGGCCGCGCGATAGAGCTCGGTCAGCAGTGCGACGTCCCGGGCGCCCTGCTCCGCGGGCGTGCGACACGGGACGCCGGTCGTGACGCAGTCGTGGAAGTGCCGGAGCTGGTTCGCGTAGCTTCTCGCGGCGGGCTCGAACCGGCGCGCGCCGCTCGCGACCTTCAGCCGCGATGGCGACGACGCGTCGTATGGGGCTGGAAACGCGAGACACCGCACGCCGTCGTCGGCGAACAGCAGCAGCTCCTCGCGGAAGCCTTCCGCACCGCGCAGCAGCATCCATGCCCCGGTCCAGCGAGCGGCGCCGTCGACGTCGCAGGCGCCGTACGCCAGTGAGCCGTCCGGGGCACTCGCGGCGTCCTTCACCTCGACGGCTTCGAGCGCGAGCCCGTCGAGCAGCCCGAGCACCAGGTTGACGTCATGCACGAGCGCTCCGAGGAACGCGTCGGAGAACGGCCGGACGTGACGCGGGTCGTCCGAGTCGACCGCTCTCGCCACCTGCTCCTCGGTCGAGCGCCGCAGCGTCTGCTCCGCAGATCGGTCGACGTCGGCGGGGGGCACGAAGTCGGCCGGCCGGTACATCTCGCCGATGCCCGGATCGACGGTCGCGGTCGTGACGAGCTTGAGATCGTGCGGCTGAGGCAGCTCCGAGCACAGGGCCTCGTACGCATCGTCGAAGCGCTTCATGTAGCCGACCTGCACGACGAGGCCTCGTCGCTCTGCCTCCGCGACGATCGCCGCGGCGTCGTCCGCGGTGAGGCACAGCGGCTTCTCGACGAGGACGTGGAGCCCGGTCTCGAGCGCGTCCAGCGTCACACGCGCGTGGGTGCCGTTCGGCGAGGCGACGAGAACGCCGTCGAGGTCGGCCCGGCGGAGCATCTCCTCGTGCGTCGCGAAGGTGTCGGCGACGTGGTAGCGCCGCGCGAGAGCACTTCGCACCCGCTCGCTCGGATCGGCGAGGGCGACGACGTCGAACTGCCGGCTCAGGTCGTTGAGTGCAGGCAGGTGCGCGATCTGCGCAACGAGCCCGCCGCCGACGACGCCAAGCCGCACCACGTCTTCGGTAGCCGATGGCACAAAGAGATTGGATCATCGGCTGACCGATCGCGTCTACGCACGGAAGCGTCCGCCTCTCGCGCTACACGTGAAGCGTCCGAGAAGCGCCTGTATGCAGGCGCTTCCCGAGCCGATCTGACCCTAGCCGATCGTTGGAATCAATGCTCCAATCATCGTATGTCTCGGCTGCATCGTTCCGTGCAGCGGATCTTCGTCGCGGATATCGTGAGCGGACGCATGCCCGTTGGGGCTCGGCTTCCCACCGAAACCGAGCTCGCGCAGCGGTTCGAAGTAAGCCGCGGCGTCGCCCGCGAGTCGCTCCGAAGCCTCGAGGAGCGGGGCCTCGTGACCGTGAGGCATGGGATTGGCACCACCGTGAGGCCGAGCGCCGACTGGGACATGTTCAGCCCTGAGGTGATCGCGGCGGTGCTCGAGCACCAGGGCGGCACGAAGCTACTCGGCGACTATCTCGAGTGCCGTCGCCTGCTCGAGATCGAGGCGGCGGGGCTGGCCGCCCAGCGCGCGACGGCCCAGGACCTGATGGCGCTCTCCGCGGCGCTCGAGCGGATGACCGCGACGGCGGTCGAGGCGCCAGGGAGTCCGTCGGCGGAGGAGCGGTTCCACGAGGCGGACGTCGCGTTTCACCGTGCCGTGATCCAGGCGACCGGCAACCGCGCGCTCGGTCGCATGACCGAGCCCGTCCACCGGGCGCTGGCTGCCGCGCGGCGCCCGCTCGCGCGTCCCGAGCACCGCCTGGAGCGGAGCCTTCCCGAACACCGGGAGATCCTCGCCGCCGTCGCCGCCCGCGACCCCGTCCGCGCCCGCGAGGCGATGCGGGCGCACCTGCTCACCGTCGAGCGCTACCTGGCCGAATATGCGGCCGGCACGACGACCGACACGGCGCAGGAGCGCACCTCGTGAGCGCCAACGAGGCGTTCTTCGCCAGCCGGTCGATGCAGGCCCTGGAGGTCCTGGCCTTCGGGCCGTCGACGGCCACGCAGCTTGCCGCGGAGCTGCAGGTGCACCCGCGCACGGCCCGGCGGCTGTTGAACCGCATGGTGGCCGACGGTTGGCTGGTCCGCCGCGAAGGCTCGCGCCCGACGTACACCCCGACGCTGCGGATCGTCGCACTCGCCGCGCAGCTCGCGCATCGGGCCCCGCTCGTCAAGCACGCGACGGAGGTCGCGCGCGACCTGCACGAGCGGATCGGCGACCCGGTCCACGTGGCGATCCCGAGCTATCGCTCGGCGCTGCGGCTGATCCGTGCGAACGGGCGGGACGACGGCGTGCGCGATCTCGCTCCTGCTCACGCGATCGCCGCCGGCAAGCTGCTGCTCGCCTTCCGCGAGCCCTGGCGCGAGGTGGTGCTGGCCTCCCCGCTGGCCCCGGTCACGGACCGGACCCTCGTTGACGCAGGTGTGCTGCGGGCCGAGCTCGAGGCGTCGCAAGACCGCGGGTACGCTCTCGAGGACGAGGAGTTCCGTGTCGGTGCGCGCGCCCTCGCAGTCCCGGTGCGAGCTGGGGGAGACGTGGTTGCGGCGCTCGCTGTCTCGTCCGCGAGCTCGTCGCTCGACGAGCTGGTCGCGAGTAGCGAGCGAATCGCGTTGGCGGCGGAGGAGCTGACCGCCCGGCTCGCCCTGGAGACGGCGTGACGTCGACTGCCGATCACGTGCGGACGGCCTACGACGGCCTCGCGCCGGCCTACGACTTCTTCACGGCCGGTCACGACCATGCCGCGTGGGCCGGGATCCTCGAACGGTTGGCGCGGCGCGAAGGCCTCGCGGGTCGCCGGCTGCTCGACGTCGGCTGCGGCACGGGCAGCGCGCTCGCGCCGATGCTCGAGCGGGGCTACGAGGCGGTCGGCGTCGACGCTTCACCCGGGATGCTGGCCGTGGCTCGGCAGAAGCTCGGCGACGGCGTCGAACTGATGGTCGCGGACATGCGCTCGCTCCCCGCGCTGGGGACGTTCGACCTCGTATGGAGCGTCGCGGACGCAGTGAACTACCTCCTGTCGGACGACGAGCTGGTGAGCGCGTTCGAGAGCTTTCGCCGCAACCTCGCCGCCGGCGGCGTCGTGGTCTTCGACGTCGACACGCTGTGCACATTTCGCGCCCTCTACTCGTCCGTCATGGTCGTGCCTGGAGACGACCGTACGGTCGTATTCGAGGGCCGCAGCACCGGCGCCATCGACGACGGCGCCATCGGCGAGGCGTGGATCGACCGCCTCGAGAGAGCCGAAGCGCCGTGGTGGGACCGAGTACGAACCGTGCACCGCCAGCGTCACCACCCGCAGGACGTGCTCGAGCGAGCGCTGGCCGCCGCCGGTCTCGAGTGCGTCGCCGCGTGGGGGACCGACGGGTCCGGCGGCGTCGACCAGCCGCTCGACGAGCGCGTGCATGTCAAGGCCGTGTACATCGCGCAGCACGCTGCGCCGGCAAGGGAAGGGAGGTGAGCCAGCGTGGAGATCGAGACCGTCGATCGTCCGGTCGTGAGCGAGTCGGGGTACTTCAAGGCCTGCTGACCGCGTCGCCTGCGCCGCCCGTCGGCACCACGGGCGGACGGCGTTACCGGCTGCGTCCTTCGGTGGAGCCACTGCTCGTCGGGGCCAGGCTGTACCTGCTTCGGGCCGGACGCGACGACCTGGTGATCCGCGATGCCGATCGCCGGGATCATGCGTTGTTGCAGCTGCTATCGCGCAGTGAGCTGACCGTCGCGGAGTTAGGGGCGTGCTTGGAGCTCGCCGACGACACTGTCCGGGTCAAGCTCGACGCCCTCGACGCGGCCGGGCTGCTCGCGCCCGAGGCGTCGTCCGCATCCCTCGGTCACGAGGATGCCGAACGGTTCTCGCGCCAGTTGCCGTACCTCGCGGAGTTCGGGGACGAGCGTGATCTTCAGCGCCGCCTCATGAGCGCTCGCGTCGCCGTGCTCGGATGCGGTGGCCTCGGCACGTGGGCCCTCGCGGCGCTCGCGGCCGCCGGGGTGCGGCACTTTCGTCTCGGCGACGACGATTCCGTCGAGCTGTCGAACCTGAATCGACAGGCGACCTACCGGCCGGACCAGGTGGGTCGCCCAAAGGTCGAGGCGGCAGCCGAATGGCTGCGCGGTTTCGATCCGAGGATCGAGGTCGAGGCCCTTGCCATGGCCGTCAGCGACGTTCCGTCGGCGCGTGGTTTCGTCGACGCCGTCGACGCGCTGGTACTCACCGCGGACGAGCCGCCGTTTGTGCTCGGCCGCTGGGTCAACGCGGCATGCTTCGAGGCCGGCGTACCGTTCGTCACTGCCGGCCAGGTTCCACCGATCGTGCGCGTCGGACCGTTCTATGTTCCCGGCGTCACCGCATGTTTCGTGTGCCACGAGTCAGCGGTTCGCGCGCACTCGATTGCTTACGACTCGTACGTCGAGCATGTCCAGGCGGCACCGATTCGCTCCGCAACGCTTGGGCCGGCGTCCGCGATCGTCGGCTCGATGCTGGCGATGGAGATGCTGCATCTCCTCCTCGGCATCGACTTCGCCACGCAGGGCGCGGCACTGAGCGTCGATCTTGGGACGCTCGAGGTCCGGCGTGAGATCGTGCCGCGTGACGACGCGTGCGAAGTCTGTGGCTCGTGCTGACGGGACACGCGTGAGAACATCGGCTGACGATGTCCGAGGAGCTCGCGAACCTCCTGGCGCATCCGCTCCGTGCGCGCCTGCTTTTCGAGTACGAGCAGCAGACCAGTCCAAGCAAGCTCGCGCGCCGACTGCAGGAGCGCGTCAATCTCGTCAGCTACCACACGAACGTCCTCCGTGAGCACGGCTGGATCGAGCTGGTCCGTACCGAGCGCCGGCGCGGCGCGACCGAGCACTTCTACCGCACGACCGGACCGCACGACATCGAGGACGAGGACTGGGAGCAGGTATCGACACAGCTACGGCGAGCCGTCGTACTCGGCGTGCTGGGCATCACGAGGGATGAGGCGCGGACCGCAGCGCTACACGGTGGCTTTGATCGCGCCACGATGCACCTCAGCCGGTCGCTTCTCGATCTCGACGATCGTGGAGTGGCCGAGCTGGCGTCAACACTCAGGCAGGCGATCGACGAGGTTCAGCAGATCGCGGCGTCGGCACGAACCCGTGACGCGGACGGACGCGAGCGCCACGAGGTCGTCATCCAGTTCTTCCGGGTTCCGTCGGCAGACTGAGCGCCCGCGCTTCGCCGCCCCAGCTGCGCCAGACAGGCTGGACGCCGAGACGCGCGGGCTGCGGCTCGCGCTCGGCGGCACGGGCATGGCTCCGGGTCGCGTCGCCGAGCCTTGTGAGGAGGCTGGCGAGCGCCTCCAGCTCCTCGTCGGGCCGTCCCTCGAGCAGCTGCTCCAGGTCGTCTTCGCACGCGCCGTACGCCGCGCGCATCCGTCGCTCACCTGTCGGCGAAAGCTGAACCAGCCGGACTCGCCGGTCGGTCGGGTCCTGCACCCGCTCGACGAAGCCGGCGTCCTCGAGGCGGGCCACCATCGCTCCGACGCCGCTCCGCGAGAGCGTGCCGATCGCGACCAGCTGGCGCTGGGTGATCTGCGTGTACTCGACGAGATGCAATAGAGCGGTGAGCTCGTCGTCGCTCACGCCGAGGCGCATCCGAACTGCGTTGCGCAGCCGGATCGTGGCGAGCTCGAAGCGCGCAAGTGACCGCCGCGCGGACTCCGTCGCCGTCTGTATCTGGTCGATCGCCACAGTCGAGCGCATTCGCCGCTTGAGGTTCTGGCCTAATGCTACAGCGGGCGCCCGACGCTACGTTGACGTCCTGGTCGTCATGTGATTCGATCACCTAATCATGCGATTGCACCGGGAGGCAATGCTCGAACTCGCCGATGCGATCGTGTCCGGGGAGCTCGCGCCCGGCGCCCGGCTCCCGAAGGAGACGGCGCTCACGGAGCAGTTCGACATCAGCCGCGGCGTGGCGAGGGAGTGCCTGCGGGGCTTGGAGGAGCGTGGACTGATCACGGTCAAGCACGGCAGTGCCACCACGGTGAATCCGCGTGAGAATTGGGAGCTCTTCGACGCCGACGTGATCGCCGTGGCACTCGGAGGATCCGCCGCGGTGACGCTGCTCGGCGACTACCTCGAATGCCGGCGGATGATCGAGATCGGCAGTACCGGCCTCGCCGCAGCTCGCGCCACGCGCGAGCACGTCGCGCGCCTCGAGGACCGGCTCGACGACATGAGGGCGGCTGTCGCGCAGCGCAGCGCGCGCCTGCAGGAGCGCGACTACCACGCCGCCGACGTCGCGTTCCACCTCACGCTGGTGGAGGCGACGGGCAACGGCGCACTCGTCTCCCTCGTCCGGCGCATCGACGGCGCGTTGCTCGCCGCGCGCTATCCGCTCGCACGTCCGGCATACCGGCGGACGCGGGCGATCCCGGAGCACGAGGCGATCCTCGAGGCCGTCCGGGCGGGCGACGAGGCCGCCGCGCGCGAGGCGATGCGCGCGCACCTCGACACGGTCGAGCAGTACCTCCACGAGCACGCTCGCCGCGTGGCTCGCGCAGCCTGATCGTCAGCTGCGTTTCGGCCCTTGGAACACGGCCTCTGAGGTCAGCTATCGCCGAATCGCTGAGGCAGGCGGCCCCGCACGCCGGGCCGCACGCGCAGCAGCGAGCCGGCCAGCGGCTCTTGAGCGAGCTGCTCGGCGCTCAGGCGGTGCTTGGCCGAGGTGATGTAGAGATCGCCGAGGTCGGGCCCGGCGAACGCCATGCTCGTCGGGTTGGTGACAGGGAGGCGAAGCTCGGCGTCAAGCCGGCCGTCCGGGGAGTAGCGTCGAATAGCCGACCCACCGAACAGGGCGAGCCAGACGCCGCCCTCTGCATCGACGGTGAGCCCGTCGGGCAGTCCGTCCTCGGGGGCGATCGTCGCGAACGTCCGCCGGCGTCCGAGCCGGCCGCGATCGAGGTCGAAGTCGATCGCGTCGACGCGCTGCGTCGTCGAGTCCACGTAGTAGAGGAGCGTCGCGTCACGATTCCAGTCGAGGCCGTTCGAGATCGTGACGCCGTCCAACGCGACGCTGAGCTGCCCGTCGGGCGTGAGCCGGTAGAGCGCCGCGGCCCCCTGACACCTGGTCGTCGACATCGTGCCCGCCCACAGGCGGCCGCGCGCATCGCAGCCCGCGTCGTTGAAGCGATTCTCCGGCCGGTCCGGCTCCACGGCCGCAAGAGCCTGCGATGGCTGCACGAGGTGCACCTCTCGCCCGACGCCGGCGACCAGGGCGCCCGCCGAGGTCGGCAGCGCGAACCCCACGTGGGCCCCCACGGGAGTCCGCTCCTCGGTTCGCGCCGCCACGTCGCGTCTGACGATCGCCCGGGCGGTCACGTCGACCCGGACCAGCTGCCGTTCGGACGCGAGCCAGACCGGCCCCTCGCCGAGCACATCGCTTCCGCGCGTCACGATTTCCACCTGCATTGATACGGTGATCATATGTCTCCGCCGGTGGCGATCGTGACGGGAGGCAGTCGTGGGATCGGTCGCGCCACGGTCGAGCGTCTCCTGACCGGCGGCGCGCGCGTCGCCTTCTGCGGTCGTGACGAGACCGCCGGGAGTGAAGCGATGGCCAGGCTGGGCAACCCGACCGATGCCCTCTTCGTTCCTTGTGACGTGGCGCGCGAGGACCACGTCGGCGAGCTCGTCGACAGCTGCGTCGCGCGCCTCGGAACGCCCACGCTGCTCGTCAACAACGCCGGCGTCAACGCCGGATTCGACGCCGTCGCCATGACGGAGGCGGAGTGGGACGCGTTCTTCGCCGTCGACCTCAAGGCGGCCTGGTTGTGCGCCAAGCACGTACTCCCGCACCTGCTCGGGGCGGGCGGCGGCGCGATCGTCAACGTCTCCTCGATCCACGCTGCGGTCACCCGTGACTCGTTCTTCCCGTACGCCGCGGCCAAGTCGGGACTCGTCGGGCTCACGCGAAGCCTTGCGCTGGACTATGGGCCGCGAGGGGTGCGGGTCAACTGCGTGTGCCCGGGCTTCACGCGCACGCGCCTGGTGGAGGAGAGCATCCGCCTGGCCGACGATTCCGAGGAGGCGGAGCGCGCCATGGTCGCCGGCGTCGCTCTCGGCCGCATTGCCGATCCGGGCGAGATCGCGAGCGTGATCGCGTTCCTCGCGTCGCCTGACGCAAGCTACGTGACGGGCGCCACGCTGTTCGTCGACGGCGGTCTGACCGCGCGCCGGGCGGGATGATCGGGCGGACAGATCTGTTCCTTGCTCGACTAGTCGTCAAGTGATTGGATCACTAGCGGTGCGGGACGAAGCGGTGCTCATAACCTGGCCGGACTACGAGCGAACCGGGGCGGACACCGGCCGCCGCCTGGTCGCCGCCGGTTGCGCGGTGCGGTTCGCTCCCAAGGTCTGGAGCCGCGCCCCTCAGGATCTGATCGCTCTGCTTGACGGGGTGTCAGCGGCCATCGTCTCGACCGACCCGTTCGACGCCGAGGTGCTCGCGGGTGCACGCTCGCTGCGTGTGATCGCGCGCATAGGGGTCGGCACCGACTCGATCGACGTCGAGGCCGCCACGCGTCATGGGGTGGCCGTCTGCACGACGCCGGGCGCCAACACCTCAAGCACGGCCGACCACGCGGTGGCGCTCATGCTCGCCGCGCTGCGCCGCATCACGGAGTACGACGCCGGGATCCGAGCAGCCCGCTGGGCTCGGACCGGCGAGGCGACGCCGTGGGAGCTCAACCGAGCGACGGTCGGGCTCGTCGGCTTCGGCGCCATCGGGCGACTGGTCCGGAGGCGGCTCAGCGGGTTTCGGACCCAGGTGCTCGTGTGCGATCCGGCGGGCGAGGCGGCCGCGGACACCGAGCTCGTAGGCCTCGACGAGCTGCTGCGCCGCAGCGACGTGGTGTCGCTCCATCTCCCGCTCACGCGCGAGACCCGGCACCTGATCGACCGTCGCCGCCTCGCGCTGATGCGCCCAGAGGCCGTGCTGGTCAACACGGCGCGCGGTGCGCTCATCGACGAGGACGCGCTGCTTGAAGCGCTGCGAGGCGGCCGCCTGCGCGCCGCCGCGCTCGACGTCTTCGAATACGAGCCGCCCGAGGGCTCCGAGCTGCTCACCCTGCCGAACGTCGTCCTCACGCCGCACATCGGCGGAGTCAGCCGGCGCTCGGTGCAGGAGATGACACGGCGCGCCACCTGCGCCGTGCTCGACGTGCTGGCCGGGCGGGTGCCCGCCAACCTCGTGAACCCCGAGGCGCTCGCGGTGGCCGGCCGATGACGCCCCGCGTGGGCACCGTGCTGTCGCTGCCCGGTGCACTCGTGGCGGAGATCGTCGGCCGGCACTTCGACGTGGTCTGGGTGGATCTCGAGCACGGTGCGCTCGGCCGGCGCGACATGCAGGACGCCGTCATCGGCGTCCAGGCCAGCGGCGCCGCGGCGTACGTGCGGGTGCCGCTGGCCGAGTCGTTCGCCGCGATCCTCGACGCCGGCGCCGACGGGATCGTGGTCCCTCGGGTGGAGTCGGCCGCGCAGGCGCGCGAGGCGGTCGACCGCCTGCGGCTGGCGCCCGCCGGATCCCGAGGCTTCGGGCCGCGTCGGCTCGCGGTGCGACCCGGCCCCGACGTTCCCGCCTGTGTCGTGCAGATCGAGACCGCGCGCGGCGTCGAGGCGGTGGCGGACGTCGCCCGCGTGGATGGCCTCGAGGCGCTCGTCGTGGGGTGCGCCGACCTCTCGTACGACCTCGGTGCGCCGCTCCGGTTCGAAGCGCGGAGCCTGCGGGCGGCCCTCGCGACCGTCGGCGATGCGGCCGAGTCGGCGGGAGTCGCATTCGGTGTCGCCGGCATGCCGCCGGCCACCGTCCCGGCCCGCGCCGGCCTGGTGATCATCGGGTCGGACATCCGGATCTTCGACGCGGCATTGGCGGAGGCGGCGGCGTGCCTGACTACCTGAAGCAGGGGGCGTGGAACACGCCGGCGTCCTCGCTGACCGTGCGGCGACGCGTGTCCGAGATGCTCGGCCGGATCGAGCGCGAGGGCGAGCACGCGGTCAGGCGCTACTCCGTCGAGCTGGACGGCTGGTCCCCTCGCAGCTTCGTCGTCACGGCGGCGGAGGCGGCCCGCGCCGCCGAGGCTCTCGAGCCCGAGCTGCGCCGGCACATCGCGTTCGCGCAGGAGCAGGTCCGGGGCTTTGCCCACGCGCAGCTGGCGACGCTGCACGAACTGGAGGTGGAGACGCTGCCGGGCGTCACGCTCGGGCATCGGCACATCCCGGTCGGGTCGGTCGGCGCGTACGTGCCGGGCGGTCGCTACCCGATGCTCGCGTCCGCGTTCATGACGGTCGCCGTGCCGAAGGTCGCTGGGGTCGACCGGGTCGTCGCGTGTGCGCCCCCGTACCGGAGCGGGGGCGTGCATCCGGCAATGCTGCACGCAATGGCGACCTCGGGCGCCGACCAGATCGTCTGCCTCGGCGGCGTGCAGGCGCTCGCCGCCATGGCGTTCGGGCTCGCCGGGATCGAGCCGGTCGACATGCTCGTCGGTGCCGGCAACGCCTACGTCGCGGAGGCGAAGCGGCAGCTGTTCGGGACAGTGGGCATCGACGTGCTGGCGGGCCCGACCGAGGTGGCGATCATCGCCGACGCCTCGGCGGACCCCGTGCTGGTCGCCACCGACCTGCTCGGTCAGGCCGAGCATGGGCCGACGTCGCCCTCTCTGCTGATCTCGACGTCCGAGCCGCTGGCCCACGCCGTGATCTCGGAAGTGGAAGAGCTGCTGCTCGGCTGGCCGACGCGCGACGTGGCGGGTCCGGCCTGGCGCGATCACGGAACGGTCGCGATCGTGGCCGACGATGCAGAGGCCATGGCGTTGTCGGACTCCTACGCACCCGAACATCTCGAGGTGCACGTCGACGAGGGAACGCTCGGCGCGTACCTGAGCGGTCTGCGCAACTACGGCTCGCTGTTCCTCGGCGCGGAGGCCACGGTCGCCTATGGCGACAAGGCGGTGGGGACGAACCACGTGCTCCCCACGACGGGGGCCGCGCGCTTCACCGGCGGCCTGTGGGTCGGCAAGTTCCTCAAGACCTGCACCTACCAGCGGCTCACGAGCGAGGGAACCCGCGCCGTCGCGGCGGCGGTTGCGGCGATCTCGCATGCCGAGCAGTTCGCGGGTCACGCCCGCACGGCCGAGGTGCGGCTGGCGGCCGCGACCGCGCCGTGACGGCCGGCTTCCGGCTCGACGGCCGGCACGCCGTCGTGGCCGGGGCGAGCCGCGGCATCGGCGCGGCGACGGCGCTGGCGTTCGCCTCGGCCGGTGCAGCGAAGCTCACGCTCATGGCGCGAACCCGGGGTGCGCTCGCGGAGATCGCATCGACCGCGCGGCGGCTCGGAGCCGACGCCCGGGTCGTCACCTGCGACGTGACCGACGACCGGGGGCTCGACGCCGCGTTCGACGGCATCGACGCGGTCGACGTCCTCGTGTACGCCGCCGGCGCCAACGTCCCGCAGGCGCTCGACGAGATCGAGCTCCACACGGCCGACCGGCTGTGGGCGCTGAACGTGCGCGGCGCCCTGCACTGCGCCCGCGAGGCGGTCCGGCGAATGCCCGCAACGGGCGGCGCGATCGTGTTCGTCTCCTCGCAGATGGGTCACGTCGGCGCGTCCCGGCGGAGCGTCTACTGCGCCACCAAGCACGCCGTCGAAGGTCTCACGCGCGCGCTCGCGGTCGAGCTGGCCCCGCGCGGCGTGCGCGTCGTCGCCGTCGCCCCGACGTTCGTGGCGACCGAGATGACGGCGCCGTTCCTCGCGGAGCGCCGGTTCCGCGACGACGTGCTCGAGCGGATCCCGCTCGGGCGGCTGGCCACGGTCGACGAGGTCGCGGCGGCCGTCCTCTTCGCCGCATCTCCGGCCGCGGGCTCGACGACCGGGTGCAGCCTGCTGGTCGACGGCGGATGGACGGCGCAGTGAGCGAGCCGACCGTGCGGCTCACGACCGGCCAGGCGCTCGTGCGCTGGCTGGCTGCGCAGTGGTCCGAGCGCGACGGCGAGCTGCAGCGCGCGATCCCGGCGATGTTCGGGATCTTCGGGCACGGCAACGCGCTGGGACTCGGCCAGGCGCTGGTACAGGAAGGCGCGGACTTGCCGCTCTACCAGCCCAAGAACGAACAGGCGATGGTGCATACGGCGATCGGCTATGCGAAAGCGGCCCGGAGGCTCCAGACGCTTGCCTGCACGGCGTCGATCGGGCCCGGAGCGACCAACATGCTGACCGGCGCGGCGACCGCGAGCGTGAACCGCCTGCCGGTGCTCCTGCTTCCCGCCGACACGTTCGCGAGCCGGCGTTCGGGCGTGGTACTCCAGCGGCTCGAGCATCCGAGCGCCGGCGACGTCTCCGTCAACGACGCATTTCGGCCGTTGAGCGTGTTCTTCGATCGCGTCGCTCGACCCGAGCAGCTGCTGACCGCCCTGCCTGAGGCCATGCGCGTGCTGCTCGACGCCGCCGACGCCGGTGCCGTAACCGTGGCGCTGCATCAGGACGTCCTCGGCGAGAGCGCCGACTTCCCGCTCCGGTTCTTCTCGCGGCGCGTCTGGCCCGTGATCCGCCGCCCGCCGGCCGGGACCGAGCTCGCCGCCGCGACGGCGGTGCTCGGTGAGGCGCGGCGGCCGCTGGTCATCGCGGGCGGCGGCGTGCGCTACTCGGCCGCCGAGGCCGCGCTGGCCACCTTCGCGCAGGCGACGGGGATCCCCGTGGCCGAGACGTCGGCGGGCAAGGGCGTCATGACCCCGGGCCCCGGCTGCCTCGGCGGCATCGGTGTCAGCGGGTCGGCGGCCGCCAACCGGATCGCGGAGCGGGCGGACCTCGTGCTGTGCATCGGCACACGACTCACCGACTTCACGACCGCGTCCGTCTCGCTCTTCGAGGAGCCCGGGGTCCGCTTCGTCGGCGTGAATGTGTCGGCCGCCGATGCGCACAAGCTGTCTGCCACGCCCATGGTCGCTGACGCGCGAGCGGCGCTCGAGGCGCTCCTGGGCCGCGTGGGCCCGGTGTCGCCGCAGTACCGGGAGGTGGTCGCCGCGGCGCTCCGCGCCTGGGAGGCCGATCTGGCCGCCGACCTGCGTGCCGGCTCCGATCGGGGCATGACCCAGGGCGAGGTCTATGCGACGGTCAACGCCGCGGCCGGACCGGGCGATTGGGTGGTCGCCGCCGCCGGCTGGGCACCTGGCGACCTCCTCAAGGCCTGGCGCGTGCCCGAGGGCAGCCACGCGCATCTCGAGTTCGGCTACTCGTGCATGGGCCATGAGATCCCAGCGGCGCTCGGGATCCGCCTTCGCGAGGGTCCCGGTCCGGAGGTGTTCGTCGTGATCGGCGATGGCACGTACCTGATGGCGCCGAGCGAGCTGGTCACCGCCGCCCAGTACGGCGCCAAGCTGACCGTCGTGGTGCTCGACAACGGGTCGTACGGCTCGATCGACACGCTCGCGCTCACGAGGACCGGCGCCAGCGTCGGCAACCGGTTCGAGCGGCGCGACGGCGCGCGCGTCGACGTCGACTACGCGGCCAGCGCCGAGAGCTTCGGCTGTCGCGGTGTCCGCGTGGACGATGCCGCTGCGCTGACCGACGCCCTGGCAGAGGCGCGGGCCGGTGACGCGACGACCGTGATCCACTGCGCGACCGTGCCCGGCAGGCCGCTGCTCGACAGCGGGGCCTTCTGGGACCTCGGAGTGCCGGAGGTCGCGGCGGACGCGCGCACACGTGCGCTGGCCGAGGCGCACCTCGGCGAGCGCGCGAGGCGTCAGCGCCGCTTCTGACGCCGTCCGTCTCCCGCGCTAGCGTCCGCGCCACATCGTCAAGTTGCCCCGGGCGGCGCGGCAACGCCCCCGGGGCGCGGCACAGGAGGCAACCCTCCCATGCACGACCACCGTAACGATCCGTGGCCCGCGGGCGTCGCCCGACCGGGCACCCGCGCTCACGAGCACCAGCGGCGCCTCGTGCTGGAGCTCGCGGTCGAGCCGCCCGAGGGCGGGCATGACCCCGGCGACCTCGCTCGCACGCTCGGGCTCCCGCCACGCGCACTCGAAGCCGCGGCGGCGGCGCTGATCGCGGCCGGGCTCGCGGAGCGCCGGCGAGGCCGGCTGTTCCCGTCCGCCGCGACGCGAGCGCTCGAGGCGCTCTGGCCGCTCGCCCTGTAGCCGGCCGTCAGAGCAGCTCGGCGATCCGCGCCGCGGCTCGCGCGGCGCCGTCCGCCGCCACGGGGCGGTAGTCGACGTCGCGGCCGATCTCCTCGCCGATCGCGGCGGCGATCGACTCGGGAGTCGCCGTGTCGTAGTCCATGCATCGCCCGGCGCCGTAACGCTCGAGCCGGTGGCGCACGTGGAAGTTCTGCTCGAAGTGGTGGCTGAGCGGGAAGTACAGGAAGGGACGCCGGTTGGCGGTCAGCTCCATGGACGTCGTCAGCCCGCCCTGCACGACGGCGAGGTCGCAGGCGGCGAGATGGCGATAGAGGTCGTGGACGTACGGGCGGACCTCGAGCCCGTCGTGCGCCGAGAGCGAGGCGGGATCGATTCGCGGTCCGGCGACGACGACCATGCGCAGCGTCGGGACGCGCTCGCGGGCGGCAGGGAACGCGGCGATGACCCGGCGCAGGAGTGAGGCGCCGACGCCCGAGCCGCCGACGGTGACGATGCAGACCTGCTCGGCCGGGCGGTAGCCGAGCTCGGCTCGCAGCGCCTCGCGGTCCGACAGGGCAGCCGGGTCGAAGCCCGTGACGTAGCCGGCGAAGTCGTAGTGCTCCGTGGTCCAGTCGCGGATCAGCGGCAGCTCGGGGCCGAACCGCTCCGGCACGACGTCGGCCGCGTCGCCGACGAAGATCGCGCGGTCCCGCACGCGCGGGAAGCGGGCGATGTGCTCGATCATCTCGGCGTTGTAGTCGGCGGTGAGCATCGCTTCGTGATCGCCTCCGTCGGGCATCGGGAGCCAGCCCACGAAGTCGGTCAGCCACGCGTACGCGGCGCGCTTCTCGTCGGGGTTCTCGTGCAGGTAGTAGTCGAGCTCCCACGCCTCGTCGCCGATCCAGAGGTCGTACGGCTCGTCGCGCACCAGGTCGTGGAAGACCATGAAGTTCGCGAGCAGGATCTCGTCCATGTTGCGCCAGGTCTGGAAGCAGTGCAGGTCGTGCTCGGCTGACTCGCTCTCGATGTGATGGGACTCGCTTGCGAGGTGGCGGCTCGCCGGGTGGATCCGCTCGCCCTCGCCTTCGAGCATCGCGGTCACCGGATGCTGCGCGAGCCAGTCGACCTGGAGGTCGGGATGCAGGGCTCGCAGCTCACGGGCGATCGCGAGGTCGCGGCGGGCGTGCCCGAGGCCGATCGGCGATGAGATGTAGAGGGCTCGCTTCCGCCGCGCACGCCCGCGGCTCCAGCGCGGCGCCGGCGGCGCGGGCGCGATGAAGTCGCGCAGCAGCGTGTTGATCCGCACCGGGTCCCGCACCTGCGGGCAGTGGCCGGAGCCCGCGAGCCCGACGAACGTGCCGCCGGTCGCCTCCGCGTACGCCTGGCCGGTCACGACCGGACGCACGGCGTCGTCCTCGCCGTGGATCACGAGTACGGGGCAGCGGATCTGCGCGCACAGTCGCTCGGTCTCCTCGCGCTCGAGCGCGCGGCCGAGATAGGTCAGGACGAGCGTTTCGGGGCTCGTGTCGAGGCCCCACCGGACGCAGTCCTCGATCGGCTTGGTCGAGTGCGGCTCCGTGAACATCTGCCCGAAGAAGAACTCGAGGAACTCGCGGTAGTGCTCGAGCCAGTAGAAGCGGTTGTACTTCGCCCAGCCCTCGACGGTGTCGAGCCGCTCGTGGAACGGGTGCGTCGCGTGAGGCGGCGGCTCGGCGAGAGGAACGGCGGGACCGAGGCAGACGACGCCGGAGACGCGCTCGGCGTGCTCGGCGGCGAGCACCGTCGCCCAGCGCGCGCCGGCCGACAGTGCCACGAGCGCGGCGCGCTCGGTGCCCGTGGCGTCCATCACCGCGAGCGCGTCGGCCGCGAACTCGCGCTCGTGATAGGCCTCTGCCGTCGTCGGGCGATCGGACCTGCCGTTCCCGCGCCCGTCGAATGTGATCACGCGGGCATGCCGGGCCAGGTACGGAATCTGCATCTTCCACACCCGCGAATGCACGATCGACCAGGTCGGCAGGAGGAGCACGGTCGGATCTCCCTCGCCGTAGCGCTCCCACGCGATCCGCACTCCGTCGCGCTCGACGTAGCCGGTCTCGTCCGGAAGCCGGGCGCGCGACTGCTCGCGGAGCGGGGCTATGGCGGTAGTCATTGCTGCTCCTTTCCGGCGAGCCAGCCGTCGATCCACTCGAGCAGCTCGGCGTGGCCGGTCTCGATGCCCGAGAGCCGCTCGTGCATGATCCCCTCGTTGAAGGTGATCACGAGCGACACCAGCGCGCCGAGCGGCATGGCGATCCCGTAGCGCTCGCGCGGCTCGGCCAGCGCGTCGGTCAGCACCGCGCGCCACTCGGCGTTGACGTGCGCCACGCGCTCGCGCAGCTCGGGGCGGTTCCAGGCCAGCGCCTGCAGCTCCCACCAGACCTTCTGGTAGTCGCGATCGGCGTCGAGGAAGCGCATCGCCGTCCGCCACTTCTCGACGAACGGCACGTCCGGGGCGGCGTACATCGTCCGCTGGCGCGTGATCAGGCGGTCGGTGAACCGCTCGAGCACGCGCACGAGCAGGTTCTCCATCGAGCCGAAGTAGTAGTGGACGAGGCCCTGGTTCGCGTCCGCCGCGTCGGCGAGCGCCCGCGTGGTGATGCCGGACGAGCCGACCGTGACGAGGAGGCGCTCCGCGGCGTCCAGGAACGCCTCCTCGGTGGCGTTGCGGGCTAGGGCCGGCGAATCCACTTGCGCAGCTCCGCCAGCTTGGCCCTCGTGTACAGGACGAGGAGGGAGACGAGCGATCCGCCGGAGACGAGGGCGGGGAGCACCAGCTCCTCGCCCAAGCCGTGGTGGGCCATGATCATGCGAAGACCTCTGACGTGCAGTCGCCGCCCTGCAGCCGGACCTCGTGCGCGCGTGCCGGCCCGCCGGGCCGGTCGTGGAAGTCCACGAAGAAGCCCGGGTCGACCGTCATGCCGCCGGCCGGACCGCAGTCGACCTTGAGCAGCCAGGAGCGCAGGCCTGGGTAGAACTGGTTGTCCCAGGTCGAGTACAGCGAGTTCGTGACGTACAGCCTGCGCCCGTCGAGCGAGAGCTGGAGCATCTGCGGGCCGCCGTCCAGCTCGCGTCCGGCGTCGTTCGCGCGGCCGAGCATGCCGCCGAGCCAGAGCTCCCCGGTCAGGCGGGGGTGCTCCGGGTCCGACACGTCGTACTGCTGCAGGTTGCCGTGGAACCAGTTGGACACGTACAGGAAGCGATCGTCCATCGACAGGACCATGTCCGTCATCAGGCTCGGGACGGGGATCGGCCAGCCCTCGAGCTCGACGGCCTCGGTCGCGATGGCCGGAGCGGCGGTCCACGAGCCGTTCGAGCGATGGAAGCGCCAGACGACGCTTGACAGCGTCGCGGCCGCGAAGCCCTCGGCAGCGTCGGGATCGTGCCGCATTCGCAGCTCGAGCGGCACGAGCCCTCGCTCGCCGAGATCGATCGTCTGCTCGAGCTTGCGCGTCGAGAGGTTCCAGAAGTGGAGCCGCTGGCCGTAGCGGCCGCTACTGACGTCCTCGAGGTCGAAGCCGGGCTCGTAGGCGTTGGGCTCGCCGAACTCGGACGACACGAGCACGTCGGCTCGCGGCTGGTACCAGAAGTCGTAGTTGAGCCCGGGGCGCTCGCCGCCGTTCTCCCACCGGCCCTTGACGGCGAACGTCTCGGCATCCAGGCAGGCGAAGCCGCCGGCTCCGCCGCCGTCGGCGTCGCCCAGCATCGAGAGCACGACGTTGCCGCCCGGCATGCAGTGCACGGTGTGCGGGCGGGTGTAGCCGGTCGCGCTGAGGAGCTCGTCCGGCTCGATCACCTTCTCGATCGCGGGCTTCCGCGGGTCGGAGACGTCGAGGACATGGATGCGCGACGAGCGGAACCCAGGCAGCACGAGGTGCGAGCGGTCCGGCCCGTGGCACGCCGAGCTGCAGCGGTTCCAGCCGAAGTGGTGCAGCTCGTCGCCCACGTTCGGCATCGGCGTCTCGTGCACGATGCGGCCATCGTGCGCATCGACGACGGCGAGGAAGTCAGGCGCTTTCACGCCGGTGCCCTCGTGCAGGCACGAGACGTAGAGCAGCTCCTCCGGCGGGGCACTTTGCGCGTCCGCGGGCGAGGCGTAGAGGGATGGTTGACCGGCGGCTGCCATCACGATCACTCCTTAGTCGCTCGACTAAGGCATTTGACTAACTCAGCGGCGTCTTGTCAAGTCGAGCGCAGGGCATCGACGTGGACCGCCAACTCTGTTAGACCTGGCAGACCACGACCCCGGAGGGGGAGATGAGGACACGGTCGATCCTTGCGTGTGCCACGGTCGCGGCGGTGGCGACGGCCACGGGAGCGAGCCCCGCGCTCGCCGGTCACAAGAGCCACGGTTTCAAGACGAGCCAGCCGTCGATGCTCACGCCGGTGATGCCAGGTGTCTCGGTCACGCCGCTCCTGACCGTGGGCGACGTCCTCCGGAGCGGCTATCGGTTCGAGTCCATCCCCGACGGCATCTCGGTGCGCAAGAGCCGTCACGGGCGAGTCGAGCTCTTCGTCAATCACGAGACCGGCAAGGTGCCGTTCCCGTACAACTCGGCCGCCCCGACCGCCGCCAACGGGGAGAACGACTTCGACAACGCGCAGGTCAGCCGGCTGCTGCTCGACCGGCGCTCGGCCGGGGTGCTGAGCGGCTCGTTCGCGATCCCGAGCAGCTTCGGTTACCAACGGTTCTGCTCGAACTACCTGGCGACCTGGAGGGAGGGCTTCGACCGCGACATCCTCTTCACCAACGAAGAGACGCCCGACTACGTGTTCCGCCGCGAGGCGTCCTGGCCGCCCCCGATCGATCACCCCGCGGCGGAGGAGGCAGGCCTCGTGGTCGCGCTCGACGTGAAGTCCGGCAAGCACAAGCCCATCTACGGCATGGGCAGGCACAACCACGAGAACAGCGTCCCCATCCCGGGGTACGGGAAGCCGGTCGTGCTCTCAGGCGACGACACCTTCACGAGCGGTCCGCTCACCGGGGTCTTCCCTGCCGGGCGCGGTTCCGGCCCAGTCGCAGCTCTACTCGTACATCGCACGGAGCACGAAGAAGCTGCTGGCCGACAAGGGCGACCTCTGGGCGTTCGTCTCGGACACGCCGGGTGTGAAGAACTACTACGACGTCCTTCCCAACTCGGGGACTGAGGTCAAGGGCCACTTCATCAAGGTGCCGAAGGACATCGCCACCGGGCGCAACGCCGACGGCTCGGAGATCAGGGCCGAGGACAAGGGCTATCCGGAGCCGCCCTCGAACGGCAGCTGGCAGCTCGACCTGCGCACCGCCCCGCCGAACCAGGTCGGCATCGACGGCCCGCAGTGGGTGCTGGAGCACTGGAGCAACATCAACAACGTGTTCCAGTTCGTCCGCGTCGAGGACATCGCCTACGACAAGCGGCGTGGCATGGGGAACGTGGTCTACGTCGTCGACTCCGGCCGCGGCCGGACCGCGGCGCAGCCGCTGGACACCCCGAACTTCCGGTCCACCAACGGCCGCGTCTGGAAGATGGTGTTCGACCGCAAGGACCCGAAGAAGGTGACCTCGCTGACGGTGCTCGTGGAGGGCGACGACAACCCGGTCAAGACGCCGACCGAGATCCACCAGCCGGACAACATCGAGTCGACGCGCAGCGGCCTGCTGATCACCGAGGACCCGGGGTCGAGCCAGCAGTATGCCGTCGGCGATCCGGCCGGCACGACGGCGCGGCTGTGGTTCGTGCCGTTCTCCGGCACCCCCGAGGTCGTGGCGAAGGTCGACCAGTCCGCTGACGGCGGCCCGACCGATGTCGATGGCCGGGCGCCTGGCAACTGGGGCGCCTGGGAGTCGAGCGGCATCGTGGACGCCTCCGCGGCCTTCGGCCGTGGCGCGTACCTGATCGACGTCCAGGCGCACACACTCTGGATCGAGCGTGCACCAGGCGACGACAACTTCGGGCCGAACGGCGGTCCGCCCGACGGTCAGCCCGACTTCACGTACAAGCGCGAGGGCGGGCAGCTGGCGCTGCTGCGGCTCCCAGGTCACAAGCACCACCGGTAGCCGGCGCGGGGCGCCCCTCGGGGCGCCCCGCCTCCGGTCGCGTGCACATGAAGCCCCGTCAGTCCCGCGGCAAGGGCCGGTACTCGTCCGCCAGCTGAGCCCAGGTGCCGCTCTCAGGCGTGCCTGGGCGGCTCCGCCGTGCGATCGTCGCGTGCGAGGACTCGCGGACTGTCGGTGATGAGCCGCCGCTCGCGCAGGCCGGTCAACCCAAGGCCGAGGTCGCCGAACGACACCAGCGTGACCTTCTCCTCATGCAGGGAAATGCGGTAGTCGAGATGCTTCAGCGGATAGGTGTGGCCGTCGATCTCGATGTCGAAGCCGGCGAAGCTGGGACGGACCACGACCCCCACCGTGGCAGTTGCCGGGACGACCAGCGGCGGGGCGTTGCCGCCGTGCATCGCGAGCGGCGTGCACACGACACCAAGGGCGCCCCGTGCGAGCAGCGGGCCGCCGGCGGCCATCGAATAGGCGCTGGATCCGAGTGCGGTCGCGACGATCAGCCCGTCACCGGCGAGTCGCACGTAGAGCTCGTCGTCGACGAACACGTCGACCAGCACCTGTCCGGCGCCGCGGCGGACGACGACGAAGTCGTTCACCGCCCACTCGTCACGCGCATCCGCGGAATGGATCGCGAGGGCGGGAAGGCGGCGGGCCGTCCAGTCGCCGCGACCCACGCGGTCCAGCGCCTGCTCGAGCCGATCGGCGTCCACCGCAGTGAGTGCGCCGAGGCTCCCGCAGGCCACCCCCATCACCGGTGCGTCGAACGGGGCAGCTGCTCGCAGCGCGGAAAGCACCGTGCCGTCGCCGCCGAGGGCGATCACCAGATCACCGGGTTCGAGCTCTCCCTGTTCTGCGACGTCACGGTCCCACCCGCCGAGCGCCGGAATCTGGACGATGACCAAGCCGTGATCCTCCGCCCACTGCTCGAGGGTCTCGAGCGCCCCCGCGACGCGGCGGGTCGGATGGACGACGAGGGCGAGCCGCGTTGGTGCTTGTTGGGCCACCCCCGCGGACCCTAGCCGCTTCGTCGAGCCGGCCGGCGCCCTCGCGCTGACGCGCTCTTGTTTTCAGCTGATTGATGAAGGAATCGACATCACTTGACTCATCCGTAGGACCTCCGAGAGAATCGGCTCCAACGACTCGCACGCTCGGCGCCCGGCCTGTTCCCGGCCTGACCCGACCGGAGTCGTCACGAGGCAAGCAACACCCTGGGAGCGATCCGTCGCCTCCGGGGCTGATTCGTCATGCCGTTCTCAGAGTTGGGAGGCTGGACGATGGAAAAGCTCGAACCGCGGCTTCTGGAGCTTCTGGACGCTCAGAAGACGCGAGCGACGGCGATGGGGATGACCGCGGCGGAGGTCGAAGATCGGCCGCTCGAGGTGACGATCTCCCATCAGGAGTACATCAAGGCGAGCGAGGTCGAGGCCACTGACGGCGCGGCGGCGCTCGACGAGCTCGAGCGGGAGGTGCAGAGCAGCCAGCGGCCGATCCTGGGGAGGCTCGAGGCGCTCGGCGTGCGCGACGACGATGTGACGGTCAGCGCGCTCGCGAACTCGGTGACGGTCCAGCTCACGCCCTCGCAGCTCAGCCAGGTCGCGGAGCTCGACGAGGTCGCGATCATCCGGCACGAGCGGCTCGACCAGGTCGAGGCGATGAACGAGAGCGTCCGCATGATCGAGCTCCCCGAGATGCAGGAGGACCTCGGGTACAACGGGCGCGGCGTCAGGGTCGCGATCCTCGACAGCGGCGTGGACGGCAACCATCCGGCCTTGAACGGCAAGGTCGTCGCCGAGATGACGACGACCACCGAGCCGGTCAACGTGCCGGGCAACCACGGGACCCACGTGGCCGGCACGGTCGCCAGCAACGACCCCATCTTCCGCGGTGTCGCCTACCAGGCGGACCTCGTGAACATCAAGGTGCTCACCTCCGGCGGCGGTGGCCAGCCGATGTGGGTCATCCAGGGGCTCGAGCAGGCCGTCCGGCGCGGCGCGCGCGTGGCGAACCTCAGCCTGGGCTGGAGCGAGCCGTTCCACAACTGGATCTGCAATGACGCCGACTGCATCCTCTGCCAGGCGGCGGACAACGCCGCGCGCCTCGGCGTCTGCGTCGTCGTGGCCGCCGGCAACGAGAACAACGCGACGGCCAACCCGCCGTTCCAGGGCATGTCGAACATCCGGCACCCGGGTGCGGCAAGGCGGGTCGTGACCGTCGGTTCGCTGAACAAGGCGAAGGTGCTGGCGGGGTCGTCGAGCGTCGGCCCGTCCAGCGGCCGGCTCAGCCCGGGCTCGCCGATCCGGTTGACGAAGCCGGACGTCGCGGCCCCCGGCGTGGCCATCACCTCGTCCGTGCTCGGCAACGGGTTCGCCGCGCTGTCCGGGACCTCGATGGCGTCCCCGCACGTGGCGGGACTGGCGGCGCTCATCATCCAGAAGAACCCGGCGGCGAAGCCGATGCAGGTCAAGAAGGTGCTCGAGGAGACATGCGAGCCCGTCCCGTTCGCTCCGAACCAGGCGGGCTACGGTCTCATCAACGCCTACGGGGCGCTCATGCGCACGATCACCTAGGCTCGCCGCAATGCCGTCCGCGACGATTGAACCGAACCTCGCGGAAGAGATCCGGCGCGTGCAGGCCGCTGACGGCCCGCACCGCCGGATCCCGGTGCTCATCGAGCTCGCCGAGTCCGTCCAGGTGTCGCCCGGCGGGCAGATCGACGAGCTCGAGCGGCGTGTCCGCGAGCATCAGGCCGGGGTCGTGGAGCACCTCGCCAGGCTCGGCGTGGATTCGGGAGTGCGGCAGGCGACCCTCGCGAACGCGATCAGCGTCGCGCTCACGCCGGCCGAGATCGAGGAGATCGCCGCACGAGACGACGTGCGGACGATTCGCCTCGATCGCGAGGAACACGTCACGACCTGACGCGCCGGTCGCTCGGCGGCGCGTCAGGCCGCGAGCGGCCCGTTCATCCGCTCGTCGTACGCCCTGCGCTGCTCGCGGCGGACACGGCGCAGCAGACCCGGGACGTCGAGCCATCCGACGTCGACCGCGTATGCGGAACGCAGCTCCCGCGCCGCTGCGGGCTCGGCGCCGACGAGCAGGAGCTCGTACGGATAGCCATACTGCGCGCGCCAGCCGGATCCGTGCTCGACGACCCGCCCCCAGAGGGAGACGCGCCCGAAGGCCACGCCCGCCGGGCGCATCTCCGAGGCCATCGCGGCCTCGGCCAGCTCGCGCGACCGGAAGGCGTACAGCCCACAGCCGCACTGCGGTTGGGGCGCGAGGTGGTCCGGCTCCTGCACACGCAGGCAGCGGCTCTCACACCGCTCGCGCGCGGGCCAGACGAGATCGGCGCGGCTCCACGCGGCCAACCGGTACTGCGACGGCGCCCAGGGCACCACCTGCCACAGCCGCCATCCGCTGAGGGCTTCGATCGATGTCGCCTCGTCCGTCCAGGGATGGTCGGCGTGCGACGTCATCCGCCGGCGGGCACCTCGACCGGCTCTTCAACCGGCGCCTCGACCGGGACCTCGCTCGGCACCGGCTCCTCGACTGGCTGGATCTCGATCGTCCGTTCCGGCTTCCCGATGTCCACGGCTGCCTCCTTGTGCTCGATGACCCGTGAGCGCGGCCCGGCGCTCGTACGGCAGACTGGCGGACCTACCGGATGTCTACCGGACGACACATCGGGACAGACCCAGTTCGGCATCGGCGGGCAGGCGGCTGCGCTTGAGGGGGCCCAGCACGAGAAAGCCCCGCCACGCGGGGCCTTCGCTCGATGCGCCGAAGAGGACTCGAACCTCCACCCGGTTATCCCGGACCAGGCCCTCAACCTGGCGCGTCTACCAATTCCGCCATCGGCGCAGCGGGGGCCGGAGTATAGCCCCGGCCCCTCTGCGGTTTGACGTCCGTCCTGGGGCCGCGCTACCGTTCTCGAACAGATGTTCGCTTCCCAGCCGCGAATCGAGGAATCGGAGCCCGTCATGGACATCGGGAAGGACCTGACCAAGCGTCAGCAGGAGATCTTCGACTTCATCAAGAAGTACTCGGCCGGCCACGGCTACCCGCCGACGGTGCGGGACATCGGCAAGGCGGTCGGGCTGGCATCCTCGTCGACCGTCCACGCCCATCTGGCCAACCTGGAGAAGGTCGGGCTGCTGCGGCGCGACCCCTCGAAGCCGCGCGCGATCGAGCTGCTCGACAAGGCGGCCGACGCCGTGAAGTCGGTCGTCGGCGGCTCGGGTGGCCTGCCGCTCGTCGGCCACGTCGCCGCCGGTCAGCCGATCCTCGCGGAGGAGAACGTCGAGGACACGGTGCAGGTGGACTCGCGCGCAGGCGGAGACGAGGGCGAGTACGTCCTCACCGTGCGCGGTGACTCGATGGTCAACGCCGGGATCCTGGCGGGCGACCTCGTGGTCGTGCGGCCGCAGGAGACGGCGACGGACGGCGAGATCGTCGTGGCCCTCCTGGGAGAGGACGCGACGGTCAAGCGCTACTTCAAGGAGGCTGACCACGTCCGGCTGCAGCCCGAGAACGACACCATGGAGCCGATCCGCTCGCGCGAGGTGCAGGTGCTCGGGCGCGTGGTCGGGGTACTGAGGAAGGTCGCATGAGCACGCTGGTGACACGCGGGCCGGGCGCGCGACGCATCCGCGAGGCGGACTGCCGGCGCGCCGAGGGCCCGACGCTCGACGACGTCGTGACCCGCGCCTGGGAGGTGCTGCGGGCCGGCCTGCCCGCCACGTGCCCGGCGTGCGGCGGCGAGCTCGCGCCGCGCCCCGCGGCGACCGCCGCCAACGCCGGCGGGCGCTGCACGTCCTGCGGCACCACGCTGTCGTAGATAGCCTCCCGCGGCACATGACCGTCGACGACGATCGCGAGCAGCTCGCCCAGCTCCAGACGGACTGGATGCAGGCGGTCGAGGACCGCGACATGGAACGGCTCGAGGAGATCGTCTCGCCCGGCTTCCGCTTCACGGCGATCCACCTCAACCCCGAGCCGATGACCCGCGATCAGTGGATGGACGCCGCGCGCGAGGGCTACACGATCGTCTCCTTCGCCTACGAGTCGATGGACATCGACGTGTTCGACGGCACCGCGGTCGTCCACTCGCGCTACAGCCAGGTGGCGAGCCTGAACTACACGAACCTCTCCAACGCGTTCCGGCTCACCGACGTGTGGAACCGGCAAGACGGCCGCTGGCGCGTCGTCGCCCGCCACTCGTCGATTCTCAGCTGAGCGCGGCGCCGGCGAACGTCAACGGCGGCAGTGAGGGGGAGGGACGGGAGGGTGCATTTCGTCCACTTCGCGCGGTTCTCGTCCGTGAGGTGGACGAAATGCACGCTATAGGGGCATAACGTCCACTTCGCGAGGTCGAGCGCGGCGAGGTGGACGAAATGCACCCTCACCGCGGCCGAATCCCCACCCTCCTTACCCAGCCGCAGTTGACCTTGACGTTCGGGTCGCGGCGCTCAGTTGCCCGAGTACTCGTAGAACCCGCGGCCGCTCTTGCGGCCCAGCAGCCCTGCCTCGACCATGCGATTCAAGAGCGCGGGAGCCACCGAGCTCGGATCCCGGAACTCGTCGTACAGGGACTCCGACACCGCGAGCAGCGTGTCGAGCCCGATCAGGTCGGCCAGCCGCAGCGGTCCCATGGGGTGCGCGCAGCCGAGCACCATCCCGCGGTCGATGTCCTCCCGCGAGGCAAAGCCGGACTCGTACATGCGCATCGCCGACAGCAGGTATGGGATCAGCAGCGCGTTGACCACGAAGCCCGCGCGGTCCTGGGAGTCGATGCACTGCTTGCCGAGCGTCTCCTCGGCGAACTCGCGCGCCCGGTCCGCGGTCTCGTCCGCGGTCATGATCGAGTGCACGATCTCGACCAGCGGCAGCACCGGTACCGGGTTGAAGAAGTGCAGCCCGATGACCTTGTGCGGCTGCGACGTCCCCGCGCCGAGCTTCATGATCGGCACCGACGACGTGTTCGACGCGAGGAACTGGGCGTCCGGCAGCAGCCGGTCCAGCCGCACGAACAGATCGCGCTTGGCGTGCTCATCCTCGATGATCGCCTCGATCGCGGCGTCCGCGCCCTCGACGTCGTCGAGTGACGTCGTGTACGCCAGTCGCTCGAGCGCCGCCGTCCGGTCGTCCGGCGTGACCTTCTCCGCGCGAACTCCGCGGTCGAGCGACTTCTCGATCGCCCCGCGGGACTTCTCAGCACGGGCGGGGTCGACCTCGACGACGGTGACATCCACGCCTGAACGGGCGCAGACCTCGGCGATCCCCGATCCCATCAGTCCGCCGCCGATGACTCCCACTCGCATGGGCGGGGACGGTATCGGAGCCTAGGCGGCTTCGGCGTGCACCGGCACGACGCAGACGCAGTTGCGCGGCCTCGTCGACCCCGGAAGGAGCATGCGGCCCGCGCCGCGCTCGACGGCTTCCTGCCGAGCGACGTCACAGGCCTCCTTCCGATCGTCGACGTGGTGCGCCACCGGCGTCTCCGAGCCGTGGTCGTCGATGTAGATCACGTCGTACATGGATTCAGTGTGGAGTTGGGAGCGGACGTACCGCATGCAACTACGTGTAGCAGCGATACCTTTGTTCCTGCAGACCGAGCAGTTCGCGGAGGTGACATCGCCTTCGAGGAAAGTCCGGACACCACAGGGCACGGTGGTCGGTAACGCCGACCCGGGGAAACCCGCGGGAAAGTGCCACAGAAATCACACCGCCTACGTCCGTGGTCATCGACCACGGGCCGGCAAGGTTGAAATGGTGCGGTAAGAGCGCACCGGCGTCGCGGTGACGCGGCGGCCAGGCAAACCCCACCGGGTGCAAGGCCAAGCAGGACCGCTTGCAGGTTGCCCGCCAAGGTCCAGGTCGGCCGCATAGATGGATGGCTGCTCATGACAGAATCCGGCTTATAGGTCTGCTACGGGAAGGGCCCTCGGCGACGGGGGCCCTTCCTACTACGCGCGTGACCCGGCGCGTGGATGCCTCTTGTCTCACTTCCCGATCGATGCGAACATGTGTTCGTCTTGGTCGTCTGCGTCCTCATCCCGCGATTCGAGCTCGCCATCGCCGCCGGGAGCCGTGAGGCGCTGGCCGCGGGACCGATCGCGCTCGCCCCCGAGGCGGGGCGGGAGCAGTTCATCGGCGAGGCATCTGCCGCCGCCGAGGCGTTCGGCGTGCGCGCCGGGATTCGGCTGGGGGAGGCGCTCGCGCGCTGCCCGACCCTGCGGCTCGTGGCGCCCGACCCGGCCGGGGTGGCGGACGAGTGGGATCGCCTGCTGGCGGCGCTCGAGGGGATCGGTGCGGCGGTCGAGCCCGGCCGCCCCGGCCTCGCGTGGTTCGACGCCCGCGGGCTGCGCAACCTGCACGGCGGCTCCGTCGAAGGCGTGATCGCCGCCACCCGCCGCGCGCTGGGCGCTCCCGCCCGCATCGGCGCCGCTCCCTCGCGCTTCGCCGCCCTCGCGGCGGCCTCGAGTGCCCGCGTCCGGCGCGCCGAGCTGGCCCCCTCGACTCCGGCGCGGCTGGCCGCCTACCTCGCGCCGTTGCCCGTCGACCTGCTCGGCGCGCGCCCCGAGACCGCCGCGCTCCCCGAGTCGCTCGAGCGCTTCGGCATCGGCACCCTCGGCGAGCTGGCCAAGCTCCCACGCGCCGCGCTCGCCGATCGCTTCGGGGCCGCGGGTCCGCTCGCGCGGGACCTCGCGCGCGGGCGTGACACCCCGTTGCGCCCGCGCCGCGCCGCCGAACGGCTCGAGGAGCGGCTCGACCTCCCCGAGTCGGCCTCCGGCCAGCAGCTCGAGCGCGCCCTCGGGCTGCTCATCGACCGCCTGCTCGCCCGCCGCGAGCGCCGCGGCCGCCCGCTGCGAGCTGCCGTCCTCGGGGCGCGGCTCGTGGAGGGCGGGAGCTGGCGCGCGCGCGTGACCTTCCGCGAGGCGCTGGCCGACCCGCACCGCATGCGCCTCGTTCTGACTCCCCGCCTGGGAGAGCTGCCAGCTCCCGCCGACGTCCTGCGCCTGCGCGCCGAGGGCTTCGGCCATCCGTCCGGCGACCAGCGCGCCCTGCTGGCCGAGGCCGCGGCCGTCCGCGCCGCGCGCCTGCGCGAGGCGGTCCGCCAGGCCCGCGCCGCCGCGGGGCCGGACGCCGCGCTGCGCATCCTGGCGATCGACCCGGACTCCCGCGTGCCCGAGCGCCGGCTCGCCCTGACGCCCTGGGACCCGTGAGCCGCGCCCTCGCCAGATCCGTCCCGACCCGGCCGGGCCTGTGAGCCCGCGGCCCCGCCGGCTCGCCGAGCCGCGTCCCGCGACCGTCCGGGCGGCGACCGACGGCCGCCCCGAGGCGATCGACGGCCGCCCCGTGGAGGCCGTCCGCGAGTCCTGGCTGATCGAGGACCGCTGGTGGACCGACGTGCCGCTGCGGCGCCGCTACTGGGAGGTCGTGACCGCCGACGGCCGCAACCTCGTCGCCTTCCGCGATCTCGTACGCGGGCGGTGGTACACGCAGCGCTGACCGTAGGCTGCTGCCCGTGATCGACCGCACCCGCCTGCGCGCGCTCCTCGACCGCGAGCGCGCGGCCTTCGCCGCCACCCATCCCCGCTCGGCCGCCGCCCACGCCGCCGCCCGCCCGCACCTGCTCGGCGGCGTGCCCATGACCTGGATGAACCTCGCCGCCGGCGGCTTTCCGCTCTATCTGGACCACGCGCGCGGTGCCCGCGTGACCGACCTCGACGGCCACGAGTACGTCGACTTCGCGCTCGGCGACACGGGCGCCATGGCCGGCCACTCGCCGCCCGCCACCGTCGAGGCGATCGTCCGCCGCACGCAGGAGCAGGGCGGCATCACCGCGATGATGCCGACCGAGGACGCCGCGTGGGTGGGAGCGGAGCTGCACCGGCGGTTCGGCCTCCCGCAGTGGTCGTTCACGCTCACCGCGACCGACGCCAACCGCTGGGCCATCCGGCTCGCCCGCCAGGTCACCCGCAGGCCGAAGATCCTCGTCAACGCCTGGTGCTACCACGGCAGCGTCGACGAGTCGTTCGCCGTCCTCGGTCCCCAAGGCGTCGTCGCTCGGGAAGGGAACGTCGGCGCGCCCGTCGACGTCGCGGTCACGACTCGCGTCGCCGAGTTCAACGACCTCGACGCCCTCGCCGCCGAGCTCGCCCACGAGGACGTCGCGGTCGTGCTCATGGAGCCGGCGCTCACGAACATCGGCATCGTGCTGCCCGAGCCCGGCTACCTCGAGGGCGTCCGCCGGCTCACCCACGAGCATGGCACGCTCCTGATCGACGACGAGACGCACACGTTCTCGGCCGGGCCTGGCGGTGCGACGCGCGCCTGGGGGCTCAAGCCCGACATCGTGACGATCGGCAAGGCGATCGCGGGCGGGGTGCCGTCCGGCGCCTTCGGCATCTCCGCCGAGTTCGCCGAGCGGATCGCCGCCGAGGAGGACGCCGACCTGGTCGACACGGGTGGGATCGGCGGCACGCTCGCCGGCAACGCGCTCTCGCTCGCCGCCACGCGGGCCACGCTCGAGCACGTCCTGACCGACGAGGCGTTCGAGGGAATGATCGCCCGCGCCACCCGCTTCACCGCCGGAGTGGACCGCGCCATCGGCGACCTGCCGTGGTCCGTCACCCAGCTCGGTGCCCGTGTCGAGTACCGGTTCGCGTCACCCGCGCCGCGCACGGGCAGCGAGTCGGCCGCCGCGAGCGACGGCGAGCTCGAGGACTACCTGCACGCCTACCTCGCCAACCGCGGCGTACTCATCACGCCGTTTCACAACATGGCTCTGATGAGCCCCGTGACGACGGATGGGGACGTCGATCGCCACACGGAGACCTTCAGCGAGGCGGTCCTGCAGCTCACCGCCTAAGATGTTGCCCCGGTGTTACTCGCTTACCTTGATCCGGGCACCGGGAGCATGCTCCTGCAGCTGCTGGTCGGCGGCGTCGCGGCCATCGGCGTCGCGGCCAAGTTCTACTGGCGTCGCGTCCTCCGGTTCCTTCGCATCCGCAAGGACGAGCCGGCCGCGGCCGATCGCGAAGGCTGATGCCGTCGGCAGGTCGCGAAGCCGCGGCCGTCGAGGCCGGCTCCTTTCGCGATCACGACAGTCGGGTCTTCCTGCGCGACGGCGTCGTCTACCGCGCGCTCAGCCGCTCCGGCTGGGCCGATTGGGAGGCGCTCGCGGCCACGCCGCTGCTCGACGAGCTCGTCTCGAGCGGCCGGCTGATCGCCACCGAGCAGGCTGACGTCGACGACCTCCCCGAACTCGCCGGCGAGCCGGCGGCCGGAGCGCTGCGGCACGAGCGCGTGCCGTTCGTCTCCTATCCGTACGAGTGGCCGTTCTCGATGCTCAAGGACGCCGCGCTGCTACAGCTGGAGGTCGGCCGGCGGGCGCTCGAGCACGACCTCACGCTCAAGGACGCCTCGGCCTACAACGTCCAGTGGCGTGGGGCGAAGCCGGTGTTCATCGACGTCGGCTCGTTCGAGCGGCTGCGACCGGGCGAGCCGTGGGCCGGCTACCGGCAGTTCTGCATGCTGTTCCTGTATCCGCTGATGCTCCAGGCCTACAAGGGCCTGCCGTACCACGCGCTCCTGCGCGGGTCGCTGGACGGGATCGGGCCCCGCGACGCGCGCGCGGTGATGTCCGCGCGCGACCGGCTGCGGCGTGGCGTGCTCACGCACGTCCTTCTGCACGCCCGGCTCGAGGCGCGCTACGCCGACGCCGGCGGCCGGGAGGTCAAGCGCGAGCTCAAGCGCGCCGGGTTCGGCAAGGAGCTGCTCGACGCCAACCAGCGCCGCCTGGAGAAGCTCGTGCGGCGGCTCGAGTTCCGCGCCGGGCGCACCGCGTGGACCGAGTACGGCTCGACCAACACGTACACGGACGAGGACGCCGACCGCAAGGCCGAGTTCGTCCGCCAGGCCGCGGCCCGCCGGCCCGGCGCGCTGGTGTGGGACGTCGGCTGCAACGACGGGACGTACTCGCGCGTGGCGGCCGAGCACGCCGCCCAGGTCGTCGCCTTCGACGCCGACCACGCGACCGTCGACGCGCTCTATCGCACGCTGCGAGAGGAGGGACGGACGGACATCCTGCCGCTCGTCATGAGCGTCACCGACCCGTCGCCCGACCTCGGCTGGCGCGGGCGCGAGCGGGACTCGCTCGAGCGACGCGGCACGCCGGACCTTGCGCTCTGCCTCGCGGTCATCCACCACGTCGTGATCACCGGCAACGTGCCGGTCGCCGAGTTCCTCTCCTGGCTGCGGTCGCTCGACTGCGGGCTCGTGATCGAGTTCCCCGAGCGCGACGACCCGATGGTCCAGCGGCTGCTGTCCGGCAAGGCCGAGACCGCGAACCCGGACTACGACCGGGAGACGTTCGAGCGCGAGCTCGGAGAGCGGTTCGAGGTCGACCGCTCCGAGCGCCTGGCGTCGGGCACCCGGACGCTGTACGAGGTCCGCCCGCGGGCGTGAAGGCGCTCCACCTCGCGGCGCTGTGGGCGTTCGCGTTCGTGCAGCCACTGCTCGACCTGCTCGGCCGCGAGCCCCAGTTCTTCGTCGCGCGCGGCAACACGGGCGCCGACATCGTGCTGTACGCCCTGGCCTTCACGGTCGTCCCGCCGGCGCTGATGGCGCTCGCCGTGTGGCTGGCGGGCCGGGTCCGCCCGGCGTTCGGCGACGGCCTGCAGGTCGTCCTCGTCGGCCTCCTGATAACGGCCGTCCTGCTCCCGCCCGCCGGCGGCCTGCTCGGCGGGTCGGCGGCGAGCGTCGCCGTCGCGGCCCTCCTGGGAGCGGGAGCGGCGCTGCTCTACGCCCGCGCCGCCCCGGCCCGCACGTTCCTCACCGTGCTCTCGCCCGCGCCGCTGCTGTTCCTGGTGCTCTTCTTCGTGGTATCGCCGGCGTCGGAGCTCGTCCTGCCCGGAGCCGAGGCGCGCGGCGCGACAACCGTCGCGCGCTCGGACACGCCGGTGGTGATGGTCGTGCTGGACGAGCTCCCGACAACCTCGCTGCTGGACGCGCGCGATCGGATCGACGCGCGCCGCTATCCCGCCTTAGCGTCGCTGGCCGCCGACGCGACCTGGTACCGCGACGCCACGACCGTCGCCGGGCGCACGACCGAGGCGGTGCCCGCGCTGCTCACCGGCCGCCGTCCGCGGGAGGGCGACCTGCCGATCGCCGCCGACCACCCGCAGAGCCTCTTCACGCTGCTCGCCCGCAGCCATCGGTTGGCGGTCGAGGAGCCGATCACCGACGTCTGCCCGCGAGACCTCTGCAGCGAGGCGCGGCCCGGGATGGGGCGCCGGCTGCGCGCGCTGTTCGCCGACCTCCGGGTGGTCTCCGAGCACCTGCTGCTCCCCGAGGACCTCCGCGACGACCTGCCGCCGATCGACCGAGACTACGAGGGCTTCGCGGGCGAGGGCACGGTGGCGCCAGGGGCGACGATCGAGCAGCGCAAGGCGTTCATCGACGAGGTGTTCCGGCGGCTGGGGGAGGACGACCCGCGCGAGCGCTTCGCCCGCATCACGCGCGCGGCGGGGCGCCGCGGGTCGAAACCGCCGCTGCTGTTCCTGCACACGAGCCTGCCGCACGTGCCGTGGCGATTCCTGCCCGACGGGCGTCAGTACACCGTCCCGGCGCCGTCGATACCGGGCCTGGTGGAGGGGGCCTGGACCGGGCCCCAGTGGCAGGTCGACGAGGCCTACTCCCGCCACCTCCTGCAGGCGCAGTACGCGGACCGGCTGCTCGGCGGGCTGCTCGAGCGCCTGCGCGCGACCGGCCTTTACGAACGGGCGCTCGTGGTCGTCACCGCCGACCACGGGGTGAGCTTCCGGGCCGGCGACCGCCGGCGCACTCCCACGCCCACCAACCTCCACGACGTCGCGAGCGTCCCGCTCCTGATCAAGACGCCGGGCCAGGACGAGGGCCGCGCGGAGGGCGGCGTCGTGCGGACGATCGACGTGCTGCCGACGATCGCCCGCGAGCTCGGCATCCGGCTCCGCGACGTGGACGGCGTGCCGGCGGGCGAGCGCGGCTCCGCTCCGTCGACTCCGATCGACGTGCCCGACAACTGGGAGGGCGGCACGACCCAGTCGTTCGCCACGGTCATCCGCCAGCGCGCCGAGCGCCGCCGCCGCGAGCGCTCGCTGCTCGACGCGGCCGGCTACGACGCATATGCGATCGGGCCACGGCCGGACCTCGTCGGCACACGGGCCGACGCGCGGGAGGCGAGCAGCGCGCGGGTGGGGCTGGCGGACTCCTCGCCGTACGTCTCCGGCCGGGTGACGGGCCTGGCCGAAGGCGCGGAGCTGGCCGTGGCGGTGAACGGCCGGGTCGAGGCGACGACCGGCGTGGGACGGCGCGGCCGCTTCGGCGTGCTCGTGCCGGCGCGCGGGGGCCGCATCGCGGTGCTCGAGATCGGCCCCGATGGAGAGCTCCGGGCGCTGGCCGACGTTTAAGAACCTCTTGGCTTCCTCACAGGGCTTCTTCAGACAAGCCCGGGAGACTGCAGCCATGACCCGCCTGCGCCCACTGGTGATCCCCGCCGCGGCCATCGTGCTCGCGACGGCCGCACCGAGCGCGGCCGCCCAGCAGCGTAGGCAGGTCGACCTGACCAACCCATGGGCTGCTTCCCCTCAGCCCACCTACATGGTCGCCGAGCACGCAGACGGAATCCTGCGTGCAGCCGCTGTCCAGCCGGCGAAGTCCCTGCCGTTCGCCGTGCTGGGCGCTCTCGGTGAGGCGGCCGTTCCGGACGACCGGCGTGCGGTGCCGCAACCCCCCGCAGACGTCGCCGCACCCGGTCGTCCAATTCTTCACAGCGCACGCGGACCGCCATAGGGACCGGCCCTGCGCGGCGGGAGGGCACCACAGCCTCCCGCCGCGGTCGCCGGTTCAGCAGTCCGCCGGATTGAGCGCGGCCACCTGATCGAGCGGCACCACCACGGATCGCCCGCCACCGGTGAGGGTGACCGTGCCGGCCTGTGAGCCGGCGAGCTCCCCGCAGGCCGTCTGACCGGACGCCGTCTGCACTTCCACCGTCCCGCCTTCGTCCTCGTCCGTCGGCCACCAGGAGGACGCCGTGGCCAGCGCCAGCACGATGACCGCGACGAAGGTCAGCGCGAGTCCTTGCGTCACCCGCCGGCTGGTCTTCTCGATCTCGGCATCGTCGTTCGCCGCGGGGACCCGCGCGCGGTACAGCGGCCAGGCGGCAGCGCCGACCAGGAACGTGGCGAGGCAGGCGCACGCGAGCGCCGCCAGCGCGAGCCACATCGACAGCCACTCGAGCCAGCCGGGGGCCGCCGAGTCTCCCGAGAGCACGCCGCAGAGGCCGATGAAGCCGAGAACGGCGAGCTGAACGCCATGCCAGCCACGTGCCGAGGTGCGGAGCTCCGTCAGCCGGTCGTCCGTCTGAACCGGGTCCATGCCCGAAGGATGCCGGTGAGCGAGGACGGACTCGCCCGCCGGGACACCGTGACCGTGCGGCTCGCCCGGCCCGCGACGGTTCGCCGGGCTCGGCTACGCCCGCTTCCGCAGGGGGGATCTGGCTGCGCTGCGGTCGCTGGGCTTTCCGCCGGATCAAGTGCGAACATACGTTCGATGTATGTCGAGCTCCACGCCCACTCTGCCTTCTCGTTCCTGGACGGGGCGTCGCTGCCCGACGAGCTCGCCGCCGCCGCCGCGGAGCTCGGCTACGAGGCCTTGGCGCTCACCGACCACAATGGCGTGTCGGGCTCGATGGAGTTCGCCCAGGCAGCCGCGCCGCTCGGCATGCGGGCCATCCACGGCGCCGAGCTCGACCTTCAGGACGGTCGTCACGTCACCGTCCTGGTGGAGGACGAGCGCGGGTGGCGCAACCTCTGTCAAATCATCACTCGCGCCCACGCGCACACGCGCGGGGCGGTCGACGAGAGGGAGGAAGACCGCGCCGCTCGCCACGAGCGGCGCGGGCGCCACCAGTCGCTGGTGGGGACGCGCATGCGCCGGGTCGACGTTCCGCCGGAGACCTCGCCGGCCACGCTCGCCGAGCACGCCGCCGGGCTCGTCTGCCTCAGCGGCTGCGCCGGGCGCGGCGTCCACGACGAGGCAGGGCTGCGCGCGCTGCTGGCCATCTTCGGCCGCGACCGCCTGTGGGTCGAGCTCCAGCGCCCCTTCCAGCGGGACGATCGGGCTCGCAACCGGGCGCTGGCCGAGCTGGCCGCCCGCCTCGGCCTGCCGACCGTGGCCACGGGCAACGTCCACGCGCACGCGTGCGAGCGCGCCCCGCTGCAGGACGCCTTCACCGCCCTGCGCCACCACACGACGCTCGACGCCTCGGAGCCCGTGCGCCGCGGCAACTTCTCCCACGTGCTCGCCTCCCCGGAGGCGATGGCCGTCCGCTTCCCCGAGCATCCGGAGGCGGTGGCGGAGAGCGGGCGGCTCGCCGCGCGGCTGCGGTTCGACCTGCGGGCCGACCTCGGGTACCGCTACCCGGGGGCGGAGGATGCCCAGGCGCTGAGCAAGCTGGCCGAGCTGTGCTGGGCCAAGCTGGGGGAGCGCTATCCGGCCGGCGGCCCCCATACGGCCGCGGCCCACGCCCGGCTCGAGCAGGAGCTGCGGGTGATCGACTCGCTGGGCCTGGCCGGCTTCTTCCTCCTGCACCGGGACTTGCTCGAGCTGGCGCGCGACGTTGCGGTCGAGGTGCGCGGTCCGTCTTCGGTGCGCGCGCTGCTGCCTCCGGGGCGCGGGCGCGGCTCGTCCGTGTCCTCGATCGTCTGCTACCTCACGGGCCTCTCGCACATCGACCCGGTGACCAACGAGCTCTTCCTGGGCCGCTTCCTCAACGAGGAGCTCACCGCGCTGCCGGACATCGACCTCGACTTCCCGCGCGACATCCGCGAAGTGCTGATCCCGCGCGTGCACGAGCGCTACGGGCGCGAGAAGTCCGCGCTCGTGGCCGCCTTCCCGACCTTCCGCTCGCGTGGGGCGATCCGCGAGCTGGGCAAGGTCCTCGGCCTTCCGCCCGGGGAGCTCGAGCGGGTGGCGCGCGGGGCGGAGCCGTTCGCCGTGCGTGGCGTGGCGGGGGACGTGGAGACCGGGCTGGGTCTGGAGCCGGGCGGACCGCCGCCGCTGCTCAACGATCCGGACAATCGAGCGCCGTTCGCGATGTCGACCGAGGAGTGGCTAGCGATGGTCAACGGGCGGCAGCCGCCTGCGCATCCCGACGATGTGGTGAATCCGCGCTCCAGCGAGGCGCGCTACGCGGCCCTGCCCGGGCGCTGGGGCTGGCTGGCGCGGCTATGCGACGAGGCCTATGGGCTCCCCCGGCACCTCTCCCAGCACTCGGGCGGGATGATCGTCTCCACCCGCCCGCTGATCGACTGCTGCCCCGTGCTCCCCGCGGCCATGGAGGGCCGCCAGCTCTGCCAGTGGGACAAGGACTCGTGCGCCGACGCGGGCTTTCTCAAGATCGACCTGCTGGGGCTGGGGATGCTGTCGGCGGTCGAGCGGTGCGTGGAGCTGATCGAGCGCAAGCGCGGCGAGCGGATCGACCTCTCGCGGATCCCGTTCGACGACTCCGAGACGTACGCGGCCATTCAGACGGCCGACACGATGGGGGTCTTCCAGATCGAGTCGCGCGCGCAGATGCAGTCCCTGTTCAGGACGCGGCCGGAGACGCTGGACGACCTCACGATCCAGGTCGCGATCGTGCGCCCGGGGCCGATCCTCGGCGGCGCCGTCAACCCGTACATCGCGCGCCGCCAGCAGATGCGTGAGGACCCGGACTTCGTGGTGCCATACGACCACCCGTCGCTCGAGCCAGTGCTGCGCGACACGCTGGGCACGATCATCTTCCAGGACCAGGTGATCGAGGTGGCGATGGCCTTCGCCGGCTTCTCGCCGGGCGAGGCCGAGGGGCTGCGGCGGGCGATGAGCCGCAAGCGCTCGGCGGCGGCGATCGAGGCCTATCACCAGCGGTTCCTCGACGGGGCGATGGCCACCCACGGGGTCGACGAGGAGACGGCCGAGCGCGTCTACACGATGATCGTCGGCTTCTCCGGCTTCGGCTTTCCCAAGGCCCACGGGGCCGCCTTCGGCCTGCTCGCCTACCAGTCCACGTGGCTGCGCGTGCACCACGCGCCCGAGTTCCTGTGCGCGCTGCTCAACGAGCAGCCGATGGGCTTCTACGCGCCGGACACGCTGGCCCACGAGGCGCAGCGTAAGGGGGTCGAACTCGCGGCGCCCGACGTCAACGCCAGCGAGGCCGAGTGCACGGTGGAGACGATCGGCCCGCCAGCGCGCGTCCGGATCGGGCTCGGCTACGTGCTGGGGGTCCGGCGCGACGAGGTCGAGGCCCTGGTCGCCGCCCGCCAGTCCGGCGGCCCCTTCCGCTCGCTCGCCGACCTCGCCTCGCGCGCCGGTGCCGGCCGTCCGGCCCTCGAGAAGCTCGCCTGGGCGGGCGCCTGCGACGCCCTCGCGATCCCATCCGCCGGCACCGGGGCGTCGTCGTCCACCCGCGTGGCGAGTGCTCGTCGCGCCGCGCTGTGGCAGCTCGGCATCGCCGCGCCCGGCGAGCGGGTCGCCGACGGGACGCAGCTGGCGCTGCCGCTCGAGGTGCCGGCGGCTCCCGAGCTGCGGGCCTTGAACCCGTGGGAGGGCATGGTCGCGGACTACGCGACCACCGGGCTGACGCTCGGCCCGCACCCGCTCGCCCTCCTGCGGCCCAGCCTCGCCGGCACCGTGTCCTGCCGCGACCTCGAGGACCTCCCGCACGAGGCGCGGGTGCGGATCGGCGGCCTCGTCGTGGCGCGCCAGCGCCCCGGGACGGCGAAGGGGATCGTCTTCATCCTGCTCGAGGACGAGTTCGGCACGATCAACCTGATCGTGCCGCCGCCGGTCTACGAGCGCCACCGTCTGACGGTGCGCTCCGAGCCGCTGATCCTGGCCGATGGGAGGCTGGAGCGGCTGCCTGTCGCGGGCGGCGCGATCAACGTCTACGTGCGCGATCTCCGGCCCCTGGTCTCCCCGGAGGAGGACGCGGCCGGGGTCATCGAGCTCGCCGAGCGCCGCGCGGCGGCGGCAGCAGCGGCCGCCGGGGCGGAGGGGCCCGACCGCGCGGCGAGCCCGAGCCCGGCCGCGATCGCCGGCGCCGACTTCCGCGGCGTCGCCCCAGCCGTCCAGAGCTTCGCCTCCGGCCGTCGCCGATGACGCCCCGCGCCGCGTGACCCGTTAGATTCCGGCGTCGCATGACGACCCTGATCTTCGTGCTCGTGTGGGTGGTGCTCGGCCTCGGGCTGGTGCTGGTCGCGCTGAGCGGCGGGCCCGGCGGGGCTGGACGGCGGGTCATGTCGACCAGCCGGCGCGGCCGCCGAGTCGCCATCGTGCTGTTCACGCTCTCCCTGGTGCTGCTCGGCGTGGCGGTCCCGGCCGCGGTGGTGTCCGCGGTCTCGAACAGCGACGACATCCCGGAGGCGAACGTCAGCTCCCTCACGCCGGCCGAGGAGCATGGCCGCGAGCTGTTCGGGCGCCGCTGCGCGAACTGCCACACGCTGAAGGCCGCCAACGCGATCGCCGCCGTGGGCCCGAACCTCGACGAGCTGCGGCCCAACAAGGAGCTCGTGCTGAACGCGATCGAGAGCGGCCGGGCGCGCGGCAACGGGCAGATGGCGGCCGATCTCTACACGGGTGAGGACGCCGAGGACGTCGCCAGCTTCGTGGCCAAGGCCGTCGGCCAGGCCGAGCCCTCCGGGCGCTGAGCCTGGGTCGCTGGTCCTCACGACGAACGTCCCGCAGCCTGCGGGAAACGGTTGCCGGGGCCGTTGCGGTTGCCGCCGGAGCGACTGTTAAAGTCCCGGAAGATCCGCTGAGTTCCCGAGACCACCGGGGAGCGGGGGACCCATGTAGAGGGGGCGAGTCGTCGTCCGGGAGGTCCGGGCGGCGTAGCGCCGCTCGTCGGCGCGAGCCCGTCAGCTAACCCCGTAAGCCGCAAAGGACGAGCCGAATGCCAGATCACCAGGCCCGCCCCCGGGCCGTATACGACCACACCGACGACGAGCAGCGCCCGGCGCGCCGCCGGCGCAAGGCCGCGGACTGGGGCGTGGGGGAGGAGATCTTCGACCACATGCCCAGCCGCCGCTTCGCACGTCGCGGCGAGGAGCACGAGATCCCACGTGGCGGGGCCGAGGACGGCCGTCGCACGATCGTGATCGAGCGCGACGAGGCGGCGCCGCCCGCCGACGAAGCGCCCCAGGCGGAGGAGGCGTTCGGCTCCCGCGAGGAGGCGCTGCGCGCCCGGCGCGCGCACGACGCGGTGTGGGGCGGCGACGAACCGTTCGCGGACGCGTCCAGCCGCGCGGCTGGCGTCGAGCCCTCAGCAGCCAAGCCCGCCGCCCTGCAGATAGCCGCTCCGCGCGCGGAGCGCACGCCCGAGGTCGCCCGGGGTGGGGTGGAGGGGCGGCGCACCGTCAAGATCGGCGGCCGGCCCGGTGAGCTGTACGGGTCCTCCGAGCGGCGCCGGCCGCCTCGCACCGTGCACGAGCGCCTCGGCCCGCGGCCGGATCGCATCGCCGCGTGGGCCTGCGCGCTCGGCCTGCTGCTGATCCTGATCGCGATCCTCACGCAGTAGCGAACGGCGCCGGCCGGGCGGCCGGGCTCCGGCGAACGTCAACGGCGGCTGGATAGGGAGGTCGGCGAGCCAGCTGCTGCGGCTTGTCGGGGCGAACGTCAACTGCGGCTGGGTAGGGAGGCTCGGGAGCCGACCGCGGCGGGGGCGTCAGGTGAATCTGGGCGCGTGCCGGGTCGCCCGGATGCACTTCTCCCCGTCGAGGGGACAAACGTGTGTTCGGGCGCGGCCGCGGCCCGTCGCGATACACGGAACTCCCCGCCAAGGCGGGATTTGGTGTATTCGGGCGCGGCGGCGGTCATCGAGATACACCTTCATGCGCGTCTGGAGCACAAAGGTGTATTCGGGCGTCGCCGGCGACACCGAAATACACGAAACCCCGGCTTGACCCCGACGAGGAAGGCCGACGAACCCGGTCGGCTCCCTCACCCTCCCCACCCAGCCGCCGTTGACGTTCGCCGCCGGCGGCGCGCGACCCCCCGGCGCGCGACCCCGCCGGGCGTAGCCGCCCTCCTTACCAGCCATTTGTAGCCCGCAAGGCGCGTGGCTGCGTATTTCCGGTTGTAGACCCTCCTTCGGGGGCCTACACTTACATACCGTAAGGAAGAGCGCCGGCACACCCGACAAAGGCGCCTTCCGCCTCCCCGGAATCCCTGGTGCCCGCCATGCCCGCCAAGAAGACCCAGATGAGCCGCTTCCAGATCCACGACGAGCTCACCGCGCCCGAAGAGTCACTCCCCGTCCTGAAGGCCGCCCTCGCCTCCGCCGGCCAGCTGCCGAACTTCCTCGGCGTCCTGGCCGGCTCGCCTGCCGCGCTGCGCGGCTACACGCGGTTCCGCGGCGAGCTCCGCCACGGCACGCTCCCTCTCCCGACCCTCGAGCGGATCGCGCTCGCCGCCGCCGAGCATCACCGCTCGGAGCCCGGCCTCGCGATCCACACGCGCACCGCGCGCCAGGCCGGCCTGGGCCTCGACGAGGTGGCGCTGGCCAAGGAGTGGGAGTCGCGCGATCCCCGCGAGGCGTCGCTCCTGCGCTACCTCAAGCCCCTCCTGACCCAGCGCGGGGGCTGTCCCCAGCACCTCCAGGAGGAGGCCAAGGAGGCCGGCTGGAGCGACGAGCAGCTCCTCGAGGCCATCGCGGTGCTCGGCGTGGAATGCTTCACGGCGATGGTCAACGTCGCCGGCGAGGTCCCCGTGGACGGCTCCGTCGAGGAGACGCGGGTGCTTCGCGCCGCCTGATCCCATGTCGCCGCACGGCACCCGCACCAAGGTCGCGGTCGCGACGCTCGATCGGTCCGGCGAGTGCCACTGCTGCCCCAACTTCCACCACGCGGTGGAGCTGGTCGGCAAGCGCTGGACGGGCGCCATCCTGTACGTGCTGCTGGGTGCGGCCCGCCCGCTGCGCTTCAGCGAGATCGCCCACGCGGTGCCCGACCTCTCCGACCGCCTGCTGAGCGAGCGGATGAAGGAGCTCGAGCAGCACGGGATCGTCGAACGGCGCGTCACCGGCGCCGGCCCCGTGCGCGTCGACTACGTGCTGACCGAGCGCGGCCGGGAGCTCAGCGCACCGCTCGGCGAGCTCAAGCGCTGGGCCGACCGCTGGATGGACTAGGGCCCGACCGCTGGTTGGACCGAGTCTGGACCGCTGGTCCACCAGGTGTTGGCTAGTCTCCCGGCCGTGCCAGCCGAGGTCGACAAGCCACAGACCCCCGACGACGTCAAGGCGCTCGTCCAGGAGCGCGGGATCCGTTTCATCCGCCTCTGGTTCACGGACATCCTGGGCCAGCTGAAGTCGTTCTCGATCGGCGCCGACGAGCTCGACGACGCATTCGAGGGCGGCATGGGCTTCGACGGGTCGTCGATCACCGGCTTCAACGCGATCGAGGAGTCGGACATGATCGCGATGCCCGACCCGACCACCTTCAACGTCCTTCCGTGGCGGCCGGAGGAGAACGGCGGCGGCGTCGCGCGCATGTTCGCCGACATCCTGACCCCCGAGCGCGAGCCGTACGAAGGCGACCCGCGCCACGTCCTGCGCCGGGCCTGCCAGCGGGCCAACGAGCTGGGCTTCGACGACTTCTTCGTCGGCCCCGAGCTCGAGTACTTCCTGTTCAAGGACTCCAAGAGCACCGAGGTGCTCGACGAGGGCGGCTACTTCGACCTCACGACGCTCGACGCCGGCTCCGACGTCCGCCGCGACACCGTGCTCGCGCTCGAGAAGCTGGGCATCGACGTCGAGTACTCCCACCACGAGGTCGGGCCGAGCCAGCACGAGATCGACATGCGCTACGCCGGCGCGCTGAAGATGGCCGACGACTGCATGACCTACCGCATCACGGTCAAGGAGATCGCGCTCAAGTACGGCTGGCACGCGACGTTCATGCCAAAGCCGCTGTTCGGCGAGAACGGCTCCGGCATGCACACGCACCAGTCGCTGTTCAAGGACGGCCGCAACGCGTTCTACGACGCCGACGACAAGTACTTCCTCTCCGACATCGGCAAGGCCTTCATCGCCGGCCAGCTCCGCCACGCGCGCGAGATCTGCTCGATCTTCGCCCAGTGGGTGAACTCCTACAAGCGGCTCGTCCCCGGCTACGAGGCGCCGGTCTACGTGGCCTGGAGCCGGCGCAACCGCTCGGCCCTCGTGCGTGTGCCGCTCTACCACCCGGGCAAGGAGCAGGCCACGCGGATGGAGCTGCGCTGCCCCGATCCGGCCTGCAACCCGTACCTGACGTTCGCGGCGCTGCTGATGGCCGGGCTCGAGGGCATCGACCGCGGCTACGAGCTGCCCGAGCCGATGGAGAAGAACCTCTACCACCTGAGCCCGGACGAGCGCCGCCGGCTCGGAATCGAGCAGCTCCCGGAGACGCTCGGCGAGGCCGTCGAGATCACCGCCGAGTCAGAGCTCGTGCTCCGCACGCTCGGCGAGCACATCTTCAACCGCTACGTCGAGATCAAGCGCCAGGAGTGGGAGGACTACCGCGTGCAGGTCACGCCGTGGGAGCTCGACCGCTACCTGTCGATCCTCTAGACCGGCGCGGCCTCGCGGTCGTCCCGCTCCACCCGGTGCTCGCCGTCGGTCTGCGCGAGCCGTGACGGCCACCAGATCCTCGGCCCGACGTCGAGCACGAGGGCGGGGACGAGCACCGAGCGCACGAGCAGCGCGTCGAGCAGCACGCCGAAGGCGATCACGAAGCCGATCTCGGTGAGAAAGACGAGCGGGAGGATCGCGAGCACGGAGAAGGTGCCGGCGAGCACGATTCCGGCCGAGGTGATGACCGCGCCGGTGACCGCGAGGCCGCGCACCATCCCGCTGCGTGTGCCGTAGCGCTGGGTCTCCTCCCGCACCCGCGTCATCAGGAAGATGTTGTAGTCGATTCCCAGCCCGACGAGGAACACGAACGCGAACAGCGGGAGCGAGGGGTCGATGCCGGGGAAGCCGAAGGCGACGTCGAAGACCACGAGGCTGAAGCCCAGCGAGGCGGCGAAGGACAGCACGACGGTCCCGATGAGCAGCAGCGGGGCGACGACGGCGCGCAGCAGCAGGATGAGGATGAGGAAGACGACGACGAGCGCGATGGGAGGGATCAACAGCGTGTCGCGCGCGGCAGCCTTGCGCACGTCGTATTCGATCGCCGACGGGCCGCCGACGAGCACCTCCGGGCCGCCCGCGGCCTTGACGGCTTCGCGCAGCTCCGGGATCAGGTCGTAGGCCTCGGTCGAGTAGGGGTCGGGCTCGAGGATGGCGTTGCGCAGGACCCAGCCGGCGCCCTCGCCGGCCGGGCGTACGACGGCGACCCCCTCGACGCCCTCGGCGGCGCGCGTGACCGCTTCCACGTCGGCGTCCGCAGGCACGAGGATCTCGGTCGCGGCGCTCGCACCCGCAGGGAAGGACTGCGCCAGCAGCTCCTGGCCCTCGATCGACTCCACGTCCTCGCGGTAGGCGTCGCTCTGCGTGAGTCCCGTGTCGAGCGTCAGCAGGCCGAGCGCCATCACGACGAGCAGGGCCGAGGTGCCGATCCACACGCGCCGCGGGCGCACGGCGACGCGCTCGCCGACGCGGCGCCACGTGCCGTGCATCTCGTCCGCGCCCTCGTCCCCGAAGTGGGGGATTCCGTTGCTCCAGCCGAAGATCGCCGGGCGCCAGAACGCCCGGCGGCCCGTGATCGCCAGCATCGCCGGCAGCAGCGTGAGCATGGAGATCATGGCCACGGCGATGCCGACCGCCCCGATCGGCCCGAGGCCGGCCGTTCCCTCGACCTGGGCGAGCGAGAGGCAGAGCAGCGCGGCGATCACAGTGCCGCCCGATGCGGCGATCGCCGGGCCGGCCGTGCGCATGGCCAGCGCGATCGCCTCGTGCTTGTCCTCGTGCTTGCGCAGCTCCTCGCGGTAGCGCGAGACGAGCAGCAGCGCGTAGTCGGTGCCCGCGCCCAGCACGAGCACGGAGAGGATCGAGGAGGACTGACCGTTGACGGTCACGCCGAGCTCGGTCAGTCCGTAGCCGACGGCGCGGGTGGCGATCTCCGCGAAGCCGACGGCGAGCAGCGGAATCCAGAAGAACAGCGGGCTGCGGTAGATGAGGATGAGGAGGAAGAAGACGATGCCAACGGCGGCGAGCAGCAGCGTGCCGTTGATCGACTCGAAGACCTTGATCGCGTCCGCCGCGAAGCCGGCGGGCCCGGTCACCTTGACCTCGAGGCCGCCCCCCGGGTCGCTGACGCGCTCGCGGATCTCGTCTATCGGCTCGAGGATCGTCTCGGACTCCCCGTCGCCGGTGATGTTGCCGATGAGCAGCGCGGCGTCCTCCGTGGGGGAGAACTGCGGCTCCGCGAAGGGAGTGACCTGGGGGTACTTCTTGACGGCCTCGTTGAGCTCCTGGCGATCGGCCGCGATGTGTTCGCGGTCGGCGGGCGTCAGCCCGCCCTCGCGACGGTAGACGACGACGACCGCCGCCTGCTCTCCGCCCTGCAGATCCTCCGTGACCGCGAGCGCCCTGGTCGACTCGGCGTCGCTCGGCAGGAAGGACGTCGACTCGTTGTTCTCCGCGTCGGCGTACTTGCCCGGGAGGTCGGCGGCGAAGGCGCCAACCATGGCCAGCAGCCAGACGGCGGCCACAACCCACTTCGCACGGCGGCCCGTTGGGAGCGTGAGGAGTCTGGACATGGGGAGGGTGGGCGGGACTTAACCGGAACGTTGGCTCCGGGCTGGTACGGCTGCCCGCACTGTTTCGATCAGTCGCGCGCCAACAGGGCCCGCAGCTCGTCCGGCTCGGTGACCGGGCGCAGGCAGGCGAAGCGCTCGCAGACGTACGCGGCGGCGCGGCCCTCCACCGGGGCCCGGCCCTCGAGCAGCGGCACGCTCCGACCACCGGCTTCGCCTTCGGCGGCACCGGCGCTGCCCGGGCTCCCGCCGGCGAGCACGAGGTGCGGCCGGAACGCCTCGCGCACCACGCGCTCGAGCGGCTCCCGGTCCGGCCCCACGAGCGCTACCTCGCGCACGTCGGCGAGGTGGAAGTCGATCGCCTGGAGCAGGTGGCCGAACGCGTTCGGGTGCTGGGGCGCGACCGTATGCAGGAGCCGGATCACGCCGAGCGCCGCGTCCTCGTAGCGCGCCTCGCCCGTGAGCCGGGCAAGCCGCAGGAGCCCGAATGCGACGGCGGACGACCCGGACGGGATCGGCGCATCCTCGAGCTCCTTGCGGCGGGCGATCAACGGCTCGTGGTCGTTGGCGGTGGAGAAGAACCCACCGCGCTCGGGGTCGGCGAAGCGGTCGAGGATCTCGTCGGCGACTCGCACCGCCTCGGCGAACCAGGGCGGCTCGAAGGTCGCCTCGTACAGCGTCAGCAGCGCCTCGAGCAGGAACGCGTGGTCCTCGAGGTACGCGTTCAGGTGCGCGCTGCCGCGGTTGTAGGTGCGCAGCAGCCGGCCGTCGGGGCTCCGCAGCTCGCGGCCCACGAAGTCGGCGGCGGCGCGGGCCGCCTCGAGGTAGCGCGGCTCGCCGAGCACCGCTCCCGCGTCGGCCAGCGCCGAGATCATCAGCGCGTTCCAGGCCGTCAGCCGCTTGTCGTCGAGCCCGGGGCGCACCCGCTGCTCGCGCGCGGCGAGCAGGCCGGCCTTGATCTCGGCCAGCCGCTCGGGGTCGGGCGTGGCGCGCACGGGGATGTTGGCGCCCTCGAAGTTGCCCGCCTCGGTCATTCCGAAGTGCTCGATCGCCGTCGCGGCGAGCTCCGGCTCGAGCGCGGCGCGCACCTCGTCGAGCCGCCACACGTAGAAGCGGCCCTCGACGCCCTCGGAGTCGGCGTCGAGCGCGCTTGCGAAGCCACCTTCGGGCTGGCGCAGCTCCCGCAGCGCCCAGTCGAGCGTCTCGCGGGCCACGCGCTCGAAGAACGGCTCGCCGGAGACCTGGAAGCCGTGCAGGTACGCCCGCGCGAGCAGCGCGTTGTCGTAGAGCATCTTCTCGAAGTGCGGGACGAGCCAGCGGTTGTCGACCGAGTAGCGCGCAAAGCCGCCGCCTACCTGGTCGTACATGCCGCCGGTGGCCATCCGGCGCAGCGTGTGGAGCGCCATCTGGCGCTCGCCGCGGCGCAGCAGGAACTCGATCACCGAGGCGGCCGGGAACTTCGGCGCGCCGCCCCAACCGCCCCAGTCGGCGTCGTACGTACGGCGCAGCACGGCCTGCGCCGAGTCGAGCGACGCCGGGTCGAGCTCGGCGTCGGGCGCCTCGATGGCCGCCGAGGCGCGCAGGCGCTCGACGATGCGGCCGGCCGAGCCGGTGATCTCGTCCCGCTGCTCACGCCACGCGCGCGCGATGCCCTCGAGCACCATGGGCCAGCTCGGCATGTTCTGCCGCGGCGCGGGGGGGTAGTAGGTGCCGGCGTAGAACGGCACGCCGTCCGGCGTGAGGAAGGCGTTCAGCGGCCAGCCGCCGTGGCCCGTCATCGCCTGCACGGCGTCCATGTAGATCGCGTCGACGTCGGGGCGCTCCTCGCGGTCGACCTTCACGCACACGAAGTGCTCGTTCATGAGCGCGGCCACGGCCGGGTCCTCGAACGACTCGCGCTCCATCACGTGGCACCAGTGGCAGGCCGAGTAGCCGATCGAGACGAGCAGCGGCCGGTCCTCGTCACGGGCGCGGGACAGCGCCTCCCCGCCCCACGGATACCAGTCCACGGGGTTGTCCTTGTGCTGGAGCAGGTACGGCGATGTTTCCTCGGCCAAGCGGTTCATCAGGATTGAGTATGCGGCTTGCTCGCATTCGCAAGCTCGCGCGGGACTGATTGTGCGGCTTACTCGCACTCGCAAGCTCGTGCGAGCGCCTTAGGATCCGTTGCCATGTCCCATCATCGCGAAACCATCACCGCGGATCCTGGCCCGCCCGCCGCCGGCCCCTACTCGCACGCCGTCGTCTCCAACGGCCTCGTCTTCCTCTCGGGCCAGACGCCCGTCGACCCGGAGACGGGCCAGCTGATCGAGGGCTCGATCGCCGACCGCACCCGGCGCTGCCTCGACAACCTCGCCATGGTCGCCAAGGCCGCCGGAGCGGAGCTCGCCGACGCCGTCCGCGTCGGGATCTACGTGACCGACATCTCGGCGTTCAAGGACGTCAACGAGGCCTACGGCGCGTACTTCACCAGCGACCCGCCCGCGCGCAGCACGATCGGCGTGGCGGCGCTGCCGCTCGGCGCCGACGTCGAGATCGACATGGTCCTGGCGCTCCCCGACTGATCAGCGGGCAGCTCGACGTGGACCGCGTCGCCGGCCAGCGGCGCGATGCCCGCGCGGACGAGCTCGTCGCGTGAGACCACGTCCTGGATCGGCCGTCCGCCGACCGTCACGTCGGCGGCGTTGCCGTGCTCGTGCAGGGAGGTCCCGGGGCGGGCGACGGGGAAGGGGTTCGTCGCCCGCCGGTCCCAGAGCGCCTGCTGCTCCGCGGTCGTGCGCAGCCCGCTCGTGACCTCGAACGTCTCGCCGCGCGACGCCGCGAGCCGCTCGAGCCGCGCCAGCAGCTCGGGGTTGGCGTCGAGGTCGCCCGAGAGGTGGGCGTACGACCCTGCCGGCGGCGAGGCCGGGCCGACGGCCTGGGCGAGGGTCGCCGCGAACGTCGGGCTGGTGGTCGCCGGCTGCACGGGCGGCGCGGCGGGCGGAGCGGTCCACGTCTGGAGCGCAGCCACGCGCGCGAGGGACGACTCGAGGCTCACGCCCCGTCAATCGGCAGTTCTCAGCCAAGTCTGAGGAAATCACACCGCAGCAGTTGGTGTTAGGGTGCCCTAAATGTGGAGACGAGGGAGTTTCACGGCACTGCTCCTGGCGTCGGCGGTGGCCGGCTGCGGCGGGAGCGACGAGACGACGACCGACCAGCCCGCGGCACGAAGCGCCGACCTGGCCGCGGTCAAGACGTTCCTGCTCGACCACACCGAGCAGCTCCAGGGTGAGGTCACCACGCTGCGCGAGAACGCGGAGGCCTACCACACGCTGGCCGAGCAGGCGGGCTTCGACTACGACCGGCTGCTGAGCGAGCAGCGGGCCGAGCTCCGCCGGCTCGTCACCGGCAGCCAGAAGGCGTTCGGCCGTGCCAACCCCGCGTACGAGGAGATGGAGGGCGTGGTGGCCGGCGTCCCGTCGCTGGCCGACTACGACGTCATCATCGATGCCGGCGGCGACGCCTCGGATCCCGAGAACGCCGTCCCGTTCAGCCTCCGGACGCCGGACGGGCGCAGCTTCGAGCAGCCGGGCAACCTCAACTACCTGATCGAGACCTCACTGTTCGGCACCGAGCCGAGGTTCGCGGCGCCCGATGTCAAGCCCGACCTCGACGGCGACGGCCGCGTGCAGTTCGGCGAGGCGGTGCCCGACGCCGGCTTCTACGTTGCCGCGGCGCGCGAGTTCGACAAGACGGCCGCCGAGCTCGCCAAGGCCGCGGAGGCCTGGCAGCCGACGCTCCAGGACGCGCTCACCGCGCTGGTGGTCATGACTCCGACGATGTCCGAGTACTTCGAGGCGTGGAAGAGCTCTCGCTTCGTGGCCGGGGAGAAGGCGACGGAGAAGGCGTTCGTGGTCGCCTCGCGGCTCCAGGACATCACCGACATCCTGGGCGGGCTGGTGCTGGTCTACGACAACGTGAAGCCGAGCATCGCGGAGGCAGATCCGGCGCAGGCGCGACAGACGGCGAACGACCTCAAGGCGCTCCGCGACTTCGCGGCCGGCCTGCGCGACCAGGAGCGCGACGGGAAGCGGTTCGACGCGCAGGACGCCGACACGCTGGGCAGCGAGGCCCAGACGCGCGCCGAGGCGATCGCGGGCCAGATCTCCCAGGCCGCCGGCCGGCTCGACATCGAGCTCGCCACGTGATCAGGGGCCGGTGGGCGCTCGTCGTCGCGCTCACCGCCGCGACGGCGTTCACCGTCGCGCCTCCGGCGGCCGCGGCGGCGGCGCCGCCGTGGAAGGCCGCCGAAACGCTCCGGCGACAGCTCTTCGACGCGCAGGCGCAGCTCATCCTCGGCTCGCCGGACAGCGCCGCCGCGGCGGTCCGGCGCGCGCGGCGCGAGTACGGCGGCCAAGCGGCGGGCGTGCGAGCGGCGCTGCGCGATGCGGAGCATGCCGCCGCCCGAGGCGACGAGGTCGCGTTGGCCGCCGCGCGCGGCGCCGCGCGCGCGGCCGTCTTCCGCGAGGCGTTCACGGCCGCGCTCGAAGCCACGGCGCGCGGTGACGTGCAGGAAGCGCAGGCGTGGCTGCTCGTGCGCGAATTCCGCACCGCCACCCGCTTCACCCGCCCCGGAGCCGACGCGACGCAGGCGCTGACCCGCCTGGCAGCAGGCACCCTGCCCGCCGCGGAGGCGCGCCAGGCGGTCGGCAAGGATCTCCTCGACGCCTACCAGGCGCGGCTCCGCGAGCTGCTCGACGACGTCGCCGCCGGTCAGGAGCGAGACCTTCCCGTGCGGCGTGCCGAGGCCGCCGCGCAGGCCGAGGGCTACTTCGCGATCCTCGCCGCCCGCTACGCCGAGGATCGCGGCGCGCCCGCCGTGGCACGGGCGCGCGCCGCGTTCGCGACCCTCAGCGAGGCCGCCGTGGCGGGTCGCGACCTCACTGCGGCCCGCGAGCGAGCGGCCGCCACCCTCAACGGCTTCACGGCCGCCCCGCTGACCGGCGCGGAGGCCGCCCGCCGCGCGCAGCAGCTCCTGCGCTTCCTCGCCCTCGTGCCCGTCGAGTACGAGCGCGGCGTGAGCGACGGCCGCGTCACCAAGGACTTCGAGATCCAGGAGGCCGTCGCGTTCCACGGCGGCGCCCGCGCGGCGCTCGCCGACCTGCAGGACCAGCTCGCCAAGCGCGACGCCGAGCGCACGGGGGCCGGCGCTGCGGACCTCGAGCGGCTCGGCGCCATCGTCGACCAGGCCACGCGCACGCCGGACGACGTCGCCGGCGCCGACGAGGTCGAGGCGCTCGCGGCCCGGGTCGAGGCCAGCCTCACCGCACCGATGCCCAAGGCCTGGACCGAGCCCAGCGAGGAGTCCGACTACGACCTGATCGCGCTCACGCTCGACCGCATGGAGGCCGCCGTCGGGGCCGGTGAGCACCGGCAGGCCGAGCAGGCGCGCCTGGAGGCGTACGCGTTCTTCGAGTTCGGCCCCGAGCGGCGGCTGCAGGCGTTCGACTCGGGGCTCGCGCTCGAGGTCGAGGGCCTGATCTGGTTCGGCGCGTCCGGCCAGCCCGGCCTCGCCCGGCTGATCGCCGAGAAGGCGCCGCGGCGCGAGGTGCGCGAGAACCGGCTCGCGCTCGACGCCAAGCTGGCCGACTCGGCCGCCACGCTCGGGGACAGCGCCAGTCGGGCCACGGTGGTCACGAACGCGGCCATCATCGTGTTCCGCGAGGGCCTCGAGGCGGTGCTCATCCTCGCGGCCATCACCGCCTCGTTCGTCGGCGCGCGCCGAGGGCTCCGCCGTCCCGTCCTGGTGGGTGCGGGGCTCGGCCTGCTCGCCTCGGCCGTCACCTGGGCGCTTGCCCAGACGCTGCTGCGCTCGCTCGATCAGTACGGCGAGAAGCTCGAGGCCGTCGTCGGCCTGATCGCGGTCGGGGTGCTACTGCTCATCACCAACTGGTTCTTCCACCGCGTCTACTGGAGTGAGTGGATCGCCAAGTTCCACCGGCGGCGCCGCGCGCTCGAGAGGATCGACCGCGGCGGACTACTCGGCTTCCTGAGTGCTCAGGCCGTCGGGCTCGCGATCCTCGGCCTCACCAGCGTCTACCGCGAGGGGTTCGAGACCGTTCTCTTCCTCCAGTCGCTGCAGCTCTCGGCCGGGACGGTGGCCGTGCTCGAGGGCGCCGGGCTCGGCCTGGCCATGACGCTCGCTGTTGCGGTCGCCACGTTCGCGCTCCAGCGCAAGCTTCCCTACAAGCGAATGCTCGTCTACACCGGCGTGATGATCGGCTTCGTGCTCGTCGTCATGGTCGGGCAGACCGCGCGCACCATGCAGGGCACGGGCTGGCTGCCGATCACGAGCCTCGACTCCGAGCTGCCGTACTGGCTCGGCCTCTGGTTCGGGGTCTATCCCACGTGGGAGACGATCGGCGCCCAGCTCGGCTCGGCCCTGTTCGTGATCGGCTCGTTCTTCCTCGCCAAGGAGCTGAAGGTCAGGCGGCCGCAACGCCGCGCGCGGGTGGCCCGCCCCGCAGCCCCGATCTCTGATCGTCCGTAGCATCCTTGGCCTGATGGCCACGGATGCGCGCAGCGGGGTGAGCGCCGCCGACGTCGCGGCGGCACGCCCCGCGGTCGACGCGGTCGCCCGGCGGACCCCGGTGCTGTCGTCGCGGACGATCTCCGAGCGCGCCGGCGGCGTCGTCGCCCTCAAGGCCGAGAACCTGCAGCGCACGGGCTCGTTCAAGCTGCGCGGCGCGGCGGCCAAGCTCGCCGCCCTCGGCGACCGCGGGTGCGCCGCCGGGGTGGTCGCCGCGTCGGCCGGCAACCACGCCCAGAGCCTCGCGGCCGCCGCCCGCGTCCGCGGCGTGACCTGTGAGGTGTTCGTGCCCGACGACGCGCCGCTGGCCAAGGTCGAGGCCGCTCGCGGCCAGGGAGCGATCGTGAGCATCGGCGGCGGCTCGGTCGACGACTGCCTGGCCCTCGCGCATGAGCGCTCGCGCGACGGCGGGCTCGCCTTCGTGCACCCGTTCGACGACCCTGACATCGTCGCCGGCCAGGGGTCGCTCGGCCTCGAGTTGCTCGACGAAGTGCCCGACCTGACGCGCGTGGTCGTCCCGGTGGGCGGCGGCGGGCTGTGCTCCGGCGTCGCGATCGCGGTCAAGGCCGCGCGCCCCGACGTCGAGGTCATCGGCGTCCAGGTCGCCGCCTGCGCTCCGTATCCCGAGTCGCTGCGCCGCGGCGAGCCGGTGCCGGCGCCGTCCGTGCTCACGATCGCGGACGGGATCGCCGTCAAGCGCCCGGGCGACCTCACGCTCGACCTGATCTCCCGCTACGCCGACGGGATCGTGGTCGTCGACGAGGACGCGGTCGCCGAGGCCATGGTCGTGCTCATGGAGCGCTGCAAGCTCGTCGTCGAGGGCGCGGGAGCCGTCGGCGTAGCCGCGCTGCTCGGTGGGCAGGTGACGGCGGGCGGCGGCGGCACGACGGTCGCCGTCCTCTCCGGCGGCAACGTCGATCCGGGCCTGCTCGCCTCCGTGGCCCGCCGCCACGAGACCGAGGCCGGGCGGCGCCTGGTACTGCTCACCCGGCTCGCCGACCGGCCCGGCAACCTCGCCCAGCTGCTCGTGCGGGTGGCCGACACCGGCGCGAACATCGTCGACGTCGCGCACGTGCGCGAGGGGCTCGACCTGCACGTGCGCGAGACGGCGGTCGAGCTCGTGATCGAGACGCGCGGGCACGAGCACGCCCAGCGCGTGGTCCAGGGCATGCGCGACGCGGGCTACGAGACCCGCGTGCTGCATTAGCGGCGTTTCACACGCTCGCCCGGCGGGGATGCGGCCCTGGAGGCCCGACTAGGGAGGGGAGCACTCATGGGGACCAGGTCGCGCAAGCGCTCGATCGCCATCTGGACGCTGGTGGCGGTCGTCGGTGCCGTGGCATGGGGCGTCATCGCCCTCGTGCGCGGAGAGCAGATCTCGGCGGCATGGCTGATCGCTGCGGCGCTCGGCTCGTACTTCATCGCCTACCGCTTCTACGCGCGCTTCATCGTGCGCAAGGTGCTGGGCGTCGACGACACGCGGGCCACGCCCGCGGAGCGCCTCGACAACGACATGGACTACCAGCCGACGGACCGCCGCGTCCTATTCGGCCACCACTTCGCGGCGATCGCGGGAGCGGGGCCGCTGGTCGGGCCGGTGCTCGCCGCCCAGATGGGCTACCTGCCGGGCACGATCTGGATCATCGTCGGAGTCATCTTCGCCGGCGCGGTGCAGGACATGGTGACGCTGTTCTTCTCCATGCGCCGCGACGGCAAGAGCCTCGGCCAGATGGCGCGCGACGAGATCGGCCCGGTCGGCGGCGCCGCCGCGCTGATCGCGGTCTTCTCGATCATGATCATCCTGCTGGCCGTCCTGGCGCTGGTCGTGGTCAACGCGCTCGCCGAGTCGCCGTGGGGCACGTTCTCGCTGGCGATGACCATTCCCATCGCGCTGTTCATGGGCTTCTACCTGCGGGTGATGCGGCCCGGCCGCGTCATGGAGACGACCGCGATCGGCGTGACGCTGCTGCTGCTCGCGATCGTGGCCGGCGGCTTCGTGCAGGACTCCTCGCTGGCCGACACGTTCACGCTCTCCCCCGAGGCGCTCACCTTCTGCCTGATCGGCTACGGCTTCCTCGCGTCGGTGCTGCCGGTGTGGATGCTGCTGACCCCGCGCGACTACCTGTCGACGTTCATGAAGATCGGCACCATCGCGCTGCTGGCGGTCGGCATCGTGGTGACGCTGCCGGTGATGCAGAACGAGGCCGTGACGCCGTTCGCCTCCAACGGCGAGGGACCCGTGTTCGCCGGGTCGCTGTTCCCGTTCGTGTTCATCATCATCGCGTGTGGGGCGCTCTCGGGCTTCCACTCGCTGATCGCCTCCGGCACGACGCCGAAGATGATCGAGAAGGAGTCGCAGGTCCGCTTCATCGGCTACGGCGCGATGCTCATGGAGTCGTTCGTGGCTGTGATGGCGATCATCGCCGCCTCGATCATCGACCCCGGCCTCTACTACGCGATGAACGCACCGGCCGCCGTGGTCGGCGACTCCGTGCAGTCGGCCTCCGCGGCGGTCAACGACCTCGGCTTCGCGATCAGCCCGGGCGAGCTCTCGCAGGCGGCCGCCGACGTCGACGAGGAGTCGCTGGTGGCGCGCACCGGCGGCGCGCCGACGCTCGCCATCGGCATGTCGGAGATCTTCGCGGGAGCGACGGGGGCCGGGCTGAAGGCCTTCTGGTACCACTTCGCGATCATGTTCGAGGCCCTGTTCATCCTCACCACGGTGGATGCGGGCACGCGGGTCGGGCGCTTCATGCTCCAGGACACGCTGGGCAACATCTGGAAGCCGATCGGGCGCGTGAGCTGGAAGCCCGGCCTGTACCTCACGAGCGCGATCGTCGTCGCGGCCTGGGGCTACTTCCTCTACACGGGCGTCACGGACCCGCTCGGCGGGATCAACCAGCTGTTCCCCCTGTTCGGCATCGCCAACCAGCTGCTGGCGGCGGTGGCGTTGACCGTGGGGACGACACTGCTGATCAAGGCCGGCAAGCTCAAGTGGGCGTGGGTGACCGGCATCCCGCTGGCCTGGGACGCGACCGTCACGCTCACCGCGAGCTACCAGAAGGTGTTCTCGAGCGAGCCGACGATCGGCTTCTTCGCCCAGCGCGACCGCTACAAGGACGCGCTCGACGCCGGGGAGGTGCTGCCGCCCGCCCAGAACGTCGACGACATGAACGCGGTCGTCACGAACTCGACCGTCGACGGCATCCTCGCGGCGCTGTTCGCGGCGCTGATCATCGTCGTCATCCTCGACGCCTCGCGGATCTGGTTCAAGGCGATCCGCGCGCGCGCGCCGCTGCCGACGACGGAGACCGAGTACGTCCCCTCGAAGCTCCGCGCTCCCGCCGGCCTGTTCCCGACGGCCGAGGAGCGGGCGGTGATGGCCGGCGGCGACGGGCGCTTCCTGCGCGACGAGCGCGAGACCACGCGGACCGGAGGCGGACCGTGACCTTCCGGCGGGCCGCCGCCGGCGTGCGGTGGTACCTGCGCGAGGTCTCGGGCGAGTCGGGCTACGACCGCTACGTGGCGCATATGCGGCGCGACCATCCGGGCCAGCCCGTGATGGCGCGCCGCGAGTACGAACGTCGCCGTCAGGACGAGCGCGAGGCCAACCCTCGCGCGCGCTGCTGCTGAGTCGTCAACGCCCGCCGTCTCGGGCGGCTAGCCACCCGCGGCTCGCGTGGCGAGCCGTACGCGCGCTCGCCGGGAGGCCCGATGGCGCAGAGGCGTCCCAGCCCCGATGCTGCACGGACCATTCTGCGCTCCGGTTCCCCCATCCCCGCAACCGCCCCGCCGCTCATCGGCGTGGTCACGCACGAGCTGCGCGCCGAGGCCGAGCCGGCCTGGGCGCTCGCGCGCGGGCGGCAGGAGCGGGACCTGGCTCCGCACCGGCTGGCGCTGCGGCTGACCTACACCCAGGCGGTGCAGGAGGCGGGCGGGATCGCGGTCGTCGTGCCCACGCACGGGTTCGTCGACGACACCGCGGCGCTGCTCGACCGCCTCGACGGCCTGGTCTTCAGCGGCGGTCCCGATCTCGACCCCGCGGTCTACGGCCACGCCCCGCACCCGCAGCTCGGGCCCGACGTCGACCGCGCGGGCGACGAGTACGAGCTGGCGATGCTCGCGGGCGCCGCGGAGCGCGACCTTCCCGTGCTCGCGATCTGCCGCGGGATGCAGGCGCTCAACGTTTCGCGCGGCGGCACGCTGCATCAGCACCTGCCCGACCTCACCGAGCTCGAGCACAGCCAGCGCGAGCGGCCGTTCGCGTCGACCCACAGCGTCGCCGTGACGCACGGATCGCTGCTGCACCGGCTCAGCGGCGCCGCCGAGCTCGAGGTCAACTCCTACCACCACCAGGCCGTCGACCGCCTGGGCGCGGACCTCGCGGTGTGCGCCAGCGCTCCCGACGCGACGGTCGAGGCGGTCTGGGACCCCGCGGCCCGGTTCTGCCTCGGCGTGCAGTGGCACCCCGAGGTCCTCACCCACCGGTCGGACCACGCCCCGCTGTTCGACAGCCTCATCGCCGCCGCTCGCGCCGCCGTGCCCGCACCGGCGCTCGCGCTCGTCGCCTGACCGGCACGCAAACCTGACGCCTCCGTCATCTTCGCCGGTAGACTGGCCCGGCGAATGGCCCACGACTACGACTGGCTGGTCATCGGCTCGGGCTTCGGTGGCAGCGTGTCCGCGCTGCGCCTGCGCGAGAAGGGCTACTCGGTCGGGGTGCTCGAGTGCGGGCGGCGGTTCGCCGACGACGAGCTGCCGCGCTCGACGTGGGATGTCCGGCGCTACTTCTGGGCGCCGCGTCTGGGCATGCGAGGGATCTTCCGGCTGACGATCTTCAAGCACGTCACGATCGCGACCGGGGCGGGCGTCGGCGGCGGGTCGCTCGGCTACGCGAACACGCTCTACCGCGCTCGGCGGCGCTTCTACGAGGACCCGCAGTGGGCGGAGCTCGCCGACTGGGAGGCCACGCTCGCGCCGCGCTACGACGAGGCCGAGCGGATGCTCGGGGTCATCGCCTACGACGAGGACGACCACGCCGACGACCTCCTGCGCGAGTACGCGCGCGAGATCGGGGTCGAGGACACGTACGCGAAGACGCGCGTCGGCGTGTTCCTGGGCGAGCGCGGGCGCACCGTCCCCGACCCCTACTTCGGCGGCGACGGGCCGGACCGCACCGGCTGCCTTCGCTGCGGGCGCTGCATGGTCGGCTGCCCGCATGGGGCGAAGAACACGCTGGTCAAGAACTACCTGTGGCTCGCCGAGCGTGCGGGCGCCGACGTGGTGCCCGAGCGGATGGTCGTCGACGTCCGGCCGCTCGGGGCGCCGGACGGCTCGGAGGGCTACGAGGTCGTGACCGAGCGCCCGGGCGCGTGGCTGCGCAGGCGCCGCCAGACGTTCACGGCGCGCGGCGTGGTGCTCGCCGCCGGCGCGCTCGGCACGAACCGGCTGCTCGCCGGCGCGTCGCTGCCACGGCTCTCGAAGCGCGTCGGCGAGCTTGTGCGCACGAACTCGGAGGCGATCCTCGCCGTCACGCTCCCGCCGGGAGCGCCGGACATCACGCGCCGCGTGGCGATCACCGGATCGATCTACCCCGACCCCGACACGCACATCGAGACGGTCGTCTACGGCGAGGCCGGGGACTCGATGAGCGCGCTCTACACGGTGCTCGTCGGCGACGGCACGCGCGTCACGCGCCCGCTCAAGCTCGCGCGCGCGGCGGCGCGGCATCCGGTCACGTTCCTGCGGCTGTTCGACCCGCGCGGCTGGTCGCGCCGGACGATCATCGTGCTCGTGATGCAGACGCTCGACAACGCGATCGCGCTGCGCGCGCGACGCACGTGGCGCGGCGGCGTGCGGCTCCAGACCGAACAGGACGCCGAGCGGCCGATCCCGACCTACATCCCCGTCGCCAACCACTTCGCCCAATGGCTGGCGCGGCGCACCGGCGGCGTCGCCCAGAGCTCGTTCATGGAGGCGCTGGCCAACGTCGGCTCCACCGCCCACATCCTGGGCGGCGCCGCGATCGGCGCCGACCCGTCGTCAGGCGTGGTCGACGTCCGCCAGCGCGTGTTCGGCTACGAGAACCTGCTCGTGTGCGACGGCGCGGCGGTGCCCGCGAACGTCGGCGTCAACCCGAGCCTGACGATCACCGCGATGGCCGAGCACGCGATGAGCCACGTGCCGCCGGCGCCGGGCTACGACGTCGCCGTCACGTCACGCGCGAAGGCCGCGAAGACCTCGACGTAGCGCGCCAGGTCCTCGTCGGTGTGGAGCACCGACAGCGTCCACTCCTCGTCGCGGCCCGGGGTCATGAAGATCCCGTGGTTCATGTGGTAGAGCCACGCGAGGTCGGATAGGTCGTGGTGGATCTTGGTCTGGTAGTCGCGGTACTCGCGGACCGGCTCGGCGGAGAAGACGACGCAGCCCTTGGAGCCCATGCCGACCGTGTGGGCGGGGAGCCCGTGCTCGGCGATCACGCGCTCGCAGCCCTCCATCAGCGTGCGGTTGGCGGCGTGCAGGCGCGCGTAGGCCTCGGCGGTGAGGACCTCGGTGAGCGTCGCCTCGGCGGCCGCCATCACCAGCGGGTTGCCGTTGAACGTGCCCTGCTGGCGCACCCGGCCGTCGGCCACGAGCTCGGCCAGCGCGTCGGTCATGCCGATCGCGCCGCCGGGCAGGCCGCCGCAGATCGCCTTCGCCAGGCACACGACGTCGGGCGTCACGCCGTACAGCTCGGTGGCACCGCCGGCCGCCACGGCCGCGCCGGTCTTGACCTCGTCGAAGATCAGCGCGATGCCGCGCACGGCGGTGAGGTCGCGCACCCGCTCGAGGTAGCCGGCCACGGGCGGAACGATGTTCACGTTCATCATCGCCGGCTCCATGATCACGCCGGCGACCTGGCCCTCGAGCTCGTCGAGCAGCCGCTCGAGCGCGCCGTCGTCGTTGAACGGCACCACGCGCGTGAGGTCGGTGAGCGCCTCGGGGTAGCCGAGGCCGTAGGGCACCGAGGCCGGGCGGTCGCGGTCGCCCATCAGCTCGGCCGGGGGCTTGACGGACACCATCACGGAGTCGTGGTGGCCGTGGTAGCTGCCCTCGATCTTCACGATCACGTCGCGCCCACTGGCCGCGCGGGCGAGGTGCAGCGCGTCGAGCGTGGCCTCGGTGCCGGAGTTCGTGAACCGCCAGTGGGGGAGGCCCCAGCGGCGGCGCAGCTCCTCGGCGACCGTGATCGAGCCCTCGGTGGGCGCCGCGAAGTGCGTGCCCCGGTCCATCTGGGCCTTCACGGCCGCGGCGATGACCGGGTTGGCGTGCCCGACGCACATGACGCCGAAGCCGTTGTGGAAGTCGACGTACTCGTTGCCGTCGACGTCCCACACGCGGGCGCCCTCGCCGCGGTCGATGTAGACGGGCCACGGGTCGCCGGCCTGGAAGGCGGACGGCACGCCGCCGGGCATGACGGCGGCGGCCCGTTCGTACATGCGCCCCGAGGCGGCGGTGCGCTCACGATGGATCGCGCGCTGCCGTTCGGTGAGCGCGGCCACGCGGTCGCGATCGATGCGGGCGGCGGCGGGCTCCATGGTCGTCATGCCGCTCAGCGTATCGGCGGCGCCGGTGCGGTTATCCCGCCAAGCGGGCGCCAACTGCGCGCCAAGGTTTCGCCAACCGGCGTGTCGCATAGTCCTCATCAAGCAACACGGACGTTGCGGAGCAGCACCCCCTCCGAGGATCGCCTCATATCCCCCCGCGATCCCGGCTCGCGGCGGACGCGGCCTGACCCACCGCCATCCGCCACCCCTCACGAAGGGCCCGCTCCCCCGGCGGGCCCTTCGTCATTTCCGGAGCGCGGCGCGGACGACCTTGCCGCTGGCGGTCCGCGGGAGCTCGGTGGCGAACTCGACGATCCGCGGGTACTTGTAGGGCGCCGTCCGGGTCTTGACGTGGTCCTGCAGCGCGCGCGCCAGCTCGCCCGAGGGGGCGAAGCCGTCGCGTAGGACGACGACCGCGCGCACGACCGTGCCGCGCTCGCCGTCGGGCGCGCCGACCACGGCCGCCTCCGCCACCGCCTCGTGGGAGCCGAGCACCGACTCGACCTCGAAGGGGCCGATGCGGTACCCGGAGGAGACGATCAGGTCGTCGGTGCGCGACACGAAGTGGATGAAGCCCTGCTCGTCGCGCTCCACGCGATCGCCCGTTCGCCACACCGCGCTCGGCCCGGCCGGGGGCGGCTCCTCTCCCAGATAGCCGAGGAAGAACGTGGGCACGGACGACGGGTCGGCGACCAGCTCCCCGTCGTCGACGTCGAGCCGGACACCGGGCAGCGGGACGCCCATCGAGCCGGGGCGGGCGGGAATGCCGAGCGGCATGCCGGTCAGCTGGCCGGTCTCGGTCTGGCCGTAGCCGTCGCGGATCCACAGGTTGGTCGCCTCGCGCCAGAGGCCGAGCGTCTCGGGGTCGAGCGGCTCGCCGGCGGCCACCGCGGCGCGCAGGTCGAGCAGCCCCGGGATCGCCGTGCGCTTGGCGATCAGGCGGTACTCGGTCGGCGCCATGCAGAGCAGGTCGACGCGCTCGCGCGCGAGGATCTCGAGCCGCTCGCCCGGGTCGAAGCCCGCGTCGTGCAGGAGCGCCGCAGCGCCCCGCAGCCAGGGCGCGACGAACGCGTTGCGGGCGGACTTGGACCACCCGGAGGCGCCGGTGCACCACACGAGGTCGCCCGCGCGCACGTCGAGCCAGTGGCGGGCCTGCAGCATCTGCCCGGCGAGGTAGCGCTGGCCGTGCAGGGCCGCCTTCGGCTCCCCGGCGGTGCCGGAGGTGAACGCGATCAGGCACGGGTCCTCGGCGGCGAGGTCGGCGGCGTCCGGAAGCGGCAGGTCCGGCAGCGCTTCCCACGGCGCCGTCAGGGTGGGCCCGTTCCAGCCGGCGGCTTCGAGCGTGTCGAGGTTGCGCTCGTCGGCGATCACGAGGCGCGGCTCGGCGACCCGCAGGCGCAGCGCGAGGTCGCCGGGGCGGAGCTGCTCGGTGCAAGGGAGCGCGACGAGGCCGAGCCGGAACGCCGCGACCATGCTCAGGACCCATTCGGGCCGGTTGCCGATCAGCGTCAGCACCACGTCGCCGCGGCGCAGCCCCTGGGCGTCGAGGTGGGCGGCCAGAGCGCCGGCCTCGGCCGCGACCTCGCCGAAGCTCCATTCCCGCCGCGAGCCGTCGCGCGCCAGCTCGACCAGAGCCCGGCTGCGTGGCGGCGCCGCCTCGAGGATGTCACTGGCGAAGTTCACGAGCGTGATGCTAGGGCGCTCGCGCGACCCTGCGAGTGCGGGTAGGCCGCACCCTATTCTTTCGCCCATGGCCGTCGCCACGCCCTTCTACGAGAAGACCGAGGAGCAGCGCGCGATCCTCGAGATGGTCCGTCAGTTCGTCGACGAGCAGATCCTGCCCCGGGCCGAGCACTACGACCACGAGGACGAGTTCCCCGACCCGATCGTCGAGCAGATGAAGGAGCTCGGCCTGTTCGGGGTCACGATCCCGGAGGAGTACGGCGGCATGGGGCTCGACCTGACGACCTACGCCATGATCGTCGAGGAGCTCTCGCGCGGCTGGATCTCGATCTCCGGCGTGGTCAACACGCACTTCATCGGCTCCTACCTGCTCATGAAGTTCGGCACCGACGAGCAGCGCTCGCGACTGCTGCCCCGGATGGCCACCGGCGAGATCCGCGCCGCGTTCTCGCTCTCGGAGCCGGAGCTGGGCTCCGACGTGGCGGCGATCAAGACCACCGGCGTGCGCACGGACGACGGCGCGTGGGAGATCAACGGCCAGAAGATGTGGGTCACGAACGGGCTGCGCTCCGGCTTGGTCTTCGTGCTCGTGCGCACCGACCGCGAGTCCGAGACCCCGCAGAAGGGGATGACCTGCTTCATCGTCGAGAAGGAGCCGGGCGCCGCGGAGAACCCCGGCCTGACGGTGCCGCCGCAGATCAAGAAGCTCGGCTACAAGGGCGTCGAGTCGACCGAGCTGGTCTTCGACGGCTGCCGCGTGCCTGCCGGGATGGTGCTCGGCGGCGAGGAGGCCGGGCTCAACCGCGGCTTCCCGCAGATGATGGACGCGCTCGAGGTGGGCCGCGTGAACGTGGCCGCTCGCGGCGTCGGGATCGCCCAGCGTGCCTTGGAGCTGGCGCTGCGCTACTCCCAGGAACGGCGCGCCTTCGGCAAGCCGATCGCCCAGCACCAGGCGATCCAGTTCAAGCTCGCCGACATGGCGACGAAGGTCGAGGCCGCCCGTCTGCTCACTCTGAAGGCCGCGCGCATGAAGGACGCCGGCGAGCGCTCCGACCTCGAGGCCGGGATGGCGAAGCTGTTCGCGTCCGAGGCCGGCAAGGAGGTCGTCGAGGACGCCTTCCGCATCCACGGCGGCTACGGCTACTCGAAGGAGTACGAGATCGAGCGCCTCTACCGCGACGCGCCGCTGCTCCTGATCGGCGAGGGCACGTCCGAGATCCAGCGGATGGTGATCGGGCGCACGCTGCTGCGCCGGCACAAGGTCTGATCGCTCGCCCGCGGGGTACCGTAGATGTGGTGTACGTGTTCGGCTATGGGTCACTGCTGGACGACCGACGCGGTGAGCCGTGCCGGCTCCAGGGGCATCGCCGCTGCTGGGACGTCGCGATGGACAACCGGGAGACGGTTCCCGGCTACAAGGTCTACGTCGACCCCGAGACCGGGGAGCAGCCGCCCGTGCACGTCGCCTACCTCAGCATCAGCCCGCACCCGCGGGCCCACGTCAACGGCGTCGCGCTCGAGATCGACGAGGAGGAGCTGGCCACGCTCGACCGCCGCGAGCGCAACTACGACCGGCGCGAGGTCGGCGAGCTGATCGACACCGACCTCGACGGTCCCGTGTGGGCGTACGTGGGCAGCCGGCAGGGGCGCCGGCGCCTGGCCGACGGCCGCGCGGACGGGACCGCCGTCGTCTCCGAGGGCTACCTCGAGGGCGTCAGGCAGGGCTTCGAGGCGCTCGGGCTGCTCGACGAGTTCGAGGCCACCACCGGCGCCCTCGACCTGCCCGTCGTGCCGCTACTCCGGTGTGACGTAGGCGCCTGAGAGCCCGCCGTCGACGAGGAACGTCGACGCGTTGACGTAGCTCGACTCGTCCGAGGCCAGGAAGAGCGCCGCGTCGGCGACCTCGCGTGCCTCGGCGAAGCGGCCCATCGGCAGGTGGACGAGCCGGCGCGCCGCCTTCTCGGGGTCCTTGGCGAACAGCTCCTGCAGCAGCGGGGTGTTGACCGGGCCCGGACAGAGCGCGTTGACCCGCACGCCCTGGCGGGCGAACTCGACGCCGAGCTCGCGCGACATGGCGAGCACTGCGCCCTTCGAGGCCGTGTAGGAGATCTGCGACGTCGCGGCGCCCATGACCGCCACGAACGAGGCCGTGTTGATCACGGAGCCCCCGCCGCCGTCGAGCAGGTGCGGGATGCCGTGCTTGCAGCACAGGAAGACGGACTTGGTGTTGACGTCCTGCACCCGCTGCCAGGCGTCGAGCGACGTGTCGAGCACCGAGGCGTCGTCGGTGGGGGAGATGCCCGCGTTGTTGAAGAGCACGTCGAGCTTGCCGCACTCCTCGCGCGCGCGGGAGTACATGTCGCGCACCGCATCCTCGTCCGCCACGTCGGCGGCCAGGGCCAGGTCCACGTTCCCGATGTCGCCGTGCAGGTCGACGCCGACGACCGTCGCGCCCTCCTCGCGGAAGCGCGCGGCGGCCACCGAGCCGATCCCACTCGCCGCGCCCGTGATCACGCAGACCTTGCCGTCGAGCCGCCTCATGTCGCGTAGAACACCGACTTGACCTCCGTGTAGTGATCGAGCGCGTGCGGCCCAAGCTCGCGCCCGTACCCCGACTGCTTGAAGCCGCCGAACGGCGTCGACACCCGGACCGAGGTGTTGGCGTTGATCGACAGCACGCCCGTCTCGACCGCTCGCGCCACGCGCAGCGCCTTCGCGCCGTCGTGCGTCCAGATCGAGCCCGACAGCCCGTAGACCGTGTCGTTGGCCAGCGCGACCGCCTCGGCCTCGTCGCGGAACGGGATCACCACGGCGACCGGGCCGAAGATCTCCTCGCGCACCGCGCGGTCGTCGCGGCTCACCGGGCACAGCACGGTGGGCGGGAACCAGAAGCCGGGGCCGTCCGGCGCCGAGCCCTGGATCGCGACCGGCGCGTCTGCCGGCACGAAGCCGGCCACCGTCTCGCGCTGGTCGGCCGAGATCAGCGGGCCCATCTCCGTCGCCTCGTCGAGCGGGTCCCCGACGCGGACCGCCTCGACCGCCTCCTCCAGCGCGTCCATGAACGCGTCGAGCGCCGACCGCTCGACGAGGATCCGCGAGCGCGCGCAGCAATCCTGCCCGGCGTTCCCGAACACGGCCGCGGGCGCCGCCGCCGCGGCGGCCTGCAGGTCCGCGTCCGCGAACACGACGTTGGCCGACTTGCCGCCCAGCTCGAGCGTCACCCGCTTGATCGTCGCCGCCGCCGCGGCCGCGATTCGCGCGCCGACCGAGGTCGAGCCGGTGAACGCCACCTTGGCCACGTCCGGGTGCTCGACCAGCCGCGCACCCGCGGTCGAGCCCGGCCCGGCCACCACGTTGACGACGCCCTCCGGCAGGCCGGCCTCGAGCGCGATCCGCTCGAACTCGAGAGCCGTCAGCGGCGTCAGCTCGGCCGGCTTGAGCACCACGGTGTTGCCCGCCGCCAGCGCCGGCGCGAGCTTCCAGGAGGCGATCGTGAGCGGGAAGTTCCAGGGCGTGATCAGGGCCACGACCCCGAGCGGCTCGAGGAACGTCATCGCCACCCCGCCGGCCACCGGGATCGTGTCCCCGAGGTTGCGCTCGGGCGCAGCCGCGTAGTAGCGGAAGGTGTCGACGACCATCCCCATCTCGCCGCGCGCGTCGCCGATCGGCTTGCCGGCGTTGCGGGCCTCGAGCACGGCCAGGTCCTCGAGCCGCGACTCGAGCGCCTCGGCCAGCCGGTGCAGCAGCCGCGCGCGGTCGGGCGGGGATACCGCGCGCCACGCCGGGTAGGCGGCCAGCGCCCGCGCCACCGCCGCGTCCGCCTCCTCGACGCCCGCACGCGGGATCTCCGCGAGCACCTGCTCGGTGGCCGGCTCGAGGACGCTGAGCGTCACCGTACCCGCACCGCCCGCGCCTCGGCGACCAGCGCCTCGATCAGCTGCGACGCTGGGTCGGCCTCCGGATGCCACTGCACGCCGAGCGCGAACCGGCACGAGGGATCCTCGATCGTCTCGGGCAGGTCGTCGACCGTGGCCCAGCCCGTGACCTCGAAGCCCGAGCCGATCTTCGCGACGCCCTGATGGTGGTGGGACTTCGTGGCATGGACCGGCTCGCCCGCCGCCCGCATGGCCAGCGAGCCGTCCGCGAGGCGCACGTCGTGGTCTGCGTCGTCGAACGAGCCCAGCGAGCGTCGGTGGTCATGGTGGCCGACGTCGTCCGGCAGGTGCTGGATGAGCGTCCCGCCGCGGGCCACGTTCATCACCTGCATCCCGCGGCAGACGCCGAGCAGCGGCACGTCGCGCTCCATCGCCCCGCGCGCGAGGGCGATTTCGAACGCGTCCCGCTCCGGGACCGTGCCGTGCGTCTCGGGGTCGGGCTCGGCGCCGTAGAAGGTCGGGTCGACGTCGGCGCCGCCAGCGAGGATCAGCCCGTCGACGATGTCGAGCCACGGCGACGGATCCTCGTCGGCGCGCGGGTCGGGCGGCAGGAGGACGGCCACGGCGCCCGCCCGCTGGACGGCGTCGGCGTAGGAGCGGGGGAGGAGCACCGCCTCCTGGTCCCACACGCTCCACTGCGCCCGCTCGAGCGCGGTGCAGAGGCCGATCACCGGCATCACAGGCGCTCGAACCCCCGCAAGCGCTCCCAGTCGGTCACCGCCGCATCGAACTCGGCGATCTCGACGTCGGCGTTGTTGAGGTAATGCGCGACGACCTCCTCGCCGAACGCGGCGCGCGCCACGTCCGACCCCGCGAACAGCTCACGTGCGTGACGCAGCGTGTCCGGCACGTGCGGCTTGTCGGCCGTGTAGGCGTTGCCCTCGAGGATCGGCTCGAGCTCGAGCTGCTTGTCGACGCCGTGCAGCCCGGATGCGATCAGCGCCGAGAGCGCGAGGTAGGGATTGACGTCGCCGCCCGGCACCCGGCACTCGATCCGCAGAGACGGCCCGTGGCCGATGACGCGGAAGGCGCAGGTGCGGTTGTCGCGTCCCCACGCCACCGCTGTCGGGGCGAAGGAGCCCGGCTGATACCGCTTGTAGGAATTGATGTTGGGCGCCAGGAACAGCGTCAGCTCGCGCAGACACGAGAGCTGGCCGGCCAGGAACGACTCGAATACCGCGGTGTCGTCGGCGAGCACCGGCCGGTCGTCCCCGTCGCGCAGGGAGAGGTGGATGTGGCACGAGTTGCCCTCGCGCTCGTCGTACTTGGCCATGAAGGAGATCGACATGCCCTCCTGGGCGGCGATCTCCTTCGCGGCGTTCTTGTAGACGAGGTGGACGTCGGCGGCGGTCAGCGCATCCGCGTAGGTGAAGTTCACCTCGTGCTGGCCAAGGTTGCACTCGCCCTTCGAGTTCTCGACCGGAAGGTCCGAGGCCGCCATCTCGCGCCGGATCCGCCCGAGCAGCGGCTCGAGCCGGCTGGTGCCGAGCATCGAGTAGTCCACGTTGTAGAGGTTCCCGGGCTCGAGGTCACGGTATGCCTTGTGGAACGCCTGCTCGTAGGTGTCGCGGAACACGATGAACTCGAGCTCGGTGGCGGCGAGCGCGTTCCAGCCTCGCTCGGCGAGCCGGTCGAGCTGGGCGCGCAGGATCTGCCGCGGCGAGGCGACGACCGGCGAGCCGTCCGACCACTGCAGGTCCGCGAGGCAGAGCGCGGTGCCCGGGAACCAGCTGACCGGCCGCAGCGTCGAGAAGTCGGGCTTCATCTCGAAGTCGCCGTAGCCGGTCTCCCACGAGGACATCTCGTAGCCGGCGACGGTGTTCATTTCGACGTCGACCGCCAGCAGGTAGTTGCAGGCCTCGGCGCCGTGCTCGATCACGTCGTGGGCGAAGTGCGAGCCCACGAGCCGCTTGCCCTGGAGTCGGCCCTGCATGTCGGCGAAGCCGAGCAGCACGGTGTCGACCGTGCCGTCGGCGATCGCCTTTCTGAGGTCGTCGAGGTCCATCAGTGCGCGAGCTCCGCCTCGGCGCTCTCGACCGCCGCGAACTCCTCCTCCGGCGCCGCGCCCACGAGGTGGTGGCGGGAGTAGAGGCCGAAGTACACGGCCGCGGCCGCGTAGACGCCGAGGGTGATGAAGGCCGCGGTCTCGTCGACGAGGAACGTCGCCACCACCGCGAGTACCGCGAGCACGAGCGCGACGCCGGACGTCTTGGTCCCGCCTGGCGTGCGGTACGGCCGCTCGAGGTCAGGCTCGCGCGAGCGCAGCGCGATGTGCGAGAGCATCATCAGCACGTACGACACGGCGGCGCCGAACACCGCGATGTTGAGGATGCGCGCGCCCTGGTCCTCCCAGAACGCGGCCAAGAGGAAGCCGACCACCGCGGGAAGGAGGAGCGCGATCCACGGAACCTTGCGGCTGCTGGTCACGGACAGTGCGCGGGGGAAGTAGCCCGCGCGCGAGAGCGCGAACAGCTGGCGCGAATAGGCGAAGATGATCGAGAAGAAGCTCGCGATCAGGCCGAACAGGCCGACCCAGTTCACGAAGTCGGTCACCCCGCTGCCGGCGTCGACCGCGATCAGCGCGTCGACCGGCGGGTTGCCCGAGGCCTGGATCGCGGCCGAGCCGCTGCCGCCGGGGGCGAAGGTCAGCATCAGCGCCGCGAACACCAGCAGCACGCCCATGCCCGCGATCAGGCCGCGCGGCATGTCGCGCTTGGGGTCGCTCGTCTCCTCGGCGGCGAGCGGGACGCCCTCGATGGCGAGGAAGAACCAGATCGCGTACGGGAAGGCGGCCCAGATGCCGTCCCAGCCGAAGGGCAGGAAGTCGCTCGAGCCGGACGAGCCGTCGGGCGGGATGTCGGTCAGGTTCGAGGTGGAGAACTCGGGGATGATCGCGACGATGAAGACGAGCAGGGCGACGACGGCGATCGCGGTGATGACGAATGTGACCTTCAGCGCCTCGCCGACGCCGTAGAGGTGGATGCCGACGAACACCGCGTAGAAGACGAGGTAGACCGGCCAGCCGGCGTCAATCCCGATGTCGAGCGCCTCGACGTAGGCGCCGATGAAGGTGACGATCGCCGCCGGCGCGAGCGCGTACTCGATCAGGATCGCGGTGCCGGTCAAAAAGCCGCCCCAGGGCCCCAGCGCGCGCCGGCCGAAGCCGTAGCCGCCGCCCGCGGTGGAGATCGTCGACGACAGCTCCGCGAGCGCGAAGACCATGCACGTGTACATGGTCGCCATCAGGACGGTGGCGATCATCAGGCCGCCCCAGCCGCCCTCCGCGAGGCCGAAGTTCCAGCCCGCGAAGTCGCCGGAGATGACGTACGCCACCCCGAGGCCGGCGAGCAGGACCCATCCCGCGGCGCCGCGCTTCAGCTGGCGCTTCTCCATGTAGTCGGAGCCGACCTGCTCATAGTCGGCGCCCCCGCGGTGCTGCGGTTGCTGAGCCATCCGGACCCCTCTCCAAAGGTATGACGAACCAGCCTTTGGAAGCGCAGGCTAGGGCTACGGGCGGCCGGATGTCAAGCGCTGGGCGTACTCCTGAAATTCGCGCTCGAACTCGGGCCACCACGGCGGAGGCGCCTCCGGCTCGCCTCCGCCACCGCCGTCGTCGTCGTCCCGCCGGCGCGGCTGCAACAGCGGCGCCGCGAGCTGTGACAGCACGACGCTCACGAACGCGCAGAGGCCGAAGAAGAGCGCCGAGCCAGGGACGTGCAGGACGGTGGTCGCGACCACGCCGAGAGCAATGTGGCCGGCGGCCACGCCGATGCCCCACGCTCGCATGCGCTGGGGTGCGCTCACAGCAGAAAGAGTATGCGGCTTACTCGCACGCGCAAGCTCGCGCGAGAAACGGTATGCGGCTTACTCGCACTCGCAAGCTCGCGCGAGAAACGGTATGCGGCTTACTCGCACTCGCAAGCTCGCGCGAGCGCCTTGATTAGCGGAGCAGTCCGGCGAGGACCCGTTCGGTGCCCTCGAGGTGCTCGCGCACGAGCCGGGCCGCCGCCCAGGTGTCCTGCGCCTCGAGCAGGTCGACGAGCTGGGCGTGCTGGGCGTTGGACTGCTCGAGCACCGGCACGGGGTGGGCGATGTGGGCGATCAGCTCGCCCATCTGGCCCTGGATCTCGGTCATCGCCGCCACCAGGCGCGCGGAGCCGGCCGCCTCGGCGATCCCGAGGTGGAAGAAGACGTCGGCCCGGCGGTAGATCGCGAAGTCGCCGACCTCACGCATCGTCTCCACGTGCTCGCGCAGCGCGGCCAGCTCGGCGGGGCGCACGCCGCGCTCGGCCGCCAGCACCGCGGCGCCGACCTCGACGGCCACGCGGTGGTCGAGCACCTCGCGCCAATGGCCGCCGCCGAGCTCGACCTCGCTCGTGCCCGTCAGCGGCGGCGCGGCCGCGACGAACGTCCCGCCCCCGCGGCCGCGATGGGCGAGCAGGTGGCCGCTCTCGGTCAGCGCCGTCAGGGCCTGTCGCAGCGTGGAGCGGGCGATGCCGAGCTGGTCGGCGAGCTCGCGCTCCGGCGGCAGCCGCGCGCCCGGTGCGAGCAGCCCCAACCGGATGGCCGTGCCGAGGCGTTCGACCGTCTCCTCGAACGTCGTCGCCGTCTGGACCGGCTCGAAGACCGCCGCAACCGCCGGGGAGGGAGGAGCGTGCATCGCCGTGGTGACGGTACAGGATGGACTTAGTAACATTAAGTCACATGTCCACAGCGGAGACCAAGGCCCTCATCGAAGAGGGCATCGCCAACTTCCAGCGCGAGGTCCCGTCTCTTCAGAAGCTGAAGCTCGTGATGGAGCTCGAGCTCCGCGGCCGCGGCGACATCCAGCTCTTCCGCGTCGAGGTCCCGGGTCCACGGATCACCAAGGACATCGCCTCCGACGCGAAGGTGCGCCTCTCGGTGCCGCGCTCGCACTTCAACGAGCTGGCCCGCGAGGGCACGATCCGGCACTGGCGCGAGGCGTTCGAGTCCGGCACCGTACGCGCCACGGGGCCGACCGAGATCCTGCGCCTGATCGGCAGCGTGGTCGAGAAGCAGGAGGAGCGCACGCGCAGCCGGAAGCTGCGCGCACGCTAATCAGGGCGCTCGCGCGAGCTTGCGAGTGCGAGAAGGCCGCGCTCGTCGCTATCGGTACCGCATCGGGTCGACGTAGACGTCGTCGACCTGCCAGTCGCCGAGCAGCGGCGTGAACTGGAAGGCCACCGGCGTCCGGTCGCCCGGCAGCAGCGGCAGGAGGCTGGCGGCCACGAGCATCGGAGCCGTCGGGCGCCACGAGCCGTCGCCGAGGACCACTCCGACCGGAACCGGGACCTCGAGCCCGAGCGAGGTCTTCACCCACGCGGAGACGACGAGCGTGGAGAGCAACCCACGCTGCTTGCGCGCGAAGAAGCGCAGGGTCGGCTCCGCGAGCCCGACGCAGCTCGTTGCCGAGATGGCGGTGCTGCCTGCCGGCAGGGAGAGCGACCGCGCGTGGCCCGTGCCACCAACCTTCCACGGCTCGTTGCCCGCGACGAGCCGGGCACCGCGCTGCAGCTTCCAGGCGGCGTTCGCGCTCTCGAAGTTGCCGCCCGGAACGAGCTTGTAGTTCGCCTGGTCGCCCCAGCGGGCGAACGGGTGGGTCAGCGTCTCGTCGCCGCAGTCGGTGGCCGACTGCGTGAGGATGCCGGCATTCGCGGGTGCCGCGAGCGCCAGCGAGGCGACCGTGGCGGCTGCCGCGACGACCGCGCGGCGGATGAGTCCGTTCATCTCTTGTATTGCCCTCCGGTTGGCATGTCTGCTTCTCAAGTCGTCCAGCGGCGCCGCCGACAACATCCAACAGGCGTTGACCTCAGGTCCGTCTCAACGGATGTCCGATCACCCCGCCAAGCTCAACGCCGCCACCGAACGGCGCATAGCGGAGCAGCTGGAGCGGCGCCAGCAGCGGCTGGCTCGTCGCGAGCTGCTCGGCACCGGCCTGTTCGCATGCGGGTTCATGGCCGCGGCGGTGGGGCTGGCGATGCTGGCCGAGCCGGCCCGCGAGCTGTCCATCCCGCTGGCGCTGGCCTTCCTGGCCGCGCTCGTCGTCGCCGATCGGATCGAGTTCACCGTCGGCAGCGGCTACGCCGTCCCGAGCCAGCTCGTGTTCGTGCCGATGCTCGTGCTGCTCCCGACCCCGTACGTGCCGCTCATGATCGCGACAGCGATCGTCCTGTCAGCGACGGTCGAGGCCGTGCGCAGCGGCGCCGCCCCCGCGCGCGGCGCCATCGCCGTGGCCGACGCGTGGTACGCGGTCGGGCCGGCCGTCATCCTCGTCGCAGCCGGCGCCCAGCTCCCCGAGCTCGGCCACTGGCCCGTCTACATCGCCGCCCTTGCCGCCCAGGTCGCCCTCAACGGGCTCGTGTACGGCGCCCGCGCGCGGATGGGCGATCGCGCCATGACCACGCGCGACATCTGGCGCGAGCTGCGCGTCGGAGCGCGCGTCGACCTGCTCCTGTCCCCGATCGGGCTCCTCGCCGCCATGGCCGCGGCCGGCGAGCCCGCGGCGGCGCTGCTCGTCGTGGCGCTGTTCCCGCTCCTGACCGGTTTCGAGCGCGAGCGCGAGGCCCGCATCGAGCACAGCCTGGAGCTCGGCCGCGCCTACCGCGGGACCGCGCTGCTGCTGCGCGACCTGCTCGAGGAGGACGACGAGTACACGGGTCATCACACGGAGGACGTCGTCGTGCTCTCGGTGCAGGTCGCCGAGCAGCTGGGCGTCGACGAGGACGTGCTGCGCGAGACCGAGATGGGGGCGCTCCTGCACGACATCGGCAAGATCGCCGTCCCCGACGAGATCATCAACAAGCCGGGTGCGCTGAACGACGAGGAGTGGGCGATCATGAAGACCCACACCGTCGAGGGCGAGCGGATGCTCCAGCAGGTCGGCGGCCTGCTGTCGAGCGTCGGCGTGGTCGTGCGCGCCTCGCACGAGCGCTGGGACGGCGGCGGCTACCCGGACGGCCTCGTCGGCGAGCAGATCCCGGTCGCCGCCCGCATCGTCTCCGCCTGCGACGCCTTCAACGCGATGACCACCGACCGTTCGTACCGAAAGGCGCTCTCGGTCTCCGTCGCCGTCGGCGAGCTGCGGTCCAACTCCGGGACGCAGTTCGCTCCCGAGGTCGTCGAAGCCCTCGTCGCCGTCGTCGAGCGCGACGCCCCGGGCTGGGAGCTCGGCCTCGGCCGAACCCGAGCCCGCGCCCGCCGTTCTGCCGGCGCCGGCCCGCGTCACCTGACCGCTAAGCAGCCTCGCGCCGAGCGTGGTCTCCGGCACGGGACGTCGCCGGGTCGACATGCTCGACGCTCGAGTACGGGCCGATCGCTGCGGCGACGGCGAGGTGAACGCCCTGCACGGCGGCGCGAGCGCGAGCGATGTCCTCGGCGGTGCTCACGTCCGACGCCATGACGTTGTCGTGCCAGCGGGCAGACGTACTGCGGTCGAGTCCGACGATGAGGTACACCATCGTTTGCTCCTTCGATGATTCGTGGCTTGGCGGGTTGGTTCGACCACCATCCCGCGACGCCCTTGCACCGCGCCGTCGATCCGCTGACAGCGGAGCGCGCGGTCTTCTTACGGGGTTCCGTCAGTGCGCCGGTCCAGCGCGAACGACAGCTGCCCGCTGTCGCAGTTCGAGCCGCTGAAGCTGCCGGTCGCCCGGATGGTGAGCGCGATCGCAGTGGGGGAGATGGTGCCCGAGACGCTGCCGCTCCACGGCCCGCTCCCGGTCCAGTGCCGGCCGACGTCGAAGGAGAAGGCGTGCGCCTGGTGCCGGACGAGCGTCGCCCGCGCGGTGCCCGCCCGAAGCCCCGCGGGCGACCCGTCAGGCGCCACGCACTGTGCCTCCCAGGTCACGTAGGCCGTGACCGTGTGCTCCGTCGTCACCGCGAGCCCCTCCGAGCTGTTTTCGGGATCGGCGGGAGTGCCCATGTAGTCCCGCCGGAGGTGCTCGAGACCGGCGGCGGTGCGGCGCAGCTTCCTGAGCGACACCTTTCGCGGCGTGCCCGTTGCCAGCGTGTAGACGCGGCGGTCCTCGACCCATAGGAGCGTCCACTGCGTCGGCCCGAGGTGGCGGGTCAGCAGGTAGCCGTGATGCCCGCGCACACGCGTCCGGCGCGCCTTGAACCCGAGCCGCCGCCCGTCCCGGAGCGCGGCCTTCACCGTCTTGAACGACCCGCCCTCCAACACGATGATCGCGTCCGGCCCCTCGCGTGCGATGCGCACCCCGTAGCCACTCCTGCGCCGGCTCGGCGAGGGCGCGATGTTCCTGTCGAGCGGAGCCAGCACGCCCGGCACGGTGGTCGGGACGAGCGGCGCGGGACGCAACTTCCGCAACGCGAGATCCGAGTACAGCCCGAGGACATCGGCCGAGCTGGTGGCCGGCGCGATCAGCGCAACGAGCGCCACGCATGCCACGGCGCAGAGCGACCTTCGCATCCTCGGGCAACGATAACCGACCGACATGCAGCCCTTGGCGTACTTCGTTCGCCGGCGGGGGATGCAGACCGCATGAGCGATCATGTCTACAAGTCCATCGAGATCACCGGGTCATCGCCCGACGGCGTGACCCAGGCGATCGAGCGCGCAGTCACGAAGGCGTCGCAAAGCCTCCGAGGGCTGGACTGGTTCGAGGTCACGGAGATCCGTGGCCACATCGACGAGGGCGCAGTCGCCCACTACCAGGTCACGCTCAAGGTCGGATTCCGCCTCGAGGACTGACGTCACCGTGTGATGGGACCTGGGCCGAGCGGCACCTCATGGGCGGCCGAAGGGGCGCCCGAGGCGGCCGTCCGCTCGCCGTCGATGAGCAGCGGCTCGGCAAGGTGGCGCGGTCGTGACCGCTCCTCGTCGAGCACCGGCTCGGCGGAGTACTGGGCGACGTAGACGCGACGGACGCGGTCTGTGGTGTTGGGCCCGCTGCGGTGCAAGACCGTGCTCGAGAAGCAGGCGATGCTTCCGGCGGGCACGACGACGGGGTCGCCGTCGTCATCGCCGGAGTAGCCGATCATGTCGTTGGTCTCCTCGTCGCGGACGTGCTCGACGACCTCGCGCGTGCCGGCACGTGCGTACGGCAGCAGCGAGACCGTGCCGTTGGCCTCGCTGACGTCGTCGAGTGGGATCCAGCACGTCAGGTACGGCGCGTGCGGGTAGCCGATGAAGCCCGAGTCCTGGTGCCAGCCGAACCGCATCCCGCGCTCGGCGGCCTTGACGACGTACTGCTCGTTGAACAGGTAGACCGTGTCGCCGAGCGCGGTGCGGGCGATCTGCGCCATCAGGTCTGAGAACAGGAACCGCCGGACCTCCGGGCTCGTGTCATAGGCGTGGACGAAGTAGCGACGGCCGCGGTGGTCGAGGTCGAGCTTGTCGACGCCGTGGCGATCCATCTCGCGGTCGCGCTCCTCGACGAGCCGGCAGCATTCCCGGCGAAGCACCTCGAGGTCGCTCGTGGGCACGACGTCTTCGAGGATGAAGAAGCCGTCGTCGACGAAGCGGCGGGCGTGCTCGTTCGTGATCTGCGCGGCTGGCGCGGCCATATTGCTCTCCTTGTCGGCGACGATCAGAGGATCCCGCGAGCCGCCGCCGGTGTCTTCTCACGGATGCGTGAGTTCCTATCGTTTCTTGCGATGACCGAGGATCTGGGGCTCCGGCGTGGTGCTGACGGGCGTGTAGGCCATCACCTCGCCGCCGACGGTCCACCGCGCGCTCACCGGCATGCCGAGCTCGAGCTCAATCTCGTGGTGCGGGGCACCGCGACCTACCTGCTGGGAGAGCGCCGCTACGAGCTCACGCCGCGCACGCTGACGTGGCTCTTTCCCGGTCAGGACCACGTGCTCGTCGACGAGTCCCCGGACCACGAGCTGTGGTGGGCGGTGTTCCGCCCCGGGCTCGTGTCCCGCGTCGCGACGACGGCGCCGGCGCGACCTCTCCTCGAGCGCGATCCGGTCGGCCAGTTCTCCCGCCGTCTCGACGCGCAGCGAGCCACCCACCTCGGCACGCTCCTGAGCGAGCTGCGCGACGTCGACGACGCGCTCCTGAACGCCGGACTCGCATACCTTCTGCTCTTCGCCTGGCGGGCGTTTCTGGAGAGTGAGGATCTCGTCGCCGGCATCGACGTCCACCCCGCGGTCGAGACCGTCGCGCGGTGCCTGCACGCCGACCCCGAGGCGGGCGGTCTCGACGCGCTCGCGCGAACGGCCGGGCTGAGCCCGTCGCACCTCAGCCGCATCTTCAAGGCCCAGACCGGCGTCTCGATCACCCGGTTTCGCAACCAGCGACGACTCGAGCGCTTCATGGCCTTCTACGGCAACGGACGCCGCACGACGGCACTCGCCGCCGCGCTCGAGGCGGGCTTCGGCAGCTACGCCCAGTTCTATCGCGTGCTCCGCGCGGAGACAGGACGCACCCCAACCGCGCTACGCGGTCACTCATCGCGGGAAGGAGCAACTGCTTGACGCTCGCGGTGAACGACCAAGGGGTCCGGCTCGAGTTCTCCCTCGCGGACCTGATGCGCTACCACGGACCCAACTCGCCGGGCGGGGTTGCGCACGCCTACAAGGTGCTCGAGCGCGCGCTGCCGCTGCTGGCGCCGGACGGCGTGCCCGAACGGCGCGAGGTCGCGGTCCGCACCGCGTTCGGCGGCCCTGGCGCGCGCGACGCGTTCGAGCTCGTCCTCCGCGCGGTGACGGGTGGGCGTTACACGGTCGACCTCGCACTGGCCCGTCCCGATCGTGGACGAGCAGCCGAGCGCTTCGTCTTCGTGCTCGCCTACAGGGACCGCGAGGTGACGCTCGCCGTGCGCGACGGGTTCGTCACCGACGAGTTCGTCGACCTCGCGCGTACCGAGCAGCGAACGGCCGAGCAGGAGCGGCGCCTCACCGCCCTCAAGGCCGAGATGGCCGAGCGGGTCATGGCCGCTCCCGCTGATGCCGTCTACCTCGCCGAGTGACCTCAGTCAGCCGGGTTGGTCCTGCGCGTACATGAGCGAGCCTGGCGTGGTGAGCGTCTCGCCGGTCTCCAGCAGCGTCTTGAGGCCGGAGAGGATCATCGGCCAGCCGCCGTAGAGCTCCGGGTTGGCGCCCTCGGGGAGCTGGTCGTGGATCACGGTCAGCTGGCATGAGTCGCCTACCGGGTGGATCTCCCAGGTGACCCGCGAGGTCCCGGCGGCCTTGACGTCGTCGCTCCAGAGCGCGTTGAGGCTCTGCACGAGCCGGCGCGGCGGGTCGACCTCGAGGTTCTCGCCCGCCGCGATGTCGACGACGCCGGGGACCGAGGCCGTGTAGCTCGAGCCGGCCGTCCAGTCGGAGTGCGTCTCGACGCCGAAGCTGTACTTGGCCCGCAGCTTGGGATCGGTGATCGCCTCCCAGAGACGCTCCGGCGTCGTCTTGATGTAGATCTCGAACACCGCCATGGCGCCCTTGCCTTCGGGGTCGGGGCTGAGCGGCACGCGGTGCGGGACGTCGACGGCTTCCATCGTCTCCTCCTCGAGTTCTCGCTTGATGCCCGTGAGCATCGCTGCCCAGGGCTCGGCGTATTTGCTCACCCACCGGTCGTGGACGAGCCGGATCGGGACCGGGTTCAGGAAGTGGAGCTTCTCGCGGCCACGCCGTCGCGTGGCCACCAGGCCCGCCTCCTCGAGCACACGCAGGTGCTTCATCACGCCGAAGCGCGTCATCGGCAACCGCGCTTCCAGCGCGCTCAGCGTCTGTCCGTCCTGCTCGAACAGCTCGTCGAGCAGACCCCTTCGGGTCGGGTCGGCGAGGGCCTTGAACACCGCGTCCATGGTCGGAAGCATACGTGACCATTTGGTCACTTGTCAATTCGTGCGGCGCGCTGGCGTGAGCAGCGCGTGAAGCTCTCCTCCGGTGATATCTCGGGTGATCTCGATTCGACCGAGCGGATCGGACGCACCCGGGGACGCGAAGCCGCTGCGATCCTGGGTGAAGACGACCTCGAAGCTCTGCAGCAGCCGGACCAGAAGCTCGCGTGGGATGCGCCGGTCGTTGGTCCCGGCCTGGCCATAGTTCCCATATGGGGGCGCGAACGCGAGCGGTCGGTAGCCCCGAACATGGAAGGACAGCTGCTCCTCACCGTAGGTGATGTCCGAGAACACCCGCTCGCGCCAGCCGCCGAGTACCTCCTCGGAGCCACGATAGGCATAGAACGGGCCCACGTCGCCGGGCGCGGAGCCGTACCGGATCTGCAGGTTGCCGGTACCTGACTGAAGCTGCACGTCCCAGCGGCCGCTGCCCTGCAGGGTGTTGAGCTCCTTCCATGTCAGGTAGGCAGGGTCCTTCGCTTCCACGCGCCCGACATCGACGAACAGCACGGCGTTGAGCTCGAGATCGCCGAGGATCCCGTCGCTGCCGGTCCAGGAGTCCAGACGTGCCCCATCGAAGGTCAGCAGCAGCGGCCGAGGAGGCAGGCTCACGTGCTCGCGGCTGATGAACCGGACGAACTCGTCGAGAGTGATCGTTTCGTAGCCCGCATGGTTCAGCAGGGTCATGTGTCTCGCGAAGTCCTCCGGGTCGATCCCCAAGTCGGCGTCGGCGCGCTTGGAGAAGCCGCCGATCGGCGCCACGCCGTGGTAGAGCAGCACGGGTACTGACGAGCGATCGGACGGCGTGGGCGCCCACATGTCCCGTTCCTCGGCAGTCAAGGTCACGCGAGGTGCTGGCGCCGGGGTCCGCGCGGCCGGCTCGGCGGTTGAATCCGTCGAGCCTCCGCACGCGGCAAGCACCACGCAGAAGCAGACGACCGCAACGAGACAGCCATGGCGCGCCGTCGCGCCCATCGCGCAAGCCTACGCCGCCGAACCGGCGGCAAGATGGCTGGACCGGCGTCGATCCCAGCGTGGATACTGTTGCCGTGAGTGAGCGCAACGTGCTCGGCGGGCCGCTGGAGCCGTGCGGCAGCGATCCCGTGACCGGCTTCTTCCGGGACGGCCGCTGCCGGCCGGACCCGCACGGCCTGGGCACGCATCTGGTCTGCGCCGTCGTCACGGCAGAGTTTCTCGATCACCAGCAGGGCATCGGCAATGACCTGAGCACTCCGCGGGCGCAGTACGGCTTCCCGGGGCTGGTGCCGGGCGATCGTTGGTGCGTGACGGTCGCGAACTGGCGGCGCGCGTACGAGGACGGCGCGGCGTCGTTCGTGGTCCTGGCCTCGACGAGCGCGCGGGCGCTGGACACGGTGCCGCTAGAGGCGCTCAAGGAGCACGCCGTCGACGTGCCCGCCGACCCGCGCGAGCTCGCGGACTGACGGCCCCGGAAGGCCACGCCGCGGACCGCCTCGCTCGCTGTCGGTGATCACCGCCACGGCGCGTGAGGCGGTGAGGGATTGGTCTGCATCGGCGCGTTCCCGTGCGCGGCGCCTGTTCGTCAGCGCGTGGCGCCGACCGGCGCGGTGACCTCGGCGAGCAGCCGGCGCACGCGGTCGCTGATGTCGTCGCGGATGCGCCGCACGCCGTCTAGGTCGGTCTCGGCGGGGTCGTCGACCTCCCAGTCCTCGTAGCGCTTGCCGGGATAGATCGGGCACGCGTCGCCGCAGCCCATCGTCACGACCGCGTCGGCGGCCTGGACGACCTCGTCGGTCATCGGCTTCGGGAATTCCTTGCTGACGTCGAGGCCAAGCTCGGCCATCGCGGTCACGACCGCCGGGTTGATCTGGTCGGCCGGGGCGCTGCCCGCCGAGCGCACGTGCACTCGACCCTCGGCGTAGTGATCCAGCAGCGCGGCGGCCATCTGACTGCGGCCGGCGTTCTGCACGCACACGAACAGCACCTCGGGGACCGGCTTGGAGATCGTGCCCTCCACCTGGCCGAGCGCCCGCAACCGCTCACGAGCGAAACGGTGCACGAACAGCGGCACGAAATCCTTCAGCCGCGCACCGCCGAGTGCCTCAAGTGACTCGGCCATGTAGCGCTCGACCGTCTCGGCCGAGAACGTGCCGGCGAACTCGTCGCCGAGGTGATCAAGCCCCTTTTCCAAATGCCCCCTGGTGATCAGATCGACGTCGAGATCGGCCAGTCGGATTGCCATCGCTCAGCTCCTCTTGCATCGGCGGTCCGCGTCGCCGCGGATGCTATCCATTGACAACCATCACTTCAATCGATAGAAGTAGATCGATGGCTGTCGATCTGGAACTGGCGCCGAAGACCAAGCGCCCGGCCGGTGAGCCGTGCTGCGAGCCGGTCGTCTATCCGGACGTGCAGCGCGAGCACGCGATCCGGATGGCGGAGGTCGCCAAAGCGCTCGGCGACCCGATCCGCCTGCAGGTCGTCGACGTGCTCAGAAAGCACGCCGGCAAGGTCTGCGTGTGCGAGTTGGTGCCGCTGTTCGACGTCGCCCAGCCTACGCTCTCCCATCACCTGAAGAAGCTGCGCGAGGCCGGCATCGTCGACTCCGAGCGTCGCGGCCTGTGGGCCTATTACTACGTCCTTCCTGAAGCTCTGGAGGAGCTGACCGCATGGCTGAGTTGACCGCCCTCGACACCACCGATCCGACCGCTTCTGCGTGCTGCGCCCCCGAGGCTCAGCAGACCTGTTGCGAGCCCAGCGAGAAGGCCGCATGCTGCGGGACGGCTGCCGCCGGAGGCACGTGCGGCTGCGCCACCGGCCAGTCCGTCGACACGGACGAGCTGCGCGAGACGGTTCGCGCCCGCTACGCCGCCGCCGCGCTGGCCACGACCGATCCGACCGCCAGTGGCTGCTGCGGCGCGGACACCGCGGTGATCAGCGAGGAGCAGGCCGAGCAGTTCGGCGCCGGGCTGTACGCCGACGGCGAACACGACGAGCTGCCCGATACCGCGCTGATGGCCTCGCTCGGGTGCGGCAACCCGACCGCCGTCGCCGCCCTTCACGAAGGCGAGACCGTACTCGACCTCGGCTCGGGCGGCGGCATCGACGTACTCCTCTCCGCCCGGCGCGTCGGTCCGACCGGCACGGCCTACGGCCTGGACATGACCGACGAGATGCTCGCTCTCGCCAAGGCCAACCAGGCCAAGGCCGGGGTCGAGAACGTGCACTGGCTCAAGGGCCACATCGAGGACATCCCGTTGCCCGCCGAGAGCGTTGACGTCGTGCTGTCCAACTGCGTGATCAACCTCTCTACCGACAAGCCGCAGGTGCTCCGCGAAGCCGCCCGCGTGCTCAAGCGCGGTGGGCGCTTCGCCGTCTCGGACGTGATCGCAGACACCGACATGGACGACGCCACCCGCGCCGACCTGGCCCAGTACGTCGGCTGCATCGCCGGCGCGCTGACCCGCGACGAATACACGCGCTACCTCGCCGACGCCGGCCTCACCGAGATCGAAATCGTCGATACCCACCGAGTGCACGAGTACGCAGCCTCGGCGATCGTCCGCGCCCGCAAGCCGGCCTGACGGGCGCGCGCGGAGCCGTCGATGCCGCTTCCGCGTCCGCAGGGGATCTGCCAGCGCGTGAGCGGTGCCGACGAGGAGAGGGGCTCGCGGGAGAGCGCTCCTAGGGCGACCGGCTTACGTGTGCTGAAGCATCAGGCCTGGGCGCTCTGCCGGATCTCCTCTGCGGCGAGTGCGAGTGAGGCGCGGCGGACGGTTTCGATGTGCTCACGCTGGATGCCGACCGCCCAGGTGGCGAGTTCGTCTACGTCTGGAGCGTCGATGGTGGCGGACATCGTCTCGACGATCTCCCAGTGGCAGAGCTCGCCGGCCTCGGCCATGCTGAGGAACTCGAAGCCGTCGAGTGCCTCGTCCTCTCCGCCGAGGTAGGTCTTCATCATCTCGGTGGCTTCGCCCTTGGTGTCACGGGCCTTCTCGCGGATCGCGGTCTTCTTGCCTTCGAGACCGTCGACGAGCGCGTCGGTGCGCTGCTCGGTCTCGGCGGCCTGCTCGTGCATGCGCTGAAGGTCGGCCTCGAAGTCCTCGGCGCCTTCCATGCCGCTGACCTTCTCCGTGGCCGCCTGGGCCGCCTGGGCGAGTCCGAGGACCTCGCCGAGCTTCTCGTCGAGGGGGGTGAGATCTGCCATGTCTGCCTCCGGGGTGATGGTCATGTGAAGCGTGGGAGGACCTCGTCCGCCCATCTGGTGAAGAAAGCGTCCTGGTCGGGTCCGATCTGCTGGACGAACAGCTCGTCGACGCCCGCGTCGGCGTACTGCTGAAGCGAGACGACGTGCCTGTCGAGGTCCGGGCCGATCGGCGAGGCGATGTGCTCGGCGGTGACGAGCTCGCAGGCCTGCTCGAAGTGCGCCGGCGTAGGCAGGACCTGGGCCAGCTCGCCCGGCAAGCCCTCGTTTGGCCACAGCCGCAGGACGGTATCCATCGCCTCCTGCTCGTCGTCCATGAAGCAGACCTTGGTGCCGGCATGCACCGGCCCCTTGCCGCTCTCGGCGCGGTAGAGGTCGATCGCGTCCTTGTCCGGCGACGTCGTGCAGAAGCCGTCGCCGATCTTCGCCGCGAGACGGATCGCCTTCGGGCCGAAGCCGGAGACGAGGACCGGCGGCGGCTCATCGGGCAGGTCGTACACGCGCGCGTTTTCGACGGTGTAGTGGCGCCCGTCATGGCTCTGCTGGCCGCCCCGCCAGAGCAGCCGGATCACTTCCACGGCCTCTTCCAGCATCTCCAGCCGCACCTCGGCTTCCGGCCAGCGGTCGCCGAGGATGTGCTCGTTGAGCGCCTCGCCGCTGCCAACGCCGAGCTGGAAGCGCCCCTGGTGGATGACGCCGCTGGTGGCCGCGGCCTGGGCGATGATGGCGGGATGGATGCGGACGGTCGGGCACGTGACCCCCGTGGTCACGGGCAGGCTTGTCGCCTCGGCGAGCGCGCCGATGACCGACCACACGAACGGGCTGTGGCCCTGCTCGTCGTTCCACGGGTGGTAATGATCCGAGATCCACAGGGCGTGGAAGCCGGCCTGCTCGGCGCGTCGCGCCTGGTCGACCAGCTCGCGCGGCCCGAACTCCTCGCACGAGAGGAAGTACCCGACCTTCACGTCGAGTCGGGATACGGGTCGCGGGCCGAGTCCCCGCCGCTGATCGTCTGGTAGTCGCCGTTGCCGCAGTTCGGGCACGGGGGCAGGTGCGTCGTCGAGCCGACCTTCAGCTCGTTGCCGCAGTTCGTGCACTTGTAGGTGCCGGCGGATACATCGCTGCCGGCGGGAACCGGGTCGGCCATCGCGTCCTCCTCGAGAAGTTGTTCTGCGCGCGTCCTACCGGCCGCAGTCGTCGCCCAAACGCCCCGCGCGCATCGGAGTCAGCGTCCTGTCGCCGGTCGTGATCTGCGGCACTGGCCCAAAGGCAAGCGGGAGTTCGGGGGCGTCACGTTGTCCCGCCAACGGGGCACATCGGATGACTTTTGCCCCGCAACGTGTCTCATGACGGAGTCTCCGCCGGTCGAGCCGGTTTGGCGCTGAGCGCGCCTGGGGTAGCGCCTCGTTCGACCCCAAGAGGAGACCGGAATGAGCATCATCGAGAAGGACCCCACCCTGCACCTCCGCGGCGAAGACCTGTGAGCGCGCGGTTCGAGCGGGACAGCGGCGAGAAGCGCTCCGCCCGCACGCCGGAAGGTCCGGCCCACGCGCGCAAGAGCTCGCTCGGGCAGACGCTCAAGCGGACCTTCACGGAGTTCAAGGAGGACGAGCTCACGGACCGCGCCGCGGCGCTGACGTACTACGGCGTGCTGTCGATCTTCCCCGCGCTGATCGCGCTGGTCTCGATCGTCGGGCTCGTCTTCGATCCTGCCCGGGTCACGAAGGCGCTGACGGACGTGGTGAGCTCGGTCGGCCCGGCGTCGGCGGTGGAGACGTTCAAGGGCCCGATCGAGACCATCACGAAGAGCAGCGGGACGGCGGGGATCATGCTGATCGTCGGCATCGCTTCCGCGCTGTGGACCGCGTCGGGCTACGTCGGTGCGTTCATGCGCGCCGCGAACGTGATCTACGAGGTCGAGGAGGGGCGCTCGATCGTGAAGCTGCGCCCGCTGCAGATGCTCGTGACGCTTGTGCTGGTCCTGTTGCTCGCGCTCGTGCTCGTCGCGGTCGTGCTCACGGGCCCGCTCGCCGAGGCCGTCGGCTCCGCGGTGGGCCTTGGCTCGGCGGCGGTCACGGCATGGGATATCGCCAAGTGGCCGGTGCTGCTCGCCGTCGTCGTGGCGATGATCGCGCTCCTGTTCTACGCCTCGCCCAACGCCAAGCTGCGCGGCGTGAAGTCGATCCTGCCCGGCGCCGCCCTCGCGGTCGTCGTCTGGCTCGTCGCGTCCGCTGCGTTCGCGTTCTACGTCGCGAACTTCGGCTCGTACGACAAGACATACGGCGCGCTCGGTGGGGTCGTGATCTTCCTCGTGTGGGCCTGGCTCACGAACGTGGCGATCCTGCTCGGCGCGGAGCTGAACGCCGAGCGCGAGCGGTCGCGCCAGCTCGGGGCGGGGACGCCCGGCGCCGAGCGAGAGCTGCAGCTCGACGAGCGCTCCGAGCCGAAGGCCAAGCAGCGAACGCGGACCGCCTGAAGCACCTACCAACCATCGACAACGTGAGGTTCCCCATGGAAATCCCGAAGGACAAGATCCTCGAGCTACTTCAGCAGCAGGGCAAGAGCGACCAGGTCGAGCCGGCTCGCGAGGAGCTGCCCGACCAGGTCGATCCCGAGCGCGACTCCGGCCTGCTCGCGAAGTTCGGCATCGATCCGCAGGACCTGCTCAGCAAGTTCGGTGGCGGAATCCCCGGACTCTGAGACCCACTGACAGAGAGGAACATCCGATGAGCACCCAGATCTACGACTCACCGACCGAGTCATCGACCACCGACCAGGCCAAGGAGAAGGCGCAGGAGGCGGCGGGGCAGGCGAAGGAGAAGGCCGGCTCTCAGCTGCGCTCGCAGGTCGACCAGCGGTCCACCGACGCCGGGCACCGCGTCGGCGGTCTCGCGTCCGACGCCCGCGCCGTGGGCGAGTCCCTGCGCGAGCAGGGCAAGGACCAGCCGGCCAAGCTGGCCGAGCAGGCGGCCGATCGCGCCGAGCGGCTCGGAAGCTACCTCAAGGAGAGCGACGCCGATCGGATCCTCGGCGACGTCGAGGACTTCGGCCGGCGGCAGCCGTGGGCCGTCATCGCCGGGGGCGTGGCCATCGGGCTCGTCGCCTCGCGCTTCCTCAAGGCCTCGTCGATCAACCGCTACGAGAAGCGCACGAGCATCGAGCCGCGCGAGCCCGTCGCCCCGGCGGCGCCCGTCGTCCCGACCACGCCCGCCGTCCCGACCACGCCGCCCGCGTTCGACGCGAGTCGCTGAAGCCATGGCCGATGTCGTGAACGCCACCACCGGCGACCCGCGGGAGCGTCCGATCGGCGAGCTGGTCAAGGAGCTCTCATCGCAGACCTCCACGCTGGTGCGCCAGGAGATCGAGCTCGCCCGCGCCGAGCTGCAGCAGAAGGGCAAGCTGGCCGGCAAGGGCGCCGGGATGCTGGGCGGCGCTGCGATCGCGGCGCTGCTCGCGCTGGGCGCGCTGACCGCCGGGCTGGTAGCGCTGCTGGACACGGCGATGGCGACGTGGGTCGCCGCGCTGATCGTGATGGCACTGTGGGCGATCGTCGCCCTCGTGCTCGCCAAGGCCGGGCAGAAGTCGCTGCAGAAGGCGACGCCGCCGGTCCCTCAGACCGTCGAAACCGTGAAGGAGGACATCCAATGGGCCAAGAACCCGACCGGATCCGCGCCGAGATAGAGCAGACGCGCGCGGAGATGTCAGACACCGTGGATGCGCTCGGCTACAAGGCCGACGTGAAGTCCAGGACGAAGGACCGCATCGTGGGAGTCAAAGACCGCATCGCCGGCGGCACGCCGGACGGCGGCGAGGTCAAGGACAAGGCGCGGCAGGCGCGCAGCGTCGCGCAGGAGAACCCGCTCGGCCTCGCCATCGGTGCGGTCGCGGTCGGGTTCGTGGCCGGCCTGCTGATCCCGTCGACCCGCATGGAGGACGAGAGGTTCGGCAGCATGGCCGACGACGTCAAGGAGAAGGTCAAGGAGACCGGCCAGGAGGCCGTCGAGCACGGCAAGCAGGTCGCGCAGGACGCGGCTCAGAGCGTGCAGGAGACGGTCAAGGAGAGCGGGCAGGAGCACGCGCAGGAGCTCAAGGACAGCGCGCAGCAGAACGCCCAGGACGTCGGCTCCACGTCGACCGATCGTCCCCAGTACACCGCGCGCTGATGGCGCGGCGCGGACCGCTGCCGATGGCCGCGGTCCGCGCCGCCCTTGCAATTGACCCACCGATCGCGTCGACTGTTTGAGATGACCGGCCGGCGCGCGAGCACGCAACGGACGAGGAGCAAGATCGTCGACGCCGGTTGCCGCCTGCTACAGCAGTCGTCCACGCCTCCGGCAGCGGATATCGCAGCGGCCGCCGGCGTGTCCCGCTCCACGCTCTATCGGCATTTCCCCGACCGGGACACCCTGCTCGAGGCGGCCCGGCAGCACCGACCTCCCGTGCCCGCAGAGCCCGCCGAGCATCCGCTGCCCGCAGGGCGGCTCGGACGAGAGGGCCCGGTGTTGCTCGAGGGGATCCACGTGTTCGACGTCGTGGCTCCACCCGTTCTCCCCGAGCAGCTCGTGGCGGAGGCGCAGCGGATCGCCGAGGTCCCGCTCGCGCTGTACGTCGTCGACATCGACGGCTCCCACCTGCTGCGCGTCGCCGGACCTGACCGTCTCCCCGAGCGGATCGAGGTGCCGCTGGCGATCGGACCGGAGCTGGACTCCGCCGGCCTGGCCGAGCTGCGCGCCGGGCTCGCGCATCGCCGGGGCGTCGAGGTCGTCCCGCTCTGGCTCCGCGGGCGCGCCACGGGCGTGATGCTGACGCTCGGCCGGCCGCGACGCCCGCTCGCCGAGATCGCCCGCCAGGCCGCGGCCGCCATCACGCTGGCCGACCGCTACACGGACACGTTCGCGCGAGGCCAGCGGCGCAAGCAGCCGCGCGCGGCGGCCGAGATCCAGCAGAGCCTGCTCCCGCCCCGGATCTCCAGGATCAGCGGCGGCGAGCTGGCCGGCAACGTGCTGCCCACCTACGAGGTGGCGGGCGACTGGTTCGACTTCGTCGAGAACCTCGACGGGGTATGGATCACCCTCGCCGACGGACTCGGTCCCAGCACCCGCGCCGCCGCGAGCAGCGCGGTCGCGCTCGGGGCGCTGCGCGCCAGCCGGCGCAGCGGCGGCACCACCCACGAGGCGCTGATGCTCATGCACCGAACGCTGCGCGAGATGCCGGGCCCTTCGGCCGAGATGACCGCGATAGTGGCTCGCTGGGATCCGGCCACGTTCAAGCTCGAGATCGTCAACTGCGGGCACGTCGCGCCCATCCTGATCCGGGCCGGACGCTCGGTCGAACGGCTCGACATGCCGAGCAGGCGCGGACTTGGCGGGCGAGCAAGCCCCCGGCCCTCCGAACTGGTGACGACCCTCGAGCCAGGCGACCGGCTGATCATCTGCTCGGACGGCGTGATCACCAACGGAGACGGACGAGCCGGCCTCGGCCACGACCAGGTTGCCGAGGCCGCCCTCCTCTCCGAAGACGGCTCCGCGGCAGACACGGTCCGCAAAGTGCACCGAGCAGTCCTCCATGCCAGCCGAGAGAACCTCAAGGACGACGCCACCGTCGTCTGTCTCGCCGCCGAGTAACCGCTGGTGGGAGTACCTTCGCTCCGTGCGCGCGGGTGATGTGATCTGGAACCCGTTGACCGGCGAGAAGGCCATGATCGTCGAGTCCGCCGAGCAGACCGGTGGCGCCCGCGTCGTCGCCGATGTCGCCGTCGAGGCGGGCGGGTTTGTCCCTGGCGGCGAACATGTGCACGACCACCTCGCCGAGCACTTCGAGGTCCGCGCGGGGCGGATCACGTTCGTGCTCGACGGGGAGGAGCGCACGCTTGAGGCGGGACAGAAGCTCACCGTGTCGCCCGGCTCCTGGCACCGGTGGTGGAACGCCGCCGAGGACGAGGTGCGTGTCCGCGTCGGCATCGAGCCGCCGATGCGCTTCGAGGAGGCGATCCTCGTCATCTGGGGACTCTGCGCCGATGGGCACACCAACGCCGAAGGGCGCCCCTCGCCGCTGCTCGGCGCGCTGCTTGCCACCCGCTATCGCCGGGAAATCCGCTTTCGGCAGCCGCCCGATGCCGTCCAGCGGCTCCTGTTCCCGCCGCTCGCCGCCCTCGCCCGGCGACGGGGCCTGGAGCGCACAATCGATCGCTACCTCGATCTGGAGACGCACCCCACGGCACAGGCTGGGCTCGGACGGCTACCGGAACAGGTCATGAGCCGCGCGGCTCATGACCGCTGAGCGGCACACTCCGGGGTCGGACGTGCGCGGCGGGTCCAAGGGAGTGCTGGCACCAATCGGCCGGCGCGTACGTGGCGAGCGCTCATGCCGGGGGGTGAAGCGCAGCGGGCGTCCTCCCAGGAAGCTCGGCGGCGAGCCGGCCGACAGCGCCGAGGATGCTGACGACGGCCGGCCCACGAGGCTCCCCCCTCCCGCGCCGGTGCCGATCGAGCGTGTGGACATTGATCACTGCTCGCTCCGGACACTCCCAGCCGGCGAACGGCTGGGCCGAGTACTCCGCTGAGGTCACGACCTCGCGCGCGACCGCCGTGGCCGCTTGACCAGCTGCCAGGCGCGGCCGCGCGGCGGCGTCGAGGTACGCCCAATACGCGCGCAGTGTGGCGAGCCCGGCCAGGTCCGTCAGCGGCCCGTGCCCCGGCACAACCACCTCCGGCCCGAGCGCCTCGATCGTGTCCAGTGCGCGGAGCCAGCCCTCGAGCGGGCCGACCCACATCACCGGTGTCGAGCCGACAAACGCGACGTCGGCGGCGAACACGACGCGCGCGTCGGGAACATGCACGATCAGGTCGCCATGCGTGTGCGCCGGTCCGACCTCGATGAGCTCGACCTTCCGACCTCCGACGTCGAGTTCGAGCCGACCCGAGAACGTGCGCGTCGGCCGGGTGAGCGAGATGCCGCGGTGCTCGTACGGCCCCACCATGCCCCGCAGGAAGCGGCCGCTCGAGCCAACCGCAGCACGAGCCGGGTACGGGATCGGGCTCTGTCCCGCACGCCGCAGCATGGACCCGAGCCGCCGCAGCGCGACCATCGAGCTCGGCGTCACCGCCCGCATCTCATGCGCCGCCGCCGCGTCCGTCGCGACGATCTCCTGGCCACCGACCAACTCGTTCCCAAACCAGTGATCGCCGTCACCGTGCGTGTTCACCAGCCTCCGAATCGGCGCCTTCTCCACCAGCGGGCGCATCCCGTCGAGCATCCGCCTCGTCAGACGTAGGTCCCAGAGCGTGTCGACGAGGAGCGACTCGCCCGTACCGATGACGAGACCGGCATTCGACTCGCCCCACGCGCCGTTGGGCTGCAGCCACGCGTAGACCCCCGGCGCCACGTGCGTCAGACCTGCTGCGTAGCGCTCTCGGTCGCCGAAGAGCGTGGCCACGAGGCGAATCTATCCGGCAGAACCGCACACAGCCACCTGCCGGAGCTGCTACCGGCGCGCGGCCACGGAACGTGCTTCGGTGCGCCACCGAAGCGGAGTCAAGACGTAGCCTGTGCCGTCGTGCCGGGTATCGGGGTGCTGCGTGAGGGTCCGCTTCACGCCGCGGTGAAGGCTCTGCTGGCCGAGCCGGGCGACCGCCTGGAGGTGCCGGTGGGACGGTTCGTGGTGGACCTCGTCCGTGCTGACGGCGAGTTGGTCGAGGTGCAGACGGGGGGCTTCGGGGCGCTCGGCGACAAGCTCGATGCGCTGCTTGACGAGCACCGCATCCGGGTCGTACACCCGGTCGCGGCCGAGCGCCGGATCGTTCGCGTCGACCAGCACGGCGAGGTGCTCGGTGCCCGCCGGTCACCGAAGCGGGCGACGGTGGTGGCGGTGTTCGACAAGCTGGTCGCGTTTCCGGCGCTGCTGACGCACCCGAACCTCACGATCGAGGTGCTGCTGCTGCGTGAGGATCACATCCGTCGCCCGCAGCCGACGACGAGTCGGGGTCGCACCCGAGATCCGGGGGAGCGGCGGCTGGTCGAGGTCCTCGACCGGGTCGCGCTGCGGACGCCGGAGGACATCGTCGCGGCGCTTCCCACGCTGCCGCTTGAGCCGTTCAGCACCCGCGAGCTCGCAGTCCTTCTCCGGTGCAGCCCGCTGCTGGCGCAGCGCACGCTCTACTGCCTGCGGATGATCGGGATCGTCGAGCCGGCGGGCAAGCGCGGCCGTGTGCCGCTGCACGCGCGCACGACCCGAGACGGATCCGGCGACGGCAGACGCGCCGAGGAGCTGGGCTCCGGCGACCTTGTAGCGGGCGGCGATCGGATCGGCCGCGCGCCGGACATGCGGGTCGGCTCGGAGTCGGGGTTGACCGCCTCGCCCGGGCTCAGGACGCGGCGTTTGCGCGGGTAGAACTTGAAGGTCGGGATGCATGCGGTCTAACCGAACGTCGAGGCGACCGCCGATCAGCCGGCTGATACTGCTTGCTCAAGACCGCCGCGCGTGGAGAGTGAGTAAGAAGCTCCCCCTCCGGGACTGACAACGGGTCCCGCATCCACGCGCCCGGTGGTCAGGCGACCGAAGGACGCGCTGAACGTTGCCGGAGTATCCGGAACGTGGTCGTGCAGCGCAGCTCCTTCACCGGCGGGATCGAGTGCTGCGAGGACCGCGGCGCAGCGCGGCTCGAGCCGAGCCACGTCGTACAACGGCTGAGTCACTCCACGACCGAGTCGACGACGATCTGATCCCGGCCGAGGAAGTAGATGCCCGGGTCGGTCTCGAAGCCGTCACTCGGGTTGTCGCGCAAGGTCGACGAGCGGATCTTGAGGACGCCGCTGCGGTCGTTGCTGACGAAGAAGACCGCGCCGCCGCCCTCGCGTGCGTGGTTGCGGGCCATCCTCGTGCCGGCGAGCAGCATGCGGAAGTCGTTGCCGTCCGCGTACACAGCGCCACCCGACCCCCCGCCGGGCGCGCCCGAGCGAGCGGGGTTGGCGCCGCGGCCGATGGCGCGGTTGTCGGTGAAGACGCTGTTGTAGATCGACCACGAGACGCCAATGCTGCTCAGCGCGGCCCCGTTGCTGCAGACGCCGCCGGTGAAGGAGCTGCGGACGACGGTCACCGGCTGGTCGTCGTGCTGCGAGAGCGCTCGCACGGCGCCGCCGCCCAGGTCAGGGCCCGTCGGGTCGCAGCGGTTGCGGACGAATTTCGAGCGGACGATCTTCAGCCGGCCGCCGCGAGCGAAGATCGCGCCACCGCCGCCACCGTCGTACGTCGCGCCGGTGGCGTCACCGTCCGCGAAGGTCAGGTTCTGCACCACGAGACGAGGCGTGGCCTGGTCGTCGCAGTGCGACGTGGTCCAGGTCTGCCGCTGGTCGCAGGTGTTCTGATAGAGGATGCGGCGCTTCCCACCGCCGCTGAGGGTCACCAGACCGCGGCCGTCGAGGACGACACGACGACTGGTGTTGACCACCTTGGCGGTCCGCCTCATCTCGATCCGGACCGGATCCGGCCCGCAGCGGAACCTGATGATCCCGCCCTTGGCGACAGCTCGCACCAGCGCGCGCGAGGTGCAGCTCCGCGGCGTGCCGGTGCCGACCCACCGATCGGGGCGCGAGGTGTCGACGGCCTGCGCCTCGCGAGGCACCTTGACCGCGGCCGCCGCCGGCGCGGTGAGCGCGCCGGTGAGAGCCAGACAGAGGGTCGTGAGGACGGGCTGCAGACGCATGGGCACCTCCGGCTCGTGAGCCTAGACCGAGTCACGAAGGCGATGCGGCCCGCCTGCAGGCGGGAGCGCGGCGAGCGGCGAGCCGGCGCTCGACGTGGCACCCAGATGCCTGAGGGAGCTGTCGCGCCGACGGACGCCGTCCTCGTCGTGCGAGACGCCCTCGATCTCGCTCATCGATTCCGGTTGGCGAGCTTCAGCGAGCCCGTGTGACGCGTTCGAGTACCCGGCCTGCGACCTTCATCTTCGGAGGGCGCCAGACGTGCCGTTGCTCGAAGGGCCAGGCGTAGATCGGGTTGCCGTCGCGCACCAGCTCAAGCAGGTGTGGTTCGTCGAGTTCCTCGGCCGACCACTCGTAGAGGCGTTGCAGCCGCGGCACGATCACCGCGTAGTCGAGCATCCGGCCAAGATGCTGCTCGTCGGCGATATAGCGCTCCACGTCATGTGCGAGCGGGTAGCGGTTTGGCAGCACGGCGCGGAGTGAGAGGAACACGCCGGTCATCCCGAGCCTGGGGTCGCCGAGCACGCGGCCGAGGGGAGCGAACCGTCCGAGCGCCAGACGCGGCGCCGCGGCGAGTGCGTGCGCGTACAGCACGCGCAGCAGCGCGACGTTCATGAAGAAGCGCTCCGGCGCGCCCTCGGCTTCGGCGAGGTTCCGGTGCTCCAGGTATCCGGCCACGATGCTCGCGTTATGGGCTCGGTACCAGTTGGGCCCGGTCGGTCTCGCGCCGAACTCCAGCCAGAGGCGCACGGCCTGCGATGACGGCTCGCCGGCCGACCCACCGAGGAGCGCGACCGTTTCGCATCCGTCCCGGAGCAGTCGCTCGTTGACCGCGCGCCACCACACACTGCCGGGCGGAGACGCGTCGAGCGGATTGAGCACACCGCGGCGCGCCTGCCAGCGCATGAACGACAACGCCGCCCGTCGGAACGGCAGGTGTCGCGGTGCGCTGCCCGTCGGCCCGCGGAACACCCGCGCCATCAATGCAAGACGCGCCGCCGGATCGTCGCGCACTGCCGCGACCTGCGCCCGAGCCGAGGCGAGCGCGCCTGTGTGGTGGCTCATCGCGCGGAGTAATAGCGACTCGCCGAGCGCAACCCCCGGCACGCGTTGACTGGTTGCGGGATACGCGCAGACCGGGGGCGGCGCTCACTGCCGCCTTGAGGCGACAGGACCGACAGTGCCGCCGACGATCGTCGCCTGCGTGACAAAGCGGCGTTCGAGCGAGGCGCTTGCTTCGTCAGCCGGGTGTCAGCGAATCACGCCGTCGTACATCTCCGCCGAGCTGAGTCGCTTCACCCCAGCTCGCTCCTCACCGCTCCGCTAGCGCAGATAGTAAGCCGAGTTGCATCATCCAACCGAGATCGTCACGGAGCGCCCAGTGGTCAGTGACCTTGCCGTCCGACACGCGCCAGATGTGGATCTGACGGGTCCGAAACGAGCGCCCGGTGACGGGCATTTGCGCGAACGGGCCCGCAGCGCCGGTGTGACGCCCGCTCATCATCAGCCGGACCACGACCTTCTCGCCGTCAGAGATGACGTCTTCGATGTCGAAGCGAAGCTCGCTGAAGGCCCCGTGCAACCACGCGGCCGTCTCCTTCGCACCTTGCGGACCCGGCGAACGCTCCGCCGCTGCCTCGTGATTCACGAAGTTGGAGGCGAGCAGACGGTCGGCGGCTTCCGGCTGGTTGCCGGTGTAGAGGTCCGCGAAAAGCTCACGGACAATGTCTGCTGGCGTCTCTGGCATCTGTCTCCCTCGTTCGGCGGCGAACGGCGGGGTAGCGAACCCGAGCCTATCGCCGCTAACTACCGCTACGGACGAGACGCGGCAGACGGGCCGCCTATTGCGAGTGCCGCTGCCGCCCCGGATGCAGACGCAACTGAGCGACGTACTGGCACCGCTGCCTCTGCCTCCGAGGCACAGTCTTTGACCAAGGGCGGATGCGTCGCCGCGCTGCTCCGATTCGCGCAAGGCGATTGTGACCGTCTGTCGGTTGATCGAGGCGCCCGGGACAGGGGTGCGGGCACGGTTTGCTGTGACGCGTGTACCGTGCCGGAGTCTTGACGCGCAAGATCGACATCGGCGGCGTCGTCTCCAAGGTCTTCGACCTGTACTTCAGGTATGCAGCGGTGCTGCTGCCGGTGGCGGCGGCGCTGTTCCTGATCGAGGCTGCCTTCCGGCTCCTCGGCCTCGCCAGCACGCCTCTGGCGCTGGTGGCCGGCGTCGTCGGGCTGATCCTCAGCACCGTCTACACCGGCATCGTGGTCCGGCTGGTCGACGACGTGCGCGACGGACGCCTCGACCAGTCCTCCGGCGACCTCGCGCGTTCGGTGGGGCCGGTGCTGCTTCCGCTGATCGCGGTATCGATTCTCGCGGGCCTCGGCATCGCGATCGGTCTGCTGCTGCTGATCGTCCCTGGCCTGATCCTGGTCACGCTGTGGGCGGTCGTGGCGCCGGTCACCGTGCTCGAGCACCCGGGCGTGCTCGCCGCCTTCGGTCGCAGCCGCGAGCTGGTCCGCGGCAACGGCTGGCAGGTGTTCGGCGTGATCGTGCTTTTCATCCTCATCTTCATCGCCATCGGCATCGTGCTGGGCATCGTCGGCGCGGTGCTCGGCGACGCCGGCGAGGTGATCCTCAACTACATCGGCAGCGTGATCACAGCGCCGCTCGTGGCTCTCGCGTCGGCGGTGCTGTACTTCGAGCTGAGGGAGCCGGGCCCGGAGGTCCCCGTCGCCCCGGAGTAAGTGAATGACGTTGGGCTGGGGCGCGGGCGTGGCGCATGGACGAGCCGCGGGCGTCTCGTCCGCACCTCGACCCGCTCCTGTTTCGCGCAGAGCGCAAGCGGCGACGTCAGCCCTGCCACGCTCGCTACCAGGCGATAGCGATCGCGCGGCCGGCGGCAGATCGGCCGTGATCGCGGCTGCTCACATGCATGGAAAGCATCAGCGGTCGTCGCGAGAGCGCATGCTCGCAACGGTCCTTGTGGGAAGGACGAGACTAACTGCACTCAACGCCGACTTTGCCCCCGAAGCGGTTGCGTGCGGGCTTGCGCGCAGTTCGACTGTCGCGTCCGTATAGGCTGCGAACAATGGGTCTGTCAGGCTTCTCGGGTGGCGCTCGATGCCCCGTGTGGGTGCCGACATTCTCCGAGGTCCTGACGCGTATCCAGTAGCGCTGTGACAAACCACGATCCGCTTCTCGCCGAGCAACTCGCCTACTATCGGGCTCGCGCTCGCGAGTACGACAAGTGGTTCCGTCGCGAGGGGCTCCATGATTTGGGCGAGGAGCGCAATGCGAGATGGCGTCTTGAGCTCAATAGTGTGTTTTCAGCACTCGATGCGTTTGCGCCTCGTGGAGACGTCCTCGAGCTTGCCTACGGCACGGGTGAGTGGACGATCCGTCTCGCGGAGTCCGCGACCAGAGTAGTCGGAGTCGATGCAGCGCCGGAGATGCGCGAACTCGCTCTGGCGAAGCTGCAGGATGCCGGCAAGAGCAATGTCGAGCTCTCGGTTGACGATCTCTTCAGCTGGCAGCCAGATCAAGACTATGACGTGGTCTTCTTTGCGTTCTGGCTTTCGCACGTTCCCGAGAGCGATGCCTACCGGTTCTGGCGCAGCGTTCACGACGCGCTTCGCCCCGGAGGCCGCTTTTTCCTCGTGGATGCCGCACGCGCGGTCGTGGAGAGGAACGTCATTCACGGTTCGCGACTGCCCGATCGCGAGAGCGCGACTGAGCTCAGGCGACTCGAGGACGGTCGGGAGTTTCGGATTATCAAGCGTTCGTTCGATCCCGACCGGCTCGCGCGAGATCTTCGTGAACACGGCCTTGACGCGAGCTTTGTCGAGACAGGCGAGTTCTTCGTCTACGGACTCGGCCGACGTGCCTAGCCCGACCTGAGACCCAGCGCCCTGTGATCACCACTCAGTCGCTGATGCATCGAGGCAATAGTGCAACTCTGATTAGCGCGCTTCTCCCGGCCAGCCACGTGGCGGGTGAAACGCACCGAATTGCGGGATGATCACGCTGACACGTAGACCGCGCAGCGCTCTTGACCTGCCCCCGCCCAGTGGTTTTGTAGGCGGACCGGCGGTGATGAATGCGAGAGCGTACCCCCCGGTTCTGCCGTCGCCTGCCTCGCGCTGGCCCTATTCATAGGTCTGCTGGTCACAGCCGGTAATGGCGGTGCCGCGCGGGCGCATGTGCCGTCGCGGGTCGACGGCCTCATCGCGCTCCAGCGTAAGGACCAACACGGCGAGATCTGGGTGCTGGACCCCGCCACGCCGTCGCCAGCGATCGAGGTGCTTCGCCGCCGACCGTCACAATCGCGACAAGGCGACGGAGAAGCGCGTCGTCTGACCGGTGACTAAGCGCCGGGCGGACCGCCCGGCTTCGGCGTCGCGGGCGCTTTGGCGTCAGCCGCGTGCGGAGCCGGCGGCTCAGCGGTCGGCACGGGGGTATCGGTGGCGGGCGCAGGCCGACTCGCGGGCGTGTCGGGGCCCTTGGCGCCCGGGTCCTTGAGGGCGTTACCGGCTCGCTTCGCCTTGTCGGTGACGCTACCGGGGCCCTTAGCGATGTCCTTGAGCTCCTCGGCGTCCGCCTTGAGGCTGTCGGTGCCGCCGCGACTGTCGATCAGCTGCTTCGCCTTGCGTTGCAGGCCCTTGAAATCCATGGAACCTCCTGGTTCGCGCGTTGTTCTCGGGCACTATGACAAGTCGTCCGCTTCGGATCGCCGGGGCAGTGCAACGGTCTCGATCGGCCCGCCGTCGGGGAGCGCGGCTACGAGCTCACCCGACGCAGTTCGCCGGCGGCGAGCCGGAGCTCCCGGCGATGGGTGGCGTCGCAGTGGCGTCGCTCGTCCTCGGGAGCCTGCGGCTCGAAGGCTGGGAGCAGGACGGGCTTTTCGTCCTCCCCCAATGCGACCATGGTCAGGTACGCGGTGCAGGTGTGCGCGACCTCGCCGGTCGGCAGGTGTTCGGCCTCGACGCGCACCCCGACCTCCATCGAAGTTCGCCAGGCGGCATTGACGGTCGCCCGCAGCGTGATGACGTCGCCGACCTTCACGGGCGAGCGGAACTTCATCGCGTCGACTGCAGCGGTCACCACGCGTCCACCCGCCAAGCGCGTCGCCGCGATCACCGCCACGTCGTCGCACAGCTTCATGATCCAGCCGCCGTGGACGTTGCCGGCGAGGTTCGCGTCCTGAATGCCGGTGCGGTACGTAAGTACCGACACCGTCTCGGCGGGGTGGCGTGCCATCGCTGCGCATCTTGCCAGTCGCCGCCGGCTCAGCGGCTGCCGCCGCTCTTCGCAGCCGACGATCCCAATCGCGCGCTGCGGTTCGGCAGCCCGTCCGCGCCCGGCCGCCGTGGAACAGCAGGGGCCGATTGCTGCTCACGCACGGTGCAGGCTCGTCGCTACGGGGCGGCTGGCTCGACGGGCCGTGGGCGCCTGCTAGTGCGGTGCTGGGAGCGCCCAGTCCTCGTTGGGTTCGGGTGGCGGCGCCCCACGCGTCTGGATCACGATCGCGACGATCACGATCGCACCGCCTACGAGCGTGAGCGTGCTCGGGCGCTCGTCGAGCGCGAGCCACACCCAGAGGGGCCCGAGCACCACCTCGAGCAGCGTGATGAGGCCCACCTGCGCGGCCGGTATCAGCCGCGCGCCGATGGTGAGCAGCCCGAACCCGAGCCCGATTTGACCGATGCCGAGCGCCGCCAGCCAGACGACGTCATCGCCGCCGATCTCGCCGGGATTGGCGAAGGGAAGGAAGACGGCGACGAGGATCGCCTGGGAGAGGCAGGTAGCCGGTGCCATCGAGACGTCGTGGCGCCAGCGCGTGATCACGATCATCACGGCGAAGGCGAGCGCCGCGACGAACGACAGGCCGTCTCCCGCCAGGCTGCCCTCGCCCGGCGCCCCGAGCATCACCGCGACGCCCGCGAGCGCCAATGCCATCGCCAGGACGGTGCGCCGCGTGACCGGCTCGCCGAGCGTCACCCGGGCGAGCAGGGCGGCCAGCACGGGGGAGACGGCCAAGATGAACAGGACGCGCGCCACGCTCGTGTGGTTGAGCGCGGCGATGAAGCTGCCCGAGGCGGTCGCCACGCATAGCGCCACAGCGACCCCCGCAGCCCCGACGGACCTGAACGCCTGAAGCAGCCGGCCACGCTCGACGATCGCGACAAACGCCAACAGCGCGGCCCCAGCGAACGCCGCTCGGCCGAAGACCTGCGTCGATGTGTCGAGTGTGAGCTGGCGCTGGAGAACACCGGCGGTCGACCACGCGACTGCGGCGAGTGCCACGTAGATCTGCCCGCGCCGCTGGCGCCGCGATCCCTCGAGCGCCACCGTCGCCGTCGTCACCTCACGGAGTGATAGCGAATGCCAGGTTCAGCCCCAGTGCCGACGAGCCCACCACCTCGGAGCCTCCCATGTCGACGGTTCGTTCGCTCGGATGCGAGCGGCGGCGGCACTCCACTGAACGCCAACGGACAAACGTACGATGTCGTCCTTCCACGGCACCTGCTTACCTCGGCAGTGGGTCAAGGAGCGACTCACGGAGCCGGCAGCGGATGCCTCATCTCCCGGCAGGATGGGCGGGACCAGCCTGTGGAAACGGCAAATGCAACGGACAACGTTGCGTTTGCCGTTTCTCCTTCGCCGCTGGCGCGGAGGCGTCTGCCAACGAAATGACTCCACTGGCCGTGGCTGGCGGCGTAGGGTTGGCGTAGTCCACGAAGGAGGGTCTGATGGCGCTCGCACGGGTCGTGTCATTCGATGGGGTCACCAAGGAGCGGATCGAGGAGATGGAACGGGAGATGGGCGGGGGGGAGCCGCCGGAGGGCCTCCCGGCAAAGGAGGTCGTCGTGCTACACGATCCTGAGGCCGAGAAGTCGCTCGTGATCCTCTTTTTCGACAACGAGGCTGACTACAGGCGCGGCGACGAGACCCTAAACGACATGTCGAGCGACGATACCCCGGGCAAGCGCACGTCCGTGGCGAGATACGACGTCGCGATCCGAATGGCGGTCTAGCGAGCGCTGATCAGCTCGTCACGGCGATGATGTTCCCCTCGGGTCCTTGAACCACGCCCACGATCGCCTGGATGGACCGGGGGCGCATGTCCGTTCGGCGTGGCTACGGAGCTTCGGCGCAACCCTAACGGCGCTGTAGCGCTTCACGGGGGCGTCGAAGCCCCAACGCGCCCGCGCGGGCAGCCCGCGCGCTCGGCGGGTGCGCCCGGCGCCGGGGCCCGCAGCGCGCATCACACCGGCTTCGGCTCGCTCAGTCCGCAGTCCGGCTTGTACGAGCTGAACAGGCCGCCGGCCGGGATGCGCAGGATCCGCTTGGTCGTGAAGAACGCGACCCGCCCGTACCAGACGGCTTCGCCGTTGTCGGCGCAGCGGCTCGGGCGCGACAGCACGACCTTGAAGCGCTCGCCATGGCCCGGGCAGGTGCGGCGGGTACACGTGAAGCCCGGCGGCGAGTCGACGACCATCCGGCCGAAGCCGACCGCCTTGCGGCCGCCGAACCTGCGCCAGCGGATCTTGCGCACCGTGGCGACGAAGCGGATCGTCACCGAGCGAGGACGTGTCTTGAGCTTGCCGGCACCCGACCAGTAGCGCCCGCTCACGCGCTCACGGAAGGCGATGTCGTAGTCGTACACACCGTTCCACGGACGCATGCTGGGCGGCTCTGGGTCCGCGGCCGGATCGCAGATGGGCGGGCCGTCGCCGACGGCGGTAAAGCGCACGCTCGCGGCCTCGGCCGCCGCCTCGGTCAACCGCGACTCGGGCGTCGTGTCGCCCACCTTCGGCTCGCGCACCTGCACCTCGGTGGCCGACGCCGGCAGCGCCAGCACGAGCGACGCGGCGGCGCCGCACCCGACGCCCTCGATCTCGGCCTCGCCGGTCCGCTGGGACCGGGCAATGAGCGAGCTGGCCGCGGCGACGCCCGGGCTCGCGACCGCGAGGACGAGAGCGAGGCCGATCGCACGCCTGTACACCGGCCGACAGTATCCGCATCGGGAGCGGGCGGCCAGCGGAGCCGTCGCGTCACCCGCATCGGGTGATGCTCGCCTCCGAACCGCATGACATGTTCCCGGAGTACGCCGTCAGCGAACGAAGGAGCGCCCGAATGTCCACCGCGGCGACAGCCATTCGCCCGTTCGGGATTGAGGTTCCGGAGGAGCAGCTCGCTGAACTGCGCCGCCGCCTCGCGGCGACGCGTTGGCCCTCCGAGGAGCTCGTCGCCGATCGCTCGCAGGGCGTGCAACTGGCGACGATCCAGGAGCTCGCCCGCTACTGGGCGACCGACTACGACTGGCGCGCGTGCGAGGCGAAGCTGAACGCGGTCCAGCACTTCATCACGGAGATCGACGGGGTGAACATCCACTTCATCCACGTCAGGTCGCGGCATGAGAATGCGTTGCCGCTGATCATGACGCATGGCTGGCCCGGCTCGGTCATCGAGCTGCTGGAGACCGTCGGCCCGTTGACCGACCCGACCGCTCACGGCGGCACCCCCGAGGACGCATTCCACCTGGTGCTGCCGTCGTTGCCGGGCTACGGCTTCTCGGGCGAGCCGGCCGAGCTCGGCTGGGAGTCCGGCCGCATCGCACGCGCGTGGGCGGAGCTGATGGACCGCCTCGGCTACACGCGCTACGTCGCCCAGGGCGGCGACGTGGGCGCCAACGTCACGGACGCGATGGGCCGCCAAGGACCCGAGGGGCTGGTCGGCATCCACGTCAGCCTGCTCAGCGGGGCGCTCGCGATCAAGGACCAACTGCCGGCGGAGTCCGAACAGGAACGCGCCGCGCTCGACGGGCTCAACACGTTCACGACGGACGGCTTCGGCTACTTCCTGGAGCAGTCCACCCGGCCGCAGACGATCGGCTACTCGCTGCTGGACTCACCGGTCGGGCTGGCGGCCTGGATGCTCGACCATGACACCGACAGCTACTACAAGATGTCCCGCGCGTTCGTCGACCGCGAGCCCGTGGGCAGTCTCACCCGAGACAGCATCGTCGACAACATCACGCTGTACTGGCTGACGGGCACCGGTGCCTCGGCGGCCCGGTGGTACTGGGAATTCGGACGGTTCGTGGCCGCAGCCATGGCGTCCGGCCAGGCCCCTCCGCCGGTCTCGGTCCCGGTCGGCTTCACGACGTTCCCCGGCGAGATCTGGGCCGCCCCGCGCAGCTGGGTCGAGGCGGTCTACCCCGGCGTCACGTACTTCAACGAGGTCGACCGCGGCGGCCACTTCGCCGCCTGGGAGGAGCCCGATTTGTTCACCAGCGAGGTTCGCGCGGCGTTCCGGTCGCTCCGCTAGGTCATCGGGACAGCCTGCCTAGCCGACGCGATTGCCGGCTCGGTCCTTGCGTCGTGCGAGAACGTGACGGATCGCGACTGCCATTCGCTCGCGGCGCTCAGAGGCGGGCGCGCTACGCTGGCAGGGTCAGACAGCGAGGGCAACCAGAGGGCGAGACCTTCAACTGAACGTCCCCTTCCCGCGGAAGCCGCCTGATCTTCTGATGGCCGAGAGTCCACCTGCGGGTGGGCTTTCCGCGTTAACGGGTACCCGGTCGGCCCGTCGTGCGCGGCGACTCGACGAGCGCGACAGTGGTGCTGAACGCGCCGGATCAGGGCAAGACGTCGTTCAGCGTCGCAGTGAAGCGCTCGCCCGACTCCTCGAGCTCGCCCTCGATGTGCAGGCGCGCCGGGCCGGTCTCGGTCCACAGGTCGAGGAAGTAGGCCCAGCCCGGCATGTCCGGGTCGTCGGACTTGGTGATCACCTCGACCCGGTAGATCCCGCGCGGGGGCAGCACCAGCGACTCGGGGCAGTCGTCCTCCAGGCGACGGCGCAGGTCCTCGACTCCGAGCCGATTGCGAGACACGACGCTGAGCTCCTCGTAGTCGCCGTCCACGACGAGTTCGACGATGTCCTCGAGTGCCCGGTACATCGCGTCGGGCATCAGCTCGAGCCCTTCCACGATCTCTTCCCGTCCGCCCAACTCGGAGCTCGGCGTCAGGCTGAGCCGGTTGTAGAAGTAGTCCTCGCACGCCGCGCGGGCCTGGCGGCGGATGCCCTTGGACAACCCGGCGGTGCCGAGCGCAAAGACCCCCGCCGCGATCGCTTCCTCGAGCGTCCCGTGGCGGCGCGTCAGCTGCGTGGTGAGCGCGCGACCGTGCTCCGTGTCGCGCGCCATCGATGAGCCGTCCATCTGAATCGAGGGAGCGTCGTGCCGGCTGTAGCCCGCGCAGGCCCGCACTGCGGAGTGAAGGACGATGAGGTGGTCGCCCATTACGCCCACGCGGGCGAGGCGTCGCCGGGCGTCATCCGGATCGACCGGCTCGTCGAAGGCGTGGTAGTAGCGGCGCCACGACCCCGCATCCTACGAACGCGGAACGACCTCCACCGCGTGTGACGAGGCGTGCAGGTGCAAGGGACAGCGCGTAAGCGCAAGTCTCACGAGCACCTCACCCCGTGGGAGGTTGGTCGGGATCGGGGTCGGCGGTGCTCATCCGATGCGGGTGATGCGATTCCGATGGGGGGTGGCGTACGGTTGTTCGCGTGATTGGGGCAGCGCCATAGACGCTCCAGGGGCGCAAGTGGGGAGCTCGCGGCTGTCGCTTCTGCTGGCGGCGGCGATGTTCGTGCTCGTCGTGGACACGTCGTTGATGAACGTGTCGATCGCGGCGGTGGTCAGGGATCTGGACACGACGGTGAGCTCAGTTCAGAGCGCGATCGCGCTCGAGGCGCTGGTCTCCGCTGCGTTCATCCTGATCAGCAGCAAGGTCGGCGACCTCTTCGGACGCAAGCGGGCGTACGTGTTGGGTCTGGTGGGCTACGCGATCGGCGCGGTGGCGATGACCCTCGCCCAGAGCCTGACGGCGATCATCGTCTTCTGGGCGATCATCGGCGGGCTCGGCGCCTCGCTGCTGTTACCCGCGATGCAGTCCCTGATCCACGGCAACTTCGAGGGGGCGGCGCAGAAGAAGACGTATGCGCTCGTCGGAGCGGCGGCCGCGATCGCCGCTGCGGTCGGGCCGCTGCTCGGCGGCTTCGTGACCACCTACCTGTCCTGGCGCGTCGGGTTCTTGCTGGAGGCCGTGGTCATCGCGGTCGTGCTGGCGCAGCTCGGGCTCCTCAAGGACGTCGCGTATACGGGCGAGCGGCAGGTCGACGGGGTCGGCGCGGTCCTGTCCGTCATGGGGATGGGCGGCGTGGTGTTGGGCATCCTGGTCTGGCAGGAGGGCGGCGACTACGTCCTGCTGCTGATCGCGAGCGGCGCGCTCGCGCTGTGGGGGCTCGCCCGCTGGCTTGTGCGGCGCCATCGCGACGGCAAGGTGACGTTGCTCGATCCGGAGCTGTTCCGGCTCCCGCACTTCAGGGTCGGGTTCACCGGGCAGATGCTGCAGAACGTCACGCTCGGCGGGGCGATGATCGCGCTGCCGATCTTCCTGCAGATCAAGCTCGAATACGACGCCCTGGAGACGGGACTGTCGCTCGCTCCACTCTCTTTGACCATGTTCGCCGTCGCGATCCTCGCCGGACGCAGGTCCGGCGGCCGGCGCGCTTCGGAGATCATCCGGGCCGGGTTCGCGCTGAGCACGCTCGGCCTGGTGCTGATCATCCCGATCGTGCCCCGCGCCGACTCCGGCTGGTACCTCATCATCCCGCTGGCGATCGCAGGAGCCGGGCTCGGCCTGCTCGTGTCCCAGCTCAACAACTACACGCTCGCCCCGATCGACGACGACCGGATCAGCGAGGCCGCCGGCGTGAACTCGGCGTCAGGGTCGTTCGGGCTGTCGTTCGGCCTGGCCGTGGCCGGCGGCATCCTGCTGGCAACCCTCTCCCTGGCGTTCACGAACATGACGAACGCGAGCCCCGTGATCCCCTCCTCACAGCAGCAGCAGATCGCGCAGACGCTCGAGGACGACGCGCAGGTCGTAAGCAACACACAGCTCAACGAACTGCTAGCCGACGAGCCCCCGGCCGTCCGGGAGGAGATCCTCGACATCAACACCGACGCGACGAACCTCGCGCTTCAGGTGGCGCTGCTCGTGCCGATCCTCGCGGGCCTCCTCGGGCTCTTCAACGCATTCCGCATGGTGCGACTACCGGACATCGAGCCCTCGGCCTCCGTCGAGGCAGCGGCCTTGGCCTGACCGAGCGCGTAGCCGCGCCATCGCCGACGCGGACACCTCCAGTCGGACTCCGTGTTGGCGCTCGGGCTCAGCTTTGGTCGGTCGTCCGCGCCGACTCGGTCGACGTGGCCGCCCAGCTTCCGAGCAGGTTCAGCGCCTGCTCCGAGTGAGTGCCGGGCTCGGCGGCGTAGGTGAAGAGCGTCAGTCCGTGGTCTGCAGCGATGTCCAGGCGGTTGAAGCTGAGGCTGAGCTCGCCGACGGCGGGGTGGTGGAAGTGCTTGACGGCCGTGGCGTGGAAGCGGACGTTATGTGCGGCCCAGTGGGTGCGGAACGCCTCGCTCTGCGTCGCGAGCTCGCCGACGAGATCTGAGAGGTCGCGGTCGTACGGGTCGCGGCCTGCGGCCGAGCGCAGGATCGCGGCGGTCTCGCGGGCGGCGCGGTCCCAGTCGAGGTAGAAGGCTTCGGCGCGCGGGTCGAGGAAGACGAACCGGGCGTGGTTGGCCGGCCGGGCGGGTGCGGCGTACAGCTCGGAGAACAGCGCGCGTCCAAGCTCGTTGGTAGCGAGGATGTCGAGGCGGTCGTTGCCCACGTAGGCGGCGGCGCCGGTGATGGCGTCGAGGGTCCACTGGATCTCGGGCCGGATGCGTGGCTTGGCATGGCGTCGGCGCGGGCGCGCTGTGGCGGGCTGGGCGGCGCGGGCGAGGTCGAAGAGGTGGGCGCGCTCGGCGTCGTCGAGCTGGAGCGCCCGGGATAGTGCCTCCAGCACGCCCTCGGAGGCGCCGCTCATGTCTCCGCGCTCCAGGCGCGTGTAGTACGGAACGCTGACCCCGGCCAGGACGGCGACCTCCTCGCGGCGCAGCCCGGGAACGCGACGAGCACCGTAGGTCGGCAGCCCGGCCTGCTCAGGCGTGATCCTGGCGCGGCGTGAGGTGAGGAACTCGCGGATCTCCTGCTTCGTCTCCACGAAAACCAGCGTAGACCCGGCGGCGCGCAGCTGGGGGACCCTGCCAGTACCTCTCTCAACAGGGACTCCCACCTTCTCCAGATCCGCGCTTTGCTGGACGCCATGACCACCGAGAAGAAGACCTGGCTCATCACCGGCGCCGGCCGCGGGATGGGCCTCGACATCGCCAAGGCCGCGCTAGCCGCCGGCCACAACGTCGTGGCCACCGGCCGCAACCCCGACGCCGTCAAGGAGGCCGTCGGCGACTCGGACCACCTGCTCGTCGCCCGGCTCGACGTCACCAGCAGCGATGACGCCCGAGCGGCAGTGCAGGCCGCCACCGATCGCTTCGGCCACATCGACGTGCTGGTCAACAACGCCGCCAGCTTCTACGCGGGCTTCTTCGAGGAGCTGACGCCCGAGCAGATGGACCGCCAGCTCACGACGAGCCTCATCGGCCCGATGAACGTGACCCGTGCCGTTCTGCCGGTCATGCGCGAGCAGCGCTCCGGGCACGTGGTGACGATCTCGTCGTCGGCGGGCTTCGCCGGCTTCGAGTACGGCACCGCCTACGCAGCGTCGAAGTTCGGCGTGGACGGCTGGATGGAGTCGCTGGCCCCCGAGATCGAGCCGTTCGGCATCCACACGACGGTCGTGAACCCCGGGTTCTTCCGGACTGAGCTACTCACGAAGGAGTCGACGAACTACGCCCCGGCGTCGATCGAGGACTACACCGAGCGCAACACCGCCCAGCGCGAATTCTGGGACGGCATGAACGGCCACCAGGGCGGCGACCCCGCCAAGCTCGCCCAAGCGCTCCTGAACATCACCGACGAAGAGCAGCCGCCGTTCCGGTTCATCGCCGGCGCCGACGCGATCGCCCAGGCCGAGGCCAAGCTCGCCGAACGCCAGCAGCAGATCGACGCCTACCGCGACCTCTCGTCGTCGCTGGCGCGCGACGAGGCGGAGACCGCCGCATGAGCACCGATCAGCCCACCGGCCGTGTCGCGGTCATTACCGGCGCCTCCTCGGGCATCGGCGAGGCGACCGCCCGTGCGCTGGCGGCAGACGGCCACCGGGTCGCGCTGCTGGCCCGCCGCGCGGACCGCATCCAGGCGCTCGCCGACGAGCTCGCCAACGGCGCGATCGCGATCGAGGCCGACGTCACCGACCGCGAATCGGTCGTCGCCGCGGCCGACCGCGTCCAGCAGCAGCTTGGCGGCGCGGACATCCTCGTCAACAACGCCGGCGTCATGCTGACGGCGCCCTTCGGCTCCGGCCAGCGCGAGGAGCACCGTCGCATGGTCGAGACCAACCTGCTCGGCGCGATGACCGCCACCGAGGTCTTCCTGGACCAGCTCCGCTACGACGGCGGCGACCTGGTGAACGTCTCCTCGGTCGCCGGTCGGGTCGCGCCGGCCGGGTTTGCCGCCTACGCGGCGACGAAATGGGGGATCAACGGCTGGTCGGAGGCCCTGCGCGTCGAGCTCCAGCCTGACGTCCGCGTCATGGTCGTCGAGCCCGGCGCCATCGCGACCGAGCTGGCCGACCACATCACCCACGCCGACAGCAAGCGGGCGGCCGAGCAGGCAACGGCCGAGATGGGAATCCCGGCACAGGACATCGCCGACGTCATCGCCTTCGCCGTCAGCCGCCCGCGGCGCGTGGCGCTCAACGAGATCCTCGTGCGGCCCACCGCGCAGGCCATGTGAGCGCAGACCACGCGCTCGACCGCTGACGCCTTCACCTCCGTTCAGGTCGCCCGCTCGTAGACCAGCACGACGACGCCGTCGCCAACGATCTTCGATTCCCGGAGCCGGAGGCTGCGTCGCTCGGGCGTCTCCTCAAAGGCCTTCATGCCCGTCCCGAGGATCACCGGAAAGACCATCAGGTTGATCTGGTCGACGAGGTCGCTCTCGATCAGCTCATGGACGAGCCGGTGGCTGCCCGGCACCTGGAGCTCGCCGTCGAACTGCTCCTTGAGCTTGCGTACCTCGGCCGTCGCGTCACCGCTATCGAGCACCGTCGTGTTGGTCCACTCCGGGTCCTTCAGCGTGGTGGAGACGACGAACTTCGGCATCGTGTTGAACTTGTCGGCGAACTCGCCTTCGCGCTGCGGCCAGGCGCCGGCGAAGCTCTCATAGGTGCGGCGCCCCAGCAGCAGGGCGTCTGCTTGCCGCGTCTCGTCCAGCTTGAACTGGTTGCCGTCGTCACCGCGGTCGAACTCGAAGGTCCACCCGGGGTACCTGAAGTCCGGTTCGCCTCCCGGTGCCTCCATCACGCCGTCGAGCGAAACGAACTCCGTCACAACGATCCGTGCCGCCATCTGTCGGTCTCCCTTTGCTGGGTCGCGTTTCGGCCGGTCGCGTGACCGCTACAACGGCCGGCCCTGCCTGTCGCTCGATAGGACCGGGGTCGACTCGCGAATTCATCGCCAGTCGGCGGTCCGAACCAGGTGGTCAGCGCGTCAGCGAGCCCCATCTGGGTCAGGTCTCCCACCCAGGCCACATATCCGTCGACCTTCGCCAGCGCGAGCTCGGCCGCCAGCATCAGTCCCGCGGGACCTCCACCGGCGATCACCACCGCATGATCGGTCATAGGCGCACTCCGGCCGGCGATTATGCGCCATGACCCCGGGGCTTGTTTCAAGCCCCCTCTCGGGTATGAATGGGAGGTGGAGAGGAGTGGGTTGGCCTCCTTTCCCTTGTTGTTCGCTGTGGGCCCCGGGTACCGCCGTACGCGGCGTTGCGTATCGCGCATGCGGCCCTGATCGATTCGCTGCTGGCCGCAAGCGACGCCACACGGATCCGGCCGCGCACCGAGCATGAAGCCGCGCTGGGTGATGGCGGCGTACAGTCTGGGTGCATGAGTGATGACGATGGTCTCGAGCGCCTCTCGTCGCCGGAGTTGCACGACCTCGCGGTCTCTCGCGCGAAGCACCATCTCGACGTCCGCTTCTTCTGGCAGCTGATGCGTCTGCTGCCAACCGCCGAGGCCGCCGCCGGCCAGCTCGACGAGGCGGAGACCGATGTGATGAAGCTAAGCGCCCACGTCGACGATGTCGCCGAGGCTGGCCGGGGAGATGTCGCCGACATGCTGCGGCCGTTCTACCTTGAGTACCTCAGGCGCCACGGCGTTACCGCGCCCTGAGAGCGCGCGGACTTCGCGAACGCCCAACCCGTCCTTGGCGCGCGTCGCGCATGCGCTCGCCGCACGGTTCGGTGTCGCTCATCGCGCAAACCGCTAGTCCCGCCGGCGTCGTCGGCGCCTCGAGGCGTGATACGCCTCCCGGTCGCGACGCGGCGATCACCCGCCGTCGATCGAGGCCGCCTCGCCATCGGGCTCGAGCACGAAGAGCTCAGCGGCGAGGTCGGGGTCGATGTGGTTGGCGCTCATGAAGGCCGTCACCTTGCGGCCGGTGAGCTCCTCGATGCTGGCGATGGCGTCCTCCCGCATCGCTGCCTGAAACTCGGCCCGGTAGTCAAGGACGCGGATGTCGCGGCCCTTGGCCACGAGCCGGCGCTCGCCCTTGGTCAACGTGTCTTCGAGGAGCACGACCACGAGGTTGTCGCGGATGCTCGTCCGGGCGCGTGTCGGCCCCCGTCCGGTGTACTCCGCGACCAGCTGCCTGACGGAATTGGAGATGGCGGACGCGAGAGAGCCACCGTCCTGCAGACGTCCATCTTCTGTCTCGGGGCCCATGACCGGCCCCTTCCTCGCCTCCCTCTGGGCATACGCCCCGCGCTGAGGTAGGAGGAAGACGGCGAACAGCCGGAGCGCGAGCTACTGCCCTACAGGGACGCAGTGTCGCAGGTTGCCGCGCCTGACTACGTCGGCCGAGGTTCCACGTACAGGAGCCGGTCGGGCAGCTCTGCAGCCTCGAACAGGCGACGCACCATCGGGCCTGGGATGAAGCGGAGGTTCATGCCGTTCTGGCGCGAACGCGCGTCGGCGTCCAGCAGCACCCGCAGGCCCGTGAGGTCGATGAAGCTCAGCTTGCGCAGGTCGACCACCACGGGGCCCGACTGGGTTGCCAGCACGGCTTCGAGATCCTGCGCCGTGCCAAGGTCCAGCTCTCCCTGAGGGACCACCAGCGTCCCCGCGGCATGCTTCGACACGACAACGCGGAAATCGGCCTTGTGTCGGTTGACGGCGCGCTGATCGTCGGGATTGCTGACGTTCATCCCGTGAGACCACATTCGTTGATGCTGTGCGGACCGACGACTTGCGAAGCGCCGCGTTCTGCAGCCTCCGCCCCTCGTCGTACTTCTGGGCCCCCGCGCCTCAAGCGGAGCGCGACGGCGCGGCGCAGGCTACTACGCTCCCCCGCCCAGTTGCAAGTGCATGACGAGACGGGTGCCGCCCCGACCATGGACCTTCACCTCCCGCGCTAGCGGCGAATGACGGTCAGACCCTCGCCGAGGCCCTGACTACCACGGCCTCGACGACATGCCCACCCCGCCGTCGGCCACGACGAGCGTGAGGAACTCATCATCGAGCCACGCTTCCAACCGCACCTTCCCGCGGAGACGCCTCCGCGCCAGCGGAAGCGGAAAGCTCAGCTGTCGAAGCCCAGCCCCAGCCGGTCGAGCGCTCGGAGCCATGGCCCCCGGCGACCGCCGTGGGCGTCGGCGCGGGCGAGGGCGGCCCGGGTGGCCTGGATGACCGCCCAGCGGGCGGGCTCGGGTGGGAACGGGAGGGGCCGGGTGCGGACGAGCCGGAGGCGCGTGCGCTCCGTGTCGGCGCCGTCGAGCAGCTCGAGTGCCGTCCGGGCGCCGAAGCGGCTGGCCGCCACGCCGAGGCCCGTGTAGCCGACCGCGTAGACCGCGCTCCCGCCCAAGGCGCGGCCGAACGTGACGCAGAAGCGGCTGCAGGTGTCGATCGGGCCGCCCCAGGCGTGCGTGATGGACACACCCTCCAACGCCGGGAACGTCTGCAGCAGGTGTTCGGCGAGCAGCTCGAAGGTGGCGGGGCGGCGGTTGAGGCGCGTGTCGTCGACCCGGTTGCGGAAGTGGTAGATCGCGTCGTAGCCGCCGAACAGCACGCGGCCGTCCGGCGTCAGGCGGTAGTAGTGGAACTGGTTGCCGCGGTCGGCGATCCCCTGGCCACCGTCCCAGCCGAGCTCACGCCGCCGGGCCGCGCTCAGCGGCTCAGTCACGATCACGTAGTCGTAGACCGGCGCCACCAGCCGGCGGATCGGGCGCGCGAGCGGGGGATAGGCGCCCGAGGCGAGCAGGATGCGCGGCGCCCGCACGCGACCGCCCCGCGTGGTCAGCTCTGCCCGGGCCGCTCGCACCACCGGCGTGCGCTCGTACAGCCGCACGCCCAGCTCGAGCGCCGTGCGGCGCAGGCCGTGGGCCAGGGCGCCCGGGTCCACGAGCGCGATGCCGGTCCGCTGCAGCACCCCGCCGAGGTAGGTGGGGGAGTTGACGAGGGAGCGGACGGCGTCGCGGTCGAGCACGTCCGCCTCCCAGCCGTACCGCCGCAGCAGCGCGGCCTCCTCGCCCAGCTCGGCGAGCTCGTGCGGCTGGGTGGCGACCGACAGCATGCCGGGCTCCTGCCAGGCGGCGTCGATCCCGTGGCCGACCAGGTCCGCCCGCATGCCGGCGAGGTTGTCGCGGCCCAGCGCCTCCAGCGCCTCGAGCTCGGCCGGGAAGCGCGATGCGCCGTTGAGCAGACCGTGGGTGAGCGAGGCGTCGGCGAACCCGCCGTTGCGGCCGCTGGCGCCCGCGCCCGCCGTCTCGGCCTCGAGCAGCACGATCTCCCGCTCGGGGCGCTCGAGCTTCGCCTGGACCGCCGCCCACAGCCCGGTGAAGCCGGCGCCGACGATCGCCAGGTCGGCCTCTACCGGGCCCTCGAGCGGCGGCGCGCCGTCCGGGGCGGGGCGGTCGAGCCAGAACGGGATGGGGGAGGCGTCGGCGAGGCGCACGCCGCCGAAGCCTACGACGCGCTACTCCCCGTGATGGGCGCGCGAGGCGCGGCGGCGGACCTTGACCGCGAACCGCGACGGCTGAGCGCGTACGACCGGGTTGTCGATGTCGCCGAGGCGGTCGATGAGCTTGATCCACTGCTCGGGCTTGAGCACTGCGTCGATCTGCTTGGCGGCCTCGCGGTTCGCGCCGTAGAGCGGGCGCCAGCCGACGTGGATGTGGTCGTCGTGGTTGCCCATCGCGATCGTGTTGTCCGCGCCCGAGAAGGTCATCAGGGAGATGATCTGGTGCGGCTTCATCGTCCCCTGCAGCTTCAGCAGCCGCTGGATCGTCAGGTCCGTGATCGAGCCCGGCCCCTGTGTCCCGGGCCGGATCACGACGCCGTTGATGGCGCCGATGTCCATCGCCGTACCCGTCGAGTGCTCGGACACGTTGCCCGAGGCCGTCAGGTAGCTGTGGCCGCACTTGAGCGAGGTGACCGTCGGCTTGAGGCCCGAGGCCGCGAGGTAGACGAGGGTGGCCAGCACCCGGCGGTCGATCTGGCCCGACCGGATGTCGCCGGCGCCGCAGCCGTAGACCTCGATCCGGCGGTCGGCGAGCACGCGGCGGACGAGCTGCTCCTTGCTGAGCAGCATCAGCTGGCCGATCGACGGGTTCGCCGCGTCGGCGCCGAAGAACGGGTTCTTGCCCTTGGCGCGGTAGATCGCGGTCGACTCGAGCAGCTTCCAGCCGTCGAGGATCGGCTTCGGGTCGATCCGCGGCGCGCCGTGGCCGGCCGGGCGGATCTCGAACTGGAGGTGGGGGACGCGGTCGCCCTCGCGCTTGGCGAGCCGGCCGAGGACGGTGCCGCCGATCACGCGGGCGCCCTTCCTGAGGGCCTTTGGCCGGAAGTCGCGCGGGTCGAAGCCGAGCGGCGCGCCCTGCGTGGCCTCGGCGCCCGCCGTGGCGAGCTGGACGTCGCCGCCGGCGGCGCGCGCCATCGGCCGCGTCGGGTGCGCGAACAGGCGCTCCTTGGCAGGCGCGGTGCTCACGGCGGGTGTCGCAGCCGGCTTCGGGGACGAGGAGACACGGCGCCGCGCCGGCGCCTTCGTGCGCGAGGCGGCGCGCGCCGGCTCCTCGTCGGAGATCGGCTTGCGGGCGCGGCGGCGGCCGACCGAGCGGTCCTTCGGCGCCGGGTAGGTGCGGGCGACCTCGCCCAGGTTCCCGTACGTGTAGGTGTTGCCGTAGACGTCCTGCAGCTTCACGTAGCGGCCGAGGCGCTTGGTGCGGCCGATCTTGACCACGCGGCCGTCGTTGACGGCGATCACGGCCGCCCGCGAGCGGGAGAAGACCTGGATCCCGCGGCGCGCGCCGTCGGACTCCACGACCATCGCCGCGTTGCCCTGCTCGACCTTGTTGCCGCGCTTCGTGAGCTGCTCGGCGTACGTGGCCTTGGCATGGATCGGGAAACGGCCCTGGGTGAGGCCGGTCAGCGAGCCGATGAGGTCGCTCGGCAGGCCGCCGATGACCTGCGCGCGCATGAGCACCGAGTCGACGTACCAGTTGGCGTGGTTGTAGGCGAAGACCGCCCGGCGGATGTCCGTCTGGGCGCCGGCGGCGGCCAGGTAGCGCGCGGCGGCGAAGATCGCGTCCACGGGGTTGAAGGGGTCCTTGTGGCCGTCGCGGTTGGCGTCGACGCCGTAGGCGGCCCACGTGGCGGGCATGAACTGCATCCAGCCGAGCGCGCCGGCAGAGGAGATGTTCAGGTTGCGTCCGTAGTCGGTCTCGATCTCGTTGATCGCCGCGAGAATCTCCCAGCGAACGCCGTACTGCATGCCCGCCGCCTGGTAGAGCGGGAGCAGGAAGGGCGGGATCCGGAACTTGTCGATGAAGAAGTTCGGTACGCCGATGCGAGCGGGTCCCGGCATGGCGAGCGAGTAGCCCGGGTTCGACGGAGCGGGGGTCCCATTCGGGTTCGTGAGAACCGGCGCGGGGGTCAGGCGACGTTCGTGCGTATCGTCACTATCGTCGTGCTCGTCCACACAGTCTCGATCTGAGGTCGAGGTTGAGTCACACTTCTTGATCTTCCCCTCGGCCGACTTCGTGTTCAGCCGCCGCTTGCGCTCGGAGCTCGTGCCGCCCGTGGCGGTAGGCGCGGGGGTGGCGCCGGCCGTGGGCGCCGCCGCGGGCGTGTCCGCGGGCGCGGGCGTGGCGACGGTGGTCTCGACGGGCGAGGCGACCGGGGTTGGCGTGGCCGTGTCGACCGGCGTGGCCACGGCCGTGGGGTCGGGCGCCGCCGCCGTGGCGGCGGGAGTGGTGATCGGCGTGGCCGCCGCCTCGACGGCGGTGGCCTCTGGCTCCGGCGCCTGGGCGGGCGTGGCGGTGCCGAGCACCGCCGCGTACATGGCCGCGACGGCCAGGGCGATCGCAAAGACGCGTCGCGTCACGATCGGGGCGCGCGCTCGCGCGGGAAGAGGAGGGAGATGGCCGTCACGACGTGGAGGCGAGGAGCTCGACCCACACAGAATCGACAGCGGAGCGCGGCGGCTTGAGTTTGAAGGCTGGGTTGAGGACCCCAGCTTCCATGAGCTCGAGCTAAAGTTGAGCCTGAGAGATACCCGTTATGTCGTGTACGCGACCTTCCAGCCATGTCGCCGAGCCTCACTGAGACAACGCCCCGCGGCTTCGAGACCTTCCGGGGGTGCGATTCCGTCGGTGAGTCCCGCACACCGCGTTACGTGCCAGCATCAGGCGGGCCGATGCCGCGCCTGCGCCACAGCGACGCTCGCCCGCTCGCAGACCGGGCGGCACCGCTGATCGAGGACGCGGCCGAGCGCTCACGCGTATCGATGCGTACCCGCTTGGAGCGATTGCGGTCAGCCTGGCGGTCGATCCTGCAGGCGGGGGTGGCCGCGGGGCTCGCGTGGATCGTGGCGACAGAGCTGCTCGGGCACGACCAACCGTTCTTCGCGCCCGTGTCGGCAATCATCACGCTCGGCCTCACGGTCTCCGAGCGCGGGCGCCGGGCGGCCGAGGTCGCGATCGGCGTGGCGCTCGGGATCGCGGTCGGCGATCTCCTCGTTCTGGGCATCGGGGTCGGCGCCGCCCAGCTCGCGCTGGTGGTCATGCTCGCCACGGCCATCGCCATCTTCCTCGGCAGCGGCCAGATGTTCGCGACCCAGGCCGCCGTGTCCGCGGCGCTGGTGGCGACGCTCCAGCCGCCGACGGACGGCGTGACGTTCAGCCGCTTCCTCGACGCGCTGACCGGCGGCTCGATCGCGCTGCTCGTCAACGCGATCGTGCTCCCGGCCGACCCCGTGGCGATGCTGCGGAGCGCGGCGCGCCCCGTGCTCGACGAGTTGGCCGGCACCCTCGACGACATCGCGGTCGCACTCCTCGAACGCGACCGGGACCTGGCCGAGCGCGCGCTGCGCCGCGCCCGCAAGATCGACGAGCTGAGCGTCCACTTCTTCGACACGGTGGGCGTGAGCCGTGAAACCACCACCTTCGCGCCGCCGCGGCGGCGCTACCGGCGGAAGGTCGAGGACTACGCGACGGCGGCCGCGCAGATCGATCTGGCTGTGCGCAACGTGCGCGTGCTCGCACGCGGTGCGATCCGCGCCGTCCGCATGGAGGAGAACATCCCGCCCGAAGTGGCCGACGCCCTCCACCACCTCGCCCAGGCGGTGCGCGCCTTCGGGGACGCGATCGAGCACCCCGAGCGCGTGGACCGCGTGCGCGAGCCGGCCCTGCGTGCCGCCGCGATTGCGACGAAGGTGCTGGAGGACACGGGCAACCTCTCGGTGAGCGTGATCGTCGGCCAGATCCGCTCCACGGCCACTGACCTGCTGACGGGAACCGGCCTCGACACCGACCGGGCGGCCGAGGCGGTACGGGAGGCGGAGAGCTAGCGCCGCGTCAGGCGACGTTCGCGCTCAGCGCAGCTCCTGGATGCGGATCAGGTTGCCCGCGGGATCGCGGAAGGCGCAGTCGCGAACCCCGTAGGGCTGCTCGGTCGGCTCCTGGACGACTTCGGCGGCGCTCCCCTGCAGCCGCTCGAAGGTGCCGTCGAGGTCGGCGGTGGCCAGGTTGATGCCGGCGAAGGTGCCCTTGGCCATCATCTCGACGATGGTGCGGCGCTCGTCGTCGGTGATGCCGGGGTCTGCGGCCGGCGGATGCAGGACGATGGACGTGCCGGGCTGGTCGGGGGGGCCGACGGTGATCCAGCGCAGCCCGTTGTATCCGACGTCCAGGCGGACCTCGAAGCCGAGGGTGTCGCGATAGAAGGCCAGGGCGGCGTCCGGGTCGTCCTGCGGGAGGAAGGACGAGTGGATGGTGATGTCCATGGCGGTCACTCTAGGTGCGGGTCGTGATCGATGCTTCTCGATTCCTGATCGGTCTGGTCACCCGTTTGGCCACGCACGGCGGCATCCCCGCCGTCGTGTGCGCCGCGTGGCGCCGGTACGCGCTGGGCGGCATGCCGACCAGTTCGGTGAAGCGAGTGCTGAAGGTGCCCAGCGACGAGCAGCCGACCTCGAAACAGACCTCCGTGACGCTGAGGTCGCCACGGCGCAGCAGCGCCATCGCGCGCTCGATGCGCCGCGTCATGAGGTAGCTGTACGGCGACTCGCCGTAGGCGAGCCGGAACTGACGGCTGAGGTGCCCGGCCGACATGTGCGCGCCGCGGGCGAGCGCCTCGACGTCCAGCGGCTGCGCGTACTCCCGGTCGATCCGGTCGCGAACGCGGCGCAGCAGCGCGAGGTCACGCAGGTGCTGCGCCGCGGCGGGTCTGCTGGTCACCTCCGAAATCGTGCCACATACGAGCACACGCCCACCACCGGTCGGGACGAGTCGAGACAGATGACAGAACTCGTCTCACGGTATCCGCGAGGGCCTCGCTCAGGTGCCGACGTAGGCCGCGAGGTGCTCGCCGGTGAGGGATGGGGTTCCCGCCCGCCCGGCGACGAGGTCGGCGGGCGTGCCCTCGAAGACGATCCGGCCGCCGTCGTGGCCGGCGCCGGGGCCGAGGTCGATGATCCAGTCGGCGTGCGCCATGACCCCCTGGTGGTGCTCGATGACGATGACCGACTTGCCGGAGTCCACGAGCCGGTCGAGCAGGCCGAGCAGCTGCTCGACGTCGGCGAGGTGGAGGCCGGTGGTCGGCTCGTCGAGGACATAGACGTCGGGTGAGCGGGATCCAATCCCCATGTGGGTGGCCAGCTTGAGTCGCTGCCGCTCGCCGCCGGACAGCGTGGTGAGCGGCTGGCCGAGGCTGAGGTAGCCGAGCCCGACGTCGGCGAGCCGGTCGAGGATCTTGTGCGCGGCCGGCGTACGCGCCTCGCCGTCGCCGAAGAACTCCACGGCCTCGGTCACCGACATCGCGAGCACCTCGCTGATGTCGCGGCCACCGAAGTGGTACTCCAGCACCGCTGGCTGGAACCGCTTGCCCTCGCACTCCTCGCAGGTGGTGGCGACGCCGGCCATCATCCCCAGGTCGGTGTAGGTGACCCCGGCGCCGTTGCAGGTGGGGCAGGCACCGTCGGAGTTGGCGCTGAACAACCCCGGCTTCACGCCGTTGGCCTTCGCGAACGCCTTGCGGATCGGGTCGAGCAGTCCGGTGTACGTCGCCGGGTTGCTCCGTCGCGATCCGCGGATCCCGCTCTGGTCGATCGACACCACACCCGCGCTGTCGGGGATCGACCCGTTCACGAGCGAGCTCTTGCCGGAGCCGGCCACTCCGGTGACCACGCAGAGCACCCCGAGCGGGATGTCGACGTCGACGTCCTGCAGGTTGTGCGTGGTGGCGCCGCGGATGTTCAGCGTGCCGGTGGCCGTGCGCACCGTCTCCTTGAGGGTGGCCCGGTCGTCCAGATGGCGGCCGGTGATGGTGCCGCTGTCGCGCAGCCCCTCGACGGTCCCCTCGTAGCAGATGGTCCCGCCCCCGGTGCCGGCGCCGGGGCCGAGGTCGACGACGTGGTCGGCGATCGCGATCGTCTCCGGCTCGTGCTCCACAACGAGCACCGTGTTGCCCTTGTCCCGCAGCTGCAGCAGCAGGTCGTTCATCCGCTCGACGTCGTGGGGGTGCAGGCCGATGGTGGGTTCGTCGAAGACGTAGGTGACGTCGGTGAGCGAGGATCCGAGGTGGCGGACCATCTTCGTGCGCTGAGCCTCGCCGCCCGACAGCGTGCCCGACGGCCGCTCGAGCGAGAGGTAGCCCAGCCCGATCTCCACGAACGAGTCGAGGGTCTTTCCGAGCGCCTCGAGCAGCGGGGCCACCGACGGCCCGTCGAGGCCACGGACCCACTCGGCGAGGTCCCTGATCTCCATCGCGCAGGCGTCGGCGATGTTGATCCCCTCGATCTTCGACGACCGGGCCTCCTTGCTGAGCCGGGTGCCGTCGCACTCGGGGCAGACGCTGAACGTCACCACTCGCTCCACGAAGGCCCGGATGTGCGGCTGCAGCGCGTCGACGTCCTTGGACAGGAACGACTTCTGGATCTGCGGGATCAGCCCCGCGTAGGTCAGGTTGATGCCGTCGACCTTGATCTTCGTCGGCTCCTTGTGGAGCAGGTCGTGCAGCTCCCTCTTGTTGAACTTGCGGATCGGCTTGTCAGGGTCGAAGAAGCCGCAGCCGCGGAAGATGCGGCCGTACCAGCCGTCCATGCTGTAGCCCGGGATCGTGAGCGCACCCTCGTTGAGTGACTTGCTGTCGTCGTAGAGCTGAGACAGGTCGAAGTCGGTGACCGAGCCCCGGCCCTCGCACCGCGGGCACATGCCGCCGAGGCGGTTGAAGGTCGCTACCTCGGTCTTGGTCTTGTTACCGCGTTCGATCGTGATCCCACCGCTGGCCCGCACCGAGGGGACGTTGAAGGCGTACGCGCTCGGCGAGCCGATGTGCGGCTGCCCGAGCCGGCTGAAGAGGATGCGCAGCATCGCGTTGGCGTCGGTGGCGGTGCCGACCGTGGAGCGGGCGTCGCCACCCATCCGCTCCTGGTCGACGAGGATCGCGGTCGTCAGCCCTTCGAGTACGTCGACCTCGGGCCGCGCGAGCGTCGGCATGAAGCCCTGCACGAAGGCGCTGTAGGTCTCGTTGATCAGCCGCTGCGACTCCGCGGCGATCGTGCCGAACACCAGCGAGCTCTTGCCCGAGCCCGAGACGCCGGTGAACACCGTCAGCCGGCGTTTCGGGAGCTCGACGCTGATGTCCTTGAGGTTGTTGACGCGGGCGCCGTGCACGCGGATCAGATCGTGGCTGTCGGCATCGTGCCGCGCAGGCGACTGCGTGTCGGTCCTCGTGGCCATGCTCATCGTGCCTCCATGGGCACTCACCGGTCCTGAAGCAACCCGAGGACGTTGCCATCGGGGTCGGTGACGGTGGCAACCAGGCGGCCGCCACCGACGTCGTGCGCGGGCTCCTGCACGGTGGCACCCGCGGCGGTCACCTCGGCCAGCTTGGCCTCGATGTCCTGCACGTGCCAGTAGGCCACCGGCGAGGCCATGCCCTGCGGTCCACCGCCCGGCACCAGCCCGATGTGCTGGCCCTCGGCCTCGAAGCCGACGTAGTAGGACGAGTCGGTCTGCGCCGGGACGCCGAGCAGGGCGGCGTAGACCGCCTTGGCCGCCGCCAGGTCGGAGACGGGATGCAGCACGGTCTTGATTCCCTGGGTGGAAGAGCCGGTCATGGTCACTCCTGAAGTCGTGGGTCACATCGACCCGGCGTGTCTCGTCGAGCTCAACGACGAACGGTGGTCACTCTAGGTGCGGCTCGGTGACGGTGCTTCTCGATTCCTGATCGGTCTGGTCACCTGTCGCGTGCGCCGCGCGACGACGTTGCCTGACGCGGCACTAGTCCGGCTGGCAGGCCGGGCACCAGAAGGTGGTCCGGCCGCCGATCGTCGCGCGCTCGAGCGGCGTGCCGCAGCGCGGGCAGGCGCCGCCCGGCCTGCGGTGGGGGATCAGGCGCCCGGTGTGGGCGCCGCCGTTGCGGATGGCGTCGCGCAGGGCGGCCCGCACCTGACGGCGCAGGAGGTCGAGCTCCTCGGTCGTGAGCTCGCCGGCCCGGCGCCGCGGGCTCAGCCGGGCGCGCCACAGCATCTCGTCGGCGAGCAGGTTGCCGACGCCCGAGAGCACGCTCTGGTCGAGCAGGCGAGCCTTGACGGCCATCGTCCCGCGCCCGAAGGCCGTGCGGAACGCCTCGCGGCCGATGACCGCCGCGTCCGGACCGACGTGGCTGAAGTCAGGCTGCAGGAGCGCGCGCCCGAGGCGCCGCTTGTCTCGCAGCGCGAGCCGGCCGCCGTCGGCGAACTCGAGCACGAACCGATCCCAGCCATTTGGCGCCGGCGCCTCGTCGACGCTGATCCGCCCCGCCATCCCGAGGTGCAGGCCGAGCTCCGGGCCGCCGTCGCTCTCGGCCCACAGGAACTTCCCGCGGCGGTGCGTCTCGGTCAGCCGGTGCCCGACGAGCGCGGCCGCGATCTCACCCGGGGCGTGCGGCCGGCAGACGTACGTGTCCCGGTCGTCGACCGCGGTGATCTCGCGCCCAACGACCAGCTCGAGCTGCTGCCGCGCGCGCTCGGCCTCAGGGAGCTCCGGCACCGGCGATGGCCAGGTCGACGGCTTCGGGCGCCAGCACGTCCTCGATCACCATGACGGCGGCGCCGATGACGCCCGCGCGGTCGTCGAGCGTGGAGCGGACGATGCGGATCGATCGCGTGGCGAGGGCGGTCGAGCGCCGGTACACGACCTCGCGGACCCCCGCGAGCAGGTGCTCGTCGGCGTCCGCGATGTCCCCGCCGACGACGATCACGCCGGGGTTGAAGAAGTTCACCGCGCTCGCGAGCACCCCGCCGAGCTCGCGACCGGCCTGGCGGACGAGCCGGATCGCCTCCGGGCGACCCTCGCGCACGTGGCGCACCACGTCGCGGCTGTTCTCGGCTGGGATCCCGGCCGCCCGGAGATGCGCCGCCATGGCGTCTCCGCCGGCGATCGCCTCGAGGCAGCCGACGTTGCCGCAGCGGCAGAGCACGTCGTCGTGGTCGGGCACGTGGACGTGCCCGATGTCGCCCGCCGCGCCCTGGGCGCCGCGGTGGATGTGCCCGTCGGCGACCACGCCGCATCCGATGCCGGTGCCCATCTTGACGAACAGCAGGTACGGCGTCTCGCGCCAACTCGACCAGTGCTCGCCGAGGGCCATGATGTTGACGTCGTTGTCGACCAGCACGGGGGCGTGGTAGACCGCGCGCAGATGGGCGCCCACGCCGTAGCCGTCCCACCCCGGCATGATCGGCGGCGCGACCGGCGTGCCCGTCTTGAACTCCACGGGGCCCGGGACACCGAGGCCGACGCCCCGTACGAGGGCGCGATCGGAGCCCGAGTCCTCGAGCAGCGCGTCGAAGGTGCGCTCGAGCCAGCCGAGCACCGGCTCCGGCCCGTCGGCGATCGCGATGTCCTCGCGCTCCTCGCTGAGCACGTCGCCGGCCATGTCGGTGACCGCCACGCGCGAGTGGGTCGCGCCGAGATCGGCAGCGAGCACGACGCCGGCGCCGCGGTTGAAGGCGAACGTGGTCGGCGGGCGGCCGCCGGTCGAGGCGCTCGAGCCGGCGGGAACTACGAGGCGCAGGGCGATCAGGGCCTCCATGCGCTGGGCCACCGTCGAGCGGGCCAGCCCCGTCAGCGCCACCAGCTCCGCCCTCGTGCTCGCACGGCCGTCGCGGATGAGATGTAGCAGCGCTCCGGCGCCGGTCCCGGCACGCGTCCCGTCGGTTTCGAGCACGTCGGCCACATTGCTCAGGATCGCACATCGACCGTCTCGGACGCGCCTTTTGGTCACTTGCCGGCGGAAGCCGGGTCAGTAGCCCGCGGCCCGCCCCGCCTCGGCCAGCCGCTCGGCCATCTTGCGGTTCGCCTCATCGATCATCTCGCCGTCGAACATCGCCGCCCCGCGCCCCTCACCGGCGGCCGCCCGGTACGCCGCGAGCAGCGCCTCGGCGCGCTCCCACTCCTCGCGCGAGGGCGTGAAGACCTCGTTCACGATGGCGATCTGGCGCGGGTGGATCGTCCACTTGCCGTCCATTCCGAGCGCGCGGGCGAGGCGCGCGCGCTCGCGCAGGCCGTCCTCGTCGTCGAACGCCCCGTAGGGCCCGTCGATGGCCTGGATTCCCGCAGCCCGGGCAGCGACCACCAGCCGCGAGTAGACGTAGTTGAGGTGGTCGCCCGGGTAGTGCTCGGGCGTGCCGCCGATCGTCGTGATCGGGATGCCGACGGCCGCGCTGTAGTCGCCCGGCCCGAAGATCAGGGTCTCCATGCGCGGCGAGGCGGCGGCGATCGCCTCGCAGGCGAGCAAGCCGGTGGCGTCCTCGATCTGGGCCTCGATGCCGATCGCTCCCGCCGGCAGCCCGCGCGCGAGCTCGATCCCGGCCAGCAGCTTGTCGGTCATCTCGACGTCTCCCGGAGTGCGGACCTTCGGGACCATGACCGCGTGCAGCCGGTCGCCGGCCTGCTCGACCACGTCGACGATGTCGCGGTAGTAGTGCGGCGTGTCGGTGCCGTTGACGCGCACGACCACCGTCGCCCGCCCGAAGTCCTGCCCGCGCAGCGCGGCGATGACCAGCTCGCGCGCGCGGCCCTTCTCGCTCTCCGCGACCGCGTCCTCGAGGTCGAGGAACACCTCGTCGGCGTGCAGCGACGGGGCCTTGGCGAGGAACCGCTCGTTCGAGCCGGGCACGGCGTGGCAGGAGCGGCGCGACCGGGGCATGGCGGGCAGCACCCTAGCTACCCTCAGCCGTCGCGTGCGCCCGTTGCTCCTCGCCACCCTCCTGCTGCTCGCGGCTGCACCCGCAGCGCAGGCGCAGGTGACGGTCAGCATGGGGCTCGACCCGCAGGACCAGGCATTCGGCAAGCGCACGGTGGTGACTGGGACGGTGCGGATGGACGGCGCGGCCGCGGGCGGCCGGACGGTCGAGCTGCTCGCGCGCGTGCATCCCTTCGACGGCGAGTACCGCGTGGTCGCCACGAACGCGACCGACGCGACCGGCGGCTACCGCTTCGCGCCCCGGCTCTTCCGCAACGCGGACCTTCGGGTGCGGGCGGGGGAGGCCCAGTCCCCCCGCCGGCGCGCGTTCGTCTATCCCGCGTTCACGCTCGACTTCCGCGCACGCAGCAGCGAGGAGATCGTCGTCATCGCGCGCTACCGCGTCCCGCGCGACGTGCGCATCAGCCGGCGCACGCTCTTCTACCTCGCCGGGCCCAAACGGGCGCGGGGACCGGTCGTGGCGCGCGCCGAGACAGAGCGACGGCGCCCCGGCCGCTACCGCGCCACCGCCGCGGTGGAGCTGCCGAAGGCGTGGAAAGGCCGCTTCAACTATGGCGGCTGTTTGCCCTACTCGCCGGGGAGCGGGATGGGCGACCCGACGGCGTCGTGCCCGAAGAGATTTCGGTTTCGCTGATCCCGTCAGGCCTTCGGCCGGACGGGCCAGCGACGTCATCCCGGCTCGTAGAGATCCGCCAGCTCAGGATCCTTGGCGGCCAGCAGCTCGGCGAGGTCGACCATCACGCGGCACTGCTTCCAGGTCGCGTCGTCCTGCATCTTGCCGTCGATCATGTGAACGCCGCGTCCGTCCGGGATCGCCTCGATGACCTTGCGGGCGAACGCGACCTCGTCGGGGTCGGGAGAAAAGACCCTGCGCGCGACGTCGATCTGGACCGGGTGCAGCGACCACGCGCCCACGCAGCCCATCAGGTACGCCGCGCGGAACTGCGCCTCGCAGCCCTCGACGTCGCGGATATCCCCGAACGGCCCGTAGAACGGCTGGATCCCGGCGCCCGCGCAGGCGTCGACCATGCGGCCGAGCGTGTAGTGCCACAGGTCCTGCTGCGCGGCGGCGCGCGGCTCGTCACCCTCGGGATCGGAGAGCACGCGGTAGCCGGGGTGCCCGCCGCCGACGCGCGTCGTCTTCATGCGCCGGGAGGCGGCGAGATCGGCCGGACCGAGGCTCATCCCCTGCATCCGCGGCGAGGCGGTGGCGATGGCCTCCACGTTGGCCACGCCCTGGGCGGTCTCGAGGATCGCGTGCACGAGGATCGGCCGCTCGAGCCCGGCGCGCGCCTCGAGCTGGGCGAGCAGCCGGTCCACGTAGTGGATGTCCCACGGGCCCTCGACCTTCGGCACCATCACCACGTCGAGCCGGTCGCCGATCTCGCCGACGAGCTGCGTGAAGTCGTCGAGCACCCACGGCGACTCAAGGCTGTTCACGCGCGCCCACAGCGCCGTCGGCCCCAGGTCCATCTGCCGCCCGACGCGGATAAGCCCCTCGCGCGCGGCCTCCTTGCGGTCGACCGGGATCGCGTCCTCGAGGTTGCCGAGCAGGATGTCGGTCTTCGCGGCCACGTCGGCCGCCTTGGCGACCATCTTCTCGTTCGAGAAGTCGAGGAAGTGGATCATCCGCGAGGGAGAGACGGGGATCTCCCGCAGCGGCTCGGGGGCGCCGATGGCGAGCGGCTCGAGGAAGGAACGGGGGTTGCGCATGGGCGCCGGATCGTAGAGTCCCCGGGCCTATGAGCACCTCAGTCGACACCGATCAGCGCTCCCGTGAGGCCTCGGGTGCGCATCCCTACGGCCGCTACCTCGAGGAGTTCGAGGTCGGCGCCGTCTACAAGCACTGGCCGGCGAAGACGGTGACCGAGGCGGATGATCACCTCTTCTGCCTGATCACCATGAACCACCACCCGCTGCACATCAACGACGTCTACGCGGCGGGTTCCCAGCAGGGCCGCAACGTGGTGGTCGGGCCCTACGTGTACTCGCTGGCGCTCGGCATGAGCGTGTCCGACATCTCCGGCAAGGCGATCGCCAACCTCGCCACCGAGTCGCTGAGCCACCCGGCCCCGGTCTTCCACGGCGACACGCTGTTCGCCGAGACCGAGGTGCTCGAGGTGCGGGAGTCCCGCTCGAAGCCCGACCGCGGGACCGTCAAGGTCCACACGCGGGTGCTGAACCAGGACGGGGTGCTGGTCGCCGAGTTCAAGCGCCTCGTGCTCGTACCCAAGCGCGACGCCGGGCCAGCTTGACGCGACGGCGGGAGGCGAGCAGGAGCCCGACGCGGCGGCGCACCGACAGCCCCGCGATCACGAGCGCGGCGAGCGTGAGCTCGAGGATGAGCGGCGTCGGGCTGGGGCCGGCGGCGGCGGCGGTGGACGCGGCGGCGGGGGCGGCGAGGACGAGTGTGAAGGCGAGACCGGCGAGCAGGTAGGGCATGCCGCCACTCTCCTGCGGGGCGGTTGGCGAATCCTTGGCGCGACCTTGGCGACCCGCTGCGGTCAGGCGCTGAGCGCGTCCCGCGGCTCAGGCTCGACGGGTCCGGGCTCGCCCGTCCCCCGCCACACGAAGCGCTGTGAGTACCACGGTCCGGCGGGCTCGATCCGCTGCCACCCGGCCGCCTCGAGCGCGGTCAGGAGCGAGCGCACCGCCTCCACGAGCTCCCGGGTGGGCGGCTCGGGGTCACTCATCAGGCCCCACTTCATACCCGCCGACTCGCCGAGCGGCCGCGAGCGGCGGCCGCCGGGAGGCGTGGCCATGGCGCGGAAGAACGACTTGCGGTAGCCCGGCTTCCACTCGATCTCGCAGGTCCAGAGCTTCGAGGCCTCCTCGGGCCAGGGCCGCAGCCGCGGCTGCGGCGCGGAGGGCTGCGGCGCGCGGCCGAGCCGCTCGGGATGCGCTCCGATGGGCGACGGCCGCGTTCCCGCCGGGGCCGGCGGGTACGCCACCGGCGGCTGGAACGCCCGCGCCCCAGCCACCCGCTCCTCCTCCGGCGCACGCTCGGTCGGCTCCGCAGCAGGGGCGACGTGCCGGTCGTCGGACACGCGTTCCTTCGTCTCCGCCACCGGAGCCAGCGGCGGCGCCGCCGGCTCGCGGTGCTTCTGCTCGGGAGCCGGAGCCGCGGGCTGGGTCTCCGGCTCGCGGTGCTTCTGCTCGGCGGTCGGAGCGGCGGGCTGGGTCTCCGGCTCGCGGTGCTTCTGCTCGGCGGTCGGAGCGGCGGGCTGGGTCTCCGGCTCGCGGTGCTTCTGCTCGGCGGTCGGAGCGGCGGGCTGGGTCTCCGGCTCGCGGTCCACCGGCGTCGGGACCGGCGCCGCGGTCTCGGCCTTCGCCGCCGGTGTCGTGGGCTGCTCCTTGGAGGCGCGCTTGGTCGCTGCGCGCCGCGCGGGTCGCTTCGCCGGCGTGCGAGCGGTCTTCGCCCGGGCCGGCTTCGTCGTCCGCCTGGCCGGGGCGCGATCAGTCGTCTCGGCGGACGCTGCGTCCGTCGCGGGCTGGCTCTTGGGCGCCGGCTTTGCCTTCGGTGCCCGCTTCTTCTGCTGCGCGCGGGGCTTCGCCGCCTTCTTCGGCGGCGGCGGGGGCGCCGGGCGTGCCGGCGGCGGGGTGACCACCACCGGCTGCGGCGGGGCTGGGGCCTTCGGCTCGGGAGGCGGGGGCGCCGGCGCACGAGGGGGCGCCGAAGCGCTCGCCGCGACCGGCTGGGTCGGCTCGATCGGTCGCGCCGGCTCGATCGGCGTGGGCGGCTCGGCGGGCTTGACCGGTTCGGATGGTGTCGTCGGCTCGGTGGGCGTGGGCGGCTCGGCCGGCTTGACCGGTTCGGATGGCGTCGCCGGCTCGGTGGGCGTGGGCGGCTCGGCGGGCTTGACCGGTTCGGATGGCGTCGTCGGCTCGGTGGGCGTGGGCGGCTCGGCGGGCTTGACCGGTTCGGATGGCGTCGCCGGCTCGGTGGGCGTGGGCGGCTCGGCGGGCTTGACCGGTTCGGATGGCGTCGCCGGCTCGGTGGGCGTGGGCGGCTCGGCGGGCTTGACCGGTTCGGATGGCGTCGCCGGCTCGGTGCGTGTCGGCCGCTCGGCGGAAACGGTGCGCTCGGGTAGCTTCGGCGGCCCGGCTGACTGCGGCCGGTGGGCGGGCTTCGCCGGGCGGCGGCCTTCGCCGAGGCGGCGGCCTTCGCCGGCTCAGCGGGTTTCGGCGGCTCGATGGACCGTGCCGGCTCGGCGGGCTCTAGCGCCTCGGTGTGCTTCGGCGGCACGGCTGACTTCGCCGGCTCGTGTGCGTCGCCGGCTCTGGAGGCTTCGGCGGCTCGAATGATGTCCTCGACTCGACTGGCTTCCGCGGCTCGACTGGCTTGCGCGAGTGGGTGGACTTCGTCTGGTGCGCTGCCTTGTCCGGCTTGGCCGGCTTCGTCGGCTCGCGGAACCTCGTTGCCTCGGCGGGCTTCGGGGCTTCGGCGGCGGGCTTCGGCCTCCGGTCGCGTCTTGCCGCCTTGGCCGGTTTGGCCGGCTTGGAAGCCTTCTGCGGACGAGGGATCGTGGCCGGCGCAGCCGCGGCGCGCGGCTGGTCTGCCGGCGCCTCGCGGCGCCGCCGGCGGCGGGCGCTCTCTCCCGCGACGAGGCCGACCGTGAACGCGAGCGCGATCCCGCCGACGAGCAGACCCGTCGAGATGCCGCCGCTCCCACCGGACTCCGCGGCGACGACGACGCGCGACTCCCAGTTCGGCGCCGCCTCGGCCGCGACGGCGTATGGCGAAGCCAGCCCTCCGATGGCCAGCACCGCCGTGGTCATCATGACGCTCCGCTGAAGCAGCATGTATCTCAGGCTTACATCTTGGGGCGCACGCGTTGCAACCCACCTAGACGATCTTGCAGTTTGGCACCGCTGGCGCAATCGGAGTCGAACTTCTTCGCGTATGTCAGAGTCCAATCGTCCCCCCGTCGAGCCCTGCGAGGTTGAGCACCACCGTGACGATCGAAACCACCGCCCTGACCTCCAATCGGAAGCTGCTGAGCTGGGTGGAGGAGGTGGCGGCGCTCGCGCAGCCGGACTCGGTGCACTGGTGCGACGGATCTGCGGAGGAGTACGACCGCATCGCCCAGAGCCTGGTGGACGCGGGCACGTTCGAGCGTCTGAGCGACGCGAAGCGCCCCAATTCCTACCTCGCGCTCTCGGATCCGAGCGACGTCGCGCGCGTGGAGGACCGCACGTTCATCTGCTCGACCCGCGAGGAGGACGCCGGGCCGACCAACCACTGGCGCGACCCCGCCGAGATGCGGGCGCTGCTGACGGAGAAGTTCCGTGGCGCCATGCGGGGCCACACGATGTACGTCGTGCCGTTCAGCATGGGCCCGCTCGGCTCGCCGATCGCCGAGATCGGCGTGCAGCTCACCGACTCGGCCTACGTGGCCACCTCGATGCGGATCATGACCCGCATGGGCAAGGGCGCCCTCGACGTGCTCGGCGACGGCGACTTCGTGCCCTGCCTGCACTCGGTCGGCGCGCCCAACGACACCTCGCCGTGGCCCTGTAACCCGGACAAGTACATCGTCCACTTCCCGGAGACGCGCGAGATCTGGTCGTTCGGCTCGGGCTACGGCGGCAACGCCCTGCTCGGCAAGAAGTGCCTCGCGCTGCGCATCGCCTCGGTTATGGCCCGCGATGAAGGCTGGCTCGCCGAGCACATGCTGATCATCAAGGTGACCTCGCCCGAGGGCCAGGTGAAGTACATGACCGGCGCGTTCCCCAGCGCCTCGGGCAAGACCAACCTCGCGATGCTCGTGCCCAGCCTTCCCGGCTGGCAGGTCGAGACGATCGGCGACGACATCGCGTGGATGAAGCTCGGCGACGACGGGCGCCTGTACGCCGTCAACCCGGAGGCCGGCTTCTTCGGCGTGGCGCCCAACACCGGCGCCAAGACCAACCCGAACGCGATCGCCACGATCCGCGCGAACACCATCTTCACGAACTGCGCGAAGACCGACGAGGGCGACATCTGGTGGGAGGGGATGACCGCCGAGCCTCCGCGCCACGTGATCGACTGGAAGGGCGAGGACTGGACGCCGGACGCCGGCCGCCCAGCCGCCCATCCGAACGCTCGCTTCACCACCCCCGCCGCCCAGTGCCCGTCGATCGCGCCGGAGTGGGAGGACCCCGCCGGCGTGCCCGTCCACGCGTTTCTGTTCGGCGGGCGCCGCGCGTCGGTTGTACCGCTCGTGCGCGAGGCCTTCGACTGGGAGCACGGCGTGTACCTCGGGGCGACGATGAGCGCGGAGACGACCGCCGCGGCGGCGGGCGAGGTCGGCACCCTGCGCTTCGACCCGATGGCGATGCTGCCGTTCTGCGGCTACAACATGGCCGACTACTTCGCCCATTGGCTCGAGATCGGCCGCACCGAGGGCGCCAAGCTGCCCGGGATCTTCTACGTCAACTGGTTCCGCAAGGACGAGCACGGCAAGTTCCTGTGGCCCGGCTTCGGCGACAACTCGCGCGTACTGGCCTGGATCTTCCGCCGACTCGACGGTGCGGTCGGCGCGCAGGAGACGGTCGCCGGCAACGTCCCGCGGCCGGAGGACCTCGAGACCGACGGTCTCGCGCTCTCCCGCGAGCAGCTCGAGGAGCTGCTGCGCGTCGACGAGGACGGCGTGCGCGAGGAACTCGAGCAGGTCCGCGCGCACCTGGCGCGGTTCGGGAACCGGCTGCCACCCGAGCTGGGCGCGCAGCTGGCGGCGCTCGAGCGCCGGCTGGCATAGACCGAGCCGAAGCGGCATGATGGGAATGCGATGAGCCTCGCGGAGGAGACCGAGGCCGGCCCATCGCCGGCCGCCAGGCTGCTCGAGCTGATCGACGAGACGCTGCCCGGCGAGGAGTTCCGGCCCCTGCGGACGTTCACCCAGGCGTACCTTCGCCGTCTTTCCGGCGAGGCCACGGGGGGGATCTCGGCCGAGGACCTGCTGGCCGAGGTGCGCGGGGCCTTCGAGTTCGCGTCCGCGCGCGGTGACGAGCCGGTGGCCGTGCGCGTCTTCAACCCCACCCGCGAGGAGCACGGCTACGAGCCGGCCGGCTCGGTGGTCGAGACGAACACCGACGACTGGCCGTTCCTCGTCGACTCCGTCTCCGGCGAGCTCGAGCACCGCGGGCTGGAGATCGCGCGGCTCCTGCACCCGGTGGTGGGGATCGAGCGCGACGAGCAGGGGCGCATCTCCTCGGTCGGGCGCGCCCGCGAGGCGCCGCACCGCGAGTCGATCATGCACTTCGACCTCGGCCGCCGGCTCGACGCGGACGAGCTGGCCGACGTGGAGCAGTGCGTGCGCAGCGTGCTGCAGGCGGTGCGCGGCGTGGTCGCCGACTTCCCGGCCATGACCGAGCGTGTCGACGACATGGTGACCGTCGCCCGCGCCGGGACGACCCGCTATCCGCGCGACGAGGCCCACGAGGTCGCCGACTTCCTCGAATGGCTGCTGCAGGGCAACTTCGTGCTCCTCGGCGCCCGCGAGTACGACTTCTCCGACGGCGCGATCCGCGTCGTCCCCGGGTCGGGGCTCGGCATCCTGCGCGACGAGGAGAAGTCGGCCTTCGCGCAGCCCGTCCCGCTGCGCGAGCTGCCGCCGACCGTGCTCGAGCGGGCGATGAGCGGCGACCTGCTGCTGGTCGACAAGACGAACGCGCTGTCGCCCGTGCACCGTCACGAGCGGATGGACTATGTCGGCGTCCGCAGCGTCTCCCGCTCGGGCGAGATCGTGGGCGAGGCGCGACTGCTCGGGCTGTTCACCTCCAAGGCCTACGCCGAGCGTGCGTCCGAGACGCCGATGCTGCACCGCAAGCTGCGCCAGGTGCTCGACGCCGAGGACCTGATCGAGGGCTCGCACGACTACAAGGCGGCCGTCACGCTCTTCGACTCCTTCCCGAAGGAGGAGCTGTTCGCAGCACCGATGGAGGACCTGCGCGAGGCCGTCGTGGCGCTCACCGGGCTGGAAGGGTCCGACCGTGTGCGCGTGCTCGCGCGACGGGCGGCCGACGGACGCAGCGCGGCGGCGATCGTCGCGCTGCCGCGGTCGCGCTACAGCCCCGCTCTCGTGTCGCGGCTGACCGGGCTCCTGCGCCGTCGCTTCGAGACCTCGGGCGTGGACGCCCATCACGTGCTCGACGAGGGTCAGCGGGTGCGGGTGCACTTCTCCATGTACTCGGCCGACGGCCTGGCCGAGGTGCCGGTCGAGGAGCTCGAGGAGGAGGTCCTTGCGCTCGCGCGCACGTGGGACGACGAGCTGGCGGCCGCTCTCGGGCCCGAGCGGGCGCAGGGTCGCGAGTGGGTGCAGCGCTTCCCGGAGCACTACAAGGGCTATACGACGCCCGAGGTCGCGGCGATCGACGTCGGCAACCTCACCCGCCTCTCGGGCGGCGAGCCGTTCGTCGTCGGCCTGCACTCGCTCGGCACGGCGCGCTCGACCCGCGTGGCGCTCTACAAGCGCGGCGGCAAGATCGAGCTCTCGCGCGTGATGCCGATGCTCGAGGACCTCGGGCTGCGCGTGATCGAGGAGATCTCCACTCGTCTGCTCGGCGACGATGAGATCTGGGTCCAGGAGTTCCGGGTGCTCGGACCCGGCGAGGTGGCGCTCGACCTCGACGCGGTGGGCGACCGGGTGGCCGATGCGATCGTCGCCGTCTACCGGGGCGAGGACGAGTCCGACTTGCTCAACCGGCTCGTCATCACCGCCGGGCTCGACCGCGGGCAGGTCGCGATCCTGCGCGCCTACCGCAAGTACCGCCAGCGGATCGGCTCGCGCTTCACCGAGGGCTACCAGAACGACGTGCTGGCGGCCAACTCGCCGATCACGGCCAAGCTCGTGCGCTACTTCGAGCTGCGCTTCGACCCCTCGGTCGAGCCGGACGAGGATGCCGAGCGCGCATTGCGCGACGAGATCCTGGCCGACCTCGAGGACGTCACCTCGATCGACCACGACCGCATCCTGCGCAACCAGCTCGGGGCGGTCGAGGCGACGCTGCGCACGAACGCCTACAAGGAAGGGCGGGGCGCCACCGCGTTCAAGCTGCGGTCGGCGGAGGTCCCGGCAATCCCGCTGCCGGCCCCGGCGTTCGAGATCTACGTGTACGCGCCCGACGTCGAGGGCATCCACCTGCGGGGCGGCGCGATCGCCCGCGGCGGGATCCGCTTCTCCGACCGCATGGACTACCGCACAGAGGTCTACGGCCTGATGCGGGCGCAGCTGACCAAGAACGCGATCATCGTCCCGGCGGGCGCCAAAGGCGGCTTCATCGTCAAGCGCCCGGACGTCGACAAGGCGGTGATCGAGGAGTCCTACAAGCGGTACATCCGCTCGCTGCTCGACGTCACCGACAACCTGGTCGACGGCGTCGTGGTGCCGCCCGAGCGGGTCCGCGTGCGCGACGAGGACGACACGTACCTCGTCGTGGCGGCGGACAAGGGCACCGCAACGTTCTCCGACACCGCCAACGCGGTCGCCGCCGAGTACGGGTTCTGGCTCGACGATGCGTTCGCCTCCGGCGGGTCGGTCGGCTACGACCACAAGAAGCTCGGGATCACCGCTCGCGGGGCGTGGGAGTCGGTCAAGCGGCACTTCCGCGAGCTGGGCATGGACCCGGCCGTTGACGAGTTCACGGCGGTCGGAATCGGCGACATGTCAGGCGACGTGTTCGGCAACGGCATGCTGCTCTCGGACAAGATCAAGCTGCTGGGGGCCTACGACCACCGGCACGTGTTCGTCGACCCGGACCCCGACCCGGCCGCGTCGTTCGCCGAGCGCCGGCGGCTGTTCGAGCTGGCCGGCTCCTCATGGGACGACTACGACCGCGACGTGCTGTCGGAGGGCGGCGGCGTGTTCCGGCGCGACGCGAAGTGGATCGAGCTGCCGGATCGCGCGCGCGAGGCGCTGGGCATCGACGAGGAGCGGGTCGCTCCCACCGATGTGATCCGGGCGATCCTGCGCGCCGACGTCGACCTGCTGTGGAACGGCGGGATCGGCACCGTGGTCAAGGCGTCGACGGAGACCGACGCGGACGCCGCCGACCGGGCGAGCGACTCGATCCGCGTCGACGCCCGTGACCTGCGGGCGCGCGTGGTCGCCGAGGGCGGCAACCTCGGCCTCACGCGGCGCGCGCGCGTGGAGTACGCGGCGGGCGGCGGGCTCATCAACGCCGACTTCATCGACAACTCGGCGGGGGTCGACTGCTCGGACCACGAGGTGAACCTCAAGATCCTGCTCGGGCTGGCCGAGCGGCGTGGGGAGATGACGCGGCCGGAGCGCGACGAGCTGCTCGAGGCGGTGACCGAGGACGTCGTGCAGCACGTGCTCTACGACTCCTTCCTTCAGGCGCAGATCATCGCCCAGGAGGTCGAGCGCGCGCCGGCGCGGATGTTCGCCTACGAGGACCTGACCGCGCTGCTGGAGGAGACGGGGCTGCTCGACCGGGCGAGCGAGTCCCTGCCGGGCGGCGACGAGCTCGCCGAACGCCGCCGCAGCGGCCGCGGCCTCGAGCGGCCCGAGCTGGCGATTCTGCTCGCCTACTCGAAGAGCTGGGTGGCGCGCGAGCTCGAGCGGACCGGCTTCGCCGACGACCCGTGGTTCGAGCGCGACCTGCGCGGCTACTTCCCGGGGCCGGTGGTGGAGCGCTGCGGGCACCTGCTGCTCGAGCACCCGCTGCGCGTGCAGCTGATCTGCATGATCAACGCGAACCTCGTGGTCAACGCCCTGGGGCCGACGTTCGTGTCCCAGCTCGTGGCCGAGCGCGACGCCGACGTAGCTGCGATCGTGCGCGCGTTCCGGATGGCCGTCGAGGTCACGGGCGCCGACCCGCTGTGGGAGGCGATCGAGGCGATGGACGGCCTGGAGCGCGCGCCGGTGATCGAGCTCCTCGGCGGGATCGACGCGCTGGTCGAGGCGGTCGCGCGCTGGTACCTGGTCTGGGCGCCGGGGGCCAAGCTCGAGGATACGATCGCCGCGGGGCGGGAGGGCTTCCAGCGCCTCGAGGCCGTGCTGCCGTCGCTCGGCACCGACGACCGGCGCCGAGCCCGCGAGGAGACGGCCGCGCGGCTGGCGGGGGAGGGGGTGCCTCGCGAGGCGGCGGGAGCCCATGCGCTCCGTGCCGAGCTGGCTCACGCCCCGGACATGGTTGCCGTGGAGGCCGCCACCGAGCGCTCGATCGAGAACGTCGCGAGGCTCTTCTTCGCGCTCGGCGCCGAGCTGCGGCTCGACTGGATGGAGCGCGAGCTGGCCCGCGTGCGCTCGGCCACGCGCATGCAGCGCTGGGCGGTCCAGGCGCTGCGCGAGGACGCCTCCGAGGCCCGCCGAGCGCTCGCCATCCGCGCGTTCACGGACGCTCCGGGCGCCGAGCCGGTCGTGGCCGTCGAGTCATTCCTGCACGAGCACGGCCCCGCCGTCCGCCGCCTCGACACGCTCATGCGAGCCCTCTCCCGCGAAGGCGACCCGGACCTCGCCGGCCTGACGCTGGCCGTCCGCCAGCTCCGGGCGCTCGTCGGCTGAGCCGCCCTACGTCAAGCGGTGGTACTCGAGCTCGAAGTCGAGCTCCCAGTCGCGACCGTCGGGCGACGTCTCCCAGCGGCCGCGGATGGCGTCCTCGGTGTCGAAGCTTCCGAGCCACCGCTGGTGGAACGGGAGCGGCGTGAAGTCCGGGGCGTGGCGCTCGAGGGTCCAGTCGCGGCCGTCGAACGTCATCGCGTAGACGCGGGCGATCCCGCGGGAGTCGAAGTAGTGCTGGGTGTAGTCGTCGCCCTGGTCCGTGCCGATCACGGACAGCCCGTCGGGCGCCTCGGGCACCGGGACCGACGACCGCTGGACGAGGAAGGCGCCGCCCAGGGCCCACTCGAACGTCATGCGGGCTGCGCCGGCAGCCTCGGGTGGCAACGGGAGTCCGGGGGCTTCGATCCGCCACTCGCCCACGAACGGCTGCAAGCGCTCGAGTCGCGCCCGCTGGTCTTGATCCATGCGACCGTCTCCTCTGTCGAGTCCTCCTCGTCATGAAGTAGGTTGGCGGCATGTGGCGGGGTCCACAACGGTCGGCTGCGGCCGCGCTCGCGCTGGTCGTGATGCTGACGGTGGTCGAGGGCGCGGAAGCCAAGCCCGTCGCGAAGCCTCGCTTCGTGAAGAACATCGCGACCGGCGAGACCGGGTGGTTCTCGTCGCCCGGGCTCGTCGACCTCGACGGGGATCGCAAGCTGGAGATCGTCGCGCCGTTCTACAGCACGTTCGTGTACAGCGCCAAGGGGCGGCTCCTCGGCAAGGGGACGGCAACGCGCGGGCGGGTGTATGCCCCGGGCGTGGTCGCGGATCTCGACCGCGACGGCGTGCGGGAGGTCGTCGTCGGCGGCAACGAGGGGACCGTGGCGGCCTACAACCTGGTCGGCGGGGGGCTGCGGACGAAGGCGGGCTGGCCGGCCTCGACGTGCAGCGGTGGCCAGTGCCCTGAGACGCGGGGGATGGCGGCGGCCGACCTCGACGGCGACGGTCGCGTGGAGGTGGTGGCGACGACGACCAACACCTCCTCGACGGGCTCCCAGGTCTTCGTCTTCGACGCCTCCGGGAGGGTCGTGAGCGGATGGCCGCGCTACGACCAGCAGTCCGATGCGACCTTCAACGGCGCCGGCAACCACGGGTACGGCGCGTACGGCGAGAACGTCGGGATCGGCAACCTCGACGGCGATCCGCAGCTCGAGGTCGTCGTCACGTTCGACAACCATCAGATCAACCTGTTCAACCACGACGGCACGTCCGTGCTGGCGTCGCCGTGGTACCGGAACCGCCAGAGTGCGCACGCCGGGCGGCGCCTCGGCTGGGGCCAGTTCATTCGCTGGCTGAGCCCTCGCGTCGAGGACGACCACTATCACCGGCACGTCGGCGAGTGGCCCGACGTGCGCCGGACGGCGTGGCTGCAGTGGACGGCTTCGCCGCCGTCGATCGCCGACCTCGACCGCGACGGGCGCAACGAGGTGATCGGCCTGCCGAACGTCGAGCGCAAGGAGCCCTACGAGACGCAGGCGTACGCCTTCATGGTCCTCGACGGCGCGTACGGCTCGGGGTCGCGGTCCGGGCGCAGGCACAAGGGGTTCCGGCGACTACCGCTGACCGGCAAGCCGGCCGTGCGCCCGGACGGGGACTGGTACCCGCCGAGCGGGATCCCCGCCCCCTCGATCGTCAACCTGCGCGGCGACCGCCGCCCGGAGATCGTCGCCTCGGTCCCCGACGGCCGCGTCTACGCAATCGGCCCCGGCGGTAAGCGCCTGTGGCGCTACGACTACGCTCGCGGGGCGAGCAAGACGTTCGCCTCCGAGGTCGTCGCCGCCGACCTCAACCGGGACCGCAGGCCTGAGCTCATCTTTGGCACGTACGGAGCCGCGCCGCGATCGGGCCGGCTCGTCGTCCTCTCCGCGGCGGGCAGGAGGCTCCACGACGTCCGCCTTCGCAACCAGGGCAGCAACGGCAACGGCATCGGCATCCCCGCGGCACCGTCGATCGCCGACCTCGACGGCGACAAGCGCCTCGAGATCGTCGTCTCGACGTTCGACCACGGGATCGACGTCTACCGCGTCCCGCGCTCGCGCCCGACCCGCTTGCCATGGCCGACCGGCCGCGGCAACCTCCTCCGCAACGGCTCATAGAGCGGAGCGCCCGTGGCGCGACTCATCGCCGTCGGCCAGGCGATCCGTGATGGCGGCGCATCAAGCCCTGGTCGTGACGAGGAGGGTGCGCCGGCGGTCCGCTACGCGTGGAGCGGCTTGCGCAGGTAGATGACGTGACCCACGTCGATCGGCCGCCGGTCGTACTCGACGTAGCCGATCCGCCGGTAGAGCGCGAGGTTCTCCGTCATCGTCTCGTGGGTGTAGAGGGCGACCGCGTCGGAGCCGCGGCGGCGCGCCTCGGCCTCGGCGTACTCGAGCAGGGCGCGGCCGACGCCGGTGCCCTGGTGCGCGGGCTCGACGGCCACGTTCTCGACGGTGAAGCCCTCGTCGCCGGTGTCGAGGACGACCAGCCCGGCGATCTCGCCGCCCCGCTCGGCGACGGTCACCAGGCCGTCGCGGACGAGCGCGGCGTAGTCCTCGGTCATCGGCCCCGGCGGCCGGCCCATGCGCGCGACGTAGTGCCCGTAGGCGGCCTGGACCAGCTCGGTCAGCCTCTCGGCGTCGGCGTCCCTGGCGGGCCGGAGCCTCAGAAAGTACTCCATGGCGTCCTCCTTTTGCGGGCATGGTCGCCGATGAGACGAGCGGGCGGCACGATCGACGCCCGCGATGAGAACGCGTGCTCCACGAGGTCTGTACGGAATGAGATCCGATCCGATCGCCAGGTTCGACAGCCGCTTCAGCGACCCCAAGGCCGGCCCGACGCCGTGGCAGGACGCCGCGGCCGCCCTCGAGGGCGCGGAGCTCTACTGGCTCACCACCGTGCGCGCCGACGGGCGGCCGCACGTGACGCCGCTCATCGGCGTGTTCCAGGACGGCGCGGTGCACTTCTGCACCGGCCTGCGCGAGCAGAAGGCCCGCAACCTCGAGCACCACACGGACGTGGCGCTCACGACCGGGACCAACACCTGGGCCCAGGGCCTCGACGTGGTCGTCGAGGGAAGCGCGGTCCGCATCTCCGAGCAGGACGAGCTCCAGCGCCTCGCCGACGCCTACGAGGCCAAGTACGGCAGCGTCTGGCACTTCGACGTCGGTGACGGGGTCTTCGGCGAAGGCGAGGACGCCGCCGCGGTGTTCCGGATCGAGCCCGCCAAGGTGCTGGCCTTCGCGAAGGAACCGCACGCGCACACGAGCTTCCGGTTCAGCTGAGCTCCATCGATGCTCCTTCGACCCGAAGACGGCGCCGTGATCGCGATCTCCCAGCCGGCTCACGCGTGGGTGTCGGGCCAGCTCGCGCGGGCGTGGGGGAACGAGCGGTTCGGGGCGGTGGAGCCGTGGGAGGAGGTGTGCCTCGCGGCCGAGCAGCACGACGTCGGGATGACGGACTGGGAGCTCGACCCGACGCTGAACCCGGAGACCGGGCTGCCGCACTCGTTCATGGAGATGGATCTCGATACGCACATCGCGCTCTGGTCGGCCGCCGCGGAGCGCGTCCTCCCGCAGAGCCGGTACGCGGCGCTGCTCGTGTCGCTGCACGGCACGGCGCTGTACGAGCGGCGCGACCTCACCCGCCTCGCGCCGGCCGACGCCGACCGCGTGCGGGGATACCTCGCCGGACAGCGCGAGCTGCAGGAGCGGCTCAGACCCGACTACGCCACGGAGGGCGAGGTCGCCCGCAACCAGCGCCTCGTGTGGACCTGGGACTCGCTCTCGCTCGGCCTGCTGCTGGACTGGCGGCCGTACGACCTGCGCGACGTGCCGACTGTGGACGGCCCCGTCGACATCCACGTCGGGGGCGAAGGAGACGTGGTGACGCTCGACCCGTGGCCGTTCTCGGTCGAGCGGGTGAGCGTGAGGACCGAGGGGCGCCGGCTCGCCGGGCGGTTCGACGACGATGCGGAGATGCGGGCCGCGCTGGCGGCCGCGCCGTGGGTCGCCCTCGAGGTCGAGCTGGCGGCGGCAAGCGGGCGCCAAGCCCACGCCAAGCGCTGACCCCGATCCTCGGCGCTCCGCCATGCCGACCAGGAGCTGACCGCACGATGCCGCTGAAGAACTACGGGGTGCTCGTCGGGCGCGCCGAAGACCGCCGTCGCGAGGGTGCCACGGATACGCCGCACTACCAGGTCCGTCTGATCGACGGCAGCGGCACGAGCCACCGGATCGCGGTCAACGTGCTCTCGCAGGAGTCGCCGTCCGAGCTGCTCTACGCCGTCGACGACGACCTACGCCATCCGATCACGGCCGCCGTCGGCTCGCTCTCCCCGGGCTGGCATTCGCTGCCGCCGCGCGGGGGGCTGGACTTCATCCGCGGGAACCTGCTCTCCCGCGACCGCATGCGGCCGCTGCCGCCGGACGCTACCGGGCCCGACAACGACCTCGCCGACGTGCTCGACCACTACATCGAGCGCGCGATCGGCGACCCGCAGGCCCGGGTGTACGCGTTGGGCGAGCGCTGGGGGCCGGAGCCCGCCACGAAGGACAAGGTCTTCGGCTTCAAGCCCGGCAACGGTGTCCACGACGTCCACATGAACCAGGGCAACAGCGCCCGCTTCCGGGGCGACGACGGTGTCTGGCAGGACGGCGGCCTGCTCCTGCGCTTCCCGGCTGAGAACCGCTGGGTGGGGATCTTCCTCGCGTTCCAGAGCCAGGCCTGGCACACCGACGACGTCACGGGCCACGCGATCGCCGACCGCCCGGAGCCCGCCAAGGAAGGGGCGGCCGTGCGCATCATCGCGGCGATGGTCAACCCGATCGGCCCCGCGCCCGAACGGGAGACCGTCACGCTGATCAACGCCTCGCCCCAGCCGGTCGATCTCACGGGCTGGCGGATCGCCGACCGCATGAAGCAGACCTGCTCGCTGCCCTCGGGGCCGCTGGCCTCGGGCGCGACCCTGAACGTCACGCTGAACGGCCGGGTCGCGCTCGGCAACAACGGCGGGTCGATCACGCTGCTGGAGCGCACCGGCCTGAAGGTGAGCGGCGTGTCCTACACCGCTGAGCAGGCGCGCAGCGAGGGCTGGACGCTCACGTTCTGAGCCTCACAACCGTCTCGCCCCGGGGTGGCCCGGGGCGAGCGTGCGGGTGCTCTGTTGGCCGCTAGGCCGGGACGGCGGTGAGCCCGAGCGAGGCGGGCGACACGCGGAGCGGGCGGCGGTAACGCTTGGCGCGACGAAGGATCTTGGTCATAACGCAATCCACGGTACGGACGATGGTTGCGCGGCAAAACCGAGGTATCTCCCGCGTTGGGGTACGGCTGTCCTCAGTGCGGATGCTCGCCGGTGGCGGCCGGCGGCCGCGACTCCTCGGCGAGCGACGTGAGCGCGAGCTGCCCGCGGGCGGCGTCCTCGAGCACGCCGGTCGCCTCGTCGTTCGAGCGGGCGTAGAGCTCGACGAGCAGGTGCACGACGATCTGGTCCTCGTCGTGCTTGTGGAAGCGCACGTGGGTGAAGAACTCGCGCGTCCCGTGGTCACCGAACGCGGCGTAGGCGAGCGAGTCCGCGGCCTCGGGGCCGGAGCAGGTCTCCACGGCCTCGGCGTCGACCGTGACCGTGCACGAGGCAACCCACGGCGTGCCGGCCACCATCCGCTCCCAGCGGTCCTCGATCGGCTCGATGCGGCCATTGTGGAAGCCCAGGTGCGGCTGGTCGTGCATGCAGTCGAGGCACTGGACGACGGCCTCCTGGAGCTCGTCGACCACCTCGGCCCGCTCCCCCGTGACCGGGTCGATGCGGTGGATGCCCTCGTAGTGCACCTGCACCTCGAGCTCCTGCGACCAGCAGCGGTAGCAGCGCAGCCACGCGCCGATCGGGGTTGCCTGGGGAGAACTGTCCATACGAGGCCATTCTATGCTGCGCCCCGTGCGGTACCTGGCTGCGCCGCTGGCCCTGCTCCTGCTCGCGGGATGCGGCGATTCGGGACCACCCCCCGAGGAGCAGGTGCGCTCGACGGTCGCCGCCTTCGCTCGCGCGACGGCCGCCAAGGACTACCGCACGCTCTGCGACCGCCTGCTCTCGCCCGACCTCGTGGAGGACGTCGAGTCGATCGGCCTGCCGTGCGAGGACGCGCTGGAGCGGGGCCTCGGCAACGTCGAGGACCCGCGGCTCAGCATCGGCGAGGTGACCGTGAAGGGGGACGCGGCGACCGTCGAGACCCGGACCTCGGCGGCCGGGCAGGAGCCGTCGGCTGACACACTGCGGTTGGTGAACGTCGACGGGACATGGAAGATCTCCTCACTGGGAGCTTGAGCAGGAGGCCGCACGTGGCAGACGAGCAGATCAGCGATCGCATCGAGGCCCTCGTCAAGGAGGAGCACGAGCTGCTGGACCGCGGCGGCATCGAGGGCGGGCTGGACCGGGCCGGCCACGAACGGCTGGAGCACATCAGGGTCGAGCTCGACCGCTACTGGGACCTGCTCCGCCAGCGACGCGCGCGGCGAGCGGCCGGCGAGGACCCCGAAGGTGCCAGCCCGCGCGACGACGACACGGTCGAGCACTACCTCCAGTGACCGTCGAGCTCGGGGCGTTCGTCACCCCCGTCGCCGATCCCGAAGCCGTCCTCGAGCAGGTGCTCGCCGCCGAGCGCGGCGGCCTCGAGCTGGTCGGCATCCAGGACCACCCGTACCAGCGGCGGTTCCTCGACACGTTCTCGCTGCTCGCGTTCCTGGCTGCGCGCACGGAGCGGGTGCGGCTGTTCCCGGCGGTGGCGAACCTCCCGCTGCGCCGGCCGGCGATGCTCGCCAAGGCGGCGGTCTCGATCGATGTGTTGAGCGGCGGGCGGTTCGAGCTCGGGCTCGGCGCCGGCGCGTTCTGGGACGCCATCGAGTCCTTCGGCGGCGCGCGCCGCGACGGCCCGGGGTCGGTGGACGACCTCGAGGCGGCGATCTCGATCCTGCGCGCTTGCTTTGCCGGCGAGCGCATCGGCACGGTGCGGTTCGGGCCGCCGCCGCCGCACCCGATCGGCATCTGGCTCGGCGCCTACGGACCGCGCATGATGCGCGTGACGGGCCGCCTGGCCGACGGCTGGTTCCCGAGCCTCCCGCGGCTGCCGCTCGGCGACATCGCGGACCGTGTGCGGCTTCTGGACGAGGCCGCCGAGCGCGCCGGCCGCGACCCGCGGGCGATCCGGCGGATCGCGAACCTCGGCGGCGTGATCGCCGACGGGCCGGTCCAGCGCTGGCTGCACGGCCCGCCCGAGCACTGGATCGAGGAGCTCCGCGCGCTCTCCGCCGAGCACGGCTTCGACGGCTTCCTGTTCTCCAGCGAGGCGCCGATGACGGAGCAGATCGGCCGCTTCGCCGCCGAGGTCGCTCCCGCGCTCCGGAGCGGCTAGCGCGGCGGCGACTGGTTGACGCGCTCGCCGCGCGCCGCGAGCGTCGCCGTCTTCTCGATCCGCTTCGCGCGGGTCTCCGCGCGCTTGGCGGTGGAGATCCACTCGAGGATGCTGCGCTTGGCCGACCGCGGGAAGCCGTCCCAGCTCTCGCGAGCCGCTGGCGACGCGTCGAGCGCGGCGCGGAGGTCGTCCGGCTCGACGAGGTTCTCGATGTCGTCGAGCGCCGTCCACGAGCCGTCCGCCTTGGCGGCCTCGACGATCGCGATCCCGGCCGGCGCCATCTGCTCCGCCGCGAACAGCCGCTCGAGGCGCTCTTTGTTGGGGCGCGACCAGCCGCTCCCGGCCTTGCGCGGCGTGAAGAGCAGCATCGTGCGGCGCTCGTCGAGCCTGCGGCCCTTCGAGTCGATCCACCCGAAGCACAGCGCCTCCTCGACCGTCGCCTCGTACGGCACGTGCCGCTCGCCCTCCGCCTTCTTGTGCGTGACGAGCCAGACGCCGGGGGAGGCGCCGTGGTTCGCGGCCAGCCACTCCCGCCAGGCCTCGCGCGTCGTGACCTCCACCTGCTCGTGGGCGTCGCTCGACGGCACTAGACCCCCGCCTGACCTTCGAGCGCACCGAGCAACGCCGGCTCGCCGAGGCCGGCGTCCTGCTCCGCGAGCCAGGCCTGGGCCGCGCGGCGGCCGCCGAGCTCGCGCAGGCCGCGCTCCCCGTGCTCGGCGACGAAGTCCGCGAGCGCCCCGAGCCGGCGGGAGCGGGTGCGGGTGGCGGAGAGGTCGAGCCGCTCCCGGTGGGCGTCGAGCGCGGCCACGAGCTCGTCGATGCCCGCGGGGGGCGGGATGGCGGACACGGCGACGACCGGGACGTCGCCGGCGCCGAGGGAGCCGAGCGCCGCGTGCAGGTCGCGCTGCGCGCGGTGGGCGATCGGCCCGAAGTCCGCCTTCGTGACCACGAGCACGTCGGGCACCTCCATGATCCCCGCCTTCAGGAACTGCAGCACGTCTCCCGAAGCGGGCTGGACGACCACCGCCACCGTGTCGGCGGCCTCGGCCACCTCGGTCTCCGACTGGCCCACGCCGACCGTCTCGATCACCACGACGTCGAAGGCGGCGGCCAGCGCCTGCGCGGCGGCGCGGGTGGCGGGCGCGAGCCCGCCGAGCCGCTCACCGGCTGCCGTCGAGCGGACGAACAGCCCGCGGTCGGCGGGATCGGTTTCGATCCGCACCCGGTCGCCCAGCAGCGCGCCACCCGAGCGCTTCGAGGTCGGGTCGACCGCCAGCACCGCCACCGTCCGCCCGTCCGCCCGCCAGGCCTTGGCCAGCGCCGAGAGCAGCGTCGACTTGCCGGCCCCGGGCGGCCCGGTCACGCCGACGACGTGCGCGGGCGCCTCGCCTCCGAGCCGGTCGGGCGCGACCTCGGCGAGCAGCGCGGCCGCCTCCTCCCGCGCACCGCGGTTCTCGAGCACGTTGAGCGCCGCGGGCGCGACCGTCAGGTCGCGCTCCCGAAGCCGCGCGCCGAGCTCCGAGCCCGTCACGCGGCCGCGCGGGGCGGGCGGGATTCGGATCTGTCCGCGACGATCGCGACGACGGCACGCAGGATGCGGGTGATCTCGAAGTCCTTCGGCGTGTAGACCGCGGCGACGCCGGCCGCCTTGAGGGCGGGGACGTCGGCCTCGGGGATGATCCCGCCGACGACGACGGGGATGTCCGCGTCGCCGAGCGCGGCGATCACGTCCGGGATCAGCTCGCGATGGGAGCCCGAGAGGATCGAGAGCCCGATCACGTGGACGCCCTCGTCGACCGCCGAGCGCGCGATCTGGGTGGGGGTGAGGCGGATGCCCTCGTAGACGACGTCCATGCCCGCGTCGCGGGCGCGGACGGCGATCTGCTCGGCACCGTTGGAGTGTCCGTCGAGCCCCGGCTTGCCGACCAGGATCTTCAGCGTGCGGCCCAGCGCCTCGCTCACCCTGGCGACCTCGTCGCGCAGCTCGGCCAGCTCTTCGCCGGGGACCGGCGCGGCGGCCTCGCCGACGCCGGTCGGCGCGCGGTAGGAGCCGAACGCGTCGCGCAGGGCGGCGGCCCACTCGCCGGTCGTCACGCCCGCCCGGGCGGCGGCGATCGTCGCCGGCATCACGTTCTCGTCGCTCGCCGCCACGCGTCGCAGCTCGGCCAGTGCCGCCTCCACCGCGGAGTCGTCGCGCGCCGCCCGCCAGGCTTCCAGCGCCGCGCGCGCCTCCTGCTCCACCTCCGGGTCGACCACGAGGATGCCGCCGTCCTCGGTGAGCGGCGAGGGCTCGGTCTCCTCGAAGCGGTTGACGCCGACCATCACCTGCTCGCCGGACTCGATGCGGGCGATCCGCCCGCGGTGCGACTCCACCAGGGCCGCCTTCATGTACGGCACGGCCTCGACCGCCCCGCCGTGCTCGGCCACCCGGGCCATCTCGGCCCGGGCGCCCTCGAGCAGCTCCTCGACCAGCCCGTCCATCACCTTCGAGCCCTCGAACAGGTCGGGGTACTCGAGCAGGTCGGTCTCGTAGGCGAGCACCTGCTGGATCCGCAGCGACCACTGCTGGTCCCACGGGCGGGGAAGGCCGAGCGCCTCGTTCCAGGCAGGTAACTGAATCGCCCGCGCACGCACACTCCGGCCGAGCGTTACAGCAAGCGCTTCGAGCACGATCCGCTGCACGTTGTTCTCCGGCTGGGCCTCGGTCAGCCCGAGCGAGTTGACCTGCACGCCGTAGCGGAAGCGGCGGTGGCGCTCGTCGGCGACGCCGTAGCGCTCCCCGAGCTCGTCCCACAGCAGCGCCATGGCGCGCAGCTTGGCGTGCTCCTCGACGAACCGCACGCCGGCGTTGACGAAGAACGACAGGCGGCCGAACACCGCGCCCATGCGGTCCTCCGGCACGCGCTCGCGTACGGCGTCGAGCACGGCGATCGCGGTCGACATGGCGTAGGCGATCTCCTGCACCGGCGTCGCTCCCGCCTCCTGCAGGTGGTAGGAGCAGATGTTGACCGGGTTCCAGCGCGGGACGTGCTCGACGGTATAGGCGACGCTGTCGGCGATCAGCCGCATCGACGGCCCGGGCGGGAACGCGTAGGTCCCGCGCGAGAGGTACTCCTTGATGATGTCGTTCTGGGTCGTGCCGGAGAGCGCCGCCGGCTCGATCCCGTTCTCCTCCGCCACGACGAGGTAGAGCGCCAGCAGCCACGCCGCGGTGGCGTTGATCGTCATCGACGTGTTCATGCGGTCGAGCGGGATGCCGTCCATCAGCGCGTGCATGTCGCCCTTGTGCGCGATCGGGACGCCGACCTTGCCGACCTCCCCGCGCGACAGCTCGTGGTCGGCGTCGTAGCCCGTCTGCGTGGGCAGGTCGAAGGCGATGGAGAGGCCCGTCTGGCCCTTCGCGAGGTTGCGCCGGTACAGCTCATTGGACCGCCTGGCGGTCGAATGCCCTGCGTACGTGCGCATCATCCACGGCCGGTCGGGCTCGGGGAGACGGTGGCTCATCGCGACCCATTCTGCCGTAGCCTCAGCGGGCGATGCGGCAGATCGACCTCCTTCACCGGGGCCGAGCGAAGGTCATCGCCTGCTTCGCGCTCGACGGGGTCCTCGTGGATCCCGGCCCCCAGTCGTGCGAGGCCACGCTGCTCGAGGCGCTCGGCGGCGAGCGGCCCGAGGCGCTGCTGCTGACCCACATCCACTTCGACCACGCGGGCGCGGCGGGCGCGCTCGTCCGGCGCTGGCCCGAGCTCGAGGTCTACGTCCACGAGCGCGGCGCGCCTCATCTCGCCAACCCGGAGCGGCTCGTCGCCAGCGCGGCGCGGCTCTACGGCGGCGAGGACGGCCTGCGCGAGATCTGGGGCGAGGTCGTGCCCGTGCCCGAGGAGCGCCTGAACGTGCTGACCGGCGGCGAGCGGGTGCGCGGCTTCGCGGTCGAGTACACGCCCGGGCACGCCTCGCACCACGTGACCTACCTGCACGAGGCGTCCGGGGTCGCGTTCGTGGGTGACATGGCGGGCGTGCGAATCCCGCCGTACGACCTCACGCTGGCGCCCACGCCGCCGCCCGACATCGACGTCGAGGCCTGGGAGCGCTCGCTCGACACGATCGCGGCCTGGAACCCGGACGCGCTGGCGCTCACCCACTTCGGCATGGCGGACGACCCGCCGGCGCAGCTCGCCGCCGTGCGCGACGCGCTGCGGTGGCAGGTCGGCGTGGCCGCCGAGCACGACCTCGAGGGCTTCAAGGCCGCGCTGCACGAGCGGATCGTCGCAGCCGCGCCCGACGAGGTCGGCGCGGCAGAGCAGGCCGCGCCGCTCGACCACCTGTTCCTCGGCCTCGACCGCTGGCGCAGCAAGCAACAGACCGGGTAGAGATAGGAAATGCGGCCTACTCACACTCGCAAGCTCGCGTGAGCGCCTCAGCATGATGGAGACCGTCGAGCTCCCCCGCACGAGCGACCCCGGCAGCGGCCTGGGCGGCCACTGGCGCGTGATCGTGCTCAACGACGACCACAACACGTTCGACCACGTCGCCAACACGCTCGCGCGCATCCTCCCGGGCGTAACGGTCTCCGCGGGCTATCAGTTCGCGGACAAGATCCACAACACCGGCCGCGCGATCGTCTGGTCGGGCATGAAGGAGACCGCCGAGCTGTACTGGGAGCAGCTCCACCAGGCGGGGCTGACGATGGCCCCGCTCGAGCAGGGCTAGGCCGAACCGGGGGCCGCGACTAGCGGTCGAGCGCGAACAGCAGGAACTGCGTGAACTGGCTGGGGGCGAAGTTGTTGTCGCTGACCAGCACGACGGACCGCCGGCCGTCTCGCAGCCGCGGCCCGAAGGTCAGGCCCTCGACGTTGTCGAGCGGGATGCCGAGCTCGTTGAGGTCCAGCACCAGCTTCTTCCGCGCCGGGCGGACACAGTCGAGCCGGTCCTGCAGGCTGTCGACCCCGTTGACGTCGGTCGCGCCGCGCAGGCTCACCTCGTAGAGCTCGATCGAGTTGCCGGTCCCCGGCGCGCCGACGGAGAACGAGCGCTCCATCGCGAGCAGCGAGTCGTGGTCGAGCGGCAGGAGCTCCACGAGCCCGTTGACCGAGAACTGGTCGGCCGGCACCGGCGGCTGCGCGACGGGGTCGGTCTCGTAGACCCACTGGCGGTCGAGCCGGCCGGTCCTGAGGTTGTAGCGCAGGATCCGCGCCGGGCTGCCGTTGGCCACGGTCGCGGCGGGGCCGTCCTGATACAGCGCGTTCTCGGTCGCGGTGAAGACGAACCGGCCGTGTTTGGGGACACCGGCGCTCTCGAACGCCAGGTTCTGCCGGACGCCGCTCGAGCGATCGGCGGTCGGCAGGAACGCCTGCGGCACCGGCAGCGAGCCGCGGAACGATCCGTCGAGCGCGTACCGCCGCACGAACGGGTCGACCAGGCTGTCCGCGAACCCCTCGGAGGTCAAGATGAGGCGGCGATCCCTGGTCAGGGCGAGGCCCTCGGGATCGAGGCTCAACGGCGCGTACGGCTGCCCGCCGGGGGCCAGCAGCGTCGTGACGTCCTCGAACCGGACGTCGCCGTCGGCGAGGCGCCCGTCGCGCAGAGCGAGCCCGAGGCTGTAGAACCGCGCCGGCTGGAACTGGCTCGGGTCGTCGGAGATCGCGTAGAACCGGTCGCGGCGCCGGTCGTAGGTGATCGACGACAGGCCGCCGACCGTCGTGCCCTCGAACGTCGTCCCGGTCGGGACGATCGCCTGGCCGAGGAACTCGAGGTCCGGCGGCGGCCCGTTGGCGACGGCGGGCGCCGCGGCCGCCAGCGCCGTCGCCACAGTGACGACGAGTGCTGCTGCGAACGTCGATCTCATGGCCGCCCTCTAGGTGACGCCGTTGGGCTGCAGCGCGCCCTGGGCCACGCGGTCGAACCACGTGTAGACGATCGGGACCGTGAACCAGCTCGTGTAGTCGGCGCGCCACTCGTTGAACTCGGGGCCGTACCAGTAGGCCTCGAAGTCCATCTTGTTCTCGAAGTGCGCGAACTGCCAGAAGCGGTAGCGGTCGTCGTTGGACCGCATGACCTCGTAGTCCGTGGCCCCGTACCGGAGCGCCAGCGGCGCGATCTCGCGCAGCGCCTGCTCGAACCGATCGCCTCGGAAGACGGTGCAGTACCACGGGATGTTGACGACGCCGGCCATCAGGCTCCCACCTCCGCCCGGATCGCGCCGGGCCCGTCCGCAGTCTTGCCGAGCCCCTCGGACTCCGCGCCCACGAGGATCGCGATCTTTCCGAGGTGCTGGTTCTCCTTCATCATCTGGTGCGCCTCGGCGACCTGGTCGAATCCGAGGGTCCTCCAGAGTACGGGACGGACGGCCCCGGACTCGATCAGCTCGTTCGCCTTGTGACACTCGTACGCGTTGGCGAAGTGCGAGCCGACGATCTTCTTCTGCTTCATCCACAGGTAGCGGACGTCGAAGTCGAGGTTGTAGCCGGTGGTCCCGGCGCAGATGACGACGCTGCCGAACGGCTTCACGGCGAGCACCGAGGTCGGGAACGTGGCGCGGCCGACGTGCTCGAACACGATGTCGGGCTGACCGCCGAGCTTCTCCTCGACGAGCTTGCAGAAGCGGCGCGACTCCCTGAAGCGTGCCTTCTCCTCGTCGAGCGTCTCGCCCCCGCGGCGCATCATGCCCGCGAACTCGTTGCGGTCGATCACGTCGGTGGCGCCCAGCTCGCGGCAGAGGCCGGCCTTCTCGTCGGAGGACACCACTCCGACGGCGTCGGCGCCGGCCAGCCGGCAGAGCTGGAGCGCGAAGACGCCGAGCCCGCCGGCCGCGCCCCACACGAGCACGCGGTGGCCAGCCTGGAGCTCCACCTGCCTGACCAGCATGCGGTAGGCGGTGAAGTACGTCAGGCCGTAGGAGGCGGCCTCCTCCCAGGTCAGCGCCGGCGGCTTGGGCAGGAGCTGCTGGGCCTGCACCTTGCAGTACTCGGCGAACGAGCCCCAGGTCGTCTCGTAGCCCCAGATCCGCTGCGAGGGCGCGGCCATCGGGTCCAGGCCGTGCACCTCTGGGTCCTCGTACGACGCCTGGTTGCAGTGGACGACGACCTCGTCTCCGGGCTTCCAGCGGGTGACGCCCGGCCCCACGCGCTCGACGATGCCCGAGGCGTCGGAGCCGCCGATGTGGTGGTCCTCGGCGTGGTAGCGGAAGACCGAGACCGGCTCGCCCATCGCCGCCCAGACGTTGTTGTAGTTCACGCCGGCGGCCATCACGCGGACGATGACCTCCATGGCGCCCGGCTCCGGCACGTCCATCTGCTCGATCCGGAAGGCGTCGCGGGGCTCGCCGAAGCGGTCCTCGCGGATGACCCAGGCGTCCATCGTGCTCGGTGGCATGGGTGGGGACCCTATCTAGGCCTCAGAACCAGTCGTGCCGCTTGACCCACAGGACGGTCGCGAGGATGACCGAGGGCACGACGAGCCCGCCTACGCCGAAGATCAGGAAGTCGCGCTGCGTCCCCACGCTGTCGACCAGCCAGCGGAAGTTCTGGCCGAAGAAGCCGGTGACCAGCGTCCATACGACGAAGAAGGTCGCCACCACGCTCAGTCGCGTCGCGGTGCGGTTCACGCGCTCGGCGCTGGCGTTGAAGTAGGTAGAGGTCAGGGCCTGGAGGTCCTCGTTCTGGCGATGGAGCTCGCCGGCCAGCTGCGCCAGGTGGTCGCCGACGTCGCGCAGGTACGTACGCGTGCCGCGGCTGAGCGAGGCGAGCTCCATGATCGCGGTGACCGTCGTCTGGAACCCGTCGCGTTGTTCCACGAGGAGGCGCAGGAGCCCGTGGATGTCCTGCTTGAGCCGGTAGACACGGCGCAGGTGCTCGCGCCGCGGGCGGTCGAGCACCTCTCCCTCGAGGTCGTCGATCAGCTCCTCGAAGCGCTCGACCGCCGGGTAGAAGGCGTCCGTGAGGCCGTCGAAGATGCGGTAGACGAGGTAGTCCTCCTCCTGGGTCTTCTCCGGCTGGAGCAGGCGGTGGAGCTCTGTGAGCTGGGGGAGGGGCACGTGATGGACGGTCGCGATCCAGTGGCCGGACACGTAGACGTGCACCTCGGCGGGCACGTGGACCGGGTCGCCGGGGCCGCGCACCACCGTGTAGAAGACGACCAGCACGTGGTCCTCGTACGTGTCGACCTTCGGCCGCTGGCCGAACTCCCGCGTGTCCTCGAGCGCCATCGGGTGCAGGCTGAGCGCGGAGCGCAGCGCGTCGAGGTCGGCCGCGGCGGGCGACTCGAGGTCGAGCCAGAAGAACTCGTCACGCTGGAGGTAGCCGGCGATCCGCTCGCTGTCGACGGCGGTCAGGACGTCCACGCCGCGGAAGGCTATGGCGAGTGCTGGACGGCTTCGCGGTCAGCCGTGCAGGCCGCACTCGGTCTTGGCCGCGCCGGCCCAGCGGCCCTCGCGGCCCGCGCCGGGCTTGGTGCAGTGGGTGCAGCCGATCGAGGCGTAGCCCTGGTCGTGCAGCGGGTTGTACGGGAGGTCGTGGCGCTCGATGTAGCCCCACACGTCGGCCTCAGTCCAGTCCGCGAGCGGGTTCGCCTTCCACTTCTCGTGCTTGCCGTCCCACGCGAGCTTGGCCGTGTCCGCCCGCTCCACCGACTGATCGCGCCGGACGCCCGAGACCCAGGCATCGACGTCGGAGAGCGCCCGCACGAGCGGCTGGACCTTGCGCAGCGTGCAGCACACGTCGGGGTTGGTCGCCCACAGCCGGTCGCCGTAGAGGACGGCCTGGCGGCCCAGGCTCGGTCCCTGGTGGACCTGGATGTCGATCCCGTAGCGCTCCTCGATGCGCTGCCACGTCTCGTACGTCTCCGGGAACAGGACGTGCGTGTCGAGCGTGAAGATCCTCGCGTCGGGCGCGATCCGGAGCAGCAGATCGAGCACGACGACCGACTCCTTCTGGAACGAGCAGGCGACGGCCAGCCGCGGGTGGAAGCGCTCGACCACGTACTCGAGCACCGCCGACGCGTCGAGCGCCTCGAGGTCCGGGCGGAGCTTGGTCTTGGCCACGGTCCCGCTCATCCAGCTCGTAAATATACAAAACCCGACCCGGTTATGAATATTTCTGCTGGCGGGGGCTGTGGGCGAACGTCAACGGACGGCATCGAAGGGTGGGTCCGGATCGCCCCGCGGGCCCCGATCGTCGCGTGCTCACTTGACGGCGCTATTCGCCGTCAAGTGAGCACCCGCCGCCATTCGGGCACTCCCTCGGTGCCGGCGGGCTGACCTTCCGTCGAGTCGCTAGCATCCTGCAAGTGACTACGCTCGACGACCGGCCTTCCGCTCCCGGCGCGGCCCCCGGCGACGCTGAAGCGCTCGACGCGTACTCACGCGTGGTGACCCGCGTGGCGGAGGCGCTCGGCCCCTCGGTGGCCAATCTGCGGGTGTTCAGCCGCCGCCGCTCGAGCGCCGGCAGCGGCTCGGGCGTCGTCATCACGCCCGACGGCTTCATGCTCACCAGCGCCCACGTGGTCACCGGCACCGGCGCGCGCGTCCGGGCCTCGTTCGTCGACGGCTCGGACCTGCAGGCCACCGTCGTGGGTTCCGACCCGCTGTCAGACCTCGCGGTCCTGCGCGCCGAGTCGGCGCGCCTGCCCGCGGCCGAGCTCGGCGACGCGGCCCAGCTGCGCGTCGGCCAGCTCGTCGTCGCGATCGGCAACCCGCACGGCTACGCCGGATCGGTCACCGCCGGCGTCGTGTCCGCCCTCGGCCGCTCGCTGCCCGCCCGCGCCGGCGGCGCGACGCGCATCATCGACGACGTGATCCAGACCGACGCCTCGCTCAACCCAGGCAACTCGGGCGGTGCGCTGGTCGACGGCCGCGAGCGCGTGGTCGGCATCAACACGGCGGTCGCAGGCATCGGCCTCGGCCTCGCCGTGCCCGTCAACGCGACCACCCGCCGGATCGTGTCCACCCTGATGCGCGACGGCCGCGTGCGACGAGCGTGGATCGGCATCGCGGGCGGCGCCCGCCCGCTGCCGCCGCGCGTGGCGGCCACGCTCGGTCGCGACCGCGCGATCGAGGTCGTCGAGGTCATCGACGGGTCGCCCGCGGCGGCCGCCGGTCTGCGTCCCGAGGACCTCGTGGTGGGCGTCGACGGCCTGCCGGTGCGCGGCGTCGACGACCTCCAGCGCCTCATGACCGACGAGCGCATCGGCACCCGCTGCGCGCTCGAGATCGTCCGCGACGGCCGCAGCCGCACCGTTTCGCTCGTGCCGCGGGAGCTGTAGCTCCGGCTGGCCTCGTGGGGCCTCTGGGACGAACGTCAACTGAGCTGGGTAGGGAGAGTGGGGAGCTTTGCGGCGGTGAGGGTGCGCTAACCGGCCACGCGCGTCGTTCGGAGCGGTTCGTGGCGCGTTATGCACCGCCCACGGCCTGTAAGTGCACACGCCCACTTTCCGGAGCGGGGCGCGTGTCCACTTATGCACCGCGGACGGCACCCCCAGCCTCCCCACCCAGCCGCAGTTGACGTTCCGACCGCTGACAGCTCCCCGCGTGCACAATTCACGACCTGTCACGGATCGTGCGCAGACGAGGCACAATCGGACGCCTCGGCGTCCTCGCCGGGCTCGTTGCCGCGTCCTCGGGGTGCGGGGGCGACGAGGCCGGCAGGCCGCCGCCGCCGGCGGCCGCCGCCGCGAACGCCTTCATCGGCTCGCTGGCCGTCGACCCGGCCGAGGGGACGCTGATGCTCGGCACCGGCGCCGGGCTGTTCCGCCTCGATGCGGGAGCCGAGCGCCCGCGCCGGGTGGTCGGCGAGCTGCGCTCGCCCGAGGGCGCCGGTCCTGTGTCGAGTGACCTCGTCGTGCGCTACGCGGGCCCCGGCGAGCTGCTCGCCTCCGGCCATCCGGAGACCGCGAGCGCGCTCCCCGAGGACCTAGGGCTGATGCGGTCGGCGGACGCGGGTGGCACGTGGGAGCCGGTGAGCGAGCTCGGCGAGTCCGACTTCCATCTTCTGCAGGCGCGCGGTGACCGCGTCGTCGCCGTGCGGGCCGAGGAGACCGACGTGCTCGTGAGCCGCGACGGCGGCCGTCGCTTCGAGGTACGCACACCGCCGGACCGACCGCTCGACGTCGCGTTCGACCCCGGGGACCCGACGCGCATGGCCGTGGCGACGGCGCAGGGCATCTTCACCTCCGGCGACGAGGGCCGCTCGTGGCGGCCACGCGATCCCGTGGCGAGCAGCCAGCTGGCCTGGCCCACGCCCGGCGCGCTCTACCGCGCCGACCCCGGGGGCGCGATCGCGGCGAGCGCGGATGGGGGAGCGAGCTGGGAGCGGCGCGGGACGGTCGGGCTCGAGGTCAACGAGCTGGCGGCCGACGGGGACGTCCTGCTCGCGGCGGTGGTCGGCGGCGAGGTCCGGCGCTCGACCGACGGCGGGGCGACTTGGAAGCGGTATCTCAAGCTGGGCTGACCTGCAGCGCGTACCCGATGCCCCGCACCGTCACGACCAGCTCGGGCCGCGACGGATCGACCTCGATCTTGCGGCGGAGGTTCGACACATGGACGTCGCAGGCGCGCTCCTCGCCCACATGGTCCGTGTGCCAGAGATGGCGCAGGATGTCCCGGCGTGTGCGTGGGCGGCCAGGCTCCTTGGCCAGGAACATCATGAGGCGGATCTCCGACGGCGTGAGGCTGACCACGCGGCCGTCGATCGCGATCTGCAGCTGCTCGAGGTCGATCTCGATACGGCCCACGCGCACGTACGAGTCCGCGCGGCTCGGGATGGCGGTGAGCCGCTCCGCGGCGTGGGCGCAGAGCTCGGCGAGGAGGCTCAAGAACGCGCGCTCGTCGGCACCGAACGGCCGTCGCGGCCGGCTGAGGACCATCACGCCGAACGGCGTGGTGCCCGCCGGTACGGGGAGCACGGCGATCACACCCGCGCCGCGGCGCGCCGCGGCGCCGTCCGCAAGCTGTTCCACGTACGCCGGCTGCCCGGTCTGCACCACCTGGGCGAGCGCGCCCGCACCGTCGAGCGGGATCGCCGCAGGTGGCCGCGTCCCGTCGTGGGGGCCGTGCGCCTGCACGACCCGGAGGTGGCGACCCCCCTCGTCGCGGATCGCGCCGAACACGAGGACGTCGGCGTCCACGCCGTCCTTCGCCGCGGCCGTCACGATCGCCGCCAGCCGCTCGAGCGTCATCGCCTCGGCGAGCTCGATCGCGGCCGCCTGCAGGAGTCGGAGCTGGGAAGCAAGGGACGGGACGTACGGCCCCGACAGACCGCCGGGCGGCGGATCGAGCTCGGATCCTGCCAGTTGATCCAGGTCCACAGCGTCGGACGGTAGTCCGTCTTCTGCTGGGTGTCAATACAAGCTGGCGCACTTTTGTCCAGAGACGGACACAAGTCTGCCGGAGCACAGGCCGAGGCCTTTGGGGTCAGGCGACCGGCGCTGCCGCCTCGGCGAGCCGTGCATCGACCGCGTCAGGCGAGAAGATGTGCTCGATCAGCATCACGGCCGCACCCACGACGCCGGCGCGGTCGTCCAGCGTGGAGCGCGTGATCCGCAGCGAGCGCGTGCCGAGCGGAACGGCGCGCTGGTAGACGAGCTGGCGCACGCCGGCCAGCAGTGGCTCGTTCGCGTCCGCCATGTCACCGCCGATCACGATGATGCCCGGGTTGAAGAAGTTCACCGCCGAGGCGAGCACCTCCCCGAGCTCGCGGCCCGCCTGTCGCACGAGCTGCACGGCCCGCGGGCGGCCCTCGCGCACGAGGGTGACGACGTCACGGGTGTTCTGCGCGGTGATCCCCTCGGCCGAGAGCTTGGCGGCCACGGCCGCCCCACCGGCAACCGCCTCGAGGCAGCCCTGGTTGCCGCACCGGCACAGGACGTCGTCGTGCCCGAGGATGTGGATGTGGCCGATGTCGCCGGCGGCGCCAAGCGCTCCGCGATGGATCCGGCCGTTCGTGATGATGCCGCAGCCGATGCCGGTGCCGACCTTGACGAACAGCATGTGATCCACGTCGTGGTAGGCCATCCAGTGCTCGCCCAGGGCCATGATGTTCACGTCGTTGTCCACGAGCGTCGGCGCGTCGAAGTGCTCGGCCAGCCTGCGCGCCACCGGGTAGCCGTCCCATCCCGGCATGATCGGCGGCGCGACCGGCGTGCCGGTGGCGAACTCGACCGGGCCGGGCACCCCGACGCCGACGCCGACCACGTCCGCCGCCGTCAGGGGGGTCGTCTCCAGGAGCGCGCGGAACGCCTCCTCGAGCCAGGTCAGCACCGCGTCAGGGCCGTCGGCGATCGCGATGTCGTGAGACTCCTCGGCGATCACTCGCGCCCTCAGGTCGGTCACCGCGAGGCGACCGTGCGTGGCGCCGAGGTCGGCGGTCAGGATGACGCCGGCGTGCGCGTTGAACGCGAACGCCTGCGGGGGCCGCCCGCCGGTCGATGCGTTCTCCCCGACCGGGACGACGAGGTCATGGGCGAGGAGGGCCTCGATGCGCTGGGCGACGGTCGACCTCGCCAGGCCCGTCCAGTCGACGAGCTCGGCGCGGGTCGTCGACTCGGTGCGGCGGATGGCCTGCAGCATGGCGCCGGCGCCCGCGGTGGCGCCGTTGCTGCTCTTCGGATCGGCGGCCATCTGCCCATCTTATTCGACTTTGGACGGTCGTTGGACAAAGTTGCGGATCTTTTTCTACGAACGCAACTCGCGACCGCCAGTTTGCGGCGATTGTGGACGGCCGGCGGGACCGAGGGAGCGGCCCCGCCGGCGCCACGGTCAGAACCGCACGTTGTCGAGGTACTCGAACCCGGCCTCAGCGGAGGGGAAGGGATCGACGACAGGAGCGGGTGGGAAGGAGGGCGGATCCTGCTCGTAGATGTAGTAGCGCACGTATCGCTCCGCAGCGCGCAGGATCGGCTCGAAGACCATGTCGCCTTCGCCCATCGGCACGGGTGTGGCGCGCTCCGCCGTCAAGTTGATGCCGTCCTTGACGTGGAGGCTGAAGATCCGCTTGCCGTAGCGGTTCAGCAGGGCGACCGGGTCCGCACCGCCGTTCGTTGCCCACATGACGTCGAGTTGGAACGTCACGTAGCGCGGGTTGGTGTTCTCGACCAGGATCTGCCAGGCGCTCTTCATCTCGCCCGTCACCGGGTCCGGGTACTTGGTCCGGAACTCGCCCTGGTGGTTGTGGCCGTAGAACTTGCCGGTGCCGTTGCGCACCGAGCGGCGGCCGAGCTCGTTCATGACGATCGCGGTCGCCAGCGTGTTCTCGTAGCCGTTGGTGTTGGCCGGCGGGTTCGTCGGGAAGACGCCCGGCGCCGGGAAGCCGCCGGAGCCCACGTACTTCTGGCGCAGCGTCTTCGAGTCCGCGAGCGTCTGGGCGAAGGTGCTGATCGCCACGCTGCCGTGGCGCGACGGCGCCTTCAGGTGGTACTTGTCCAGGAGCGCCTTGAACTGCGCGGCGGTCAGGCCGTTGAAGGTGAACGGCTCGACGTTCCGGTAGCCGATCTCGCTCAGCCGCCGCAGGACCTCCTCGAGCCGCGCCTGAGTGGCGGTGTCCGTCCCGAAGCCGACGTACGCGGCGAAGTTCCAGAGCTGGATCGAGATCTCCTTGTCGGCGATCCGCCCGTCGACCTTGGGGTGATGGCCCTTGTGTCCGTGCGAGGCCTTGTGGTGACCCTTGGTCGCCGAGGCCGAGGCGACCGCTCCGCCAAGACCGAGCGCCATGACGATGGCCGCCACCACCGCCACGAGTGCTCGTGGGCTCCATCTGCGCTTCTGCATCGTGTTCCCCTCCTAGGGGTTGGCGGGGCCCGCCGGGAACCGGGGTTCCCGGCGGGCATCGCTGACTCGGCCGGGGCTACTGCCCGGGCCGGAGGACCACCTCGTCGCTGCCCTGCTGCGGCGTCTCGCCGCCGCCCGGCACGTCCGTGTACGTCGCCACGAAGACCGCGGAGATGTTCGCGCCCTGGTGCGCTGCGTCCACCGCGAGGGGACCGAAGTCGCCCTCGCACCCGGCGGCCGTGGTCTGCGGGTGCCCGTGGGCGTCGTGGCCGAGGATGGACTGCACGCTGACCCTCGAGCAGTCGACCGCCTGGTCGTCGGTGATCGTGACGGTGTAGTGCACGCTGTCGCTGAAGTCGAACGGCGGGCTATTGGACACCACGGTCAGGTTGACGACCGGCGCCTGGTTGCCGATCACGATCCGCACCGAGTTCGACGCCGAGCGCCCGGTGCTGTCGACGACGCGCAGCGTGGCCTCGAAGATGCCGCGCGTCGTGTACGTGAACGACGGGTTCGGCGCGGTCGAGTCGACAGTGCCGTTGGCGTCGAAGTCCCACATGTAGGCGATCTGGTCGCCGTCCGGGTCATGCGTGCCGGCGCTCGAGAACTGGACCGTGAGCGGCGGCGCGGTTGCCGAGGTCGGAGTCGCCGCCACCTGGACGATCGGCGTCAGCTCGCCGCGGCGCACGTAGTCGATCCGCGCGAGCTGCGCCGCCGGAGCCTCGGAGAAGAACGTGTCTCCGTACTCGAGCATGTACAGCGCGCCGTCCGGGCCGAACTCCACGTCCATCGGGTTGTCCGTCACGATCTGGCCCGTGCCGGTGCCCGGGAACAGGTTGTGCATGCGCTCCAGCCGCGTGCCGTTCGGGCGGTTGAGCTCGAACAGCTTCACGTAGTCGCGCGTCCACTCGTAGAACAGCGGATGGCCGTCGAAGAACCGCGGCCACTTCGTCTCCGACCGGCTGCGGCGGTTGAACTCGTACGCCGGGCCGCCCATCGGCCCGATGCCGTTCGCGAAGGCTCCGCCGCGCTGCTCGAGCAGGACGGGGAACAGCCCCGCGTCAACGGCCGGGTAGCTGTACCAGACGTCCGGCTGCACCATCTCGGGCAGCCGCCGCCGGCCGGTGTTGTTGGGCGAGTCGTTGACCGGCCGGATGCAGTTGAACTCCTCCCCCGACGTGTTGGTCGCGAAGTCGTAGTCCACGTAGGCGATGGTGCGCGTCACGCAGTACGGCCAGCCGTAGTTGCCCGGCTTGTCGACCAGCATCCAGCGGCCGTGTCCCGCAGGCCCGCGCGCGGGGTTCGGCACCTGCGAGTCAGGGGAGTAGTCGCCGACGTAGACGTGGCCCTTGTCGTTGACCGCGAATCGGAACGGGTTGCGGAAGCCCATCGCGTAGATCTCCGGGCGCGTCTTGCGCTGGCCGGGGCGGAACAGGTTCCCGCGCGGGATGTCGTAGCTGCCGTCGGCGTTGACCGAGATGCGCAGGATCTTGCCGCGCAGGTCGTTCGTGTTGGCGGCCGTGCGCTGCGCGTCGAACGCGGGGTTGCGGTTGGCGCGCTCGTCGATCGGGATGTAGCCGTCGGAGAAGAACGGGTTCGTGTCGTCGCCCGTCGACAGGTAGAGGTTGCCCTTGCCGTCGAAGTCGATCTGGCCGCCCACGTGGCAGCAGATACCGCGGCTGGCGGGGACGTCGAGGATCTGCTGCTCGGACGTCAGGTCGAGCGTGCTGCCCCGCAGCTTGAAGCGCGACAGCCGAAGCGCGCCGTTGAACAGCGCCAGCCGGGCGCGGTCCTCGGCCGTCACGAGATCGAACGGCGCGTCGCCCTCGTTGATTCCGGTGCCCGCGACGTCCGTCGGCGTATTCAGCGGCGGCGAGTAGTAGAGGTAGACCCAGCGGTTCTTCTCGAACTTGGCGTCGACCGCCAGGCCCTGCAGACCCTCCTCGTCATGCTGGTAGATCGGGACCTGCGCGGCGACCGTGTTGAGGCCGGTCCGCGGGTTGTGGATCCGCACCGTTCCGGTGCGCGCCGCGTGGAGCACGCGACCGTCGGGCAGCACCGCCACGCTCATCGGCTCGCCCGGGTGGTCGTTGAGCATCACCTTCTGGAAGCGCGACGCGGGCGGGGGTTGCCCGGTGGCGATCGATGGCACGGCCATCCCGAGCAACGCCGCGATGGCGACGGACAATGCTGTGCTGCGCATGTAGCGCCTCCTCCACACTCCGCCGAGAAAGATCCGTGCGGGAACATATGCCCGGGGTGGTCGGCGGGGGCGAAGTGTGAGGAAACCTTGACGTTTCCGTTGCGGGAGATGTGTGTGCCGTCGAACATCGAAATGCCGGTGACTACCTAAACATCGCGATCTTTTGCTTGACAGCCGACTAAAGCTCCACTACGGTGCCGGACATGGAGGAGAGGAGCTTCCGGGTCGGCATCGCCGGCACCGGATTTATCGGGGCCGTCCACGCTCGCGCGGCGCGGCTCGCCGGAGCGCGGCTCGTCGGGGTCGCTGCCTCGACGCCCGAGCGCTCGGCTGACGCCGCTCGGCGCCTCGGCGCCGAGCGGGCCTTCGACAGCGCGCAGGCGCTCGCCGAGGCACCGGACATCGACGTCGTGCACGTCTGCACCCCCAACCACCTGCACCTGCCGGTGGCGGAGGCCGCGCTCGCGGCCGGCAAGCACGTGATCTGCGAGAAGCCGCTCGCGATCGACGTCGCCGGCGCGCTGCGGCTGACGGAGCTGGCGGAAGCGAGCGGCCACTGGGCCACCGTGCCGTTCGTGTACCGCTACCACGCGACGGTCCGCGAGGCGCGCGAACGCGTCCGCAGCGGGCGGACGGGCTCCGTGCGCCTCGTGCACGGGACGTACCTGCAGGACTGGCTGCTGCGCCCCGAGGACGACAACTGGCGGGTCGAGTCGGACCTCGGCGGCGCGTCGCGCGCGTTCGCGGACATCGGCTCGCACTGGTGCGACCTCGCGGAGTTCGTCACCGGGCACCGCATCACCCGCCTCGCCGCCCAGACGCTGACCGCCGTGACCGATCGCGTGCGCGCCGACCACCGCGAGGCGTTCGCCGGCGGCGACAGGGTCGGTGGAGAGACGCGCGCCGTCGGCACCGAGGACGCGGCGATCATGCAGTTCGAGACCGATCGCGGGGCGATCGGCTCGACGGTCATCAGCCAGATCTCGGCCGGCCGCAAGAACCGCCTCTGGCTCGAGGTCGACGGCGCCGACGAGTCGGTGGCGTTCGACCAGGAGGAGCCCGAGAGCCTGTGGTGCGGGCGCCGGGAGGCCGCCACGATCGTCAAGCGCGATCCGGCGTTTCTGTCGCCACCCGCCGCCCGCCTCGCGTGGCTGCCCGCCGGCCACGCCCAGGGCTACGCCGACTGCTTCGACGCCTTCGTCGCCGACACCTACGCGTCGATCCGGAGCGGCGAGGCGGCCGATGGCCTGCCCGTCTTCGCCGACGGCCTGCGCACGGCGCTGATCACCGACGCCGTGCTGGCGTCGGCCCGCGAGGACCGCTGGATCGACGTGCCCGTCCACGAGCCGCTGGAGGCCGCCCGATGACCCCTCCTCTCCTGGAGGTCCGCAACATCGCCAAGCAGTACCCGGGGGTCCGGGCGCTCGACGGCGTCGACTTCGACGTGCGCGCAGGCGAGGTGCACGTGCTGCTCGGCCCCAACGGCGCCGGGAAGTCGACACTCATCAAGTGCGTGTCGGGAGCGGTGGCGCCGTCGGAGGGCGAGATCCTCGTCGAGGGGGAGCCGCTGCCGACCGGCTCGCCGTCGGAGTCGATGGCGCGCGGCGTCGGCACGATCTACCAGGAGCTCGACCTCGTCGAGGACCTCACCGTCGCCGAGAGCGTGTTCCTCGGCCACGAGACGCAGCGCGGCGGATTCATGAAGCGCGACGCCATGCGGCGCGAGACGGCGGAGCTGCTCAAGCGCCTCGATCACGAGAACATCCGGCCCAACGCCCGCGTCCGCTCGCTGCGGCCGGCCGGCCAGCAGATCGTCTCGATCGCCCGCGCGCTGTCACGCAACATCAAGCTGCTGATCATGGACGAGCCCTCGGCGATCCTCGACGACCACGAGATCGAGACGCTGTTCGGGGTCGTGCGCCGCCTCACGGCCGACGGCGTGGGCGTGATCTACATCTCGCACCGGCTCGACGAGGTCAAGCGCATCGGCGACCGGGTGACGGTGCTCTCGGACGGCAGGACGGTGGCGGTCGGCCTGCCGCCTGACACCCCGCCGGACAAGCTCGTCGAGCACATGGTCGGCCGCAAGGTCGAGCAGCTGTACCCCGATCGTCACAAGTCGAATGGCAAGGTGCTGCTCGAGGTGCGCGGCGTCGCGCTGCCTCCCGTCAAGCCCGCGTCGTTCACCGTGAACGCCGGGGAGATCGTCGGCATCGGCGGCCTCGTCGGCGCCGGCCGGACCGAGCTCCTGCGCCTCGTCTACGGCCTCGATACGCCGGACGAGGGCGAGGTGCTGGTCGACGGCGACCGGCTCCCGGCGGGCCGCCCGGCGGCGGCGATCGCGGCTGGGCTCGGCCTGGCGCCCGAGGACCGCAAGTCCCAGGGCCTGCTGCTGGGCTGGTCGCTCTCCAGCAACGTCACGATCGCCGACCTCGGCACGTACCGGCGGCGTGGGCTGCTGAGCCCCCGGGCCGAGCGCAAGGCGGCGGGCGAGGTGCTGCGAGAGCTCAACACCAAGCCGGACAACCCGCGCGCACTGGCACGCGAGCTGTCGGGCGGCAACCAGCAGAAGGTCGTGCTCGCGCGCTGGCTGATGCGCGAGTGCAAGGTGCTGCTCTTCGACGAGCCCACGCGCGGCGTCGACGTCGGCGCCAAGGCGGAGATCTACCGGCTGATCGTCGACCTGGCGAAGGCCGGCAAGGGCATCGTCGTCGTGTCGTCAGAGCTGCCCGAGCTGATCGGGCTCTGCAACCGCGTGCTGGTGATGCGCGAGGGCGAGCTGGTCGCCGACGTGCCCGGCGAGGAGGCGACCGAGTTCGAGCTGCTGCGCCACGCCGTCACCCATCCCGAGTCCGTCCCGGAGGAGATTCGATGACCACTGTTCCCGAGACCGGCGGCCGGCAGCTCCCATTCGGGCTGTCCGGCAGCCGCATCCAGCTGCAGGAGTACACGCTCGTCGGCGTCGTGATCCTGCTGTTCATCGCCGGCACGATCCTCGAGCCGGACGCCTTCCCGACGTCGGACAACATCCTCAACGTCCTGCGCCAGAGCTCCGTGATCGGCGTGCTGGCGATCGGCATGACGTTCGTGATCGCGACCGCCGGCATCGACCTCTCGGTCGGCTCGATGGTCGCCGCTTGCGCAGTCGTGGGCGGCCAGTTCGCCGACTCGGGCAGCCTGGCCTTCCTCCTGGGCGCGATCGGCATGGGCGTGCTGCTGGGGGGCGTCAACGCCGGCCTGATCGCCTACGGCAAGCTCGTCCCCTTCATCGCCACGCTCGCGATGTTCGCGATGGCCCGCGGCCTCGCCCTGTGGATCAGCGACAAGTCCCCGATCTCGATCTTCGACCTCGACGGCGTGCGCTGGTTCGGCACCGGCGAGGTGATCGGCATCCCCTCGGCCGTGATCGTGTTCCTGGCCGTGGCCGTCGGCGCCTGGATCCTGCTCAACCGCACGAGCTACGGCCGCCACGTCGTCGCCGTCGGCGGCAACCGCGAGGCGGCGCGGATCGCGGGCGTGAAGGTCTCGTGGATCATCTTCAGCGTCTACGTGCTGAGCGGCATCTGCGCGGGGATCGCGGCGATCCTCGTCAGCGGACGGCTGTCGAGCGCCTCGCCCGTCATCGGCACCCTGTACGAGCTCGACGCCATCGCCGCCGTCGTGATCGGCGGGACCGCGCTCTCCGGCGGGCGGGCGACGATCGTCGGCACCGTGCTCGGGGTGCTCACCTTCGCCCTTATCTTCAACCTGATGACGCTGATGAACCTGGCGGTCGAGATCCAGCAGGTCTCGAAGGGTCTGATCATCGTCGCCGCCGTCCTGCTCCAGCGCAAGCAGCCCTAGGGGGTGCCCGATGGACCATCGCTCCACACGGAATGGTCCATCGGGCGGGGCCCCATTCCCAGTCAACCCGCTACCAGATCTGTCCATCTCCCGGAGGAGGAGTACCTGATGTCAATGAAGCGTTTCGTTGTACCACTGTGCGCCGCCCTGGCGCTCGGCCTCGCAGCCTGTGGGTCCGATGACGACGACGGCGGCACCAGCACCATCGAACAGAAGAAGGGCAGCCCGGCGCAGTCCAAGCCGGTGACGATCGCCTTCAGCGCCCCCGGCGCCGACCACGGCTGGATGGCCGCGATCACGGAGAACGCCCGCAAGCAGGCGGACGAGCTCGAGGGCGTCACGCTCGAGCTGGCCGAGGGCGTGACCGACTCGGCCGCCCAGGCCGACCAGATCGAGACCCTGATCGCGTCCAAGCCCGACGCGCTCGTGGTGCTGCCGAACGAGGGCGACGCGCTCACGCCGGTCGCGCTCAAGGCGATGGCGGCCGGCATCCCGGTCGTCAACGTCGACCGCGAGTTCGCGGAGGAGGGCGCCTACCGCACGCTGATCACCGGCGACAACTACGGCATCGGCTACGAGGCCGGCACCTACTTCGCCGACGAGCTCAAGTGCGAGGGCAACATCGTGGAGATCCAGGGCATCGCCGGCATCTCCGTGACCGAGCAGCGCTCGCAGGGCTTCAAGGACGCGATCCAGCGCGAGTGCAAGGGCGGCCTCAAGATCGTCGCCAGCCAACCGGCCGACTTCACGCCTGACAAGGGCCTGTCGGTGATGGAGAACATCCTGCAGGCGGAGAAGCAGATCGACGGCGTGTACACGCACGACGACGACATGGCCGAGGGCGTCGTGGCCGCGATCGAGAACGCCGGCCGCGAGGACGAGATGTTTCTCACCGGCGCAGGCGGCTCCAAGGCCGCCATGGACCGGATCAAGGCCGGCGGCCTGTACCGCGCGACGTTCCTCTACAACCCGGCGATGTCCTCGTCGGCGATCAACCTCGCGCGCCTGATCGCCAACGGCTCCGGCATGTCCGACCTCGCGGAGCCCGAGGTGCCCAACAAGATCACGGTGGCCGCGACCACGGTCACGAAGGAGAACGTGGACGAGGTCGCCGAGCTCGGCTACTAGGTCCCGTCGGAAGCGCGCCCGCGCCCCCGGATCCGGGGGCGCGGGCTTTTTTACGTCCTCGTGAGGGTGCGCCTTCAGGCTCGGCGCATGCTGCGCATCGTTCAGGGCCGCCGCCTCCTCGAGCTCGACGTCGGCTGATTCGAGGAGCTCGCCGCCCGCCACGGCGGGGTCGCGATCGATCTCGGTACCGGTGACGGCCGCGGTGTCCTGGGAGCCGCCGCCGCTCGGCCGGAGACGCTGTTCGTCGGCGTCGACGCCAACGCCGCCGCCATGGTCGACGCCTCGCGCCGGGCCGCCCGTCGCGGCGCCGTGCCGAACGCGCTGTTCGCCGTGGCGGCCGCCGAGCATCCGCCGTAAGCGCTGCAGGGCGCCGCTGGGTCGCTGACCGTGAACTTCCCCTGGGGCTCGCTGCTACGCGGGGTCCTGGGCCGGGACGACACCGTGCTCGCCGGTCTCGGCTCGCTGCTCGCCCCCGGCGCCGGGGCTTCCGTGCTCGTCTCCCTCACGCCACGCGACGGCGTGCCGCCGGTACCCGAGCCGGACCGGCTCGCCGCCGCCTACGGACGCAACGGCCTATCTCTCGTCGACCTCCGCCCCGCGACGGCGGCCGAGGTCGCGGCCTCTGGCTCGTCGTGGGCCAAGCGGCTGCGTGCCGGCGACGCGCGCCCGGTCACGCTGCTGCGGGTCCAACGTCCGTCCGGTCTGTCTTCAGACACTCGCGCGGCATGACGATGGGGTCGTGACGGCCGGCAGGGAACTCCGGCCCGAGAATCGATCAAGGAGGATCTTTGCCACGCAAGCTCAGCCGTGCGCAGCGCCTACTCGCCACCATCGGCGGTGCGGTCTGCCTCGCGGGCGCCCTGCCGGGGGCGGCCATGGCGGCCGAATGCGCCGTCCAGCCGACGTCCAAGGCGTTCGCCCAGTTCGGCGACCAGAACGACTACTACCTCGCGCCGGGCGGCGCGTTCGAGACGCTGACGTGGGCCTCGGTCGGCTACGTCGACCTCAGCCTCGACAACGACCCGTTCCAGCTCGCGCCGGGCATCCGTTCGGCGAAGCTCCACGCCAACGAGTCCGTCAGCGCGAGCTTCTGCGTCGACCGCACGATGCCGCACCTGCGGTTCGTGGCCAAGGGCAGCTACGGCCAGCTCGAGGTCACGGTGCGCACCACGACCGACGGCGCGACCAACGCGTCGACGACCACGCTCTCCAACGCCGATCACGACGACGTATGGGCTCCGAGCGCCAACGTCGGTCTCCATACAGGTGGCATCCCCGCCGGTGGGCGCGGGACCACCACGATCACGCTGCGCAGCACGGGCCTGTGGCGCGTCGACAACGTCTTCGTCGACCCCTACCGCCGCTAAAGGACACCCGTTGGACGACGCGAGCCCGGAGCGGCCGGCCGGCAGCGACGAGCTGCTGGAGGCCTCGTGGACGGATCGCGGCCGCGCCGTGCGCGGCCGCGAGCTCCGGCTCGAGCTGCTCATGACCGGGGCGTTCGCCGCCGGGCTGGTCGGGCTCATCGCCCTGGCCGGTCCCGGCGGCGTTCTGCATCCGGTCATCCTCGTCGTCCTCGTCGCTTACGCGATCGCGAGCCGGGCGGACTTCGCGATCGGCTCCGGGCACGTCGTGCCCACCCAGCTGTTCCTCGTCCCGTTGTTCGTGCTGGCCCCGGCGCAGATCGTGCCGGGCCTCGTCTTCCTCGGCCTGGCGCTCGGGCTCGGTGGCGACGTGCTGCTCGGCCGCGCGCGGCTCGACCGGCTCGCGTACTGCGGCGGCGACGCGATCCACGCCCTCGGGCCGGCGCTCGTGCTCGTCCTCTTCGCCGGCGGCGACGCGCTGCAGGCCGGGCCGTTCGTGCTCGTGCTCGCCTTCGTCGCCCAGCTCGGCTTCGACTTCGCCTCCTCAGCGCTCCACGACCGGCTCGTCTTCGGCACCCGCCCCGAGGTCCACATCCGGGTCCTGCTCCAGGTCTGGGGCGTCGACGCCGCGCTCGCGCCGATCGGGCTGCTCGCCGCCGAGGTGACGGCGGCCACCCCGTGGGCGGCGCTCGCGGCGGGACCGCTCGTCGTCCTCCTGAGCGCGATGGCCATCGACCGCGCGCGCCGGATCAAGAGCGCGCACGACCGTCTCGAGGCGCTGCGGCTCGAGCGCCGGCGGCGCGAGGAGGCGGTCCTCCGGGTCGGCGACGCGCTGGCCACCAACCTCGACCTCGACGCGCTGCTCGAGCTCGTCGGCCGCGCCGCCACCGAGGCGCTCGACGGGGAGTACGGGCGCGCCCTGCCCATCGGCGCGCAGCCGCCGTTCGCCGGGGCGGGGGCGGCGGCGCTCGAGGAGGCCGAGCGGCGCGCGATCGTCGCGGCGCCCGACATTGCCGCGGCCGAGCTCGCCGAGCACCACGCGCTGGCCGGCGTGATCGGGAGCGCCACCGATCCGATCGGCCTCATCTCGGTCTGGCGCCTGGTGCCGTTCACCGCCGAGGAGCACGCGCTGCTCTCTCACCTGTGCGGGCAGGCGGCGGTCTCGGCGGCCAACGTCGCCCGCCACGAGCTCCTGCGCGACGCCGAGGCGCGGCTGCGCCATCAGGCGTTCCACGACGCCCTCACGGGCCTCGCGAACCGGGCGCTGTTCGCCGAGCGCGTGGCCGACGCGCTCAGCTCGGGCGCCCCGCAGTCGACCGCTGTCCTCTACCTCGACCTCGACGGGTTCAAGCTCGTCAACGACACGCTCGGCCACGACGCCGGCGACGAGCTGCTCACCGTCGCCGCGAAGCGGATCCGCGACTGCCTGCGCCACGGTGACGTCGCCGGCCGCCTGGGGGGCGACGAGTTCGCTGTGCTGCTGGTCGACCTCGCAGGCCCCGACGGCGCCGCGGCGATCGCCGAGCGCCTGCGGGTGTCGCTGCGCGAGCCGATCCGGATCGGCGAGCGCGACTCGGTCGTCCGCGCGAGCATCGGCACCGCGCTCGGCTCGCCCGACGCCGACCACGAGAGCCTGCTGCGTCGCGCCGACCTCGCCATGTACGCCGCCAAGAGCGCCGGCGGCGATCGTGTCGAGCGCTTCCGGCCCGAGATGCTGGTCGACGCCGACGTACGCGCCGAGCTCGCCACCGACCTGCGCGGGGCAGTCGCGGGCGGGGAGTTCGAGCTGCGCTTCCAGCCGATCATCGACCTCCGCGACGGGCGCGTGCGCCTCGTCGAGGCGCTCGCCCGCTGGATGCATCCCGCGCGCGGCCTGCTCGCTCCCGGGACGTTCATCGACCTGGCGGAGCAGACGGGGATCATCCACGAGCTCGGGGCCTTCGTCGTCGACGAGGCGTGCCGCACCGCCGCGGGCTGGCCCCGCCGCGGCGGCGAGGCGCCCGCCGTCACCGTCAACGTCTCCGCCGTGCAGCTGCGGGCCGCGGGCTTCGCGCAGGCCGTCGAGCGCTCGCTCGCGCGGTACTCGCTGCCCGCCGACCGCCTCATCCTCGAGGTCACGGAGTCCGTGGCCATGGCCTCCGATGCCGAGACGCGCGCGACGCTCGAGGCGCTGCGCCGGATCGGCGTCCCGCTCGCGCTCGACGACTTCGGGACCGGGTACTCGTCGCTCAGCCATCTCGCCCGGATGCACGTCGACCTGCTCAAGCTCGATCGTGAGTTCCTCGCGGGCATCGACGACATCCCGGCGCAGGCGCGCCTCGTCGGCGGCGTGATCCAGCTCGCGCGCACGCTCGGCGTGCCGGTCATCGCCGAGGGGATCGAGCGCTCTGCGCAGCTCGAGCGGCTGCTCGAGCTCGGCGGTCATCTCGGGCAGGGCTTCCTGCTGGGCGTGCCCGCCGAGGCGCACGTCCTCGCCGAGCGGCTCGGAGCCCTCGAGGCGCCCCAGCCGATGCTCACCTAGCGCTGGACTACCCGGACCGTCACGCGCGCGGGTCGCGACGGCTCGCCGAGCGTGAGGAACTCGCGCACCGCCCCGGCGTGGGCGCAGAAGGGGCAGCCCACCCACTCGGCCGGCGACAGCCCGAGCGGGCCGGGGGCGACGGGTGCGTCGCACTCCGGGCACGCGAGCGTGCCCGTCGCCAGCACGCCCGCGCCCGCGGCGCGCCGCTCCTCCTCCGTGGCCGCGGCCGCCCGCCGCGCGATCGGGTCCCAGCCGTCCGAGCCGCGGTGCAGCGCCATGTCCTTCAGGGTAGGAGCAGCTCGCCCTGCGAGGACTCGCGCCGCGCCGAGACCTCGATCGCGACCGGGTTCACGTCGCCCGAGCTGGCGATCAGGCGATAGGTCCCCTCGGGCGGATCGACCTTCAGCTCGCCGGTCGAACGCGGCGCGATCTCCCGCGTCGACTGACGGATCCCCCCGGTGTCGCCGCCCAGCTCGTCGGTCTCGAAGGTGACCCGCTGCGGCTGGCTCGACTGGTTGGAGACGATGAAGACCACGGGGCCTGAGCCGAAGGTGGCGGGGGACACGCGGACCTCCGTGTCGTCGATCGCGGCAGTCACGTTGATGGGCGTGGGCGGCCGCGGCGTGTTCGAGCGCTCCTGCCCCGAGTCGCCCCCGCAGGCCACGACGAGCAGCATCAGCCCGGCCGCGGCCATCACCGCTCTCGCTCGCACGCGGGCGAATCTAGTACACGCCTTGCTGCAACGCGCCGTTCATGCCGTCCGGGGGCGGGCGTATGACACCACGTCCGATGCCCGACGCCGCCCTGCTCGACCTGCCGCTCGCCGGAGCGGAGTTCCTCGCCGTGGACACGGAGACGAACGGGCAGCCGCGCGAGCGCTGCGAGCTCACCGAGGTGGGCGCCGTGCTGGTCGGCGGCGGCGAGCTGCACGACCGCTGGAGCTCGCTCGTGGGCGTCTCCGAGCCGCTCGGCCGCGGCATCCAGCGCTTCACGGGCATCACGCAGGCGATGGTCGACGACGCCCCGCCGCCGGCCTTTGTGCTGCCCGAGCTCGCGGCGCTCCTGCGCGGGCGCGTCCTGGTCGCCCACTCGGCGCGCTTCGACGTCGGGGTGCTGCGGCAGGCGTTCGAGCGGGCCGCACTCGAGTGGCCCGAGCCTCCGGTGCTGTGCACGGTCGCGCTCGCGCGCCGGTTCGCGCCGCTCCAGCGCCGGCGCGGGCTGGCCACGCTCGCCGACGCCCTCGGGATCGAGGTCGAGGCCACCCACCGCGCGCTGCCGGACGCGGAGACATGCGCGCGGGTGCTGTGCGCGCTGCTGCCGCGGCTCGCCGCCAACGCGCGCACGGTGGGGGACGGATTGGCGCTGCTGCGGCCGCGGCGGGCGCCGCGGCCGGGCCGGGCGCCGGGGGCGCGGCGGCCGCGCGACGAGCGTCCCGATCTCTCCGGCCTGCCGAAGGACCCTGGCGTGTACATCTTCCGCGACGCGGACGGCCGGCCGCTGTATGTCGGAAAGTCGGTGTGCCTGCGCACCCGCGCACGGGCCCACTTCACGACGCCGGTGGCGTGGACAGGCCAGGCCGAGCACGTGGACTACCAGCCGACGGAGTCCGAGCTCGGCGCGCTCGTGCTCGAGAACCGCCTGATCAAGGCGCTCAAGCCGCCCGGCAACACCCAGCTCAAGAAGCAGGCGGACGGCTATGTGTACCTACGCTGCCGGCTCGACATCGCGTTCCCGATCCTCGAGGTCGCCCGCGAGCCGGCGGCGGGCAACGTGGTCTGCGTGGGGCCGGTTCGCGGGCGGGCGGCGGCGGCCGAGCTCGTCGAGCAGCTCAACTCGCTGTTCGGCCTGCGCCATTGCGGCCGCGGGCTGCCGCGGCGGGCGCACCCGTCGGCCTACGGGCAGATGGGCCGCTGCCTGTCGCCGTGCCTGGGCGACCTCGATCCCAACCTCTATCGCGAGCGGCTCGACGCCGCGCTCGGCCTGTTCGTATCCGGCGACGACGGCGGCGCCGCGCTGCTCTCGCACGTCGACGCGCAGATGCGGGCGGCGGCCGCCGCGCAGCGCTACGAGCGCGCCGCGTGGCTGCGGCGCCGCGCCCGCCGGCTCGAGTCGCTGCTGCGCCGGCTCGGCGGCGTGCTGCGCGCCACCCACACGGGTGCGCGGCTGCTCGTCGCGCCGCATCCGGCGACCGACGGGCGTGCCGACGCGTTCTGGATCGTCGGGGGACGGATCGCCGACTGGGGCCCGCTGCCGACCGACGGCGACGAGGTCGCGGCGCGCACGGCCCACGCGCTGGCCGGCGCTCCCGCTCCCGGGCTGGGCGGCTGGCTGCCGGCTTCCGAGCTCGACGAGATGCGGATCGTCGGCTCGTGGCTCGCCGGCCACGAGGACGCTCCCGTGCTCGAGCTGTCGGATGGCCGCGCCGACGCGGCCGCGTTCACCGCCCGCTGGACGACGGCTTCCCGCCCCAGGAGAGCACCGAGAGCGGCCCGAGCGGCTCGCGCTCGTGTGCCGGTGCCGGGCTCGTAGCCGGAGCCGGCCGCAGGTCGTCCGCCACCACGTGGGTCACAGGCAGGCCCGTGAAGCGCGCGACGCGGTGCGGGAAGTCGTGCTGCAGCCACTTGGAGGAGCGGCCCGGGAGCGTGCACACGAACACCTCGTCGTGGCGCGCGGGCTCGAAGTGCTCGGCGACCGCGTCCATCGGGTTCGCGTCCCCCACCAGGCCGTCGGCGTCGAGCCCCGCCTTCCGCATGCCGTCGAGCGCCTCGTTGAGCGCGCCCCGCATCGCCTCGCGTCCGCTCAGCCCCGGTCCCTGCGCGGGCATCACGAGCGTCACCCTGATCGGCGACCGCTCCGCGCGCGCCGTGAGCGCGTCCAGCAGGTGCTGGGAGCTGGCGGTCAGACTGGCGACGACGAGCACGTTCGCGGCCATGGGGCGCATCCTCCGGATCGACGCCGCCGATGCTACTCCGAGAAGGGGAGCGCCACCACCAGGGCGGGTACGGCGCCATCGCCGACGGCGACGGTGGCGCCCGGCTCGGCCTCGCGGCGCACGAGCGCGAGCGCGATCGGCCCGCGAGTCGGGGAGACCGCCACGCTCGCGAGCTTCCCGACGACCTTCTCGCCGAGCCGCAGCTCGTCCCCGGACGCCGCTTCGGCTGAGAGCTTGAGGCCGCGCAGATGCCGGTTCGGCTTGCCGCGGTAGAACAGCCGCGCGACGGTCTCCTGGCCGACGTAGCAGCCCTTGGTGAACGAGACCGCGCGCTCGTTCAGACCGGCCTCCTGTGGGATCACGCCGTCGTCGAGGTCGATCCCGTAGCGCGGCCTCCCGGACTCGACCCGGACGATCTCCGCGACCTCCTCGTCGACCGTGGGAACGTCCAGCGCCGCGCGAACCGCATCCGTATCCGCCGCCTGCGTGAGCACGTCGACGCCGAGGTCGGTGGCGACGAGCAGCGCGGTCCTCCCGCCGATCTCGGCCCGCACGTTGTCGTGCTCGTTCGGGAGCCTCGCGGCGCCGACGACGTTCCATGAGTCCGGCCCGATGAGGGACAGCAGCCCCATCTCGAGCGTCCGCTTGTGCAGCTCGACGTCGCTCCCGACCTTGAACCGCCGGATCATGTTGAACAGCTCCTGCAGCGCCGACCGCTCCGTGTCGAGCAGCAGCTCGTCCCCGAGGTCGAGCACCCGCAGGTCGCCGAGCATCTTGCCCTTGTGCGTCAGGAACGCGGCGTAGCACCCCTGCCCCGGCTCCAGGCCCTCGACGTCGTTCGTCACCTGCCCCTGCAGGAACGCCTTCGCGTCCGGCCCGGTCAGCGCCAGCTTCCCGCGCTCCGAACGGTCCACGAGCCCACAGCCCTCGGTGAGGGCCCGGTAGCCCAAGAGCACGGTGTCGGTCGGGGCGGCCATGTCCTCTAGCGAGGATAGATCTTGTCCCACCCGCCCGGGCCCTCGCGCACGCGCGCGAGGCGGCGCTCGACCTCGTGCTGGAGCTCGTCGAGGACGCGCTCGCGGGAGATCCCGGCGGCGAGCGCGGAGCGGACGACGGCCGCCTCCTCGGCGCCGTCGAGCTGCTCCAGCAGCCGCAGCAGGCCGTCGAGGCTCTGGCCGCGGGCGGCGGCGAGCGGGTCGTCGGGGTCCATGGGGAAGGGCGGCGTCGCCATGTAGCCTTCCGCCCCAATCATGCCGCTCGCGGAGACCTTTCAGGAGATCGTCGACTCGCTGCCGTCCGACTGGACGGACATGGAGCTCGACCTGCGGATCGACGAGGACCGCTACATCGACGCGGCGACGCTGCTCGTGACCTGCAACGCGCAGCCGTACTCGAGGCACGACTGGCACTTCCGGCTGCTCGTCGCCCACCGCTTCGGGCACGCCGCGGCGGCCGAGGCCGTGCACGGGACGCTCGTGCTGCTCGACAAGGCGGGGGTCGCCGGGGAGCTGGCCCTGCGCGAGGTGCGCACCGGGCGGGTCGAGACGATCCAGGACTGGGGCCGCCCGGAGTCGTTCCGGCGCGAGTTCCGGCGCCTGCGCGCGCAGTAGGCATGGCGCGGGTCGTCGCGGTCTTCGACGACCTGCTGCTCGGCTCGAACGTGCTCGGCATGCTGCGCGCCGCCGGCCACGATGCAACGCTCACGGGCGGCGCCGACGTGCACCCCGACGGCGCCCCCGTGCTGGTCGTCGACCTGGGGGCGGGGAGCTTCGACGGCGTCGCCGTGGTCGAATCCCTGCGCGCCGCGGGCGAGCTCGAGGCGACCCGCACGCTGGGTGTCTACTCGCATGTCGACGTGGAGACCCGGCGGCGCGCGGAGGCCGCGGGCTTCGACCTGATCGTGCCCCGCTCCCGCATGGCGCGTGAAGGCGCCGCGCTGATCGAGCGGCTCGCGGGCTGAGCCCGGCGTTTGGCCGTCCTTTCTGAGTGAAAGACTCTAGGCCCGCCACCAGAGCGCGCGCGTGGGCTCGAGGCGGACCAGCGGGCCGGGCGGGCGACGCTCCCGGTAGGGCGCGTAGCGGGCGGTGAGGGCGGCGACGGCGGCCGGCGCGTCGTCGATGGGAAGCGTGCTGACCGTGCCCAGGAGCTGCACCCACGCGAGGCGGTCCCAGTCGTCGTCGTAGCGGTCGACGCAGAGCGCGGCCTCGGGGCGGCGGCGCAGGTAGCGCAGACGCGCCGGCTCGCGGCTGCGCTTGCGTTTGTCGTCCACCGCGCTCCACACGGCCCCCTCGGCCACGGCGAACGTGACGGGCAGGACGCGCGGGTGGTCGTGGTCGTCGACAAACGCCAGCCGGGCGACCCGCTCGGCGTCGAGCAACGCCCGGGCCCAGGCGGGGAGCTCATCTATCGTTCGCGAGACGGCGATGGTGCGAGCGTACGGGAGGACCCGTGGACGTCGGGATCGGCCTGCCTACTGAAGGGGCTCACGGGTTCGAGACGGGCCCGACGAGCGTGAAGTCGAAGGCGCGGCGGACGTCGGGCGCCCGCTCGAGGATGCCGAACTCCTCGTCCCATGCGGCCCATTCGCGCAGGACGTCCTCGCGCAGCTCGCCGTAGGCGCGGGCGCCGGCGGTGAACGCGGGGGCGACAGCGTCGAGTTGGGCCTGAGCGACCCTCCGGTCGAGGCCGCCCTCGGCGTCGAGCAGCGCCGTGATGCCGCTCTCGGGGTCGGTCTGGACCGCAACGTAGCCACGCTGGAGCGCGCGGATCGTTGCCGCCACGACCGCGCGGCGCTCGTCGAGCGTGGAGCGGGTGACGCAGAGGACGAGCTCGGGGTAGGGCGGTGCGCCGTAGTCGTCGACCCGGAACTCGCGGAATCCGTCACCGCCCGCCCGCCGTGCCCGCAGCGCGACGCCTTCGACGTTCCAGAACGCCGTGGCCCCGGCCACGCGGTCGGCGAGCAGGGTCTTGACCGCCTCGAAGCCGATCGTGGTCGTCTTCACGGAATCGGGGTTGCCGCCGTCGCCCTCGATCACCGAGCGCAGGACGGCGACGTCGGACGGCAGGCCGGTCACGCCCGCCCGGCGCCCTTCGAGATCGCGCGGGCGGCGGATGTCGGGCGCGGCGAGCACGGAGGCGAGCGGACGCTGGACGAGGGCCATCACGCCCACGATGTCGGCTCCCGCCTGGCGCGCGAGCCCGAGGTCGTGGATGTCGAGGATCGCCATGTCCGCACGGCCGCCCTGCAGCTGGCGCAGCGCGTCCGTGGACGCGCCGGGCGCGCGCACCTCGAGCCCCACGCCCTCGGCGCTGTCGTACCCGCGGGCCTGCGCGAGATAGATGCCCGTGTGAACGCCGTTGGGCGTGAAGTCCAGCAGCAGCGACGCGTCCTCGTTCGGGCGGTCGACCGCCGCCGTCCCGCCGCATCCCGCGAGGGCGAGGACGGCACAGGCGAGGATGGCTCGGAGCACGCGGGCAATGATGGCGCCCCCGGTATGGTCCGCCTGATGCGCCGCCGGGTGACGTTCTCGCGCAACCTCACGCTGTCCCTGTCGCGGACCTGCCGGTGCCACTGCAAGTACTGCGCCTTCGCCACCCATCAGGCGCATCTGCACGAGCCCGAGGAGGTCGAGCGGCTGATCGACGGCGCGGCGCGGCGCAACGTCAAGGAGCTGCTGGTGCTGACCGGCGAGGCGCCCGACCACCATCCGCTCGTCCGCGCGCGGCTCGAGCAGCTGGGATTCGAGGACTTCACGGCCTACGTCGTGTGGGCCTGCGAGCGGGCACTCGACCGCGGTCTGCTCCCGCACACCAACCTCGGCGTGTTGAGCCGCCACGACCTCGCGCGGCTGCGCGAGGTGACCGCGTCCCAGGGGCTGATGCTGGAGTCGGTGAATCCCGACCTGGTCGCCCACCAGGGGTCCCCGACCAAGCATCCGGCCGAGCGGCTGGCCACGATCGCCGCCGCCCAGAAGCTGCGGATCCCTTTCACGAGCGGCATCCTCGTCGGCATCGGGGAGTCGGAGGAGGAGCGCGTCGCGGCACTCGAGGCGCTGGCCGGTTTCGACCACCTGCAGGAGGTGATCCTGCAGAACTTCGTGCCGCACCGCCGCTACTACGGCGAGGAGCCGGCCGAGATCGCAACCGAGGCGGCGGAGACCTTCTGGCGCTCCGGCCTGCACGCGGCGCCGGAGCACGGCGCTCCCGCCTGGGCGACGCCGGTGACCCTCGGGGACATGAAGCGGCTGATCGCCGAGGCGCGACGCCTGCTGCCGGGCGTCGGCATCCAGGTGCCACCGAACCTGGCCGACTGGTGGCCCGAGCTCGTGGCCGCCGGTGCCACCGATCTCGGCGGCCTGTCCGCCAACGGCGACCACATCTCGCCCGAGCACCCGTTCCCGTCGCCGCACCGGGTCCGCCGCCGGCTCGCGGAGGACGGCGTCGCGCTCGCCGAGCGGCTGTGCGTGTACGGGCGCTTCATCGACGAGGAGTGGATCGCACCGCGTGTCCTCGACGTCATCCGTGAGCGCTACCGCGCGTTCATCCCGCGCCGCGGCACCGCGCAGACGGCGCCGCGCACGATCGAGCGCGCGCGCGACGGCAATGCGCTCGCGCCTGACGAGCTCGCCGCCCTGTTCGCCGAGAGCCGGCCCGAGGTGATCGAGGACATGCGCCAGGCGGCCGACGAGCTGCGGGCCGAGCTGGCGGGCGACACGGTGACGTTCGTCGTCAACCGGAACATCAACGTCTCCAACGTGTGCATCGTCGGCTGCGCCTTCTGCGGCTTCGGCGTCGGCCGCCGCTCGCCCGACGCCTACGAGCACGACCGCGAGGAGTTCGTCCGCCGCGTGCACGACGCGATCGCCTTCGGGGCGACCGAGATCTGCATGCAGTCGGGCATCCACCCGGACTGGACGCTCGACGACTACCTCGGCTGGCTCCGGCTCGCCAAGGAGACCGCCCCGGAGCTGCACCTGCACGCCTACAGCCCGATGGAGATCGCGCACATGTGCGACACCACCGGCCTCGAGCCGCGCGCGGTGCTCGCGCGGCTCGCCGACGCGGGGCTCGACTCCGTCCCGGGGACCGCGGCCGAGGTGCTCGACGACGGCGTCCGCGCCCGCATCAGCCCGAACAAGCTGCCTGCCGGCCGCTGGGTGGAGATCATCGAGGCCGCCCACCGCACCGGGCTGCGCTCGACCGTCACGGTCATGTTCGGGCACATCGAGACGCCGGCCGAGCTCGCCGAGCACATGCGTGTGGTGCGCGAGCTGCAGGAGCGGACCGGCGGCTTCACCGAGTTCGTGCCGCTCTCCTTCATCCCGTTCCACACCCAGCTCGGGCGCACGCACGGGATCGAGGAGATCAGCCGCGAGGAGAACCTCAAGCACACGGCTGCGTTCCGGCTCGCGCTCGGGCGGACGATCGTCAACCTCCAGGCGAGCTGGGTGAAGATGGGCCTCGACGCCGCGACCGAGGCGTTGCGCTGGGGCGTGAACGACCTCGGCGGGACGCTGATGGAGGAGTCGATCTCGCGCATGGCGGGCTCGTACCACGGCGTGCGGCTCGAGCCGGAGGATCTCGTGGGTGCCGCGCACGCCGCCGGCCGTCCCGCCGCCGAGCGGACGACGCTGTACGGCATCAGGCGGCGCCACGAGCTGGTCGCGGCCTGATGGCCGGGCTGATCCTCGGGCCCATGGCCCGCTGGGCGGGGACGTCGGAGGCCACGGTGTGGGTGGAGACCGACGCGGCGTGCGACGTTGAGGTGAGCGCCGACGGCGCCGAGCCGGTGCGCCAGCGAACGTTCTGCGTCCATGGCCACCACTACGCGATCGTGCGCGTCCGCGGGCTGCCGGAGGACGCAGCGACGCCGTACACGGTCGCGCTCGACGGGGAGCAAGTGTGGCCGGAGCCCGGCAGCGCGTTCCCGCCGAGCCGCCTGCGGACGCACGCCGCCGCCGGGGCGGCGCGGATCGTGTTCGGATCCTGCCGCACCGCCTACCCGCACGAGCCGCCGTGGAGCCTCAGGCCCGACGATCACGAGCACGGCCGCGAGGTCGACGCACTGCGCGCGATCGCGCTCCGGATGGCGGACGGCGATCCGGACGACTGGCCGCACGCCGTGCTCCTGCTCGGCGATCAGGTCTACGCCGACGAGGTCTCGCCCCACACGCTCGAGTTCATCCGCGCCCGGCGCGACACGAGCGAGCCGCCGGGGGAGACGATCGCCGACTTCGAGGAGTACACGTTCCTCTACCGCGAGGCCTGGACCGACCCGCCGATCCGCTGGCTGCTCTCCACCGTGCCGTCGGCGATGATCTTCGACGACCACGACGTCATCGACGACTGGAACACGTCGATCGACTGGGTGCAGGAGATGCGCGCGACCTCCTGGTGGGACCGGCGCGTGACGGGCGCCTTCATGGCGTACGTCCTCTACCAGCACTGGGGCAACCTGCATCCCGACGCGCTCGAGGAGCAGGACATCTACCAGCGCGTGCGCGAGAGCGAGGACGCGAGCGCGATCCTGGCCGACTACGCGTTCAAGTCCGATCGCGAGATCGAGGGCGCTCGCTGGAGCTACTGCCGCGACATCGGCCGGACGCGGGTCGTGATGATCGACTCGCGCGCGGGGCGGGTGCTGACGCCGGGCGGGCGCAGCATGGTCGACGCGGGGGAGTGGCAGTGGATCACCGAGCATGCCGTCGGCGGGTTCGACCACCTGCTGATCGGCACCTCGCTGCCGCTCATCATGGCTCCCGCCCTGCACTACCTGGAGGCGTGGAACGAGGCGGTCTGCGATGGCGCGTGGGGACGCCCGGGGTCGTGGGCGGGCGAGAAGATCCGCCAGGGCGCCGACCTCGAGCACTGGCCGGCCTTCCGCGACTCGTTCAACGCGATGTGCGATCTGCTGCGCGAGGTCGGGTCGGGCGCGCGCGGCGAGCCGCCGTCCAGCATCGTCGTCCTCTCGGGCGACGTGCACCACGCCTACCTGGCCGAGGTCGGGTTCCAGCGGGGGAGCGGCGTGCGCTCGGCGGTCTGGCAGGCCACGTGCTCGCCCTTTCGCAACCCGCTCAACCGCCACGAGCGCCGTGGCGTGCAGTTCGGCTTCACGCGCGCGGGCGCGGCCATCGGCCGTACGCTGGCCCGCGCGGCGGGCGTGCCGCCCCCATCGGTGCGGTGGCGGTTCCAGGACGGCGATCCGCGGTTCGACAACCAGGTCGGCACGCTCCTGCTGGACGGGCGGCGCGCGATGGCGCGCCTCGAGCGCTCTATACCGTCGGCGAAAGGCCCGGAGCATCCGGTGCTCGAGGTCAGCGATGAGCACGCGCTCGCATAATCGCGTCTTCGCAGTCCCTTAAGACGGCTTACCGACGGGGGAGGCATCATGAGGGTCAACGAACCGCGAGAGCGGCGACGCACCCAATGCACCGTTGGACGAGAGGAGGCTGATGGCAGCCCACGCCGTAGCCATTCCCGGCGCGCACGAGCGCCGTCTCACCGAGCGCACGCGCTCGGCCCGCCTGATCCGCGACTCGATCTGCCTGCTCAGCTCGAAGTGGTCGGTCGACATCCTGCTGGCGCTCGGTGACGGCACGCGCCGCTACCACGAGCTGCTCGAGGACCTGCAGCCGATCTCGGAGAAGGTGCTCACGCAGACGCTGCGCGGCATGGAGCGCGACGGCCTCGTCGCCCGCCGCGTGCACGCCGAGGTGCCGCCGCGCGTCGAGTACGCGCTCACGCCGCTCGGCGCGACGATGGCCCCGCCGCTGAAGGCGCTGGGCGCCTGGTCGCTCACCCACGGCAAGCGGGTCGAGGAGGCGCGGGACCGCTTCGAGGCTCGCGCGGCCGCGAAGCGCGCCGCGTAATCGCGGGGGCCCCGCGCAACGGACCATTCCGTTCGGAGCGGTGGTCCGCTGGGCACCCGCTAGCGGAACAGGTCCTCGTCGAGGGAGCGGACGAGTGCGGCCGCTCCCGGTCCGGCATCCGTGGTCACATGGCGGGCGAGCCCGCGGAGGCGCACCGCGGGCTCCCGCGTGGCCTTGCCGCGCACGATGTCGGCCGCGGCGGCGACCTCGTCGGCGATCGCGATCACCGTGGCGGCGAGCGTGCGGCCGCCGGCGTCGAGCAGGCCGCGGCGGTCGTCGAGCGGGGCAAGGCCGGCCACGCCGATCGCCACCTCGCACTGGCCGTGGCGCCAGGCGCGCCCGAACGAGTCGGTCACCACCACGGCGCAGCCGAGCCGGGCGCGGAGCGCGCGTGCCGAGCCGTCCGGGTCGCTCGGGAGCAGCACGAGCGTCTCCTCGTCCCCGGCGTTGGAGGCGTCCACGCCGGCGTTGGCGCACACGAATCCGTGCCGCGTGCGGCAGATCAGCCGCCCGCGGTCGGCGCGCAGGATCTCCTCGGACTCGTCGAGCACCACCTGGACGTGGCGTGCGTCCTTGCCGTGCTCGGCGGCCAGGTCCACTGCTCGAGGCCCCGGGATGACGTCGGCGAGCCGGACCACGCGGCCCTCGGCCTTGGACACGACCTTGTGGGCCACCGCGAGCACGTCGCCGGGTTCGAGGCCGCCATCGAGGCGCGCGGCGGCGGCGCCGAGGAGGCCGGCGAGGTCGTCGCCCGGCCGTACCTCGGGCAGGCCTGGAAGCGCGACGACGCTCGCCGGCGTCATGGCCGATCCGCGGTCAAGCGGCGCCGGCCGGGACCAGCCGCTCGAGCACAGCGCGCGTGCGGGGTGCGAGCTCGCGACGGGCGTCGAGCGCGGCACGGAGCGCGGCGAGGTCGTCCGGGGTGTCGACGTCGAGCCCGAGCGAGGGCAGCTCGCGCACCTTGACCGTCGCACCGGCGGCGCGCGCGCGGGCGGCGTGCCGCGCCAGGGAGCCGGCGCCGAAGGACGGTGCCATCGCGTCCGGCGGCGAGAGCAGCAGCGCGTTGGTCCCGCTCCCGTGCCGGTCGGGGACGACCGTCACGTGCGGCCGTTCGCTTCCCTCGTCGAGCAGGCGAGCGAGCTCCCCTGGGTCGAGCGCCGGGCAGTCGCCGGGGACGAGCAGCACGCGCTCGGCGCCGCGGTCGACGGCGGCGTCGATCCCGAGCTCGGCGGCGGCAGACTGGCCCGCCTCGTCGGGATCGGCGACGAGGACCGCCCCCGTGTCGTCGGCGAGCGGCTCGGCGGTCACGACGATCACGTCGGTGAGGCTGGGCGTGGCGGCCAGCGCGCTCAGCACGTCGCTCGCCATCGCCGCGGCCAGCTCGCCGCGGTCGAGCCCGCCTCCCAGGCGCGACTTCGCGCGCGAGAACGACTTGATCGGCAGGACGGCAGCCGTGCGCACGACCAGAGCCTAGTGGCCCGTCCCGCAACGGTCACGAGACGGACCACTAGCCGGCCAGGGCAGCGGCAAACCCGAGCGTGTCGCGGGCCACGCGCCGCCGTCCGTCGGCGCCGGCCATCTCCACGTCGACGACCAGCGTGGGGAGCTCGTCGGCACGCTCGTCGGCGACCAGGCCGTCGAGCACGCCCGCGTAGTGGGCGGCGATCCCGGCGGACGACAGCGGGTGGCCGGCCCACTCCAGGAACACGTCGGTAGGGCCCTTGAGCACCGCGCCGCGCACGAGTGGCGACACCGCGACGATCGGCGCTGGGGCCTCTTCCAGGGCGGCCGCGACGCCCGGGAGGGCGAGGATCGGGCCGATCGAGATCACGGGGTTCGAGGGGCCGACGACGATCGCGTCGGCCGCGGCGATCGCCTCGAGCACCTCGGGCGTCGGCCGGGCGGCCTCGACGCCGCGCAGCTCGACGTCCTCGACGGGTCCGGCGGCGCGCTCGCGGATCATGAACTCCTGGAACGAGTGCCAGCCGTCGCGCGCGCGGACGTGGGTGCGGACGGGCTCGTCGCACATCGGGAGCACGCGCGCGGCGACGCCGAGCGCGCGGCGCGCCTCGTCGATCGCCTCGGTGAGACGAGCGCCCTCGGCCAGCCGCCGGGCGCGACGCAGGCACAGCGCGAGGTCGCGGTCGCCGAGGTTGAACCACACGTCGTCGCCCAGCTCGCGGAGGCCGTCCATGACGGCGAACGTGTCGCCGGCGACGCCCCAGCCGCGCTCGTCGATCCGGTCGGCCAGCCAGAACGTGACGAGGTCGGGGTCGGGCGAGACGTAGCCTCCGTGGATCTCGAGGTCGTCGCCGGTGTTGGCGACGACGACGAGCTCCTCTCCGACCTCGTCGAGCAGGCCGCGCGCCAGCTTCGCTCCGCCGGTGCCGCCCGCCAGCAGGACTACCACGGACGGTCGCCGAGACCAGTGAGCCGGACGCCGGCGTGGGTCTTGTAGCGCGCGTTGACGCCGATCAGGAGCGCGGTGAGCGACTCGGCGATGCGCGCCATCTCGAGCCGCCCGCCGTCGACGCAGCGCAGCCCGGGGATGAGCTCGATCAGCGCCGCTGCGCGCGCCTTGTCCGCACGCCGGTCGCCGCATACGAGGACGTCCTCGTCGAGCGGGTGCTCGAGGTCCTTGAGGCCGGGGGCGTTGACCGTGTGCAGCGCGGACACGACGCGCACCCCGTCGGGCACCATCTCGGCCGCCTGCTGGGCGGCGGAGCCCTGCCAGACGCCGAGCACGCGGGTCGCCTTGCCGGAGACCGCGGCCGCGAGCGGCACCGTGGCGTCCACGAGCAGCTGCCCCTCGCGCAGGTGGTCCTTGAGGTTCGTGAGCGTCTCGGACTGGTTGCGGAACGGCACGCAGAGGAAGACCACCTCGCTCGCCGCGGCCGCCTCGGCGTTCTGGAGGCCTCGCACCTGCGCCTCGGGAGCCCGCTCGCGCACCCAGCCGGCGGCCTCCTGCGCGCGGGCCTCGTCGCGCGAGCCGATCACGAGGTGGACGCCGGCTGCCGCGAGCCGCAGCGACAGCCCTGAGCCGAGCGCCCCGGACCCGCCGATGACGGTGACCTGATCGTCGGCCATCGGCGCGGCACGTTAGCTGACGGTCGTCTGACCGCCCGGTCGCGGCTCGGCGCGCGCCCAAGGCGCGAATCTAGGATGTCGGGCGTGCGTGTCGCGATCCGCGAGGTGGGGCCACGGGACGGGTTTCAGAACGAGCCCGAGGTGGTGCCGACCGACGAGAAGGTGCGCCTGATCGAACTGTTGGCCGCATCCGGGCTCAAGCGGCTCGAGGTGACGAGCTTCGTGCGGCCGGACGTCATCCCGCAGCTGGCCGACGGCCCGGAGGTGCTGTCACGCATCTCGGTGCCGGACGACGTGTCGCTCTCCGTGCTGATCCCGAACGAGCGGGGGCTGGAGAACGCGCTGCGTCAGCGGGAGCGCTTCCACGAGGTCAACGTGTTCCTTTCGGCGACCGAGTCGCACAACCGCGCGAACGTGAACCGCTCGGTGGCGGAGTCGCTGGCGGGGCTCGAGCGTGTGCTGGGGCGTGCCCGCGAGGAGGGACTGCGGTGCGAGGGCGTGATCTCGGTGGCCTTCGGGTGCCCCTACGAGGGCCACGTCACGCCCGAGCGGGTGTTCGAGATCGCCCGCGCGCTGCGGGACGCGGGGGCGCAGGAGATCGGCTTCGGCGACACGACGGGGATGGCCAACCCGGCGCAGGTGCGGGAGTTCTTCCCGGCCGCGCGCTCGGCGCTGGGCGAGGAGGTCGAGCTCACCGCGCACTTCCACAACACGCGTGGTCAGGGGCTGGCGAACGTGCTCGCCGCGCTGGACGCTGGGGTGCGCAGCTTCGAGTCGAGCTTCGGCGAGCTCGGCGGCTGCCCGGTCCCGCGCGGGGCGACCGGCAACATCGCGACCGAGGATCTTGTCTCGATGCTGCACGAGATGGGCGTCGAGACGGGCGTCTCGCTCGAAGCCGTCCTCGAGGCCGCCCGCGCCGCCCAGGACGTGCTCGGCCGCCCGCTGGGCTCGCACGTGCTCACGGCGGGACCGGTGCTGTGGAACTCGCCCAGCTGACCACGCTGCGGCTCGGCGGCCCGGCCGGCCGGCTCGTGGAGGCGCGCACCGACGACGAGGTCGTCGCCGCCGTCCGGCAGGCCGAGCCGCCCGTCCTCGTCCTCGCGGGCGGGTCGAACGTGGTCGTGGCCGACGAGGGCGTCCCGGGCACGGTGGTTCGCATCGCCACCCGGGGCATCGAGCACGACGGTTCCGCGAACCCCGGCTCGCGGGCCGGCACCACCCGTCTCGTCGTCGCCGCGGGCGAGTCGTGGGACGAGCTCGTCGCGCGGACCGTGACGGACGGGCTGCAGGGCTTCGAGTGCCTGGCGGGGATCCCCGGCTCGGTCGGCGCGACGCCGATCCAGAACGTCGGCGCGTACGGCCAGGAGGTCGCGGAGACGATCGAATCCGTGCGGGTCTACGACCGCGAGGCCGACCGTGTGCACGACATGCCGGCCGCCGACTGCGGGTTCGGCTACCGCACGAGCGTGTTCCGCTACCACGACCGCCACGTCGTCCTCGCGGTCACCTTCCGCCTCCGCGAGAGCACGCACTCGGGCCCGCTGCGTTACGCCGAGCTGGCCCGCACGCTCGGTGTGCCGGTCGGCGGCACGGCGCCGCTGACAGAGGTCCGCGAGGCGGTGCTGCAGCTGCGTCGCGGTAAGGGGATGGTCATCGACCCGGCGGACCCCGACTCGGTCAGCGCCGGGTCGTTCTTCACCAACCCGATCCTCGACCACGCCGGCTACGAGTCGCTCGCCGCCCGAGCCGGCCCCGGTCTCAGCCCCCCGGCCTGGCCCGAGCCCGACGGCCGGATCAAGACCTCGGCCGCATGGCTGATCGAGCACGCCGGCTTCGAGCGCGGCCACGGCAACGGCCGCGTCGGCATCTCGACCAAGCACACCCTCGCGCTCGTCAACCGCGGCGGAGCCACGACCACCGAGCTGATGACGCTCGCCCGCGAGATCGCCGGGGGGGTCCATGAGAGGTTCGGCGTCGCGTTGCACCCTGAGCCGGTCCTCGTCGGGCACTCGTGGTGAACCCGCGGGGTGTGCCTCGTTGCGCTCGGCCGGGAACGTCAACGGCGGCTGGGCAAGGAGGTGAGGCCGTCATTGCGGTCGGTCCCCTGGCCGCGGTCAAGGCGGCGTTTCGTCGATCTCGACGACCGCGGCCGCGCCCAGATACACCCTCGCCTCCAGACGGGGAGAAAAGTGGATCGCGGTGCCGCTGACCGCACCCAGATACACGTACCTCCCCTGCGCGCCGGCCGATCCTCAACCTCCCTACCCAGCGCAGTTGACGTTCGCTCCTGACTACCGACCCGCGAACACTGGTTGCCGCTTCTCCCGGAACGCCGCCGCGCCCTCCCCGAAGTCGGCGGTCCCCGCGCACCGCTCCTGCATCGCAACCTCGAGCTCCAGGGTCGTCGACAGCGCCGGACGGGCCGAGGCGTCGATGACCCGCTTCGCCAGCCCAACGGCGACGGGCGCGCACGCGAGCAGCTCGTCGACCAGGCCCGCCGTCGCCTCGTCGAGCGCGTCGGCCGGGGCGATCCGGTTGGCGAGGCCGATCCGCTCGGCCTCCTCGCCGCCGATCAGCTTGCCGGTCATGATCAGCTCCTTGGCGCGCCCGACGCCGACCACGGCAGGCAGCCGCGACGAGCCGCCGACGTCGGGGATCAGGCCGATTCGGGTCTCCGGCATCCCGACCAGCGCGTCGGCCGCGATCACGCGCAGGTCGCAGGCCAGCGCGAGCTCCATCGCACCGCCGATGCACGCCCCGTGGATCTGGCAGATCGTCGGCTTGGTCATCTCCTCGGCGAGGTTCCAGGCCTCCAGGCACCGGGCGCGGAAGGCCCGCAGCCGCTCGGGCGCGCCCGCGAGGTCCGCCAGGGAGCCGAGATCCATGCCGGACGAGAACATCGGGCCGGCGCCGCGGATCACCACGCAGCGCACCGCCGGATCGTCGGCCGCGGCCCGCAGCGCGACGCCCGTGGCGGCCACCAGCGACCCGTCGAACGCGTTGCGCTTCTCGGGGCGGTTGAGCACGACGTGGCGCACCGCGCCGTGGTCTTCGGTCAGCACGAGGGTCATGGGAGGCACCCTACGCGGGTAGGCACCCGCGTATGCCAGAACGTCTGCTACCTCCCGGAAACCACGCGCCCGTCCGCAAGCTCGCCGCGCTCGAGGCCCTCGACGCGCCCGCGAAGGCGGTCGCCGAGCAGGTCCGCAAGATCATCAGGCCCGGGCCGGTGAAGGACGCGCTGAGCGGGAGCTGGCTCGGCCACGCACTGCATCCGATGCTCACCGACGTCACGATCGGCAGCTTCACGAGCGCAGTGATGCTGGACTGGCTGGGCGGCGAGAGCGCCCGGCCTGCGGCGCGCCGGCTGATCGGGATCGGGCTGCTGAGCACCCCGCCGACCGTGGCCAGCGGCTACTCCGACTGGGCCGACACCGAGATGTCCGACGATCGGGTGCGGCGGATCGGCATCGTCCACGCGGCGGCCAATGCGACCGGCGCGACGCTGTTCGCCGCCTCGTGGGTCAGGCGCGGCAACGGCGGAGGGCGACTGCTCGCCCTGGCCGGGAGCGGCGTCATGTCCGCGGCCGCCTACCTCGGCGGGCATCTCTCGTTCGCTGAGGGCGTCGGCGTTGATCACACCGCGTTCGAGCCGGCGCCCGAGGACTGGACGCCGGTGCTCGAAGGCGACCTCGCCGAGGGAGACATGCGCTGCGCGATGGCCGACGGCACGCCGGTGATGATCGCGCGCAGCGGCGGGGAGCTATACGCGCTGTCCGACCACTGCTCGCACCGCGGCGGCCCGCTGCACGAGGGCGAGCTGGGCGACGGCACGATCACCTGCCCCTGGCACGCCAGCGTGTTCAACCTGCGCGACGGCTCGCTCGTGCACGGCCCGGCCGCCTATCCGCAGCCCGCGTGGGACGCGCGCGTGGTCGAGGGTCGCATCGAGGTCCGCCGGCGGTGATGCCCGGATCGCCGGCAGACCCTCAGCGGTAGCCTGCCGCGCGTGCTGGAGCTGCTGCGACCGCCGCCGCACCGTGGCCCGCTGATCGCGGCCGGAGCCGTCGCGCTGGCCGTGGGGCTGGCACTTGCCGAGCTGCGGATCGCGGACGCGCTGACGCCCGGCTACCACCTGTTCGCGCTGGCCATCGCCGCCGGCGTCGTGCTCGCGCTCGGCGTGCAGGCCCCGAACGAGGACGACGACCGCCCGCCGGCGTACCGGTCGGTGCTGCTCGTGACCGGCCTCGCCCTGCTCTACCTCGCGCTGCTGCGGCTGGCGGACGCGCTCGGCGACACCTCCGAGGACCTCCCGAGCGCCACGATCACGCTGACGGCGCTCGTCGAGGCGGCCGTGGCGCTCGCCGTCGCCGTCCGCGGCAGGTCGGCTGTCTGCGGGCTGATCGCCGCTGTGGCCGGGATGGTGGCCGTCCTCGCCGGCTTGGAGTGGGTGTTCGAGCCGGACTCGTTCACCGCGTCCCGCTGGCTGCTCGGCCTCGGCGCCGCCGCACTCGTGCTGGGCTCGCTGGTGCTCCGGGCCACCCGTCCCCGGCAGGCGGAGCTGCTCGTGATCGCCGCCGGCCTGGCGATCCTCGCCATCGCCGTGCAGGCGGCACTCGACGCGTTCTTCGGCACGGTCTTCTTCGGGCCGCCCGGCGATGCCCTGCTGTCGGGCGTCTGGGAGCTGGTGATCCTCGGCGCAGGCTTCGGGCTCGTCGCCTACGGCGCGATCGACCGTCTTCCCGGGCCGGCGTGGCTCGGCGTGGCCAACCTCGCCGCCTTCGTCGTCGTCGCCGGCCTGTATCACGACGAGACGCTGCGCTGGTGGCCGCTCCTGCTGATCCTTGTCGGCGCAGGAGCGATGGCCGCCGGCCTGCGCCCTCGAAAGCCGCTTCCGCCCGAGCCGGCCGCCTACCGCGCGGGCGACGCGCCGCTCGCCTCCAAGACGGAGGAGGTCGTGCTGCGGGTGCGCGTCGACGACGCCCCGCCGCGAGGTACGCGCGGCCGGGAGTACGGCGCATAACCGGCGGAGTCCGGGTCGTGTCTGCCGGTACACGGTATCCGCGAGCATGCTGGTGGCACGTGACCGGATACCGGGTGCCGGCAGACGCGGGCCGGGCCCGCCGGAATGCGTCGTAATCCTGGGCGGGTGTACTAGCGTGAGCCGCGCATGACCGACGCCCAGCACGTCACGGACGCCTTCGACCGCGCGTACGCCGGCGGCCCCGAGCGCCACCGCGAGAAGTCCGCCCAGCAGGGCAAGCTGCCGGTGCGCGAGCGCGTCGCGCGGCTGCTCGACGAGGGCTCGTTCACCGAGGACGCGCTGCTCGCCAATTGGGAGGCCGACGGCCTCGGGGCGGACGGCGTCGTCACCGGGATGGGGACGATCGGCGGGCGCACCGTGGCGCTGATGGCCAACGACCCCACCGTCAAGGCCGGCTCGTGGGGCCCCAAGACGGTCGAGAAGATCCTGCGGATCCAGGAGGCCGCGCTCGCCCACCGCGTGCCGATGGTCTACCTCGTCGACTCCGCCGGCGCGCGCATCACCGACCAGGTGCAGATGTTCCCCGGCCGCCGCCACGCCGGCCGCATCTTCTTCAACGAGGTCCGCCTCTCCGGCGCCGTGCCGCAGGTGTGCGTGCTGTTCGGGCCGAGCGCGGCCGGCGGCGCGTACATCCCGGCCTTCTGCGACGTCGTGATCATGCGCGACGGCAACGCCTCGATGTACCTCGGCTCCCCGCGCATGGCCGAGATGGTGATCGGCGAGAGCGTCTCGCTCGAGGAGATGGGCGGCGCGAAGATGCATACCGGCGTCTCCGGCTGCGGCCACTTCCTCGTCAAGAGCGACGAGGAGGGCATCGACCTCGCCAAGCGCTACCTGTCCTACTTCCCGGGCTCGTGCGACGAGGAGCCCCCGGCGGCCCCGCCCGCGCCCCCGCCGGGCAGCGCGACGCCGATCCGCGAGCTGATCCCCGCCGACGAGAACAAGCCGTGGAACATGCACGAACTGATCGAGGCGGTGGTCGACGAGGGGTCGTTCCTCGAGGTCCACAAGCGCTGGGCCAAGGAGGTCATCGTCGGCTACGCGCGCCTCGACGGCCGGGCCGTCGGGATCGTCGCCAACCAGCCGAAGTTCAAGGGCGGCGTGCTGTTCGTCGACTCGGCCGATAAGGCGGCGCGCTTCATCTGGACCTGCAACGCGTTCGGCATCCCGCTGCTGTTCCTGGCCGACGTGCCCGGCTTCATGATCGGCACGCAGGTGGAGCGCCAGGGCATCATCCGCCATGGCGCGAAGATGATCTCGGCCGTCTCCGAGGCGACCGTCCCGAAGCTCTCCGTGATCGTGCGCAAGGCGTATGGAGCGGGGCTCTACGCGATGGCGGGCCCGGCGTTCGACCCGGACGCGACGCTCGCGCTGCCGAGCGCGAAGATCGCCGTCATGGGGCCGAGCGCGGCCGTCAACGCGGTCTTCTACAACCAGCTGCAGGCGATCGAGGACGAGGACGAGCGGGCCGAGCGGCGGGCCGAGCTGATGGAGGAGTACGCCGAGGGCGTCGACCTGCTCAAGCTCGCGTCGGAGATGGTGGTGGACGCCGTCGTGCAGCCCGAGGACCTGCGCGACGAGCTCGTGCGCCGCTTCGCCCGGTACGCCTCCAAGGCGCGCGAGTGGCCGGCCAAGCGCAACGCGATCCCGCCGGCGTGAGCGCGGACGCACGGCGCGAGCTGCTCGGCCGGCTGATCGACCACGCGGCGCTGTTCCCGCCCGCCTCGCTCGACATGCCGGCCGCGCTGGAGGCGGATCGGCGTGCGCGCGAGACCCCGGAGGCGTGGATGCTCGACCGGTTCATCGTGCCGGCCTCGCGGCTCGCGGAGCTGCCGACCGAGACACCGCCGCTGAGCGTCGTGCTCGACCGCGGCGAGGGCGACCTCGAAGAGATCGCGCGCTACGACGTCAAGCTGCTCGAGGGCCGGATCGATCCGGCGTGGATCCCCGACACGCAGGCGCTCGTGGACGCGAAGCTGGGGGTGCCGGCCTTCTGGGAGCTCGACCCCGGCCGCGGGCTGACCGGCGCGGTGGCCGCCGTCCGCCAGGCCGGCGCGGGGGCGAAGATCCGCTGCGGTGGCGTGACCGCCGACGCGTTCCCGCCCGTCGAGGCGATCGCGGCGTTCGTGCTCGCGTGCCGCGACGCCGGCGTGCCCTTCAAGGCCACGGCCGGGCTCCACCACCCCGTGCGCCACGTCGACCGAGCCACGGGCTTCCACATGCACGGCTTCCTCAACCTGCTCGCGGCGGCGATCTTCGCCCATGGCGGCGAGGACGACCTCGTCCCGCTGCTCGCCGAGGAGGATCCCGGGGCGTTCACGGTCGACGCCGACGGGCTCGAGCTGCACGGCCGGCGGGCCGGCGCCGAGGCGATCGCCGCCGCGCGGGCGGAGCTGTTCGTCGCCTACGGCTCGTGCTCGTTCTCAGAGCCGGTCGAGGACCTCACCGCGCTCGGCATCCTCTAGCGCGAACGCGAGCGCGGCCTCCAGCGCGTCGTCGTCGACGAACTCGGGAAGATCGTCGGGCTGATGCGCGCGCGGCGCGATGCGCGGCACGGCGCTCCGCATCCGTGCACGCACCCCGCCCGGCGAAGCCGGCGAGCCCGTCGACGACCGGCCGCATGGCGCGCCACCGTATAGCCTCCCCGGCCGCATGGACTCCGTCGACCTCGCCTTCGCGGGCGCCGCGCGCCACGCCGAGCTCGTCCGCCGAGGCGACGTCTCCGCGCGCGAGCTCGTCGAGCTCTACCTCGACCGGATCGAGCGCCTCGATCCGCTCCTCAACGCCTACCGGGTCGTGTTCGGCGAGCGCGCGCTGGCCGAGGCGAGGCAGGCCGACGGGCGCGCCCGCGCAGGTGACACGCGGCCCCTGCTCGGCGTGCCCGTGGCGGTCAAGGACGACGTCGACGTCGCCGACGCGGCGACGGCCTTCGGCTGCTACCCCTCGAACGGCGCGGCGCAGGCCGACGCCGAGGTGATTCGCCGCCTGCGGACCGCGGGCGCCGTGATCCTCGGCAAGACGCACGTGCCGGAGCTGACGATCACGCCGTGGACGGAGTCGCCGACCTACGGCGCCACCCGCAATCCGTGGGACGTCGACCGCACGCCCGGCGGGACCTCCGGCGGCTCCGCGGTGGCGATGGCGGCCGGCCTGGCGGGTGCGACCCTGGGGTCGGACGGCGCGGGCTCGGTCCGCATTCCCGCCGCCTGCTGTGGCCTGTTCGGCCTGAAGGCGCAGAACGGGCGGGTCCCGACCGCGCCGGCCGTCGAGCCGTTCTCGGGCCTGAGCACCTGGGGACCGCTCACGCGAGGGGTGGCCGACAGCGCGCTGATCTTTGACGCGATCAAGGACGGCGGCCCGTCGTTCGCGGAGGCCGCGGCTCGGGAGCCGGGGCGACTGCGCGTGGCGGTCTCGGTGCGTACGCCGCCGCTCACCGGCGTGCAGGCCGACGAGGAGCAGCTGTCCGGCGTCCGGGGCCTGACGGAGGTGCTGCGGGCGCTCGGCCACGAGGTCATCGAGCGCGAGATCAAGTACACCCTGCCGATCGCCGGCAACGTAATCGCGCGCTACCTGCGCGGCATCGCCGACCAGGGGCGGATCGTCGGCCATCCGGAGCGCCTCTCGCGGCGAGCGCGAGGCTACGTCCGGATGGGCGCAGCGATCCCGGCGACGTTCGTGGAGCGCGCGAAGGCGGCCGCCGCGGCCGATGAGCGGGTCCTCGACGAGGTGTTCGAGGGCGGCGTCGATGTGGTCGTGACGCCGATGTTCACCCGCAGACCGCCGAGGGTGGGGGAGTACGAGGGACGCTCGGCGTTGTGGTCGTTGACCGGCTCGATCCGCTTCGTGCCCTACTGCGGCGCGTACAACCACACGGGCCAGCCCGCGGCCTCGGTCCCGGCGGCGTGGACCGCCGACGGCTTCCCGGTCGGCGCCCAGCTCGTCGTGCCGCCCCACGGCGAGCCGGTGCTGCTCTCGCTCGCCGCCCAGCTCGAGCGCGAGCTCGGTTGGCTCGAGCGACGCCCGGAGGCGGCGCGATGAGCTCCGCGGCGCTGCGCGAGGTCGCCGAGGCGATCGCGCGTGAGGCGGGCCACCAGCTGCGCGAAGCGTTCGCGGGGCCGCTCGTCAACGTGACGGCCAAGTCGAGCCCGACCGACCTCGTGTCGGAAGCCGACCACGCTGCCGAGCGCCTGATCCGGGAGCGCCTGGAGGCGGCGCGGCCCGGCGACGGCTTCCTCGGCGAGGAGGGCGGCGACGCCGAGGGCACCACCGGCCTGCGGTGGGTCGTCGACCCGCTCGACGGCACGATCAACTTCCTCTTCCGCATCCCCCAGTGGGCGGTCAGCATCGCGTGCGAGGACGCGTCGGGCACGCTCGTGGGCGTCATCTACGACCCGATGCGCGACGAGCTGTGGTCGGTCGAGCGCGACGGCCCGGCGCTGCTCGACGGGCGGCCGGTGACGGGCTCGGAGCGGACCGACCTGAGCACGGCCATGATCGCCACCGGGTTCGGCTACGACGCGGAGGTGCGGCGCGGCCAGGCCGAGATGGTGGCCCGGCTCCTGCCGGCGGTGCGTGACATCCGGCGGCTCGGGTCGGCCGCGCTCGACCTCGCCTGGACGGCCGCGGGACGCTACGACGCGTTCTACGAGCGCGGGCTCAACCACTGGGACCGGGCGGCTGGGGAGCTGCTGTGCCTACGCGCTGGCCTGGTGGTGCGCGAGCTGCCGGCCCGCCCGCCCGCCGGCCCGGGCGTGCTGGTCGCGCCGGAGGCGCTGGCCGGCCCGCTCGAGGGGTTCGTGGCCTGACATTCCGGCGGCTTGGGTAGGACTCGGCCATGACCATCGCCGCTGTCATCGTCTTCTGCGTAGTGCTGCTGATCCTCGCGTTCCTGGCGCCGCGCCTGTCGCGGCATCCGGAGCGTGGTGGCCAGAAGGTGCTCGGGTTCGGCAGCCGGGGTGCCGGCAAAGCGCCGGGCAAGCTCGGCCGCTGGCTCCAGAAGCCGTTCCACACGTCCCAGAAGGCCGTCTCCAAGAGCGGGAGCGCGGGGCGCAAGGGTCGCGGCAAGATGCCGCTCTAGCCGCTTCTCCAGCGCTGGGTCGCACGCGTGCGGGCCGCGTCGTCGGCCCGCATGTGGTCGAACGCGGGCGTGCCGGGCGCGTAGTCGGAGTGCGTGCCGTCGAGAGCGCTCAGCCGTCCCTCGAGGTCGCGGGCGTAGACCTCGCGGAAGCTCGCGAAGGCGATCGGGAACGCGCCCCAGTGGATGCCGAGCTCGGTGCTCATGTGGCGGTCGAGCAGCTCGGCGTGGCGGGCCGCGTCGCGCGCCGCGCGGGTGAGGTCGAGGTGGAACTCGTCCGGCATGTCCGGGTGCTCGTGTGAGGTGCGCGCGAGCAGCTCGGCGGCACACAGCTTCGCGTCCAGCAGAGCGTGCGCCGGGTGCTGGTCGGCGGCGTGCTCGACGACCTGCACGAAGCCGTCGCGGGCCGGGCGCTCGAGCGGATCCATGACCGTGAGCCGTCGTGCTTGGTCGGCGTCTCCGGGCAGCGCGCCGAGGTCCTCGGGGAGGTCCGGCTCGGGTTCCGTCGGGAGCTCTGCGAGGTGCCGCCGCTGCCGGTGGACGAGCTGGGTGACGAGGTGCAGTGTGGGCTCGTCGGCGAGCGGGTCGAGCTGCCGGCGGTGCGCGTCGAGCGTCGCTACGAGGGCGGGCTTGAGCGCTGCGTAGACGTCGCGGTCGAGCAGCCGCGAGAGCTCCTGGCCCGGGCCGCGCACCGCGCCGCCGAGGTCCTCGATCCGGCGGCGCAGCTCGGGGATAGCGCGTGCGTCGTCGTACAGGTGGGCGGCCAGCAGCGCCTTGACCTCGAAGCGCGGCTCCAGCGGCAGCCGGCCGGCGGTCCTGTGCACGGCCTCTCGCAGCACGTGCACGACGTTCGCGAGGCGGGCTGCCGTCTCGGCGGGCGCGAGGGTCATGAGGCGGAGCCTAATGGCGATGCCCGGGGCGGGATTCGAACCCGCACTTGATCGATTTTGAGTCGACTGCCTCTGCCGATTGGGCTACCCGGGCGCGCGGCCCATCGTACGACGGGCGTGCCTATGCGGCAGCCGGCGCAGGGCCCCGCTCCGGACCCCGTTCGGGTCCGCGCTCGACCTCGACGTTCCACGCCTGGCGGAAGCCGCTCATGGCGAACGCGATGAGGAGGATCTGGAGCGGGACGAGCAGTGCGGTGAGGAGCCCGAGCACGCCCTCGTCGATCGCCGGGTCGGCGAAGCCCGGCTGGTCGCGGTCGAACCACGCGGGCGCGGCGACGGCGGCGAAGATCAGCAGCACGATGGCGAGCGCGGCGGCCAGCGGCAGGACGCCGCGGCTCCAGCGCAGCACGAAGAAGGCGAGCACCAGGTACACGACGATGTAGGCGACCTGGAGCGACTTGGCCCCCTGCAGCGTGTCCCACCCGCCGATCGTCACGATCGCGGTCACCGCAGCCGACGCGAGCAGCAGCACCACGACGATGGCCCGCGTCGACTTCGAGGCGGCCTTGCGGCGGTTGGGGTGATCGATCGTGACCCCTGGCTCGGCCATGCGCGCGCGACCATACAATCTCACCGCCGCACATGCGGCGGTTCCCGCGGGCGTGGCGGAACTGGTAGACGCGCGAGGTTTAGGTCCTCGTGGCTTGACAGCCGTGGGGGTTCGAGTCCCTCCGCCCGCACTCACTCGCTCATCGATGCGGGCCGGCCGTCATCGAATTCTCATTCGATCTTCACCGGCACCTGCCGCTGCGGTCGTACCGTCGGCTCATGTACAGGCCCAACAGGAGAATCACCGCCGTCGCGCTCGCCGCGACGGTCGGAGCGGTGGGAGTCGGCTCGGCGGTCGCCACACCCGGCTCCGGCATCCTCGCCTCTCCGATCCTCGCCCGCGGGACGCTGGAGCACCAGGTCAAGCACAAGGCGCACCGCCACGGGGCGCACCACCACGGGGGGCACCACGACTGGCGCAAGCCGGTCAAGATCACCCTGCAGACGCCCAGCGACGTCGCCGTCCAGCAGGTGACGATCGCGCCCGGGGGCACGACCGGGTGGCACAGTCATCCCGGTCCGGCAGTCGTGATCGTCAAGTCGGGCTCGTTCACGCTCTACGACGGCGACGATCCGAGGTGCGAGGGCACGGTCTACTCGGCCGGCAAGGTGTTCATCGACGAGGGCCGCGGCCACGTGCACATCGGTCGCAACGAGGGCACCACGGACACGGAGCTGTACGTGACCTACCTCGACCTGCCCGTCGGCGCGGCGCCGCGCATCGACGTGCCAAGCCCGGGCAACTGTCCGTTCTGAGTACCCGCCATCCCGGTGGCCGCACGCGCGGCCACCGGAGTCTGTCAGCCGATGTGCGCGCGCCAATCCGCGCGCAGGCGGTATCCGCTGCCCCGCACGGTCTCGACGACCACCGCCCCGGGCCCGAGCTTGTGACGCAGAGAACGCACGACGGCGTCGACGACGTTGCTGCCGCCGGTGAACTCGGTCCCCCACACGTCGGTCAGGAGCTCGTGCCGCGCGACGGCATCGCCCTCGCGCTCGCGGAGGTGCCGGAGCAGCCCGAACTCGAGCGGCGTCAGCGCGACGCGCGTGCCGTTGACGGTGAGCTCGCGCGCGACCTCGTCGAGCTCGGGCTCGTCGCTCAGGCCGAGTTCGGCAGCCACGAGCGCGGCGAGCCAGCCGTCGACCGAGCCGGGCCCGAAGTCGAGCACGACGGTCGTGTACTCGACGCCGTCGAGCACCGCGGCGGCGGCTGGAAGCGGGCGAAAGCCGAGCTTCTCGACGACCGGCCAGTAGGTCGGGACGTCACGGACGACGACGTACATCCGCCGCAGCCGCGGTCGCAGCGCCATGTACGCGCGCTTGACGTCCAGCCAGCAGGCCGCCTGCGATGCGCACGGCAGCTCGCCACGCTCTGCGTCCAGCCAACGTCGCAGGCCCAGCGCGAGCTGGTCCTTCGGGAGCGGATGCTCACGCAGGTCGCGCGCCCAGGCATCGACCACGGGATCGTCGTGCACGGGGGGCGGGCGCAGCGTCGAGCTGTCGAGCAGCGAGAAGCAGCCGGCCACGAGCCCATCGCGGTCCCGAGCGACGGAGAACGTCTCGGGAGCCTCGGCCCACCAGCGCTCGAGCACGTTGGCCGCCTCAGGTCCCTCGTGGCGCCGCGCGATCGCGCGTACCGCCGGCCCATCGTCGGAGCGTGCCGGCTCGACGGCGAGCGGCTGGAGGCCGCTCGGGAAGAACGCCTCGCGCACCACCGGGTTGTCGATCAGGTAGAGCATGTCCGCCGTGTAGCGCCAGAGCTCGGCCGGCCCGGCCTCGCGTACCTCGCTGCGCAACTCGCGCCAGGCGCTGCGGCGCAGCTGCCGATAGCGAACGGGATTCGCCCCCCGCAGAAAGCCGGCGACGGCCTCGCGCACCGCCTCGTGCACGACGAGCCCGTCCGGACCCGCGCTGACGAACGGCAGGTCGAGCACACGGCGCACCGCCTCGGTGCCGTCGGGCTGCTCGAGCATGGCCGCGAGAACCGGCTCGGTCGCACGGCGGACGACGCAGGCGGCCTCGAGCGCACGGCGCGTGAGCCGGTCGTCGACGCCCTCGAGGTAGAGACGCGAGAGCTCCTCGACCACGCGCGTCATCGCCGCGTCCTCCAGCGCGAGCTCCGGATGCTCGGCGACGCCGGCGCTTGCGAGCATCAGCGCGAGCGGGTGTCCACGGGCGATCCGGTTGAGGCGCGTCGCCTCGCTCGCCGGCACGCCGCGGCGCTGGAGCATGCGCTGCGCGTCCGCGCCGTCGAGCGGACCGAGCGGGAGGTTGCGGAAGCTCGCGGGCCCGAGCCAGGCCGCGACCGGCCGCTCGCGCCCGGCGAGCATCAGCGTGACCCCGGGGGGCAGCACCGGCACGAGCACCTGCCGCAGCCACGTGTCCATGAGCCGGAACAGCTCGTAGTGGTCGAGCGCGAGCACGACCGGCGTCGGCAGGCGCAGCACGAGCTCGTCGACCTCCCGGAAGCCGCCGACGGCATGCAGGAAGCCGCGCGTGGTGGGCTCGACGGTGCGGCAGTCGAGCTCGATCACGTCGGCCCCCACCGCCCGCCGGTCGTCGAGAAAGCTGCCGAGCAGCGCGGTCTTGCCGATGCCGGCGATCCCGTGCAGGAACACGACTGGCGTCCCGCCGTCCACGCCGTCGGCTAGAGCTCGAAGCTCTGCGTCGCGCCCAACGAGGCGTCCGGCGCGCACCGACACGGGTGCGGTCACACCGCCAGTATCGACCCGCCAGTGCGCGGCGGTCAAGCGTTAGGACGATCCTCGCAATCGAAAGGTGATCACCGGTCACGACTTCGCCGGGACGAAGGAGTCCAGCAGCGCGACGCTCGTCCGGTGCGAGACGGAGATATTGCGCGGGTTGGACTGCGTCCACCTGATCCCCAGCCGCTCGCAGTACTCGCAGAACAGGGCGCGGATGTCGTCCGAGCGGTTCGAGAAGAACCAGCGCGGATAGGCGTACTCAGCGGTGCGACCGCTCGGCAGGACCGTCGAGAACCGGTTCACCGTCCGGCACCCGTCCGAGTGCAGCAGCCCCCGCAGGAACTCCTGCGGGAACCGGTCCACGATGTCGCGCTGCCACGGCTCGAGCTCGATCTTGCGGTCGTGCTTCCGTCCCGGGCCATGCTGCGGAAACGCGTCCGGCCAGCGCTTGCTCGAACCGGCGACGCGAACGCACCGGTGCACGCGATGCGGGTTTCGTCCTACGCGACGCGGCAGGAGCGTCAGCATCATCGCTGCAGCACAGTCGTCGATGATGTTGGGATAGGCGGCGTCGCACGTTACGACAAGCTGAAAGCTCTGACGCTTGCGGCCGGTGACCGACACGCAACCGTCGCCCAGGTACATCCCGAGGAGATAGCTATACGACCAGGGATCTGGTGGGCGCCACTGCATGCGAACACATGTTCCCATACAGGGCGGCGGAAGGCGGGGGATCCAGGACTCGAACCTGGGACCTCCGGTTTTGGAGACCGGCGCTACCTCCAGCTGAGCTAATCCCCCGGAGAGCGCGATTCTAGCGCCGCGGGCGACTTCCTAGCGCTCGCCGCGCGGTCGCGCGAGGGGAATCAGCGCCGGGGCGGTTCGACGAGCACGAGCTTTCCGCGGTTCAGCATCTGCGCGATCGCGCAGGCCTTCTCGATCTGCGCGTACGTGTAGCGAACCGGGTTGTGCAAGGTCTCGATGTGGACGCCGGGGATCTGCATGGTAAGGGTGGTTGGTTCCCGTTTTTCGTTCCCGCCTACCATCGGCAGCCATGTCGGCGCCGATGAGGTCAGAAGTCTTCGCAGAAGGCCTTTTGGACGAACGTGTGACGCTCGTGACCGGCGGCGGCACGGGCCTCGGCCTCGCCGCGGCGCGCGAGCTGGTCGCCTGCGGCGCGACGGTCGTGATCGCCGGGCGCCGGGAGGCGGTGCTGGCGGCCGCGGCCGACGATCTCGGCGAGCGGGCCTCGTATGTCGTCGGCGACGTGCGGGAGGACGCTGACGCCGAGCGGATCGTGCGCGCCTGCCTCGACCGCCACGGCCGCCTGGACGTGCTCGTCAACAACGCCGGCGGCCAGTACTTCGTGCCGGCCGAGGCGATCGAGCCCAAGGGCTGGCGCGCGGTCACGCGGCTCAACCTGGGAGGCACCGAGCGCATGAGCCGCTCCGCGGCGGCGCTCGCCATGCGCCCCGCGGGCCGCGGCACGATCGTCAACGTGACGCTCTCCCCACACCACGGCTTCGCGGGAATGGCCCACTCGAGCACGGCCCGGGCCGCGGTCGAGGGCTACACGCGCGCGCTCGCGCGCGAGTGGGCGGCGGACGGCATCGCCGTGCTCGCGCTCGCCGCCGGCCACTTCGACACGGCGGTGCTCGCCAAGTACCCGGAGAACGTCCGTCGCGGGGCCGCCGCCACCGTGCCCCTCGGCCGCCTCGGCGAGGAGCGGGAGCACGCCTGGCTCGTCGCCCTCGCCGCGTCCCCGCTCGGCCGCACACTCTCCGGATCCGTGATCACGATCGACGGCGCTCGCGACAACTGGTTCGGCGCCTGGCCACCCGCGGCGCTGCTCGACGACGCCGGGACCGTCCCGACCGAGGAGCGCCGCCCGAGCGCCTGACACCCGACCCGGGCGCGGCTATGATCGTTCCCTGCGGGCGAAGTGTTGTGGTTGCACAGAAGCCTTCCAAGCTTCTAGGGCGGGTTCGATTCCCGTCGCCCGCTCTAGAGGACATATCGGGGAGTGGCGCAGTCTGGTAGCGCACCCGGCTGGGGGCCGGGCGGTCGCAGGTTCAAATCCTGTCTCCCCGACTTTCGTCGGAACCTGTCTCACCGCGGGACGCGGCTACACAACCTCCGCGATCAGAGATCGGGCCGAAGGTACGTGAGCACCGCGAGGATGCGGCGGTCGTCGTCCTCTCCCGCGGGGAGGCCCAGCTTGTTGAAGACGGTGCTGACGTGCTTCTGAACCGCGGCCTGCGTAATGGCCAGGCTCTCGCCGATCGCCTTGTTCGAGCGACCCTCGGCGAGCAGCTCGAGCACATCGCGCTCGCGCGGCGACAACGATCGCAGCGGGCCGTGCGCTGCGGGATCCATCAGCAGTCCGGACACCACTTGTGGATCCAGGGCGGTACCGCCGCCGGCGACGCGTCGTAGCGAGCCGGCGAAGTCGGCGGGATCGGTTACGCGCTCCTTGAGCAGGTAGCCGAGGCGCTGCGGCGCCTCGGCCAGCACCTGGGTGGCGACGCCGACCTCCACGTGGTGGGAGAGCAGCACAACGCCCATGCCCGGATGGCGGCGGCGGATCTCGTGCGCGGCCTGGATGCCCTCGTCGGTCTGGGTCGGCGGCATGCGGATGTCCACGATGGCTACATCGGGCTCGTGGAGGTCGACCGCCGCGAGCAGCTCGTCGGCGTCCGACGCCTCCGCGACGACGTCGATCCCCTCGCTGCGCACGAAGGAGACGATGCCCTCTCGCAACAGCGGGCTGTCGTCCGCGATCACGACGCGCACGGGAGCTCCGCGGTGACCACGGTGCCCTCACCGGGAGGGCTGAGGATCCGTAGCGTCCCGTCGAGCGCGGCGACGCGGTCGGCCAGCCCTTGGAGCCCGGTGCCCGCCGACTCGTCGGCGCCGCCGACGCCGTCGTCGGCGATCTCGATGACGACCACACCGTTCCGGCGCGAGACCCGCACGGAGGCGTTCGTCGCCTGCGCGTACTTCGCGACGTTGGCGAGCGCCTCGCAGGCCACGAAGTAGGCGGCGAGCTCCACCCGCTCGGGCAGCCGCTCCGCGCTCGCGCAGGAGACCGTGGCCGGGACGGGCGAGCGCGACGCGAGAGACTCGAGCGCGGCCTTCAGGCCGTGGTTGAGCACGGCGGGATGGATGCCGCGCGCCAGTTCGCGCAGCTCCTGCAGCGACTGCGACAGCTCGTCGCTGGCCGACGTCACGAGTCGCTCGGCCAGGTCGGGGTCGGTGCGGATGTGGCGCTGGATCATCCGCAGCTGCAGCGCCACGGACACGAGCCGCTGCTGCGCCCCGTCGTGGAGATCGCGCTCGAGCCGCCTCCGCTCCGCGTCGCCGGCGGCGACGAGACGCTCGCGCGACGCTCGCAGCTCGGCCAGCCGGTCCTCGGACTCTGCTTGCAGCCGCGCGTCGTCGAGCGCGATCGCGGCGGTCGCGGCGACGGCGCCGACGAGCTCCGGATCCTCGTCGAGCGACGCGTCGTAGACCAGCACCCCCAGCTCGCGACCGTCGCGCTCGATCGGCGCCGCGCTCCGTCCGGACTCCGGCCCGGGCAGGTCGACCGGCTGCCCGGCGCCATCGATGAAGGCGTGCTGGTCCGGAACGCGATACGCCAGCACGAGCTCCGGGTCACCCAGCGTCTCGGCGAGCCCCGCCTCCAGCCGTGCGCCGCGCAGGGTGCCGAGCTCGCGGAACAGGTCCGGAAGGCCCGCGCGCGCCAGCCGCGAGCGCAGGAGACCCCAGAGCAGCGCCGCCGGGACCGTGAGCAGGGCCGCGTTGAGCAGCGACATGAGCAGCGTCGACGGTGACTCCGCGGTCAGCGTGATGAGGTTCGCGGCGTACAGCACGCCGGACAGGCTGCCGCCGAGGCTCGGCAGCAATGCGCGCCGGCGCGGCCGCGAGGCCGTGCGCCAGCGCTGCGCGGTCACGACGGCGACGGCGAGCGCCGCGATGGCCAGGACGCCGAACTGGATCTTGGTCACCGCCTCGGCGACGTCGGCATCAGGCCACACGAGCAGCAAGTTGCGGTCGTCGGGCAGGAACAGCATCACGACGAACTGCAGGACGAAGAGCCCGACGAAGAACGTCTGGACGATCACCACGTCGACGCTCGAAGTGAGCCGGCCGCCGGTCGCGAAGCTGAGGATCAACGCCGCGTAGACCAGGATCCACAGCTCGCCGAAGAGCAGGGCGAAGGTGAAGGCGATCGATGCGTCGATCTGAAACAGGATCTCGGGCACGAGCACGCCGAAGCCCGCGATGGTCAGCATCGGGCCGATCGCACTGTCGCGGCGCCGGCGCCAGGCGACGAGGCCGCACGCCGCGAACGACGTGCCCGACAGCGAGTGGATCACGTCGTTCGTCGCCATCGGCGGCTCGCGGTCGAAGAGCGCCGGGATCAGCGCGACGAAGCTCGCGACGGCGGCCGCCGTCCAGAGCGCCACCCAGAACCACGGGCTGCGGGTTGGCGCCGTGAGCCGTTTCAGACCTTCGACGCGATGACGCGCGACCGGGCGAGCGACGAGATCGCGCACTTCGCCTGCCCAGGGCGTCAAGCTGAACATCGGGTCCCAGCCGACTCTAGTCGAGCCATGAGAGCCGTGCACGGTACGGCTGGCCGCCCCTGGCGTCACCAGCGCGCGGAAAGAAGATGCAGGCAAGCCGGATGGGAGAGCCGCGCCGCGGTCGGGAGAGTGAATGCCATGTTCCAGTCCGCTCCCCACTCTCCCGAGGCGGCCGCCGCTGCGCCTGCGGTCGCCCTCCGCGACGTCCGCAAGGTCCACGGCAAGGGCGACGCCGCGGTGGTCGCGCTCGACGGCGTCAGCGTCGCGCTTCCGCGCGGATCGTTCACCGCGATCATGGGCCCCTCGGGGTCCGGCAAGAGCACGTTCCTCAACGTCGCCGCCGGACTCGACCGGCCCACCTCCGGCACCGTCACGCTCGGCGACACCGACCTGGCGCGGCTCAGCGAGCGGCGGCTGACGATCCTGCGGCGCGAGCGGATCGGGTTCGTGTTCCAGGCCTTCAACCTGCTTCCCTCGCTCACGGTCGCCCAGAACATCGGCCTGCCGCTGCGCCTGGACCGGCGCCGGCATCTCCGGCGCTCGCACGTGCGCGAGGTGGCGGCGCGAGTAGGGCTGGACAACCGCCTGCGCCATCGCCCGGCCCAGCTCTCGGGCGGGCAGCAGCAGCGGGTCGCGATCGCGCGGGCGCTCGTCACGCGACCCGAGGTGATCTTCGCCGACGAGCCGACCGGTGCACTCGACACCCGGACGGGTCGCGAGGTCCTCGCCCTCCTGCGCGAGGTCGTCGACGCCGACGGGCACACGGTCGTGATGGTCACCCACGACCCCGTGGCCGCGGCACAGGCGGACCAGGTCGTCCTCCTCGCCGACGGGCGGGTGGTCGGGACGCTGGACGCTCCCGACGCCGACGAGGTCGCCGAGCATCTCGCGCACCTGGGCGGCTGAGCGATGCTGCGTCTCGGGATCCTCACCGCTCGCGGCCGTCTCGCCGCCTTCATCGGCGCGTTCGTGGCGCTCATGGGCGCCTCGGTGCTCACCATGGCCTGGGGCATGCAGCTCGAGGCGGTGCTGCGCGGCGATGCGCCGGTCGAGCGCTATGCCGGCGCCGTCGCCGTCGTGACCGGGCAGCAGGACGTCGGCGCCGACCATGACGTGCTGCTCACCGAGCGTGCACGCGTCGACTCCGACCTCGCCGCGCGTCTGGCGGCGGTGCCGGGCGTCAAGGCCGCTATCGGCGACGCATCGGTGCCGGTGCAGCTCGGGGACCGGGACGCCGTCGCCCACGGGTGGGACAGCGCGGCGCTCACTCCGTATGTGCTGACCGAAGGTCGTGCGCCGGCTGGGCCCGGCGAGGTCGTCACCGGCTATCCGGCCGCGCTCGGCGCCCGCATGCCGCTCGCGTCCACCGAGCCGGCTCGCCGCGTCACGGTCGTCGGCGTCGCCCGCCCGCGGCACGCCGTCTCGCAGCAGAGGGCGATCTTCCTGACCGACGCCGAGGCGACGCGGCTGGCCGGTCATCCGGGACGCGTCGACGCGATCGGCGTGCTCGCGGAACCCGGCTTCGACCCCGCGCGCCTGAACGCCGCCGCCGGCGGTGCCGACGTGCTCACCGGCGACGCCCGCGGCCGGGCCGAGAATCTCGAGCTCCACCAGGCACGGACCACCTTGATCCCGGTCACGGCGGCGTTCGGCGGCCTCGCGATGTTCATCGCGATGTTCGTCGTGGCGAGCACGATGGGGCTGTCGATCCAGCAGCGCGAGCGCGAGATCGCGCTCCTGCGAGCGGTGGCCGCGACGCCTCGCCAGGTGCGCCGCATGATCGCGTGGGAGGCGGTGATCGTCGGCCTGATCGGGTCGGCCGCCGGGATCTGGCCCGGCGCCGTGCTCGGCGAGGAGCTCGGCGAGGCGCTGATACGCCACGGCATCGTGCCGGCGAACTTCACCGTCGAGGCCGGCTGGATGCCCGCCGCCGCTGCGATCGGCGGAGGCATCACGGTGGCGCTGCTCGCGGTCCTGGCCGCCGGGCGGCGCGCCGCCCGCGTGCGGCCGACGGTCGCGCTCACGAACGCGACGGTCGAGCCAAGTCTGCTCGGACCGGGTCGCTTGATCGGCGGGCTGCTCTCCCTCGCCGGCGCCGTGCCGCTATTCCTCGTTTCCACGACCTCCCGCATGCCGGAGACGGCGGCGGCCACATCGGTCATGACGGCGCTCATGCTCGTGCTCGCGGCCGGCTTCCTAGGCCCCATCGTGGCCCGCGTGGTCTCCAGGCTGGTGGGCCCGCCGCTCGCGAGGCTCGCGCCGGTCGGCGGGTTCCTCGCGTCAGCGAACGTGGGCGCCGCCACGCGCCTCTTCTCGTCGGCCAGCACGCCGCTGGTGCTCTCGGTCGCCGTGAGCTGCACGATGCTGTTCAGCAGCACGACGATCGACCATGCCGTCACACAGGAGCGGCATGCGGGGCTGTCCGGCGAGCTCGCGCTGACGAGCAGCGGACCAGGACTGCCGGCGGCGGCGCTGACCGACGTGCGCGCCACACCCGGCGTGCGCTCGGCGGTGGCGCTGGCGCCGACGACGCTCGGCCCGAGCCTCGGGACCTCCGACGACGTCATCCCGGCCCAGGTGCTCGACGGTGGGCGCGGCGGCGGGCTCGACGTCGGCGTGACCGCCGGCTCGCTGACCGAGCTGCATGGCGACGCCATCGCACTCGGCCGCCATCGCGCCGACGCGGCGGACGCCGGGATCGGCGATCGCATCGCGGTCACGCTCGGCGACGGGACCCGCGCCCACGCCACCGTCGTGGCGATCTACTCGCGCCAACTCGGGTTCGGGGACGCGCTGCTCGCGCCCGAGCTGGCCGCCGGACACCTGACCAGCCCGCTGGTCGAGACGATCCTCGTGGAGACCGACCGTCCGGCGGCCGTCGCCCGGCGCCTGCGTTCGCTGGCCCGGCAGTATCCCGGGCTGCGGGTGAGCGACCGCACAACGCTCGCGAGCGCGACCGACGCAGACCGGGAGCTCAATCGCTGGCTCGGGCCGATCTTCGTCGCGATGCTGTTCGGCTTCACGTCGATCGCCGTGGTCAACACTCTGGCGATGATCGGGCTCCGGCGCGGGCGCGAGCTGGGGCTCCTGCGGCTCGTCGGCGCGACTCGCCGCCAGGTCCGGTCGATGGCGCGCTGGGAGGCGGGGCTGATCACCGCGATCGGTCTCGGCCTTGGTCTGGCAATCGCGGCCACCGCGTTGCTCCCGCTCAGCCACGCGCTGACGGGCAGCCTCCGGCCCTACATCCCCACCGGGTGGCTCGTCGGCATCCTCGGCGGCTCGGCACTGTTGGCTCTGGTGGCCCTCGCGCTGCCCACGCGGCGCGCCCTGCGCTCGCGCCCGGTGGAGGCGATTGGCGTCGGGGAATAGGCCGCGTCACCACGTCGCTGATCCGGGCCGCATGAACGCAGCACAGCTGGGGCGGTGAATTGCCGTGCCGACCTCCATCCCGCATTGCTGGAGCGCGACGTCGAGACCACCCGAGACGTGCTGGACCTGCAGGACGGCCCGGCGATCCTCGTCGGCCATTCCTACGGAGGCGCCGTGATCACCGAGGCCGGGCACCACGAGCGCGTGGCCGGCCTGGTCTACATCGCCGCCCGACTAGAGCGGAAAGGCCTGCAAATGCGGGCCTTTCCATCTTCTTGAAGGCGACACAGTCGGGTCTTGTGATCTCATTCCATGAAGCGACGCCAAGTGGCGGCCGCCGACGCCGGAACTGCTGCTGCTCTGCATGCCGGAGTTCGACGCGTTTGCGCCCGGGCGGCTCGGCAAGTCCCGTGGGTGGATCGACGCAACCTGCCCGCGCCGTCGACCACGAGGCGATCCGGGCGCGCCCTGGCGCTGTTGGCGCCAGGGCGCGCGTCCGGATCAGCGGAATGCGTGCCGGTTGCCCCAGTGGGCGACCTTGCGCCCGATCCTCGCTCCCTCCGTGTCGGCGAACCGGAAGTGGATGCCGGACCAGATGCGAGCCTCGACGATGTCCTCTACCAGCTGCGAGAAGCTCGTGAATTGGCGCGTCACGCCGCCGGGCGTGGTGCCGCTGAACGTCGCCCGGTCCCGGCGGTAGAAGTGCTGCATCGTGTCAGCGACCGCGCTGCCGAACGTCGACAGTCCGCTCGGGTGCTCGGGGTACGGCGGGGAGGCGATCAGCGCCGTCCAGGCCGGGTCGGCCTTGGTCGCGTGGTTGCCGTCGCTCGCCGCCTCCCGGATCGCGTGGAACGGCCGCCAGAAGCTGTACCGGGCCTTGTCGCGCCAGGTCACGATCAGCGCGTCCGCGGCGTTCGTGTACACGCGCGCGAACAATCGGGCGTGGTCGGCCAGGCTACCGCCCTGGCTGCTCGCGACCGAGCGGATGATGCTCGCCATCGTCGCGGTCGCGTTGGTCAGGCCCCAGTAGTTGGCCGCTGCCGTCTGGTCGGGCGTCCGGGTCGTGCTGTTCGCCGACCCGATCTCCTTCACCTCGTTGAAGTCGGCCGCATACGCCCGCGAACCGAGGCGGTGCGGCCGTCGGCCGCGGAACAGATCCGGGTCGCGGAGCACGAACGGTGTGACGTCCTTCAGCCAGGCCCCCGGGTCGGTCACCGTCGCCGGCGGCACCAGCCGCCAGCCGCCTGCCAGGGTCGACTCCGCGAAGCGGAACGGCCCGAAGCGACCGTCGCCGGCGCGCGCCGCGAGCAACTCGGTCGCGGCGGCTTCGCCGGTCGCGATTCCGCCGGCCTTCGCCCGCCCGTCCGGGATCGGCAGGAGCGTCGCCTGGTAGGCGGCCTCGATCACGGGCATGCGTGCGGCCGGGATCCCGAGCCCGCCGTTGACGAGCACGTGACGCGCGGCGGCCGCGACGGCGGCGTCCTGCGAGTACCAACGCTTGGCCCTCGGCGAGGCGACGTACGGCTTGTGGCAGCCGACGATCGCGTTGACTGCGTCGTGGACGGCGACGTGGACCATCGCCAGGTGCGCGGTCGAGACAGCTCCCTGGCCGGCGCCCGGGGGCGTGGCCGTGCCGGGCGACTGCAGCGCCGCGGCGGCGATCTGATTCCAGTCGGTCACGGTGTCCGCGCGGGCGGACGCCGGTGTCGCGAGCACGGCGAGTAGGGCAAAACCTCCGAGCAGGGCCCGGAAGCCGCGGGTGGCGCGCATGACTACTCCTCCATTCGTGGGTCGCCCCTGCGCGGGCACAGCTCCTGCCGCCAGGACCATCATCGCGAGGATGCCCGGCGTCGCAACGTACCGCCTGAAACGCATCCCGACTCCTTTCTTGCGACGACGTCCTTGATGACTCGCACCGATATCGTCTCCGCTACCGCGATAGCGACGACACTACCGCAACTCATCCTGGCTGTGTCAAGCCCGGGCCAGGCTGCTCACGAGGTCGTCCCTAGGGGTCCGCGGGTAAGGTTCGGCCCGTGGCCCTCCACGCCACCACGATCCGCTTCGCTGACCGCGCCTACACCGCGATCGCGCGCGCCGCCGACGCACAAGGGATCAGCGTCTCCCAATACGTGCGCGAGGCCGCACTCATCCGCGCCGTGCTCGACGAACTCGACTCCGCAACCGAGGCGCTCCACACCGCGCACGACCTCCTCGCCATCGCCCGCGAGATCCGCCGCCTCGCCGAGGTCGAACCCCCAGGCCCACCCCGAGCCAACACCGGTCGCCGGACCCCGGGACCCAGCCGTCCAAAGCGCTGACACCGCGGCAGAGCAAACAAGGAGCGCCCGTCAGCGCCCGCCGACGCGACGTCCGACACTCCGCGGCGCGGCTGCATTGAGGCATGGGAAGCAGTACCTACTGTGTCTGACCGCGGAGCGCTGCCGGAAAGGACCTGGCACCGCGGCGCTTGACGTATCAGATCGGCGACCTCAGCCAAGGGTGCCATAGGATCGCGCCGTGCCGTTCACGCTCAGGAACCTCAAGGAGGACCTGGAGGATCTCGGGTCCAGGTTCGACGGCGCGCCGGACCTGGAGTTCCGCTCGGCGACCGGGGCGCTCGAACTCGAGGAATCCGGCCTGAGCTACCAGCGCGTGCCACCCGGCTATCGCTTTCCGTACGGCCACACGCACAAGACGCAGGAGGAGGTGTACGTGGTCCTGCGCGGGAGCGGGAGGATGAAGGTCGACGACGAGATCGTCGAGCTCAAGGAATGGGACGCGGTGCGCGTCCCGCCCGGTACGTGGCGAGGCTACGAGGCCGGGCCGAACGGCCTCGAGATCCTCGTCATCGGCGCGCCCAATCTCGGCGAGGCTCCGCGCGACGACGTCGATGGCCAGCGCGACTGGTGGGCTGACTAGCACCAGGTAGGTGAGACATGAAGCGGGAGAAGGAACTCATTCAGCCGAGGGCAGTGCACGCTCCCCTTCTCGCCAGTAGACCAGCCAGAAGGTGGATGAGCTCGCAATTGAACTGTCTCCCCGACTGAGCGAAAGGCCCGCGTTTGCGGGCCTTTTTCTTCGTCGCGAGAAGAACCGCGCTGGCCGGCGGAGCGCTGAGTGGCGCGGCGACCGGAGGCCGGGCTATCAGCCGCCCTTGCCGTAGTCCCCCAGCCCGCTGGCGAGCTGGTCGTAGGCCTGGTCGGCGGCGACCCGGAGCCGGACGACGAGCTGCTCGCGGTCCTCTTCGGCCAGCAGGCCGCGCAGCGCGACCAGGAAGATCGACCGGTGCGTCCACCACAGCGTGCGGGCGACGATGGCGGGCACGAGATCGTCGTCGGCCGCGCCTGACGTCTCGGCGATCGCGGCGGTGATGGCCGCGGCCCCCGCCTCCCACCCCACGGTCAGGCGCTCCTGCAGCGTGCGGCTGTGCCGGATGATCTTGGCCACCGCGAGGAGGTCCTCGTCCCCGCGGGCGACGTAGTCGTCGATCACGGTGGTGGTCAGCGCGCGGAAGACATCGAGGACGGAGGCGCCGGGCGGGCGCTCGGTGATGTCCGCGACGAGCCGCATGATGCCCTCCTCGCGGCCGGCGAACGCGAGGTCCTCCTTCGTCGGGAAGTGGTTGAAGACCGTCTTCTCCGAGACGTCCGCGGCGGCCGCGATCTCGGCGACGGTGACGGCGTCGAAGCCGCGCTCGGCGAACAGCCGGCGGGCGGTGGCGGCGATGGCCTCCCGGGCGGCGCGCTTCTTGCGTGCGCGGAGGCCTTCGATCTGTGCGCCTGACATAAGTGTATCACTTTAGCGACAGTAGACATTCAGTGACTGTAGCGTTATTCTGCCGCGTCGTGACTGCCTTATCTCTCCCCGCCATCGAGGTCGACGACCTCGTCAAGTCCTACGGCGAGGTCGACGCCGTCCGCGGCGTGTCGTTCACCGTCCCGCCGGGCGAGGTGTTCGGCTTCCTCGGCCCCAACGGCGCCGGCAAGAGCACGACGATCAACGTGCTCTGCACCCTGGCCAAGCCCACGTCCGGGGCGGCGCGCGTCAGCGGCTTCGACGTCGTCACGCAGCGCGACGACGTGCGCCGCCACCTCGGCCTGGTCTTCCAGGACCCCACGCTGGACGTCCAGCTCACCGCCGAGCAGAACCTGCGCCTGCACGCCGAGCTGTACGGCATCGACCCCGGCGTCATCCCGGCCCGGATGGACCAGATGCTGGCGATGGTCGACCTTGCCGACCGGCGCGACCAGCCCGTGATCACGTTCTCCGGCGGCATGAAGCGGCGCCTGGAGATCGCCCGCGGGCTGATGCACTCGCCGCGCGTGCTGTTCCTCGACGAGCCGACCATCGGCCTGGACCCGCAGACGCGCAGCTCGATCTGGCGCTACATCCGGGCGCTGCAGGAGGCCGAGGGGACGACGATCTTCATGACCACGCACTACATGGACGAGGCGGAGTTCTGCGACCGCATCGCGATCATGGACCGCGGCGAGATCGTCGTCCTCGACACGCCGGAGGCGCTGAAGGCCGCGGTCGGGGCCGACCGCGTGGTGCTGGGCACGGCCGACGACGACGCGGCGCTGGCCGCGCTCTGGGACCGCTTCGGCATCGAGGCCGCGGTGGCCGAGGGCGCGGTGACGTTCCACGTCGAGAACGGCGAGGCGTTCGTCCCGCGACTGTTCGTTGAATGGGATCCCGCCCACCCCGCCATCACGTCGGTCGCCGTTTCGCGGCCGACGCTGGACGACGTCTTCATGCGCTACACGGGCTCGACGATCCGAGACGCGGAGACCGGCGGCGTAGGCGATCTCAACCGGGCCATGATGCGCGCGATGGCGGGGGCGAAGCGATGAGCGCCGTCGTGGCCGACGTCGTCGCCGTCCGAGTGCCGGAGCGCACGTGGCGCTCAGAGGCGCGCGCGGTGAAGACCGTCTGGCACCGCGACATGATCCGCTTCTTCGGCAACCGCGCGCAGACGATGACGTGGCTGGTCCAGCCACTGCTGTTCCTGTTCGTTCTGGGCGCCGGCCTGCAGTCGCTGTCCGCCGCCTCCACCGGCGGCGTCGACCTCAAGACGTTCATCTTCCCCGGCGTCCTCTGCATCGCGGTGCTTTTCCCGGCGATGATCAGCGCCGCCTCGCTGGTGTGGGACCGGGAGCTCGGGTTCCTGCAGGAGATGCTGATCGCGCCGGTCAGCCGGACGTCGATCATCCTTGGCAAGTGCCTCGGTGCCGCGACCATCGCGGCGTCGCAGGGCGTCATCGTGCTGGCGCTCGCCGGACTCGTCGACGTCCCCTACGACCCCGTGCTGATCCTCGGCGCGTTCGGCCTGCTGGTGCTGCTGGCTTTCACCATCACCGCCTTCGGCCTCCTGGTGGCCGTCACGATCAAGCAGGCCCAGACCTTCACCTGGATCATGCAGCTGGTCGTGTTCCCGATGGTCTTCCTGTCCGGCGCGCTCTACCCCGTCGCCGGGCTGCCGGCCTGGCTGGAGGCGCTCAACCGGATCAACCCGCTGACCTACGCAGTGGACCCGATGCGCCACCTGGTGTTCAGCCAACTCGACGTCTCCGAGACGGCGCGGCGGACGCTGGACCCGGGCGTGACCTGGTGGGGCTGGCACCTGCCGCCGGCGTTCGAGGTGGTCATGGTGCTGCTGCTGGGCCTGGCGATGATGGGCGCCGCGATCTGGAGGTTCTCGCGGACGGAGTGAACGGCGGCAAGAAGCGCATGCCGTGTCGCCGATCGGACGCCTCGTCTCCCAAGGGTGCGCTCCGACCGGCGGGACTCAGTCGTTCTGGGGCACGCCCCCGAATCCGATCTCGTTGCCGTCGCCATCGCGATACGTCGCCTTGCGGACGCCGTTCGAGTACGTCTCGCGCTCAGCCGGCTCCAGGCCCCGTGAGCCGATCTCCGCGATGAGCGCGTCGAGGTCGTCGACGAGGATCGTGATCAGCCCGCTGCCGGCGCGGTGGGGATCCTCCTCGATGTACAGCGACCGATCGTCGGCCAGGGTCCAGACGACCTCGGTCGCGTTCGGGAAGAACGAGGGCTCACCGAGGAGCTTCTCGTACCACGCGCGCGCGGCCGTGAGGTCGCGGACACGAATCCCGGCGAACAGCGCGAGGGTCATCGCCGCACCATAGCTGCGACGCTCATCCGCGCCGTCCTGCTGCCCGTCGCCAAGGTTCACGTCGCCTACGGCGTCGAACGTCACCGGACGCGCGCGGACGACCACCGGCGCGGTCGCCACCTCCCCTCGCGTCGCCGTTCGAGCACGACCGCCGACGCCGGCGCGGCGTCCGAGCCGCGAAGTGGGCGATCGTCGGATCCAGGTCGCGCCTGGAATAGCCGGGTCACCCGCGGCGTCTCGTGACCGAGGTCTCTCCCGACCCACCGACCAGAGCCGGCCGATCACGGCCGCCCGCTCCCACTGGAGGCACGATGAACCAACGACGTGATCACGGCCGGCGGCGCGCGCACGGGCTGCTCGCCAGCGCAGCGCTCGCCGTCGCTCTGCTTGCCGTCACGAGCGTGTCGGCGAGCGCGGCCATCAGCGGGTCGTTCAGCTCGGGCGTGCTCACCGTCGACGGTGACTCCCTCAACAACACGATCACGATCAGCCGTGATGCGGCCGGGAGGATCCTGGTGAACGGCGGAGCGGTCGCCGTCGTCGGCGGCACGCCAACGGTCGCCAACACCTCCTTGATCCGGGTCTTCGGTCTCGACGGCCGGGACACGATCAGCCTCAGCGAGACCAACGGCGCGCTACCGCAGGCCAACCTGTTCGGCGGCACCGGCAACGACACGCTCACGGGTGGTTCCGGCGACGACCAGCTGTTCGGCCAGGCCGGCGACGACACGCTGCTCGGTCGCGGCGGCTTCGACATGCTCTTCGGCGGTGTCGACAACGACACGCTGACCGGCGGTGATGCCGACGACCAGGCCTTCGGGCAGAGCGGTATCGACCGGATGATCTGGAACCCCGGCGACGACACCGACCTCAACGAGGGTGGGGTGGACGTCGACACGGTCGAGGTCAACGGCGGCGGTGGCACCGAGCAGTTCGCCGCGACGGCCAACGGCACGCGCGTCCGCTTCGACCGCCTGACCCCGGCGCCGTTCGCGATCGACATCGGCACCTCCGAGAAGCTCGTCCTCAACGCCAACGGCGGCGACGACAGCTTCTCCGCGACCGGGAACCTCGCCGCCCTCATCGCCATCACGGTCGACGGCGGTGCGGGCAACGACACGCTCCTCGGCAGCAACGGGGCCGACCTCCTGCTCGGCGGCGACGGCACGGACTTCGCCGACGGCCAGCTGGGCAACGACGTCGCCCTCCTGGGAGCCGGAGACGACAGCTTCCAGTGGGATCCGGGCGACGGCAGCGACGTCGTCGAGGGTCAGGACGGCACCGACGCGATGCTGTTCAACGGCAGCAACTCCGACGAGAACATGGACGCCTCCGCCAACGGGCAGCGGGTGCGGTTCTTCCGCAACGTCGCCAACATCACGATGGACCTCGACGACGTCGAGTCCATCGTCGCCAAGACGTTCGGCGGCATCGACAACCTCACCGTCAACGACCTGTCCGGAACCGATGTCAGGAACGTGGTGGCCGACCTCGCCGCCATCGGCGGCGGCAACGATGCCGCGGCCGACAACCTGATCGCCAACGGCACGAACGGCGACGACGCCGTGACGGTCACCGGTAACGGGCCCGACGCGCAGATCAGCGGTCTCCCCGCCCAGATCACGGTGTCCGGCGCCATCGCCGGCGGCGACCGGGTGACCGTCAACGCGCTTGCCGGCGCCGACGTGGTCGACGCTTCCGGGCTGGCCGCCACCTCCGCGCTGCTCACCGTCGACGGCGGCGAGGGCGACGACGTGATCATCGGCGGCGACGGGAACGACACCCTCCTCGGAGGTGCCGACGACGACGTGATCATCGGCGGGCCTGGCAACGACACGATCAACGGTGCGCCGGGCGACGACGTCGTCATCGACTCGCTCGCCGCCAACGTGACGTCGGCGACCGTCGCGTCGGAGACCTGGCTGAAGACCCACGCCCGCACCGACGACGGCACGACCGAGCTCGTCGTAGACGGCGAGGAGCGGAAGCTTCCGCGCGCCACGCTGGACGCGCTCGCTCGTGCCGTGGCCTGAGCCCGACTGTCAGCCGCCTTCGCGGTCGACCAGTTCCTCACCGGCCTGCGGATCACCGCGCGCCCGGCGTCCGGGTGACCCGGACGCCGGGCGAGGGCGGTCAGGTCGCCGGGCGGAGGCCGCGCCGGTGGTGGGCGACCGCGATCGCGCCGCCGCCGGCGACGACGAGCATGGCGAGCATGCCGCCGGCGCCGATGCCGGCGTCGGTCCAGTCCATGCCGCCCGCAGACGAGGCGGCGGGAGCCGGGGCCGGCACCTTCACGACCATGACCTCGGGGATGCTCGCGGGGCCGCGACCGGCCGCGGCGTCGACGGTATCCGGGTTGCGGCTGTCCCACGTGCCGTCGGTGGGGGCGGCGACGTACTCGCCGGTCGCCGAGTTCATGCTGTAGTTCTTCGAGCCTGACTCGCTGAGCGGCGTGTGGATGTCGACGAACTTCGCCTGTGCGGTCGTGACGCCGACCGCGCAGATGGCCAGCGCAAGGGCCAGCGTACGGATGATGCTCATGGCGGGGGTGCTCCTGGGGGAGAGGTGTGGACGGACCGCCAACGTTGGCGTGCGGCCCTTGCACCGCGCCTACAGTCCTCCTACAGAAGCTCAGGCGGCGGACAGCAGCTTGTCGGCGTACTCGGCGGGCAGCCCCGCGGCGGCGACCTCGCGGGCGACCGCCTCGGCGTCGTAGGCGACGCGCTCGATCCGGGCGCGGACGGCTCCCTGCTCGTCGAGCTCGAGGACCCCGAACGCGCCGCGCGGGTCGCCGTCCTTGGGCTTGCCGACCGAGCCGCAATTGACGAACAGGACGCCGCCGTGCTCACGGATCCACGGCTTGTGTGTGTGCCCGAACACGAGCGCGTCGCCGTCCTCGCCTGCGGCGAGGCGCTCGTAGAGCGTGGCCGGCTTGTCCTCGAACAGGTACTCGTTGACCTTGCGAGGTGAGCCGTGCACGAGATGCGCCTCGCGGCCGCCGAGCTCGATCCGCAGGTCGAACGGCAGCTCGCGCATGAACGCCTTGGAGGCGTCGTCGGTGTGCTCGAGCGTCCAGGCGACGGACCGCTGGCCGAGCTCGCGGTCGTGCTCGGAGACGTACGCACAGCCGCAGTCGTCGAGATCGCGCGCGATCGCGTAGTCGTAGTTCCCGTAGATGGTCGGGATCCCGCGCTCGGCGATCAGCGCGCACACCTCGTTCGGGTGCGGCCCGTAGCCGACCAGATCCCCGCCGCAGTACGTGCGCTCGATGCCGAGCTCGTCGATGCGCGCCAGCGCCGCCTGCAGCGCGGGCCGGTTGGCGTGGATGTCGGTGATCACGGCGACCCGCGAGTCCACGCCCGAGACAGTACTCCATTGACAACTGCCACTTCGATCGACATTCGTAGATCGATGGCGATCGATCTGGAGCTCGCGCCCAGTGGCGGGCCTCGAGCGCCACGGCGCCGTGTGGCTCGTGCGGTCGCTCGCTGTCAGGCCGGAGTGGCGCGGCCGGGGCTACGGACGCGCCCTCCTCACGGCGGCGCTCGCTGAGGCGACGGACGCCGAAGCCGACGTCCTCGGCATGTCAACCCCCAAGGTCGTCAACGACCGCTTCCGCGAGCTCACCGGGCAGTCGGTGGTGCTCAGCGAGGCCATCGCCCGCCACGCCGGGCTGCGCTCGGCCGATCTCGAGGTGCTCGGCGCGATCGAGCAGCACGGACCGCTGACGGCCGGACAGCTGAGCACCCTGACCGGCCTGAGCGCCGCGGCGGTCACCGGCCTGATCGACCGGCTCGAGCACGCCGGCGTCGCAGCGCGGCAGGCCGATCCCGGCGACCGCCGCCGGGTGCTCGTCGCGGTCTCCGAGGGCGCGCAGCGCATCGTCGAGCTCTACGGCCGACTCGAGCGGGACATGACCGAGGTGGTCGCGCGACGTAGCCCGGAGCAGCTGCAGGTCATCGAGGAGTTCCTGGCCGACGCGCTCGCCGTCGGCGTCGACTGGGTCGCGCGGCTCGAGGGTGATCAGCGGTAGCCCGTGGCGTCGGCCGGGCGGCCCGCGTCCTGGACCTCGACCAGGTAGCGCCAGCAGTCCGGCCGCGAGCCGTCGACGTCGGTGAAGCCGTAGTCGCGCGCGAGGGCGCCGGACGAGAACGACCCGCCGTTGCGGCGCTGGAGGTCGGGGTCCGCGGCAAGTGCGGCGACGGCGCGGCCGACGAAGCGCGGGCTCTCGGAGATCGCGGCGAAGTGCGGGTTGGCCCCCTCGTGCCAGTTCGCCTCCGTGACGCCCATCGCCTCGAGCATCATCTCCGACCGCAGCCAGCCGGGCGTGAGCGCGACGGCGGTGCAGCCGTGTGGCTCGAGCTCGTGGCCCTGCGCGAAGGCGAGCCGGATCGTGGCGGTCTTGACGAGGTCGTAGAACGCCGAGTTGCGGTAGGTGGCCGCGTTGTACTCGCGCGTGCCGTCGGTCATCTCGACGACCAGCCCGCGAGGGCGGCGGATCAGGAGCGGCAGCGCGAAGTGGCTGGTGATCAGGTGGGTGTCGATCGCCAGGCGCAGCATCCGCAGGCCGTTGGCCAGGTCGTGCTCCCACACCGGCGCGTCCCACTCGAACAGCCGCTCGCCGCCCCAGATGTCGTTGACGAGCACGTCGAGCCGCCCGTGCTCGGCGTCGATGCGCTGCACGAGCGCGGCGACCTCGTCGGGCTCGAGATGGTCGACCGCGACGGGGATGCCGGTACCGCCGGCGGCGGTCACGAGCTCGGCGGTCTCCTCGATCGTCTCCGGCCGGTCGTACTCCGAACGGCGCTCGCGGGTGGTGCGGCCCGTGCAGTAGACGGACGCGCCGGCCTCGCCGAGCGCGGCGGCGATGCCGCGGCCCGCGCCGCGCGTCGCGCCCGCCACGAGCGCGACCTTGCCTTCGAGGGATCGGGTCATGCTGCCTCCTTGGTCGAGTGTCGGGTTCGGACGGCGAGTACGGCGAGCAGGACGAGCGCGCCGCCGGCGAGCTGCGCGGGTCCCAGCGACTCTCCGAACGCGAGCGACGCGAGCGCGACGGTGACCACCGGCTCGAGCGTCGAGAGGATCGAGGCGGCGGCCGGGCCGACGCGCCGCAGGCCGGCGAAGAAGAGGCCGATCGCGCCGACGGTCGAGACGGCGGCGAGCCCGCCCAGCCACGCGAAGCCGGCCGGGGTCACCGCCGACGGCTGCAGGTCGCCGCACGTGATCGCGCCGAGCGTGAGCGTCACGGCCGCCCCGGTGCACACGAGCGAGCCGAGTGCGAGCGGTGCGACGCGCGCGGCAACGCCTTGCGAGATGAGGATGTACGCGCTGTAGACCACCGCCGCGCCGAGCCCGAGCGCGGTGCCCAGCGGGTCGAGCTCCGCCGGCGGCGCCCGCGAGGACGAGCACGAGGCCGGTGGACGCGAGCGCGAGGGCGGCCGTCGTGCGGCGGCTCGCCCGCTCGCGGCCGAGCGCGACGGCCGCCACGGTGACGATCACGGGGTAGGTGTAGACGAGCAGCGAGAGCAGCGAGGCGTCGAGCCGCTCGAGCGCCGCGAAATAGCCGCCCGCCTGCGCGCCGTAGCCGATCGCGCCGAGGGCGAGGGCGATCCCGGCGTCGCGCCGGAGCAGCGCCCGCAGCTGACGGCCGCCGCCGGTCGCGGCGGAGAGCACCCAGAAGAGCGCGGCGGCCAGCACGAAGCGGGCGGCGAGCAGGGTGCCGACCGTCGCGCCCTCGTCGTAGGCGAGCTTGCCGAAGATCCCCATCGCGCCGAACGCGGCGGCGGAGGCGAGGCAGAGAAGGGCGCCGGCGTGAGCCATGGCGGGGATCCTGCTTCGGCTATCGCGTAGGAGCGACTCCGATTCCTGAAGAGAAATCGGTAGTGTTGCTTGTCAATGCTCGATCTCCGCAGGTTGCGCCTGCTCTACGAGCTGCACGCGCGGGGGACGATCGCCGCGGTCGCCGACGCGCTGCAGTTCACGCCCTCGGCCGTCTCCCAGCAGCTCGCGGTGCTCGAGCGCGAAGCGGGCGTGGCGCTGCTCGAGCCGGCCGGCCGCGGCGTCCGGCTCACCGACGCCGCGCTCGTCCTGGTCGGCCACGCGGGGGCGCTGCTCGAGCGGGCCGAGCTCGCACAGGCCGAGTTGGCCGCCGCGACGGGGAGGGTCGCGGGGCGGGGCAGGATCGCCTCCTTCCAGTCGGTCGCGCTGCGTCTCGCCGTGCCGGCCATGCAGGCCCTCGCGCGCGACGCACCGGCGCTGCGCTGCGAGCTGGTCGAGGCCGAGCCCGAGCAGTCGCTGCCGGCGCTTGCGCTCGGCGACGTCGATCTCGTGCTGGCCGACGAATGGCAGCACCAGCCGCTGGCGCGGCCCGCGGGCGTGGCCCGCGAGGACCTCCGCGACGACCCGGTCCGCGTCGTGCTGCCCGCGGACCATCCGGTCGCGCGGCGCCACGCCGGCGCGGTGCCGCTGAACGAGCTCGCGGACGAGAGCTGGGCGACCGGCCATCGCGGGACCGGCTGGGAGGAGATCACGAACCGCATCTGCCGCGAGCTCGGCGGCTTCGATCCCGACCTGCGCCACCGGACCAACGACAGCGTCACGAGCCTGGCCCTCGTCGCTGCGCGCCAGGCCGTGACGCTGCTGCCCGAGTTCGTGCGTCCGGAGACGCATCCGGGCGTCGCCGTGCGGGCGATCGCCGAGGGCTCCGTGCACCGGACCATCTTCATGGCGACCCGCACGGCGGACGCCGAGCGGCCCTCCGTCCAGGCGCTGCTGGCCGCGGTCCGGGCCGCCGCCGTCGGCTAGTTGACCGGTACCTCGATCTCGGTGCGGTGCTCGTCGAACTCCGAGACGCGGGCGGCGATCTCGAGCGTCCAGTCGCCGGCCACGCCCAGGGCGGCGCCCGAGATCACGTAGTGGCCGGGGCCGGCCTTGCGGGGCTCGAGCTCGATCGGCTCGATCTGCGCGCTCGGGCAGCTCGGCGGTGACGGTGAGCTCCTTGGTGGCGTCGTACTGGCGCCCCGACGCGCGGTCGAAGAGGTAGACGTGCAGCTCGTTCGGCCCGACACGCGCGGGGTCGACGGTCAGCTCGAGGCGGGCCGGGCCGATGTCGGCAGAGCCCGAGAACGGGCCGGTGCCCTCCGCGATCGACGGCGCGTAGCCCGCCAGGGCGCCGGTCACGGCGAGCGCGGCGACGCCGATCAGCAACTCGGCGCGCAGCGTGCGGCGCAGGAGCACGCCCGCCCGCCGCGGATCGCCGGTGGCGTCCGCGAGCGCAGGCAGCAGGCGCCGGCGATTGACCCAGCCGAGCGCGACGATGGCGGCGAACAGCACGACCTTGACGAGCACGGCGCGCCCGAAGGGCGTCTCGACGAGGTTCGCGGGCGTCCGCACCTCGACGACGCTCTGGACGATGCCGGACGCGAGCAGCACCGCGATGGCGATGCCCGCGAGCGCGCTGAAGCGGCCGACGACCGCCGTGAGCAGGCGGGTGCGGTCACCCGGCTCGAGCCGTGCGGTCGCTGCGCGCAGGGTGAACACGAGCATCGCGATGCCGCCAAGCCACGCGCTCATCGCCGCCACGTGGAGGACGTTCGCCGGCAGCAGGACCGCCACCGGCGACTGGACGCCGGCGTGGCCGCCGAGGGCGGGCAGGCACGCGAGGGCGACGAGCGGCACGGCCGGGGCCACGACCCCGGCCGATCCGGGCAGCGCCAGCCCGGTCGCGCCGACCGAGACCGGGCGCAGCGCCGGAACCGGGCCGGGGAGGGCGAGCGCGGCGGTGACCAGCCACAAGATCACGCCGAGGCCCCACCAGAGCCCGAAGCGGGTGCCGAGCACGTCGCTGACGACGCTGGCGCTCAGCGCGTCCCACACCGGCGTGCCGCCCGCCACGGCGCCCTGGAGCACGATCGCGAGCACGCCGGAGAGCACACCGGCGCCGGCGGCGGCGAGCACCAGCGCCCGCGCACGCCGCGCAAAGGCCGCCGAGGCGCCCGCCCACGCGCTCCCGCCTCCGGCCACCGCGCGCAGCCCGGGCAGCCAGCAGGCGAGCACGAAGACGAGCGCTCCGAGCCCGGCGGCGATGGCGCCGAACTGCACGGCGCGGACGCCCGCGAACGCCCACCGGGTCACCGGCCCGGCGCGGTCTTCGCCGAGCAGGTCGGCCACCGTCGTCGCCGGGGCGGTGCCGTCGCCGACGACGAACACGAAGCCGCCGGAGACAGGATGCGAGTCGGCCGAGATCACCCGGTACGTGACGGTGTAGCCGTCGTCGGAGAGGCCGTCGCGCAGCCGCACCGCGACCTCCGCCCCGCGGCCCCCGGGATGGAAGACGCGGCCGTCCTGCACTTCGCGCCCGCGAGCGTCGAACACCCGCACGGAGCCGAACTCCGCCTCCACGGGCTCGCTGAAGCGCAGCGACACCTGCTCGGGCACCCGCTCGAGCCGCGCGCCCCGCTCCGGCGAGGTCGCCTCGAGCAGGGCGTGGGCGCTCGCGGTCGCCGGGAGCAGGGCGAGCGCGAGGCAGGCGGCGGCGAGCGCGCGGGTCACCACGCCTCCGCGGGCGCCCCTCGCCGGCGACGGACGACGATCACGGCGACGCAGAGCGCGATCACGAGCCCGGCGAACGCGAAGATCGCGCCCAGCGGCAGGCTCGAGGACGCGGTCGGGGTCCAGGACAGGGTGCCCGAGATCGCCCCCGGGCGGCCGCCGACCTCGAGCGGCACGTCCCAGTCGTAGATCTTCGTGCGCACGCTCTTGTCCTTGACCATCGGCGGGTCGCCCTCGCCCATCCAGTGCATGCGATGGTCGTGCCACTCGAAGCGCCCGGAGCCGTCGAGCCGCTCCCACCGGGGCTCGCCCTTGGAGTCGACCCCCTCCGGTACCGGCACCTTCCCGTCGCGCTCCGCGTTGATGTGGAACGCCTCGGAGTCGGTGTTCACCCAGACGCCGCCGTCGGCGTCGATGCGCGCGTACGGCTCCCGGGAGTAGCCGCGCACGAGCACCTCGCGGCCGCTCGCGTTGCGCAGCAGGAGCCGGTCGTCGCGATTGAGCACGGTGACGGTCACGCCCTCCACCGAGGGCGTGACCGACGTGATCGTCGAGAGGAAGTTCGGGCTCCCCTCGTGAGCGAAAGCCGGCGCGGCCGCCAGCAGCGCCACGGCCGCCGCGAACGCCGGGAGGAGCCGTCTCACGCAGGCACGCGCGTCCGCCGGCGCGAGGCGGCGAGCGCGGCGAGGCCGGCCGCGAGGCCGAGCGCTCCCACGATCAGCGCCGCGATGCTGAGCCCGTCGCCGCCGTCGTCCTCGGCGGCCGCGGGCGCTGCCGGCGCGGCCGCGTTCTCGGTTTCGCTCGTCCCGGGAGCGCCGTGGCCGCCGCCCGTCGCGGGCTCGGTGAGCGTGACGATCGGGGCGGGCTCCTCGGCGTCCTCGGGGCCGATCCAGCGCACGACCTGCCCGTCGTCGTAGGTCTGCAGCGCCTTGAACGTGAGCGTGTCGCCGGCCTTGCCGTCGGGCATCCGCAGCGACAGGCCGAAGTCGACGAACTCGCCGGGCGCGATGGCTCCCTGACGCCCGTCGCCCGTCCACGTGATGCGGGACACGGCCTCGTCGATCTCGAAGCCCTCGTCGGTCTCGATCGGCGCCGCGAGCTTCTCGCGCCGGACCGTCACGTCCCAGCCTGGGCGTGGCTCGTAGGAGACGAACGCGAAGCCGGCGGGCAACTGGACGTCGACCTTGGTGGTGGCGCTGTCGTCGCGCTCGTTGGGGACGCGGACGTCGAGCCGCGTGAACCCACCCGCGGTCGCGCTCGACGGCTGCAGCGTGACGTGGGCGGAGGCCGCAGCGGGCAGCGCGAGCGCGCCGGCGGCGGCGAGGGCCGCGACAGCGCGCGACCGGTGGATCGGATGAAGCAAGGGTGCTCCCTTCGCAGGACGTCGGTTGGCAGGCTGGAAGGCGCCTGCCGCCCGACGCGCGTCAGGCGGCCGGCGCGAGCAGCGCGGGCGGCCCGCGGACGCCGAAGGCGCCCTGCGCGAACGCGGAGCGGAGCGGGAGGACCGGCTGAGGCCGCCAGCGCTGCGCGCGGCGGCGCAGCCGGAGCACGGGCGTCGCGCCGCGCCAGCGGGCGACGATCCGCTCCTCGCCGATGAACCGGCCGGAGAGCAGCAGCGCGCCGATCAGGAACAGCGGCGTGAGGTAGAGCGCCAGCTCGCTGATCCCGGTCACCGCCTGGGCGGCGACGCAGACCGCCGCGAGGGCGGTCAGGCACAGCAGGAAGCGACGCTGCGGCCCGAGCATCGACGCAAGCGTAGCCCACGCTCGGCGGGCGCGCGCCATCATCCCGCGCCATGACCGTCGACGACCGCGACCTGGCCGCACGACTCGCGCGGCTCTCCCTCGAGCAGAAGGTGCGTCTGTTGACCGGCGCCGACTTCTGGTCCCTGTACGACGAGCCCGCGGCCGGACTTCGCCGCCTGGTGGTCTCCGACGGGCCGGCCGGCGTGCGCGGGGAGACGTGGGACGAGCGCGACACGTCGGCGAACGTCCCGTCGCCGACCGCGCTGGCCGCGACGTGGGACGAGCCGCTGGTCGAGCAGCTCGGTCGCCTGCTGGCCTACGAGTCCCGCCGCAAGGGCGCCGACGTCCTGCTCGCCCCGACCGTGAACTTGCACCGGACGCCGTATGGCGGCCGGCACTTCGAGTGCTTCAGCGAGGATCCGCTGCTCACCGCCCGCATCGGCGTCGCCTACACGCGCGGCGTCCAGAGCGGCGGCGTGGGGGCGACGGTCAAGCACTTCGTCGCCAACGACAGCGAGACGCAGCGGATGACGCTCGACGTCCGCGTCGACGAGCGGGCGCTGCGCGAGCTCTACCTCGCGCCGTTCGACGCGATCGTAAACGAGGGCGGGGCGTGGGCCGTGATGGCGGCCTACAACGGCGTGGCCGGGCACACGATGACCGAGAGCCCGCTGCTGCGCGAGATCCTGCACGAGGAGTGGGGCTACGACGGGCTCGTGATGTCCGACTGGTTCGCCACCCGCTCGACGGCGGCGGCCGCGAACGCCGCGCTCGACCTCGCCATGCCCGGCCCCGCGAGCCCGTGGCGCGACGCGCTCGTGGAGGCTGTTCGCGCCGGCGACGTGGACGAGGCGACGATCGACGACAAGGTCACGCGGATCCTGCGCCTCGCGGCGCGGGTGGGCGCGCTCGAGGGCACGGCACCGGCGCCCGCCCCCGTCTACGACGACGCCCAGGTGGCGGCCGAGCTCCGGCGCGTCGCCGCGGCGGGGTTCGTCCTGGCCCGCAACGAGGCGGACACGCTGCCGCTCGAGCCGGCGCAGGTCGGCCGCATCGCCGTGCTCGGGCCCAACGCCGCGGTCGCGCGCACGCTCGGCGGCGGGAGCGCCACGGTGTTCCCGCCCTACACGGTGTCTCCGCTCGAGGGGCTCCGCGAGGCGCTCGACGTGGGCCGCGTCGAGCACGCGGTCGGCGTGCGCGCCAGCACGCGCACCCCCGTCGCGCAGGCGCCCGGGGTGGAGGTGCGCTTCCTGGCCGAGGACGGCACCGTGCTCGGGACGGAGCAGCGTCCCGGGGCGGCCTTCAGCTGGATGGGCGGCTTCGGTCCGAACGTCCCGTCCGAGCGAGTCACCCGGGTCGAGGTCCACACCACCCTGCGTGCCGACAAGGCCGGCACCTACGAGGTCGGCGGCTCGGGGGTCGGCCACCTGTCGCTCTCCGTGGGCGGCGAGGAGGCGTTCGACGAGCGGCTCGCGCTTCCCCCGGGCGCCGACATCGTCGAGGCGCTCATGATCCCGCCGCAGAAGGTGCACCCAGTCGAGCTCGACGCCGGCGAGGAGGTCGACGTCGTGCTCGCCTACGACGTCGGCTCGGCGGCCGGCGACATCGACCTGGGCGGTGCGGTCTTCCAGCTCAACGTCCAGCCGCCGCTCCCGAGTGACGACGAGGGGCTCGAGCAGGCGGTCGCGCTGGCCCGCGACGCCGACGTCGCCGTCGTCGTGGTCGGGACCACCGAGGAGGTCGAGAGCGAGGGTTTCGACCGGACGTCGCTCGCGCTGCCCGGCCGTCAGGACGAGCTCGTGCGGCGCGTCGCCGCGGCGAACCCGCGCACGGTCGTCGTCGTCAACGCGGGCGCGCCGGTCCTGCTGCCGTGGGCCGACGAGGTCGCCGCCGTGCTGCTCGCCTGGTTCCCCGGGCAGGAGTTCGGCAACGCGCTCGCCGACGTGCTGCTGGGTGCCGCCGAGCCCGGCGGCCGCCTGCCGACCACCTGGCCCGCGTCCGAGGACGGCCTGCCGTCCACCCAGCCGGTGGACGGCGTGCTCAGCTACGACGAGGGGCTGCTCGTCGGCTACCGCGACCCTGGCCGCGACGCCCGCTACCCGTTCGGCCACGGGCTCGGCTACACGACGTGGGAGTACCGCGCGATCGAGGCGCCCGACCGGGTCGCCCCCGGCGAGGACGTCGAGGTCGCGATCACCGTCGCCAACACCGGAGACCGCCCTGGGCGGGAGGTAGTCCAGGTCTACGCCAGCCGCCCGGCCGGCACCGTCGAGCGGCCCGCTCGCTGGCTCGCCGGCTTCGCGACGGTGGACGGCGAGCCGGGGGAGGAGCTCACGGTGCGGGTCCCGGTCCGAGCCCGCGCGCTCGAGCACTGGGACGGCGGCTGGACGGTCGAGCCCGGCCGCTTCACGCTCGCCGCCGGCCCCTCGTCCGCCGCCCAGCCGGTGGCTACGGAGGTCGACGTGCGCTGAGGCCGGGGAACATCAACGGCGGCATTGAGGGGGTGCACGGAAGGGTGCGTGACGCACCACTCGCGCGGTTCGCGTTCGTGAGTGGTGCGAAATGCACGCTATAGGGCACCTGATGCCACTCTGAGATCTTGAGCAGCGCCGAGTGGTGCGAAATGCACCCTCACCGCGGCCATCTCCCCACCCTCCCTGCCCAGCCGCAGTTGACGTCCGCCCGCGCGACGGGCCCGCCGAGATCCGCCGTCAAGGGCGGCTCAGGGCCCGCACCGCTCGCACCTGCCGGCGCACCGTCGCCGACGACGGCGTCCCCGCGTACAGCTCGACGACGAACGCCCCGCCGCCCGGGAGGACCTTGTTCTGCCAGCCCGCGGCCGTGCCGCGGTAACGCGGGAGGCGACGCACGGGCAGGCCGGACACGCGCGCGTAGCGGTCGACGAGACGGCGGTCGGCTCCCGCGGACGGCACCGTGATGCCGTAGGGCTGGTGGAGCCAGACCGCGGCGTGTGGGCGCACGCGGCGCACGAGCCGCATCGCCCAGCGCGTCTCCGGCTCGGAGGCCTTACGGCTTCCCGGCCAGTTGCGCCCGCGCGGCCCCGGCCGCCAGCGATGCGGGAAGTTGCGGTTGAGGTCGACGCCGTGGGCGTTGGTGCGCGTGCCGCGGCTCGAGCCGTCCGGGTTGAGGTCGCGCACGATCCACCACTGCACGCCCGCGGGCGGGCGGCGGCGCAGGAGCGCGCGCGTCACGCGGCGTCCACCGGGCTCGTCGCCGTGCACCGAGCCCACGATCAGCACCCGCCGCGGAGCGGCTGGGTCGCCGAGGCGGGTCGCCTGCAGCGGCCGGCCGTCGACCGATCGGCCGCCGGGCGGCGGGGCGCTCGGCGCGGACATGGACGTCAGCGCGACGACGAGTGAGAGCACCTCACCGAGCAATGCGCTTCGAGTATGTCGTCATTCCGCGCTATCTTCCCGTCGCGTGGAGGAGCATGAGATGGACGCCAAGCGTCTCGCGGCCCTCGGGCACCCGATTCGCATCCAGGTTCTCGAGGCCGCGAACGACGAGGCGGTGAGCCCGAGCGAGCTTGCGGTGACGCTCGGCGAGCCGCTCGGGGTGGTGGCCTACCACTTCCGTGTGCTGCACAGCGCCGGCCTCATCGAGCTGACCGACACGAAGCGCCGCCGCGGCTCGATCCAGAGCTTCTATCGGGTCGTCCGGCCCGGCTGGCGCGAGTTCATCGGCGCTCTGCGCGACCAGGTCGCCGACTGAGTCACGCCGTCTGCCGCGCCGCCTCCGCCATCCGGCGGCGCCGGTGCTGCCGCTCGTGGGCGAAGACCCAGGTGCGCAGGGCGACGTAGCGGGTGATGGTGGCCGCCAGGCCGGCGACCACCAGCACGGCCAGCTCGAGCGGCCTCGCCGGCGTCGGGTCGACGCCGTGGAGGACGAGCAGCGCGCCGTTGGTGAGCGCGAGCGTGAGGACGAACACGAGCGCCCCGCGGACGTGGTGCCGGGCGAGGCCCCCGCGGCCGCGGATGCCGAACGTCAGCCGCCGGTTCGCGGCCGTGTTGCCGACCGCGGTCAGCGCCAGCGTCAGGGCGTTGGCCCCGGCGGCGCCGAGCGGGCCGCGCAACAGCAGGAACAGGAGCACGTAGGCGATCGTGCTCAGCACGCCGACGCCGATGAAGCGGGCGACCGGCGTGTCCGCCATCAGGCGCGCCACGCCGCGCAGGTCGTCGACGGCGGTCCGCATGATGCTCACTCTCGAGTCGGGGTCGTCGATCCAGTCGACCGGCACCTCGTGGATCCGCAGGCCGCGGCGCTGCGCGCGCACGAGCAGCTCGGTGTCGAAGAACCAGCTCTCGTCCTTGACCTCGGGCAGCAGGCTGGGGAGGAGGTCGGAGCGGACGGCCTTGAAGCCGCACTGGGCGTCGCTGAAGCGGGCCCGGAGCGTCATGCGCAGGAGCCGGTTGTACGAGCGGGAGATGAGCTCCCGCTTGGGGCCGCGGACGACGCGAGCGCTCCGCGCCAGGCGGGTGCCGATGGCGATGTCGCTGTGGCCCGAGAGCAGCGGCGCGACGAGCGGCAGCAGCGCGCGCAGGTCGGTCGACAGGTCGACGTCCATGTAGCAGACCACGCGTGCCTCGCTGGGCGCCCACGCCGCCCGCAGCGCGCGGCCGCGGCCCTTGCGCTCGAGCCGCATGGCCCGCACGCCGGGGAGCACGGCGGCCAGGTCACGCGCGACGGCCGGCGTCGAGTCGGTGCTCGCGTTGTCGGCGATCACGATCCGCCACGCGAACGGGAACTCGGCGGTGAGGAAGCGGTGGAGGCGGCGGACGCTGAGCGCGAGCGCGGCCTCCTCGTTGTAGACGGGCACGACGATCTCGAGCTGCGGGCGCACGCGCTCCGCCGCCGTGGAGTGGAGGAGAGCGACGGATGACATGCCCTCACCTTCGGCCCCGCGCGTCGGAGATCCGTGTGTGTCAGCTGAGAGACAACTGAGCGTCGGGCCCGCAACTTCGGCCGCCGCGTCCTGCTTCGACCCGTATGCGAAAGAGACTCAGCGGGAAGTTCGCCAACGTGACCTCGATGCTCGCGCTGTTCGTCGCCCTCAGCGGCACGAGCTACGCGGCCTACAACAGCGTGGGCAAGGGGGACATCCGCGCCAACGCGGTCGGCAAGAGCGAGGTCCGCTCGAGCGCGATCGGCGCCTCGGAGGTGCGCAGCAGCGCGATCCGCCGCAGCGAGATCGCCACGAACGCGGTCGGGTCGTACGAGGTGCGCCCGAATGCGATCGACCGCGACGAGCTGGCCGACGGCGGCATCGATGCCGTCGATCTGTCCGACGCGGCCCGCACGACGCTGACCGAGGCCAACGCCGTCACCTACCGCACGGCAGTGACCGCGGCCGGCGCGCAGGCGAGCGGCAACGCCAAGAGCGTCGCCAAGGGCGCCGCCGGCGTCTACACCATCGAGCTCGCGAAGGACGTCGGCGGCTGCCAGTACTCCGCCACGCTCGCCGGCACCAAGACCGGCACGACGATCGAGCCGGCGATCCCCGGCCACATCACGGCCGAGCCCGCCGCCGAGGCCACGAAGGTCACGGTCAAGACGTACGAGGCGCCCGCCGCCGCGAGTGCGGCTCCGGCCGCGGCCGACGCGCCGTTCCACCTGCTCGTCGCCTGCTGAACCTCTCGGGCCCCCGCGCGCCTGACGGCGCGCGGGGGTTAAGCTCGGCCGGGATGCCCGACGGCGCCCGGATCGAGCAGCTCGAACGCGACCTGGCCGAAGCCGTCGAGCAGCAGACGGCGGCCAGGGCCGTGCTCGAGATCATCGGGCGCCCGTCGGTCGAGCTCGAGCCGGTCTTCGAGACCGTGCTGCAGCAGGCCGTCAGGCTCTGCCGCGCTGACGCAGGGCTGATCTACGTGCTCGACGACGAGCTGTACCGGCTCGCGTTCGCGATCGGCGGCTCGCCGGAGTACCGCGACTACGTGGCCGGGATCCCGCTCGAGCGCGGCGCCGGCACGCTGGTCGGCCGGGTCGGCCTGGAGCGCGAGACCGTGCAGATCCTCGACGTGCTCGCCGACCCGGACTACGAGCTGCACCGAGCGCGCGAGCTGGGCGGGTTCCGCACGATGTGCGGCGTGCCGATGCTGACCGGCGAGAAGGTCGTCGGCGTCATCGTGCTGTGGCGCGAGACGGTCGAGGCGTTCGACGATCGCACCGTCGAGCTGGTCACGACCTTCGCCGCCCAGGGCGCGATCGCGATCCAGAACGCCCAGCTGCTGCTCGCGCTGCAGCGCCGCGAGCGCGAGCTCGAGGTGGCGAGCCGCCACAAGTCCGAGTTCCTCGCGAGCATGTCGCACGAGCTGCGGACGCCGCTGAACGCCGTGATCGGCTTCTCGGACGTGCTGCTCGAGCGCATGTTCGGCGAGCTCGGCGAGCGCCAGGAGGAGTACGTCCGGGACATCCGCGACTCGGGCCGCCATCTGCTCGAGCTCATCAACGAGATCCTCGACCTCTCGAAGGTGGAGGCGGGCCGCATGGAGCTCGAGGTCGCTCCCGTCTCCCTGCCGGACCTGATGGCGCACGGCATGGCCATGGTCCGCGAGCGGGCCACGCGCCATCGGATCGCGATGTCGCTCGACGTGGCGACGGACGTCGGGACCGTCTGGGCGGACGAGCTCAAGCTCAAGCAGGTCGTGCTCAACCTGCTCAGCAACGCGGTCAAGTTCACCCCGGACGGCGGCTCGGTGGCGGTCGCCGCCGAGATCATGGACGGCGAGGCCCGCGTCGAGGTGCGAGACACCGGCATCGGGATCGCCGAGGCCGAGCAGGAGCGGATCTTCGAGGCGTTCCAGCGCGGCGGCCGCGAGGCCCGCTCCGAGGGCACCGGCCTCGGGCTCACGCTGTCGCGCCGGATCGTCGAGCTGCACGGCGGCCGCCTGTGGATGACGAGCCGCCTGGGGGAGGGCAGCACGTTCGGCTTCGGGATCCCGGTGCGGCGGCCGGGGATCGCCCCTGCGCGGCAGGGCACGGTGCTGGTGATCGAGGACGACCCGCCATCAGCCGAGCTGCTGGCCGTCTACCTCGAGGGTGCCGGCTACCGGGTCGTCGTGGCGCGCGACGGCGCCGCCGGTCTCGAGCTGGCGCAGCAGCTGCTCCCGCGGGTGGTGATCCTCGACATCCTGCTCCCGGACGTCGACGGCTGGGAGCTGCTCGCCCGCCTCAAGGGCGACCCCGCGACCGCCGCGCTGCCCGTGGTCGTCGTGTCGATGCTCGACGAGCGGTCCAAGGGGCTCGCGCTCGGCGCGGCGGGCTACCTCGTCAAGCCGGTCCGGCGCGAGCAGATCCTCGAGGCGCTGGAGCTGGCATGAGCACGGTGCTCGTCGTCGAGGACAACCCGCTCAACCGCAAGCTGCTGCGGGACGTGCTCGGCCACGCCGGCTACCGGGTGCTGGAGGCCGGCGACGCCGAGCAGGGAATCGTCCTCGCCCGCTCGGAGCAGCCCGACGCGATCCTCATGGACGTCCAGCTGCCGGGCATCGGCGGCGTGGAGGCGCTGCGACGGCTGCGCGCCGACACGGCGACCGCGGCGATCCCCGTCGCGGCCGTCACCGCGCTGGCGATGAAGGAGGATCGCGACCGCTGCCTCGCGGCCGGCTTCGACGACTACCTCGAGAAGCCGGTCGACGTGCGCTCGCTCCCGGAGCGGGTGGGAAGGCTGGTCCGGTGATCCTCGTCGTCGACGACGTGCCGCAGAACGTGCGGCTGCTCGAGGCCGTACTCACGCCTCACGGCCACGCGGTCGCCACCGCGAGCTCGGGGGAGGAGGCCCTGGACCGGATCGCCGCCGGGGATGTGGAGCTCGTGCTGCTGGACATCGTGATGCCGGGCATGGACGGCTACGAGGTCTGCCGGCGGCTGCGCGCCGACGAGGCGACGCGCTTCCTGCCGGTGGTCACGATGACGGCCAGCGGCGACCACGAGAAGCGCCGCGCACTCGAGGCCGGGGCCGACGACTTCGTGACGAAGCCGTTCGACCAGGCCGAGCTGCTCGCCCGCGTGGGCTCGCTGCTGCGGATCAAGCGCTACCACGACACGATCACGACGCAGACCGCCGAGCTGGAGGAGTTCAGCCGCCGGCTCGAGCAGCGCGTGGCGGAGCAGGTCGAGGAGCTCGAGCGCATGCGGCGCCTGCGGCGCTTCCTGGCCCCGCAGGTCGCCGACCTCGTCGTCTCGTCGGGCGACGAGTCGTTCCTCGAGAGCCACCGGCGCGAGATCACCGTGCTCGTCTGCGACCTGCGGGGCTTCAGCGCCTTCGCCGAGGCCGTCGAGCCCGAGGAGGTCATGGAGGTGCTGGGGGAGTACCACGCGGGGGTCGGCGAGGAGCTGCATCGCTTCGAGGCCACGCTCGATCGTTTCAGCGGCGGCCGGGTGATGGCGTACCTGAACGACCCGCTGCCGTGTACCGACGCGCCCGAGCGCGCCGTCCGGATGGCGGTGGCGGTGCGCAACCGCGTCTGGGAGCTGGCCGAGGGCTGGAGCCGCTCGGGGTACGACCTGCACCTCGCGATCGGGATCGCCCAGGGGCACGCCACGCTCGGTCGCGTCGGGTTCGAGGGCCGCTGGGAGTACGGCGCGATCGGGGGCGTCACCCTGCTCGCCGAGCGGCTGTCCGAGGCGGCCGAGCCCGGCCAGATCGTCGTCAGCCGCCGGGTCCACTCCGCCGCCGAGGCGATCGTCATCGCCCAGCCGCTCGGCGAGCTGGTGCTGGCGGGCTTCGCCCGGCCCACCGACGCCTATGACGTCGTCGGCCTGGAGGGCTAGCCGCCTCCGCCGCAGCCGCCGCCGCCACAGCCGCCTCCGCCACCGTCGCCGCTGCCTGCGCAGCCGCCCCAGGCGTGCGCGGTCGAGGCAAAGCCGCCGCCGCGCAGGGTCTGAACGGTGTCCTGGCTGCTGCGGATCCGCTCGATGTCATGCGCCCGCCAGAAGAAGCCGTCCTTCATTTCGAGCTCCTCGTCGACGGCGAACAGCAGCGGCACGCCCGCCACCGTCAGCGACTGGCTCTCGACGATGGCCAGCGTGTTCGCGAGGCTCGAGTTCATCGGCTCGTCCATGGCCGACTCGGGCGTGTGGTGCAGGTAGCTGCCGAACGCCCGCTCGCAGAAGTGGTGGTACTCGCGGGTGATGAGGATCATCTCGTGCCACGCGACGTCGACCGCCCGCGAGGGCATGCCCAGCATCTGGCCGCGCGCGGTCAGGCACGCCAGGTACCACTCGCGCAGGCCCTCGAGGGCGATCGCGACCTGGCGGTCGTCGTCGAACGTGTTGCGCAGCTTCGCGCGCAGCGCGGCCGGGAACGAGTAGGTCTCGATGAACGCCCGGCGCCGCCTGGTCTGGAACGGGAGGGTGAGCATGCGGTCATGCTCGGGCCGGCCGGCGCGCGGCGGTAGGCACCCTGGGTGGCGGCGGTCCCACCCCGTCAGTCGCGGGCGGTGACCACGCCCTGCAGGAGCGCGACCGCAGCGAGCCGCGCGCGCTTCTGGTTCTGCGGGAGGTCCGCGAGGCCGAAGCGCTCGAACAGGGAGCGCAGGTGCGCCTTGACGGCGTCCACGCTGAGATGGACCTCCTCGGCGATGTCGCGATTCGTGGCGGGCGTGGCGAACGCCGAGTCGCGCACGGGCCGGCACAGCGCCACGAGGATCCGGCGCTGCGTGGGCGTGAGGTGCATCGCCGCCGGGCTCTCGGCCACCACCACCGTCGAGCTGTCCCCATGCCTCGGGGCGGCGCGGTAGATCACGGGCGTGTCGCCGAACACGAGGCGGTCGCCGTCACGTAGGACCCGTCGGCCGACGACGCGCTCCCCGTTGACGAAGGAGCCGTTGCGCGACATCCCGTCGTCGACCAGGACCCACTGCGCGCCGGTCGCCTCGAGCTGGGCGTGCAGGCGCGAGACCTCGCGATCCCAGCCCAGCGTCAGGTCGCAGTCCGCGCTGCGCCCGACGGTCACCGTGCCCGGAGCGAGCTCGTGGATGAGCTGGCGGTCCGCCCCGTCGTGGAGGACGAGGAACGGGACCCCGCGGCGCTCGGCCTGAAGCCGCGCCTGCAGCTCGGCGGGGGTCGAGCGGTGGGGGGCGGTCATGCGGCCGCCGGCTCCAGCTCGTCGAGCGCGTGGGCGAGCTCTGCGAGCTCCGGCTCTCCGCCGGCGCGGGCGCGGCGGCAGGCGCCGTCGAGCTCGGCGAGCACGCGATCGAGCCGGCCCGCCAGAGTCTCGAGCTGCGCCTGCGCGCGTTGCTGGCTCGCGAGCCGGCGCGCGAGCGCGTCGACCCGCGCGGCCTTGCCGGCCTCGTGCCCGGCCCGCACCTCGGCGAGCCGTCGGCTGATCCGCTCCGGCGGCTCGTCGGCGACCGTCTCGTGCAGCGCCTGCACCCGCTCGGCGGCGCGGGCGACACGGTCGAGCAGCGCCTCCGCCTCGGGGCCGCGCAGCGCCTCGCGAGCCGCGGCGACGGCGGCGCCGGCGGCCGGCGGGGCGGGTGCGTCGGCGCCGGCCGCGGCCAGCAGCGCGGCCGCGAACGCCGCCGCGCCCTCGTGCCGGTCGCGCGGCTGCTTGGCCAGCGCGGTGGCGATCACCGCGTCGAAGGCCTCCGGTGCCCCGGCGTCCGACGCCCGCGGCGGCGGTTCGGAGATGTGCGCCCAGAGCTTGCTCTCCGGCACCTCGAGCGGGAACGGGACCTGGCCGGTAAGGGCGAAGAAGAGCACGCATCCGAGCGCGTAGACGTCGGTCCACGGGCCCGTGGCGCCGCCCCGGATACGCTCCGGAGCGAGGTAGTCGAGCGTGCCCAGCACCTCCGCGCTGCGCGTCGCGCCGGTGGTGGCGCCAAGGTCCTCGACGAGCCCGAAGTCGGTCAGGTAGCAGTGGTCCGCCGCCGTCACGAGCACGTTCGCGGGCTTCACGTCGCGGTGCACGAGGTCACGGCCGTGGGCCGCGTCGAGGGCGGAGGCGACCTGCGCCAGCAGCCCCGCGGCGCGACCGGGCGCGAGCGGCCCGTCGCGCAGGACGATCGTGCCGAGGTTGTCGCCGTCGACGAACCGCATGGCCAGGAACAGCGCACCGTCCTCCTCGCCGGCCCGGAAGATCGGCACGACGTTCGGATGGTCGAGCGACGCGGCGACCCGCGACTCCGCGATGAAGCGCCGCCGGAAGCCGGCGTTCTCGGCCAGCTCGGGCGCGATCAGCTTCAGCGCGACGGTCCGCTCGAGCGACAGGTCGACGGCCGCGTACACGACGCCCATGCCGCCACGGCCGAGCACCCGCTCGATGCGGTGGCCGGCGAGCACGGAGCCGATGCGCGGGTCGGACACGGCTCAGTTGTAACCGCGGCGGGGTCGGTGGGCAACCGAAGGTGTGAAGGTCGAGACCTGGGTGCGGCCACTTCCTGCGGCTTCGTCACCCCGCGCGAACGTCAACGCGCGGGGTAGCGAGAGTGGTTGACGGAAAGTGGACAATCACGACGTCGCGAGGGGCTCGTGTCCGCTTTCCGTACCCGGGCGGTGTAGAACCGGCCAACCACCGGCTCAGATGACGCGGTTGTCCCCTTTGTGTACGCCCAGGGCCGACCTGCCTCCCTACCCAGCCGCAGTTGACGTTGCCCGCGCCACCACCCCCGCCAGCCGCGCGACCGCGGTCTCCAGCTCGTCCTCCCCGAGGAAGCTGAACGAGAGCCGCAGCTCGCTCCGCCCGCCGCCGTCCGGGTAGAACGGGACGCCGGGGACGTAGGCAACGCCCGCGTCCAGGGCGGCCGGCCGCATGGCGACGGTGTCGATCCCCGGCAGCGAGAGCCAGGTGAAGAACCCGCCGGCGGGCTCGCTCCACACGCACCCCGCCGGCATGTGCTCGCGCAGCGCACGCTCGACCGCCCGCCAGTGAGACGCGTAGAGAGCGCGCGCTCCGGGGATGCGGCGCTCGAAGTGACCGGCACGGCCGTAGGCCTCGACGATCCGCTGCCCCAAGCCTCCCGCGCACTGGTCGGTGGTCTGCTTCGCGGCCGCCATCTGGGCGATCACGTCGACCGGGCCGGCTGCCCAGCCGAGCCGCACCCCAGGGCAGAAGATCTTCGAGAACGTCCCCGCCTGCACCACGACGTCCGGGGCCAGCGACCACAGACTCGGCGGCGCGGCGCCGTCGTCGAACGCGATCTCGCGGTACGCGACGTCCTCCAGGATCAGCACGCCGTAGCGCCGGCAGAGCTCGACCAGCTCGTGGCGGCGCGGCAGTGACAGCGTGCGCCCGCTCGGGTTCTGGAACTCCGGGATCACGTAGACGAGCTTCGGCCCCAGCCCGCCCGCCAGCCGCTCCTCGAGCAGGTCGACGCGCATCCCGTCCTCGTCCATCTCGATCCCGTGGACATCGGCCTCGACCCCCGCGAAGGCCATCAGCGCCCCGAGGTACGTGGGCGCCTCGACGACGACCGCGTCGCCCGGGTCGATCAAGGCTTGGCACGCCAGCGCGATGCACTCCATGCCGCCGCTGGTCACGATCAGCTCGGGCGCCTCCGGCCGCCGCCCCTGGAGCTGCTCCTGGCGGTCGAGCAGGAACTCGCGCACGCTCGGAATGCCCTCGACCGGCGCGTACTGGAGCGCCCCCGCCGGGTCGTCGCGCAGCAGCGCCGCCACCAGCTCGTCGAGGGCGTCGGCCGGGAACGTGGCCGGGTTGGGGAACCCGCCCATCAGCGAGAGCACGCCCGGAGGCGCGCCGGCCAGGATCGCGTTCAGCTCGGCGTCTCCACGGTTGCGCGTCCGGCGCGCGAAGTCGGCGTCGGTCCACCGGCGGGCCGCAGACGGCTCAGCCATCGACCCGGAAGGCCAGCGCGCTGGACTCGCCGCGGTCGAGCCGCGCGACGTGCTCGTCGTAGGTCGTGAGGTCGTGCAGCCGCTCGCCGCGCCCCATGGCCTCGAGCATCGCCCGCTCGGCACGTGCGATCGCCTCGCCGGTCTCGAGCGCCGCCTCGAGCCGCTCGGGCGGTGCGATCACGATCCCGTCGTCGTCGCCGAACACCACGTCGCCGGCCGCGACGTCGACGCCGCCGCAGCGGACCGGCTCGCCGAGCGCCGCGCGCGAGACGGTCGAGCCGGACATCGGGATCGTGCCGCGCGCGAAGACCGGCAGGCCGAGCCGGCGCAGGCCGTGCACGTCGCGGCAGAAGCCGTCGATCACGATCCCGGCCAGGCCCCGCCGAGCCGCCTCGGTGGCGAACAGCTCGCCGGCGACCGCCAGCCGGCGACCGCCCGTGACGACGACCAGCACGTCGCCCGCCGAGGCCTCGGCGAGGCCGCTGAACACGGGCAGGTGGTCGTCCTCGGCGACGACGGTCAGCGCCGGGCCGGCCATCCGCACGTCGGGCACCATCGCCCGGATCGCCGGATCGACCACCGGCAGGCTCTTGTCGGCGTCGCACAGCGCCGACACCTCGATCTCCATCAGCCGCCTCAACAGCACGCCGCGTACCGTTTCAGATCGGCGCCCGGCGAGCGGACCTCGGAGAGAGACTTCGAGACGGACGGAACGGACGTGGACCTGGCCAGACTCGCATCCCGCGGCGTCGTCGGGCCGCTCATCATCGGCCATGGCACGCAGAAGCTCTTCGGCTGGTTCGGCGGTTACGGCCCCGAGGCCACGGGCCGCGTGTTCATCGCCGCGCTGCGCAGTGGGTTCATCGAGCCCGCCGACTTCGCCTACTGAGGCGCGGGCGCCGGCACACGCAGCGCCGCGATCATCGTCCGCATGCGCTCGCGCAGCGTGCCGGCGTCGACGCGCAGCAGGCCCGCGATCTCGCGCAGCGACAGCGTCGCGAGGCGCATCCGCAGGATGTCCTGGTCCTCGGCCGGCAGCCGGCGCTCGAGCGCCGCGGCGGCCTGGGGGTCGAGCTCGGGGAACGTCGGCGCGCCGCGCGCGGCCGACCGGATGGCGGCTGCAAGGACGCGCTCGTCGCCGCGGGAGTCGACCAGCGCATCGGCGCCGGCGAGCATGGCGGAGGCGACCGCGCCGGCGTCGAAGCCGTCGGCGTAGAGGACGACCTGGGGAGAGGGGACGTGACTCTTGATCAGGCGGGAGAGCTCGATGCCGTCGGCACGCCCCGGGGCGTCCTCGACGACGACGACGTCGGGCGTCGTGGCGTACAGCATGTGCGCCACCTCGTTGAGCTCGCCGGAGGCGCCGGCCACGACGGCGATGTCATCGGCCGAGGAGAGCAGCGCCTCGATGCCGGCGCGCATCGCGGGGTGACCGTCGATCACTGCTACTCGAATCATGCCCTGCAGTTCACTGGACGACCCTGTGAGGAACCTAAGCGGAGGCAGGGAGGTTCCTCAGAGCCTCACTCCATCTCCTTGAGCAGCTGGTGGACCATCGTGTCGTCGTCGCGGCCGGGCGGGCGCACCTCCCCGAACAGCCGCTCGACGATCTCGTCGGTCCAGTCGTGCGTCTGCAGCAGCAGGTAGCGGAGCATGGCCATCCGCAGGTAGCGCTCGGTCTCGGTGCCGGGGCCGCCGAACTCGGCCTCCCGGAGCACGGCGACGACGGGCTCGTACTCGTCGCGGAACCACGCCTCGGCCATCTCCTCGCGGGAGAGCAGGTGCCCGCGGGCGTGGCTCGCCCGGTAGCCCCAGGCCTCGATCAGCGTGGCGAGCTGCGCGTACCGCCACTCGTCGGTGAGGTTGATCCGGGCCCGGGCGGCGGGAGCGAGCGGGATCCGCTCGTGGAAGATGCGCTCGTGCTGCTTGAGCGGGAGGTCGCGGAGGGTGAGCTCGCGGCCGGCGCCGAGTTTGGTCCGCACCTCGGTGACGTGCGCGTCGATCTCGGTGTCGCCCATGGCGCGCGCCACGGAGACGCGGTGGTGGCCGTCCTGGACGAAGTGCAGGTCGCCGATGCGGTAGACGTCGATCGGCGGCATCGCCTCGCCGCGGCGGCGTGCGGCGGCGATCCGCTCCCACCGCCCGCGCACGTCGCTCGACGCGGGGCGGAACTCGCGGTCGAACTCGCCGCGGCGGCGGTCGACGGTCCCGACGATCGAGTCCAGCGGGATGGTCTGCACGCCCGCGTCGCGCTGGCTCGTGCGCCCCAGGGCCGCCACGACCTCCTCGAACGGGAGCATGGCCGAGACGTCGTCCGGCTCGTTGCGCAGGCGCGCCGCGATCTGGGCGAGTGCCAGCCGGCGCCGCTCGCGCGAGAAGGCGGACCTCGCGTCGGTTCTCGGCGATCCGCTGTCCATGCTCACTCGAACAGCGGCCGCAGGTGGTCGTTGAGGAAGACGCCGTCGGGATCGAGCTCTCGGCGAGCTGCGATGAAGTCGTCCGCTCGCGGATACAGGGCGTGCAGCCGCTCGGGGGTGAGGAAGTGCAGCTTGCCCCAGTGCACGCGCGCGTCGAAGCCGGCGAGGAGGGCGTCGACGGCCCGCAGGTAGCCCCAGTAGTCGGTGCCGGGCCGGCCCGAGACCGAGATGACGGTCGTGGCCGTCTCGAAGCTGGGGGAGAGGAACGCGTCGTCGGGACCGACGGTGCGGACCTCCATCGGGTAGACCGAGTCGGGCAGGCTGGCCAGCATCAGCTCGCGCGTGGCCTGCAGGGCGTCCGGCCCGCGCTCGAGCGGCACGAAGTACTCGAGCTCGTGGAAGTTGGGGTCGTAGACCATCGGGTAGATCCGGTAGCTGCGGTCGACGCGCCGGCCGGGCGTGTCGTCGTCGGGCTCGTCGGGCGCCGCCTCGTCGTAGATCTTCACGTAGCAGCGGTCCACGAGGCTCTCGCCGTGGGCCTCGAGGTTGTAGAGCGCGCCGGACTCCTCGGTCGGCAGCCAGAAGAACCCGAAGTGCCGGTGGTCGCGGACGAGCTCGTCCCAGCGCTCGATCACCTCCTCCCACGGCCACACGACGACTTGCTGCTTGAGCCGGTAGGCCTCGGTCACCTCGAGTTCGAGCTCTGTGACCACGCCGAGCATGCCGATCGAGACCTGGGCGGCGCGCAGCAGCTCAGGCTCTGTTTCGCCGATCTCGCGGATCTCGCCGGCGGCGGTCACGAGCCGCGCGCCGCGCACGAACCCCGAGAGGCTGGGGTTGCCGATCCCCGAGCCGTGCGTCGCGGTCGCCACCGCGCCCGCGATCTGCTGGGTGTCGATGTCGCCCTGGTTGCGCAGCGCCAGCCCCGCGTCCCACAGCGGCTCGTAGAAGTCGCGGATCAGCGTGCCGGGGAGCGCCGTGACCCGCTTGCGCCTGGCGCCGGTGGAGGTCACGCCGCGCATAGCGCTCAGGTCGAGCAGCGTGCCTTCGGTCTCGACGATGGGGGTGAAGGAGTGGCCGGCTCCGGCTACCCGGACCTTCCTGGCTCGCCGTACGGCGTCGACCACCTCGTTTTCGTCACGCGGCCGTTCGAGCGTCGCGGGCGTGAAGGATTGGTTGCCGACCCAGTTGGTCCAGGGCACGTAGCGGGTTCTACCTGATCGCCGTGTCGGTGCGGGCGGAGGTCAACGTCAACGTCAACTGCGCTGGGTAGGGAGGGTGGGGAGCCTGGCGGCGGTGAGGGTGCACCAACCGGCCACGAGCGACACGGAAACCGGCGGGTGGCCGGTTGTACACCGCCCGCGGCCTGTAAGTGCACACGCCCACTTTCCGGAGCGGGACATTGTCCACTTATGCACGGCACCCCACCGGCCACGCCCTCGCCGGAACGACCGCGCGCGTCCACCTCTGCACCGCGGACGGCACCTCAACCTCCCTACCCAGCCGCCGTTGACGTTCGCCGGGATCGAAACGGGCTCGCGCTTGCTGTCCTGCACCTGGCTGACAACGTTGTCATCCCTCTCGCCGCACGAACACGCCGCGCGCTAGAGGCCGTACCGTGGCGCCCGGCGTCGCAGACCTCGGATATCGTCGCCGCGCGATGGCCGCCCCCAAGAACCTCGTGATCCTCGGCCCGCCTGGCGCGGGAAAGGGCACTCAGGCGGTGGATCTGAGCGATGAGCTCGGGCTCTTCTACCTCTCCACGGGCGAGCAGCTGCGCGAGGAGCGCGACGCCGACACGGAGATCGGGCGGCGTGCGAGCGCCTTCATCGAGCTCGGCGAGCTGGTCCCGGACGAGATCGTCGTCGCGATGCTGCTCGGGCGGCTCGACGCCGAGAAGGTCGACGGCTTCCTGCTCGACGGCTTCCCGCGCACGGTCGCCCAGGCCGAGGCGCTCGAGCAGGGGTTGTCCGCGCGCGGCCGCACGCTCGACGCCGCGGTGCTGATCGACGTGCCCGACGACGAGGTCGTCAGGCGGCTGGCCCTGCGTGGGCGCGAGGACGACAGCCCCGAGGTCGTCCGGGAGCGGTTGCGGGTGTACCACGACGCGACCGAGCCGCTGATCGGCTACTACGGCGACCGCGGGCTGCTCGAGCGCGTGGACGGGACGGGGGAGCCGGAGACGGTTCAGGACCGGCTACGCGAGGCCGTCGACGGCCGCTGACGTCCACCAAGAGGCGATCGACGGCTTCGAGGCGGTCACGCTTGTCGCCGGCGAGCTCGAGGCGGCGTTCGTGCCGTCGCTCGGCATGGTCGGCGCGTCGCTGCGCCACGCGGGCGAGGAGCTGCTCGACCGCCGCGGCGGGCTCGCCGCCTACCGCGACACGGGCGCGGTCATGGGCCTGCCGTTCCTGCACCCGTGGGCCAACCGGCTGGCCGGTGAGGAGTACGAGGTGGACGGGCACCACGTGCGGCTGCCGGCCGGCCCGCCGCGCCGCAGCGACGAGCAGGGGCTGCCGATGCACGGGCTTGTGGCCGCCCACCCCGGCTGGACGGTGCTCGGCGCCGATGCGAACGCAAACTCCGCGCGGCTCGCCGCGCGGCTCGACTTCGCGGCCGACCGCGCGCTGCTCGAGGGGTTCCCGTTTCCACACGACGTCGTCGTGGAGGTCTCGCTCACGCCGGGCGCGCTCCGGCTCGCCACCACCGTGACCCCGACCGGCGGCGCGCCGGTGCCGATCGCCTTCGGCTACCACCCGTACCTGCGTCTGCCGGGCGTCGACCGCTCGCGCTGGGAGCTGACCGCGCCGCCGCGGCGACAGCTCGAGCTCGACGCGCGCAGGCTCCCCACCGGGTCCGCCTGGCCGCGCCCCGCCGAGCAGTTCGCGCTCGGCGACCGCGGATTCGACGACAGCTTCGACGGGATCGCCGACGGCGCCGCCTTCACGATCGCGGGCGGCAGCCGCGAGATCGCCGTGACCCATCACGAGGGCTATCCGGTGGCACAGGTCTTCTCGCCCGCCGGCACGCAGTTCGTGTGCCCGGAGCCGATGACGGCGCCGACAAACGCCCTGCGCACCGGCACCGGGCTGCGGCGCGCTATCCCGGGCAGCCCGTTCACTGCCCGCTTCTCGATCGCGGTGCGCAGCCGCTAACGGCGTCCCGGCAGGAGCGCCGCGGCGAGCAGGGCGCAGCCCGAGGCGATCGCGCCCATGACGAACGCGTCGGTGTAGCCGGACTCGGCCGGCACGGGGCCGACGAGGCCGGCCGCGCTCGGATCAAGCGGCGCGGGCCGGCGCGGCTGTCGGAGCGCTACGAGTCGCGCGGGACCTCGCCGCGCCAGGCGCCGGTCTCGCCGCTGCGCGACTCGATCAGCTCCTTGAAGCGTTCGAGGTCGCCCTTCACGCGCCGGTCGGGGGCGCCGAGGGCGTCGCCGATCTTCTCCTTGATCCCCTCGGGCACGAAGTCCATCTGGACCATCACGCGCGAGTGGCTGTCGTCGAGCTTGTGGAACGTGACGACGCCGGCGTTCTCCTTGCCGTCGGTGTTCCGCCACGCGACGCGCTCGTCGGGGAGCTGCTCGGTGATCTCGGCGTCCCACTCGTGGCGGCTCCCGCCGAACTCGGCGACCCAGTGCATGTGGCGGTCGTCGATCTGGCGGATCTCCTCGACGCCCTCCATGAACCTCGGGAACTCCTCGAACTGCGTCCACTGGTTGTACGCCGTCTGGACGGGAACATCCAGCTCGATGGACTGCTCGATGGTCGACATGCGGTCCTCCTGTTCAGGGAATCGGTTGTCTTCCATCCACCCGCCGGACCGGGTCTCGCAAACACGCGTGGTCGGCCGCTGACACCGGCTTGGCGCGACGGCGCCTGATCTCCGTCGCACGCCGTCCCGTAGCCGTCATGGGCCGTGTGCGATGTTGTCTCGGTGAGGCTCCCGAACACCGCGCACACCTCCCGGCCCTGGCGGATCCACGAGCTCGCGCGAGACTTCCGGCTCGAGGATGTGTGGGCGCTGCCGACACCCGGCGGTCCGGACGACCTGCCACGGCTGGTCCAGCAGATCGCCGTCGGCGACACGTCGACGAGCCCCTCCCGGGCCGCCCGCGCGCTCTTCGCAATCCGGTGGAAGGTCGGGGAGCTGCTCGGCTGGGATGATCACGACGCCGGCCGAGACTCGCAGCGGCCGACGCTCCGCGACCGGTTGCCGGCGGATCTGTGCGAGGCGCCCGGCCCCGACTTCGCCAGGCTCCCGTTCACCTCGCTCTACGTGCTCGAAGACGAGTGGGCGGCGGAGATCGCCAACCGGACCGCGCACGCCGTGATGCACATCGGCTGGGTCCCCGACGGGACCGGCCGCTACCGCGGCCAGATGGCCGTCCTGGTGAAGCCGAACGGGCTGTTCGGGACCGCGTACATGGCCGCGATCCTGCCGTTCCGGCGCCTGATCGTGTACCCAGCACTGATGCGAGACATCGGGAAGGATTGGCGCGCGAACGCGTGAGCGCGAGCGGCCGCTGTCACGTCGCTCCTCGCTGCCGAGCGACCGGCTAGTCGTCGAACTCCTCTTCGTACCCCTGGCCCGTCCTCGGCTTGGATCCGAACCCGCGCTGCAGTCCTCCGGTGCTGACGCCGGGCGGCGGGCCGCCGGGCTGGGGGTCGCCGGCGCGGCCGCGGTGGGTGGGACGGTCACGGTCGCGGCTCGGCTGGACGCGCTTGGGCTCGTCCTTCTGCTTGGGGAAGTGCGGCGGCCACGGAGCGTCGCCGAGGCCCTCCTCCTCGTCGCGCCGCGCGAGGTCGTGCAGGGCGTCGAGCGAGCCCGGCTGCTGGTCGATGTCGGCGGCGGGGTCGCCGACCGTGCGCAAGCGCTCGCCGAGCGTGTCGAGCCGCAGGTCGCCGGGCTCCACGTCCGACACCTCGTCCCATCCGAGCGCGGTCGACACCCGGGCGTCGGGGGTCGGGCGGACCGAGTAGGCGGAGGCGACCGTGCGGTCGCGTGCGTTCTGGTTGTAGTCGACGAACACGCCGTGGCGCTCCTCCTTCCACCACTTGCTCGTCGCCAGGTCCGGCGCGCGGCGCTCGACCTCGCGGGCGAGCGCCAACGCGGCGCGTCGCACCTCGAGGTGACTCCAGCGCGGCTCGATCCGCACGTTCACGTGCATGCCCTTGGACCCCGAGGTCTTCGGGTAGCCGCGCAGGCCGTGCTCCGCGAGCACTTCGCGGACGACCATCGCGGTGCGCCGCACGTCATCCCACCCGATCCCCGGCGTCGGATCGAGGTCCACCCGCAGCTCGTCCGGGTGGTCGAGGTCCGCCCGCCGCGCGGGCCACGGGTTGAAGTCGATGACGCCGAGGTTCACCGCCCACACGAGGTGCGCGGCGTCGTTGGCCACGAGCTCCTCGGCGGTGCGCCCCGACGGGAACGACACCGTCGCCGTCTGCAGCCACTCGGGGACCTTCTGCGGCACCCGCTTCTGCCAGATCGGCTCCTCGCGGATGCCGTTCACGAAGCGCTTCATCACCGTCGGCCGCTCGCGCAGGTGCACCAGCACCGCGTCCGCGGTGTCGAGGTAGTACTGGGCGAGGTCGAGCTTCGTCCAGCCCGGCTTGGGGAAGTAGACCTTGGCCGGGTTGGAGAGCCGCACCTCCTGCCCCGCCGCCTCGATCGTCGTGTACTCGCTCTTTGCCACCCAGAGGGAGACTAACCGCGGGTGCTGGTCATGCGGATGCGCTCATCACGGCCGCTTCGGCCCGGGCGACGACCGCCTCGCGCTCCGCGCGCGTCAGCCCGGGGCCGTCTGCCCCGGCGCGCAGCGCGAGGGCGCGCACGACCGGCCCCGGGTCGTCGAGCTGCGCTTGCGCCCACCGCGCGGCCTCGCCCTTCGAGTACCACGTGTCCTCGGCGGCCCACGCCCATGCGCGGCACGCGGCCAGCACGAGCTGGGCACCCGTCGGGTCCTCGGCCGCGAAGAACGCCAGCGCCTCGCGCAGGGAGGCGGCGACGAGCGGCCGCGGGAACGCCGGGAGCACGGCCGCGGCCTCCGGCCCGGTGAGGGCTCGCGCGTGTGCGCGGCCGATCGAGAGGTCGATCACGAACCAGAAGCGTGGGTCCCCGTCGGGGTCGAAGCTCACGTGCCGGTCCATCCGCGGCCCGGTGTTGAGATTGAGCTGGTACGCGGCGTCCTCGAGATCCTCGCGCGCGTAGACGACAAGCTCGAGGCCGCGGGCGGGGACGGGCAGCGCCTCGTGCTCGAGCGAGGCGACGATCGCCTCGCGGTCCGGCAGCGGCAGCCGCTCGGTCGTCACGGCCTGGACGTCGAGGTCGCTGCGGGAGGGATCGAAGTCGCCGAGCGCCGCCGAGCCCATCAGCCAGACGCCGAGGAGCCGGTCCCCGGCGAGCCGGCGCAGGCGGGCGACGACCTCGTCCAGGTAAGCGATCGGCTCGGTGGGCATGCGTGTTCAGTATCGCTGCGGCTGAGCGCGGTACTCGTCGCGCCGTGTCGACGCCCGTGAGGGCGCCCCAAGATGATGCGCCGCGGAGGGTAGTTGCGTCTGCAAGCAATCTGCGCTACGCTGCTGACGAGCATAACCGGACTGCGGTACGGTTACGCGAAACCAGCCACCGAAGGGGAACGCTTCCAATGAGCACCGCCACCGCCCTGCAGGGCACCTACGCCGCCGATCCCGTCCACTCGAGCTTCGGCTTCTCCGTCCGCTACCAGGGTGTCTCCCTGTTCCGCGGCACGCTCGACGACGTCCAGGCCACGCTGACCGACGGCCGCCTCGAGGGTCGTGCCAGGGTCGAGTCGATCTCGATCCGCACGCCCGAGCAGTTCCGCGCCCACGTCCTCTCCGCCGAGTTCTTCGACGCCGAGAACCATCCCGAGGTCGTCTACACCTCCGGCGATCTCGACGTCCGCGAGGACGGCACGGTCTCCGTCGAGGGCGAGCTGACCATCAAGGGCATCACGCGGCCCGTCACCGCCAACGGCACGTGGATCGCGCCGGAGGGCGACGCCTTCGGCAGCACGCGCGGGCATCTGAACCTCGAGGCCCAGCTCGACCGCACCGAGTTCGACATGAACTGGAACGCCCCGCTGCCCTCGGGCGGCAAGGCGCTCGCCAACGAGGTCACGCTGACCGTCGAGCTCTCGCTCGTCGAGCAGGACTAGCTCCGATGCGGATCCTCGGCATCGCGGGCAGCGTCCGCCGGGGCTCCCACAACCGCAAGCTGCTCCGGGCGGCAGGCGACGTCCTGCCGCCCGGAGTGGAGCTCGTGGAGTGGGACGGCCTCGCCTCGCTCCCGATCTTCGACCAGGACCTCGAGCTCGACCCGCCCGCGAGCGTCCGCGATCTGCTCGACGCGATCGACGACGCCGACGCGCTGCTGATCGCCACGCCCGAGTACAACGCGTCGCTGCCCGGCGGTCTCAAGAACGCGCTCGACTGGGCGTCGCGCCCGTTCCCGGACAACGTGCTGCGGCACAAGCCCAGCGCGGTGATCGGGTCCAGCACGGGCCTCTTCGGCGCCGTCTGGGCTCAGGCCGAGGTGCGCAAGGTGCTCAAGGCGAGCGGCGCCGACGTCGTCGAGAACGAGCTCCCGGTCGGGATGGCCGACAGCGCGTTCACCGACGACGGTTCGCTCGCGGACCCCGAGCTGACCGCGCGCCTGGCCGACGTCCTCGCCGACCTCGCGCGCGAGGTCATGGCTCCGGCCGCGGCCGCGTGAGCCGGAACATCACTTCGTCCTCGTAGCACCAGCTCCAGTCCTCGCCGGGCTCGGCCGACCGGATGATCGGGTGGCCGGTTTCGGCGTGGTGGCCGGTCGCGTGGCGGCCGGGCGAGTTGTCGCAGCAGCCGATGTGGCCGCACGACTGGCACATCCGCAGGTGGACCCAGCGGCTGCCGGTGGCGAGGCACTCCTCACAGCCGGCGACCTCGCCGGGGAGCTCGAGAAACTCGACCGTGTCGATGTGCGTGCAAGTGGCCATGACGACATGCTGACGGACAGAGGTCCAATATCTGCGGCGTGTCACTCATCTACGTGACCGGCCACCGCAACCCGGACACCGACTCGATCGCGTCCGCGATCGGCTACGCGGAGCTCAAGCGGCGCCTCGACCCGCGCAACGACTACGTGCCGGTCCGGCTCGGCGAGTGCAACGCCCAGACGCGCTGGGTGCTCGAGCAGAGCGGAGCGGACGAGCCGGAGCTGCTCCCCCATGTGATGCTGCGCGTGCAGGACGTGATGCGGGAGAAGTTCCCGCTGGCGCGCCACACCGAGCCGGTGCGGGAGGTGGGTCTGATCATGGCCCGCGACGAGGTCGACCTCGTGCCGGTGGTGGCCGACGGGGGCGAGCTGACGGGCGTCATGACCGAGCGCCAGCTCGCGCGGCGCTACGTGCGCGAGTCGCGCGAGGCGTCGCGGCTCGACGCGCCGACGGCGGTCGGGGCGATCGCGGGCGTGCTCGAGGGCGAGCTGCTCGCCGGCGAGGAAGACCGGGAGGTGAGCGGGCGCGTGTGGGTGCTGGCGATGGCCACGGAGTCACTCCCGCTCGGGTTCAGCGCCGGCGACGTGGTGGTGGTCGGCAACCGGCCGGACGCCCAGCGGATCGCGATCGAGGTCGGCGTCGCACTGCTCGTGACGAGCAATGGGGCGAAGCCCTCGGACGAGGTGCTCGAGCTGGCACGCGAGCGCAACATCGCGGTCGTCGTCTCGCCGCTCGACTCCTACGTCACGAGCCGCATGATCACGCTGTCGGCGCCGTCACGTGCCCTCATGGACCGCGAGCCGCTCGCCGTGCGGCCGGACGACCTCGCCGCCGACGTCTCCGAGATGATCCAGGAGGTCGACTACCGGGCCGCCGTGGTGGTCGACTCGGGCGGGCAGCCGGTCGGCCTCGTGACCCGCTCGGACCTCATCAACCCACAGCCGCGGCGGGTGCTGCTCGTCGACCACGCCGAGGAGGCGCAGAGCGTGGCGGGCGTCGAGCAGGCCGAGATCGTCGAGATACTCGACCACCATCACGTCGGCTCGATCGAGACGCGCGTGCCGGTGCTGGCGACGTTCGACCCCGTCGGCTCGACGGCGACGCTCGTGATCGAGCGCTTCCGCCAGAGCGGGATGGAGCCGAGCCGTCCCTCCGCCACGATGCTCCTCGGCGCGGTGCTCTCCGACACGGTGATCCTCAACTCGCCGACCACGACCGACCGCGACCGCGCGGTGATCGACTATCTCGAGCAGGTGCTCGCGCTCGAGGCGAAGGCGTTCGGCCGGGAGATGTTCGAGCGCACGTCGAACCTCTCCAGAGTCCCCGCCGAGGAGATCGTCACCCGCGACGCGAAGGAGTACGACGCGGGCGCCAACAAGCTGCTCATCGCGCAGGTCGAGACCGTCGGCGAGGATTTGCGCGACCGCGAGGACGACCTGCTGAAGGCGCTCGACGAGGTGCGCGAGAAGGAAGGGGTCGCGGTCGCCGCCCTGATGGTCACCGACATCATCGCCAAGGGCACGCGGTTGTACCTCTCCGGCGCCGACCGCTTCGCCATCGAGCGGGCGTTCGGGCGAGACGTGGACGACGGCGTGGTCGACCTGCCGGGCGTCATGAGCCGCAAGAAACAGGTTGCGCCAAGGCTGCTCGCCGCCGTCAGCTGATCAAGGCGTTCAAGCGCTTGCCTGGTGCGGCCGATCTAGTTGAGGCATATGAGCGCCCGCCCCTCTTTCTCGACGATCGACCGAGCTGCCAAGCGCGCGGACGGGCGGCGGCCGTGGATCGACCACTGGCTCGAGACCGTCCGCGACCTGTCGACGCTCAAGGCGTCTCACCCCATGATGGACGCGGTCATCGACGAGATCGACGGGCGCATGATCCGCGTCGGGGACCGGTGGCTGGCGGACTTCGCGTCCTGCAACTACCTCGGGTTCGACCTCGACCGCGAGATCATCGAGGCGATCCCCGCGTACCTGGACGCCTGGGGGACGCACCCCAGCTGGTCGCGCCTGCTCGGCAGCCCCGTGCTGTACGAGCAGATCGAGGAGCGGCTGACCGACCTGCTGGGCGCCGAGGACTCGCTCGTCCTGCCGACGATCACGCACATCCACATGTCGGTCATCCCGCTGCTCGCAGCCTCGGGGACGATCTTCATGGACGCGCGCGCACACAAGACGATCTACGACGGCTGCCAGGTCGCTCGATCCCGCGGCGCCGCGGTCAAGCGCTTCCGGTTCGAGGATCCCGACCACCTCGCCGAGCTCCTGCGCGCCGAGCGGGACCCGACCCGCCTCGTCTGCATGGACGGCGTCAACAGCATGACCGGCAACGCGCCCGACCTCCCGGCCTTCGCGGCGGTCGCCCGCGAGCACGGCGCGCTGCTCTACGTCGACGACGCGCACGGCTTCGGCGTGATCGGGGAGCGCGACCCGAGCGAGAGCAGCCCCTACGGCCGGCGCGGCAACAGCGTGGTCCGCCACTTCGCCGAGACGTACGACAACGTCGTGCTCGTCGGTGGCTTCTCGAAGGCCTATTCCTCGCTGCTCGCGTTCATCGCCTGCCCGACCGACGTGAAGGACCTGCTGAAGGTCGCCGCCCCTCCGTACCTCTACTCGGGGCCGTCGCCGGTCGCGTCGCTCGCGACGGTGCTCGCCGGCCTGGACGTCAACGCGCAGCGCGGAGACGAGCTCCGGCGTGTGCTGTGCGAGCACACCCGCCGCGTCCTCGACTGCCTGGAGCGCCTCGGCGTCGACACCCCGAACCGATCCGGGTTCCCGATCATCGAGATCCCGCTGCAGGACTATCGGCGCATCGCCGAGGTGGGTCAGCTGCTCTTCGATCGCGGCGTGTATGTGACGCTCGCAGCGTTTCCGCTCGTGCCCAAGGCCGAAGTCGGCTTCCGCATCCAGCTGACGGCGGCCAACACCGACGCTGAGGTCGACACCCTGATCCGGGCGCTCGAGGAGCTTGCCGCCTGCGACGAGCTGAAGCTCGTCGGCTCCGCGGTCGACGACCCGCCCTGGCAGGTGGTCTGACGATGGGGGCCCGGGGGTTGCGTCGGCCGGCGCTGTGGCAGCTTCACCTCGCGGCGGGAGCGCTGCTCTGCGGCCTCTACGTCTTCGTCCCGCCGTTCGCCGGCAACCCGATCGTCATGAACATCCTCGGGCTCTCGCCCGTGGTGGCGATCGTGGTCGGCCTTCGTCTCTACCGGCCGGCGTCGCCCGCACCGTGGTGGTGCTTTGCGGTCGGCCTCCTCCTGTTCTGGCTCGGCGACGTCTACACCTACAGCTACGAGCTCCTGCTCGAGAGCGAGGTGCCGTTCCCGTCACTCGGCGACGCGGCGTACATCCTCGTCTACCCCGTGCTGATGGCGGGCCTCTTCCTGCTCGTCCGGCGCCGCAACCCCGAGGGCGACCGCGCCGGCGTCATCGACTCGCTGATCATGACGCTCGGGCTCGCCCTCATCTCGTGGGTGGCGCTGATCGCGCCCTACCTCCGCGACGACCAGCTGACGCTGATCCCCAAGCTGGTCTCGATCGCCTACCCGCTCGGCGACATCCTGCTGCTCGCGGCGGCGATCCGGCTCGCCGTCGACGCCGGCAAGCGTGCGCCCGCCTTCTACCTGCTCGCCTCGAGCATCGTCACGCTCCTGCTGACGGACTTCGTCTACGGCATCGTCACGCTCAACGGCGTCTACACCGGGCAGCTCTCGCTGGACGCCGGATGGATCGCGTTCTACCTGCTCTGGGGCGCTGCCGCGCTTCATCCCTCGATGCGCGAGCTCGAGCAGGCGGCACCCGAGCGCGACGTGCGCCTCAAGCCCGTCCGCCTCGGGCTGCTGCTCGCCGCGGCGGTGATCGCGCCCGTGATCGAGATGTGGCAGGAGCTGGAGCACACGGACCGCATGATCGTCGTCAACATCGCGTCGATCGTCCTCTTCGCCCTCGTCGTCGTCCGCATCGCCGGCCTGGTGCGACAGCAGGAGCGGTCCGTGAAGCGCGAGCGCATCCTGCGCGCCGCCGGCGACGCACTCGTCGCGGCGACGCGCCGCGAGGACATCCATCACGCCGCCCTCGACGCTGCGCGCTCGCTGGTCGGTCGAGAGGCCGTGGCGCTGCTTTGCGTCGTCGAGGATGGCGAGGTGCGCGTCGTGGCGATGGAGCGCGAGGCGGTCCGCGACGAGTCGTCGTGGACGCTCTCCGCGCTCACCGCCGAGACGCTGCTGGCGGCCGCAGCCAACACGGCCGAGACGGCGCTCCTGCGCCTCGACGACACGTCGCGCGCCGCACTGCAGCTGCCGGGCGACCGGTCATACGCGTGCGTGCTCGAGCTGTCCGTTCGGGCCGGACTGCGCGGACTGCTCGTCGTGGCGTCCGACGACGCCACCTCGCGCACCGTCCGGATGACGCTGCAGGCACTGGCGACGCAGGTCTCGCTCGCGCTGGAGAGCGCCGCGCTGACCGAGGAGGTCCACCGCCGCACGAGCGAAGCGCGCTTCGGCTCGCTGGTGCAGCACTCGAGCGACCTGATCACGGTGCTCGACTCGACGGCGACGGTCGTCTATCAGAGCCCGTCGATCGAGCGGGTGCTGGGCTACGGCCCGGACGAGGTCGTCGGCGAGCCGTTCGCCCGCCTCGTCGACTCAGCGGAACACAGCCGGCTCATGCACCTCCTCGCGGACGGCGCGGCGTACGCGGGCAGCGAGGCGCAGGTCCTCGAGTGCTCGCTCCGGCACCGGGACGGCAGCGTCCGCCAGTTCGAGATCCTGCACACGAACCTGCTCGACGACGAGCACGTCCGCGGCATCGTGCTCAACGGCCGCGACGTCAGCGAACGCAAGGCGTTCGAGGAGCAGCTCGCCCACCAGGCGTTCCACGACCCGGTGACCGACCTCGCCAACCGCGCGCTGTTCGGCGAGCGCGTGCGCCATGCGGTGGCGCGCGCACGGCGTGAGCAGTGCGCGCTCTCGGTCATCTTCGTCGACCTTGACGACTTCAAGACCATCAACGACAGCCTCGGCCACGCCGCGGGCGACGAGGTGCTCCGGGAGGTCGCGCAGCGGCTGACGGCGAGCATCCGGGCCAGCGACACCGCGGCGCGCTTCGGAGGCGACGAGTTCGCGATCCTCCTCGAGGACACCGAGGGGCCGCAGAGCGCGGCCGACACGGCGGAGCGCATCCTCGAGGCGCTCGCCGCGCCGCTGTCCGTCGAGCACAAGCAGCTGGCGGTGCGCGCCAGCCTCGGGATCTCGGTCGTCGGCGGGGACGCGATGGCGGACGCCGACGAGCTCATCCGCAACGCGGACGCCGCGATGTACATCGCCAAGCGGGAGGGCAAGGGCGGCTACCGGCTGTTCGAGCCCGCGATGCACGAAGGCGTCCTCGAGCGCCTCGAGCTGCGCGCCGACCTCCAGCGCGCGATCACCTCAGACCAGCTCGAGCTGCACTACCAGCCGGTCGTCCGGCTCGACGACGGGACGGTCGCCGGGGTGGAGGCGTTGGTGCGCTGGCGGCATCCGGAGCGTGGGCTGATCGGGCCTGACCAGTTCATCCCGCTGGCCGAGGAGATGGGCTTGATCGTCCCGCTCGGGCGCTGGGTGCTGCGTGAGGGCTGCCACCGGGCGAAGGCGTTCCAGACGCTCCAACCGTCCGGCGCCGCACTGTCGATGGCCATCAACCTGTCGGTCAAGCAGCTGCAGCACAGCGACATCGTCGGCGACGTCCGCGACGCGCTCACGGAGTCGCGACTCGACCCGCAGAACCTGACGCTGGAGATCACCGAGTCGGTGATGATGAACGACACGGACGTTGCGATCGAGCGGCTCGAGGAGCTCAAGGGGCTCGGCGTGCGGCTCGCCATGGACGACTTCGGCACCGGCTATTCGTCGCTGAGCTACCTCAGCCGGCTGCCGGTCGACGTCCTCAAGATGGACCGTTCGTTCCTGCGTGCTGGGGCGACGCCGGAGGCCTCGGGCCTCGCCACGGCCGTCGTGGCGCTCGGGAAGACGCTCGAACTGGAGATCGTCGCCGAGGGCATCGAGTTCGCCGAGCAGTGGGTGACGCTGCGGGACCTCGGGTGCGACCTCGGGCAGGGCTACCACTTCGCGAGGCCGATGGACGCCGACACGACGCTCGAGTTTCTGCGGTCGCCCGGCGTGTCGTCCCCCGCGGGCGACCTCGCCACGGCCGATGCACCATAGCTACGAGGGTCTCGATCGCCCCGGCGGCCTGAGCCGGGTACGTCTGCTGGCGCCCTTCCGCCACCGTGACTTCCGGCTGCTGTGGGGCGGGATGTGCGTTTCGCTGCTCGGCGACGGGGTCTTCCTGGTGGCGATCGCCTGGCAGGCGTACGAGCTCTCCAACGCGCCGACCGCGCTGTCGCTCGTGGGCATCGCCATGACGGTGCCGACGATCGTCTTCCTCCTCATCGGCGGGGTGGTGAGCGACCGGATCGATCGTCGCAAGGTCATGCTGGCGGCCGATGCCGCCCGCGGCCTGCTCGTCGGCGTCCTCGCCGTCCTGTCGCTCACCGGGGCGCTCGAGCTCTGGCACATGGCCGCGCTGGTGGCGGGCTACGGTGCCGCGGCCGCCTTCTTCGGCCCGGCCTTCGACGCGATCACGCCAGAGGTGCTGCCGGCCGAGGAGCTCGCACAAGCCAACGCGCTCGACCAGCTCGTGCGCCCGGCGGCGCTGCGCCTCGCCGGGCCGGCCGTCGGCGGGCTGCTGATCGAAGCGGTGGGTGTCGGTGCCGCGTTCGCGCTCGACGCCGCATCGTTCGCGGTGTCGGCTGCGGCGGTGCTGGCGATGAAGCGCCGACCCCGAGCGCCGAGCGCCGAGCGCGTGTCGGTCGCCGGCGACATCCGCGCGGGGTTCACGTACATCCGCGGTCACGTCTGGTTGTGGGCGACGTTCGCGAGCGCGGCCATCGCGTACCTGCTCTTCATGGGACCGGTCGAGGTCCTGCTCCCGTTCCTGGTCAAGAACGACCTGCATGGCAGCGCGGCGGACCTCGGCCTGATCTTCGCCGCCGGAGGCATCGGATCGGTCCTGTGTGCGGTCGTGCTCGGCCAGCGCGGGCTTCCGCGGCGCGACATCACGTTCATGTACGTCACGTGGACGCTCGCGACCATCGCGGTGGCGGGCTATGGGCTGGCGGGCGCGGTGTGGCAGCTGATGCTGGTCAGCGTCGCGTTCAACGCGCTCGAGACGGCCGGGACGATCGTGTGGGCGACCGCGAAGCAGCACCATGTGCCCCCCGAGCTCCTCGGCCGCGTCTCGAGCCTGGACTGGCTCATCTCGATCGGCCTGCTGCCGCTGTCCTTCGCCCTCACGGGGCCGGTGAGCGGCGCCATCGGGGTCCAGGCAACGCTGATCGGCGCCGGAACCATCGGTGCGATCGTCACCTTCGGCGCGCTGCTCTTGCCGGGCATGCGAGCCGTCGAAGGAATGGCTTCGCGCCCGCTGCCCGAGCCTGCACCGGCGTAGCCCCGCGGTAGCTATCGTCCGGTGCCATGAAGCGACCGGTCCAGCACACCGCCGAGGTCGTCGCGGAGTGGCTACGCGACGGGCGCCGCGTGGTAGCCGGCACGCTGGTCGCGGTCGACGGCTCGGCGCCGCTCGACGTGGGCGCGAGCGTGTACGTCGAGGAGGGCGGGACGCTCGAGGGCTCGGTCACCGGCGGCTGCGTCGAGGGCGCCGTGGCGGAGGCTGCCCTGCAGATCCTCGAGAGCGGCGGCGCTCCCCGGCTCGAGACCTACGGCATCTCGGACGAGCTGGCGGGCACCGTGGGGCTGATGTGCGGCGGCATCGTCCACATCTTCATCCACGAGCTCGCGGGTGACGCGCGCAAGGCGACCCTGTGCGCGCTCGAGGCGATCCAGGAGGACCGCCCGGCGGCCGTCGCGACGCTGCTCAACGGGCCGCAGGCGGGCGCGAAGGTGTACGTCGACGCCGAGTCGCGCGTCGGCTCGCTCGGCGGCCCGGCACTGCTCGACGCGAACGTCGAGCGCGAGGCGCGGGGACTCGTCGTGCAGGGGCAGTCAACGGTGCGGTCCTACGGCGAGGACGGGGCGACGCTCGGCACCGGGCTGCGAGTCCACGTGGCGGCCTACGCCGAGCCGCCGCGGATGGTGATCTTCGGGGCGATCGACTTCTCGGCCGCGCTGGCGCCGATGGCGCGCGGGCTCGGCTACCGCGTGACCATCGCCGACCCGCGCCGCCCGTTCCTGGAGTCACCGCGCTTCACGTGCCGCCGCCGACATCGTCGCCGGGTGGCCGGACGCGGTGCTCGACGCGGGCGCGCTCGGGCCGCGCGACGCCGTGCTCGTCTTCACGCACGACCCGAAGCTCGACGTGCCGGCCGTGCTCGCCGCGCTGGCGAGCGGCGCTGGGTACATCGGTGCGCTCGGCAGCCGCAAGACGACGCTCGACCGCAACGAGCGGCTGCGCGCGGAGGGCGTCGACGAGGACGACATCGCCCGCGTCTTCGCGCCCTGCGGGCTCGACGTCGGCGCCTCGACGGTCGAGGAGACGGCGATCGCCGTCCTGGCCGAGATCATCGGCCACCGCGCGGGCCGCGAGGGCGGCTCGCTGCGCAGCGCGTCCGGCCCGATCCGGCGCGAGCGCGACGAGGCCAGCCGCCTCGTTCCTTAGCTGACCGCGGCTTGTGCGCTCGTCGGCGGTCGGATAGCGTCGCTCGTCGAGGCGGGCTAGAACGTCGGCTCGACAAGGAGGTCCACGATGGGAGTGCTCGGTCGGTGTCTGCTCGCCGCGACGCTGTTGTCGCTGACCGTCGCCGGTTCCGCCGCCGCGACGTTCCCGGGCAAGAACGGGAATATCAGCTTCAACCGCTTCGTCGAGAGCGACGAGACGCTCAAGCTCTTCACCACCACGCCCTTCGGCACCCCACCAAGGCTGGTGACCGACTTCGGGGAGGGCGTGTCCGCGCTCTTCTCGGACTGGTCGCCCGACGGCAGGAAGCTCGCCATCGACAGCGACCGCTCGGGCCAGGCGCAGATCTGGGTCATCAACGCCGATGGCTCCCGGGCGCGCCGGCTCACCGATGTCGCCGCTGGCGCGTTCGACCCGGCGTGGACGCCGGACGGGCGGATGCTCGCGATCGACACCGATTTCGGGGACGGCCCGGGGATCTTCCTGATCCCGGCGCGCACGCACGACGGCGCGTTCGTCACCCGCGATCAGGCGCAGCGCGTGACGCTCGTGACGGACGGGGGCTTCGACTCCGAGCCGCAGGTCTCACCGGACGGCAAGTGGATCGTCTTCACCCGCTTCAGCGCCGAGTGCGGCAGCGAGACGTTGGAGGGGTGCACGACACGGCTGTTCCGGGTGCGGACGAACGGCAGCAAGCTCCAGCAGCTGACTCGCGTGGCGCTCAACGCATCGGCGCCGGACTATCACCCGAGCGGACGCTGGATCGTGTTCGACACGGGTGACAATCAGGTCGCGCCGAACGTCGGCCACATCGTCGTCATGCGCCCCAACGGCTCCCACAAGCGGATCATCCTGCGCGGCGACAGCGACGACTTCTTCAACAACCCGTCGTTCTCGCCCGACGGGGGGCAGGTGTCGTTCACCCGCTTCGCGGCGGACGCAGCTGACCCGGCGCCCCGAATCTGGACCGCCCGCGCCGACGGCCGTCACCCGCGGCAGCTGCTCGACTCACCGACGGGCGACAACAAGCCCGACTGGGGCCCCGCCCCACACGGGCACCACCACGACGGCAAGCACTGAGCGGTAGGCCGGCACCGAGCTAATACCCTCAATCCGATGCGGATTGCGGTGATCGGTGCCGGCCCTGCCGGCTTCTATGCGGCCGACCAGCTGCTCGGCGCGGGCTTCGAGGTCGACCTGCTCGACACGCTGCCGACGCCGTTCGGGCTCGTGCGCTCGGGCGTGGCTCCCGACCATCCGAAGATCAAGACCGTCACGCGCGCGTACGAGAAGACCGCGCGCAAGCCGGGGTTCCGCTTCTTCGGCGGGGTGACGCTGGGCGAGCACGTGTCGCGCGCGGACCTGCTCGAGCGCTACCACGCCGTGGTCTACGCGTTCGGGACGACCGACGACAACCGGCTCGGCATCCCGGGCGAGGACCGGCCCGGCTCCTATCCCGCGACGCGCTTCGTGGCCTGGTACAACGGCCATCCGGACGCGGTCGACGAGTCGTTCGACCTCTCGGCGCAGCGGGCGGTGGTGATCGGCAACGGCAACGTGGCGACCGACCTCGCCCGCATGCTGCTCCTCGATCCCGACGAGCTGGCGATCACCGACACCGCCGACCATGCGCTCGGCCCGCTGGCCGCGGGCCAGGTGCAGGAGGTCGTGATCCTCGGGCGACGCGGTCCCGTCCAGGCGTCGTTCACGAACCCCGAGCTGCGCGAGCTGGGGGAGATGGCGGGCGTCGACGTGCAGGTCGACCCGGCGGAGGTCGACGTCGAGGTGCCTGAGGACGCGACGCCGACCGTTCGCCGCAACGTCGAGATCCTCCAGGGCTTCGCCGAGCGCCCTCCCGGCAGCGCCGGCCGGCGCATCTCGCTCAAGTTCCTGCGCTCGCCGGTGGAGATCCTCGGCGAGGGCGCCGACGGTCCGGTGACCGGCATCCGCGTGGTGCGCAACCGGCTCGAGAACGGCCGTGCCGTGCCCACGGGCGAGGAGGAGGTGCTCGGGTGCGGGCTCGTGCTGCGCTCGATCGGCTACCGCGGCCGGCCGGTGGGCGACGTACCGTTCGACGAGTCGCGTGGCCTGATCCGCAACGACGGCGGGCGCGTGTGCGACGAGGAGGGCCGCTCTCACTGTGGCGAGTACGTCGTGGGCTGGATCAAGCGTGGCCCGAGCGGCGTGATCGGCACGAACAAGAAGGACGCGGCGGACACGGTGGCCAAGATCGTCGCCGACGCCGAAGCGGGGCTATTCGGCTCCGCGGCGTCGCCCGACGCCGACGAGTGCGCGGAATGGCTGGCCTCCTGCGCCCCTGACGCGGTCCTCTGGGACGGCTGGCAGGCGATCGACGAGCACGAGCGCCGCGCCGGCGAGCCCCAGGGCCGCCCGCGCGTCAAGCTGGTTCGGCTCGACGAGCTGGTCGCCGCGGGTCGCTCCGTCGCTCGCTGAGCGCCGGTCCGGCGCCGGGCGGCAGCAGCGCCGACACCATCGGCCGCAGACGCGGATCCGAGCCGTACACGAGGATGGCGAGCATCGCGCCGTAGATCGGCAGGTGGCCCATCAGCTCGTTGGCGCCGAAGAACCACAGCGTGGCGTTGAACGGGACGCCGGCGATGAGGATGACCGCCTGGGGGAGGGCGCCGGAGATGAGCAGGAGGCCGAAGAGGACCTCGACGGCTCCGGCGAAGCGGGCGAACTCGAGGTCGCTCATGTCGATGCCCACCTGCTGGGCGACGTTCAGCTCGGGGTGGTCGGCGAGGAACTGGACCGCGAGGTCGGGCGTGGCGAGCTTCTCCGCGAAGGCGACGATGATCAGCGCCAGGCCGGCGGCCACCTTGAGCGCCCAGATCGCGCGAGCGTGGTCGAGCAGGCTGGGCTCGGCCGCCCGGCCCGTCTCGTGGTCGGCCGACCAGCGGCCGGGCCCGGCGACGAGCACGTAGACCGCGAGGCCGAGCAGGTCGATCCGCTGGAGCACCGGCCAGACGCCGAACTCGAGCATCCCGAGCGGGCCGAGGCCGACGAGCAGCCCCGCTCCCCAGCGCGCCTTCCAGCCGGTCGCCATCGTGATCGCGACGACCGCCATGTTCGCGCCGAGGAGGATCCCGGCAAGGTCGGCCTCGAGGTCCATGGCCGGCGAGAGGTAGAAGCCGAGCGACAGCAGCCCGACCATCGAGACCGCCAGGTGCAGGCGGATCGCGAACGGGATAAAGGGGACCAGGCGGGCGACCGCCGGCACGTCGATGCCGGGCCACACGCGCGCCAGCAGCCGCACCAGCAGCGTCACGACCACCGCGCCGGCCAGCAGCGCGAGCGTCAGCGTCTCGCCTGCGAAGCCCCAGTCGGTCGGGTAGTCGCCGCGGTCGAACCAGGTCTCGTGCGCGAAGGGCATTGCACAAGGATGGCGCCATTAACGACGAGCGGGAGCCCCGTCTGGGGCTCCCGCATTTCCGTCGAGGGGGTGCCTAGGCCGAGTAGAGCCAGATCTTCTTGCTCGACGTGCGCTTGTTGCCGGCGGCGTCGGTCACCGTCAGCGTCGCGACGACCTTGAGCTTGCCGGCCTTGGCCAGCTTCTTCTTGGCCGCCTTGGAGAGCTTGAGCGAGATGTAGCGGCTGTCGCCACCATCGATCTTCCCGCTCTTGCTCGCGACCGTCTCGCCGTCCCACTTGAGCTTCAGCGCCACCTTGCAGCGCTGCTCGTCGTCGGGGCAGGTCAGCAGGAGGCGAAGCTTGCCGCGCTTCGAGACGTCCGCGTCACGCGGCATGCCGACCTTCGGCTTCTTGGTGTCGGTAGCACCACTCCCACCGCCCTGCGTGGCGGCGATCGTGAACTGCTTCGACGCGGCCGCCCCAACGTTGCCGTAGGAGTCCTTGCCACGGACTGACACGGTGTGGGTGCCGGCCGGCAGGTTCTTCAGCTCCGCCGGGCTCGAGCACGCCGAGTACGCGCCGCTGTTCAGGCTGCACTCGTGCGTCGCCGAGGCGTCATCCGAGGAGAACGGAACCTTCGCCGTGCTCCCGGTCACGTCGATCGTCCCGATCGTCGTGGTCGGAGCGGTCGTATCGAACGTGAAGTCGACCGCGGCATCCGTGAGGCGCGGCATGGCCGCCACGTCAGTCGTGCTCAGATTCGCGCGGTACTCGGAAGTAGCGCGCCGGCTTGGTGGCGTTCGCAGGGCCCCACGCGGTCCAGGTCGTGTCCGTCGGCGCTCGTCTGAGTCTCGTACGCGATCGCCCGTGCCGGTCGGCGTGTCCTCTCCATGCGTGAACGCGATGCCCGGAGACGCGCGAGTCGCCCGCGTCGAAGATCTTCGACGTGAACGTGCCCGGCCTCGCCGTGCGAAGCAGCATCGAGTCGACCGTGACCGGGATACCCGCGGGAGCGGTGCGGCTATTGAAGTCGCTCGCCGCAGCCTTGATCGCGGACGGCGAAACTACGACGGCATGGGTGGCGACGGAGATGGTCGTCGACGTAGTACTTGACGTCGGTCGCACTCCACTCGATGCGGAAGTCGTACTCGACGCCAGGAGAACCCGGATGCCGGGATCGATGTCCGTGATGTCGGTGCTGACGTGGTGCCCGTCGAGTGGGATGGGGCTCGTACCGTTGCTGGTGCGGGCGAAGATCTTGCTGGACGAGCCGCTCGTGCTGAAGATCGCCCACGGCGTACCGGAGTCGAAAGTCGATGCCGAAGCCGATGTGCTGATTCGCTTGAGCCCCGAACGTCGCGGTGAACGCGAGAGAGCTGCCCGGTCCCGTCGACGCCACGCTCTCCACGCGACCCGCGTCGACCTTGAGGGCGTCGTCGCTGACGATCACCGAAGTCGGCGGCGGCCGTGGCCGTCCAGCCGGCGGGCAGCGCCGCGCCGCCGAACGTCTCGTTGAGCACGGGCGCCAGCTCGACGTCGCCGCCGACCAGCGCGGTGTCGGTGTGCGTGCCCTCGGTGAAGTCGTCCACCTGGGGAGCCGCCTGGGCGCTCCCCGCTGCGGTTCCGAATGCGCCGGCCACCAGTGCCGCCGCCACGGTCCGCCGTACTGTTGCCGTACGCAACGTGACCCTCCTTGTCGTCCTGCTAATACCGGTCTGGCGCCTCATCGGCCGACCAGCCGGATCGTCTTCCGGGTGACCGCCCGGTCACCCGACGGGTTCTTGGAGACCGCGACCGCGGTCACCGTGATGGTGTCCTCGCGCCGCGTCAGTGACGCCCGGGTGCTGCGATGCAGGGTGAGTTCGATCACTCGTCTCTTTCCGCCTTTCACCACAAACGTCCGGGAAGCCACGGTCTTCCGTGCCGCCCGCAGACGGAGTTGCACGCGGCAGCGGCGCTCGGTGCTGGGGCAGCGCACGCGGAGCCGGACCGTGCCGTCCTTTGTGATCTGGACGCGCTTCGGCTTGATCGTCACGCGCGGCCCGCCGCCGCCCTCGCCGGGGCCGCGAGCCGCCGCCCGAGCCGCCCGGAAGCGTCGACCGTGCCGACGGTGAACCGGTGCTCGGCCGGCGTCGGATCCGGTCCATCCCCGCTGACGGCTCGGACGTGGAACGTGTGCGCGCCCTTGGACATGCCCGTGTACTGGCGCGGGCTGCCGCAGGCGGCGAACGCGCCGCCGTCCATCCGGCATTCGAAGCTGCGCGCCCAGCGGTGTCGCTCACGAACGTGAACCGAGCGGTGCTGCCGCTCACGGAGGCGCCCGTGATCGTCGTCTCCGGCGCAGGGGTGCCGTAGATGGCGACGTAGTTCCCGTCGGCGGCGTCGAAGAACGCGTAGTTCATGCCCTTCACGACGCGCGCGGGTGCGACGATCGGCACGCCGTTCCGCGTGAGGCTCGACAACGCGCCGGCCGCCGTGCTGCCCGGGAGCATCGCCTGCAGGCCACGGGAGCCGGAGCCGCCGGCGACGGTGAACCGCAGTCGCTGACTGGCGTAGCTGACGTTCTGGAACCGCGACGCGTTGCGGCCGTCGATCCAGTCGAGCATCTGCTCCGCGGACACCACCGGGACGCCGTTCTGCTTCGCCACGGCGACGATGTTGTTGGCGTTCGCGGCCGGCCTGTCCGTGTGCATGTTGGCCGTGAAGACGCCGTAGAAGCCCTGCGACCCGTTGGCGGCCTTGATCAGGGCATCGGCGTGTGGCGCGATCCAGCTATCGCTCCCGCCGCTGGTCCCCCACTCGTCGACCAGCTGCGTCGTCGCCTGGTAGACGTCGATCAGCTCGCCGCTCGGGTAGTCGGCGAACCGCTGCGGGAAGCCGGATCCGGTGAACATCCCCGGCCGGTTGGCCACCCACGATCCCGGCCAGTAGTAGTAGTTGGTGTCGAGGCGGACGCCGTGTGCGCGAGCGGCCTCGGCCTCGCTCGCCCAGTCACTCCAGGCGATGCAGTGCGTGCGGTTGGTCCGCGGACCGACTCCTCCGAACGCAGACTTGAACGGGGGAAGCTGCGAGGTCCAGTCGCCGGTGATCTCGTCCCGTCGAAGTCCGAGCAGTTCGTATTGAGGTGCAGGGCGATCTCGAAGCCCTCGGCCCGGTAGCTCGCGAAGCCCGGCACCGAGGTGCCCGGGTAGACGTATGACGTCGCCCGCACGCACTGCCAGTCGGCGACGGAGCAGCCAGCGGGGCTGGCCGTCTTGAAGCCGTTGAAGTGCTCGCGGGTCCTGCCTTCGCCGTTCGCGTGGTCGTCGCCGGTCATCACGACGGCCGCGTTCCCGCCGCGCGGCAGGTACCAGAAGCGCGGCAGCGGCATCCGGTCCAGGTTCATCTGGATGATGAGGTTCGCCAGCAGACGCTGCTGCTCGTCCGCCTGCGGGATCGCGACCTTGTTGAGGTCGATGTAGTCGGGGAAGAAGAGGTCGTTGGAGCGGATCGGTCCCGGCTGACCGTCACGCTCGTCCCCCGCCCAGAGGGGATTGCCCTGGCGGGTGAAGACGACCGAGCGCGCGAGGTCGTACGTGAACGCGGCGGCCTGCCCGCCCGCCGCGCCGACGTTGCGCAGCGTGACTGCCGGAGCGCCTGCGGAAGTGGAGGCGTTGGTGAAGAGCGCCGCCACCTGCTGCGTCCCGGCGCCGAGGGCCCGCTGGTCGGCGACGCCGTGGAACTGCATCGTGGCCGCCGTGATGCCGGCACCCGGCCCCGAGGTCGTGTTGACCCCGATGTATCCCTCGGAGACGTCGCCCGCGTCGCCGCCAAGGCCGAGCAGCCCGGCGAGCGCGTCGCTCGGCCGCATCGCGATCAGGTTGCCGCCGGCGCCGACCCAGTCCGAGAGCGCGCTCGCCTGCGTGCCTGACACCGCCGCGGGCGCGAGCACGACGACCTGGTACGAGCTCAGGAGTCCCGCGCTCAGCGCCCCGACGTCTGCCGTCGCGAACTCGTTGAGGCCCTCCGCCCGGAGGATCTCGGAGTAGTAGCCGCCGAACTTGTCGGCGGAATTGGTGACGACGAGCACCGGTCCTCCCGGACCGGCGGTCTGCGCCGCGGCAGCCGGTGCCCACAGGGCGCCGGCGGCCAGTGCCACGACGGTGGCGCGGCGGATTGTCCTGCCCAGCATGTCACTCCTCGTTGACGTGTACTTCACCGTCAGCGCCCCCTCGACGCCAGCAGCCGGATCGGTGTTCTGGTCACCGTGCGGTGGCCGGCCCGATCGGGCACGGAGGCCACCGCGGTCACGCGAAGCGTCTGCTCGAGCGCAAGCTTCCGGCGCATCGAGCGGCTCAGGTAGAGGTGCACGGTCCGCCGCTTGCCGGCGTTGACGACGACGCGCCGGCTCGCGAGGGTGCGGCTGTTCCAGCGCAGCCGCAGCGAGATCTTGCAGGCGGTCTGGCCACCCGCGCACTTGATCCTCAGCTTGAGCAGGCCGTCGCTCGAAACGCGGACTTGGCGCGACGTGACGAGAGCGCGCGTCCCGGGACGCGAGCCATCGCCGGAGCCGGATGTGCCACCGCCACCGCCCTTCGAGCCGCCGCTGGTACCGCCGCCCGTCGAGCCGCCGCCGGTCGAGCCGCCGCCCGTCGAGCCGCCGCCGCCGCCGGAACCGCTGCACAGGCCGGGCGATACCGGCGCACGGCCCTCGAGGTTGCCGGTGTCATCGACGGCCCGGCTGAGGAAGTTCGTGCCACCGGAGGTGGGCACGTAGCTCCAGCTCTCGCGTCCGTCGGCCGGGTGCCACGTCGTCCCGCCGTCGTTGGAGACCTCGACGCCGGCGACCCGGCCCCCGCCGGTGTCAGTCGCAGTGCCGCGGACGGTCCCCCCGGCGGTCGAGGTGATCCGAGAGGTCGGCGACGCTGTGTCGGTGCTGCAACTCGGGCGAGTGAGCCCGCTCTGGAGCGTCGCTCCCTGCGCACCCATGTCCCCGAACAGGTTCGCGGTCGCCTGCTGCATGCGGACGTCCGCCGCCTCGTTGGCGCCACCAAACTTCGAGTCGTGATTCGAGTCGAGCCCCCACGGCCACTGGACCGTGCCGGCGCCGAACACGAGTGCCCCGCTTGCGGCCCGATAGAGGGTCATGCGGTGCACGGCCGTGCCGCTGCCGAACCTCGACCCGTAGTCCACGAGCACCGGGGCGCCGGTCACGGTCGTCGACGAGATTCGGAACGAGCCGGCCGGCCGGTGGCCATTGTCGATGTCCTCATCCCACTCGTATCCGAGCGTGCCCCACGGGAGCGTGGCGGTCTGGCCGGCGCCCAGCGCGGCGATGGGGGTATGCCGCCAGAAGCGCATCTGCCCGTCGGCGGCCGGGACCTGGATGGCGGTCGTGGCGCCGTCATTGACGGTGAAGAGCTGGCCGGTCAGCGAGTTCTCGGGCCGGCCGTCGTGCGGGCCGAAGCGGGGGTCGCGCCATGTGCCCGTCCACACGCCGGGCGTGGGGTCGATCTTGGCGCCCGCGTGCGTCTCCTTGTACGAGACGAGCGTGCGATGGCCGTTCTCCCAGCGCGTCTTCCAGAACACCTCGTTGCCGCTGAAGAACGCCATGTGCACGCCCGCGGCTCGCGCGGCCTCCCAGTTCGCCCGCTGGGCGCCCGACCAGTACTCGTCGTGGCCGACGGAGAGCAGGGAGCGGTGCTCGCGCAGCTCGGCCCCGTAGCGATCGCTGTCGACGCCGGTGAAATAGGAGACGTCGTAGCCGTTGCGCTCGAGCCACCGGACCATCGGGTACTCGGCGTTGAACACCCAGTCCTCTTCCGCATAGTCGCGCGTCTCGAACGGGCGGTTGTAGCTGACCTTGTAAGCCCGCGTGGCGGGCGGACTTGCGCTCGAGCCCGTGTAGAGGCTGTTGCCGCCGTACTCGTTGTAGGCCTGCCACGTCGTGTCCGAGGTCTGGAACAGCAGGTCCGAGCGGCCGTCGTCGTCGCGCACGACGAACACGATGTGGCTTGCACCTGGCGTGCCGTCCTCGCGGATCAGCACGGCGAAGTAGATGCCCGACACCGCGTCGCCGGGCACGACCCAGGAAGCCGACACCGACCAGTTGCTGCAGTCGACGAGCCCGCTCAGCGAGTCGGTCCAGCAGGCGGGCTGCGAACTCGACGGCGACTGGGGCCTGAACGTTGCGATCCGACGTGCTCCGAGACCCCCGTAGTAACCCATGCGGAAGATCTCGATCCGGTAGGCCGTCGAGCTCGAGTCGATCTTGAAGTCGATCGGCCGGCCCTGGTCGACGCTGATGTCCGTCGAGAAGCCCTGCAGCTCGGGGTCACCCGCGCCGCCGATCTCCCAGTCGGCGGGCGGATTGCCCGGCCTGCAGTTCTCGGCCTCGATCTCGTTCGCCGGCGAGGCGCACGTCGCCCACGCGGCATCCGGTGCCACGCTGGCCATGAACGCAATCCCTCCAAGTGCGGCGAGCACCGCCACCTGGATCCTCCAGCGCCTCGTCGCCGAAGCTGCTCGCACGTCGTTCGACCTCCAAAAAGTCGATCTCGGTTACGTCCAGCAACGGGGGACGAGGGCCGTCACGCTCGCGGCCTCAACAAATATCTTGTAGAGGTCACGCTTCTGACGCTCAATGAAACTCGACATAAGGTTCGACTTGAGATCGAGAATGAGGTCGTCGCCGCGCTCGCGGCGTGGCACGAGCAGCACGATGTCGCCGCTCGAGCGGTCGACGCCGTCACCGTCGTGCCGGCGCATGTGATGGTCGAGGCCTACTCGGTGCTCACTCGGCTGCCGGGCGGGCTTGCGGTGCCGGCGGCGACGGCCGCCGACGTGCTACGTCGCCGCTTCCACGATCCACCGCTGGAGCTCCTCGAGGTCGAACCCACCTGCGTGCGCAGGAGACGTATCGCCGGCTCGGCGCGCTGTTCGAAGTCCTCAGCTGAAGCGGCGCCGGTGCGGGCGCCACCGGCGCATGGCCGCCTCGCGCCGTTGGCGGGCGCCGTTGGCGGCGAGCTGGGCGCGGGCGAGGAGGAAGCGGCGGCGGGTGTCGTCGAGGTCTCGGGAGGGAGTCTGTGGCTGATTCACGCTGGTCACCGTGACGCATTAACGCCGGGCCTCGGGTGACCGCGCGGTGAAAGCCCCGACGATTGGGGGGGACCGGCATGATTACGCCCCGTGCAGAACGTGCGGGACATGGCGGCTCCTACGCGGAAGGTGTTCGGGCCGTTCGCCGAACAGGCGGGGGGAGACGATGTCTTCCGCGTGCGGCTGGCCCGCCACTTCGCCGACTTCTACGAGCCGTTCGCGCGCCTGTACGGGGCGGACCCGCGCTTTGCCGACGGCCTCGACGCCGTCGCCGACGCCATGGCAGCGGGCTACGCCGCGCGCGAGCCGCGCCTGCGCCGGCTCGACTACGAGCGTGAGATCACGCCCGACTGGTTCCAGCGCCAGACCCAGGCCGGCTACATCGCGTACGCCGACCGCTTCGCCGGCACGCTCGAGGGCGTTCGCGCCCGGCTCCCGTACGTGCGCGAGCTCGGCCTCAGCTACCTGCACCTGATGCCGCTCCTGCGCTCGCGACCCGGCGAGAACGACGGCGGCTACGCGGTGGCCGACTACCGCGACGTGGAGCCGGCGCTGGGCACCATGCAGGACCTGCGGACGCTGTCGGCCGCGCTGCACGACGAGGGCATGAGCCTGTGCGTCGACCTCGTGATCAACCACACGGCGCGCGAGCACGAGTGGGCGCAGCGGGCGATCGCCGGCGACCCCGCGTTCCGCGACTTCTACCTCACGTATCCCGACCGCACGGAGCCCGACGCGTTCGAGCGCACGCTGCCGCTCGTGTTCCCGGACTTCAAGCCGTCGAACTTCACGTGGTCGGAGGAGCTCGGCCGCTGGGTCTGGACCACCTTCAACGCCTGGCAGTGGGACCTCGACTACGCGAACCCGGCGGTGTTCGCGGCGATGCTGGAGAACCTCCTCCACCTGGCCAACGCCGGCGTCGACGTGCTGCGGCTCGACGCGGTGCCGTTCATGTGGAAGCGGCTCGGGACGAACTGCCAGAACCAGCCGGAGGTGCACGAGCTGTTGCAGGCATACCGCGCGATCGTGCGCACCGTCGCCCCGGCCGTGGCCTTCAAGGCTGAGGCGATCGTCTCCCCGCACGACCTCGTCGGCTACCTCGGGCTCGGCCGCCACGCCGGGCGCGAGTGCGACCTCGCGTACCACAACTCGCTCATGGTGCTGCTGTGGAGCACGCTCGCGACGCGGCGCGTCGAGCTGATGACGCGGACCCTGCGCGCCATGCCCGTCGCCCCTGCCGGCTCCACCTGGATCACGTACGTCCGCTGCCACGACGACATCGGCTGGGCGATCACCGAGGACAACGCGGGCGCCGTCGGCGAGGACGCTCACGAGCACCGCAAGTTTCTCGTGCGCTACTACCAGGGCGACTTCTGGGAGTCGTTCGCGCGCGGCGCCGTCTTCCAGCCGGAGTTCAACGGCGAAGGGCGGACGAGCGGCAGCGCGGCGTCGTTGGCCGGGCTCGAGGCGGCGCTCGAGGCCGGGGACGAGACGGCCGTCGACCTCGCCGTGCGGCGGATCCTCCTGCTCTACGCCGTCGCCTTCTCCTACGGTGGCATCCCGCTCGTCTACATGGGCGACGAGGTCGGGCTGCTCAACGACTACGGGCACCGCGACGACCCGGAGCGGGCGGCCGACAACCGCTGGCTGCACCGCCCGTGGATGGACTGGGAGGCGGCCGAGCGGCGCCACGTGCCCGGCACGATCGAAGCGCGGCTGTTCGAGGGTCTGCGGCGGATGGCCGAGGCGCGGCGCGGCTGCGTCGCGCTGCATGGGGCGGGGACGGTCGAGCCCTTTGGCACCGGCAACCCGCATGTCTTCGCCTACCGGCGCGACCACCTGGGGACGACGTTCCTGGCGCTCGCCAACTTCTCCGAGCACGAGCAGCCCGTCGCCGCCGTCCAGCAGGGGCTGCGGATCGACGACGGGCGGCTGATCTCGCCTGCTCGCCCGCCCCGGAGGGCGGGCGATCACGCGATCCTCGAGCCATACGGGTTCGTCTGGCTCGAGTACTAGGGGTGCCGGTGCGCCTCGACGGCCGTCACCTTGAACCTCCGGTTGACCTTGACCTCGACCTCGGTGCCGTCGGCTCGACGGACGTGGGCCTCGTAGACGCCGCCACGGTCGGTCTCCACGCGTATGACGGTGCCGCCGGGGACGCGAGCGAGCGCGGCTGCCTTGACCTTCTCGGCCGTCGCGCCGGTCAGGGCACGCTCGCCCCGGCCGGGCCCGCCGGGCCCGCGATGGCGGTGGGCGCCGTCACGCCGGGAACCGAGGCCGTAGGGCCCGCCGGTGCGGGCTGGGCCGTTGCCGCGGGCGGTCGTGCTGTCGGTCCCGCCGCGATCGCCGGTCGCGGCGGCCATCGCGGTCCCGCCGATTGCGGCGGCGCCGACGGCGGCGGCCACGGTCAGTCCCTGCTTGAGCTTGGGTGCCACGGGTCTCCTCTCGAAGTTTCGAGCGATTCTCGGCGTGCCGCCTGGGGCGGTCGTCGGAGAACGCTGAGAATCTTCTGAGACCGCCCCGCGGCGGGCCTGGACAGCTCGCGGATCAGCCTTCGCGGGAGCGCCGCTGCTCGACGACTCGGTCGACGAGGTCCTCGGCGGACGCAAGCCCATCCGCCGGCGACGGCACGGCGCCCAGCGAATCTCTCAGCCAGCCGTCGGCGTCCTCGCCGGCGCCCGCGGCCTCGGAGCCCGCGACGTCGGGCTCGGTTGCGGCGAGCCAGTGCTCGAGGTCGTCGTCTTCCTCAAAGGGCGCCTCGTCCGGCGCGGCCTCCTCGAAGGAGTCCTCGAGCGTGTCGTCGACGACGTCATCCTCCGCACCGAGGTCGTGAGCCTGGTCGTCGGGTTCGGCGGGAAACTCGGGCCATTCCATCTTCAACCAGCCATTATGAAGCCGCGTCGACCCTGCGAAGCCGGCGAGCCAGCAGCGACCGCGCGCGGGAGTACGTCGAGCGCACCGTGCCAACGGGTACGCCCACGGCCTCAGCGCACTCCTCGTAGCTCAGCTCGCCGAGGACGATCAGCAGGACAATGGCGCGGGCGCGATCGGGCAGCTCCGCCATCGCGAGCGACAGCTCGGGAGCGAGGACGTGGGCGAGCGCCTGCTCCGCCGTGGCGTCGGCGTGGGAAGGCTGAGGCGCCGGCTCCTCGGAGAGCTCGAGCTCACGCCACTCGGCAAAGCGCCGCGTCCGCCGAGCGCTGATCATGGCGCGCACCCCGGCGCTGAGCAGGTAGCCCGCGAGCGGCCCGTCGCCACGGTACGCATCGAGGCTGCGCGGGCGCGACACGTGCAGGAGGGCCTCCTGCACCAGGTCCTGGGCGTCGTGGTGGTCGTAGGTCATGTGCCACGCGATCCGGCGCAGGCGCTCGCCTACCGGTTCGAGCACGCTGCGCAGCGCGGCCTCGTCGCCCTCGGCCGCGCGCGCGGCGAGGTCCAGCTCCGCCTCATGCGCTGCACCGGGAGCCAGGCCGTCCATCGGGCGATCGTAATGCGCACCCGGTGGGGAACCAACTCGCGCCCGGCGCGCGTCAGATGGGCAAACCACCCAATCGCGAGGAGCGATCTCGATGGAGAGCACCGAGGACCGTCACGATTCAGCCGACGCCGCGGCCGCCGACGTCGCCGCCGATGTGGACGCCTCCGCCGCCGATACGACGGAGGCGGCCGCCGAGGTGACAGACGCCGAGGCCAGCCTTTCCGAGGCGAGCGGCTATCTCGACGATGCCGAGGGCTCGTCGAGCTGGTCGGACCACTACGCCGCCGAGGCGGCCGACGACGCGAGCTGGGCCGCCTGGTACGCCGAACGCGGACACCCGGACTGGGCGGCAGACGCCATGGCTGACGCCGAGACGAAGGCCGGCTACGCGGCCGACGCTGCGGAAGAGGCCGAGCAGTCGACGAGCTACGCGGACGACGCCGTCGACAGCGCCGAGGAGTCGACAAGCTACGCCGCGGACGAGCTCGACACCGCCGAGGACACCGCCGAGGGCACCGCCGAGGACACCGCCGTCGACAGCGAGGCCACCACCGAGTGGTGAGCGGCGCGCCATGAGCGAGGCCTTCTTCGCGTCGATGCAGACGACGTTCGCCGATCTCCTCGGCGCCGGCGGCGCCCGGCTGGACCCGATCCTTAGAGACGACGTCCGGGCGCGGCTGCTGGAGGATCCCGAGCGGACGATCACCCTCGCCGGGGTCCTCCTCGGCGAGGGCAAGCTCCTGGCCGCCGAGGCCACCTTCCTCTGCGTTGCCGAGTCGCGGCACCCCACGCTCGGCGCGAGCGCGTGGGACGCCGTCGGCCTGCTGCGCCTCCAGCGCGAGGATCGCGAGGGTGCCGTGGCCGCGTTCGAGAACGGGCTCGCCTGCGACCACGGCTCGGGCAGCGCACAGGCGGCGATGAACCTCGGCACCCTGCGACTCCAGGACGACGACGTCCCTGGCGCCGAGTGGGCGTACCTGGACGCGGTGCGACTCGGCGAGCTCGCGGAGATTGGCGAGGCGACGTTCAACCTCGCGCAACTCGCGCTGCTGCGCGGCGACCCGGCAGCCGCCGAGCGCTGGTTCGAAGCCGCGACGGCCTCCGACGAGGCGGACTACGCGGCCGACGCGGCGCTCGCGCTCGAAAGGCTCCGGTCCCGGACGAGCTGAGCCTGGAGACTCGCTCGCGCGCGGTGGTAGGCCGACTTGACGGTGCCGAGCTCGAGGCCGAGGACCGCGGCGGTTTCGGCGTAGGACGCCTCTCCGAGCGCGATCAGCAGGACGATCGCGCGTGTCTGATCCGGGAGGCTTGCGAGGGCGCCGCGCAACGGGCCGCTGAGCGTGCGGTCGCACACGCTGATCTCGGGCGACCGGCTCCGGCCGGCGCGCTCGGGAGGCTCGCCCATGAGCATGATGAGCTCGCGCGCCGCGCGCTGGCTCCGCCGGTGGGAGATCATTCGGCGCAGGCCGACGCTGCGGAGATAGGCGTCCAGCGGTCCATCGCCCCGATAGCTGCGCAGGACGCACGGCGAGGTGATGCTGACCAACGCCTCCTGGCAGAGGTCCTGCGCCTCGTACGTGTCCCAGGTCATGTGCCAGGCGATGTTCCGGAAGCCCCCGGCGTGACGTTCGACGAGCCGCCGCACGGCGTGCTCCTCGCGCGCGACAACCGCCTCCACGAGGCGCAGGTCCTCGGCGATCGTCGGCATCGAAAGCCGAGCCTATGCGAGCGCGAGGGCCGCGTGAACCTCATTTCCCCCCTATTCGGAGTGGTCGGGGCCGAGCGCTCGTGCGACGGCGGCCTCGACCGTGTCGGCGGCCCAGGGCGCGCACGCGCGGTCGGCCTCCTCGCGCAGCACCGCGGCGAGCCAGGCATCGAAGTCGTCGCCGTGGTCGTCAGTACTGCGATCGCGCGCATCGGCCGAGGCGTCGAGCGTCATCACCCAGGCGGGTCCAGAGCGTCGAGGATGAATCCCAGCCGCGCCCACGCCCGCGCAGCGACGTGGTCGCGCGCGCTACCACGCGGCGCGGCCTCGTGGGCGCGGCGCCAGGCCAACTGGCGCTCGAGCGCGTGCTCGAGTTCGCAGCGGCCGCGCAGCCGGGTCGTGACGTCGCTCCCGTAGAGGCCGAGCAAGGCCCGCAGCTCGTCGCGCTCGTCGTCCCGGAAGCTGCCCTCATGCGCCTCGAGGTGCTGCAGGGCCTCGAAGTCGGCGTGGTGCTCGCGCAGCCCCGCGAGCAGCGTGCTCACCTCGCCGTCGAGCGTGCGCCACAGCTGCTCGACGTCCTGAGCCCGGCTTCCCGCGTCGAGCTGCTCGCGCAGGTATGCCTCGAGCTCGCGCGCGGTGTCGGGCTCCCCGCGCGCCAGGTCGAGAAAGGCGATGAAGCGCGCGAGCCGTTCGGCGTCCGCATGCGCGGTGCGGCGCACGCTGCGCAGGTGGCTGTAGCGAAGCTGGCTCACAACCTTGCGCGCGTCGGCGGCGATGCGGTGGCAGCGCAGCAGTTGCGCACGCTCGAGGAAGTGGCGGCTCACGGTCTCCCTGAGTCGTCCGAACCCGCTCAGGGCGGCGAGCCGCTCGCGTAGCTCGTCTCCCGACCGGACCTCGGTCGCCGCCAGGCGCACGATCGTGGCGAACACAGCCCACTCGCATCTCGCCGCGCGGCGCAGCGCCTGGCGCGCCGCAACCGGGATCGACAGCTCGTCCAGCTCGCAGAAGAGCTGCTCGTCGGCGAGCAGAACCTCGAGCTCGTCCGCCGGCGCGCCACGCATCAGCTCGAAGGCGCGATCGAGCAGGTCGCCCTCCGCGGACAGGCCGTCGAGCGCGCGCTCCACGGCCGCCGACACGGGAACAACGGTGTTGAGGCTGTCGTGCAGCTTGGCGGCGATCTTCACCGCGAGCTCGTCCTTGCGCGCCGCCAGCTCCGCGCTCGCGTCGACCTTCGCCAGCACGCCGAGCGAGTTGAGAGCCTGCGCGCCACCGCTCGCGCGCGCGAACTCCTCGAGCAGGTCGCGGTCGGACGCACGCGCGACAGGGCCGACGAGATAGATGACTGCGTCCGCGGTGGCCTGGATGCGGCGCGTCTCCTCGTCGTGGCGAGTGCGCAGCCGCGTCGCCAGACCCACGAAGTCCTCGGTCCGGTGCTGGTGCTCGGCCACGACTGCACCCACGCCGGGCGTGTCGACGAGCGTGATGCCGCGCAGCAGCGGGTTGGCCGTCAGGTACTCGAGGTACTCGATCCCGTCGGCGCGCTCGAGCGTCTCGAGGTCGTTGCCCTGAAGCGCGTCGAGGAACGCCTTGTCCTCCTCGGTGATGCGGCCCCCGCGCCAGTGGCAGCGCACGGGCCGCTCCGGGTCCGGCTCGCCGTAGCTGAAGTAGTTGATAGTGGCCGTGGTCTCGGTCGTGCCGACCACCGCCTGGTCTTCGCGGAGGAGGGCGTTGATGAACGTGCTCTTGCCCGCGTTGACCCGCCCGACCACCGCGACAACGCACGGCTCGCCGACCTGCTGCGCGAGCCGCCCAAGCCCGGCACAGAGCTCCTCCGGGATCCCCGCCTCGCGCATCCGCCCTTCCACGTCCCCGAGGACTGCGAGCATGCGCTCCTGGACGTCCGGCATCTACTGGGTCGGAACTCCGGTGTCGAGGCAACCGCTGAGTTCCTCGCCGAAGATGGCGAAGAAGACGACGGCGCCGATCAGCCACACCCACCACGGCAGGGAGTCGTTGCCGCTCGACGTCGTCGGGGGCTTCGCCTGCGGTGGGGGCTTCACGGCGGTGGACGAGGCCGCCGATGCCGGCTTGGGCTTCTCCGCCTGCGGCTTCGGCTTCTCCGCCTGCGGCTTCGGTTCTCCTCCTGCCGGTTCGGCGGCGGCTTGAGCAGCTCGGCGATGGTCTTGCCGACGACCTGGCGCTCGATCCCCACCCGCTCCTGTGCGCGCAGGTTCAGCGTTTTCACGAGGGCGTCGAGCGCGTCCGCGTCGGCGCGGGTGATGGTGCCCTTGGCCCAGGCCTCGCGGACTGCCGCCCCGTAGAACACCTGCTCCTTGCGCCTGCCCATCACGCGGCGCTCGATCTCCGCCCGCGTGTCGGCGGCGAGCCCGAGATCGTCCGCGATCTGCCCGAGCCGCGCCAGCTCCGCCTCCTCGAGCACCCCGTCGCGCCACGCGAGCTCGACAGCACTCCGATAGCGGTCCTCGGCCGAGCGCGGGCGGCGAGCCTTCCACAGCATGTCCGCGTACTCCGCGGCACCCATCGCGACGGCGACGTCGCGCAGCCGCCACGACTTCAGCGGGACATCCATGACCTCACTGAGCCGCTGCCGGACCAGCGGGATCTGGGACGACCCGCCGACCATCAGGACCATGTCCACGTCGTAGCCGTCGTCCCGGGCCCGCTGCGCCATGTGCTCGGTGATGCGCACCGTCCGATCGATGTCGTCGCGGACCAGGTCCTCGAATGTGGCGCGGTCAATGTGCGAGCGGAACTGCACGCCACCCTCGAGCAGCGTGCTGAAGGTCTCCTGCGGCGACTTCGACAGGTTCTCCTTCCGCCGCCGGCACTGGCGCAGGAACTCGAGGTCGATCCCGCCCTCCTCGAGCGTGATCCCGCGGCCGAGCTCGCGGCGGGCCTGTGCGTCCCAGTAGTCGTAGAGCTTCTGGTCGAGGTCGTCGCCACCGCAGCGCGGGTCGCCCTCCGGGTCCATCGCGAGCTCGAACACCTCGTCCGGCCCCTCGCGGGCGACGAAGGCGACGTCGAACGTCCCTCCGCCGAAGTCGTAGACCAGCATCCCCCTGCCGAGGTCCCCGTCGCCGCGCGCGAAGGCCAGGGCGGCCGCCCGCGGCTCCTCGAGCAGCTCGAGCTCGTCGAAGCCGGCCTCGGCTGCAGCCTCGGTGAGCACCGTGCGCTCGGGCCCGCCGAACATCGCGGGGCAGGTGATGACCGCGCGGGCGATCCTCTGATCGCCGCTGCCGTGCTCGGCGTCGTGTTTGAGCTTGGCGAGGATCTCGGCCGAGACGTCCACGGGCCGGACGCGACGTCCGTCCGGGAGCCCGATCCAGGGTGGGCTGAGGAGGTTGCGCTTCACGCTGCGCACGATCCGTCCGGCGACGTCCGGCCTGCCGCGACCGTCCGCGAGCATGTTCTCAGCGGGGACGCCGACAAGCGTCTCGGACTCGCCGAAGTAGACAATCGACGGCGTCTTGTCCTGACCTTCGGCGTCCCTCAGTACGCGCGCCGTCGCCGTGTCCTGGTCCCAGCCCGCGAACGTGCTGTTCGTGGTGCCGAAGTCGATACCGAGGAACTGTGTCGTACCGGCCATGGACTCACCCCTCCACGGTCGCCAGGGCCGACTCGGTCGCGGGCAGCTGCCGGCGGCGCAGTCGCTCGAGAGCTGCGTCGACATCCTCGTGCGCGGCGAGCGCGGTCAGCTCGGCGCCGAGCCCGTCCCAGGCCTCGAGGTGCCGCCGGGTCCGCTCGCCCTCCTCCCGGCGCTGCTGCTCGTTCAGCGTCGCCTCGCGGCGTGCGCGCTCGTACTCGCCACGCGCCTGTTCGAGCCGGTGCGTGACGATGGTGCCCACGTGCGCGGTGACCGCCGCCTCGACGGTCGCGAACCACTCGTCCACCGGGCTTGAGCGCCCGGAGGCGAGGTCGACGTCGAAGAAGTGCTGCTGTACGCGCCGCAGCTCGTCGTTGAGATGCTTGGTCAGCGCCTGCTGGGCGCTGCGCCGGCGTTTCTCGCCGGTGTCGGTCCAGCCGCCGAGGGCAGCCCAGATGACGCCGCCGATGGCCGCAACCAGGGCCAGCGGCGCGGCGATGAAGGTGACCGCGATGCCGCCCACGACCGCGGCCGGCATGAGGTGGCCGTACGTCCCCCGGACGCGATCGTAGAAGCGGTCCTCGACGGCCTGGAACCGGCCCGCGCCAGCCTCGGGCCTGGCTCCGTCAGCGGCAGGGGCGATTGACAGCGCGTCGGACGCGTCGAGGAACGGCGCCAGCATCTCGCCGATGCGGCGCTCGGCGAGCTCGCAGACCTGGCGCCAGTGCTTCATGGCCGAGGCCACGACGTCCTCGGACAGCGTCTCGCCGAGGCGGTTGGCCTCTTCCACGCTGGTGGCCGCGTCGATCCGCGCCTGGTGCTCGCTGGTAATCGCGCCGCCTGGCTGGAAGCGCTGGCGGAACGCTCGCTTGGCGAGGTTTGACTGCTCGCGCAGCTCGTTGAGCAGGCGCCGGCGCTCCCGGCCGCGCTCGCCCCAGTCGGCCTCGAACTCGCGGCGTCGGCGCTGGGAGAACTCTCGGATCCGCGTCCGCTCCTCTTCAGATTCGGCGCTCAGCCGCGCCGTCCTGGCGTCGAGCGTATCTCGCCCCACCGCCAGATGCCGGTCGGCCAGGACCATGGCCTCGGCAGCGCGCGCGGCGCCGGCAACGCGGCCCAGGAAGTCCTCAAGCGCGCCGGCGAGCTCGGGATAGCGGCTGGTCTTGAGCAGCGCTTTGCCGTGGGGGCTGGTGGCCGCGAGCCGCAGGCTGCGGCTGCTGACCGGCCATACGCGCGTGTCCGTGAGCCGATCGCCGAACTCCTCCTGCAAGATCGCCTCGCTGCGCGACCGTACGTCCTCCCATCCTGCCGGATCGACGTCGATCTTCGTCTGGACGAAGAAGATGTCGCCGGTCACCTCGAGGATCGTGTGCACGAACTCGACGTCGGCGCGCATGATCGGAGCCTCGGAATGCAGCACGAACACCACCGCGTCGGCCAGCGGGACGAAGCGGTGCGTGACCTGTGCGTGTGCGGCGTAGAGCGCGCCCAGGCCCGGTGTGTCCAGAACGGCGATCCCTTCGGGGAGGAAGGCGGCCGGGACGTCGACCTCGATCCAGCGGATCGTCTGGTCGAGGGCCGGCCCGCCGCCGCCGGCGTCGGCGACGACCTGCGATCCGTAGCGGCCGAGGTCGCCTTCCGCGATGTCCAACGTGCTGTCGTCCTCGAAGCGCAGCCGATACGCCTCCTGCTCGGCGTGCCGGACGAGGAACACCTGGCTGGTGGCCACGTCGACGTCGGTGGGCAGCAGATCGCGGCCGAGCAGGCCGTTGACCAGAGAGCTCTTGCCCCGCTTGGCCTCGCCGACCACGAGGACCTTGAAGCTGTTCTCGACGAGCTTGTCGCGGCAGCGGATGAGCTCCTCGGGCGCCGGCGGCAGCTCGAACGTCGCGCTCGAGTCGATGAGCTGATCGAGCAACGCGACCGTCTGCTCGCGGATCTCCTGCATCGACGTCACGTCCTTTCCTGGAGCTTGCTGCTCTGCTCGTCCGTAAGTCTGACCTTGGCTCGACGCAACACCCGCGCTCCGACGGCGAACCCCGGGCTGACGGTCTCAGCGATCGGCGCTCCCGCAGGCGCTCGGTGGTCGGCGGCCGTGTGACGCCTGGCGTCGAAGCCGCCGTCACTGGAGATGACGTCCACATCGCAGCGCTCGAGGATCTCCGTGATCCTGAGGATCACGTGGTCTGCCAACGCTCGGCGCGGCTCGTCGAAGCTGCCCCGGTGGCGGTCCAGCTCGTCGAGCACGTCCACCGACTCTTCGACGAGCTTGAGCCAGGCGCGGTCGTCGAGCGGATCGGGAGACTTCGGCGTCGCGCCGCGGCCGAGCAGCAGCGCGGTGACCCCGGCCGCGGCGGTGGCGGCGAGGATCGCGGTCACCAGCAGCGGGTCGAGGTCGTCCTGGGCCAGAGCGAGCGCCAGCGCCACGACGCTCGCCAGAAGCGCTGCGAGTGCCGCGACGAGGCTCGGGCGTGCGGTCATGCCGGAGATGACGCACGAGGCCCGTCCCTTGGTTCCAAGTTCGTCGCCCGCCCCGGAGGGCGGGCGACGACTCGGCGTGCTAGACCGTCGGGCTCTCGCTCTGCGGCGAGGGACCCCCCTCGCCGTCGCGCTCGTCCTCGGGGCACGGCGTGCGGCCGGAGCCGTCGCCCTCGGGCGCCTGGGGCTGCTGCCCCTCGGGCGCCTGGTACTGGATCGGCGTCGTCGACTGCTGGGCCGGCTGGGTGTCGCCTGCGGCCCAGCTCGACACCGCGGCCACGAGGGCCACGAGCGCCGCGAGCGCGAGCACGTACAGGGCGACGTGCCACGGTCTGCGAGCTGCCTGCATGCCGTGTGCTCCTTTCGTCGGGTGCGAGGAGCACGCTCGCAAGCCGGGCGTCACGCCCGGATAACGCGTCGCCGCGGGAACAGCGTGTACGAGAACGAGATCAGGAAGTCGATCGTCAGCACCAGCGTCCAGAGACCGGCGGTCTGGAGGAGCGCCTCGGTCCGGTCGGCGTCGCCGACGACGGCCACGCCGATCAGCATCAGGCCGGAGCCGATCGCCCACGCGAGCAGATGGCGCAGCCAGCCGCGGCGCTCATGCGCCGCGTGCGCGCGGCCGTGGCGGGGGGCGGGGTCGGGCTTGGGGGCGCCGGCGAAACGGTGGGCGAAGCGGGCGTCGGCCCAGCGGACCATCGCATGGCCGAAGGCGAGCGAGACGGCGATGTAGATCGCCGCCAGCGAGTGAGCGAGCGTGGCGGTGGCGCCGCCGCGAAGGTCGACGACGGCGGCGGTGAGGAGGAAGACGTCGACGAGCGGAGTGGCGACGAGCAGGGCGGCGCCGAGGGCCGGGCGGCGGAGCACGTAGCGGGCGGCGAGCCCGCCGGCCAGGATGACCCAGAAGCCGATCTCGGCGGCGACGATGAAGGCGGGGAGCACGGTCGGATCCTTTTAGTACGAGTGTGCCAACATAGTAGCACGCCTGTGCTACAACGATGCCCGACATGCCTCGCCTGATCGACCTCGACACCCGGCGCCACGAGATCGCCTCCGCGACGTGGGCGCTCATCCAGCGCGAGGGCCTCGACGCGGTCTCGGTGCGCAGCGTGGCGCGGGAAGCAGGGTTGTCGGCCGGATCGCTGCGCCACGTCTTCTCGACGCAGGCCGAGCTCCTGGCGTTCGTCATGGGCGCGCTGGGCGAGCGCCTAGGGGAGCGGCTGGCGGCGCTCGAGCCGGCTGCGACGCCGCTCGACGCCGCCGCGGACGTGCTCTCGCAGATCATGCCGCTCGACGCCGAGCGGCGGCTCGAGGCGGAGGTCTGGTTCGCGTTCGTCGCACGCGCGCGCGTGGATGACGAGCTGCGCTCGCTCGGCGAGCGCATGGACGAGACGCTGCGGGAGATCGTCCGAAGCGCCGTCGCGCCGCTCGAGCCCGCCGATCTCGAGCTGGCCGTCGAGGAGATCTACGCGCTCGTCGACGGCCTGACGCTGCACGCCGTGCTGCGGCCATCCTCGCCTGACACGATGCGCCGCGTCCTGCGTGCAGCTCTCAGCAAACTCACGCACTCGGAGGCTTGACTCGATGGCATGCGCATCCTGGTCACCGAGGACGAGCCGCGCGTGGCTGCCGCCATCGCCCGCGGGCTGGAGCGCGAGGGCGCCGCGGTCGACGTGGCGGGCGACGGCGAGCGGGCGCTGTTCCTCGCGCGCGTGCACCCCTACGACGTCGTGGTGCTCGACCGCGACGTGCCGGGGGTCCACGGCGACGACGTCTGCCGCGCGCTGAACGCCGAGCGCCCGGCGACCAAGGTGCTCATGCTCACCGCGGCGGCGAGCATGGAGGACGTCGTCGACGGCCTCAGGCTCGGCGCCGACGACTACATGGTCAAGCCGTTCCGCTTCGCCGAGCTCCTCGCGCGCGTGCACGCGCTCGCCCGGCGCGCGGGGATCGCACGACCGGCCGTGCTCGTGCGCGGCGACCTGCGGCTCGACCCGGCCCGCCACGTGGTCGTGCGAGCCGGGCGGGAGGTCGACCTGTCGCCGAAGGAGTTCGGGGTGCTGCTCGAGCTGATGGCCGCCGAGGGAACCGTGGTCAGCGCCGAGGCGCTGCTCGAGCGCGTGTGGGACGCCAACGTCGACCCGTTCACGAACACGGTGCGGATGACGGTCATGAAGCTGCGTCGCAAGCTCGGCGAGCCGGCTGTGATCCGGACGGTCCCGGGCGCCGGCTATCGCCTCTGAGCGACTGGAGTTCGCGCCGGTTGATGTCGATGAACTTGGAGTGCCGGGTAGCATCACCTTGCGAATGTGGGAATCGGCCGTGGACGTCGCGGCCGCGCTGGAGCGCGCACTCCATGGCCTGGCTTCGGCCGTGGCAGGCGCGTCACCGGGGTGGCTCGCGCTCGGGCTGGCATTGCACCTGCTCAACCAGGTGGCGCGCGGACGCGGCTGGTTCGCAGTCGTGCGGGCGGCGTGTCCGGACGAACCGGAGCTGCGCCGCCGTGACGTCGTCGCCGCCTGGGTGGCGGGCGCGGGCGCGGGCGGCATGTTCTCGGCCCGCGGCGGCGACGCGGTACGGGTGCTGCTCCTGCGGCGCCGGCTTCCGCGCGCCGGCTGTCCGCTGATCGCCGGCACGGTCGTCGCCGAGGGAGCCGGAGAGCTCGCCGTCGGCCTCGCCCTGCTGGCCGTGGCGCTGGTCGCGGGCGTCGGGCCGGAGCTCGGCGCGCCGACCTCGACGCTGCTGATCGTGGGCGTCGCGCTCGCGGTCGTGGTCGCGATCGGCTCGCGGGTGGCTCTCCTGCGCCGCCTGGCGTCACGCGTGGCACTGGGTTGCGCGTGCCTGCGCTCGCCCCGGCTCTACGCGCGCGCGGTGCTCCCATGGCAGCTCGTCAGCCGCGTCTGCCGCTTCGGGGCACTCGCCTGCTTCCTCGCCGCCTTCAGCCTCCCGGTCACCCCGCTCGCCGTCCTGCTCGTCATGTTCGCCCAGGGCAGCGGCCGACTCGTCCCGTTCGCCCCCGCCGCCGTCGGCGCCACGGTCGCGATGCTCGCCGCAAGCTTCGGCCCGGTCACCGGTGCCGCGGTCCCCACCGCCCAGCTCGCCGCCTTCTTCATCGGCACGAGCACGGTGCTCACCGTGGTGGGAGCGACCCTCTCACTCACGATCTGCCTCCGCGCCGCCAGCTGGCGCGGCCTCGCCGAGGCGCTGCATCTACGCCGGGCCCCCGCCGGAGCCTGAACGCCGACGGCCGCGATCGCACGGGAGCGTCCCGGGGGTGGCCGGGACGCGTTCCCGCGGAGACGTTTCTGCCTACGCTCCCGCGAAGGCGGGCTGCGGACCGGCGGTGGCGGTGGGCCGGCGGAACGTCGTGCGGGCCATCACGGCGCCGAGCGCGAATCCGAGGCCGGCGGCGACGACTCCGGCGGCGATGTCGAACACGTAGTGGTTGCCGGTGGCAACGACGGCGAGGCCGATGACCGGGCCCCACATCAGCCACAGTCCCTTCGCGATCGGGTTGCGGACGGCGGCGGCGAGCGCGATGCCGATGACGACCGCGAAGCCGACGTGCAGGCTCGGGACCGCGGCGAGCTCGTTGTAGAAGCTCGTCGTCAGCGAGGAGTCGAGCGAGACGCCCGTCTGCGACGTGATCGTGTCGACCAGGCCGGAGTCGGCCAGCCGCGGGGGAGCCACGGGGAACGCGGCGTAGACCGGGATCGAGATCAGCCAGGTGGCCAGGATCGTGTTGCGGAGCCGCAGGTAGAGCGGGCGGGAGCGGCGGAAGAGGAAGATCAGCGCACCCGGCAGGACGACGAGCTGGGCGGCGAGGTAAAGGTGGTTGAGCAGCCACAGGACCCACGTGCCGGTGAGCGCGCCCTGCACGGACGCCTCGGTGGCGACCCCGAGCTGGCGCTCGAGATCCATGATCCAATCGGCGTTCGCCTGAGCGACGTCGAGCTCACCGATGGTGACCCAGCGCGCAGCGCTGTAGACGAGGTAGGCGAGGAGGAACACGCCGATCTGCATGCGGGCCCGGGGAGAGAGGGATAGGCGCGCGACGTGCATTGAACGAAGGTACGCAGCCACCTGCGCGCTCGCATCGGGGGGAACCCCATTCCGTTGGTGGTGGCTGGACGACTGTTAGGTGCGGCTATCCCCACTCTCGGTTAGCGTCGTCTCTTCATGCGCAGGCTCGCAATCCTCGCCGCGGCGATCACGCTGCTCACAGCCGCCCCTGCCTCGGCCGAGACCTTCACGGTCAACGACGACCCAGTCGACGGCCGCATGCGCCGGCACGACCTGCCGACGATCCGCGCGGCGCTGGCCGCTGCCGCTCGCCAACGGTCGCGACGACGGAGGATCTGATCGTCGTTCCTGCGAACACGACCAGCTACCGGCTGGCCGGAGCCGTCTGATCGTCGACTCGCGCGTGATCATCCGCGGCGCCGGCGCCCGAACGACGGTCATCCGCGGCAGACGAGCCGGCAGTTCCGCGCGCCTGGCAGGGTCTTCAACGTCACGGGCGACCAGGCGACGATTCAGTCTCTGACGATGGAGAACGGCGCGAGCTGGAACCGCTCAATGGCGGCAACCTCCTCAACGCGGCGGCACGCGTGGTGCTCGATCACGTTCGGGTGACCGGCGGTCAGCGCCGCGAGCGGCGGAGGGATCGCGAACGAGAACGGGTCGATGACGATCCGCAACAGCCTGATCGACGTCAACGATGCCAGGCTGGCCAGGTGAGGCGGGATCTACAGCATCGGCGTCAACTCGCCGAGCTCCGCTGATCGTGCGATGGACTCGACGATCGCATTCAACACCGCGTGGCGCCGCGGGCATGCGGCTGGCTCGAGCGCGGGCCTCGCCAGCACCGCGCCGCTCGAACGGGTGACTGTCGCGCGAAACGACCAGCGGCTGCGACCCGGGCGGCATCGACGCTCGCGACGGCTGGAGCCGATGCGAGTGCGCGGCTCGATCGTCTCCGAGGAACACCGGGCGACAGCGCTGGCGCCGGTCGACTGCGACGGCGCCGCTTCCGGCGAGCGATGGCGGCAACCTCGAGACCGAGGCGGATTGCGGTTTCAGCCGCGACAGGCGATCTGCAGAACGCAGGGACCGCGGGACTTGGCCCAGCGCTCGAAGACGCCGGCGGCCAGACGAACGTGTTCACGCTCGCCGCCGAACAGCCCGGCGATCAACCGTGCCGGCGTGTGCAGCGGCTCCGACCAGCGGGATCTGCCCCGGCCGCAGGGCGGGGCTTGCGACTCCGGGGCCTACGAGTTCGACCTGCCGCCGGACACGCAGCTCGTCGCGACGCCGCCGACGTTCCGGTTCTCGTCATCCGAGCCGGGCGTCCGATTCGAGTGCCGCCTCGACCGGCCGTCGCGGACTGGGACGCCTTTCGCTTGCACCTCGCCGGCGAGCTTCCCGAACTTGCCTCCCGGCAGCTACACGTTCGTCGTGCGCGCCATCGACGGCGCCGGCCAAGGGGACCCCACCCCGGCGGCGACTGCGTTCGCGGTCCAGGTGCCCAGGCCGAACGCGGGGAAGAGCGTGGTCGTGAACCGGGTTCGCGGCAAGGTGCTGGTCAAGGTCCCCGGGGGCAGGTTCGTGGACCTGAGCCGGATCACCGAGATCCCGGAAGGTTCGATCATCGACACGCGCAAGGGCGTGGTCGCCCTCGTGTTCGAGCCTCGCCGCGGCGCCAAGACGCAGAAGGCGAAGTTCTGGGATGGCGTCTTCAAGGTCGACCAGCGCAAGAGGACGATGGAGCTCGCTCTCGTCGAGAAGCTCGCCAGGTGCCAGCAACAGGGCGACGCGAGCGCCGCCGCCAGGAAGAAGAAACGGCGGCTCTGGGGTGACGGGAAGGGCCGGTTCCGTACACGGGGCCAGTACAGCTCCGCGACCGTGCGCGGCACGAGATGGCTCACGCAGGACAGCTGCGCCGGCACGCTGACCAAGGTCCGCAAGGGCAAGGTCGACGTCCGCGACTTCGTCCGCAAGCGGACGATCAGGGTGAAGAAGGGCCAGCAGTACCTGGCTCGCCCGAGCTAGCTCTCACAGCTGCTCGCGGACCGACGCGACCTTGTCATCGAGCGTCTGCTCGCGGTCCCGGCGGTCGTCGAGCTTGAGGACCGTGTAGACCCGTGGCGCTCCCTGTTCGAACGGCACCGCGTGGAGCTCGCCGACGACCTCCAAGATGTCCTCGGTCGTCCCCTCCAGTGACGTGCCCATCGCGTGCAGCGCGTACCGCACGCGGTCCTGAGCGGCGAGCCGGCGCTGGATCTCGGCGATGTAGCCGGACGCGCTGACGTCCTCGCGGCCGAGGGCGATGACGGTGAGGTCGGCGGTGGCCATGGCGGGCGAGGGTACCCCGGCGGGCCGTGCGGGTAGGCCTCGCCGAGCTGTTCGTCGGCGGCGTGGAGTCGATCGCAGAGGCGATCGGAGTCGCGCCGCTGATCGTCGCCCTCATCCTCGCCCGCTCGCCACCGAGCTGCCGGAGAAGGCCAACAGCGTGCTGTGGATGCGCCAGGGCAAGGACATCCTCGCGGTCGGGAACATCACCGGGGCGATGGCGTTCCAGGCCACGATCCCCGTCGCCCTCGGTCTCACGCTCACCGACTGGGACCTCGACCGCTACGCGCTCGCGGCCGGTGTCGCCGGCGCGTGTCGCCGGCGTTGCCGGCGCTGCCCTGGCGCTCCATGCGCTCCCGCGGCATCGCCTCGGCCCGCTGCACGCGGCCGTGTGGGGAGCGCTCTTTGCGGGCTTCATCGCCTTCGCCGCGCTCGGGTGATCAGATCGGCTTGCCGATCAGTCCGCTCCGGCGGGGACGAGGATGCCTCGGCCCTGGAGTCGCCCGTTGTCGAGATCGGCCATCGCGTCGTTGATGGCGTCGAGCGGATACGTCGAGGTGTGCAGCGTCACCTTGCCCTGTGCCGTGAGCGTCATCAGCTCCTGCAGGTCGATGTAGCTGCCGACGAGGTTGCCGATGAACGAGATCTCGCGCGAGATCACGTCGATCGTCGGGATGTCGATGTTCTCGCCGTAGCCGATCACGTAGTAGAAGCCGCCGTCCTGGACCATCGCGATCCCGTCCTCGATCGCGCCCTTCTCGCCTACGAAGTCGATGATCGCCTCGGCCCCGAGCCCGTCGGTCAGCTCCTTCACGGCGTCGACGTGCTTCGAGCCGTCGACCCTGATCGTGCGGTCGGCGCCCACCTCGCCCGCCAGCGCGAGGGCCTTCTCGGACGGGTCGACGACGATCACCTCGGCCGGCGTCATCGCCTTCAGGCACTGGATGCCGATGTGGCCGAGGCCGCCCGCCCCGATCACGACCGTGCGTGTGCCCGGGCCCAGCACCGGGATCGCCTTCTTGACCGCGTGGATGGCGGTGAGTCCTGCATCGGCCAGCGCGGCAATGTCCTTCGGGTGCAGAGAGGGGTCGAGCTTCACGACCGAGCGAGCGCTCGTGAAGAGCAGGTCGGCGAAGCCGCCGTCGCGGTTGATGCCCGGGAACGACCCGTTCAGGCAGTGCATGTCGTCGCCGCGGCGGCACGGCGGGCACAGGCCGCAGGAGATGAACGGGTGCACGATGACCGTGTCGCCGACCTCGACGTTGGTCACCCCGGACCCGACCTCGTGCACCCAGCCCGCGTTCTCGTGGCCGGGCGTGTAGGGGAGCTGGACCTGGGACTTCTCGGCCCACTGCCCCTCCTGGATGTGGAGATCGGTGCGGCACAGCCCGGCCGCGCCGATCCGTACGACGACGTCGAGCGGCCCCGTGGCTCGCGGCTCGTCGACCTCGTCGAGCTTCAATGGCTCGTGATACGCGTGCAGGCGCGCCGCTCTCATGCCGTAACCACCTCCCGGTAGCGAGTCTTCAGCAGGTCGCGGCACATGCCGCCGTTGGTCTCGAGGCTGAGGCTCACCAGCCGCGCGCGGCGCAGCCAGGTCGGCAGCTCGTCGGCGTCGAGCGGCTCCCCTTCGCCGGCGATGAGCGCCGGCGCGTCGGGGCCGTAGGGCAGGCCGAGCGCGGCGCGCAGCTCGACGCTGCGCGCGGCCTCCCCCGAGCCCGGCAGGTCCGCCACCCGCAGCGCGACGACCGTCTCGGGACTCGCCCCGCCCGCGAGCAGCGCCTGGCACAGGCGCGCCTGTCGGGCGAGCAGCGCCTTGCGCCGGAACAGCTCGCGCAGCGCGTCGAGGTCGTCAGTCGTCTCGCCCGGGAACGCCGAGTCGAAGCCAGCCCCACGGCCGACCGCGGCGGTGATCTCGTCTCCCGTGTAGTGATCCTCGAGCACGACCGTCACCTCAGCCACCTCGGGCAGGGCCCGCACGGCGGCGCGCGCGTCGGCGGCCATCAGGAACGCGAAGTTCGGAGCGCACTGCGGCGTCGGCAGCCGCAGGCGCACCGTCACGTCGCCATCGCCGGCCACGACGCAGGAGCCGACGAAGCCGAGCGTGGTGATCGGCTCGTCGAGCTCCGGGTCGTAGACCGTGCCCAGCGCAGCGAGGACCCGGGAGCGCAGGCTCACGCGGCCCCTTCGACCAGCTGCGCGTCGGCCTGCGCGGCCGGGGTGCCCGCCTCGTCGGGCAGCCGGAGCTCCTCCGGCACGTCGACGCCGTAGAGCTTGGCCGCGTTGAGCCCCAGGATCTTCTTCTTGCCGGCGGCGTTCAGCCGGGGGTAGTCGGCGTACGCCTCGTCGTCCGGGAACTCCCAGTCGACGAAGCCCTCGACTTGCCACTTCGGCTCCCAGATCGCGTAGTCGGACCCGAACAGCATCTTGTCCTCGCCGACCCAGAACAGCAGCTCGCCCATCACCTTGGCGAAGAAGCGCGGGCGGGCGTGCATCAGGGCGCCGACGGCGACGGCGAGCCCCGCGTACACGTTGGGCTCCTGCGTCGCCATGAAGCAGAAGTCCTCGATCCGCGGCAGCCCCACGTGCTCGACGATGAAGTTGAGCTCAGGGAAATCCGTCGCCACGTGATCGACGTCCGACACGTCGAAGGCGTCCTTGTCCAGCGGCCAGATCGTGGGCCCCTTGTGGACGTGGATGTTCCTGATCCCCAGCTCCCGGCACTTCTCCAGGAACGGGACCGCCTCGGGATCGGTCAGCCGCCAGCCGCGCGAGCCCTTGTACCACTCGGCTGTGTAGAGCTTGACGCCCTGGATGCCGTACTTCGCGTGGTCGGCCTCGAGCTGGCGCAGCCCCGCATCGCCCTCGCGCGGATCCCAGCGCCCGTTGTTGAGCAGCTTGCCCTCGAAGCGATCGAGCAGCCCGGCGTTCTGCTCGATGTCGTTGAAGCCGGTCGTGTACCACTCCTTCAGGTACGTCGGCTGGAAGATCGCCATGTCGACGTGGCCCTCGCGGAACACGTCCTTCTCGAAGTCCTCGACCGAGTACTTCTGGAAGTGCTCGAGCGTCCAGTGGGTCTCGGGCGGCCCGAGGCTCTGGTAGGCGTGGAAACACTCGATCCACCCCTTCGCATACTGCTCGGCGCCCTTCACCCAGTTGGCTGGGCTTGCGTCCCAGAAGTGCAGGTGCGTGTCGAGAACGAAGTACTTCTCGCCGTCCTTCTCGTACATCGTCTCCTCCTACTGGACCGGCTCGAGGTCGAAGCCGAGATGCTCGGCCGCGTCCTCGGGATTGGCGAATAGAGCGACCCTATCGCCAAGCACCACCATGCGGCGGTAGCATTGCGCCCGGTGTGCCGGGAAGCCTGGTCGGCGTCCGCTGACCCTTGCCCGCCTTCCCGTGACCATCGCCGTCATCCTCTTCGCCGCCGCCCTGGCGCTCATCGCCAGCGAGCGGGTCGATCGCACGAAGGTCGCGCTGGCCGGCGCCGTGCTCGTGATCGTCACGCAGACGATCGAGCAGGAGGCTGCGTTCGACGCGATCGACTGGAACACGATCGGCCTGCTCGCCGGGATGATGCTGATGGTCAAGCTCACCGAGCCGACCGGCGTCTACAACTGGCTCGCGATCAAGGCCGGTCACCTCTCGGGCGGCCGACCGTTCCACGTGGTGCTGGCGCTGGGCGGCACCACGGCGCTGCTGTCGGCGTTCCTGGACAACCTCACGACGATGCTGCTGATGGTGCCGATCACGTTCCTGCTCGCGGACGCGCTCGACATCGACCCGATCCCGCTGGTGATCATCGAGATCGTCGTGTCCAACATCGGCGGCACGGCGACGCTGATCGGCGACCCACCGAACATCATCATCGCGGGCGCCACGGACCTCTCGTTCACGGCCTTCATCACCAACCTGGCGCCGATCGCGTTCATCACCTTCGCGGTGGTCACGATGGGGCTTTACTGGTTCTACCGGGACCGCCTGTCAGCGGCCCCCGAGGCGCGTGCGCGCTTGCGCGAGCTGGACGCCTCGCGCTCGATCGAGGACCCCGACGAACTGCGCCGCACGGTCCCCGTGCTCGTCGGCACCATCGTCGTCTTCTTCTTCCACCAGGCGCTGCACATCGAGCCCGCCACCGTGGCGATGGGAGGCGCCACGGTGATGCTGTTCACGAGCCGCCAGTCGCTCGAGCGTGCGCTGGAGGGGATCGAGTGGCCGACGCTGTTCTTCTTCCTCGGCCTGTTCGTGATGGTCGGGGCGCTCGAGGAGACGGGGGCGATCGACGAGGTGGCCGAGGGCATCGCCGACCTCACGGGTGGCGACCGCACCGCAGAGCTACTTGGCATCGCCTGGGCCTCGGCCCTCGGCTCGGCGCTCGTGGACAACATCCCGTTCACCGCAGCCATGGTCCCGGTGGTGGAGTCGCTTGGTGGGGACGACGCGTACTGGTGGGCGCTGGCGCTCGGCGCGTGCTTCGGGGGCAACGCGACGCTCGTCGCGGCGGCCGCGAACGTCGCCGCGTCAGGCATGGCGGCGCGCGCCGGGCAGCCGATCGGCTTCCTGGCCTTCATGCGCGTGGGCGTGCCCGTCACACTCGTGTCGATGCTGCTAGCCACCGGGTACATCGCCCTCAGATACCTGTGAGGCCCCGCACCTTCACCGATCCCCTGCTGCGCGAGACGCCGGTCATCGAGGCGGACGCGACCGTGGCCGCCGCCACGCAGGCCGTGCTCGACAGCGACCTGCCCGCGCTGCCGGTCGTCGACCGCGGGCGCCTGCTGGGGATCTTCGGCGAGCGCGAGTTCCTCGGCGCGGTGTTCCCCGGCTACCTGAAGGAGCTCCGGTACGCCGGCTTCGTCAAGCGCAGCCTCGAGGACGCGCTCGAGAAGCGGTCGGGCTGCCGGGACGAGCCCGTGCGCGAGTACGTCAACACCGAGCACGTCGACGTGGGGCCGGACCACTCCGACGCCGAGGTGGCGGAGATCTTCCTGCACCACCGCGTCCTGCTCGTGCCCGTCACCGACGAGGGCCGCGTGATCGGCGTCATCACCCGATCGGACTTCTTCCGCTCCGTCGCCGAGCACTTCCTGGCGTCGTGACGAAGACGCTCGTCATCGTCCTCGCGGGCGGCGCGGGCGGGCGGCTCGAGCTGCTGACGGAGGAGCGCGCCAAGCCCGCGGTGCCGTTCGCGGGCAGCCACCGGCTGATCGACTTCCCGCTCAGCAACTGCCACAACTCCGGGCTCTCGGACGTTTGGATCGTCCAGCAGTTCAACCCCATCTCGCTCAGCGACCACCTCTCCAACGGGCGGCCGTGGGACCTCGACCGCACGGTCGGCGGCCTGCTCGTGCTGCAGCCGCGGCAGGGCGACGACGGGCGCAGCGGCTTCCCGCGCGGCACGGCCGACGCGCTGTGGCGCAACGCGCCGCTGATCCGCGAGTTCGCGCCGGAGGCGCTGGTGGTCCTGAGCGCCGACGCGGTGTACGCGCAGGATTACGCGGCGCTGATCGCGGAGCACGTGGAGAGCGGCGCGACGGTGACGATGGTGACGACCGAGGTCGATCCGGACGACGCCGGGCGCTACGGGGTCGTGCAGGTCGAGGACGGCCGCGTTCGCGACTACGCCTACAAGCCGGACGAGCCCGCGACCAACCTGGTGGCCAACGAGGTGTTCGTCTTCCAGCCTGGTCCGCTGCTCGAGACGCTCGAGGACCTGGACGAGCCGGAGGACCTCGGGGACGAGGCGCTGCCGCGGCTGGTCGAGGCGGGCGGCGCGCGCGAAGTGCGCTTCGACGGCTACTGGCGCGACGTGGGGACGGTCGACGCCTACTGGGAGTGCCACATGGACCTGCTGTCCGCCGACCCGCCGATCGACCTCGACGCGCCCGGCTGGCCGATCCTCACCCACGCGACGGGACGGCGCGCCGCGGTGCGGGTGCGGCCAGGGGCGGAGGTCGAGGGGTCGCTGCTGGGGCCGGCCTCGGTCGTGGCGGGCACCGTGGAGCGATCGGTGATCGGCCGTGGCGCGGTGGTCGAGCGCGGCGCCACCGTGCGCGAGGCCGTGATCCTGCCCGGCGCGATCGTGCGCGCGGGGGCGAGCGTGGTGCGGGCCGTGGTCGACGACGAGGTCGAGGTCGGCGCGGACGTGGGGGAGGAGGGTGGCGAGATCGCGCTCGTCGGGCTGCAGGCGCGGGTGACCGAGCCGGTCCCGGGCGGCGGACGCTTTCCCGAAGTCGACTAACGCGGCAGACTTCGCTCCATGCCGATCTCCCGAGGCTTCCGGCGTCGTCACGCCGAGCCGCCCGCCGGCAGCGCGCTGCCGCCGGGCCAGTACCTCACACCTGACTTTCCGGTCCTCTCCGCGGGCCCGACGCCGCACGTGCCGCTCGACCGCTGGGAGCTGTCCGTGACCGGCGCCGCTGATCCCGAGCGGCGCTGGGACTGGGAGGCGTTCCGCGCGCTGCCCAGCGAGACGATCTCCGTCGACATCCACTGCGTGACGTCGTGGTCGAAGCTCGGCACCACGTGGGAGGGCGTGTCCGTCGACACGCTGCTCGACGGCGTCGAGCCGCTGGGCGGCTACCTGGTGGCCGACTGCTACGGCGGTTACACGACCAACCTCGCGCTCGAGGACGTCACCGACGGCAAGGCGTGGGTGGCCTTCGCCTACGACGGCGAGCCGCTCGAGGCCGAGCACGGCGGGCCCGCGCGGCTGCTCGTGCCCCACCTGTACCTGTGGAAGAGCGCCAAGTGGGTCCGCAGTCTGGTGATCACGGAGGACAACGAGCCCGGCTTCTGGGAGACGCTCGGCTACCACGACCACGGCGACCCGTGGCTGGAGGAACGGTACGGGTGAGTCCCTGGCGGTCCGCCGAGGTGCGCGAGGCCGTGCCCGAGACGGCCTCCGCCTCCACGCTCGTGTTCGACGTGGAGGGCTGGCCCGGCCATCGCGCGGGCCAGCACGTCGACGTGCGGCTGACGGCCGAGGACGGCTACCAGGCGCAGCGCAGCTACTCGATCTCGTCGGCGCCGGAGGACGAGCGGCCTGCGATCACGGTCGAGCGGCTCGAGGACGGCGAGGTCTCGCCCTACCTGGTCGACGAGGTACGGGCCGGGGACTTCGTGGAGGTGCGCGGGCCGGTGGGCGGCTGGTTCGTATGGGACGCCCGCGACGGCGGGCCGCTCTTCCTCGTCGCCGGCGGGTCGGGGCTGGCGCCGCTGATGGCGATGCTGCGGCACCGCGGGCTGTCCGGGAGCGACGCCGCGGCGACCCTGCTGCTCTCGGCGCGGAGCCCCGACGACGTGCTGTTCGCGAGCGAGCTCGAGGCGCTGGACGGCGTGCGGGTGGAGCGCACGTTCACCCGCTCGGCGCCCGACGGCTGGACGGGCTACACCCGTCGCGTCGATCGTGAGATGCTCGCCGAGGTCGCGCCCGCGCCCGGCGCGCGCGTGTACATCTGTGGACCGACGGGGTTCGTGGAAGGCGTCGCGGGCAACCTCGTGGCGCTCGGCCACGACCCGTCGCGGATCCGGACGGAGCGCTTCGGCGCCACTGGAGGATGAACATGGCCACCACCGAGGACATGCGGCTCGACGGCAACGCCGTCGCCGGCCTGCTGGGCGAGGTCTTCGCCGTCGAGATGACGACCGCGCGGGTGAGCTGCGCGCACTGCGGGGCGACCGGCGCCGTTGCGGCCGAGCAGGTCTACGCGCAGGGCCCCGGCGTCGTGCTGCGCTGCCCCGGCTGCACCGGCGTGGTCATGCGCTTCGCGCGGATCCGCGGTCGGCTGGTCGCCGACCTTCGCGGCGTCGGGATGCTCGACCTCAGCGCGCCCTGACGAGTGCGGCGGCGCCGCGTAGGCGCTCGGCCACGGGCGCGCCGTCGGCGACGCGCTCTTCGACCACGTCGGCGGCGAGCTCGAGGTTGTCGGCCAGGTGGTCGAGCGGAAACGCGCGCGCGGCCAGCACGTCAGCGAGCCAGGTCACCTGCTCGTCGAGCACCACGAAGCCCGCGACGTCGCCGATCGCCCAGTTGAGGAGGTGCAGCGTGTCGTGCGTCTCCCACGCGCGCGCGACGTCCGGGCCGTAACGCTCGAGGTCCTCGGGGTGGCGCTCGAAGTAGCGGTCGGCGATCTCGGCGGCCAGCGGCGCGAGCTCCACCGGCCGGCCGCCGAGCGCGGCCTCCGTCGGCGGCGGCCAGCCGCTCGGCCGCGCGGTCACTCCGCGACGACCTCGTACGTGTGCAGATGCTCGAGGCGCTCGAGCTTGATCGCCGCCTGCAGCTCGGGATCGATCCGGTCGTGCGAGATCCGGTGCTCCCGCGAGCGCATGTAGGCGGTGAAGGCAGCGCGATCGCGCCAGCGGGAGACCATGATCAGCTCGCCGCGGTCGCGGTCGGACCGCCAGACCTGAAGGTCGACGAAGCCGTCGGCCTCGTCGACGAGGCGCGCGCGGGCGCGGAAGGCGCGGACCAGCGCCTCGGAGCGCTCGTCGGGAACCCGGAGCCGGGACATCGAGACGTACACATCGAACAACGTAGTGCCAACGCGCCACACGTGGCGCGGATCAGCCCAGGTGAGCCGCGTACGTCTGCATCAGGCCGACCCAGCGGTGCACCGGAGCCAGGAGCCCGAGACCGCTCGTCGCTGCGCGAGCGGCTGCGCCTCCGGCGCGATCCAGACCGGCGGCCGCTGCGCGAGCGTCTGCGGCTCCGCCGCCGTCGTGACTAGAGGCCGGGCGGGTGGCGGACGACGTAGCCGGCCGACGAGCGCTGCTCGGACTGCCAGCGCGAGCCGGTCTCGTTGCGCCCGGTCGTGTCGAACCGGCGGCCGTTGACGACCATGTAGACGTGCCCGGGCGAGGCGTAGATCGTGACGTGGCGCCCGCGGCCGGGGGCGCCCCAGCGCATGAAGCCGCCGCTCGTGAGGGCCGAGGAGAGCAGGCCGGCGCCGTGGAGCGCGTACGAGACGGAGCCCGAGCAGTCGTAGCCGGTGTCGTTCCAGCGGCCATGCCCGCCGCCGTACTTGTAGGGCTTGTGCGCGATCCGGTTGGCGGCGCGGATGATGCGGCTCACGGTCGAGCCGCCGCCGCCACCGCTTCGCGGGCCGCTCGAGCCGCGGCGCTTGAGCACGATGCTGCGCCCGCCATGGCCGAGCGCGCTCCAGGTGGCGGGACCGACGATCCCGTCAGCGGTCAGGCCGCGCCGGCGCTGGAACCGCTTGACGGCGGCCTGGGTGCCCGGGCCGAAGATCCCGTCGGCACTGATCCCGAGGGCACGCTGCAGGCTCACCACCGCCGCCTTCCGGCTCGACCCGCCGCCACCGCCCGACGACCGTCGCGCGTTCGCGCGCTTCAGCGCACTCCAGGTCATCGGACCGACAACGCCGTCGGCGGCCAGGCCACGCCGCCGCTGGAAGCGCTTGACCGCGCGCTTGGTGGCCGGTCCGAAGATCCGGTCAGGCGTGAGGCCGAGCCAGCGCTGGACCATCGCCACGCGCGCCCCCTCGGAGCCGCGCTTGAGCGGCTTCGCGGCCTCGGCCGCAGTGGCAGGCACGAGCAGGACCAGGGCCGCCAGGGCAGCGGCAAGCGCCGGGCGAAGGCTCCCGCGCCGGTGGTGCTCCACGTCTGGTCCGTCCGTCGGCAAAAGGTCTGTCGCAATCGCGCCTACGAGGTGAGCTGACGGGCTCGCGATCACTCGCTACGCCGCACTCACAGCGGCGACTCGCCCCCGCGACCATCCAGGCCGCATCGGTTCCCCCGTTCACCAGCCCCGGAGGACCGGCGATTCGGCGGCCGTCGTTGTATCAGTCAGCACTCCTCCCACTGCACGATCTCTTGCAGAAGTCCCGAATGCCGTCCGACTTCACTGCGAACATGTGTTCGTGCACGACAAGCTCGTCCACGACGCGGCGCTTCAGCTCATTGCAGCCGGCGTCAACGACTGCGAGATCTCCCGCCGACTCGACATCCCGCGAACCACGGTCCGAGACTGGCGTCGGCCGCGTTACGAGCGGCGCGCGGTACCGGAGGCTTGTCCTCGGTGCGGCGGGACGACCCGGCCCATGCGGTTCACGCCGGAGGACTATGCCGAGCTCCTTGGCCTCTATCTCGGCGATGGCCACATCACCTCCCTCGCGCGGACCCAGCGCCTACGACTCTCGCTCGACTCCCGCTACCCGGGCATCATCTCGGACGCCGAGGCGCTCCTCCGACGCTCGCTCCCGTTCAACCGGGTCGGTCGCGTTCGCGCCGACCGTGGCGCCACCACCGTCGTCTACGTCTACTCCAGCCATCTCTCGTGCCTGTTCCCGCAGCACGGTCCGGGCAAGAAGCACGATCGACCGATCGTGCTCGAGCCATGGCAAGCCGCCATCGTCGAAGGTGCCGCGTGGGCATTCCTCCGCGGGTGCATCAGGTCCGACGGTTGCGCCTACATCAACCGAACGGGTCGCTATGAGTACCTGTCCTATTGCTTCGACAACTTCTCGGCCGACATCCGGCAGCTCTTCATCGACGCCTGCGGCCTCGTTGGCGTCGAATGCCGGCAATCTCGGAGGAGCGTCCGGATCTACCGCCGGGCGAGCGTGGCGCTCATGCTCGAGAACATCGGGAGGAAGAATTGAGGAGCGCCGCCGCGGTAGACTGGCTCGCCACGCGGCTGTGGCGGAATTGGTAGACGCCCGGGCTTCAGGTGCCCGTGAGCCTTGCGCTCGTGGAGGTTCGAGTCCTCTCAGCCGCATGCCCCGAAAGGGCGCGTCGCCGCCGCTAAACTGGCCGGCGGCGCAGTCACCCGCCGCTATCGTCTAGGGGACTAGGACGCCGCCCTCTCACGGCGGAAACCGGGGTTCGAATCCCCGTAGCGGTACCTCAAGGAGCCCCGCGCATCGCGGGGTTTCGTCGTTTCAGGAGACGTGCGGCCTCTCGGCAGCGCCATCGTCCAGCGCGGGGCCTTGATATGCGAACGTGTGTTCGCATATGCTCGAACGCATGACCGATCACGATCACGCCCAGCGCGTCGTCCTCGGCACGCTGCTCGAGGCGCATCCGCGCATGCTCGACGCCGACGAGCTCGTTGCCCAGCTGAGCGATGTGCTTCGCGCACGTGAGGCGCTGCGCGTCCTCGTCGACGACGGGCTCGCCACCCGGCTCGGTGGGCTCGTCGGCGTCTCGCGCGCAGCCGTCCGCTTCGACGCGCTCGGCCGCGTCTCGGGCTGATCGCCGAGTCGCTGCTGATCAGCGCCGCGCCGAGCGCGGGGCCCCCCGGCCCAGATGTGTTCGATCGCAACCCGTGCCGATCACCGGGCGCGCCAGCCCGGATGCGGCTTGCGCGCCGGATTGCGTGCAGCGCGCTGTCGAGGACACCTCGCGAAGACGCATCAAATCAGCTTGATGTATGTTCCCCGTTGGATGATCGCCATGGCCCGAGCCGACACGTCCTCACCTCCGCGGTTTCTGCGGCTCGCGGGCCACCCGCTGCGCTGGCGGCTGCTGAGCGAGCTGGCGCGCAGCGATCGGCGCGTCGGCGAGCTGTGCGAGCTGGCTGGGCAGCGCCAGAGCCTGGTCTCCTACCACCTGCGCGAGCTGCGCGACGGCGGAGTGGTGTCGGCGCGCCGCAGCCTCGCCGACGGCCGCGACACCTACTACGTGCTCGATCTCGCGCGCTGCGGCGAGCTGCTGTCGAGCGCCGGCACCTCACTGCACCCCGGCCTGGCGCCGACCCCGCGCCCACCATCGCGCGCGAGGGCGGCGCCACGCTCGCGCGCGTGCTCTTCCTGTGCACGGGCAACAGCGCGCGCTCCCAGATGGCCGAGGCGCTGGCCGAACAGCTGTCCGAAGGCGCGGTGCGTGCGGCCAGCGCCGGCAGCCATCCCAAGCCGCTGCATCCCAACGCGATGCGTGTGATGCGCAAGCGCGGGATCGATCTCGCGGGTCGCCGTTCCAAGCATCTCAGCGAGTTCAGCGGCCGGCGCTTCGACTACGTGATCAGCCTCTGCGACCGCGTGCGCGAGGTCTGTCCGGAGTTCCCCGGTACACCGCAGGCGATCCACTGGAGCGTCCGCGACCCGGCACGCGAGCCGGGAACCGACGACGAGACCCTGCCGGCCTTCGAGCGCACGGCCGCCGAGCTCGAGACTCGCATCGGCTTTCTGCTCGAGGCGATCAGACACACCACCGGCACCCAGGAGGTCATCGAGCATGCCTGACGAGTTCGTCAACGTCCGCTACATGGTCGACGACGTCGAAGACGCCGTCGACTTCTACACCACCCACTTCGGCTTCGAGCTGCGCTCCAGCGCCGCCCCAGCGTTCGCCGACGTCATCCGGGGCCACCTGCGTCTGCTGCTGAGCGGCCCCGCCAGCTCGGCCGGACGACCGATGCCCGACGGGCGCACACCCCAGCCCGGCGGTTGGAACCGCATCCACCTGATCGTCGAGGACCTCGCCGGCGAAGTCGAGCGACTGCGCGCCGCGGGCCTGACCTTCCGCAACGACATCGTCAGCGGGACCGGGCGGCCAGCAGATCCTGCTCGACGATCCCGCCGGCAACCCGATCGAGCTCTTCCAACCCGCCGGCGCCTAGCCCGTGTCCGGCCGGCGCGTCGTCCTGGCCTCGAAGAGGTGCCGCTCGGCGGCCCCGCAACGTGAAGGGAAACTGATCATGGCTTCGTGTCGACCACCCGGGCGAGGTGGTCGGGATGTGCGGCCGGTAGTCGGGCAGCTCGGCGTGGGGAGGCCCCTCGGGAGGTCGGTTGGGCGGACGACTCGCGACGTACCGCTGAGGTCACGGCCGCGGCGTCATCGCGTGTGGATCCGCTCTCCCTGCGGGCCGAAGATCGCCAGCGCCTCGGCCGGGCCGTCGACGGCGCCGAGCCAGTGCGGCACGCGGCAGGAGAACTCGGCGGCCTCGCCGGGCTCCAGGACGAAGTCGTCCTCTCCGAGCACGAGCCGGAGCCTGCCGGAGAGGACGTAGATCCAGTCGTGTCCGTCGTGCACGGCGGGCTTCGGGGCGCGCTGCTCGGCCGGGTAGTGGACCTTGTACGCGTGCATCCCGTCGGCCGCTCCGGCGCGGGTGAGCGGCAGGAAGGTGATGCCGTGGTGGGTGAAGGCGCGACTGCGGACGCGCGGGTCGGCGCCCTCCGGTGGCGCGAGGAGCGCGTCGACGCTGACACCGAGCGCGCCGGCCAGCGGCGGCAGGTGGCCGAGCGTGAGCCGGCGCGCACCGGACTCGAGGCGCGACACCGTCGAGGCGGCCATGCCTGCGCGCCGGCCGACCTCCTCCAGCGACAAGCCGGCATGCTCGCGCAGTTCGCGCAGGCGCTTTCGGGTCCGTTCGTCGGCCGAGTCCGTTGCCATCTTGGCAAGGCATCTTGCCATATGAACGTTGGGTGGCCATCCTTGGGGGTATGGACACGGACTTTGACGCCCTCGTCGTCGGCGGCGCGGCCGCCGGCCTCTCCGCCGCGCTCGTGCTCGGCCGTGCGCGAGTGCGCACGCTCGTCGTCGACGCCGGCGAGCCGAGCAACCGCACGGCGCCCGCGATCGGCGGCTTGCTCGGCCAGGACGGCACGAGCCCGGCGCAGCTCTCTGCCGCCGGCCGCCAGCAGATCGCGGCGCTGGCGGCAGTCGAGCTCCGCGCAGGCCTCGTGACCGCCATCGAGCCGGCCGCCGGCAACGGCGCCGATCCGGCCTTCCGCGCCACGCTCGGCGACGGCGAAGCCGTCACCGCCCGCCGCGTGCTGCTCGCGGGCGGCATGCGCTACGACGTGCCCGACACGCCGGGGCTTGCGGCGCTGTGGGGCACTTCGGTCTTCGCCTGCCCGTACTGCCACGGTTGGGAGCACCGCGACCACCGAATCGGCATCCTCGGCGCGACCGGCGCCGCGCACCGGGTGGCGCTGCTGCGCTCGTGGAGCGACGACCTCGTCGTCATCGCCGACGGCGAGCTGGCGCCGGAGGACCGCGACGCGCTGCGGGCCGACGGCGTCCCGATCACGGAACGGCCGGTCGCCGCCGTCGCGCCGGGACTCGTCCGCTTCGCCGACGGCGAGGAGCTCGCGGTCGACGCGCTTCACGTGGTGGCGCCGATGGCGCCGCGCGACGACCTCGCGGCTCAGCTCGGCGTCGCGACGACCGAGCTGCCCAACGGCACGAGCGTCGTCGCCGCCGACAAGTTCGGCACGACCTCCGTCCGAGGGGTGTTCGCCGCCGGCGATGCAGCCGGCGCCGGCAACGTCGCCGCCGCGATCGCCGGCGGCAGCCTCGCCGCCACCGGCCTGCACCGCACGCTCGTCCCCGGTCAAGCCTGGTAGCCAGGGATCCGACCATGCCCGATTGGACGAAGAGACTTCCGGCGTGGGCAGCGGTGAAGACCGGCCTGTTTGGTCGCAAGCACACGCTCGTGCCGATTCGCGACGCGGAGGCGCTGCAGAAGCGCCCCGACTGATTGCGCCTGCAAGCGGGTGAATTGTCCGCGCGCGCACGTTCTTCATTCGTGTTGCGGCCACATTTATTTTCCGCTTGGGAATGGCCAAGAGGATCTGGCGCATGAGCGATGCCCTCGCTGCCCTCCGCACGGAGGCCCCGACGCAGGAGACCCGGCCGCTGCACGCGGTCCCGGACGAGGACAGCCCGCAGGCGGCCGCCACCGTGCTCAAGGCGGCTCCTGGGCGCTACCTCGCCGCCGACGACAAGGGTGAACTGGTCCTGTACGCGCTCGGAGAACGCGATGGCCAGAGCCTGCACATCGGGCGCAGCCCGGTGTCGGACATCCTGCTCGACGATGCGTCGGTCTCGCGTAAGCACGCGGTGCTCGTGCATCGCGGCGGCCGGGCGGTGCTGCTCGACGACCGAAGCCTCAACGGCATCTACGTCAACGGCCAGCGGGTGAGCGAGGCCATCCTCAACGACGGCGACTGGGTCGCCGTCGGGCAGGTGAGCTTGCGGTACGTCGAGGTCACTGGCGGCTGAGCAGTCCGGTCGCCGGCGCCACCGACGCGTACCCCTGAACCCGGCCCGGGCTTGCCAAGCAGGCCCGGGCCGGGCATACCTTGATCCGTGGCCAGGGTCCACGGACATTTCCTTGCGGGCGAGGCGGGAGAGCTCGCCGGCGTGTCCGGGACCACGATCGGCCAGTGGGCGCGATGGGGGTACATCCGCCCGTCGCAGTCCGCGGAGCTGCCGCACGTGTACAGCGTCGAGGACGTGGTCGAGGCGGCGATCGTCCACGCGCTGCTCGAGCGCGGCGTGCGCCATCGAGACATCCGGCGGGCGATCGATCGGCTGGATGCGTACGGCGACTGGCCGCTGAGCGAGGCGGCTCTCGCGACGACTGCTGAGGGCCGGATCGTGCTGCGGGAGAACGGCGCCGTCTACGCGCTCTCGCCGCGCGGGTGGCAGCTCATGGCCGCTCCGCCGACGGTCGACGACGTGCGGCTGCGGTTGCGGCGGGTTGGACGAACGTCAACCGCGGCTGGGTAAGGAGAGTGAGGGAGCCGGGCGGGGTGCATAACGTCGACCTCGCGGCAGTCTTGCTTGCGAAGTCGACGTTCTGCACCTCGCACCGGCCGGGGCTCCCACTCTCCCTACCCAGCTGCAGTTGACGTTCGCCAGAGGGCTAAGCGTCGCTGCGCCGCCGCCGCACGGCCCGCCCGACGACGGAGGCGTCGATCGCCTCGCCCATCGTGCCGAGCGCGGACGCGACCGAGTGTCCCGCCCGCCCGAGCTTCGAGTCCTGCGCCGGCTCCACCGCGCGCTCCGGGTGCCGGCCTTCGGCGACCGCGACCTTGCGGGCGGCGCCCTCGAGCTCACGCAGGCGGCCTTCCCAGCCGCGCTCCCAGCCCGCCAGGTCCTCGTCGCCGCGCATCGTGGCCAGCTCCGCGAGATACCCCAGGAGGAGACCGAGGTGCGCCGCCTCGAGCACCGCCCCCCGCAGCGCCTGGTTGCGCTCCAGCAGCAGGTCGCTCACGTCACGGAGGTGCGCGAGCTGCCCGCCCATGCCCTGCGCGGCCGGCACCCCGTGGACGTTGTGGACCGCGGTCAGATCGGCCAGCTCCGCGAGCATCTCCCGCGCGGCGGCGGCGCCCCGTGACAGCACCTCGGCGGGCTCGCCGCCGACCCGCCCGGCCAGCCGGTCCCAGTGACTCGCCAGGTGACGCCCGGTGGCGTACAGCTCACGCAGCGCGCGGTGCTCGGCCGGGAAGAGCCCGTTGTCGCTCAGCGGTAGCGGCCCGGCTCCCACAGCGGCTCCTCGGCCCCCGCGGCCACGTTGGCGGCACGCGAGAGGATGAACAGGAGGTCGGAGAGACGGTTGAGGTAGCGCACGCACTCGGCGCTCACCGAGTCACCGCACGCGATCGCCCGCCGCTCGGCCCGCCGGCACACGGTCCGGCACACGTGCAGCTGCGCGGCGGCCGGCGAGCCGCCCGGGAGGATGAACGACTTCAGGCTCGGCAGCTCCGCGTTGACCTCGTCGCAGACCTGCTCCAGCCACGCGGTCTGCTCGCCCGCCACCCGCAGCCGCGACCGGTCGCCGCCCGACGGCACCGACAGGTCCGCACCTACGTCGAACAGGTCGTTCTGCACCCGCCGCAGCCATTCGCCGAAGCGGTCGGGCAGGCCCGGAGCGCCGAGCGCGACCCCGACCACGGCGTTGAGCTCGTCGACGGTCCCGTAGGCCTCGATCCGCGGGTCTGTCTTCGGTACGCGGCTCATGTCCCCGAGATGCGTCTCGCCCCCGTCGCCGAGCCGCGTGTAGATCCGCGTGAGGTTGACCGTCATGACCTTGGGGCGGTATAGCATGGGCGCTGACAACCAGGTCGGTGGACAGGGAAGCCGGTGAGAGACCGGCGCGGACCCGCCACTGTGACCGGGGAAGCCATCGCACGGCGGCCGCACGGCCGCAGCCACTGGCGTTCGCGACGCGAGCCGGGAAGGCGCGACAGGTAGGCCCGGGAGCCAGGAGACCTCCCTCCGACCCCAAAGCCGATTCGCCCTCGCGGAAAGGGGTGGCTCATCCCATGAAGTGCCCACGCATCGCCGGCCTCGCCGCCGGCCTGGCCGTCGCAGCGGCGGCGCCGGCCGCGGCCGAGCCCGTCACGGTCGACCTCCGGATCGAAGGTCCGACGCGCACGATCTTCGAAGGCCCGGTGACCACCGACGTGCGCGGCTTCCGGTTCTCCGGCGAGTCCGTCACGCATCGCTGCGACGGCACCACCGCGGGCGGCAGCAGCGCGACGCCGGTGCCCACGCGCGGCGCGGTGCTGGCCGCCGCGGCCCAGCGCGCGCCGTTCTCCTTCACCGGTACCTGGCACCCCAGCTTCGGGGCGACGTTCGAGACCATCGACGGCGATTCGGTGGGCTTCGACACGGCCACCGGCCGCTTCCTCGCCGAATACGAGAACGGCCAGTTCGCGAGCTTCGGCGCGTGCGCGGACCCGGTCGACGACGGCGACGACGTCCTGTTCGCCTACGCCGACGGCAGCGAGATCCTGCTCGCGCTCTACGGGCCGCGGCGCGCCCGCCCCGACCAGGAGCTCACGGTCCTCGTGGCCAACGCGTCGACGGGCGACCCGGTCGCCGGAGCGGAGGTCGGCGGAGAGCTGACCGGCGCCGACGGCCGCGTCACCGTCGGCTCGTTCGGGGAGCGCGGCTACGTCGACCTCAAGGCCACCAAGGCCGGCGCGATCCGCTCCAACCGCCTGCGCGTGTGCGTGACCAAGCGGCCGTGCGGCGGCTCGAGCGATCGCACTGCGCCGCTCGCGCGCATCACCCGCATCCGCCACGGCGCGGACTATGCCCGCGGGCCGCGGGAGCTGCGCGGTCAGGTGGGGTCCGATCCCGCGGGCGTGCGCGAGGTGCTGGTCAGCCTGCGACGCAAGCACGAGGGCCGCTGCTCGACCTACTCGGCCACGGTCGAGCGCTTCGTCCGCCGTCCCTGCCCCAGCACGGCGCCGTTCGCCGTCGATCCCGAGCGCGGGCGCTGGAGCTATCTCCTGCCGGCGCGGCTCGCTCCCGGGCGGTACGTGCTCGAGGCGATCGCCGTGGACCGTGCGGGCAACCGCGACAGCCTCGAGCGGGCGCGCAACAAGGTGGTCTTCCGAGTCCGATGAGGGCGGCGCTTCCGATCCTCCTCGCGGCGCTGGTGGCGGCGGCCCCGGCGGAAGCCGCCACCGTCGATGTCATGGTCGTCGGCAAGCAGCAGATGCTGCGGGCGCCGAAGGACGTCCGGCTCAAGCAGCGCACCGTGAAGGTCGGCGCGCGACGCTGCCGGGTCGGCGCCCGCACGCCGCTGTCGGTGCTGGCCGCGACCCGGCTCAAGCTCGGCATCCGCGACTACGCGCGCTGCGGACGTGATCCCAGCGCCGCGGGCGGGCTCTACGTCGCCAAGGTCGGGCGCGAGCGGGAGAAGGGGAGGGGCGGCTGGGTCTACAAGGTCGGCCGCCGCGCCGGCACCGCCGGGGCGGCCGACCCGGCCGGGTCGTTCGGCACCGGCCGGCTGCTGCGCCACGGCCAGCGCGTGACGTGGTTCTGGTGCGAGCTGCAGGCGTCGGGGAGCTGCCAGCGCACGCTCGAGGCACGGCCTGACCGCCGCGCCGCCCGGCCCGGCGAGGTCCTGCGCGTGACGGTGCGCGGCTACGACGACTTCGGCCGGGGTGTCGCGACGGCGGGCGCCGCCGTTCGGCTCGGCTCGGCCGCGGCGACCACCGACGCGCAGGGCGTCGCGGTGCTCACCGTCGGCCCGCAGACGGGGCGGCTGCGGCTGACGGCGACCCGGGCCGGATCCGTGCGGGCGTTCCCGGTCACGGTGACGGTCGGATGAAGCCGGGGCTCCTCCTCGCGCTCGTCGTCCTCGCGCTCGCCGGCTGCGGCTTCGGCGAGGGCGCCACCCGCGGCGATGCGACGCTCACCGTCACGCGCGACTTCGGCGGCGAGGCGCTACACGAGGGCGCCGACGAGGAGACCGCCACCGAGGGCGACACCGTGATGCGGCTCCTGCAGGAGCGCTACGAGGTCGACACCCGCTACGGCGGCGGCTTCGTGCAGGAGATCGATGGCATCGGCGGCGGTCGCGCCGACGGCCGGCGGGTCGACTGGTTCTACTACGTGAACGGCATCGAGGCGCCCGTGGGCGCGGCCGACCGTCGCGTCGAGGCCGGCGAGCGCGTCTGGTGGGACCACCACAGCTGGGAGGCAGCCCAGCGCGTCCCGGCCGTGGTCGGCTCGTTCCCCGAGCCGTTCGCGACCGGCCTCGAGGGCAAGCGCTACCCCGTCCGCCTCGTCTGCGCCGGCGACGTCGAGCGCTCCTGCGACGAGGTGACGACCCGGCTCCTGGACGCGGGCGTGAAGGCGGTGCCGCGCGCGGTGCTCGAGCAGTCGCCGGGGGAGGAGGTGCTGCGCGTCCTGGTCGGCCGCTGGGCCGACGTGCGGCGCGACGCCGTCGCCCGGCGGCTCGAGCGCGGGCCGGCGGCCACCGGCGTGTTCGCACGGCCGACCGGCGTCGGCGACGCGATCGTCCTCCTCGACGCCGACGGCCAGCCGGTGCGCACGCTGCGCGCCGGATCGGGGCTCGTGGCGGCCACGAGCGTCGAGGCCCAGGCGCCGACCTGGATCATCACCGGCACCGACGACGTCGGAGTGGCGGCGGCGGCCGCGGCGCTCACCGAGGAGCGCCTCGAGCAGCACTTCGCGGTCGCGGTCGAAGCCGGCCGCGACGTGTCGCTGCCCGTCACCGGCGCGGACACCACGCCATGATCGGCGCTCGACGTGCGTCTCCCGGGGCGACGCCGTGAGGGGTCGCGTCCCGGCCAGCCCGCTGAGCGCGGCCCGCGCCGGAATCGGCGCCCTGTGGTGCGTGACGCTCGGGCTCGCGGCGCTGTCGTTCGAGCATCCGCTGCTGGTGAGCACGCTGTTGGCGGCCACCGTGGTCGCGGCGGTCGCGGCTCACGCGGGCCGCCTCGTCGCGCGCGCGGTGCTGTGGGCGCTGCCGTTCGGCGTGGCGATCGCGGTCGTGAACGCGTTCGTCACCCGTGAGGGGCTGACCGTTGTGTTCCGCGGCGGCTCGGTGCCGCCGCTCGGACAGCTCGACGTGACCGCGGAGGCGCTCGCCTACGGCGGCGTGCTCGGCCTGCGCGCGGTGGCGATGATCGCGGCCGCGGCGCTGCTGACCGCGGCCGTCGACTCCGACGACCTGTTGCGCGCCCTCCGCCGGCGATCGCTGCGCGCGGGCGTCACGGCGGCGCTGGCCACGCGCCTGATGCCGGTGCTCGCCCGCGACGGGCGGCGGCTGGCGGACGCCCAGCGGACCCTCACGCATCGTCCGCCGCGGCTCGGCGTGCTGCGGGCCGTGACCGCGGGCGCCCTCGACCGCGCGACCGACGTCGCCGCCACGCTCGAGGTGCGCGGCTTCGGCGCCGGCGGGCGCCCGCAGCGGCGCCGGCGGCCGGTCTCCCGCCATGACGTGGCGTTCGCGGCCTCGACGCTGGCCGTCGCGGCGCTGGCCGTGGCCGCCGGGATCGGCGGCTGGGAGGGCTTCGAGCCGTACCCGCGCACGGAGGCCTCGCTGGGCGCCTCGCAACTCGCCCTCGCGGCGGCGCTCGCCGCGTGCGCGCTGCTGCCGTTCGCGGACCGCCGGGGGATCGGATGACCGCGCTCGCCCTCGACGGGGTGACGTACGCCTATCCGGGCGCTGAGCGGCCGTCCCTCCGGGACGTCTCGCTGACGGTCGAGCCGGGAGAGTTCGTGGTGCTCGCGGGCGCGTCGGGCTCAGGCAAGTCGACGCTCCTGCGCGCCGCCGCCGGCCTCGTGCCGCACTTCCACGGCGGGACGTTCGCGGGCCGGCTCGCGTGCGGCGGGCTCGACACCCGCGAGCACGGGCCCGCCGAGCTCTCGGCGGTGGCGGGGACGCTGTTCCAGGATCCCGAGACGCAGGTGGTGATGGGCACCGTCCGCTCCGAGCTCGCGTTCCCGCTCGAGAACCGCGGCTGGAGCGCGGCGGCGGTGGCTCGCGGGGTCGAGGAGGCGGCGCTGGCGCTCGGGATCGCCGCGCTGCTCGACCGCTCGACGCACGAGCTCTCCGGCGGCGAGCTGCAGCGGGTCGCGCTCGGCGCCGCGCTCGCCGGCCGCCCGCGGGTGCTGCTGCTCGACGAGCCGACGTCGCAGCTCGATCCGGTGGCCGGCGACGAGCTGCTGGGCGTGCTCCGGAGGATCAACGAGGAGTGGGGGACGGCGGTGCTGCTCGCCGAGCACCGGCTCGAGCGCTGCCTGCCGGCTGCCGACCGCGTGCTCGCGCTGCACGACGGCGCGGTCGCCTTCGACGGGTCCGCGGAGGCGTTCGCGGCCTGGGCGCCGCCCGAGCTCCAGCCGCCCGTGACGCGGCTGTGCGCACTGGCCGGGATCCCGGAGCGCCCGGCCACGGTGAAGGCGGCCCGCATCGCGCTCGCGGACCGGCTCGCGGCGCTGGCCGGGAACGAATCGCCCCCGGCCGCCGGGCGACATGCCGGAGCGGAGGGGACGCGCGGGTGGCGCCGCGCGGCCGGTCCCGAGCCCGTCGTCGCGCTCCGCCGCGCGTGGTACGAGATCCCGTCGGGGCCGGCGATCCTGCGCGGCGTCGACGTCGCGCTCGCGCCGGGCGAGGCGGTCGCGCTGCTGGGGCGCAACGGGGCCGGCAAGTCGACGCTGCTGCGAATGCTGGCCGGCCTGCTCGAGCCCACGCGCGGCAAGGTCGTGCGGGCCGGCCGCGTGGCCCTGCTCCTGCAGAACCCGGGCGACTACTTCCTGCACGACCGCATCGGCGACGACCTGCCGGGTGCCGGTGAGCTCGCGGAGCGCCACCCCCGCGACGTGTCGGGCGGCGAGCGGCAGCGGCTCGCGCTCGAGCTCGTGCTCACCACCGGCGCGCCGCCCGCCGTCGTCTGCCTCGACGAGCCCACGCGCGGTATGGATCGCGGCCACGGCGCCCGGCTGGCGGCCCGGCTGCGCGAGCTGGCCGCGGGTGGCACCGCGGTGCTCGTAGCGACCCATGACGCCGAGTTCGCCGCGGCCTGGGCCGACCGCGCGATCCTGCTCGGCGACGGCCGTCCGGTCGCCGACGCCCCGATCGCCGAGGTCCTCGGCGGCGGCTGGTACTTCGCCACCCAGACCGCGCGTGTGCTCGGCGGCGCGGGGGGCGCGCTCGACCCGGAGAGCGGAGCCGCGCTCCTGCGCGTCGCGGAGGTCGTCGGATGAGCTGGGTCGCGGCCTCGTTCGCGATCCTCGCCGTCGCGCTGGCGGCCGGCTTCGCCTGGTACGAGCGCGCGCACCCGACCGCGCGGGTGATCGCGCTCGTCGCGACCCTGGCGGCCCTGGCGGCGCTCGGCAGGATCGCGTTCGCGCCGCTGCCGAACGTGAAGCCGACGACCGACATCGTGCTGATCTCGGGCTACGTGCTCGGCGGCGCGCCCGGGTTCGCGGTCGGCGCCGTGGCCGCGCTCGCCTCCAACCTCTTCTTCGGCCAGGGTCCGTGGACGCCGTGGCAGATGGCGGCCTGGGGCGGCGTCGGGGTGGGCGGCGCCGTCCTCGCCCGGATCGCGGGCCGCGAGCTCGCGCGGCTCCCGCTCGCCGCGGCCTGCGCGATCGCCTCGCTCGCCTTCGGGGTGGTGATGAACCTGTATCTGTGGGTCACCTACTCGGGCGACCACACGCTCGCCAAGCTCGTCGCCATCTCGGCCACGTCGCTGCCCTTCGACCTCGCGCACGCGGTCGGCAGCATGCTGTTCTGCCTCGCCTTCGGGCCGGCGCTGGTGCGCGCGCTGGCCCGCTACCGCACGCGCTTCGACGTCCACTGGGTGCCGGTGGCGGCGACGGGCCTCCTGCTCGTCGTGGCGATCGGGACCGCGCCGCCGGCGGCGCGCGCCTCCCAGGCCGACGCCGCGGCCGCCGACCGCTCGGAGCGCTACCTGCTGCGCGCCCAGAACGACGACGGCGGCTGGGGCGGGACGCCGGGACAGCCGTCGTCGCAGCTTTACACGGGCTGGGCGGCGCTCGGGGTCGCCGCGGCAGGCCGCAATCCGCGCGACACCGGCTCGCCGAACGCGATCGCATACATCCGCGCGCACGCGCGCGAGCTGAACGACCTCGGCGAGCTCAACCGGACGATCCTCGTGCTCCGCGCTGCCGGGCTGCCGCCGCGGATCGGCGGCCGCGACCTCGAGCGGGCGCTGCTCGACCGCCAGCGGCGCGGCGGCTCGTTCGCCGGCCGCGTGAACACGACCGCGTTCGCGATCCTCGGGTTGAGGGCGGCGGGGCGGCCGCGCAGCGACCGCGCCGTCAAGCGCGCGGCCGAGTGGATCGGGCGCGAGGCCAACGACGACGGCGGCTTCAACTTCGGGGGCCGCGGCGGGCCGTCGGGGATCGACGACACGGGCGCCGCACTACAGGGCCTCGTCGCGGCGGGATGGCGCCGCCGCCCGGTGGTGCAGGATGCCGCGCGGTTCCTCGTGCGCAACCAGTCGTCCGACGGCGGCTTCGCGCTGGTGCCCGGCGGGCCGTCCAACGCGCAGTCGACGGCATGGGCCATCCAGGGCCTGCTCGCGGCAGGACGCGAGCCGAGCCGGATCCGGCGCAACGGCTCGCGCGACCCGATGAGCTATCTGCGGTCGCTGACCGCGGCGAGCGGCGAGGTGCGCTACTCGCGCTCCAGCCGCCAGACCCCGGTCTGGGTCACGGCCCAGGCGGTCGCCGCCCTGGCCCGGAAGACCCTGCCCCTCAAGCGCGTGCCGCGCGCGCGGCAGGGCTCCACGGCGGCGGCGACCGCTCCGGCGACGGTGGCCACGGCGACCGCCACAGCAAGCCCGGACGCCGCGAGGCGTGCCCGGCAGCCACTGCCGGAGATCGGCGCGCGCTCTCCGCGCCGGAGCGCGTTCGTCGCCGCCTCGCAGGTTCCGGCGGCCGGCGCGCTCGTATCCGCCCTGATGTGAGCGCTCTCCGGGGCGCGTCGTATACGGTCCTGCGCGAATGCGGATCGGCGTTCCGAAGGAGACGGCCGAGGGTGAGCGTCGGGTGGCCCTCGTGCCGGACGTGGTTCGGCGCCTGTCGGGCGCCGGCCACGAGGTCGTGATCGAGGGCGGCGCGGGAGCGGGGGCCGGCGTGCCGGATGGCGACTACACCGAGGCGGGCGGCTCGGTCGGCGACCCCTGGGGCGCCGAGGTCATCGCCCGGGTCGCGCCCGGGCCGCCCGGCGCCCTCAAGCAGGACCAGGTCCTGATCGGCTTCCTCGCCCCACTCACGGACGGCGAGAACGTGTCGGCGATCGCGCGCACGGGCGCCACGGCCTTCGCGATGGAGGCGATCCCGCGCATCTCGCGCGCGCAGTCGATGGACGCGCTGTCCTCGCAGGCCACCGTCGCGGGCTACAGGGCCGTGCTGATCGCCGCCCAGGAGATGCAGCGCTTCCTGCCGATGCTGATGACGGCCGCGGGCACGATCCCGCCCGCCCAGGTGCTCGTGCTCGGCGCGGGGGTGGCGGGGCTGCAGGCGATCGCCACCGCGCGGCGCCTCGGCGCCGTGGTCACGGCCTTCGACGTGCGCTCGGCGGTCAAGGAGCAGATCGAGTCGCTGGGCGCGAAGTTCTTCGAGGTCGAGGGGCTCGGCGACGCCGAGGGCTCGGGCGGCTACGCGCGCGAGCTGACGCCCGAGGAGCAGGAGACCCAGCGGGCGGCGCTGAGCGTGCAGATGGGCAAGTCCGACGCGATCATCACCACCGCGCTGGTCCCCGGCCGGCCGGCGCCCAAGCTGATCTCCGCCGACGCGGTGGCCGGCATGCGGCACGGGAGCGTGATCGTCGACCTCGCGGCCGAGGCGGGCGGGAACTGCGAGCTGACGCGGCCGGGCGAGACCTACGTGACCGACAACGGCGTCGTCATCGCGGCCCCGCTGAACGTGCCGTCGACCATGGCCGAGCACGCGTCCTCGCTCTACGCCCGCAACGTGCTCTCGCTGCTCGAGCTGATGACGGGCGAGGAGGGGGCGCTCGAGCTCGACTGGGACGACGAGGTCATCAAGGGGGCGTGCGTGACGCGTGAGGGCGAGATCGTCCACGAAGGGGCACGAAAGGCGGCCGGATGGACCTCCTGACCGAGCTCGCGATCCTCGTGCTCGCCGCCTTCGTCGGCTTCGAGGTGATCTCCAAGGTCCCGAACACGCTGCACACGCCGCTGATGTCGGGCACGAACGCGATCCACGGGATCGTCCTGCTTGGCGGCCTCATCCTGATCGGCCCCGCCGACGGGCTGCTCGAGGACCTGCTGCTGATGGTGGCCGTCGCGTTCGGGACGATCAACGTCGTCGGCGGCTTCCTCGTCACCGATCGCATGCTCGGCATGTTCAAGGGGCGTAGGCCGAAGGCCGGCGACGAGCGAAGCGAGGCAGGTCGCGATGGATGACCTGATCGCCGCGCTCTACATCGTCGCCTTCTCGCTCTTCATCGTGGGGCTGCACATGCTGCGCGGGCCGCGCACCGCGGTGCGCGGGAATCTCGTGGCGGCCGTGGGGATGGGGATCGCGGTGATCGCCACGCTGCTCGACGACCGGATCGGCGACTGGCCGCTGATCGCGGTCGGGATCGCGGTCGGCACGGCGGTCGGGGTACCGGCGGCGCGGAACGTGAAGATGACCGCGATGCCGCAGATGGTGGCGCTGTTCAACGGCGTGGGCGGCGGCGCGGTGGCGCTCATCAGCGTGGTCGAGTACAAGGAGGCGCTGGAGGTGGGCGGCAACCCACCGCTCGAGGAGCTGATCCCGATCCTGTTCGCGGCGATCATCGGCTCGATCTCCTTCTGGGGTTCGAACGTGGCGTTCCTGAAGCTGCAGGAGTCGCTCAAGGGTCGTTTTCGCATCCCGAAGGCCATCAACGGCGTGCTGGCTCTTGCGGCCGTCGCACTCGCGGTGACGATCGCGGCGGGCTCGGAGTCCGAGCTGCTGTTCTGGCTGATCCTGCTCTTCGCCGGCGCGCTCGGTGTGCTGGCCGTGCTCCCGATCGGCGGCGCCGACATGCCGGTCGTGATCTCCACGCTGAACGCGTTCACGGGCCTCAGCGCCGCCGCGGCCGGCATGGCGCTCGACAACACGGCGCTGATCGTGGGCGGCATGCTCGTGGGCGCGTCGGGCTCGATCCTCACCCGCCAGATGGCCGAGGCCATGAACCGCTCGATCGCCAACGTGTTCTTCGGCGGGCTGGGGGCCGGCGGGCCGGCCCTGGCGGCCGGCGGGGAGGAGGGAGGCACCGTGCGCTCCACGAGCGCGGCCGACGTCGCCATCCAGCTCTCCTACGCCCGGCTCGTCGTGGTCGTGCCCGGCTACGGGATGGCGGTCGCCCAGGCGCAGCGCGCGGTCGCCGACCTCGCGGCCCTGCTCGAGAAGCGCGGCATCGAGGTGCTGTACGGCATCCACCCCGTGGCCGGCCGCATGCCGGGCCACATGAACGTCCTGCTCGCCGAGGCCGACGTCCCGTACGAGAAGCTCAAGGAGATGGACGACATCAACGGCGAGTTCACGCGTACCGACGTCGCGCTCGTGATCGGCGCCAACGACGTCACGAACCCCGCGGCCCGCACCGTCGCGGACTCCCCGATCTACGGGATGCCGATCCTCGACGTCGACAAGGCGGGCAGCGTGATCGTCCTCAAGCGCTCGATGAACAGCGGCTTCGCGGGGATCGACAACCCGCTCTTCTACAACGAGAAGACCGCCCTCCTGTTCGGCGACGCGAAGACCTCGGTGGGCGAGGTCATCTCCGAAGTCCAAGCGCTCTAACAATCTTCACCTCGGGGCGCTCCCGAGGAATAGGGTGCCGGACATGCGCGTTCTCCTGACGGCTCTCGCGGCCACTCTCGCCTTCGCGGCACCAGCCTCCGCCCAATCGCCGAGCCTTGTGGTCAACGAGATCGACTACGACCAGGTCGGGACGGACACTGCCGAGTTCATCGAGATCCGCAACAACGCGACGACGCCGGTGAGCCTCGAGCCGTACGACGTGGTGCTCGTGAACGGCAATGGCAACGCGGTCTACGTGACGGCGAACCTCCCCGCCGTCGACCTTGAAGCCGGCGGCCACTACGTCGTGTGCGGCAACGCGGCGAACGTCTCCGGATGCGACCTCGACATAACACCGGACAGCAATCTGATCCAGAACGGCGATCCGGACGCTGTCGCGATCGTCAATGGGACCACGATCGTCGACACCGTGTCGTACGGCGACGTCATGCCGCCGTACACCGAGGGGCCGGCCGGCGCGCCGACCGACCTTCCCGCCGTGTCACAGAGCATCGGGCGCTTTCCCGACGGCTGCGATACCAACGTCAACGCGGTTGACTTCCGGCGCCTGCCGCCGCCGACCCCGGGCAGCTCGAACGGCGGGACCCTGTGCGGCGGCCCGCCGGTGGACGCGGCTCCGACGGTGACCGACACCGAGCCGGACAACGGCGCGACGCAGGTGCCGGTCAACTCGAACGTGTCAATCACGTTCAGCGAGGACGTAACGCTGACCGGCAACCCGGTGAGCATCCAGTGCACGGTCAGCGCTGCGCACACCTCGACGATGAGCGGGGGGCCGCGGACCTACACGTTCGATCCGGCCCCCGACTTCGTGCGCAACGAGACCTGCACCGTGACCGTTTCGGCGGCCGGCGTCAGCGACCAGGACCTCGACGATCCGCCGGACAACATGGCGGCGGACTACACGTTCAGCTTCAGCACGACGGGCCTCGCCCTGCGGATCCATGACATTCAGGCCGCGCAGCACATCTCGCCGTACGACGGCGACTTCGTGGCCGGGGTTCCCGGCGTGACGACCGCACTGGCGACCAACGGCTTCTGGTTCCAGGACCCGCAGCCCGACTCCGACGAGCGCACATCCGAGGGCATGTTCGTGTTCACGGGCACCGCCGGGCCGAAGCCTGCGATCGGCCAGGCCATCCTGGTCAACGGCCGCGTCGACGAGTTCCGCGGCACCGCCGGGGAGATCCCGTCGAACGACAACCTGACGATCACCGAGATCGTCGCGCCGACGTGGTCGCCAGCCGGCGCCGGAACGATCTCGCCGACCACGGTGGGCTTCGGCGGCCGGATCGCGCCGATCTTCGTGATCGACAACGACGCCGTAGGCGGCACTCCGGAGACCACGGCGACGCCGTTCGACCCCCGCCAGGACGGGATCGACTTCCACGAGAGCCTCGAGGGGATGCTCGTGCGGATCAACAACCCGGTGGCCGTGGGGCCGACGAACGACTTCGACGAGCTGCCCGTGGTCGGCGACTTCGGCTTCCTCGCGTTCCCGCGCACGAACCGCGGTGGCGTGATCGTCCGCCCGAACGACTTCAACCCCGAGCGGCTGATCCTCGACGACAACCTGGGGATCGCGCCACCGGTCGCCGACGTGCGCGACCGTCTCGGCACCGTCCACGCCGTCGTGGACTACTCGTTCGGAAACTACAAGTACAAGCTGACGGCCGCGACCACCCGGTGCAGGACGGCGGCCTGCAGCGCGAGGTCACCGAGGCGCCGCGCAAGCAGGAGCTGGCCGTCGCCTCGATGAACGTCGAGAATCTCGACACCGACCGACCCGCACGGCGAAGTTCGACGAGCTCGCGCAGCATCCTCGTGAACAACATGCGCGTCGCCCGACCTCGTGGCCATCGAGGAGGTGCAGGACAACAACGGCGCCCGCGCCGGGCACGTCAACGCCGAGCTCACGTACGCGGAGTTCATCGCCGCGATCCTGCGGCAACGGCGGGCCGACGTACCAGTTCCGCCAGATCGACCCGGTCGCCGGCCAGGATGGCGGTGAGCCCGGCGGCAACATCCGCGTCGGCTTCCTGTTCCGAACCGACCGTGGGCTGTCGTTCGTGGACCGCCCGGGCGGGACGGCGGTCAACGACAACGCGGTCGTCGACGAGCCGGGCGGGCCGCGGCTGCTCTACAGCCCCGGTCGCATCGATCCGAATAACGACGCGTTCGACAACAGCCGCAAGCCGCTCGCCGGCGAGTTCCGCTGGAACGGCCGGACGCTGTTCGTGATCGCCAACCACTTCAACTCCAAGGGCGGCGACGACCCGCTGTTCGGTCGCTACCAGCCGCCGGTGCGCAGCACGGAGGTGCAGCGGCACCAGCAGGCGAACGTCGTGGCCGGCTTCGTCGAGCAGATCCTCGACGCCGACCGGCGGGCGAACGTGGTCGTGCTCGGAGACCTCAACGACTTCGAGTTCTCCGAGACGCTCGACATTCTCGAGGACAGCGGGCTCACGAACCTGATGGAGACGCTGCCGGTGCCGGAGCGCTACTCGTACGTGTTCGAGGGCAACTCGCAGACGCTCGACCAGATCCTCGTCTCCGGCGCCCTCACCCGCCCGCGCCCCGAGTACGACTCGGTGCACGTGAACGCGGAGTTCGCGACCAGGCGTCAGACCACGACCCGCAGGTCGCGCGCCTCCAGGTGACCGGGGCGCGCGACGACGACGACGACGGGGACGACGACGACTAGGCGGGCGGCGGCGCGCTCGACAGCGCCTGGGCCTCGGCCGCTTCCGCGGTCGGGGCCGGCCGGGCGCCGGTGAGCATCCAGTGGACCTGCGCGGCGGTGTCGCCCGCGTCGCCGCTGCGCGGCTCGCGGTGGACCGACAGCAGGCGCTCGTTGCCGAACCGCAGGACGGAGACGCTGAAGGCGGAGACCTCGACGCCGTGGCGGCGGGCCAGCCACTCGACCGTGGCGAGCGCGGGCGGCTCGTAGCCGCCGGCCACCAGCACGAGCTGCGGCGAGTCACCGGGGACGACGGCCTCGAGCGCGTCCGAGACGGCGGCCAGACGGGCGGCGTCCCAGCCGGCGACATCCGCCGCGGCGGCCAGCGCGCGGCCGATCTGCCACTCGACGGTCTCACCCGTCACGTGCAGCACGACGGCACGGCCCGACTGCTCGTCGAAGGCCAGCAGGTCCACGCCCGGTGCGGGCTCGCGCGCCACGAGGCGCAGGTTGGGCAGGCCCAGCTCGTGGGCGAAGGCGTCCCATGAGCTGCTGACGAGCGTCAGCAGTTCGGCACGCTCAGGGCTGTTCTCCGTGACGAGGCCGCCGGCCTGGGGGGCGACCAGCGTCCCGGAGGTCTCGTCGATGCGAAGCAACGGAACCTCTCCTGTCGGGGCGTCGGTGGTGCCCTTATCGACCGCTGGCGCCAGAACCTGTAGCCGGGATCAACTCCACCCGCTCGCCGATCCCGATCCGCCCCGCCGCGAGCACGCGGCCGTTGACTCCGAACGCCATGCCGTGATGGGCGGTCAGGTGGCGCAGCAGCCCCGGCCACTTCTCCTGCGTGTCGGGGTGGCGGGTCGGGATCGCGCAGCGCTCGCACGGGTGCAGGAGCCGCACGCGGACCCCGCCCTCGAACGCCATCTCGCCGCCCTCCCAGCCGAGCTCGGACCACGGCTCGGCGTCGAGCTCCAGGTGGATGTTGGGCCGGAAGCGCCGCAGGTCGATCGGGCCGTCGAGCTCGTCCCCGAGCGCCGCCAGGCTGGCGGCCGTGGTGAGGAGCAGGGAGCGCTCGAGGTCCTGGATGCCGTCGACGCTCCGGACGAGGTCGACCGCGCGGCCGAGGTCGTCGGCGAGCGCGGTGCGCAGGCGAGGATCGCCCCAGACGTAGCGGTGCCCGTCGGGCGCCACGACGGTCGCGTGCGGCGGGTCGCGGGGGTCGAGGCTTCCGTCCTGGTTGAACGGATACGCCGCGTGCCAGGCCAGCAGCCGCGGCGACTCGCGGGCCGTGAGCGGCTTGTGCGCACCCTTGTGCTCGTGAAAGACGGCGTGCGTGCGGTCGCCGCCCGCGCCGCGGCCGTCGACGCGCAGCGCGCGCACGCGCTCCCCGCCCATGGACTTGACCGGCCAGCGCCACAGCGCGGCCACGGTTCCGAGCGCACGGTCCATGGGGCACCGCAGGCTAACGTGGTGGCATGACGCGCCTGCGGCTGCGGGGTCAGGTCCTCGAGCTGGGCTCGCGGCCGCTGCTGATGGGCATCGTCAACGCCGCGCCCGACTCGTTCTCCGATGGCGGCGACCATCCGACGCTCGCGGCGCGGGTGGCGCAGGGCGCTGCGCTGCTCGAGGCGGGCGCTGAGCTGCTCGACGTGGGCGGGGAGTCGGCGCGCGGCGACACGCCCGCGGTGCGGGTGCGGGAGGAGATCGACCGGGTCGTGCCGCTGGTGTCACGGCTCGCGGAGCTCGGCGCGCTCGTGTCGGTCGACACCTACAAGCCGGCCGTCGCCGCCGCAGCGGTGGAGGCCGGCGCGATGCTCGTCAACGACACGTCGGGGCTGCGCGACGTGGCCGTCGCCGACGTCTGCGCACGCACGGGCGCCGGGCTCGTGGTCATGCACACCCGCGTGGAGCCGAAGGGGACGCTGCTCGACCCGGCCCGCTACGACGACGTCGCGGCGGACGTGGCGGGGTTCCTGCGCGAGCGGGTCGGGCTCGCGCTCGCGCACGGCGTCGACGCCCAGCAGATCGTGCTCGACCCGGGGCCCGACTTCGCCAAGACGCCGGCCCAGACCGTCGCGGTGCTGCGACGGCTCGCCGAGCTGCACGAGCTGGGCCGGCCGCTGCTGCTGGCCGCGTCCAACAAGGACTTCCTCGGCGCCCTCACCGGCCGCGGGCCGCGGGAGCGGCTCGCCGGGACGCTCGCGGCCGTCGCCCACGGGGTCGAGGCCGGCGCGCACATCCTGCGCGTCCACGACGTCGCGGCGGTGGCCGATTTCCTGCGCGTGCGCGCCGCGCTGCGTGGCGAGCTCGAGCTCGAGCCGCACGAGGGCCTGACGCCCGACCGATACCCGCCGCGCTAGCCTGGTGGGCGCAAATGGGTTGCCGGCCGCTGCGCACAACGCGGCCGGGTGCCGACCGACCAACCACCGAAGGAGCAGTGCCGAATGTCTGCCGTCCTCGATCGCGGCGAGCTCGAGAAGAGCCCGCTCGCCGACCTGCACCTGCTCGCCAACGAGCTCGGCGTCGACGGTTTCCGCCGTCTGCGCAAGGACGACCTCATCGATGCCATCCTCGCCGGCCAGGACGCCGCGCCCCGCACGGAGGGCCCGGGCGGACCGGAGGACGAGGATGACGATGACGACGACGCGGCGCGCAAGCCGCGCCGCGGGCGCCGCGGTGGCCGTGGCCGGGGCCGCGCCCGCGCCGAGGAGGGTTCGACCGACGAGGACGCCGGCGACGAGCCGCGCGCCGGTGAGGGCCGGGCCGAGCCGCGGGCCGAGGACCGCACCGCGGAGGGCGTCGTGGAGCTGCTGAGCAACGGCTCCGGCTTCATCCGTCTCTCGCCGCCCGAGACGACCGACGACGACGTCTACATCTCGGCCGCCCAGGTCAAGCGCTGCGAGCTCGTCTCGGGCGACCGCGTCGGCGGCCCTGTCCGCCCGGCCCGGCGCTCAGAGCGCTTCCCGTCGCTGATCCGCGTCGACACCATCAACGGCCGCCCGGCGGACGAAGTGGCCGAGGGCACGCGCTTCGAGGACCTCCCGGTGGCGTACCCGACGGAGCGGTTCGAGCTCGGCAGCGAGGACCCGACCGTGAAGGCGATCGAGTGGCTGACGCCGTTCGGCAAGGGCTCGCGCGTCCTCGTCGCGGGCGCTGCCCGGGCGGGCAAGACCGAAGCGCTGCGCCGGCTGGCCGGCGCGCTCGCGGGCCGCGACGGCCTCGAGGTCTCGCTCGTGCTCGCCGGCGTGCGACCGGAGGAGACCGGCGACTGGCCTGTCGAGCCGCTGACCGCGCTGTCCCTGGCCGCCTCGGCCGACGCGCAGGCGCAGGCCGTCGAGCAGGCGGTCGAGCAGGGGCGCCGCGTCGCGGCCCGCGGCGGTGACGCCGTCGTACTGATCGACACGCTCGAGGCGCTGCCGCCCGCCGCGGCGAGGCGGGCGCTCGCGGCAGCGCGCAACATCGTGGACGGCGGCTCGCTGACGGTGGTCGCCACCGCCGCGGCGCCGCTGGGCGGCGAGACGACGGTCGTGGCGCTCGACGCGGGCCTGACCGCGCTGGGGCGCTTCCCGGCGCTCGACCTCGAGGGCTCCGGCGTCCTGCGGGCCGACCTACTCGTGGGCGAGGCCGGCGCCGAGGCGATCGCCAAGGCGCGCGCGGACGCGCTGGAGTAGGTCAGGGGGCCCCGCCCAACGGGTCATTCCGTGTGGAGCGATGTCCCGTTGGGCACGACTAGCCTTCAGGGGCGCGAGTAGGCGACGCGCTGCCAGTTCGGCTCGGGCGAGAGCTCGATCGGCTCGAACTCCCGCTCGGGCTGCACGTAGCCGAACGTGTGCGTCGCATCGTCGAACACGACCTCGAGCTCGCCCTCCTTGACGCGCTGGTCGAGCCAGGCGGAGCGGAACACGAGCCGGCGCAGCCAGTGCACCAGCGAGCGGTCGGCGGGGCCGACCAGCTCCGGCCAGCAGTCGTTGACGTGCTCGCCGAGGCCGGACGCGGGGTCCTGGATCTCGCCGTTGACGGCCAGGTTCACGAGGTCCTCGAGCTCCGTCGACGCGAGGCGGGCGCGGACGAAGCCGAGCTTGCGGGCGGCCTGCTCGACGCGCTCGGAGAAGTCCCGCTCGTTGAACGTGAAGCGAAGCTCCCCGTACTCCAGGACGTAGTCCTGTCCTGAGTCGTAGTTGCCGCGGCGCAGTGGGTCCATGATGAGATCGCGCCCAGGCCCGGGTTCCCGCCGGGGCGTCTGCATCTTATGCCCGACTCCTGCCTCGCGAGTCTCGTGGGACGAAACTTTCACCCCGCGAAGTGATCCTCTATACGTCGATGTGCCTGTGACCGCGGAGCCCACGAGCCTGCCCCTCTCGGCCGACACGCTAGCGGCCTGCAGCCGCCTCGTACCGACGCCGGCGTACGACCGTCGGCGGGTGTCGACAGGAATCGTGCACATCGGCGTCGGCGGGTTTCACCGTGCGCATCAGGCGATGTACCACGACCGGCTCCTCGGCGAGCAGGGCGCCTTGGAATGGGGTATCTGCGGACTCGGCGTGATGCCCGCCGACAGCCGGATGCGGGACGCGCTGGACGCGCAGGACCGGCTCTACACGCTCGTCGAGAAGCGTCCCGACGGCGAGTACCGGGCGCGCGTCGTCGGCTCGATCATCGACTACCTGTACGCGCCGACCGCTCCTGAGCCGGCGATCGAGCGGATGGCCGCTCCGGAGACCAGGATCGTCTCCCTGACGATCACCGAGGGCGGCTACAACCTCGACAACGTCACGGGCGAGTTCGACGCGTCCGACCCGGAGGTTCGCGGCGACCTCGATCGCGGCGCGGCGCCGCGGACGGCGTTCGGGCTGGTGGTGGAGGCGCTGGCGCGGCGGCGGGAGCGAGGGCTGCCCGCGTTCACGATCATGTCGTGCGACAACCTGCAGGGCAACGGCCATCTCGCCCGGCACGCCTTCACCGCGTTCGCGCGGCTACGGGACGCGCGGCTCGGCGACTGGGTCGACCGCGAGGTCGCGTTCCCGAACGCGATGGTGGACCGGATCACACCTGCGACCACCGACGCGGACCGCCGCGAGATCCGAGAGCGCTTCGGGATCGAGGACCGGTGGCCGGTGGTGTGCGAGCCGTACACGCAGTGGGTCATCGAGGACGCCTTCTCGGCCGGCCGGCCGCCTTACGAGGACGTCGGGGTGCAGGTGGTCGACGACGTCGAGCCGTACGAGCTGATGAAGCTGCGACTGCTCAACGCGAGCCATCAGGCGATGGCGTACTTCGGGCACCTGCTCGGCTACCGGCTCGTCCACGACGCCGCCGCCGACCCGTTGATCCGGGACTTCCTGCGGGGGTACATGGACGTGGAGGCGACGCCGACGCTCGCGGCCGTCCCGGGGGTCGACCTGCCGAGCTACAAGCAGGCGCTGCTCGAGCGGTTCTCGAACCCGGAGGTGCGGGACGAGATCGCGAGGCTGTGCGCTGACAGCTCGGATCGGATCCCGAAGTGGCTGCTCCCCGTGGTTCGCAGCCGGCTCGCCTCAGGTGGGGAGGTCGCGCGGTCGGCGGCGATCGTGGCCAGCTGGGCTCGGTACGCCGAGGGCGTCGACGAGACGGGGCAGCCGATCGACGTCGTCGATCGGCTGCGCGACTCGCTGACCGAGATCGCTCGCAGGCAGCGCCAGGATCCCGACGCGTTCCTCGCCAACCGCGAGCTGTTCGGCGATCTGATCGACGACGAGCGGTTCGCAGGCCCGTACCGGAGCGCCCTGCGCTCGCTGCATGAGCGGGGCGCACGCGCGACGTTGGAGGCGCTGGTCTAGCGGCTCGGGCGGCTTCCGGTGACCCCGGGGGCGAGGTTTTCGGCGGGGCGGCTCATGGTGAGCATGACCGCCGACGCTCCGCTGCTGCTGCTGGTCGAGGACGACCCGCTCCTCCAGAGCTTTCTGGCCGACAACCTGGCGGCCGACGGCTACGTGCTGGCGATCGCAGAGACGCTGCGCGACGGGCTGCGCGAGCTCGAGTACAAGCGGCCCGAGCTCGCGATCGTGGACCTCGGGTTGCCCGACGGCTCGGGCCTCGAGCTGATCACGCGCGTGCGCGAGGCCGACGGGCTGTCCCGGCTCGACCCGCTGCTGCCCTTGGTGGTCCTGTCGGGGCGGGCGGGAGAGCTCGACCGCCTGCGTGCGTTCGAGCGCGGGGTCGACGACTTCGTGACCAAGCCGTTCTCGTACGCGGAGCTCCGTCACCGGATCGCGGCCGTCCTGCGCCGTGTCGAGGGGCGGCGGGTGGAGGGGAGGCTGCGGGTCGGCCACCTGTCGCTCGACCCGGCGTCCCGCGAAGTGCAGCTGCGGGGCGCGCGGATCCACCTGTCCCAGAAGGAGTTCGCCCTGCTGCGGGCGCTGGCCGCCGAGCCGACGCGGGTCCTGACGAAGGAGCAGCTCCTCCGCGACGTCTGGGGCTTCCGGTCGCTCGGCACGACGCGGACGCTCGACAGCCACGCGTGCCGGCTGCGGCAGAAGCTTGGTGCGCAAGGCGACCACTTCGTGATCAACGTCTGGGGAGTCGGCTACCGCCTCGTCGACGGCCCGGTCCTCGAGGAGGCCGCCGCGTGATCGGGCCGTTGGTGTGGGGGTTGATCGCGCTCGCGCTGCACGTGGAGGGCCGGCGGCGGCTGGGGCTGGCGGCGCGGGCCGACCACGACGTGCGCGGGCCGCTGTGCACGGCACGGCTCGCGCTCGACGGGCTCGAGCCGTGCGCCCGGGTCGCGGCGATCGACCTCGAGCTGCGGCGTGCCGCGCTGGCGCTCGACGATCTTGCCGCGGCGCGCCGGGGGCGGCGGGCGGCGGGGCGGTGGAAGGCGGTCGAGGTCGGCCACCTGCTCGCTGCCGCGGCGCCGGCCTGGGAGGCGCTCGCGCGGGCGCACGGCGCGCGGCTCACCGTCGGTGGCGGCCGCGCTCGCGTGACGGGCGACCCGCTGCGCCTCGCGCAGGCGTGCGCGAACCTCGTCGCGAACGCGGCCGAGCACGGCGGCGACCGGGTCGATGTCCGCGTGACAGCCGTCGGCGGCCGCGCGGGGATCCATGTGAGCGACGACGGCGACGGCCTCCCGGCGCCGTTGCCCGCGCTGCTCGCCGCCGCCCGCGGGCGCCGGACCCGCCGCGGCCATGGCCTCGCGATCGCCGCCGGGATCGCGGCGCGCCACGGCGGCCGCCTGGTCGAGACGCCCGTCGCCTGCGGCACCCACCTGGTCCTCGACCTCCCCTCGCGATCGTGAGCCGGCGGCGGCGCGCGGCGCTGCTGTTGGGGCTCGCGGTCGTCCTCGGAGCGCTCGCGGCGTCCGACATGAGTCGTCGGGAGGCAGCGCTGCGGGCGCAGATCGGGCCGATGGTAGCCGTCGTCACCGCCGTACGCGCGCTCCCCGCCGGGCGTCGGCTCGAGGCCGCCGACCTCGCTGTGCGGCGCGTGCCCGAGCGCTTCGCGGCTGGGGGCGGAGCCGTGGTTCCCGAGCTGCTGCTCGGCCGCCGCTTGGCCGTCGGCGTGCCGGCGGGTGTCGCGGTAGCCGAGCACCTGCTCGAGAGCACCGGCGCGGAGGCGTTGGTGCGGCGCGGCGAGCGTGCCGCGGAGGTCGTCGCGGGCGGCTCTCCCGAGCTCGTCGTCCCGGGCGCCCAGGTGGACGTCCTCGTGACGCGGGAGCGAGGCGCGACGGGGGAGACCGAGCTCGTCCTCGAGGACGTCGAGGTGCTCGCCGCACGACCCGCACCCGCGACCGCGCGGGAGGACGCGCAGCCACGCGTCGCCGCAACGCTGCGCGTGTCGGCTCCCCAGGCCGTGTACCTGACGGCTGCGGGGGCCTTCGCACGCGACATCCGGCTGCTCGCGCGGGCGCCAGGCGACCGCACTCGGCTCGGCCGCGCAGTCGTCGGCAGCGAGCTCGCGCCACCGGCTGCTGGGCGATGACGGGGCGAGATTCGCTCGCCGCAGCCTCTGACCCTCGATGTCCGACCTCGACGCCCTCGCCGCCGACCTGCGCGATCGCCTGCTCGCGGGCGCCGGCGAGCCGGGCGAGGACCCGGCCGCGCGGATCCAGGAGCTCGTCGATCGGGAGGCGGCGGTGCTCGACGCCGAGGCGCGCGCCGAGCTGGCCGGGCGGATCGCCGAGCGGGCGTTCGGTCTCGGTCCGCTCGAGCCGCTGCTCTCCGACCCTGCCGTCGAGGAGGTGATGGTGTGCGGGACGACGCCGGTGTGGGTCGAGCGCGCGGGCCGCGTGGAGCGGACCGCGGTGCGGTTCGCGCACGAGCGCGACCTCCGCGACGCGATCGAGCGGATCCTCGCGCCGCTCGGCCGGCGGGTCGACGAGGCGGAGCCGCTGTGCGACGCCCGGCTCCCGGACGGATCGCGCGTGAACGTCGTCCTCCCGCCGCTCGCCCTCGACGGACCGGTCCTCACCATCCGGCGCTTCCGGCGCCGCGGCTTCTCGCCTGACGACCTGGTCGCCAACGGCACCATCACCCGCCCGCTGCTCGACTTCCTCGCACGCGCAGTGCGGGCGCGGGCGAGCATCCTCGTCTGCGGGGGCACCGGGTCGGGCAAGACCACGACGCTCAACGCGCTCTCGAGCTTCATCGGCGCGGGCGAGCGGGTGGTCACGATCGAGGACGCTGCTGAGCTGCGGCTCCGCCAGCCGCACGTCATCCGGCTCGAGGCGCGCCCGCCGAACCTGGAGGGGCGGGGCGAGGTGACCATCCGCCGGCTCGTGCGGAACGCCCTGCGGATGCGGCCCGACCGGATCGTCGTCGGCGAGGTGCGAGGACCGGAGGCGCTCGACATGCTGACCGCGCTCTCGACCGGCCACGACGGCTCGCTCTGCACGATCCACGCCGGCAACCCGGCCGAGGCGCTCCGCCGCGTCGAGACGCTCGCGCTCATGGCCGGCCTGGGCCTCCCACACGCTGCGTTGCGGGAGCAGGTCGCCGATGCGTTCGACCTCGTCGTCTGCCAGGCCCGAGGCGCCGACGGCTCCCGCCGCGTGATCGAGGTCGCACAGGTCGTCCGCGTCGCCGGAGGCCCAGCCGCTCGCGAGATCTACGCCTGGCGCGGCGGCCGAGGCCGCTGGCGCGCCGCGCTCACCGACACCCTGGCCGCCCGGCTGGCGGCCGCGGCATGACCGCGGCCGTCGTGCTCTCGTTCGCGGCAGCGGCCGCCGGCGTGCTCGGAGCGTGGGAGGCGCTCGCGGCAGCCGAGCGGCTGCGAGTTGCGCGCCGCGGTCGGCCGGGCGGTCGAGCCGCTCGCTCGCGCCGGGAAGGAGGGGCGCGCTCCGACCGGGCCGGAACGGCGGCGGCTGGCGCTGGTGGCGACCGGCGTGCTCGTCGTCGCCGGGTGGCTTGTCGGCGGGTTGGGTGCGGGCGTGCTGGCTGCCGTCGGCGGGCCGCTGGTCGTCACCGCGCTCGTGCGGTCGCGGCGGCGCCGTTATGCCCGTGAGCTGCGGGCGGGGGCCGGCCCGGCAGCGCGGGCGCTGGCCGACGCGGTGGGGGCGGGGCACTCGATCCGCGGCGCGATCGCGGTCGCCGCGGGCACGGTCGCGGGGGCGGCCGGACACGAGCTGCGGGCGACCGCCCGCGCGCTCGAGCTCGGCGATCCGACGGCGGCCGCGCTCGAGGCGCTCCAGCGGCGCGCCGCCGACGCTGCCTGGGACGCGATCGTCGCCGGCATCCTCCTGCAGCGCGACGCCGGCGGCGATCTGGCCGGCCTCCTGCGAGACCAGGCGTCGGCGCTCGCGGCCGCCGACCGGATCGAGCACGAGGCGCGCACGGCGACCGCGCAAGCCCGCTTCACGGCCCGGCTCGTGCTCGTCCTGCCGCTGGGCGCCGCCGTCCTCGCCGAGCTGGCCAGCCCCGGTCTCCTCGCCGGCCTCCTCACCCACCCGCTCTCCGTCTGGCTGGTCGCCATGGCCGCCATCCTCCAGGCGACTGCGATCGCCGCCGTCTCCCGCTTGACGAGGACCCACCGGTGACCGTCGCCGACAATCGCGACAGGGGCATGACCACCGCGCTCATGCGAGCGGCGGCTCCGAGGCCGACGGCGGCGCCATGACCCGGGCTACGGTGCTCGCCGCTGCGGCGGGCGTGCTCGCAGCGCCTGGGCTCGTCGATCTCGCGAGCGGCCTGCGGCTCCCGGGGCGCTCCGCGGGCGGCCTCGGTGTGGGACTGCTCACGTCCCTTGGCCGCGGGCTCGGGGCTCGTGCTCCGCGGCGGCTGGGAGTGCGGATCGCGGCCGCAGGGCTCGAGCTCGCGCCCGGTGACTTCGTGGCGGTCAAGGGTGGTGCGGCGCTGGCCGGCGGAGCTCGGCGCGGTGGCGGCGCTGCCGGTCGCGCCCGGCCGGCTTGGGCTGGCGCTCCTCGCCGTGCTGCCGACGGCAGCGTTCTTCGGCCCCGACTTGTGGCTGCACCGCCGCACCGCCCGGCGGATGCGGACGATCGAAGCGGAGCTGGCCGACGTGCTCGATCTGCTGCGCGTTGCCGTCGCCGCAGGGCTCGCGCCGGGACGTGCGCTCGGAGAGGTCGGGGCGCGCCATCCCGGCCTGCTCGCCGTCGAGATGCGACGGGCGGCGGACCGGATCCGGCTCGGCGTCCAGCGCGCGAGCGCCTACGGCGACCTCGAGCGGCGCTGCTCCGCGGCCGGGATCGCGGCGCTCGTGGCCGCCCTCCATCGCGCCGACCGCCACGGTGCGCCGCTCGCGGCCGCGCTCGCCGCCGACGCCCGCACGGCCCGGGCGCGGCAGGCGCAGCGGACCGCGGAGGCCGCCGCGCGCGCCGCCCCGCAGATCCAGCTCGTCGTCGCGCTCCTGCTCGTCCCGGCGGTCCTGCTCCTCGTCGCCGCCGCGCTCATCCCCGCGATCGTGCCGCTCGAGTGATGGCTGGCCGCCGGCCCCGTTACTTCAGGCCGGCGACGAAGCGCACTCGGGCGTCACCGCCGTCGGCGCTGCCGCCGATGGCGACGATGTCGAAGGTCTCGACGTACGGCTTGGCCTGCTGCCATTCGGGACCGGTGTCGCCCGCGGCGTCCACGAGCTTCACGACGGCCGGCAGCGAGAGCAGGAAGGAGGGCTCGGCGTCGTCGCCGAGCAGGTCCGTCGTGCGCTCGTACAGCTCGCTGTCGCCGAGCTCCTCGTCAGGCGAGAGCGCGTCGGCGGCGGCCTCGGTGCCGTAGGCGACGACGACCTTGTCCTCGCCGCGCGCCATCACGATCGGCTTCGGGGCCTGGTCCGCCCACTGGAACGCGATCTCGGCCCCTTCGACCTTCACCGGCGTCGCGTTCACGCCCTGCCTCGCCTGCAGCGCGCCGACGATGCGCCCGAACGCGCTCTCCGCAGCGGCCGTGTCCGTGATGCTGAGCACGAGGCCGCCGTCGATGGAGTCGATGCTGTCGCCCCGGACGAAGAGCGCCGCGTCGCCGACCCAGCTCAGGAGGTCCCGCTCCAGGTCGAAGCCGAGCTGCCGTTCGATCGCCGCGCCGCCGATGGCGCCGGCGAAGCCCGTCGAGCGTGGCGCGGATCGTCTCCCCGAAGCGAGGCATCACCTGCGCGCCCCATGCGTCGGCCGGCAGTTCCTCGAGCATGGGCGAGCCGCCGGTGCCGAGCAGCGGGCCGAGCCGGCCGGCGCTGCCCGCGGGCAGCTCGGCGTGGACGTCGATCGCGAGGCGCGACCCGTCCGCCAGGAACGCGCCGGCGACGGGCGGCAGCCGGTCGAACGGGATCAGTGCCTTGAGCGCCTGCGCCTGCTGGGGGTCGGACTCGGCCGCCAGCTCCATCACCCGCCGCGTGTCGACGTAGAAGTGGGCGAGGCGGTCGCCCTCGAGGTCCTCGATCGCGTTCTGGTACGGCTCGTGCTCGGCCAGGCTGTCGCCCTGCAGCGCGTCGATCGTGCGCCTGAGCTCCGGCTCGTCGCCGAACAGCACGAAGTCGTCGACAAGCGCGTACGCGAAGTCCTCGGCCACCGTGTACTCGACGCCCGCGTGCGTCCGGCTCCTCGTCGCCACGCCCTTCCGCTCGCGGGCATTGTCGATCGCTTCCTCTGCCGCCTCGCCATCGGTGACGGCGATCGCACCGGCGACGCCCGGCTCCTCGTTCTCGTCGAGCCGGGCGCTCACCCACATTCCAGCCCGGTCGCCCAGCCACGGCTTGACGTCGCGGTCGTAGTCGAAGTCCTCGGCCTCGTCGAGCAGCTCGCGGAACTTCGCCTCCGGGTCATCGGTCCGCAGGATCTTGCCGGCGGCCCCGAGCGCGTCCGACCGCAGCTCGCCCTCCGGCCGCACCGTCGCCTCGACGTAGAAGAGCGCGCCGCGCGGGATGGCGGAAGCCGGGTCGGCGTCCGCTGCGCCTCCGCCGCCACCGCAGGCGGTCAGGAATACGGCGAGCAGAAGGGCGGCGAGCGAGGCGAGACGAGGCATGGATCCTTCCGGTTCGAGGACGACGCCACGTGTCTCCCACGCGGCCCCACGCAGGGTGCCGCACGCCTCGATACCCCGCAAGTCGGCGTGCAGATCGCGCGGATGCAACGCGCCCTGCGTCTTGCCCGCGAAGTCGGCGCGATCGCGACCTCTCAAGAAATACCTGCAAATCGGCATGTTCGAGGTCCGCAAGATGACCTCATTCAAGTCGTGTGGGACAAAAGACGATAATTGTGTTGCATAGTGGGACGCGGTGGGGTACCTTGCCTGTCGCGAAGCCGGTCCGGGGTGGCGGGGCTCCTCCCACTCCGCCACCCCGGATCGACTGAACCTTCGCCCCCTTGTCGGAACATGAGCCTTGGCCTTCCACGGCACCTTCGATCACTCGCTCGACGCCAAGAACCGGCTGACCGTCCCGGCCCGGTTCCGGGCCGCGCTCTCCGGCGGAGTCTTTCTCGTACGCGGCGTGGACCCCTGCATCTCGCTCTATCCCGAGGCGACCTACACGTCGATCACCCAGAGTGCGCTGAGCGCGCTGAACCCGTTCTCGCCCCAGGCCCGCGAGCTCAAGCGGATGCTGTACGGGAACGCGACCAGCTCGGAGCTCGACTCGGCCGGGCGCGTGATGCTGGGCTCGAAGGAGCTCGAGCACGCGGGCATCGCGCGCGAGGTCGTCGTCACCGGCGCCGGCGACTGCCTCGAGCTCTGGGACCGCTCGGCCTGGGAGGCCTACTACCGCGACCTGTCCCAGCGGGCGCCTGACCTCACCGTGTCACTTGGCCATCCTGCTTGACATGCCCCGTACTCACGTCCCGGTCCTGGCGGGCGAGCTGATCGAAGCGCTCGACCCCCAGCCCGGGCAGGTCGCGATCGACTGCACGCTCGGCGCCGCCGGGCACGCGCGGCTCGTCGCGGACCGGCTCGGCCCGGCCGGCACGCTGATCGCGATCGACCGCGACCCGCTCGCCGAGAAGGCGTTCGCGGAGCTGACCGCCGAGGTCTCGTGCGCCACCCGCTTCATCCGCGCCGACTTCGAGCACGGCCTGCGCGGGCTCGCCGAGGAGGGCACGGAGGCCGACCTCGTCTACCTCGACCTCGGCATGTCCTCGATGCAGGTCGACACGCGCGAGCGCGGGTTCTCCTACGCCTACGACGCGCCGCTCGACATGCGCATGGACCCGAGCCAGCCGCTGACCGCCGCCGAGCTCGTCAACACCTGGGATCGCCGCCGGCTCGCCCGCGCGTTGCGCGAGTACGGGGAGGAGCGGTACGCGGACCGGATCGCCGCGCAGATCGAGCGCCGCCGGCCGCTGACCACCACCTTCGAGCTCGTCGACGCGATCACCGCGGCCATCCCGACGCCCGCGCGCTTCGCAGGCGGGCACCCGGCCAAGCGGACCTTCCAGGCGATCCGCATCGCCGTCAACGAGGAGCTCGCGCAGCTCGACGCAGCGCTGCCGCTCGCGTGGGACGTCCTCCGCGTCGGCGGGCGCCTGGCCGCGATCTCGTTCCACTCGCTGGAGGACCGGCGGGTCAAGCAGTTCCTCGCAGGCAAGGCGCGCGGCTGCATCTGCCCGCCTGACCTGCCCGTGTGCGGGTGTGGCCGGACGCCGGAGGCCGAGCCGGTCTTCCGCCGCTCGGTGGCGCCCACGGCCGGCGAGGTCGCCGACAACCCGCGTTCGAAGTCCGCCCGCCTGCGCGCGGCCCGCAAGCTCAGGGAGGAGCACTAGTGCCAACCCAGACCGTCCGCACCCGTCATGCCACCCGGGCACGCCCCGCGCAGCGGCCGATGCCCCGCCCCGTCCGGCGCGTGTCGGGCCCGCTGCGGCCGGCTCCGGCCGGTGCTCCCGCGCTCCGGCGCGGCAAAGCAGTTGTCGAGCGAGGAACGAGCGGAACAGGCGGCGTCTTCGAGCGCATCCGCGCGCTCCCGGAGCACCGCCTCGTCGACGGCCTGCTGCGCGGGCGCGCGTGGATCTGGCTGGTCGGGCTCCTGCTCGGCGGCATCGTCGCCATGCAGGTGTCGATGCTCAAGCTCAACACGGGCATCTCGCGGGCGGTCACCACGATGGGCACGCTCGAGCGCCAGAACGCGAACCTCGAGGCGGACATCGCGCGCCTGTCGGCGCGCGAGCGCGTGCAGCAAGCGGCGCTGCGCGAGGGGCTGGTCGCCCCGCCGTCGGGCTCGATGGAGTTCCTGAAGGCGCGCCCGGAACGTGACGCCATGCAGGCCGCCCGGCGCATGCAGCCGCCGAGCGACGCCGCCGCGGCGATCATGGCCAACGGCGGGTTCGAGCCGGGCGTCCTGGCGGCCGCCGAGCCGGTCGAGATCGCCCCCGTCATCCCCGTGACGGACCCGGCCGCCACCGCGCCGGTTGCAGACCCGGCCGTCACCCCACCGGTCGCCGACCCCGCCGCCGTCGCACCCGTTGCGGATCCGTCCGCGACCGCACCCGTCGCTCCCGGCCAGGGCTAGGCCGGTGCGGCTCATCGAGCGCCGCATCGGCTTCCTGTTCGCCGTCTTCCTCTCCCTGCTCGTGCTCGGTGCGGGCAAGGCCGCGTGGCTCGGCGTCGTCAAGGCCGGCACGCTCAAGGAGGCCGCCACCGTCCAGCAGGAGTCGGAGGTGATCGTGCCCGCCCGCCGCGGCACGATCTTCGACCGCGAGGGCACCGAGCTGGCCGTCTCGCAGCCCGCGGTGTCGATCGCCGCCACGCCGTATCTGGTCGAGGACGCGCCGGGCGTGGCCGCTCGGCTCGCGGACGTCGTCGACCGCCCCGAGGACGAGCTCCTGCGCGAGCTCGCTCGCCGCGACACCGGCTTCGTGTACCTCGCGCGCAAGGTCGAGCCCGACGACGCGCGGCGCGTGCAGCGGATGGAGATCGCCGGCCTCGAATTCATCCCGGAGTTCGACCGCGTGTACCCGCGCGAGTGGAGCGCGTCGCAGTTGCTCGGCGTGACCGGGACCGACGGCCACGGCCTCGCGGGGCTCGAGTACTCGCTCGACGAGCTCCTGCGTGGTCGTGACGGCGAGCGGCAGTTGAAGAAGGACGCGCTGGGGGAGCCGATCCAGATGCGGGAGACGCAGGCCACCGAGCGCGGCTCCGACGTCCGCCTCACGCTCGACGGCAACCTGCAGGACCGCGCTGAGGCGGTACTCGCCGACGTCGGCGAGGCGTGGAAGCCCAAGGGCGCCACCGCGATCGTCATGGACCCGCGCGACGGCGCCCTGCTCGCGCTCGCCAACTGGCCGCGGGTGAACGCCAACGCGCTCGGCGACGCGCCCGCCTACGCGCGGCAGAACCGCGCGATCGAGGTCAACTACGAGCCGGGCTCGACGTTCAAGGCGTTCACGGTGGCGGGCGCGCTCGAGGAGGAGAAGGTGACGCCGGATACGACGTTCAACGTGCCGCCGACGATCACCGTCGCCGACCGCGAGATCGGCGAATCGCACCCCGCCGGCTACCGCACGCTGACCACGCGCCAGATCCTGGAGCAGTCCTCCAACGTCGGCTCGATCATGATCGGCCAGCGCCTGGGAGCCGAGCGCTTCGACCGCTGGGTGCGCCGCTTCGGCTTCGGCAGCCTGACCGGCGTCGATCTGCCGGGGGAGGAGCGAGGCATCCCACTCGCGCTCGAGAACTACTCCGGCTCGTCGATGGGCAACCTCCCGATCGGCCAGGGCATGGCGGTGACGCTGATGCAGATGGCCACCGGCTACGCCGCGATCGCCAACGGCGGGGTGGTCCGGGCGCCCCATGTTGTCGAGCGGGTGGGAGCACGCGCCGCGCGCAAGCCGAAGGGGCGCCGTGTGATCTCCGAGACGACCGCCGCCGCGGTGCGACGGATGCTCGAGGGCGTGCTCGGCCCGGGCGGCACGGCGTCGGGCGCCGGGATCGACGGCTACGTGATGGCCGGCAAGACCGGTACCGCCGAGAAGCCGGACGAGTTCGGCGGCTACTCGAAGACCAAGTTCGTGTCGTCGTTCGTCGGCTTCGCGCCCGCCAAGCGGCCCAAGCTACTGGTAGCGGTCATGGTCGACGAGCCGCAGGGGGACATCTACGGCGGCACGGTCGCCGCCCCGGCGTTCCGGGAGATCACGAGCTTTGCGCTGAACTATCTCCGGATCGCTCCGGATTGACTTTGGGCGAACGTCAACGGCGGCTGGGCGGGGAGGTTGGGGAGGTCGGCGGTGTGCATGGTGCCGGCGGGAACGTCAACGGCGGCTGGGTGGGGAGGTTGGGTGTACGGAAAGTGGACAACCGACCCCGTCGCCGGCGGTGCTTGGCCGGTTTTACACCGCCCGCGGCCTGTAAACGGACAAGCGCAGCCCTCGCGGTCGCGATTGGCCGGTTTCTGCACCCTCACCGCGGCCAAGCTCCTCACCCTCCCTACCTCCCAGCGCAGTTGACGTTGCCCGACCGCCGCGATCACCGCTGAACCATGATTCACTTCTAGCCACGATGCCGTACCGCCCGACCGACCGAACCCGCGCGCGCCTCGCCCAAGCCCGCGAGCGGATCGTGGATGCCGCGCTCGACCAGCTGGCGGAGGGCGGCTATGCCTCGGCCTCGATGGCCGCCGTCGCGCGACGTTCCCAAGTGGCCACCGGCACCGTGTATCGCCACTTCCCCTCGAAGCAGGACCTGTTCGCCGAGGTGTTCCGGCGCGCGTCGCAGCGGGAAGTCGACACGCTGCACGCAACCACCTCCCGCGGGGAGCCCGCCGCCGCCCGGCTCGCGGCCTGGGTCGAGGTCTTCGTGCGCCGGGCGCTGGCCGAGCCGACGCGCGCCTATGCCCTGATCGCCGAGCCCGTCGACCCCGCCGTGGAGGCCGAGCGGCTGACCTTCCGGCGCGCCTATGCCGACCTCTTCGCCCGCGCCCTGCGGGACGGCGTCGAGAGCGGCGAGCTGCCCGCGCTCGACCCCGATCTCATCGCCGCGGCGATCGTCGGCGCGCTGGCGGAGGCGCTCGTCGGCCCGCTCCAGCACCGGGACGCCGGTGCCGACGCGCTGGTCGAGAACCTCCAGACCTTCGTCCTGCGCTCGGTGGGAGTCGCCCATGCTCACGCATGACGTCGACAACCAGTCCGTCCCGTTCGAGGACGTCAACCTCTTCAACACCGACCCGGCGCTCCAGGAGGCGCTCGAGCGAGAGGGCGCAGGGTGGGCCGTCGACCGCGTCCGCGACGCCGGCGCGGTGGCCGGCTCGGAGGAGGCACAGGAGCACGGCCGCCGCGCCGAGCGCAACGAGCCGCGGCTGCTCACGCACGACCGCTTCGGCCACCGGCTCGACGAAGTCGAGCTCGACCCGAGCTGGCACTGGCTGCTGCGCGGCGCCGTCGAGCGCGAGATCCACGCGCTGCCGTGGCGCGATCCCCGGCCCGGCGCCCACGTGGCGCGCGCGGCGCTCGAGCTGCTCTGGACGCACGCCAACGCGGGCGTCATGTGCCCGGTCTCGATGACCTACTCGGCCGTCCCGGCGATCAGGGCCGACCCGGCGCTGGCCGCCGAATGGGAGCCGCGCCTCACGCTCCCGGACTACGAGCGCGGTGCCCTGTGCGGGATGGCGATGACCGAGAAGCAGGGCGGCTCGGACGTGCGGGCCAACACCACCCGTGCCGATCCGGTCGGCGACGGCCTCTTCGAGCTCACCGGCCACAAGTGGTTCTGCTCCTATCCGCCCTGCGCCGTCTTCCTCGTGCTCGCCCAGGCGCCGGCCGGCCTCTCGTGCTTCCTGCTGGAGCGCGGTCCGGGGATGGAGTTCCAGCGCCTCAAGGACAAGCTGGGCACCCGCTCGCTGCCGTCGAGCGAGGTCGAGTTCCGCGCCGCCCCGGCGCGGCTGCTGGGGGAGGAGGGCCGGGGGGTCGCGACGATCATCGAGATGGTCACCCACACGCGGCTCGACTGCGTGATCGGCAGCGCGGCCGGCATGCGCCGCGGCGTGGCCGAGGCGATCCACCATGCCCGCCACCGCCGCGCCTTCGGGCGCCGCCTGGTCGAGCAGCCCGCGATGGTCAACGTGCTCGCCGACCTCGCGATCGAGTCCGAGGCGGCGACCGCCACCGCGCTGCGGCTCGCCCGCGCGTACGACGAGGGCGACACCGCGCTGCGCCGCTTCGCCACCGCGGTGCTCAAGTACTGGATCTGCAAGCGCGCCACGCCGCACGCCGCCGAGGCGCTCGAGTGCCTGGGCGGGAACGGGTACGTGGAGGAGTCGCCGATGCCGCGGCTCCTGCGCGACGCGCCGCTGAACGGCATCTGGGAGGGCTCGGGCAACGTGATGGCGCTCGACGTCCTGCGCGCCGCGGCCCGCGAGCCGGACGGCCTGGCGGCGTTCCTGGCCGAGTGCGAGCTGGCGCGCGGCACAGACGCCCGGCTGGACGTCCACCTCGACACGCTTGCCGCGCCGGAGACCGAATGGACCGCCCGCCGCACCGTCGAGGATCTCGCGCTCGCCTTCCAGGCTTCGCTGCTCGTCCGCCATGCGCCCGCCGCCGTGGCCGACGCGTTCTGCGCCGGGCGCCTCGGCGACGCACGCGGCCGCGTCTTCGGGACGCTCCCACAAGGCGTCGACGGGGATTCCATCGTGGAGCGCGCGCTGGCAAGCTAGGCCTCATGCTCGAGGACCGTCTCCGCGAGGCTTCGCATGAGGACCTCGAAGCCGACACGGGGCCTGCGCGATGTGGGAGTGCGTCCCAGTGCCACGCCCCGCTGCGCCCCTGCGAGGAGGTGCTCGGCACCCGCTGGTTCATGGATCGCGAGGCCTACCAGGCGCCGTCGGCGTCGTTCAACGTGCTGACGGTCCGCAGGACGCACCACTGGCTCACGCGCCCGCGTCTGCCTGGTCCTTGCCGGAGAGCGGCCACTGGGCCGTCCGCCGACGACCCCGGACGGGTCGCGGCCGAGCTGACCGCGTTCCTGTCCGCGCGCGTCAATGGAGCGGGCAGATGAGGCGCGGCACCTCGCCCGACTCTCCTGCCTGGCCCGCCTGCCAGTAGACGCCACCGAACGCGATCAGCGTGATCGCCACGCCCACGCCCAGGTCGCGGCGCAGCCGTCGGCTCATGCCGCGCTCGCCGCGACGCGCGGCCGCTCGCTGATGGGCAGGTGGACGATCGCGGCGGCCAGTCCGAGCACGATCGAGAGCCACCACATGAGGTCGTAGGCGCCGGTGGCGTCGTAGACGGCGCCGCCGAGCCAGACGCCGACGAACGCGCCGACCTGGTGGCTGAGGAACACGATCCCGAACAGCAGCCCGAGGTCACGGGTCCCGAACATCACGGCGATCAGGCTGGAGGTGGGCGGGACCGTCGACAGCCACAGCAGCCCGATGAGCGCCGCGAACACGAGCACGGTGACCGGCGTGGCGGGGAGGACCACGAACAGAGCGAAGGCCAGGGCGCGCGACGCGTAGATCCCGCTCAGCAGCAGCCGCCGGCTGTAGACGCCGCCGAGCAGGCCGGCCGAGTACGCGCCGATGACGTTGAAGAGCCCGATCAGACCGAGCGCCCAGGCGGCCAGCGCCGTGCTGAGGCCGAGGTCCGTCAGGTACGGCGGCAGGTGGGTGGAGACGAACGCGATGTGGAAGCCGCACACGAAGAAGCCGCTCGTCAGCAGCACGTAGCTCGGGTGGGTGAGCGCCTGGCGCACCGTGCTCAGGCTCGACTGCCGCGGTCCCTCGTCGACCGTGCTCGGGCCGCCGCTGAGCGCGACGGCGAGCAGCGGCACGAGCGCGACCAGGCCGCCGATGAGCACGAGCGCCGTGGCCGGCCCGTACGCGCCGATGAAGCCCTGGCCGAGCGGCGCGAAGACGAACTGACCGAGCGACCCCATGGCCGTGGCGAGCCCCATCGCCCACGAGCGACGATCATCCGGGACGAGGCGCGCGAACGCGGCGATGACGATCGTGAACGACCCGCCCGAGAGCCCGAGGCCGACGAGCACCCCGGCGGTGAGCGCGAGCGTGGTGCCGCTGGTGCTGACGCTCATGAGCACCACGCCGAGCGCGTAGATCGCACCGCCGGCGGCCAGGACGCGACCGGCGCCGTAACGGTCCGCGATGGCGCCTCCGAACGGCTGGCCGAGGCCCCAGAGCAGGTTCTGCACCGCGATGGCCAGCGCGAACGTCTCGCGATCCCAGTTGCGCAGGTCCGACAGGGGCTCCGTGAAGAGGCCGAAGCTCGTGCGCGCGCCGAAGGTGATGAGCGCGATCAGGCAGCCCGCTGTGATCACGACGCTGCGCCTGCGCCACCACGGTGTCATGCCGTGCAACCTATAGACGCGACCGAACCCGCTCGTAGACTGCCCGCGGATGACTGTCCGAGAGCTGCTCGGCGACGGGCCGGCCTTGGAGGTCGGTGGCCTGGCCTACGACAACCGCTCGGTGGAGCCCGGCACGCTGTTCTTCTGCGTCCCCGGCTTCACGCGCGACGGGCACGACTTCGCACCCGACGCGGTCGAGCGCGGCGCCGCGGCGCTCGTCGTGGCCCGCCCGCTCGAGCTCGGCGTGCCCGAGGTGCAGGTCGAGGACGTGCGGGCCGCGATGGCGGTCGCCGCGGCGCGCTTCCACGGCGACCCGACGGCCCGACTGCCGGTGGTGGGCATCACCGGGACGAACGGCAAGACGACGACCGCCTTCCTCGTGCGCGCGCTGCTCGAGGCAGCCGGGCGGCAGACCGGGCTGCTCGGCACCGTCACCTCGGTCGTGGCGGGCGAGGAGCGCGCGACGGTCCGCACGACGCCGGAGGCGATCGACCTCCAGCGCACGTTCCGCGAGATGCTCGACGGCGGCGACGCCGCATGCGCGATGGAGATCTCCTCCCACGCGCTGGAGCTGCGGCGCGCCGACGGGATCCACGTCGCGGTCGCCGTCTTCACCAACCTCACGCAGGATCACCTCGACTTCCACCCGACGATGGAGGAGTACTTCCTCGCCAAGCGGCGGCTCTTCGCGTCGCCGCTGACCGACGTGCGGCTGGTCAACGTCGACGATCCGTGCGGACGGCGGCTGGCCGACGAGTTTCCGGGCAGCGTCACGTTCGCGATCGACACCCCCGCCGACTACCGCGCCACGGAGCTCGAGGCCGGCTTCACGGGCACCGACTGCACGTTCGAGACGCCCGACGGCGCGTTTCGCGTGCGGGTCCCGCTGCCGGGCCGCTTCAACGTGCTCAACGCGCTGGGGGCCTGGGCGGCGGCGCGCGCGCTCGGCGCCGATGTCCGCGAGCTGCCCGAGCAGGTGCGCGTGCCGGGGCGCTTCGAGCCGGTCGCCGCAGGGCAGCCGTTCGCGGTGCTGGTGGACTATGCCCACACGCCGGACTCGCTGGAGAACGTCCTGCGCGCGGCGCGCGAGCTGGCCGAAGGGCGCGTGATCGCCGTGTTCGGCGCAGGCGGCGACCGCGACCGCGGTAAGCGCCCGCTGATGGGCGAGATCGGCGCCCGGCTGGCCGACGTCTGCCTCGTCACCTCGGACAACCCGCGCTCGGAGGACCCCGAGGCGATCATCGCCGAGATCCTGGCCGGCACCGGCGGCGGCTCGCACGTCGAGCACGACGCCGACCGGCGGGCGAGCATCCAGCGCGCCGTGGCGCTCGCGCGCGCGGGCGACGTGGTCGTGATCGCGGGCAAGGGGCACGAGCAGGGGCAGGAGTTCGCGGGCGGGCGCAAGGAGCCGTTCGACGACGCGGCCGTGGCGCGGGAGGCGCTGGGCGCGTGAGGAACTGGGAGGCAGAGCGGCTCGCTTCGGCGGCGGGCGCACGGGTCGTGACCGGCGCCGCCGCCGGCCCGGTGCGAGCGGTGATCGACTCGCGCGCGGTCGAGCCGGGCGACCTGTTCGTGGGGCTTCCGGGGTCGCAGGTCGACGGCGGGCGGTTCGCGGCCGGCGCGCTGGACGCGGGCGCGTGGGGCGTGCTCGTGGCGCCGTCGTGGGCGGACGGGCTGGAGGGCGGCGCCGTGCTCGCGTCCGACGATCCGCTAGTGGCGCTGCAGGCGCTGGCGCGGTCGTGGAGGCGCGAGCTGGGCAGCGCCGTGATCGCCGTCACCGGCTCGGTCGGCAAGACGTCGACCAAGGACCTGGTCGCCGCGGTGCTCGCTCCGCATCGGACGGTCGTGGCCTCGCGCGCGAACCTCAACACCGAGATCGGGATGCCGCTCGAGATCCTCGGGGCGCCGGCGGGCACCGACGTGCTCGTGCTCGAAGCGGCGATGCGCGGCTTCGGTCAGATCGCCGAGCTTGCCGCGATCTGCGAGCCGGACGTCGGGCTGATCACGAACATCGGGCCGGTCCACCTCGAGCAGGTGGGATCGCTCGCGGGCGTGGCGCGGGCCAAGGGCGAGCTGCTGGTCGGGATGCGCGACGGGGGCACGGCGGTGGTGCCGGCCGGCGAGCCGCTGCTCGAGCCGTACCTGCGCGACGGGCTCCACGTGGTCCGGTTCGGCGAGGGCGGCGACGTGCACCTCGACGGCGACGATGTCATCGCCCACGGCGAGCGGCTCGAGCTCGAGCTGGCGTTCACCGCGCGCCACCAGCGGGTCAACGCGCTGGCGGCGGTCGCCGCGGCGCTGGTGGTCGGCGTGCGGCCGTCCGGCCGGGTGGAGGCGCCGACGGGCGCGCTGCGCGGCGAGCTGGTGGAGCTCCCGGACGGCGCGCTGGTCATCAACGATTGCTACAACGCCAGCCCGCTGTCGATGCGCGCGGCGCTCGACGAGCTGGCCGGGCGGCGGCCGGCCGGCGGGCGGCGGGTCGCGGTGCTGGGGGACATGCTCGAGCTGGGCGCCGAGGAGGCCGCACTCCATCGCGAGGTGGGCACGCAGGCCGAGCGCGCGGGGGTCGAGCTGCTGGTGACGGTCGGCCCGCGGGCGGCCGCGATGCTCGACATGTTCGACGGCGAGGGCTACGCGGTGGCCGACGCGCGGGAGGCGGCGGCGCTGGCCGGCGAGCTGGTCGGCCCGGGCGACGTCGTGCTCGTCAAGGGCTCGCGCGGAGTGGGCCTCGAAGTCGTGGCGGAGGCGCTCGCGGCCGCGGAGGTGCCTCGTGGGTGAGGTCCTGATCGCGGGGACGGCGTCGCTGCTCATCTGCGTCTTCCTCTCGCCGAAGTTCATCGAGTTCCTGCGCGAGCGCGAGTTCGGCCAGCAGATCCGCGAGGAGGGGCCGCAGGAGCACCACGCCAAGGCCGGCACGCCGACGATGGGCGGGATCATCATCTTCACCGCGATCGCGGTGCCGTTCCTGCTGCTCACCAACCGCGACGCGCGCTCGCTGGCCGTGTTCGGCGTGGCCGCTGCCTGCGCGCTGCTGGGCTTCGCGGACGACTACACGAAGCTCGTCAAGCGGCGCTCGCTGGGGCTGCGGGGGCGGACGAAGCTCGTCGTCACGGTGCTGATCGCGATCGGGCTGTGGCTCGCGGCCTCCGAGGCCGCCGACCTGGGCGACACGCTCGACCTGCGCATCGTCGACTACCAGATCGACCTCGGCTACCTGTACCCCGTGCTCATCTACCTGGTCGTGGCCGGCACGACGTCGGCGGTCAACCTGACCGACGGGCTCGACGGGCTGGCCGCGGGCTGCGTCTCGATCGTCCTGCTCGCGTACATCGCGATCACGTTCACGACGCGCCAGACGGACCTCGCGCTCGTCGCCGGCTGCTTCGCGGGGGCCTGCGTCGGCTTCCTGTGGTTCAACTCGTTCCCGGCGTCGATCTTCATGGGGGACACGGGCTCGCTCGGCCTCGGCGGCGCGATCGCCGCGATGGCGGTGATGACCAAGACCGAGGTGCTGCTCATCATCCTGGGCGGCATCTTCGTGATCGAGGCGCTATCCGTCCTGATCCAGGTCTTCTCCTTCCAGGCGTTCCGCAAGCGGGTCTTCCTGATGGCCCCGATCCACCACCACTTCGAGCTGCAGGCGTGGTCGGAGACGAAGATCATCCTGCGCTTCTGGATCGTGGCCGCGGTGTGCGCCGCGATCGGCTTCACGCTGTATCAGCAGTCCGTGGGCTGATCACTGCCACTCGCCGAGGTGTGCGGCGGCGCGCTCCCTGAGCTCCTGGCGGTCGACGCCCACCTGCGCGAGCGCGCGTGGCACGGTGCCGGCCTCGGCCTGGAGGACGCCGAGGAGGACGTGGCCGGCGACGACGCGGCGGTCCTTGCGGGCGGCGGCCGTCTTAGCGCGCGCTCGAGCGCGATCCTGGCGGAGGCCGCGATCGCGGGGCGGCCTTCGATCCGGCGCGACGGCACGTCGAAGTCGCCGGCTGCGATCCCGACGGCCATCAGGCTGCGCTCCCGCTCGGCCTCGAGCGCACCGATGACCGTCTCGCGGTCGAGCCCGGCCGCGGCCATCGTCACGTCGTTCGTCCAGGTGAGCGCGAGGAGCAGGTGCTCGGCCTCGATGCTCGAGCTGCCGAGCGAGCGCGCCTCGCGCTCGGCGCATCTCACGACACGGCGAGCGTCGCCCGTGAAGCGGTTGAACATCAGCGCCTCGCCGCCTCCACGCCCAGTGCCCGGAGGCGCTTCGCGTGCTTCTTGTGGACCGCCTGGCGGGTGACGCCCAGCGCCTCGGCCACGAGCGACCACGTCCAGCCGTCCCGGACCGCGCGCTCGACTTCGGCGTCCTCGAGCTGGTCGGCGAGCCGCCGGAGCGCGACGGCGCCGGCGAGGCCGTCCGCGGGGTCTCGCGGGAGATCGAGGTCGATGGTCGCTTCGTCACGACTTCGTTCCAATTCTGCGCCAATCGCCGCGCGCCGGGGGTGAGCGAGCCGATCCGGACCTATGGTCGGTGACCAGCCATGCCACGAGAGGAGCAGACCCATGGATCCCGAGCTCGTGCGTCAGACGGTCGCCGCCATCCCGTCCGGCAGCTGGATGAGCTACGGCGACGTCGCGCGTGCCGCCGGCGGGACGGACGTCCACGCCCGCGCGCTCAACCAGCGCTTCATCCGCGAGGAGATGCCCGGCAGCCACCGGGTGCTGAAGGCGGACGGCACGGTTGGCGGCACCGCCCTGGGAGACCCCGCGGCGGTCCGTCGCCGCCTCGAGGCCGAAGGCCTCGAGTTCGAGGGAGGCCGGGCGAACCCCGCCGCGCGGGTGCGGCCGGGGGTGATGGCCGACGGGGCGTCGGCCCGGGCCGCTTGAATGCCTGGCGTGATCGCGCGTCCGCCGCTGCCTGCTGGGCCGTTCCTCGTCGTCGGGCTCGCCCGCTCGGGCGTGGCCGCGGCGCTGGCGCTGCGAGCGCGGGGAGCGGAGGTGGTGGGGTGTGACGCGGGGGAGATCGCCGCTGAGGTGCGGTCGTCGCTCGAGCGCGCCGGCGCGACCGTGCATGCGCCGAGCGACGGGCTGGCGCTGCTCGCGGGGGCCTCGACGGTCGTCAAGAGCCCCGGGGTGCCGCAGGACGCACCCGTGATCGCGGCCGCCCGGCGTGCGGGCGCGCGCGTCGTCGGGGAGCTCGAGATCGGCTGGCGGCTGCTGCCGAACGCGTTCGTCGCCGTCACCGGCTCCAACGGCAAGACGACCACGGTCGAGCTCGTCGGGCACATCCACCGCGAGGCGGGCGTGCCGGTCGCCGTCGCCGGCAACGTGGGGACTCCGGTGACCGCGCTGACCGGGGCCGTGCAAGGCTCGACCGTCGTGGTCTGCGAGGCGTCGTCGTTCCAGCTCGAGGACACCGAGGCGTTCGCCCCCGACGCCGCGGTCCTACTCAACCTGGCCGAGGACCACCTCGACCGTCACGGGACGTTCGATGCCTACCGCACCGCCAAGCTCGAGGCCTTCGCCCGCCAGCCGCCGGGCACGCTGGCCGTCGCCCCCAGCGACCTCGTCGACCTCCTCGGCGGCGAGGCGGAGCGGGTCACGTTCGGGCCCGGAGGCGACATCGAGGATCGTGACGGCGCGCTGTGGTGGCGTGGCGCGCGGCTCGTCGACGCCGCAGAGATCCGCCTCCGCGGCGCCCACAACCGCGAGAACGCCATGGCCGCCGCCGCCGTCTGCCTCGCCTGCGGGCTTCCGATCGAGGCCGTCCGCTCCGGGCTCGCGAGCTTCGGCGGGGTCGCCCACCGGATGGAGGAGGTCGCGCGCCGCGACGGGGTCCTGTACGTCAACGACTCAAAGGCGACCAACGTCGCCTCCGCCGTCGTCGCGCTCGCGTCGTTTCCGCCGGGGACCGTCCACGCGATCCTCGGCGGCCGCGGCAAGGGCAGCGACTACGGGCCGCTCGCGCGCGCGGTGGCCGAAAACGCCCGCGCGGCGTACCTGATCGGCGAGTCCGCGGGCGAGATTCGCGCCGCGCTCGAAGGCGTCGAGCTCGTCGACGCCGGCGACCTGGCCACAGCCGTCGTCGCCGCCCGCGAGGCCGCGCGCCCCGGCGACGTCGTCCTTCTCTCGCCCGCCTGCGCGTCCTACGACCAGTACCGCTCGTTCGAGGAGCGCGGGGAGCACTTCCGCACGCTCGTCGCGCAGGGGTGAGCGCGGCTCGCCGCGCAAGGTGAGCGCGCCTCGCCGCGCCGTATTCGGCACACGGCGGAGCCGCTCGCAGGGGTCCGGACCTCGGCGTCGAAGGCGGCTCTGATGTCCAGTCGTCAGCGCCGGCAGCAGCCGCTCGAGCACCGGCTCCTCTTGACGGCCACATTCTGCCTGCTCGCCGGCGGTGCGGTGATGGTCTACTCGGCCTCCTCGGCCCGCACCCTGCTCGAGGGCAACGGGGACGGGACGACGTACCTCGTCAAGTACCTCGCGTACGGCGCGGTCGGTCTCGTCGCGATGCACCTCATCAGCCGCCACGGGCTCGTCCCGGCGCGACGCTTCACCCGCCTCATCGTCGCCGCCGCCTTCGTGCTGCTGGTGCTGGTCCTGGTGCCCGGTCTCGGCCTGCAGATCAACGGCGCTCGCCGCTGGCTCGGTGCCGGTCCGCTCGCGTTTCAGCCGTCGGAGGTGATGAAGCTCGCGCTCGTCCTGCACGTCGCCGCTGTGCTCGGCGCCAAGCCGCAGCTGGCGCACCACCTGCGTGGCGTCATGGGGCCGGTGCTCGGGGTGGGCGGCTGCGCGGTGCTGCTCATCCTCGCCCAGCCCGACCTCGGCACCGCCCTCGTCATCTGCTTCACGCTCGCCGCGATGCTGGTTGCGGCCGGGCTCCCCCTGCGACAGCTCGGCCTCGTGGCCGTCGCGGGCGCCGTCTTCGTGCTGCTCTACGCGCTCATGGACGCGGAGCGAACCGAGCGGCTCACGACGTTCGCCAACCCGTGGGCGGACGCCGCGGGAGCGGGCTTCCAGTCGGTCCAGGGGCAGATCGCGATCGGATCGGGCGGGCTGTTCGGGCTCGGTCCCGGGCAGTCGGTGCAGAAGATCTTCTACCTGCCCGAGGCCCACACGGACTTCATCCTCGCGGTCATCGGGGAGGAGCTCGGGCTGGCGGGGATCTGCGCGCTCCTGTGCCTGTACGGCATGATCGGGTACGCCGGGCTGCGGACCGCCCGCAACGCCAAGGGCGCCTACGCGAAGCTGCTCGCCGGTGGCCTGACCAGCCTGATCCTGTGCCAGTCCCTGCTCAACGTCTACGCCGTCCTCGGCCTCGCGCCGCTCACGGGCGTCCCGCTGCCGTTCATCTCCTCGGGTTCGACCTCGCTGATCGTGCTGCTCTGCTCGATGGGCCTGCTACTCAACATCGCGTCGGGCGGCTCGGCTCACCTGCGCTCGGTGGAGGGCGGTGGTGAGCGGGGTGGGCGGGATTCGAATCGTGATCGCGGCGGGCGGGACGGCAGGCCACGTGGTTCCGGCGATCGTGGTCGCCGACGCGCTGCGGGCTGAGGGCGCCGACGTCCGCTTCGTCGGCGGCCAGCGCGCCGAGGCCGAGCTCGTCCCGGTCGCGGGCTACCCGCTGGACCCGCTGCGCGTCGAGGGGATCTCGCGCAGGAATCCACTCAAGGCAGCCCGTGCCGTGCTGAAGGCCGGGGCGGCGCTCGCCGGTGCACGCCGGCTGGTGCGGGACGCCGACGTCGTCCTCGGCGGCGGCGGGTACGTGGCCGGCCCGGTCGGCCTCGCGGCGGTCGCGAGCCGGATCCCGCTCGTGCTCACGGAGGCCGACTCGCACCTCGGCCTCACCAACCGCCTGCTCGCCGGCCGTGCGCAGCGTGTCTGCCTCGCCTTCCCGATCGAGGGCCGCGAGGGCGACCGCTACCTCCTCACGGGGCGTCCGGTGCCGCCGACCTTCACCGACCGCGACGGCGCCCGCGAGCGGTTCGGCATCCGGCCTGGCGAGACGACGGTGCTCGTGTTCGGCGGCTCGCTCGGCGCTCGGTCGATCAACGAGGCCGCCGTGCGCGCGTTCGCCGGCGCGCCGTACCGCATCCTCCACGTCGCCGGACGGCGCGACTTCGCGACGCTCACCGCCCCCGACGACCGCTACGTCCTGCTCGACTACGTCGAGCCGTTCGGGGCCGCGCTCGCGGCCGCCGACCTCGCCGTGGCCCGCGCCGGCGGCTCGGTCTTCGAGCTGGCCCAGTACGGGCTCCCGTCGCTGCTGATCCCGTACCCGCACGCATCCGGCAACCATCAGGCCGCCAACGCTCGCTGGATGGAGCAGGCCGGCGCGGCCGCGGTGCTCGCCGACGAGGCGCTGACCCCCGAGCGCCTGCGCGCGGAGGTCGACGCGCTGGTGAGCGACGACGCCCGCCGCCGCACCATGGCGGCCTCCGCTCGGCGTCTCGCCCGGCCGGACGCCGCTCGAGCTGTCGCCCGCGAGGTGCTGCGGGCCGCACGGGCTTGACTTCGTGACAGAGGCGGCCCGCTCCGTCTCTCGCGAGCTCGGAGCCGGCCGCCGCCCGCTCGGCTGACCGACCGTCTAGGCGGGCGGCGCGTAGCGGTGGTGGAACATCAGGGAGTTGCCGTCGGGGTCCGTGAAGTGGGCCATGTGGCACACGCCGCTGTCGATCGTGTCGCCGCGGAAGGCGATCCCCTGGCCCTCGAGCTCCCCGCGCGCCGCCTCGACGTCGTCGACGTGGAGCGCGATCGGGTGCGTGTGCGGCTGGAACTCGACGCCGAACGCATCCGACTGCATGACCGCGATCGTCAGCGTTCCGGTCTCGAACTCGCCCGCCGGCATGTTGCCCCACCGCTTCGACAGCGGGAGCCCGAGCACGCCGCCGTAGAACTCGCTCGCGCGGTCGTAGTCGCGGGTCGGCACGGTGATGAAGTCGACGCCCTTGACGTTCATCGGGTCACCAGCTGCTCGGCGAGGCGGTCGAAGGCGCTCGTGAGGCCGACCTCCGCGATCCCGATCATGTCCTCGGTCGTGTGGATCGTCGAGCGGAAGCGCATCTCGGTCCGGCCGTCCTCGAGCTCGGTGAGCGTGATCTCGCTCATCGCGCCGTCGTGCCAGGAGTCCTCGGCGGCCTCCTCGACGACCAGCCGCTCGGGCTCGACGACCTCGCGGAACGTGGCGACGGTGACCATGTCGTCGCCGCGCAGGTCGTCGATCGAGCTGAGCCGGAACGTCCCGCCCGGCCGAACGTCCAGCGTGATCGAGTCGACCGGCGTGCTGCGCCCCTGCGGTCCCCACCAGCGGGCGAGGTGCTCGGGCTCGGTCCACGCCTTCCACACGAGCTCGCGGGGCGCGTCGAAGACGCGAGTGATCGCGATCTCCCGGGCTGTGGCTGCCTCAGTCATGGCTAGGTCCTCTCTGGATGTCGCGCAGGTGGTCGTCGAGGCGGTCGAAGCGGTCGTCCCAGTACTCGCGGTAGTCGGCGAGCCATTCGGCGACGCGCTTGAGCTGGGCGCCCTGCAGGCGTGACGGACGCATCTGGGCGCTCCGCCCGCGGGCGATCAGCCCGGCCCGCTCGAGGACCTTGACGTGCTTCGAGACCGCCTGGAGGGTGATGGGGAACGGCTCGGCCAGCTCGTTCACGGTCGCCTCGCCCTGCGTCAGACGAGCCAGGATCGCCCGCCGGGTGGGGTCGGCGAGGGCCGCGAAGGTCGTTGTGAGCTCGTCGGTTGTCATCACCTGCATGGTTGATAAACGAGTAGGTTGAGCATACATGGATGCACGTCAACGTCAACGGCGGCTGGGTGGGAAGGCTCGGGGGCGGCTTCGTTGCGCCGGCCCGGAACGTCAACGGCGGCTGGGTGGGAAGGCTCGGGGGCGGCTTCGTTGCGCCGGCCGGGAACGTCAACGGCGGCTAGGTGGAAAGGCTCGGGGGCTGCTTCGGTGCTTCGGTGCGCCGGCCCGGAACGTCAACGGCGGCTGGGTAGGGAGGTTGGGGTGCCGTTCGCGGTGCAGAGGTGGACGCGCGCGGTCGTTCGGGCGAGGGCGTGGCCGGTGAGGTGCCGTGGCGGTGCATAAGTGGACAATGTCTCGCTCTGGAAAGTGGGAGTGTGCACTTACAGGCCGCGGGCGGTGTATAACGCGCCACGCTCGCGGTTTCTTGTCGCTCGTGGCCGGTTAGTGCACCCTTACCGCTGCCGGGCTCCTGACCTTCCATCCAGCCGCAGTTGACGTTGTCCCCGGCTACGCTCCCGCGCCGTGTCCGACGCAACCCCATGGGCCGGCCGCCGGCTGCACTTCGTCGGCATCGGCGGAGCCGGGATGAGCGGCCTCGCGCGGGTGGCGAAGGCGCTCGGCGCCGAGGTCACCGGCTCTGACCGAGCGTCCGACTCCCCGTACCTGCGCAACGCCGGAATCGACGTGCGAGACCACGACGCGGCCAACGTCCCACCGGGCGCTGAGATCGTGGTCTCGAGCGCGATCCCGGCGGAGAATCCGGAGCGCGCCGTCGCCCGTGAGCGCGGACTCAAGGAGCTGCACCGCGCCGAGCTGCTCGGCGAGCTCACGCGGCTGCGGCCGACGATCGCGGTCACCGGCACGCACGGGAAGACGACGACCTCGAGCATGGTCGTCCACGCCCTGCGCCGGTGCGGGCTCGATCCCGGCTACCTCGTGGGGGGAGAGGTGCGCTCGACGGGCTCGAACGCGGGGTGGGGGGGCGGCGTGTGGCTCGTCGTCGAGGCCGACGAGTCAGACCGCTCGCTCCTCGGCCTTGCGCCGCGGGTCGCGGTCCTGACCAACGCCGAGCTCGACCATCACGCGACGTATGCGTCCCAGCGCGACGTCGACGACACCTTCCGCGCGTTCCTCGACCTGGCCGAAGACGTCGTCCTCGGCGACGAGCCGGGCCTGACACGCTTCCGCGGGAGCGTCGCCCGGCCCGAGGACATCGAGCTCGAGCCCGGCGGCGTGCGCTTCACGCTCGACGGCGTGCGGGTGGAGCTGCCGGTCCCGGGCGTCCACAACGCCCGCAACGCCGCGACGGCGCTGGCCGCTTGCCGACTCGCGGGCGCCGACCCGGATCAGGCCGCCGCAGCACTGGCCGACTTCAGCGGCGCCGGCCGGCGCTTCGAGCGCATGGGCGCGACCGCGACCGGCGCGCAGGTGGTCGACGACTACGCCCACCACCCGACCGAGGTCCGGGCGACGATCGCGGCCGCCCGCACGCTCGGCCCGCGTCGCGTCGTCGCAATCTTCCAGCCACACCTGTTCTCCCGCACCCGCCACCAGCACCGCGAGTTCGGCGCGGCCCTCGCGCTCGCCGACCTTGTCGTCGTCCTCGACGTCTACGCCGCACGCGAGCGTGCCGAGGACTTCCCCGGCGTGACCGGCCGCATGGTGGCCGCGGCGGCCGCCGACGCGGCGGGAGGCCGCCGCGTGGCCTGGCTGCCGGGCTTCGACGCCGCCGAGCGGTTCCTGCGCAACGAGCTCCGCGAGGGCGACCTGCTCCTCACGCTCGGCGCCGGCGACGTGGACGCCCTGGGGCGCCGGCTTGTCGGAGGTTGACGCCGGCGCGCGGGCGCCGAGCCGGCGCGGGAGGGGTCTGAGCCCTCGCGTCGCGAGGGGAGGGGTCTGACCCCTCGCGTCGAAGGGCGCCGGCATGCGCCGGTCGTTCCTGCGCGGCTTCGCCGCCGTGATCCTCGTGGCCGGCGTGCTCGGGGGCGGCTGGCTGTGGGCCCGCGACGCCTCGTTCGCGCGCGTCACCGAGGTGGAGATCACCGGGGCGACGACGAGCGAGGGTGATGCGGTGCGCGCAGCGCTCGAGCGCGCCGCCCGCGAGATGACCACGCTGCGCGTGCGCGAGGAGGCGCTCGACGAGGCCGTGGCGTCGTACCGCTCCGTCGCCGGCCTGCGCGTGGAGACCGACGTGCCGCACGGCCTGCGGATCCACGTGCTCGAGCGCCGCCCCGTCGCCGCGCTGGCGGGTGACGGGCGCCGCACCCCGGTCTCCGGCGACGGCGTCGTGCTCACGGGCGTGCAGGCCGACGACACGCTGCCCTCGATCGACCATCCCGTGCCCAGCAGCACCCGCGTGGAGGACCGCCGCGCGCGTGCCGCGCTGGCCGTCGCGGCCGCTGCGCCGCCGGAGCTGCTGGAGCGCTCCGAGGAGATCTACTTCGGGCCCGAAGGGCTGACCGCGGACCTCACCGACGGTCCGCCGCTGGTCTTCGGCACCGGCGAGGACGCCGCTGCCAAGTGGGCTGCCGCCGCCCGTGTGCTCGCGGCCCCGAGCGCCGCCGGCGCCACCTACCTCGACCTCCGAGTCGTCGGCCGGGTGGCGGCGGGAGGGCTCGGACCGGTCCCCCAGGAGACGCCTGCTCCCGAGCCTCAACCATAGAGTGAGAATGAGGCAACTCTCAATTCGAGATCGAGAGTTTGCCGCTCTGCAAGGGGAATTGCGGAGGTTGCGTTTCTTTGACTTCGGGGAGGAAGTCGCCGTAACGTGCCACAATCCGCGCCCCTAGCCGAGCGCTCCGAAACGCTCAACCATAAGTAGAGGTCCGGACGGAACACTCATGGAAGCCGGTAGCTATCTCGCAGTGATCAAGGTCGTCGGTGTCGGCGGCGGTGGGACCAATGCCGTGAACCGGATGATCGATGCCGGGCTCTCCGGCGTCGAGTTCATCGCCTGCAACACCGACAACCAGGCGCTCCAGATGACGGACGCCGACATCAAGCTGAACATCGGCCACCAGCTGACCAAGGGCCTCGGCGCCGGAGCCAACCCGCAGATCGGTCAGGGCGCGGCCGCCGAGTCGCGCGACGAGATCAAGGAGGCGCTCAAGGGCGCGGACATGGTCTTCGTGACCGCCGGCGAGGGCGGCGGCACCGGGACAGGGGCTGCGCCGGTCATCGCCGAGATCGCGAAGAACGAGATCGGCGCGCTGACCGTCGGCGTCGTCACCAGGCCGTTCGAGTTCGAGGGCGCCCAGCGCTCCCGCCAGGCGCAGGAGGGCATCGACCGTCTGCGCGAGATGGTCGACACGCTCATCGTGATCCCCAACGAGCGGCTGCTCTCGATCGTCGAGCGCCGCACGAGCATCCTCGACGCGTTCCGCGAGGCCGACAACGTGCTGCGGCAGGGCGTGCAGGGCATCACCGACCTGATCACGATCCCCGGCCTGATCAACCTCGACTTCGCGGACGTGCGGACGATCATGCAGGACGCCGGCTCGGCCCTCATGGGCATCGGCACGGCATCGGGCGAGTCGCGCGCGGCCGAGGCGGCCAAGGCCGCGGTCTCCTCGCCCCTGCTCGAAGAGTCCGTGGAGGGCGCCAGCGGCATCCTCCTCAACATCACGGGCGGCAAGGACCTCGGCCTGTTCGAGGTCAACGAGGCGGCGGAGATCATCCACTCGGCCGCCGACGCCAACGCGAACATCATCTTCGGCGCGGTCATCGACGACGCCATGGCCGACGACATCCGCGTGACGGTCATCGCCACGGGCTTCGACCGCGCGGGCCTGCGCGCGACGCGGGCCGAGCGCGAGCGCGGGCCGCGCGACCGGGGCCCCCGGATCGACGACCGGCAGCGCTCGTCGCTCGAGATCCGCGACGACGATCTCGATATCCCGCCGTTTTTGCGCTAAACGCGCTCACGCACGTGGGGTGCCCGGCCGATAACAGCCGGTATGAGGGCCCCAAGCCCGATACGAGTGGTGCTCGCCGTGAGCGCGGTCTGGCTGGTGGCGTACGAGCTGTACGTCGTCGTCGACCCGTTCGACGCCGGGCCGGTCTTCTCGCGCTTCGCGCACGACGTCGTGATCGTGCTCGCCGCCCTGATCTGCCTCGCCCGCGCCCTTCGCAAGCCCGAGCGCATGGCGTGGGGGCTCATCGGCGCCGGCGTACTCGCGTGGTCGGTCGGCGAGATCTACTACACCGCCGTCCTTTGGACCGACCCGTCGCCGCCGCTGCCGTCACCGGCCGACGCCGGCTTCCTCCTCTTCCCACCGCTGGTGCTCGCAGGCGCGATCGTGCTCCTGCGCACCCGCGCCCGCGGGACGCCGCGCCGGCTGCTCATCGACGGCGCCACGGCGGCGCTCGCCGTGACCGCCCTCAGCGCGGCGATCGTCTTCGAGCCGGTGCTCGGCGCCGTCGAGGGCGCGCCGCTCGCGGTGGCCACCGGGCTCGCCTACCCGCTGCTCGACCTGGTCCTGATCGGCCTCGCGGTCGGCGTCCTGGCCAGCACGGGCTGGCGGCTCGACCGCACGTGGGTGCTCTTGGGCGCCGGCCTGTCGACGTTCTGGCTCGCGGACTCGATGTACCTCGTCCAGACCGCGCAGGGCGCCTACGAGGCCGGCGGCTGGTTCGACGTCGGATGGTGGGCGGGCCTGACCCTGATCGCGGTGGCCGCGTGGCAGCCCGCCTCGCCGGCCGATGCGCAGCCGGCCGAGGAGCGCCTGCGCGTGATCGCGGTGCCGCTCGCCTTCGGGCTGGCCGGTCTCGCTCTGCTCGTCTACGGCGCGGTCACCGAACTGAACTTCGTCGCCGTCGGGCTCGCCGGAGCATCGCTGCTCGCCGTCATGGCCCGCGCCACGCTGACGTTCCGCGAGAACGTCGCCATGCTGCGCACCTCGCGCGACGAGGCGCTGACCGACTCCCTCACCGGCCTGGGCAACCGCCGTGCGCTCGGCCGCACGCTCGACGCGCTGGTGGCCGATGCCTCACCCGAGCGCCCGCTCGTGCTCGTCCTCTTCGACCTCGACGGCTTCAAGCAGTACAACGACACGTTCGGCCACCCGGCCGGCGACACGCTGCTCGTCCGCCTCGGCGCCAACCTGGCCGGCTTCCTCGAGGGCCGCGGACAGGCGTTCCGGATGGGCGGCGACGAGTTCTGCGCCCTGTTCGAGACGTCCGGCGAGCCGATCGAGCCGATGGTCCTCGGCGCGGCGGCGGCGCTCTCCGAGCAGGGCGACGGCTTCACGATCGGCTGCTCGCACGGCTCGATCGTGCTCCCGCTGGAGGCCACCGAGGCCGTCGACGCGCTCCGGATCGCCGACCAGCGCATGTACGCGAGCAAGCACGCCGGGCGCACGTCGGCGGGCCGCCAGAGCAAGGACGTGCTGCTGCGCGCGCTGGCCGAGCGGCACCCCGAACTCGGGTCCCATGCCGACACCGTCGCGCTCGCCGCCGCCACCGCCGAGGCCCTCGGGCTGCCGCCCGACGAGATCGAGCAGGTGCGCCACGCGAGCGAGCTGCATGACGTGGGCAAGGTCGCGATCCCGGACGCCATCCTCGGCAAGCCCGGTCCGCTGAGCGGCGAGGAGTGGCAGTTCGTGCACCGCCATCCCGTCATCGGCGAGCGGATCATCCTCGCGGCGCCCGCGCTCGCGCGCGTGGCCGCGCTCGTGCGCGCCAGCCACGAGCGCTGGGACGGCGGCGGGTACCCGGACGCCCTCGCGGGAGAGCGGATCGCGCTCGGTGCACGGATCGTCGCCGTCGCCGACGCGTTCGAGGCGATGATCGCCGGCCGCCCGTATCGCGCCGCGCGCACGGCCGACGAGGCGCTCGAGGAGCTGCGCCGCCACGCGGGCACCCAGTTCGACCCGGATGTGGTCGAGGCCTGGTGCGCCGCACACGCCCGCCGCGTGGTCCACGCCACGGCGTAGGGGTCTGTCCCAGAACCCCGCCACGTCCAGGGCCGGTTCTTCTGGGACTGACCCCAATCGGCGCCCGGATCCGCTGCTAGGGTCCGGCCCCCGATGGCCGCAGGTGCCGAGACGCTCAAGCGCACCCCGCTGTACGACCGCCACGTGGCGGCGGGCGCGCGCCTCGTGCCCTTCGCCGGCTGGGAGATGCCGGTGCAGTACACCGGGATCCGGGAGGAGCACGTCACCGTGCGGACGGGCGTCGGCGTGTTCGACGTCTCGCACATGGGCGAGGTGGAGACCGTCGGCCCCGGCGCCGAGGCGTTCCTCCAGCACGTGCTCTCCAACGACGTGTCGAAGCTGGCCGATGGCGGGGCTCAATATTCCGTGCTGTGCCGCGAGGACGGCGGCGTGCTCGACGACCTCTTCACGTACCGCCTGGCGGCCGGCCGGTACCTGACCGTCACCAACGCCTCCAACCACGAGCGCGACCTGGCGTGGATGCAGACCCATGCCGAGGGCTTCGAAGTCGAGCTGCACGACCGCCTGGCCGCCTACGCGATGCTCGCCGTGCAGGGCCCCGACGCCCGCGGGCTCGTCGCCGGGTTGGCCGGAGGCGAGCTCCCGAAGCGCTTCCGCACCGCCGAGCTCACCGTGGCCGGGGTGCCCGGCGTGCTCGTGTGCGGCACGGGCTACACGGGCGAGGACGGGGTGGAGCTGCTGCTCGCCCCCGAGCACGCCGGGACGGTCTGGGACGCCCTGACCGCCGGCGGCGCCGTCCCGGTGGGCCTGGGCGCGCGCGACACACTGCGCCTCGAGGTCTGCTTCCACCTCTACGGCAACGACCTGACCGAGGAGCGCGGCCCGATCGAGGCCGGGCTCGGCTGGTGCTGCAAGGAGGACACCGGCTTCGTGGGCGCCGACGCCGTGCGCGCGGTCCGCGACCGAGGCCCGGCCGAGAAGCTCATGCCCTTCGTCATGACCGGGCCGGGGATCGCCCGCCAGGGCAACCCGGTGGCCGGCGGGGGAGAGGTCACCTCCGGCACCATGTCGCCCTGTCTGGGGCAGGGAATCGGCATGGCCTACGTTCCGGCCGGGAAGGCGGAGCCCGGAGCCCCGATCGAGATCGACGTCCGCGGCCGGGCCCGCCAGGCTGAGCTGCGAGCCAAGCCGCTGTACACAAAGGAGCGCTGAACGTGGCCGACGCGAGCTACCCCGACGACGTCAAGTACCACGCCGAGCACGACTGGGCGCGGATCGACGGCGACGTCGCGACGTTCGGGATCACCTGGTACGCGCAGGACCAGCTCGGCGAGGTGGTGTTCGTCGAGCCGCCCGAGGTCGGCAAGTCGATCAGCAAGGATGAGCCGTACGCCGAGATCGAGTCCGTCAAGGCGGTCTCCGACGTGGTGGCGCCGCTCTCGGGCGAGATCGTCGAGGTCAACGCGCTCCTCTCCGACTCGCCGGAGAAGATCAACGACGACCCGTACGGCGACGGGTGGCTGGTCAAAGTCCGCCTCTCGGACGCATCCGAGATCGATGAGCTGTTGGACCGCGAGACCTACGAGGGCAGCCTGACTTGAGCCGCTACACCTCCGCCACCGACGCCGATCGCGAGGCGATGCTCGAGGCCATCGGCGCGGGTTCGGTCGACGAGCTGTTCGCCGACATCCCGGCGTCCGTGCGCCTGGACCGGCCGATCGACCTGCCGGCCGGCAAGACGGAGCAGGAGGTGTACGTCTACCTGCGCGACCTCGCGGCGCGCAACGTCTCCACCGAGGACGAGATCTCGTTCCTGGGCGCCGGCATGTACGACCACTACGTGCCCGCGCTGGTCGACGCGCTGATCTCGCGCTCGGAGTTCCTCACCCCGTACACGCCGTACCAGCCCGAGGTCTCCCAGGGGACGCTGCAGGTCATGTTCGAGTACCAGACGGCGATCAGCGAGCTGACCGCCCTGCCGGTCTCGAACGCGACGCTCTACGAGGCGCCGTCGGCGGTGGCGAGCGCCGGCTGGCTGGCGCGGCTGGAGAACAAGCGCCCGCGGTTCCTTGTCTCCCGCGGCGTGCACCCGCACTCGCGCGAGGCGCTGGCGACCACGAGCCACGGCTACGGCACGGCCGTCGAGGAGGTGGCGCTGAGCGGCGGCGTGACCGACGTCGAGGCGCTGCGCGAGGCGATCGGCGACGACGTCTCGGCCGTGTTCCTGCAGCAGCCGAACTACCTCGGCGCGGTCGAGGACCTCGAGCTGCTCGCCCCGATCGCCCGCAAGACCGGCGCGCTGCTGGTCGTCCAGTGCGACCCGATGACGCTCGGCGTGCTGCGCCCGCCCGGCGACTTCGACGTCGACATCGCCGTGGGGGAGGGGCAGCCGCTCGGCAACCGGCTCGACTACGGCGGCCCGTCGTTCGGCTTCTTCGCCGCCCAGGAGCGCTTCCTGCGCCGGATGCCGGGCCGCATCGCGGGGGAGACGACCGACGCCGACGGGCGGCGCGGCTTCGTGCTCACGCTGCAGACCCGCGAGCAGCACATCCGGCGCGAGAAGGCCACCCATAACATCACCACGGCGCAGACGCTGAACGCGCTGGCCGGCGTGATCTACCTCTCGTGGCTGGGCCGGCAGGGGATCGTCGAGCTCGGTGACCTGCTGCTCCAGCGCACCGCCTACGCCCGCCGGGCGCTGACCGCCCTCGACGGCGTCGAGGCGCTGCACGACCAGCCGGTCGTGCGCGAGTTCGCCGTCCGGCTGGCCGCGCCGGTCGATCGCGTGATCGAGCGCTGCGCCGAGTGCGGCGTCAACCCCGGCCATCCGCTGGGCGCCGACTACGACGAGCACGAGGACGGCCTGCTGGTGGCGATCACCGAGCAGCGCACCCGCGCGGACATCGACCGCCTGGCCGAGGTGCTGGGCGCCGCGGTGGCGGCGGAACGGCGCAGCGGAGCGGCGGCGAGCCGCGAAGCGCGAGACCGAGTGCACGCGTGACGACGGCGACGATCTTCGAGAAGTCCGTCGAGGGGCGGCGGGCATTCGTCGCTCCCGAGCTCGACGTCCCGCGCGAGGACGACGCGCTGCCGGAGCGCTTCCGGCGCGCGGAGCCGCCCAAGCTGCCGGAGATCGCCGAGCCCGAGATCGTCCGCCACTACACGACGCTCTCGACCAAGAACTTCCACCTCGACAAGGGCTTCTATCCGCTCGGGTCGTGCACGATGAAGCACAACCCGAAGCTGCACGAGCGCGTCGCCGCCCTGCCGGGCCATGCTCGCCTGCACCCGCTGCAGGCGCCGGCCCGCGCCCAGGGCGCGCTGCAGCTGATGTGGGAGCTCCAGCGGGCGCTGGCCGAGATCGCCGGCCTCCCGCACGTCTCGCTCCATCCAGCCGCCGGGTCCCAGGGCGAGCTGGCCGGCGTCCTGCTCACCCGCGCCTACCACGAGGCGCGCGGCGAGCATCGCCACCGCATCCTCACGCCCGACACCGCGCACGGCACCAACCCGGCGACCGTGACGATGGCCGGCTACGAGGTCGTCAAGGTCGGCACCGACGCCGAGGGCGGCGTCGACGTCGACGACCTGCGCTCGAAGGTCGACGACGACGTCGCCTCGCTCATGCTCACCAACCCGAACACGCTCGGGGTCTTCGACCGCAACATCGAGGAGATCGCCAGCGTGATGCACGACGTTGGCGCGACGCTCTACTACGACGGCGCGAACCTCAACGCGGTCATGGGCCGCGCGCGGCCCGGCGACATGGGGTTCGACATCGTGCACTACAACCTGCACAAGACCTTCACGCAGCCGCACGGCGGCGGCGGTCCGGGAGCGGGGCCGATCGCGGTCTCCGACCGGATCGAGCCGTACCTGCCGCGCCCCCAGGTGGTACGGCGCGAGGACGGATCGTTCGATCTGGACCATGACCGCCCCGAGTCGATCGGCCGCCTGCGCGGCTTCCAGGGCAACTTCGGCGTCTTCGTCCGCTCCTACGCGTACATCCTCTCGCTGGGCGCCGACGGGCTGGCCGACGTGTCCGACACCGCGGTGCTGAACGCCAACTACCTGATGGCGCGGCTGCGGGAGCTGGCCGGCGAGCACCTCCCGGCCGCGTTCGACCGCACCTGCATGCACGAGTTCGTGCTCACCGGTGGCCCGATGAAGAAGGCGCTCGGCATCCGCACCGCCGACCTCGCCAAGCGGCTGCTCGACTCCGGCTTCCACCCGCCGACCGTCTACTTCCCGCTGCTCGTCGACGAGGCGCTGCTGATCGAGCCGACCGAGACGGAGACGAAGGAGACGCTCGACGCGTTCGCCGAAGCGGTGGCCGAGATCCTCGCCGAGGCCGCCGAGGACGCGTCGATCGCCAAGGAGGCGCCGCACACGACGCCCGTGCGGCGGCTCGACGAGGCCGGCGCGGCCAAGCGCCCGGTCATCCGCCAGCCCCTGTGACGCTGCGGGTCACCGTCTGGGGCGAGAACGTCCACGAGCGGAGCGAGGAGGCCGTGCGCGCGCTCTACCCGCACGGCATGCACGAGGCGATCGCCGAGGGCCTCGCGGAGCTGCTCGGCGACCGCGTGCAGCTGCGCACGGCCACGCTCGAGCAGCCGGAGCATGGCCTCACGGCGCAGGTGCTCGAGGAGACCGACGTGCTCACCTGGTGGGGCCACGCGGCGCACGACGAGGTCGACGATGCGGTCGTCGAGCGCGTCCAAGCGGCCGTGCTCGACGGCACCGGGCTGCTGGCGCTGCACTCCGCCCACTACGCGAAGGTCTTCAAGCGCCTGCTCGGCACATCGTGCGACCTCCAGTGGCGCAACGCGGGGGAGCGCGAGCTGGTGTGGACGGTCGACCCCGCGCACCCGATCGCGGCCGGCGTGCCCCAGCCGATCGTGATCGAGGCGCAGGAGATGTACGGCGAGCCGTTCGGCATCCCGGCGCCCGACGAGCTCGTGTTCGTCAGTTCGTTCGCGGGCGGCGAGGTGTTCCGCGGCGGCTGCTGCTTCAAGCGCGGCGCCGGGCGGATCTTCTACTTCAGCCCCGGCGACCAGGACTACCCCGTCTACCACCACCCCGACGTCCGCCGCGTGCTCGCCAACGCGGTCCTGTGGGCAGGCCGGGCGACGTGACGGCGCCGCTGCGCGCCGTCCTCGCCGGCGCCGGCCTGCTCGGTCCCTACTGGGCGCGCGAGCTGGTCGAGAGCCCCGACACGGAGCTCTGCGGCTGGATCGACCTCGACGCCCCGCGCGTCCGAGCGGCGGCCGACGCCCTGGGCATGGACGAGCTCGCAACGGGCGCCTCGCTCGAGCGGATGCTCGCCCAGCAGCAACCCGACTTCCTCGTCAACGTGACGCCGCCCGCCGCGCATCACGACGTCACGATCGCCGCGCTCGAGCAGGGCCTCGACGTGCTGAGCGAGAAGCCGCTGGCGGCGACGCTGCCCGAGGCACAGGCGATGATCGCTGCGGCCGACCACGCCGGGCGTCTGTTCATGGTCAGCCAGAACCGGCGCTACATGCCCGAACTCGTCGCCTTTCGGGACACCGTCGCCCAGCTCGGGCCGCTGTCCACGCTGACGTGCGAGTTCCACATCGCGCACCGCGTGCCGGACTCGCGGTTCCTGAACTCGTTCCCGCAGCCACTGCTGCTCGACATGGCGATCCATCTGTTCGACGGCGCACGGGCGATCACCGGCGCCGATCCGCTGTCGGTCTACTGCGACGCCTACAACCCCCCGTGGAGCTGGTACAGCGGCCCGGCCGCCGCCCACGCCGTCTTCCGCATGAGCGACGAGCTGCGGTTCGCGTTCACCGGCAACTGGGCGGCCGACGGGTTCCGCACGTCGTGGACCGGCCTCTGGCGGGCGGTCGGCGAGCGCGGCAGCGCGACCTGGGACGGCGAGAGCGCTCCGCGGGTCGAGGCCGACGGCGTGAAGGTGGTCGTGCCGCGCACCGTGCGGCGCGACCCGGAGCGCTTCGTGGGCCTCGAGGGCGCGCTGGCCGACTTCGTGGCCGCCGTCCGCACCGGCAGCGTTCCGGCCGGCGAGTGCCACGACAACATCCGCAGCCTCGCGATGTGCCACGCGGCGGTCGAGTCGGCCGAGCGCGGCGTCCCGGTCGACGTTTAACGGCCACGAGGCGCCCGGAGGCGCCTCGTGGGACGTTCGGTATTTGAGTGCGGCTTACTCGCACTCGCAAGCTCGCGCGAGCGCCTTAGTTACATCAGGCGCCGGCGGGGGCGACCTGCGGCTCGTGCTCGAACTTCGGCAGCCAGTGCAGGCCCTTGGGCAGGTACCAGTTGCGCTTGCCGAGCAGCTTCATCGTGGCCGGGAGGAGGACCGCCCGGACCAGCGTGGCGTCGATCAGGATGGCGGCGGCGAGGCCGACACCCAGCTGCTTCATCGCCTGGTCGCCGCCGGTCGCGAACATCGCGAACGTGATG
>CAVVCR010000002.1:0-140139 GCA_963746795.1 uncultured Solirubrobacteraceae bacterium
CCCGGCCGCGCTCGATCGCGCTGGGCACCGGGAGCCCGAGGAGCGCCGCGCCGCTCGACAGCCTGTCGACCACCAGGGTGCAGCGCCAGGTCGCCCGGGACCACCAGTTCGGTGTAGAGGGCGGCGAAGGCGGTCTCGAGGCCGGTGGTGCCCATCGGCGCCTGCTCGAACGGCACCTCCTTCTCCTCGCGCGCGTGCGGCGCGTGGTCGGTCGCGACGCAGTTGATCGTGCCGTCGCGCAGGCCGTCGAGCAGGGCCTCGCGATCGCCTCGGCGCGCAGCGGCGGGTTCATCTTCAGCCGCGTGTCGAGCCGGTCCAGCAGCGCCTGGTCGGTGAGCGTGAGGTGGTGCGGCGAGACCTCGGCGGTGATCGGCACGCCGCGCGCCTTCGCCTCACCGACCGCCTCGACCGACTCGCGCGCGCTGAGGTGCTGGACGTGGATCCGCCCGCCCTCGTAGCCGGCGAGCGCCGCGTCGCGCGCGATCAGCGTCGACTCCGAGATCGACGGGATGCCCGCCAGCCCGAGCCGCGCGGACACCTCGCCCTCGTGCATGACGCCGCGGCCCGACAGCGACGGGTCCTCCTCGTGCAGGCACGAGCACGCGGCCCGCGAGCCGCTGGTACTGGAGCGCCTTGCGGAGGATCCCGGCGCGGTGCACCGGCCGGCCGTCGTCGGTGAAGCCGAGCGCCCCGGCGTCGGCGAGCTCGGCCATCTCGGTCAGCGCCTCGCCGTCGAGTCGCGGGTGATCGAGGCGAGGAACCCGACCGGGACGCGCGCCTCGCGCCGCGCCGCCTCGCGCAGGGAGCGCAGCACCGGGGCGGAGTCGACGACCGGGTCGGTGTTCGGCATCGCGACGACCGCGACGTAGCCGCCGGCCGCCGCCGCGCGCGTGCCGGAGTCGATGTCCTCCTTGTGCTCCTGGCCCGGCGTGCGGAGGTGCACGTGCGGGTCGACGAAGCCGGGGAGCAGATGGCGGCCCTCGCCGTCGAGGACCTCGACGCCGTCGGGCGCCTCGAGCGCGCCCGGAGCGCCGATCTCGGCGATCTCGCCGTCGCGGACCAGGACGTCGTGCGGCGCGTCGATGCCGGCGCGCGGGTCGAGCACGTGGGCGCCGCGGACGAGCAGGTCGGCGGGCGGCTGCTCGCGGTGGACGAGCGCGCTCATGCGTTCACCCCCACCGGCACGGTCGCGCCGGTCCGGCGCGGTCCGGCCCGCCAGCAGCTCGTAGAGCACCGCCATCCGGACGACGACCCCCGCGGCGACCTGCTGGCCGATGATCGCCTGCGGGGAGTCGATCACCTCGGCGGCGAGCTCGACGCCGCGGTTCACCGGGCCGGGGTGCATGAGGACCTGGCGGGCGCCGAGGCGGCGGCCGTCGATCTGGTAGCGCGCGGCGTACTCGCTGAGCTCGGGACGAACGAGTCGGTCATCCGCTCGCGCTGCATGCGGAGCGCGTACACGACGTCGGCCTCGTGCAGCCCGTCGAGCGTGTATGCGACGTCGCAGCCCATCGACTCCATGTTGCGCGGGATCAGCGTCGGCGGGCCGCAGACGGTGACCTTCGCGCCCATCCGCGTGAACGCGTGGATGCAGGAGCGCGCGACGCGCGAGTGCGTGACGTCGCCGACGATCCAGATGTTGCGCCCGTCGAGGTCGCCGAGGCGCTCGCGCAGCGCGTAGACGTCGAGCAGCGCCTGCGTGGGGTGCTCGTGCTTGCCGTCGCCCGCGTTGACGACGGAGGCGGTCGTCCACTGGGCGACGAGCTCCGCGGCGCCGACGTGCGGCGTGCGGATGACGATCAGGTCGGGCTGGTAGGCGGACAGGGTCTGGACCGTGTCCTTGAGCGACTCCCCCTTCTCGACCGCGCTGCCGCCGGCGGCGAAGTTGATGACGTCCGCGGAGAGCGCCTTGGCGGCGAGCTCGAAGGAGCTGCGCGTGCGGGTGGAGGCTTCGTAGAAGAGGTTCAGGACCCGGCGGCCGCGGAGCGCCGGGACCTTCTTGATCTCCCGCTCGGAGACCTCGGTGAAGGACTTCGCGCGATCCAGGATCCGCTGGATGGCGGCGCGGTCGAGGTCCTCGACGGACAGCAGGTGCCTCATCTACGCGATCGCTCCTTCCAGGCTCACGATGGCCACCTCGTCGACGCCGTCGACCTCGGTGACCCGGACGTTGACGCGCTCGTTGCGCGCGGTCGGGAGGTTCTTGCCCACGTAGTCGGGCCGGATCGGGCAGCTCCCGGTGGCCGCGGTCGGCCAGCACGGCGAGCTGCACCCGGTCCGGGCGGCCGTAGTCGAACAGCGCGTCGATCCCGGCGCGGGCGGTGCGGCCGGTGTAGAGGACGTCGTCGACCAGCACGACGCTGTAGTCCTCGAGCCGGAACGGCAGGTGGGTGCTGTGCACCTCGGGGTCCGCGGCGCGGGTCGAGAGGTCGTCGCGGTAGAAGGCGATGTCGATGTCCCCGAGCGGGACGGCCTCCTCGCTGAGCGTCCTCGACGAGCGCGTGGAGCCGGCCGGCGAGGTGCGCGCCGCGACGGTGGATGCCCACCAGCGCCACGGGGCGGCCGGCGTGCTTCTCCACGATCTCGTGCGCGATGCGCACGAGCGTACGGCGGACGTCGTCCTCGTCGAGGACGACCCTGGGCTGCGTCATATGGGTCCTTCTGGCCTCACGGGGCCGGGTTAGGGCGGCCGGGAACCTAGCAGCGGCGCGGCGGGGCTGCCTAACGGGGCCATCCGTTGGAGCGATGTCCCCTTGGACCGCTAGCGGACGGCGCGCCGGCGCGCGAGGGACCAGCGCGAGCCCTCGGCGGCGCACGCGTCCGGCGCGCAGCGACTCGCAGGCCGCCGACCGACCGTCGGCGGACAGCAGCGACCCGTCGTCGTCCACGCGCAGGGCGGTGAGCTCCCCGTCGTCGGCGACGACGTCGACATAGGTGGCGAGCACCCCGGTCGACGACGGACGCGCCCGAGTGCTGCGGGTCGATCCCCGCGGTCAGTCGAGCGCGCGGCGGCGCAGCGTCATCAGGAATCGGCCCTGGACGGGCTCGGACTCGTCGTCGAGCGCGAACCGGCCCGCGCTCACGCGCCCCACCGGCTCGCGTCGGCCTTCACGAGCGCCGGGCCGCCCCGCTCCGGGAACGGCACCTCGATCGCGTCGAAGTCGCGCGGCACGACCGTGCTCGGCGAAGATCGCGCGGGCCTCGTCGCGGACGTCGCGCGGGAAGTAGCGCGTGGAGAGGTGGGTGAGCGCGAGCAGGCGGACGCCCGCCTCGCGGGCCAGCTCGGCGGCCTGGGCGGCGGTGGTGTGGACCGGTCTCGCGCGCGCGGTCGCGCTCGTCCTCGCAGGAACGTCGCCTCGTGGACGAGCACGTCGGCACCGTGGGCGAGCACCTCGACGGCCTGGCACGGCGCCGTGTCGCCCGAGAAGACGATCCGGCGCCCGGCCGGGTCTCGCCCGATCGACCTGCTCGGGCGCGACGCCGTCGACCGTCTCGCCGCGCTGCAGCCGCCCGAAGTCGGGCCCTTCGGCGACCCGAGCCGCCGCGCGGTCTCGGCGTCGAATCGCCCCGGCCGCTCGTCCTCGACGAACGCGTAGCCGTAGGCCTCGATCCGGTGCTTGACCGAGAACGGCGCGATCAGGAAGCAGTCGAAGCGGACCTCCTCGTGGGGCTCCAGCTCGACGATCTGGAGCGGATAGCCGGTGCGCCCGATCACGATCGGCCGCATCGCCGCCCACACCCGATCCAGCCCGGGCGGGCCATAGATGTTGAGCGGCCGCTCGCGCGAGCGCAGGTCGAACGTCTTCACCATCCCCAGCAGGCCGAGCCAGTGATCGAGGTGCAGGTGCGTCACGAAGATCGCGTCCAGCTCCGGGAGCCCGACGGACCGCAGCAGCTGCTGCTGGGTCCCCTCGCCGCAGTCGATCAGGATCCGCTCGCCGCCGGCGCGCAGCAGCAGCGCGGGAAGCCCCCGCCGCGCCGTGGGCACCGAGCCGGCGGTGCCGGCGAAGAACAGCGAGACGTCCATGGGCTTGAGGTTAGTCGCCGAGCACGACGAGCTCGAACGCGATCCGGCCGTCCTCGGCCGTCGCGACGCCCATCGTGTGGCGCGGCGCGCGGCGCCGCTCGGTGGGCGAGCCCGGGTTGACGATCGCGAAGCCGGCCTCGTCGAGCTCGATCAGCGGCAGGTGCGAGTGGCCGAACACGACCGCCTGCGTGTCCGGGAAGCGCCGCTTGAGGCGGTCGAGACGGCCATCGGCGGGCCCGGCGTCGTGGACCATCGCGATCCGCGCCCCCGCCGCGTGCACGATCCGGGTCAGCGGCAGCCGCGCCTGCAGCTCGACGGAGTCCACGTTCCCGCGGACCGCATGGACCGGCGGCCCGAGCGCCTCGAGATCGGCGAGCACCGAGGCCTCCATGAGGTCGCCGGCATGCAGGATCACATCCGCCGCGCGCAGCCGCTCGACGCATTCCCGCGGGAGTGCGCGGCCGCGGCGCGGCATGTGCGTATCGCTGATGATCGCCAGCTGCACGCCGCTAAGCTCCCACATCCGGCGCCCGTAGCTCAGTGGATAGAGCGCTCGCCTCCGGAGCGAGAGGCCGCAGGTTCGAATCCTGCCGGGCGCGCTACGCCTTCTTGACGGTGACCGTGCCGGTCGCGACGCCGTCCGTGTAACTGCAGTCGACCGCGTGCTTGCGCTCGCGCTTCTTGACCTCGTCGATGGCGAGCTCGCCGACCGACACGTGCCACTCCACGGGCTTGTACTTCCTGCCGGTCTCGAGGTCGACCAGCGGGGCCCACATGTCGTCCCACGAGCCGACCTCGACGGGGCCGGCGCCGCAGTCGATCGTCGCGTAGTAGGTGTACGGCGCCTTCGGCTTCTTGGCGGCGGCGGGACCGGCCGTGACGGCCAGCGCGAGGGCGGTGGTCGCCGTGACGGCGACGAGTGTGCGCAGGGGCTTCATGTCAACCTCCGTGTCGGTGGGAGCGCAGACCGGGAGCCGGCGGCCGAGCTGTCTCACCGTCCGTGGTGAGATCTCTGGCTTTGCGTCCCCGCCTCACGACGGGTTTGCCCTGGGCGACTCGAAAGTGCACGATCGGTATCGACCGCCGCACGAGCGCAGATGAGGCCTCCTGGACGCGTGTTCGGCTCGAGCGCCGCCGGTCTAGCCGCCGAGCTCGCCGCTCGCCTCCTGGTAGACCGCCATCGGCCGTTCGATGCCCTCGCCGCAATACGCGGGGATCGCTCCCAATCGCTCGATGATGAGGCTCGCGCGGGTCATGACGCGCTCGAAGTCGTCGCTGCGGGCGACCTCGTCGAGCTTTGCGCGGTCGCCGCGGAGCAGGAAGAAGCCCTGGAGGTCGCCCCCGTGAGGGCCGAGGAGGACTGGCTCGAAGCTCTCGATCGCGCCCTCCGCCTGAAGCCGGCCCCATAGGGCGACGGCTTCCCCGAACACTTCCAGACCCTTCTGCTCGCGCCCATGTACGGGCTCGCCCCAACCGATGAAGATCGCGTCGCCGGCCACGGCTCCTCCTTCACTCGTCGGACCTTGGGAGGACCCTACCTGCTTCGCGGGAGGACGTCGCGGGCCCAGTCGGTGCGCTTCCAGTCCGGGACCGGTGGCTCGCTGTCCGCCCCCGGGAGATACTTGGAGCGCTCGACGAGCTCGTAGCGGTGGATGTAGCGCGGGCAGTTCGGGAAGACCTCGCGTGCGCGGACCCGGATGACGAGGAGGGCTCCCGGCCAGGACGGCAGCAGACCGTCGTCGGGGTCGAGGCTCGCCGTGCCGTTGAGGCGCAGCCGGCGGCGACGCTCGAACGAGATGAAGAGCAGGCCGACCTCGGGGTTGACCAGGACGTTGCCCGCGGAGACGAACATGCCGTTGCCGTCGTAGCTCGGGAACGCGATGGTGCGCTCGTCGAGCACGCGCACGAAGCCCGGCTCGCCACCCTTGTACGAGCAGTTCGGCCTCCCGTGCGCGTCGGCGCTGGCGAGGAAGAGCATGTCCATCGACTCGATGAACGCGCGATCGCCGTCGTCGATCGTGTCGCGCACCTTGACGTCGTCGAGCCGGTCGGCGAGCCGGCGCGTGTCGAAGCGATCCTGGAGCCTCCGGCTGCCGCCGTGGTAGAAGCCCATCAACCGCGCCACGCCTCGCGCTCGGCGGCGAGACCGGAGCAGCACGACGTGTCGCCGCAGTGCGGGCAGGTGGCCGCCGATGCGGCGGACATCCACCCAGGGTCGGCGACCGCGGGGTCGAAGTCGAGCTCCGGCGTCCCCATCGCCCACGTGTCGAAGACCTGTCCGCAATGCGGGCACTCGACCGTCAGCCGCTCCGCGGCGCGAGCCATGCCCAGGACGGTACGTCAGGCCGCGGCGGTCCGCAACCGCTTCCGTCCGGACGTGGGTCTAGCTTCGCGCCATGGCGCTCACCGCCTGTCCGAGCTGCGACTCGAACTTCCTGCAGCCGCTGCGCTGCGAGCCGCAGGGAGAGGACGAGGTGCTGGTGGACCTGCGGTGCCCGGAGTGCATGCTGCAGATCAAGGTCGCGTACTCGCGGCACGACATGGCCGAGCTCGACCGCCTGCAGACCGAGTGGCGCGACGAGATCGTGGCGGCGTACGAGCAGTCCGTGACCGAGAGCATGGAGGCGCTCGTGGCCTCGCTCGTGTCGGCGCTCGATCGCGACCTCATCGGGGCGGACGACTTCGCGCCGCCGCGCCGCGCCTAACCGCCCGCGACCGCGGGGAGGATCGTCAGCTCGTCGCCGTCGGAGACCGGCGTGTCGAGGCCGTCGAGGAAGCGGATGTCCTCGCCGCCGAGGTAGACGTTGACGAAACGGCGCAGGCTGCCGCCGTCGTCGGCGAGCCGCGTGCGCAGCTCGCCGTGCTCGGCGTACAGCGCGTCGAGCACCTCGCCGACCGTCGTGCCCTCGACGTGCGTCTCGGCCTGGTTGTCCGCCGCGTCGCGCAGCTGCGTGGGGAGCTTGATGCGGACCGCCATCACGCCACCGCGGCCTCGAAGGACGACTCGAACTCGTCGAGCGACGGCGCGATCTCCGTCACCTCGAACGTGCCGCGCACGGTGTCGAGCGTCTTGAGCCCGTCGCCCGTGATGTAGGCGACGACGCGCTCGCCCGGATCGATCGCGCCCGCGGCGGCGAGCTTGGCGAGCACCGCGGTGGTCACGCCGCCCGCAGTCTCGGTGAAGATGCCGGTCGTCTCGGCGAGCAGGCGGATCCCGGCGCAGATCTCGTCGTCGCTGACGCTCTCGATCACGCCGCCCGTGGCGCGTGCGAGCTCGACCGCGTACGGCCCGTCCGCCGGGTTGCCGATGGCGAGCGACTTGGCGATCGTGTCGGGCTTGACCGGCCGGCAGACGTCCGTCCCGGCGGCGAACGCGGTCGCCACGGGCGAGCATCCCTCGGCCTGCGCGCCGCACATGACCGGCACGTCGCCCTTCAGCAGGCCCGCGTCGATGAAGTCCTGGTAGCCGCGGGCGACCTTCGTGAACAGCGATCCGGAGGCGATCGGCGCCACCACGCGGTCCGGCAGCTCCCAGCCGAGCTGCTCGGCCGTCTCGTACGCCAGCGTCTTCGACCCCTCGGCGTAGTACGGCCGCACGTTGACGTTCACGAACGCCCAGGCCGGCCGCTCCCCCGCGACCTCGGTGCAGAGCCGGTTGACCGCGTCGTAGTTGCCGCGGATCGCGACGATGTTCGTGCCGTAGGCGCCGGTGGCCAGCACCTTCTCGGCCTCGAGGTCCGCCGGGATGAAGACGTAGGACGGCAGCCCGGCGGCGGCGGCGTGCGCGGCCACCGCGTTCGCGAGGTTGCCGGTGGAGGCACAAGCGATCGTCTCGAAGCCGAGCTCCTGGGCTCGAGCCAGCGCCACGGAGACCACGCGGTCCTTGAACGAGTGGGTCGGGTTCGCGGTCTCGTTCTTGACCCAGAGCTCCCTGATCCCGAGCCTCTGGGCGAGGCGATCAGCCCGCACCAGCGGCGTCCAGCCGGTCGGCAGCGCCGAGCGCGCGGATTCGACGGGCAGGAAGTCCGCGTACCGCCACAGCGTGTGCGGGCCCGCCTGGATGCGGCGGCGCAGCTCGTCGGCAGTGCCCGACGGCGGCGTGTAGGCGACCTCGAGTGGACCGAAGCAGCGACTACAGACGTAGCGCGCGTCGAGCGGGTAGGTGGTCGAGCACTCCTTGCACTTCAGGGCATCTGCCGGCATTGGTTTCGCTTTCTCCGCCCGGGCGGTGCGGCGGAGGCTTCCGGGGATGCCCTGCGCCGCATCTCCCAGGCCGTCGTCTTGGAGCCTGATGGAATTGCCACCGTTTCCCGCTTGCGCGGGATGGTTGGCGGGGTTTCATAGGGCCAGTCCCTCCACCCCTCTGGATGCGTACTGCTATGTGGTGGAGAAAGGTACCACGGTGCCGCGTAGAATCCCTACCGTGATGCCTCCGGCCGAGGACCCGCTCAGTCATGCCGAGCCTGCCACGCTCCCCGTTCGGGCGCCGCTCGGCTCGTCGTTCGACCGCTGAGCACGTCCCCGAGCGCGACGAGCCGCGCGTCGAGATCGTCGAGTCGCCCGGTCTCCGCTGGATCAACATCGAGCGCCCGCGCCCCGTCGACCTCGCCTGGCTCGCCGAGCGCTTCGACTTCCACCCGCTCGACTACGAGGATGTCGGCTCGCGCAACCAGCGGCCGAAGGTGGACGAGTACGACGACTACCTGTTCATCGTCCTGCACTTCCCGCGCTACGACAAGTCGGTCGGGCGGCTGAACGCGGCCGAGGTCGACCTCTTCGTCGGGCCGGATTTCCTGATCACGATCCCGAACGAGCCGCTGCAGCCGATCGAGTACCTGTTCGAGCGGGTGCGGACGAACGAGGACCTGCGGGAGTCCATCTTCTCCAAGGGCCCCGGCTACCTGCTCTACAAGATCGTCGATGACCTGGTCGACGCCTCGTTTCCGATGCTGCGCAAGATCGGCAACAAGCTCGAGCGGATCGAGGAGGAGATCTTCGAGGGTGACTCGGCCGACGTGGTGCGGGACATCTCCAACGTCAAGCAGGAGATCATCAACTTCCGCAAGATCGTGCGCCCGCAGCGGCCGGCCTTTCAGGACCTCGAACGCAACAAGGCGCGCTACATCGCCGACGACCTCGAGATCTACTTCGAGGACATCAACGACGCGTCCGAGCGCGTGTGGGACATGCTCGAGAACTACAAGGAGGTGGTGGAAGCGCTCGACGACACGAACGAGTCCGCCATCGCCCACCGCACGAACGAGACCTTTCGCGTCCTGACGGCGATCTCCGTGATCGTGCTGCCGCTCACGCTCGTGGCGAGCATCTGGGGCATGAACGTGCGCGTGCCCGGGGAGGGCGACACGGTCGCCTTCGGGCTCGTGCTCGGCCTCATGCTGGCGATGCTCGTCGGCCTGATCGCGTACTTCCGCCGCCGGGGCTGGCTGTGATGGACGCGGCGCTCGCCGAGCGCCGCCTGCTCGACGTCGCGGCGCTCGAGCGGCCCGCGCAGGCGAAGCGCATGCTGGTCATCGTCAACCCGTACGCGACGACGATGTCCGACCGGCTCAAGCACCTGGTGGTATACGCGCTGCAGGGGCGCTATCAGGTGACGGCGATCGAGACCCAGCGCCGCGGCCACGCGATCGACCTCTGCCGCGAGGCCGCCGAGCAGGGCTTCGACGTCGTGGTCGCCTTCGGAGGCGACGGGACGGTCAACGAAGCGGCCAACGGGCTGGCCGGGTTCCCGACGCCGCTCACGTGTCTTCCCGGCGGCTCGAACAACGTGTTCTGCAGGATGCTCGGGATCCCCAACGACGTGGTCGACGCGACCGAGCACCTGCTGCGCATGCCGGATCACTGGGAGCCGCGGGCGGTCGACCTCGGGAAGGTCAATGGCCGCTGGTTCACGTTTGCGGCCGGGGTCGGGCTCGACGCCAGCGTGGTCGAGCGCGTCGACCGCCATCCGCACCTCAAGGCGCGCTACGGCGCCTGGTACTACAGCGCGGCGGCGGTAGCCACGTTCCTGCGCCGCTATGTGGTCGGACCGCCGCGGCTCGAGCTGGAGCTCGACGGCCGTCGGGTGCGCGGGGTGAGCGCATTCCTGCAGAACGGCTCGCCGTACACGTACTTCAAGACCCGTCCGGTCGACCTCGTGGAGGGCGCGCGGCTGGACTCCGGCGAGCTCGCCGGGGTGATGCTCACCCGCGCACGGCCGTACGACGTCCCCACCGTGACGTTCCGAGCGCTCTCCGGGGCGGCCCGGATCGCCAAGCACCGTGGCGTGGAGGCGTTCACCGGCGTCCACAGGATCGCGGTGCGCTCGCTCGACGGGCGACCCGTGCCGACCCAGGTCGACGGCGACTACATCGGCGACGAGGAGCTCGTCGAGATCACGGTCGGCCGGGGCGCGCTACAAGTCGTCAGCTAGCCACCGCTCGGCGTGACGCGGTAGGCGTCGAAGACGGAGTCGATCGACCGCAGGCGATTGATCGCGGTCTTGAGGGCCTGGGTGTCCCCCACCTCGATCACGAAGCGATTCTTGACCATCGGGTGCTGGACGCTGCAGTAGGCCTCGACGATGTTGATGCCGCCCTCGGCGAACGTACGCGCGACGTCCTCGAGCAGGCGGTGGCGATCCCAGGCGTCGACCTGGATCTCGACCTTGAACGACGTCTCGTTGTCGCCGTCCCAGGACACCGGCACGAAGCGCTCGGGGTCCTTGCGCAGGGCCTCCGCGTTCGGGCAGTCCTCACGATGGATGGTGATGCCGCGGCCGAGCGAGACGTAGCCGAGGATCGAGTCGCCCGACACGGGGCGGCAGCACTTGGCGAGGCGCAGCGGCACGTCGTCGACGCCCTCCACGCGGATGCCGAACTGCGACGACGACGCCTCCGGCTTGCGGCGGACGGTCGGCTTGATCAGGTCCTCGGCGGCCGAGACCTCGGCCTCCGCGCTCTCGCCCTGCTTGAGGCGCTGCAGGACCTTGTTGACGACGACCTTGGGCGAGATCTTGGCCCCGCCGAGCGCGATGTAGAAGTCGTCGGCCTTGCGGAAACCCATCTCGCGGATCACGTCCGCCAGCAGCGGCGAGCCGGTGATCCGCTGGGCGGGCAGGCCGGCCTTGTTGAGGTGCTCCTGCAGGAGGTCGCGGCCGGTGTGCTCGGAGTCGTCGCGCGACTCGGCCTTGAACCACGCGCGGATCTTGTTGCGCGCGCGGGTCGTCTTCACGAGCGCGAGCCAGTCGCGTGACGGGCCGCGCTCGCGCTTGGCCGTGAGGATCTCCACGATGTCGCCCGACTCGAGCTCGTAGTGGAGCGGGACGATCTTGCCGTTGACCTTGGCGCCGACGCAGCGGTGGCCGACGTCGGTGTGGATCTCGTACGCGAAGTCGAGCGGCGTGGCCCCGACGGCCAGCGACTTGACCTCGCCCTTGGGCGTGAAGACGTAGACCTCGTCCTCGATCAGCTGGCCGCGCAGGTGCTCGGTGAACTCGACCGGGTCGTCCTCGTCGCCCTGCCAGTCGAGCAGCGACTTGAGCCACTTGAGCTTCATGTCGGTCGGGTCGACGCCCGCCTGCTTGCTGCTCTCCTTGTAGCGCCAGTGCGCGGCGACGCCGTACTCGGCCGTCTCGTGCATGTCGCGCGTGCGGATCTGGATCTCCAGCGGCCGCCCCTCGGGCCCGATCACGGTCGTGTGAAGGGCCTGGTACATGTTGAACTTGGGCATCGCGATCATGTCCTTGAAGCGCCCGGGGAGCGGCTTCCACAGCGAGTGGATGACGCCCACCGCCCCGTAGCAGTCCTTCACGGAGTCGACGATCACGCGCATGGCCGTGAGGTCGTAGATCTCGTTGAACTCGCGGCCCTTGCGAGTCATCTTCGAGTAGATCGAGTAGAAGTGCTTGGCACGGCCGGAGATCTCGGCGCGGATGCCGAGCGCCTCGAGCTCCTTGGCCAGGTAGCCGCCCGCCCGCGCGACGTAGTGCTCGCGCTCCTCGCGCTGCTGGCTGACGAGTCCCTTGATCTCCTGGTACTTGCGCGGGTGCAGCGTGGTGAACGCGAGGTCCTCCAGCTCCCACTTGATCGCGTGGATGCCGAGCCGGTGGGCCAGCGGCGCGTAGATCTCCAGGGTCTCCTTGGCCTTGTCGATCTGCTTCTGCTTGGCCATCGCCTCGAGCGTGCGCATGTTGTGCAGCCGGTCGGCGAGCTTGATGAGGATGACCCGGATGTCCGTGGCCATCGCGACCATCATCTTGCGGTAGTTCTCGGCCTGCGCCTCGTCGCGCGACTGGAACGTGATGCCGGTGAGCTTCGTGACACCGTCGACGAGGCCGGCGACCTCGTCGCCGAACGCGTCGCGGACCTCGTCGAGCGACGCCGACGTGTCCTCCACCGTGTCGTGCAACAGCGCCGCGCACAGCGTCTCGGTGTCGAGCCGCATGCCCGCGCAGATCTTCGCGACGCCGACGGGGTGCACGATGAAGTCCTCGCCCGACTGACGGCGCTGGTCGGCGTGGTGCTCGCAGGCGAAGACGAACGCGCCCACGACGCGCTCGCGGTCGATGCTCTCGGCGACCTCGTCGGCGTGCTCCTCGACGATCGCGAACAGGTCGGCGAGCAGCTCGCGCTCGACCGGCGTGAGGTCGGCCGGCATGTCCGCGAGGGGACCGTGGGCGTGCGCGGCACGGTCGACCGGGCGGTGGCCCGCGACCGCGACCGGCGCATCCTCGTCCGGCGCGCCGGCCACCGCCGAGCCCCCGCCCTCCTGGGAGGGGGTCAGGCCGCTTGGCGGATCGTGTCGGTCGTCAGGAATCGGAGTCCGTCCTCGAGGCGTCGGTGGTAGGCCTGGAAGGCTGCCGAGCGCTCGAGCGCGGTGCGCGCGGGCGTCTCGGTGAGCCGGAGGGCCGGCCCTTCGCGATCGAGGACCACGAGGTCGAGCTCGGAGAGGACCCGCACCAGGCGCCCCGCGAGCGCGGCGGACCTCGGTTGCGGCCCCTCGCCCCGTAGCACGGCCCCGAAGGCCTCCCCGCGGACGTCTCCGGCCCCGCGCAGTGCGCGGTAGAGAGCCGCCAGCGGGTCGCGGAGGGCGAAGTCCCACTGATGTATTCGTCGAGCAAAGCGTAGCTCAGGCTCACCCCACGCCAGGTGGGTTCGACGCGGCGCGGACGGACGTTGGAGGTGGGCGAGCGCCCCCGGGTCGGCGGGCGGGTCGACGGCCACCAGGTGGGCGAAGCCGGCGGCCAGCGAGGGATCGTCCCCGAGGGCCGCCCACGAGCACACCGCGAAGCCGCCGATCCGGCTCTGGAGCGTGCGTGCGCGGTGCGGCGCATGCGCCACGACGGCGAGCACCCGGTCACCGGCGGCGACGAGATCCGCGAGCAGCCCGGCGATGCCCGTCCCGCGCACGTCACGCACCCACTCATCTGTCCAGTCGGGCAGAGGTTCGCGGTGCCACGAGAGGTCGCGGGTGAGCTCGGCCTCGAGGCCATCGTGGAAGACGGGCTCCCCGATGATCTCGATCGGCGCCGGGCGCGAGGGGCGGGCGTGGCGGAGCACGAGGCGCGGCTCGACGGACCCGTTCCAGCGGTTCGCCTCGAGGCGGACCGCGGCGTCGACCGGCTCGTCGGGCTCGGCCGGCAGGCGGCTCCCGGCGCCGAACTGGACGCAGCGCGAGCGCGCTCCGCCGGCGTGCAGCGTGAAGGCCACGTGCCGGCCCTCCCCCATCGCCCGCGGGTCGGCGAGGTGGGCCGCGGGAACCAGCAGCGAGACGGCCGGATTGCCCTGGCCGAACGGGGCCAGGCGCTCGAGCTCCTCGGCCATTGCGAGCGTCAGGGCATCGCCCGGCACGACGGCGTCGACGCGGCATTCCGGCACGAGGTCCTCGGGGGCGAGTACCTCGGCGGCGTGCGCGGCGAACGACTCGCGGAACGCGTCGACGTCCGCGCGGGAGATCGTGAGCCCGGCCGCGGCACGATGGCCGCCGTAGCGCTCGAGGTGGCGGCCGGCCGCGGTAAGCCCGCCCAGGAGGTCGAAGGCCGGGATGGAGCGCCCGGACCCCGTGCCCTGCTCGGCTTCGAGCGCGATCAGGACCGTCGGCCGGTGATGGCGCTCGGCGATCCGCGCGGCCACGATCCCGATCACGCCCGGATGCCAGCCCTCGGCGGCCAGGACGTACGCGGGGGCGGGGCCCTGCTCGGCCACCAGGGCCTCGGCCGCGAAGCGCATGCGCGTCTCCACGTCGCGCCGCTCGGTGTTCACGGCATCGAGCTCGGCCGCGATCGCGCGGGCGCGCGCGGGATCCTCGGTGAGCAGCAGCTCGAGCCCTGCGTCGGCCCGGTGGAGCCGACCGGCGGCGTTGATCCGCGGCGCGAGCCGGAAGCCGATGGCGCCGGCGTCGAGCGAGCCCGGATCGACGCGGGCGACCTCCATGAGCGCGCGCACGCCCGGCTTGCGCGTCGCCGCCAGCGCGCGCAGACCCTCGCGCACGAGCCGGCGGTTCTCTCCCACGAGCGGCACGACGTCGGCCACCGTGGCGAGGGCCACGAGGTCGAGATCCTCGTCCGCGAGCGCGGGGTCCTCCCCCGCCCCCTCGAGCAGCGCCGCCGCGAGCTTGTACGCCACACCGGCCGCGCACAGCTCGGCGCACGGATGGCCGCCGATCCGCGGGTGCACGATCGGCGCGTCGGGCAACCGGCCGTCGGCGCGCGGCGAGTGATGGTCGGTCACCACGACGTCGAGCCCCGCGGCGCGCGCCGTCGCCACCTCGTCGACGGCGGTGATCGCGCAGTCGACCGTGATCAGGAGATCCGTCCCGCGCGCCGCGAGCCGCTCGACGGTGCTCGCGGCCAGGCCGTAGCCGTCGTCGATCCGGCTCGGCAGGTACCAGTCCACGTCCGCGCCCAGCGTGCGCAGCGCGCGCACGAGCACCGCCGTGGCCGTCACCCCGTCCACGTCGTAGTCGCCGTGCACGGTGATCCTCGACCGCCGGCCGACGTGCTCGAGCACCCGCCCGGCCGCCGCCCGCAGGCCCCCGAATGCGTCGAGCGGGTGGCCTTCCCGAGCCGCGAGGAACGCCCGCGCGGCGGCTTCCTCACCCAGGCCGCGCCGCACCAGCACCTGCGCGAGCACGTGCGAGACGCCGAGTGCGCCGACCAGGCGCTCGGCGGCGCCGTAGTCGTAGGGCGGAACGGTGAAGCGGGTGTCGGGCCGGGCCACGGTCGCCGCAGCGTATGGCCGCTACCCGACGGAATCCGCGGCAGTTGGCGGCCTTCCGCGACGTCGACGGACGCGCGTCACGAAGTCGTCGCGATTCGCGCGTGACGCGTGACGGGCCGCCATCCGGTACACGGTCGGACCGGCGAAGGTCAGCTACCCGGCCGCCGTTGACGTGTCTCAACCGACGCGGGACGGGGTCAGATCGCGGGGTGCAGGCGCTCCTCGCGGAGCCCGATCCAGTACACGACGGCCATCCCGAGTACCGCACCCGGTACCGCCTCTATCGCGCTCAGGACGTTGGTATCGCTCTGCCCGGGCACGGTGAGCCCGTGGATGAGGAAGCCGAAGAGGAAGGCTCCGACCACGGCGCCCAGGAAGGCGCCCACGATCCCCGACCAGAAGTGGTCGGGCACGAAGATCGCGAAGTGCCAGAGCGCGATCCCGACCATGACCCACACGAGCCCGGCCATCAGCGCGGCCTCCCGTGGCGGCGGTTCGGCGGCTTCTTCGTCTTGTCGCCCGCCTTGGCGGCCCGCGAGCGAGCGCGGCGGCCGCCCGCGGGGCGGCTGTCGCTGGCGCGGGCTCCCGCCGGCTCGGGCGACTGCGGCTCGCGCTCCTCCTCGACCCCGAGGTCGCGGACCATCTCGTCGAACTCCTCGCTCGACACGCCGCGCGACGGATCGGCCGGAGACGTGAGCCGCGACTTGGCCCGCCGAGGCTCGGCCGGAGCCACGTCGACCGGCGCGCCCGCCACAGCCACCGCGTACGGCGGCACGACGCCGCCGAACTGGCTGCGGATCCGCGCCTCGCGCGCCCTGTAGACGGGCTCGCGCTCCTTCCAGTGCGTCAGCACCGGACCGGCGATGAAGACCGACGAATAGGTGCCCGACAGCGTGCCCACCAGCAGCGCGAAGGCGAAGTCCTGCAGCGTCTCGCCGCCGAACAGCATCAGCGCGAGGATCGGCAGGCCGGCGCAGAAGCTCGTTGCCAGCGACCGGATGATCACCTCGGACATCGAGCGGTTGTAGATCTGCGAGAAGGCCGCGTTCGGCATCCGCGGGATGTTCTCTCTCACGCGGTCGAACACGACGATCGTGTCGTAGAGCGAGAAGCCCAGGATCGTGAGGAGCGCCGCGACCGTCGACGCCGTCACCTCCCGGCCGAGCAGTGCGTAGACGCCGCCCGTGATGAGCAGGTCGTGCGCGAGCGCGATCATCACCGGCACCGCGAACTTCCACTGGAAGCGCAGCGAGATGTAGATCGAGATGATGATCAGCGACGCGACGATCGCGTAGATGGCGCTCTCGGCCACGGTCTCGCCGAAGCTCGCGCCGATCGACTCGGTGCTCGGGTCGTCCGCCAGGCCGAACTCGTCGGCCAGCGCCTGCTCGACGCGGTCGACCTCGTTGGGCCCGAGCTCCTCGGCGCTGATCTGCACGACGTTCTGGCCCAGCTCCTCGTTCTCGACGGTCTGGACCTCGGCGTTGCCGATGCCGATGGCGCTGCGCACATCCTCCACCGAGGCCTCGCGCTCGAGTGGTGCGGTGATCCGCGTGCCGCCCTCGAAGTCGATGCCGAAGTTCAGGCCCTGGGCGGCAAGCGCCAGCGCGCAGACGAGCAGGATCACGCCGGACATGGAGAAGAACCAGCGCGAGCCGCCGATGAAGTCGAAGCGGATCGGCTTGGAGTCGCGCGACCCGAGCGCCGCGCGCGAGCGCAGCAGCCGCGTCCCGCGCAGCGCGTAGAGCATCGCCTGGGTGGCGAGCACGGCGGTGAAGAGCGAGAGGATGACGCCGACGCCGAGGGTGAGCGCAAAGCCCTTCACGCCGCCCGTCGCCAGGATGAAGAGGATGAAGGCGACGAGGATCGTGACGATGTTCGCGTCCATGATCGCCGTCAGGCCCTTCTTGTAGCCCGCGGAGATCGCCTGACCGACGCTCCGGCCCGCGCGCAGCTCCTCCTTGACCCGCTCGAAGATCACGATGTTGGCGTCGGCCGCCACCCCCAGTGTGAGGATCAGGCCGGCGATGCCGGGCAGCGTGAGCACGATCGGGATCAGCTCGACGAGCGCGTAGAAGTACAGGCCGTAGATCCCCATCGCGATCACCGCGATGACGCCGAGGACGCGGTAGAACGCGATCAGGAAGAGGGCGACGATCAGGAACCCCGCGGCGCCGGCCAGCACGCCCTGGTCGAGCGCCTGGGCGCCGAGCGAGGCGGAGACCTGCGAGCGCGAGATCAGCTCGAGGCGGATCGGCAGCGCGCCGATCTCGAGGATCTTCGCCAGGTCCTGTGCGGAGCTGATCGTAAAGCTGCCCGAGATCTCGGCGCCATTCTCGCCGTCGATCCCGTCCGGGTACTCGAGGTAGTTGATGGTCGGGGCCGAGACGAGCTCGTCGTCGAGCACGATCGCGAAGTGCTGTGAGCCGGCGTTCGGGTTCGTGCCCGGAAGCGCGTTGTCCTGCCCGCGCTGCGCGATCTCGCGCGTGATGTCATGGAACGCCTCGCGACCCTCGTCCGTGAAGCCGAAGGTGACGATCGGCTCGTTGCCGCCCTGCTGGTCGAAGTTCTGCTCGGGGTTCGTGATGTCCGTGCCCGAGAGCGCCGGGTTGTCCTGGATGACCCAGTAGCGGTCGGGGTCGGGGGCGTCGGCGTCGGGCTTCTCGTCGCGGACCACGAGGATGCCCTCGGGCACCTGCACGACCTCGGCGTTCGCGCGCTGCGCGTCGCTCAGGTCGGTGAGCGCCTCCTCGCGACTCGACGCGGGCGCGCCGCCGTTGAGCGGCTGCTTGCTCGTCTTGTTGAAGGCGTAGAAGCGCGGCGCGTCGGCGGCGTTGTTGTTGTCATCGCGCTGCGGGTCGCACTTCGAGGCCGCCTGGACCGCCCGGTAGAAGCCCGTGATGGCGGTCTTCTGGGACGCATTCTCGTCCGGGTTGGTCTGGCAGTCCTCGTCGAGGATGTTCTCTTCCCAGTCGTAGAAGAAGAGCTGGGCGGTCGAGCCGACCTGCTCGGCCGCGCGCTCGGCGTCCTCGACGCCGGGAAGGTTGACCTCGATCTGGTTGCGCCCGGCCAGCAGCAGCTCTGGCTCGGCGACGCCGAAGGCGTCGACGCGGTCGCGCATGATGTCCAGCGAGCGCTGGAGCGACTCCTGCGTGACGGTGGGCTGCTGTGCGGTCGGCTGGCCCTCGTAGATGAGCTGGACCCCGCCCTGGAGGTCGAGCCCGAGCTTGGTGTCACGGCTCGAGACCGCGAAGAGCGACCCGGCGATGAGGCCGAGGACGAGTAGCAGGACGAAGAGGGAGCGGCGGCGTTCTGACATGTACCGGCTGGAAAAGAGTAGTCGGCGCTACTTCGACGGCGTCAACACCAGCAGGAGGCCGCCATCGTCATCGTACGCCGGGAACAGGTCCGCGACCGCCTTGGCCGGCAGATCCCCCTCCGCGTTGACGACGACCGGCTTGCCGAGCTGCCGCACGCCCCACTCGAGCACCGTGCCGACGTGGTCGGCACCGCCCTCGAAGTCGAGCCCCAGCACCTCGCGCACCTCGCGACCCATCACCTTCTCGTCGGAAAGCCCGGTCAGCTCGCGGGTGCCGCGGCCGCACCCGATGATGCGCCCCGCCTGGTCGCAGACGAAGAACGCCGCGTTGGGAGCGGGGTAGTAGTCGTCGAGCAGCTCGAAGAGGAAGCCGAACCCGCACTTCGAGCAGCCGCGGGGCTGGTTGCGGAAGCCCTGCTGGCGGTCCGTCGCGGTGCTGCGCTGGCCGCAGTTCGGGCAGATGAACAGATGCGCCATTCGGCCTCTTAGGCTAGAGCGAGGCCGCTAAAGACTCGATCAGAACAATGTCGAGTCTTCGGAGGGCAGCTCGAGGCCCAGATGGCGGAACGCGTGCACGGTCGCGCACCGGCCGCGGGGAGTGCGCTGGAGGAAGCCGCGCTGGAGCAGGTACGGCTCGTAGACGTCCTCGATCGTGTCGGGCTCCTCCTGGACGACGACCGCCAGCGTCGAGAGGCCCACCGGGCCGCCCGAGAACTGCGAGCAGATCGCGGAGAGGATCTCGCGGTCGAGCCGGTCCAGGCCCTCCTGGTCGACCTCGAGCAGGTCGAGCGCCGCTCCCGCCAGCGTGGCGGTGACCGCGCCGGCGCCGTGCACCTCCGCGAAGTCGCGCACGCGGCGCAGGAGCCGGTTGGCGACGCGCGGGGTGCCGCGCGAGCGCTCGGCGATCGCCCGCGCGCCCGCGGCGTCGATCGCCACGTTGAGCACCCGCGCGGAGCGGGTGACGATGCGCGCGAGCTCGTCGGGGCCGTAGTGGTCGAGCCGGTGCTGGATGCCGAAGCGGTCGCGCAGCGGCGTGGTCAGCAGACCGGCGCGCGTGGTGGCGCCCACGAGCGTGAAGGCCGGCAGGTCCAGCGTCACCACGCGGGCGCCCGCGCCCGCGCCCACCGTGATGGGGAGCTGGCGATCCTCCATCGCGGGATAGAAGGTCTCCTCGACCGCGCGAGGCAGGCGGTGGATCTCGTCGACGAAGAACACCGCCCGCGGCTCGAGCGCGGTGAGGAAGGCCGCGATGTCGGCCTTGCGCTCGAGCGCCGGACCGGCCGTCTGCACGAACGGCACGCCGAGCTCGGTGGCGACGATCTGGGCCAGCGACGTCTTGCCGAGCCCGGGAGGACCGGCCAGCAGCACGTGGTCGAGCGCCTCGCCGCGGGCCGCGGCGGCCGCGATCGAGACCCCGAGCTGGTCCTTGAGCGCCTCCTGGCCGACGAAGTCCTCGAGCGCGCGCGGGCGCAGCGAGGCGTCGACCTCCTCCTCCGGACGCGCCTCCGGGGCCTGCAGCCGCTCGGCGCCGGGCGTCCGGATCATCGCCGCGCTCCCCTGAGTGCGTGCGCGATCAGGTCCTCAGGCGAGTCTCCCGGCGCGCCGTCGAGCAGCTTGTCGGCCTCCTGGGGCGAGAAGCCGAGCCCGACGAGGCCCTCGCGCGCCAGCGCGCGCGGGTCGTCCCCGCGGCTGATGACGATCGGGTCCTCGGTCGTGACGCCGACCTTCTCGCGCAGCTCGACGACGATCCGCTCCGCCGTGCGCTTGCCGATCCCCGGGGCGGCCTGCAGCCGCGCGGTGTCGCCGGCCGCCACCGCGCCCAGCAGCTCCCGCGGCGGCCCGCCGGAGAGCACCGCGAGCGCCATCTTGGGGCCCACGGACTGCACGCCGATCAGCAGCAGGAAGAGGTCGCGCTCCTCCTCGGTCGCGAAGCCGTAGAGCTGGAGCGCGTCGTCGCGCACGATCAGGTGCGTGAAGAGCGTGGCCGGCTCGCCCACGCGTGGCACGTGACGCAGCGTCTCCGCGGAGACGGCCAGCCGGTAGCCGACACCGCCGCACGAGACGACCACGTGGTCGGCCCGCCGGACCGCGACCGTGCCCTCGAGCAGCGCGATCATTCTGCCTCGCTAACGCTCGTCGCCGCTGCGCTGAACTCGCTGACGCTCGTCATCGCTTAGCCGGCGATCGCCGCCGCGAGCGGCGCCCCGTTGGCGTGGCAGATGGCCACGGCCAGCGCATCGGCCGCGTGGTCGGGGCGCGGAAGGTCGGGCAGCGCGAGCAGCGTCTGGACCATGCGCTGCACCTGGTCCTTGGCAGCACGGCCGGAGCCGCAGACCGCGCCCTTGACCTGCTGTGGCGTGTAGGAGGCGCACGGCAGGCCGCGCTGGCCGGCGGCGAGCAGCACCACGCCTCGCGCCTGGCCGACCGCGAACGCCGAACGGGCGTTGACCCCGAAGTAGACGTCCTCGAGCGCCACGGCGTCCGGGTGGTACTCGTCCATCAGCGCGCTGACCCGCTCGTGTACCACCCGCAGCCGGGCGCCGACTTCCGGCCCCGCCGCGGTCTCGATCACCCCGCCGTCGAGCGCCACGAGGCGCCCGCGCTGCTGCGCGACGACGCCGTAGCCCGTGTTGGCCACGCCAGGGTCGATCCCGAGGACGATCACGTACACCCCGGGGATTCTGCGCGGGGCGTCGGACGCCTTCTATCCGGTCGGCAGTGAGCTCCCGGCGAAGCCGAAGAACCAGATCGCGAACGCGAGGCCCGCGATCGCCACCGAGACGATCATCACCTGGTCGAGCACGCCGTTTCGGCGGTCGACCTTGCGCTCACCGCGCATCGAGCGCGTCCAGCCCGGCCGGTACTCGTCGGTCTCGGCACCGGTGATCCGCACGTGGGCGCGGTTGAGCGCGCCGAGGCCCTTGCCCACCACCGCCATCCCCACCGGCAGGCCGATGATCACCAGCAGGTACGGCCCCATGCTCGGGTTGGGCGTGTCCGCGAGCCTCGAGGCGAGGTAGACGAGCGCGAGCGGCACGCCGAGCCACATGACGACGCTGCCGAGCGCCATCAGCGCCACGAGGGCGACTGCTGCGGGTGACCAGGAGGAGCGCATCGAACGCGGTGTACCCGCGTTCAGCCCGCGACGCGCTCCAAGACCTCGGCGTCGACGTCGAAGTTCGCGTGAACGGCGTCGACGTCGTCCTGATCCTCGAGCGCGTCGATCAGCCGCAGCACCTTCACCGCGCCGTCCTCCTCGAGCGGCACGAGCGTCTTCGGGCGCTGGGCGACCTGCGCCTCGTCGACGTCGATCCCCGCGTCGGTCAGCGCAGCGCGCACCGCGGCGAGGTCCGTCGGCTCGCAGAGGATCTCGTACACGTCGGCGTCCATCTGGATGTCCTCCGCACCGGCGTCGATGGCGACCATCAGGTCGTCCTCGCCGTACCGCTCGCCGTCGACGACCACGACGCCCTTCTTGTCGAACAGATAGGCGACCGAGCCCGGCTCGCCGAGGTTCCCGCCGTGCTTGGAGAAGATGTGACGCATCTCGGAGCCGGTGCGGTTGCGGTTGTCGGTCAGCGCCTCGACCAACACCGCCACGCCGCCGGGGGCGTAGCCCTCGTAGACGACGGCCTCGAGCGCGTCGGCGTCCGCCCCTTCGCCGGTGCCCTTGGCGATCGCCCGCTCGATGTTGTCCTTTGGCATCGAGGCATCCTTGGCCTTCTGGACCGCGAGCGCGAGCGCCGGGTTGCCCTCGACGTCTCCCCCGCCCTCCTTGGCCGCCACGGTGATCGCGCGGGCGAGCTTCGTGAACAGCTTCCCGCGACGGGCGTCCACGATCGCCTTCTTGTGCTTGATCCCCGCCCACTTGGAGTGTCCGGCCATGCGTTCTGAGTTTAGGCGGGGGCGGTGGTGCTGCGCGGGGGCCGACGTCAACGGCCGCCGGGTAGGGAGGGTGAGGGAGCCGGCCGGGTTGGTCGGCCGTCGCCTCACCCGCCTACCCAGGCGCCGTTGACTTCCGCCCGCGCAGCCACGGCGCCCCACGGGCACACTCCTCTTCCAAGGCCAGGGCGTCCTTGGGCGTATCCAGACACCGCCAGAAGCCCATGTGCCGATACGCCCCCAGCCCGCCGTCAACCGCGAGCCGCTCCAAGGGCTCGCGCTCGAGCACCGTGTCGGGCCCAAGGTAGTCGAGCGCGGCCGGCTCCATGACGAAGAAGCCGCCGTTGACCCACTGGTCCGCCACGGGCTTCTCGTGGAACCCGGTGACGCGATCCTCGGAGAGCACGGCGACGCCGAACGGCAGCTCGGGTCGCACGACGGTCATCGTGGCGAGCGCCCCGCTCTCCGCGTGCGCCGCGCGCAGCGCGCCCAGGTCGATGTCCGCCACGCCGTCGGCGTACGTGAGGCAGAAGGGCTCGCGCAGCCGGTCGCGCACGGCGTGCACGCGCCCGCCCGTCGGCGTGTCGAGGCCGGTGTCGACGCACTCCACGCGCGGATCGCCCGCCGCCCACTCCGCCACGGCCTCGCCGCCGTGGCCGGTCAGCAGCATGAACTCCCGGAACCCCTGCGCCGCGTAGATGGCGATCACGTGCCACAGGATCGGCCGGCCGCCGATCTCGACCAGGGGCTTCGGGCGCTCGCCGTCGAGCCGCGTGCCACGCCCGCCGCAGAGGATCAGGACCCGCATGGATGCAAGTTTCGCCTGCCAGGCGAGATGCCTCCTTCGTCGGGCACTCGCCTTCGGCTACGTATCCTCGCGCCCATGGCCGTCACCGTCCCACCAGCCATCTTCAAGGCCTACGACGTCCGCGGGCTGTACGGCGAGGAGATCGACGGCGACGTCGCCGAAGCGGTCGGCCGGGCGTTCGCCCGCGTGCTCGCCGCCCGCACGGGCAGCGACCCGCTCCGGATCGGCCTCGGGCGCGACATGCGGCTGACCGCGCCGGAGCTGGCCGCCCGCTACCGCGCCGGGCTGGTCGCCGAGGGCGCACACGTCCTCGACGCCGGGATGGTGGGCACGGAGATGCTCTACTGGCTCGTGGGCAGTCGAGACCTGGACGGCGGGCTGATGTGCACCGCCTCGCACAACCCGAAGGCCTACACCGGTGCGAAGCTCGTCGAGCGCGGCGCCGTCGCCCTGTCGGGCGACAGTGGCATCGGGGAGATCCGCCGGCTCGTCGAGGTGGGCCTGCCCGCCGCGCCCGGCGGGGGCTCGGCGGAGGATGTCGACGTCTACGCCGCCTTCCAGGCCGCCGCGCTGGCGTTCATCGACCGCATCGGCCGTCAACCCGCTCAAGGTCGTGGTCGACGGCGGCAACGGCATGGCCGGCCCGATGGCAGGCCCGCTGCTCGAGCGCCTCGGGCTCGACCTCGTCACCACCTACTGGGAGCCCGACGGCGAGTTCCCGGACCACGAGCCGAACCCGCTGCTGGAGGAGAACCGCCGGTTCATCGTCGACCGGGTGCGCGCCGAGGGCGCCGACCTCGGCATCGCCTGGGACGGCGACGCCGACCGCTGCTTCTTCATCGACGACACGGGCCGCTTCGTCGACGGCGACTTCCTCACGGCGCTGCTCGCCGAGTCGGTGCTCGCACGTCACCCGGGCGCCGACATCCTCTATGACGTGCGGGCGTCCCGCGCGGTGCCCGAGCTCGTGACCCGCCTCGGCGGGCACGCGCACGTCAACCGCGTCGGGCACGCGTTCTTCAAGCGCCGCATGCGCGACGAGGGCGCCGCCTTCGGCGGCGAGGTCTCCGGCCACTACTACTTCCGCGACTTCTACAACGCCGACTCGGGCACGATCCCGGCCCTGCTCATCCTCGAGCTGCTCTCCCGCCGCGGCGTGCGCCTCTCCGAGTTGCTCGAGCCGCTGCGCGAGCGGTACTTCGTGTCCGGCGAGATCAACTCCGCGGTCGACGACCCCGAGGGCCGCAGCGCCGAGCTGGAGCGCCGCTACGGCGACGGGCGGATCACGAAGCTCGACGGGCTCTCGGTCGACTACGACGACTGGCACTTCAACGTGCGCATGTCGAACACCGAGCCGCTGCTGCGGCTCAACCTCGAGAGCCTCGTGTCGCACGCCGACATGGAGCGCCGGCGCGACGAAGTGCTCGAGCTCATCCGCGCATGACGGACGCCATCCACTGCCTCCCGATCCCCACGCCGTTCGCGGTCGGGCGGGTGAACTGCTACCTGATCGAGGACGACCCGCTGACGCTGGTCGATACGGGGCCCAACTCCGGCAAGGCACTCGACGCGCTCGAACGGGCGCTGGCCGAGCACGGGCGGCGGATCGAGGACCTCGAGCGGATCGTCATCACCCACCAGCACCTCGACCACCTGGGGCTGGTCGGCATCCTCGCCGACCGCTCGGGCGCCGAGGTCTGCGCGCTCGATCTGCTCGTGCCCGTGCTCGAGGAGTTCGGCGCCCACGCCGAGCGAGACGACGAGCTGGCCGAGGCGCTGATGCTGCGCAACGGGATCCCACGCGACGTGGTCACCGCGCTGCGGTCGGTGTCGCGGTCGTTCCGCGGCTGGGGCGGGAGCGCGCCGGTCGACCGGCCGCTGGCCGACGGCGGCACGCTGCCGTTCGCGGGCCGGACGCTCGAGGTGCTCCACCGCCCCGGCCATTCGCCCTCGGACACGCTGTTCTGGGACGCCGAGCGGGCCGTGCTCATCGGCGGAGACCACCTGATCGGGCACATCTCCTCCAACCCGCTCGTATCGCGCCCGCTCGGCGGCCGCTCGGGCGAGCCGGGCGGCGGCCGCCCGCGCGCGCTGATGATGTACATGGACTCGCTGCGCGAGACCCGCGAGCTGCCCGCGAAGGTGGTCCTCCCCGGGCACGGCGAGCCCGTCACCGAGCACGCCGCGCTGATCGACGAGCGCTTCGCGCTGCACGAGCGGCGCGCGCGCAAGATCGCCGGCCTGCTGGCGGAGCACCCGCTGACCGCATACGAGATCGCGCAAGCGCTGTGGGGCAACGTGGCGGTCACCCAGGCCTACCTGACGCTCTCCGAGGTCCTGGGCCACGCCGACCTGCTCGTCGACCGCGGGCAGGCGCGGGAGATCGAGGTTGCCGGCGTGATCCGCTACGAGGCGGCCTGATGGAAGAGGTCGAGGGGATCCTCGTCGCCCTGCTGGTGTCGGTCGCCGTGCTCGGCGCGGCCGCCCGCGCCGTGAACATCCCGTACCCGATCGTGCTGGTGGTCGGCGGGCTCGGCCTCGGATTCCTGCCCGGGATGCCTGAGGCGACGCTCGACCCCGACCTCGTGCTCGTCATCTTCCTGCCGCCGCTGCTCTACTCGGCGGCCTTCTTCGCGAACCTGCACGACCTCCGGCGCGACGCGCGGGCGATCACGCTGCAAGCCGTCGGGCTCGTGCTGGCCACGATGTGCATCGTCGCCGTCGTCGCCGAGGCGCTGATCCCCGGCCTCCCGTGGGCCGCCGCGTTCACGCTCGGCGCGATCGTCGCGCCCACCGACCCGCTGGCCGCCACGGAGATCGCCCGCCGCATGTCGGTGCCGCGGCGGATCGTCTCGGTCGTCGAGGGCGAGAGCCTTGTCAACGACGGCACGGCGCTCGTGGCGTACCGCGTGGCCGTCTTGGCGGTCGGCGGGACATTCTCGATCTGGGAGGCCGGCTGGGAGTTCGTCAGCGGCGCGGTGGTCGGGGTCGCCATCGGGCTGGCCGTCGGCTGGGTGATCTCCGAGATCCGCCGCCGTCTCGACGACGTGCTTGTGGAGATCACGATCTCGCTGCTGACCGGATACGCCGCGTACGTCCCAGCCGAGGCGCTGCACGTCTCGGGTGTGCTCGCCGCCGTCACGGCGGGGATCGTGCTCGGCTGGCGGGCACCGCAGATCTCCTCCGCGCGCATGCGGATCCAGGGCTACGCGGTGTGGGAGACGCTCGTCTTCCTGCTCAACGCGCTGCTGTTCGTGCTGATCGGGCTGCAGCTGCCGACGATCCTCGACGGGCTCAGCGGCCGTCCGGCGGGCGAGCTGCTGCTGTGGGCCGTCGCTGTGAGCGCGGCGGTGATCCTCACGCGCATCGTGTGGGTGCACACGGTCGTCTTCCTGGTCCGCGCGCTCGACCGCCGCGAATCGCAACGGACGCTCCGGTCGTCCTGGCAGAGCCGCACCGTGATCAGCTGGGCGGGGATGCGCGGCTCGGTGTCGCTCGCCGCCGCGCTGGCCCTGCCGCCGGACTTCCCGGCCCGCGACGAGATCCTGCTGATGACGTTCGCGGTCATCTTCGCCACCCTCGTCCTCCAGGGCCTCACGCTTCCGGCGCTGATCCGCAAGCTCGGCGTGCGCGACGACGGCGAGGACGAGCGCGAGGAGCTGGTCGGCCGGCGCGCCGCGGCGGCGGTCGCGCTCGCGCGACTGGACGAGCTCGCCGAGGAGGAATGGACGTACGACGAGACCGTCGAGCGCATGCGCGGCCTCTACCGGTACCGCAGCCGGCGGTTCGCCGCGCAGGCCGGCGAGACCGGCGACGATGACGGCATCGAGCACCGCTCGCGCAAGTACCAGAAGCTGGCCCGCGCGGTGTACGACGCCCAGCGCGACGAGCTCGTGCGCCTGCGCAACGCGGGCCAGATCTCCTACGAGGTCATGCACCGGCTCGAGCGCGAGCTCGACCTCGAGGACGAGCGGCTCGAGATCTAGATGTCGTCGAGGTGGGCGACGTTGGCGCGATCGTCGGGTTCCGGCGAGGGGCCGGCGGCGAACCACGCGTCGAGGATCTCGGCGAGCACGGCCTCCGAGGTCGTGCGCAGCGAGAGGGCGAGCACGTTCGCGTCGTTCCAGCGGCGGGCGCCCGCGGCCGTCTCGGCGTCGGCGCACAGTGCCGCGCGGATGCCGTGGACCTTGTTCGCGGCGATCGAGGCGCCGGTGCCGGTCCAGCAGCACACGACGGCCTGCTCGGCACGGCCGTCCGCCACGTCGCGGGCCGCGGCCTCCGAGGCCCACGCCCAGTCGTCGCGCTCGTCCTCCGCGAGCGCGCCGTGCAGCACGGCCTCGTGGCCGCGCGAGCGCAGCTGCTCGACCACGGCTCCGGCGACCCCGGTGTCCTCGTCGGCGGCGACGGCGATGCGCATCAGGCCGAACCGTACCCGCCGCCGCCGGGCGTGCGGATCGTGATCGTGTCCCCCGCCTCGAGCGCGACGCGCGCCTTGGGACCCAGCGGGCGGCGGTTGAGGCGGTTCGTGCCCGGCATCCCCGGCCCGCCGCCCGCGGCGCCGTGCGGAGCGTGGCGGCGGCGGTCGGAGAGGATCGACGCCTCGCAGGCTTCGAGCGCCGTGATCGCCCTGACCACGCCGTCGCCGCCCGGATGACGTCCTTCTCCCCCGCTCCCCGCGCGCAGCGCGTAGCGCTGCACGCGCAGCGGATAGGCGGCCTCGAGCGCCTCGACCGGCGTGTTGAGCGTGTTCGACATCGCCACGTGCACGGCCGACGGGCCGGGTCCTGCGGAGGAGCCGCCCTGGCCGCCGCCGATCGTCTCGTAGTAGGTGAAGCGCGGCGAGCCGAACGTGAGGTTGTTCATGGTGCCCTGGCCCTGGGCGGGCGCGTCGACCGCCTGCCCGAAGGCCCGCAGAAGGCAGTCGGCGATGCGGCTCGAGGTCTCGACGTTGCCGGCCACCACGGCCGCCGGCCGCTGGGCGTTGACGAGCGAGCCCTCGGGCGCGGTGACGGTGAGCGGCGCGTAGGCGCCGCCGGAGGCGGGCGCGTCGGGGTCGGCGATCACCCGCAGCACGAAGCAGCAGGCCGAGACCGTGACGGCCAGCGGGCAGTTGAGGTTGCCGCGATGGGCACCCGCCGTCCCCGCGAAGTCGACGCGGATCTCCTCGCCGTCGATCTCGACGGCGGCGCGGAGCTCGAGGTCGCCGTCGGCCGCCTCGACGGTCTCGGTCGCCTCGTAGCGCCCGTCGGGCATCGCCGCCACCGCCGTGCGCGTGCGGCGCTCGGCGTAGTCCCACACCTCGCGGCAGGCCGCGTGCCACCACTCCGCTCCGCGGCGCGCGCACAGCTCCCCCACGCGGCGCTCGGCGAGCCGGTGCACGGCGAGTTGGGCGCGCAGGTCGCCGCGCCGCTCGTCCGGCGCGCGCGAGTTGGCGGCGATCAGCGCGATCAGGTCGTCGTCCAGCCGTGCCGGAGGGAGGATCAGCCCCTCCTGGTGCAGCTCGGTGGAGTCGGCGGGCATCGAGGCCGCCGCCATGCCCCCGACGTCGGCGTGGTGCGCGCGCGAGGCCGCCCACCCCAGCAGCTCTCCCTCCGCATGGATCGGGGACACGAGCGTGATGTCCGGCAGGTGCGAGCCGCCCAGGAACGGGTCGTTGAGCACCCACACCTCGCCGGCGGCCACGTCGCGCTCGCGCACGGCGGCCACCGAGGCGGGCAGCGCGCCGAGGTGCACGGGGATGTGCTCGGCCTGGATCACGAGCCGCCCGTCGGGGTCGAAGAGCGCGGTCGAGCAGTCGCGGCGCTCCTTGATGTTCGGAGACAGCGCGCTGTGGATGAGCGCCATGCCCATCTCCTCGGCGATCCCGCGCAGCGAGCCCACCGCGACCTGGAGCTCCGCCGCGTTCACGACTCGAGCCTCAGGATGCCGTGCTCGTCGGCCTCGCCCGCCCACGCCGGCGGCACCAGGCACGTCGTCTCGGGGAACTCGACGATCGCGGGACCGGTCACCGTCGTCCCCGGCCGGAGCCCTGTGCCGCTCAGCACGTCGGCGTCGACGTCCTCGCCGTCCCAGCGGATCGACCGGCGGCTGCGCTCGACGTCGCCCGTGGCGGTGACCGCGACCTCCGCTCCGGGAGCGACCGCGGCCGCGCGCAGCGTGACCAACTCGATCGCCCGCTCGCGGTCGGCGTGGCCGTAGCGGCGCTCGTGCTCCGCGTGGAAGGCGTCCGCGAGCTGCGCCGAGTCCTCGAACGGCACGAGCAGCTCGAAAGACTGGCCGGCGTAGCGAAGGTCGGCGGCCGCGCGCACCTGCTCCCCGTCGCGCGCGGCCGCCAGCTCGGTGACCGTGTCCTCGAGGCCGGCGGCCTCGGCCAGCGGCGTGAGGACGCTGCGCGACGCGTCGCGACGCCGCTCGGCGGCGGCGAGGCCGACCGCCGAGAGAACGCCGCTGGCCGGCAGGCACAGGACGCGCCGGGCGCCGAGCTGGGTGGCGAGCTCGCAGGCGTGCAGCGGGCCGGCGCCGCCGAAGGCGATCAGCGTGGCGCCCGCCGGGTCGTGGCCGCGCTCGACCGACACGACGCGCAGCGCCTGGACCATCGCGTTCACGGCGACCGCGACGACGCCCTCGGCAGCCTCCTCGGCGGACCCGACGCCGAGGCCGTTGAGCGCCGCGCGCGCGGCGTCGAGGTCGAGCCGGAGGTCGGCGGCGATCGGCGACGTGGCGGGCAGGCGGCCGAGCACGAGGTTCGCGTCGGTGACCGTGGGCTGCTCGCCGCCGCGGCCGTAGCACGCGGGACCGGGATCGGCACCGGCGCTCTGCGGGCCGACGCGCAGCGCCCCGCCGCTGTCGACCCAGGCGATCGACCCGCCCCCGGCGCTCACCGTGTGGATGTCGACCATCGGCAGCCGCACCGGCAGGCCGGCGACCTGCCGCTGCACGGTCAGGTCCGACTCCCCGCCGCCCTCGGCGAGGAAGAACGTGTCGCAGCTCGTGCCGCCCATGTCGAAGCCCAGCGCGGGCGGCTCGCCGACGATGCGCGCCGCGACGGCGCCTCCGGCCGGGCCGGAGAGCAGCATCGCGGCCGGGTGGGCGGCGGCCTGCTCGAGCGTCGCCACCCCGCCCGAGGAGAGCATCACGTGCGGTTCGGGGAGGCCCGCCGCCTCGGCGGCCTGGCGCAGGCGAGCGAGGTACCTGCGGGTGGGCGGGCCGAGCGCCGCGTCGACGGTCGCGGTCGTGGCCCGCTCGAACTCCCGCACCTCGGCGGCCACCTCGTGCGAGGCGACGACGAACGCGTCCGGCAGCGCCGCCCGCAGCAGCTCGGCGACCCGCGCCTCGTGCGCCGGGTCGCGGAACGCGAACAGGAGGCACACGGCGACAGCCTCCACCCGGGCGCGCGCCAGCCGCCGCGCCGCCCGCTCCACGCTCGCCTCGTCGAGTGGGCTGATCACCTCGTGCGGCCCCATCCGCTCGTCGACCTCGACGCACAGACCCCGCTCGACCACGGGCGACGTGGGCGCCTCGTGCAGCCGGTACAGGCTCGGGCGTGCCTGGCGGCCGAGGAAGAGCAGGTCGCGGAAGCCCTTCGTGGTCACGAGCGCCGTGCGCGCCAGGCGCCGCTCGAGCAGGGCGTTGGTCGCCACGGTGGACCCGTGCACGAAGTGCGCGACGTCGCCCGGCGCGACACCCGCGCGCTCGAGCACCTCGCGCGCCGCCTCCACCACGCCCTCCTCCTGGCTGCGGGTGCTCAGGACCTTGGCCGTGACCATCCCGTCGCGGCCGACGAGCACCGCGTCGGTGAACGTCCCGCCCACGTCGACGCCGAGCGCACTCACGCGATCACCGCGCGGGCCGCCCCGTCGCCGAGCCGGACGGCGTAGTTTGTGCCGCGGTCCTCGGGATAGACCTGGGTCGTGTTGGCGAGCACGAGCCCGGGGACCGGGGTCTGGAGCGGCGGGATCCGCTCGTGGTAGCCGACCGTGACGATCGGCTGCGCGGCCGGCTCGCGGTGCAGCCAGGCGGCCTTCACCCACGAGGGGTCGAAGGCCGGGTTGACCGCGCGCAGCCCGGGCGCGTAGCGCTCCAGGAGTGCGTCGGCGTCGAGCGAGAGCAGCTCGTGGCCATGCTCGACGTAGTTGGCGACGTACAGGAAGCGCCGGCCGTCGTAGCGCTCCGGCTCGACGAAGTTGGTGTGCTCGACCAGGCCGACGAACGGCAGTGCGCGGTCGGCCACGTTGGTCCAGTAGAACGGGCTGAAGGGGCGGTCGAGCTCGAGCAGCAGGCACAGCGCGGCGAAGTACTCGATCGAGCGGAGCCGCTCGATGTAGCCGTCCGGCAGCAGGCCGGGTGTCAGACGCTCGAAGACGTCGTTGGGCACGGTGGCGAGCACGCGGTCGTAGCGCTCCGTGCCGTCGGGCGCGAACGCCTGCGGGTCGTGGCCGGCGCGGAAGGAGCCGGGCGCGCCGGCGGTGACCTCGAGCCCGGGCGCGATCCGGACGGCCGGACGGTCGATCAGCACGCGCCCGCCGTCGGCCTCGATCGAGCTCGCCAGGGTGGCGAACAGCGGCTCCCAGGAGCGGCGCGGGTAGCCGAGGTGCTCCTCGCGCGCGTCGTCTCCCCGCCGCAGCCGCAGCTTGCTCCACAGCCAGACCATCGCGATGTCGTCCGCGCGCGCGCCGAACTTGCCGCGCAGCATCGGTCCCCACACCTCGCGCCACGCGCCGCGGCCCATCCAGCGCTCGATCCAGGCGCGCGCGGTCACACCCTCGAACCGCGCGCGATCGCCCATCCGCTGGAGCGCGAGGACGGCGGCTCCCATGCGGAGGCGCGCCGATCGGGGCAAGCGGGCCGAAGCGCAGCAGGTCGACGGGGGTCGTGAACGGCCACTGGCGCCCGTGAGCGAACATCGCGACGCTCGACGGCCGCCACTCCAGCTCGTCCGGCATGCCCAGCTCGTCATAGAGCGCGGCGATATGGCGGTCCGACGTGAAGAGGTGGTGGTAGTAGCGCTCGAGCCGGTGGCCGCCGCCGACGTCGAGCGTGGCGGCCTGGCCGCCGAGCCCGGGCCACCGCTCGTACACGTCGACCGCATGGCCGGCCTGTGTGAGCCGGTGCGCGGCCACCAGGCCGGCGACTCCGGCTCCGATGACGGCGATCCTCACTTGTCGAGGTTCGCCTTGTCGCGCACCACGTACAGCGGCCGCCGCTTGACCTCGTCGTAGATACGGCCCACGTACTCGCCGATGATCCCCACGCAGATCAGCTGGATGCCGCCGAGCAGCAGGATGATCACGATCGCCGAGGGCACGCCGCGGTCGTAGATGTTCGTGTAGCGGGCGACGACGGTCAGCGGGATGGCGAGGAAGGCCAGCGCCGAGAACGCGAAACCGAGCAGCGTGGCGAACTGGAGCGGGCGGTGCGAGAAGCTCGTGATGGCGTCGAACGAGAAGCGCAGCATCCGGCGCAGCGAGTACTTGGTCCGGCCCGCGGTGCGCGCCTCGCGCTCGAAGGTCACGGCGGTCTGGGTGAAGCCGACCCAGACGCTCATGCCGCGCAGGAAGCGGTTGCGCTCGGGCATCGCGAGCAGCGCGTCGAGCGGCCGGCGGTCCATGACGCGAAAGTCGCCGGACTCGGGCGTCAGGTCGATGTCGGCCAGGCCGCGGAAGAGCCGGTAGAACCAGCTCGCTGTGGTGCGCTTGAAGGCGGTCTCGCCGCGGCGCTCGCTGCGCACCGCGTAGACGACGTCGGCTCCGTCGCGCCAGCGGTCGAGCATCTCGGGGATGACCTCGGGCGGGTCCTGCAGGTCGCCGTCGAGCATGACCACGACGTCACCGGTCGCGTGCTCGAGCGCCGCGGTGAGCGCGGCCTGGTGCCCGAAGCTGCGCGAGAGCGTGACGACCTTCACGCGCGGGTCGGTGAAGGCGAGCTCCTCGAGCTTCGCCGCGGTGCCGTCGCGGCTGCCGTCGTCGACGATCACGAGCTCGAACGGCACGTCGCGGAGGACCGCCGTGACGCGTGCGTGGAAGGCGGCGACCGTGCCCTCCTCGTCGTGCATCGGGGCGGCGACGGAGACGAGTGTCGGCTCGCGGGCCATGGTCCTGGAGTGTGAGAGGTTCGAATTCGCGGGTCTGGACGACCTGCGGAGGTATCGTCTCAGGACATGGTGGACGAGCGCGCCCTGGAGGCCGAGCTGCGCGAGGTCGGGGGCCGGCTGGCGCGCGCGATGCCGGTGACCCGCAACCCGCTGAAGGCGTTCGACAACAAGGCCATGGACCTGGCCGCGCAGGACGCCGAGCTGAAGGCCGCGCTGTTCCGGTTCGTCGACGTCGTGCCGGCGTGCCGGTCGCTCGAGGACCTCGCTCGTCATCTCACCGGCTTCCTCGGCGAGATTGATAGGGAGGCCCGCCCACCCGCGCCGATCGCCGTGGCCATGCGGATGGGCAACACCAAGACCGGCCGCACCGCGCTGGGCGCCGCCTCGGCCGCCGGCGTGCGCCACATGGCGCACCGCTTCATCGTCGGGGAGGATCCGCGCGCTGCCCTCGGCGTCCTGCGCGACCTGTGGAAGGACGGCGTGGCGTCGTCCGTCGACCTCCTCGGCGAGGCGACCGTGACCTCGGGCGAGGCCCAGCGGTACGCCGACCGCTGCGCGGATGCGCTCGACACGCTCGTGGAGGCCACGCGCCGCTGGCCCGCCCGGCCGCAGCTGTCGCGCGACTCGGCGGGAGAGCTGCCGCGAGCGAACCTGTCGGTGAAGGTGTCGGCGCTCACCCCGCTGCTGCGACCGGACGCGCCCGAGCGCGGAAAGCGCGACGCCGCGGACCGCCTGCGGCCGCTGCTGCGGCGGGCGAGCGAGCTCGGCGCGCACCTGCACATCGACATGGAGTCGATGGACTCCCGCGACGCGGTGCTCGAGCTGGTCCTCGAGCTCCTCGGCGAGGACGAGTTCCGGCGCGGCCCGTCCGCGGGCCTCGTGCTGCAGGCCTACCTGCGCGACTCGCCCGGCACGCTGGACACGATCCTCGAGTGGCTGGGCCGCGTCGAGCGCGCCCATCCGCTGACCGTTCGGCTCGTCAAGGGCGCCTACTGGGACCACGAGATCGTGCAGGCGCGCCAGCACGGATGGAACATGCCGGTGTTCGACGTCAAGGCCGACTGCGACCTCAACTTCGAGGAGCTGACGCGCCGGCTGCTCGACGCGCGACCCCTGGTCCGCGTCGCGATCGCCTCGCACAACCTGCGGTCGGTCAGCCACGCCATCGCGTACAACCGGCTCGTCGGCGGCTCCGACGCGGATCTCGAGATGCAGGTGCTGCGGGGGCTCGGCGATCCGCTGCAGACCGCGATCGCCCGTCTGGGGCTGCGCGTGCGGACCTACTGCCCGGTCGGCGATCTCGTGGCCGGGATGGCGTACCTCGTGCGGCGGCTGCTGGAGAACACGTCGAACGAGTCGTTCCTGGCCGAGCAGGCCAAGGGCGTCGCTTTGGACGAGCTGCTCGCGCGGCCGGTGGCTTCGACGCCGGCGTAGAACGTCAACTGCGGCATTGAGGGGGAGCGCGGTCGGGAGTGGCGGATCCGGGGGCGAGTGTGCACAAAGGGGACACAGTGCCACACCTGAATCCGGTCTTGTGCAGAAGTACACCGCCCGCGGCCCGGAAACGGACACGCCCTCGTTCGACGGTCGCGCGTGTCCGGTTATGCACGCCCGCCGGCACCCAGCCTCCCCACCCAGCCGCCGTTGACGTTCGCCGGCGCCACCGGCCGGTTATGGTCATCGCCCCGTGAAGCCCTTCGCCAACGAACCGATCCTGGAGCTGCGCCGCGCCAGCGTGCGCGACCGGCTTGCGGACGCGCTCAAGGCCCACGACGCCCGACCGGTGCTCAATGTCCCGGTCTGGATCGGCGACGACCAGCGCCATGGTGCGGACTTCGTCTCGACCGACCCCGGGCGGCCGGATCGCGTGGTCGCCGAGGCCGCTGCGGCCACACCCTCGGAGGTCGACGCCGCCCTCAGCAACGCCAGGCGCTGGGACGTTCCCGCGGAGACGCGTGCCGCGGTCCTGCAGAAGGCCGCCCAGTGGCTGCGCGACAGCCGCCTGGAGGTCGCCGCGCTCGAGGTCCGCGAGTGTGCGAAGCCGTGGCCGGAGGCCGACGGCGACGTGTGCGAGGCGATCGACTTCCTCGAGTACTACGCCCGCGGCGCGCTCGACCTCGCCCAAGGCGCGCCGCTGCTCCAGCCCCCCGGTGAGCGCAACGAGCTGCGCTGGGACGCTCGCGGGATCGTGGCCGTGATCGCACCGTGGAACTTCCCGGTCGCGATCGCCTGCGGGATGACCGCCGCCGGGCTCGCCACGGGCAACGCAGTCATCCTCAAGCCGGCCGAGCAGTCGCCCGGCTGCGCGCTCATCCTCACCCGGGCGCTGCGGGAGGCCGGCGTGCCGCCCAGCGCGCTCGCGCTGCTCCCCGGGGAGGGCGACGTCGGCGCCGCGCTGGTCGAGGACCCGCGCGTGCACACGATCGCGTTCACGGGCTCGAACAAGGTCGGGCTCGAGATCGTCCGGACGGCCGCCGAGGTCCGGCCCGGCCAGAAGCACCTCAAGCGCGTGATCGCCGAGATGGGCGGCAAGAACTGCGTGATCGTCGACTCGGACGCGGACCTCGACGAGGTCGTGCCCGCGCTGGTCGACTCCGCGTTCACCTTCGCCGGCCAGAAGTGCTCGGCCGCCGCGCGCGTGCTCTGCCACGAGGCCGTCCACGACGCGCTCGTTGAGCGGCTCGCCGGGGCGATCGAGGTCTTGGCGGTCGGCCAGGCCGACGACCTCGAGATCGACGTGCCGCCCGTGATCGAGGAGGACGCCCAGCAGCGCGTGGCGCGCTACGCGGCCGAGGCGGAGCGCGGCGGACGCATCGCCGCCCGCGCCCGCGCCGTCCCCGACGGCGACGGCTGGTTCGCCGCGCCCACGCTGGCCGCCGACCTGCCGGCCGACTCGCCGGTCCTGACCGAGGAGATCTTCGGCCCGCTGCTCGCCGTCGAGCGGGTGCGGGACGTCGATGAGGCGTGCGACCGCGTCGACGCCTCGCCGTTCGCGCTCACGGGCGGTCTGTTCGCCCGCAACCCGGACACCGTCGACCGCGTGATCGAGCGCTCCCCGGTCGGCAACCTCTACGTCAACCGCGCGATCACCGGCGCGATGGTGGCCCGCCAGCCGTTCGGCGGCAACCGCCTTTCGGGCACGGGGACCAAGGCGGGCGGGCCGGGCTACCTGCTGCAGTTCGTCGAGCCGCGCGTGGTGACCGAGAACACCATGCGCCACGGGCTCGTGGTCTAGATTGGCCGCGAACCGCGTGGGCCTGCCCATGAGGCGAGGACGCAAACGTCGCCGGCGCGGGTACGGTGCCGCACGATGGCCCTGACCTGGGTGTTCTTCAACCTCACCGGCACGCTGGTGGACCCGGCCGTGCTCGCGCAGCCGCTCGGGGACACCGGGGGCAACGAGGAGCTGGTACTCGCGGCGCTCGACGACGGCATCGCGATGGCCATGGCCGACGCGCTGACCGGCGAGCTGACGCCGCTCGACGCGCTGTTCGAGGCTGCCATGCGGCGCCGCCTACGGCTGGCCGGGGCCGACGAGGCGGGGGCGGCCGAGGCGCTCGAGCTGATGGGGACGATGCCCGCCTATCTCGAGGCGCCCGGGGCGCTCGAGTCGCTGCGCTCGCACGGCCTCAAGCTCGGCGTGCTCGCCCAGAGCTCGGCGCAGAAGACCGACGCGGTGCTGCGCTTCGCGGGCCTCCGCGACCGGTTCGAGCTCGTGCTCAGCGCGCAGGACGCGGGCGCGTACAAGCCCGACCCGCGGGCGTACCGGATGGCGCTCAAGCAGGCGGACGCCGGCGCCAGCGACGCGTGCTTCGTGTCGACCTATTGGTGGGACGTGGCCGGCGCGAAGCGCTGCGGCATGCGCACCGCCTGGGTGGCGCGGCGCGAGCGCGAGCTGCTCGGCACCGTCCCGGCGCCCGACTACACGGGCGACGACCTGACCGCGGTCGCGGACGCGATCGTCAGCCGGCTGCACCCGCGGCCGCGAGCCGCGACCTGACCTGCTCGAGGAAGAGCTCGTGCAGGCGCGTCTCCCCCGCGATCTCCGGGTGGAACGAGATCACGAGCAGATTGCCCTGACGGACCGCCACGGGGTGGCCGTCGACGGCGGCCAGCACCTCGACGTCATCACCGCACACCTCGACCCAGGGCGCGCGGATGAACACCGCCCGCACGGGCTTGCCGGGCACGCCGGGGATCCGAACGTCGGCCTCGAAAGAGCGGATCTGACGGCCGAACGCGTTGCGGCGGCACTCGATGTCCATCACGCCGAGGTGGGCGCGGTCCAGCATGATCATCCCGGCGCAGGTGCCGAACACCGGCGTCCCGGAGCGGGCCAGCTCGCGCAGCGGGTCGGCGAGCCCCTCGCGCTCGACCCCCAGCGTCATCGTCGTCGACTCGCCCCCGGGGATCACCAGCCCGTCGAGGCCGTCGAGGTCGGCCGGCACGCGGACCTCGCGCACGTCGGAGCCGAGATCGCGCAGCACCCGGCCGTGCGCCTCGAAGTCGCCCTGGAGCGCCAGGATGCCTACGAGCACTACCAGCCTCGGTTGGCGAGGAGCTGCTGCTCGTCGAGCTTGCGGGTCTCGAGCGACGTCATGGCGCCGCCCAGGCCCTCCGACGCCCGCGCCACCCGCGCCGGGTCCGCGAAGTGGGTGGTGGCCTCGACGATGGCGGCCGCACGCGTCGCAGGGTCCTCCGACTTGAAGATCCCCGAGCCCACGAACACGCCCTCGGCGCCGAGCTGCATCATCAGCGCCGCGTCGGCCGGCGTCGCGATCCCGCCGGCGCAGAAGAGCACGACCGGCAGCTTGCCGTCGCGCGCTACCTGGCGCACGAGATCCAGCGGCGCCTGGTGCTCCTTGGCGGCCGTCGCCAGCTCGGCATCCTCCATCACCGTCAGCTTCTTGATGTCGCCCTTGATGCGCCGCATGTGGCGCACGGCCTCGACGATGTCGCCCGTGCCGGCCTCGCCCTTCGAGCGGATCATGGCCGCGCCCTCGGCGATCCGCCGCAGCGCCTCGCCCAGGTTGGTCGCGCCGCACACGAAGGGGACCTTGAAGGCCCACTTGTCGATGTGGTTGGCCTCGTCCGCGGGCGTCAGCACCTCGGACTCGTCGACGTAGTCGATCTCCAGGGCCTCGAGCACCTGGGCCTCGGCGAAGTGGCCGATCCGCGCCTTGGCCATCACCGGGATCGACACCTCCTGCTGGATGCCGCGGATGAGCAGCGGATCCGACATCCGCGCCACCCCGCCGTCACGCCGGATGTCGGCCGGCACACGCTCGAGCGCCATGACCGCGGCCGCACCGGCGTCCTCGGCGATCTTGGCCTGCTCGGCGTCGACCACGTCCATGATCACGCCGCCCTTGAGCATCTCGGCCAGGCCGGCCTTGACGCGGAAAGTCGCCTCGTCGCGCATACGCGAAGCAGGATAGCCGCGCACACGCAGGAGCTTCGTCCAAACCCCGGCGGCGGAGTGTGCCTACTCGGTCAGCAGCTCGAGCGTGATCGGGGCGCCGAACAGCCGCTCGCGCAGGCGCGTGCACTCGGACTCCTCGATGCATTCGCGGCAGGCCCCGGTGGCCTGCTGGATGGCACCGCAGCGAGGGCACTGGTCGAGGTCGTCCGGCATGCCATCGACGGTAACCACTGCGCGTCACGCCGTCATTGGACCTCCGTATAGAGGTGCCCTGGCGGCGGACGCTCCGACACGTTCTCCGCCGCTAGAGCGGGCCCCCGGGTCTAGAGTCTCGACCTCCCCATGCGGGTGGCAAGCGTCTTCGAGGAGCGCTACTGGTACCCCGACGACGGCGGCCAGGTGTGGATTGCCGGCTACACGCCGGTCGACGACGAGGGCCGCTACCTCGGCCGCGACGCGCCGGAGCTGACGGCGCGCGGGCTGCGCGTGTGCGGGGTGGCGGGAGCGGCCCTGCACCACGCCGACGCGCTCGCGTCCGACGCCGCGGCGCCGGGCGCGCCGCTCGATCTGCGGCGGGACCCCGGCAATCCCCACGACCCGAACGCCATCGCCGTTCTGGCGGGAGACGCCCAGGTCGGCTGGGTGCCGCGCGAGGTCGCGGCCGAGCTGGCGCCGGAGCTCGACGCGGGGAAGCCCTGGTCGGCCGTCGTGCTGCGCGAGCTGCGGCCCTCCCCGCGCGACCCGCGCAAGGGCGTGACGATGCTGCTCGCGCCCGATTCCGAACTCGTCCTCGATGCCTGAGTAACATTTGTCACATGGCTGCCGACGACCTCATCGCCCCCGACGAGACCGCGTTCCGGCTCGAACTGACCGCCGCCCAGCTGAAGATCACCCACTCCGCGCTGCGGTCGATGCTCGCCGACTTCGGGCACGACGAGCCGGACGTGCACCGGATCATCCGCGAGGTGCTGGCCAAGCTGCCGGACGACGCGAGCATCCGCGCCATCGACATCGGGGCACGGCGCCCTACTTGAGCTTGAAGGCGCGCACGCGGTCGTCGTACTGGGCCGCGTCGCGCGAATACACGCCGTAGGCGAGCGCCTGGATGAGCGACAGCAGGCCGGCGTGCGAGCGCACGAAGGCCGGGGAGTTCGACGAGTAGTAGAGCGTGCGCTCTGACAGCTTGGAGACCTCCGAGAGCGTCGCGTCGACGATCGCCAGCGTGGACGCCTTGCGGTGGCGGGCGATCTTCATGGCCCGGACCACGAGCGGATGCGGCCGGCCGGCGGACAGCCCGATCACGAGCGTGCCCTCGTCGATCCGACCGAGCCGCGAGAGCGCCTCCTGCGACGGCGACGCGGCGATCTCGGCGCGGATGTCGAGCAGCATCAGCAAGTGGCGCAGGTAGGAGGCGAAGAACGCCATCTGGTCCGTACCGGCGATCAGCAGGCGGCTCGCGGTGGCGATCGCCTCGATCGCCCCGTCCACCTCCGAGCGCGACACCTTGCGGGCCGTCTCCTCCACGTTCACGTGGTCGGCAGCCACGGCCTGCTCGAACGCGGTCTGGTCGAGCGAGAAGAGCGGCGCGGCCTCGAAGCCGGCGGGGGCAGTGGTCCGATGGTGGTGGCGGTACTCGTCGCGCGCCGCCTCCTGAAGCTCGGGGAAGCCCTCGAAACCGAGCGCCTGCGAGAACCGCACCACGGTTGACGACGACGTGCTCGCGCGCCGGGCCAGCTCCTCGGCGGTGTGGAAGGCGACCTCGTCCAGGTGGTCGACGACGTACTGCGCGACGTCCTTCTGGGAGCGGGAGAACTCGTCGAAGCGCGACGAGATGTACGCGGAGAGCGTCTGGTGGCCGCGGGCGGCCGGGGGCATCGTGGCGGTCCTCGGCATGGCTCCGGGTCTTTCGACGGCGGCGTCATAACCTCCTCCCGGACATCGAATGCGCCCTACTCGCATTCGCCAGCTCATGCGAGCACCTTGATTACACGCGTCGCGACGAAACTCGAAGGCCTCGTCCTGCTCGCCCCCGATCGCCACGGGGACGATCGCGGCTTCTTCATGGAGACGTTCCGGGCCGACGCGTGGTCGGCCCACGGCGTCGCCACGGACTTCGTACAGGACAACCACTCCAGGTCCCGCCGCGGGACGCTGCGCGGCATGCACTTCCAGACCTCGCCGGGCCAGGGCAAGCTCGTGCGCGTGGCTCGCGGGCGGGTGCTGGACGTGGTGGTCGACGTCCGGCGCGGCTCGCCCACCTTCGGTGAGTGGGAGGGGATCGAGCTGGACGACGAGCGCGCGCTGCAGCTGTGGATCCCGGTCGGCTTCGCGCACGGGTTCTGCGTGCTCTCCGACGTCGCCGACTTCGTCTACAAGGTCACGAGCTACTACGACGGGGCGACCGAGTCGGGCTTCTCGTTCGCCGACCCCGACGTGGGGATCGAGTGGCCGGACGTCGAGCTCGTCTACTCCGAGCGCGACCGCAACGCGCCGCGGCTGGCCGAGATCGCCGACTCGCTGCCGTTCTCCGTGGGATGAGTCACAGCGGCCGCCGCCGTACGGCGAGCCCGGACGGCGAGCGGCGGCCCGCGTGACCGGCCGCTTCGCGCCGAGCCCGACGGGCACGCTGCACCTCGGGAACCTGCGCACGGCGCTGCTGGCCTGGCTGTTCGCGCGGTCGGCCGGCAGCCGCTTCCTCGTGCGCATGGAGGACCTCGACACGAGCCGGGTGCGGCCCGGAGTGGCCGAGGAGCAGCTCGCCGACCTCGCCGCCGTCGGGCTCGACTGGGACGACGAGGTGGCCTACCAGTCGGCGCGCCAGGACCGCTACGTGGCGGCGATCGAGGACCTGCGCGCGGGCGGGCGGCTGTACGAGTGCTTCTGCACCCGGGCGGAGATCCGCGAGGCGGCGTCGGCGCCGCACGGCCCGCTTCCGGAAGGCCACTATCCCGGCACCTGCCTGCGGCTCACGGAGGCTGAGCGGCAGGAGCGGCGGGCCATGCGCCCCCCGGCCCTACGGGTGCGCGCGGACGGCGCGCGGGTGGGCTTCGCCGACCGCCTGCACGGCCAGGTCGAGGGCGTCGTCGACGACTTCGTGGTGCGCCGCAACGACGGCGCGGTCGCCTACAACCTGGCGGTCGTGGTCGACGACGCCGCCCAGGGCGTCGAGGAGGTCGTCCGTGGCGACGACCTGCTCGACTCCACGCCCCGCCAGCTGTTCCTCGCCCGGATGCTCGGCCTGCCCGGGCCGTCGCACGCCCACGTGCCGCTGGTGCTCGGTCCCGACGGCGCGCGGCTCGCGAAGCGCCACGGCGCGGTGACCCTGCGCGAGGTGCCTGCGGACGCGGCACGGGCGTGGATGCTCGACAGCCTCGGCCTGCCGGCCGATGTCATGCCGGAGCGTTTCGATCCGGCGGGGGTGCCGCGCTCCCCCACGCGGTTCACCGGAACGTAGACTTCCCCTACAGATGTTCGTCGGACGCGAACGCGAACGGGCACGGATCGACCGGTTGCTGGAGGGAGCGCGTGGAGGGGTGAGCGGTGCGCTGCTCCTGCACGGCGAGGCGGGCATCGGGAAGACCGCGCTCATGCGCTGGGCCATCGGCCGGGCCACCGGCATGCGCGTCCTGCGCGCGCGCGGCATCGAGACGGAGTCCGACATCCCGTTCGCCGGCCTCGCCGAGCTCGTCAGCCCGCTGCTCGACCGCCTTGACGCGATCCCGGAGGTGCAGGCGCGGGCGCTCCGCGGCGCGCTCGCCCTCGGGCCGGCCACGCCGCACGACCGGTTCACGGTGCCCGCCGGCCTGCTCAGCCTCCTCGGCGTCGCAGCCGAGGAGCAGCCGGTGCTCGCGGCGGTCGACGACGCGCAGTGGCTCGACGAGCCGTCGCTCGAGGCGTTCCTGTTCGCCGGGCGGCGGCTGGAGGCGGAGGGGATCGCGATGCTCGGGTCCCTGCGCGACGGCACGACGGCCGCTGCGCTCGAGGTGCCCTGGCTCGAGCGGCTGCGGATCTCGCCGCTGGCCGACGACGAGGCCCGCGAGCTGCTCTCGGGGACGCAGACCGAGCGGCTGGCGCCCTCCGTCGCCGACCGGCTGGTGAGCACGGCGGCGGGCAACCCGCTCGCGCTGCTCGAGATCCCGCGGCAGCTCTCCGACGGCCAGCGGGCGGGGCGCGAGCCGCTCGAGGAGCCGCTGCGGCCGGGCACCGGGGTCGAGCGCGCGTTCCGCCGCGCGCTCGACGCGCTCGACGACGACGCGCGCCGCGCGCTGCTCGTCGCCGCCACCGCGCACACCGGCCGGCTCGACGTGATCGAGCCGGCGCTGCGCGAGGCGGGTCTCTCCGCAGCGCATCTGGCACCTGCAGAGGAGGCGCGGCTGATCGCGGTCGCCGACGACGAGGTCGACTTCCGCCATCCCCTGCTGCGCTCGACCGCCTACCACGCGACGAGCGGCGCCGACCGGCGGGCCGCGCACGCGGCCTTGGCCGCGACGGCGCCCGACGGGAGCCCGGAGCGTGCCTGGCACCTCGCCGCCTGCGCGGTGGCGCCCGACGAGAGCGTCGCGGCAGCACTCGAGGCGGCGGCGCTGAACGCTCGCGGGCGCGGCGCTCACGCGACGGCGGCACGCGACTTCGGGCGCGCCGCCCAGCTCACCCCGGACGACGAGCCCCGGGCCCGGCGGCTGCTCGAGGCCGCCACCGACGCGACGCGCTCGGGCGAGCCGGACCGCGCCTTCGCGCTGCTCGGCGACGCGTCGCGGCTGGCCACCGACCCGCTCCTCGCCGCCGACGTGCAGCGCATGACCGGCCACGTGGAGATGCGGCGAGGCTCCCCGCTCGTCGCGTACGAGCTGCTCGTGGCCGAGGCCGAGCGCGTCCGCTCGCGCGACCCGCGGCGGGCCGCGGCGATGTTCCTCGAGGCCTCCGTCACCCACATGATGACCGGCGACATGCACGCGCTGATCGCCACCGCCGAGCGCGCGCGGGCGCTGGCGACCGCCGCCGACCCGGCCGTGGAGCTGCTCGCCACCGCGGTGATCGGGGAGGCCCACCTCGCGCTCGGCGACGTCGAGCAGGGCGACGCGCTGCTCACCGTGTGCGAGCCGTACCTGCTCGAAGGCGACCCGCTGGCGATCGTCGAGGTCGTCGGCATGGCCGCCCACTCGTCCGTGTGGATCGAGAAGTTCGACCGCGCGCAGCGGATCTTCGACCGGCTGATCGCCGCGGCGCGCGACGCCAGCGCCGTCAGCGCGCTGATCTATCCCCTCGCGGCGCGCTCGCACCTCGAGTTCCGCCTCGGGCGCTGGGCGACGGCCCGCGCCCAGGCCGCGGAGTCGGTCGAGCTGGCGCAGGACACGGGGCAGCAGGCGCTGCTCACCCACAGCCTCGCCGCGCTCGCGCGCGTCGAGGCGGCGATGGGACTCCAGGACGAGTGCCGGAAGCACGTGGCCGAGGGGCTGGCGCTCGTCTCGCGCTTCCAGGGCGACGCGCTGGGCGCCTACCTGCACGGCGCGGCCGGGCTGCTCGAGCTCGGGCTCGGGCGCGTGACCGAGGCGATCGCCGAGCTCGAGGAGACCCAGCGCATCGCCGACCGCCTGCAGATGCAGCCGTCGCTGGTGATGAGCACGCCGGATCTCGCCGAGGCATATGCGCGCACGGGGCGGCGCGACGACGCGCTGGGCCTACTCGACGGCTTCGAGGCCGCGGGGCGGCGCGCCGGCTCGCGTTGGACGGAAGCCGCCGGCGGGCGCCTGCGGGCGCTGCTGGGGCCCGACGCGGAGGTCCGGCCACGGTTCGAGGCCGCCCTGGCGGTGCACGACGGCCTGCCGATGCCGTTCGAGCGCGCCCGCACGCTGCTCTGCTTCGGCGAGCGCCTGCGCCGCGCCCGCCAGCGCGCGGAGGCGCGCGAGCCTTTGAAGGAGGCCCTCGAGACGTTCGAGCGCCTGGGCGCGCGCGGGTGGGCGGAGCGGACGCGGACCGAGCTCCGGGCCACGGGCGAGCAGCAGGCCCGGCGCGCCGAGACCGCCGCCGAGCAGCTCACGCCGCACGAGCTCCAGATCGCGGTCCTCGTGGCGCAGGGCATGACGAACCGCGAGGCGGCGGCGGCGCTGTTCCTCTCACCCAAGACGATCGAGTACCACCTCGGCCAGATCTACCGCAAGCTCGACGTGCGGGGGCGGGCACAGCTGGCCCGGCTCATGGCCATGGAGCTGCCCGAGGGGGAACGGGATCCCTCGGTGCTGGCTGAAGCCATGGGTTGACGGACGTCGACGTCGACGTCGACGTCGACGTCAACGTCAACGTCAACGTCAACGTCAACGTCAACTGCGCTGGGTAGGGAGAGTGGGAGTCCCCGGGGCGGTCAAGGCGGGATTTGGTGTATCTCGAGGTGTCTCGAAGCATCGAAATACACCAAGCCCCGGCTTCACCACGCTCACTTACCCAGCCGCAGTTGACCTTGACGTTCCCCGGTCAATCCAACTGCTCCTCGAGCCGCGCGACGTGGTCCCGAGCCTCGTCAGCCGCCTCGCGGGCCGCGTCCAGCTCCGCCGCCGCCTCCTCGGCCTGCTCGCGCGCCTCCTCCAGGCGCTCGGCGGACCGGGTGGCCGCCTTCTCGGCCCGCTCGAGCTCGCGCTCGCGTGAGCGGCGCTCTGCGCGGGCCTCGCGCAGCTCGGCTTCGAGCTTCTGGCGTGCCTCGCGCTCGGCCGCCTCGCGGGCCTCGCGCTCCTTCCGCTCGCGCTCCTCGCGCCGGCCGTCGGCGCCCTTGTCGGCCTTCGCTCGCGAGCGCTTCGGTGCGCGCGGCTTCGGTTGCGCGGCCTGCTCGCCGCCCTCGTCGATCCCGAACAGGCCCCAGGCGCCACCGCCCGTGACGTCCTCGACCAGGCGTCCCTCGTCGAGTGCCGTGCGCACCTGCTCGTCGGACGCCGCCGCGTGGAGGGTGGTCCGGAGGCGCTCGAGCGTCGCGGCGGTCGGGCGGCGGCCGCCGGGCTTGAGCTCTCCCGCGGCGTCGACGAGCGCGTCGACGGCGGCCCGCTCGGCGGCTCCCGCGTCGCGCAGCGCAGCCGCGCCCTTGCCGGCGACGGCGGCGTCCTGCGCCTTGCGCAGGCGCTCGCCGGTCGCGAGCAGGTCGTCGATCAGCCCGCGCTGCTCGCGCGCCAGCGCGTTGGCGGCCCACGCCGCCTGCGAGGGCTTCGGCAGCTTCGCGACCGCGGCGGCCGCGTCCCGGTCCTTGGCCTTGCGGAGCTCGCGGGCCGCCGCGTCCCGCTCGCGCGTGAACTCCTCCAGCGGCAGACCGTAGAGCCGGCCCGCGATGTCGTCGACCGGCTCAGCCACCCTCGTCGGGCCCGTGGGCCGTGACCACCGGCCCGTCGCCCACCCGCCACGCGCGCGTCATGGCAGCCGAACTGAAGGTCGCGCAGACGTCGCCTTGGGCGCTGACCGCGATCAGGCCGCCGTCCTCGCCCCAGCGGCCGAGCCCCTCGATCGCCAGCGCACACGCCTCCTCGAGCCCGAGACCGCGATGGCGCAGCAGCGCGTCGACCTCGTGGGCGAGCGCCGACCGGATGATCGACTCCCCGTGGCCCGTGCAGGAGACGGCGACGGTCTCGTCGTCGGCCCACGTGCCCGCGCCGACGAGCGGGGAGTCGCCGACGCGGCCCAGGCGCTGGCCGGAGACGCCGCCGGTCGAGGTCGCGGCCGCCAGGCGGCCGTTGACATCGCGTGCGACGGCACCCACCGTGCCGCGAGCGCCCGCCGTCCCCGCCGCGGTCAGGGCCAGGCGCTCGCGCTCGGTCACGAACCACGTCTCGGACTCGAACTGGAGCCCCGCCGTGGCCGCGAACTCGGTCGCGGGCGCGCCGACGAGCAGTACGTGGCGCCCCTCCTCGAGGACCGCGCGGGCCGCCCGGATCGGGTTGCGCACGCCGCGGACCGCCGCCACGGCTCCCGCCCGGCGCGTCGTGCCGTCCATCATCGAGGCATCGAGCTCCACGCGGCCGTACTCGGTGAGCGCCGCCCCGCGCCCGGCGTTGAACTCCGGGTCGTCCTCGAGCACGACGACGGCGGCCTCGACCGCCTCGGCGGCCGCGCCGCCGGCGGCGAGCACGGCATGGCCCGCGGCGACTGCGGCCGCCGCGCCGGCGCGCATGAGCTCGAGCCGCTCCGGGTCGCGCGTCAGCGCCCCTGCACCGCCGTGCACGACGATCGCGATGTCGTCCATCGCGTCGGCAGAGTAATGACCCCCCACGTCGCGTGCCGCGTGCGCCTGGGCGAGTGGTGGGTGAGTCAGGCGACCGTGCTGATGATCAGGACGAGCGAGACGAGCAGGGCGGCCACGAAGAAGATGGCGCCGGCGCGCACGAGCCAGATCCCCGCGGGCGAGGAATGCGACTCAGGGACGCGGTGGGCCGCAGCGGCGCGCGCGGCCTCCGCCCGATGCTGGGCGGCGGCGCGGCCGACCTCGGTTCGACGGGCGGCCGCGAGCCGGCCGGCCGGGGTCGCCGCCACCGGCGTGTCGCCGGTGATGCCATTGGCCGCGGCCGTGGACGCCTCGCGCCGGTGCTGCGACGTCTCGGCCTGCACGGCGTCGAGCTCGCGGCGGAGGTGCCGCGCGGCCGCGCGCTCGTGCTCGAGCTCGCGGGCGATCCGCTCGTACATCCGCTTGGCGGCCGCCTCCGCCTCGCCGCCGTCGCCGCCGTTGAGCTGTGCGGGGCGGGCGGCGAGCTCCTCGCGCAGCCGCGCCGTCTCCTCTCGTTCGCTGATCAGCGTCTGCTCGGTCTGGTCGCGCTCGGCCTGCAGCTCCGCCCGCAGGCGCTCGGTCTCCTGCGCCTCGGCCTCGATCGCCCGCTGCGCCTCCTCGCGCGCGGTGGCCAGGCTCTCGCGCACCTCGGTCGAGCCGGCGCGCTCGGCCGTCAGCCGCTGCTCGACCTCCTCGCGGGTGGTCGCCGCCTCCTCGCGCGCAGCCGCGGCCTCCTCCTGCGCGGCCGCCAGATCCGTCCGCAGCCGATCGACCTCTCCGGCCAGTGCGTCGCGCTCCGCCGTCGCGGCGTCGAGCGCCGTGCGGGCGTCGCCCAGCTCGGCCACGAGGTCGTCGCGCCCGCGCTCGGCGTCGGCGACGCGCTGGTAGAGGTCGGCCTGCTCGGCGTCGAGCCGCTCGTGCTCGGCACGGAGCGGCTCCAGCTCCTCCCCGAGGCGCTTGACCTCGGCGTGCAGCTCCCGCTCGGCGGTGCGCCGGTCCTCGCGCTCGGACTCGTCCCCGGCGATCCTGGCACGCAGGGCCACGAGCTCGACGTCGCGCGCGGCGAGCTCCTCGCGCAGCGCCTCGAGCTCCGCCCGGGGCACGAGCTCGACGTCGCGCGCCGCGGGCTCGCTGCTCACCGGCCGCTCGGCGCGCGTCTCGGGAGCCGGCTGGGCCCGCCGGCGGCGCGGGCGCGGCAGTTCGGCGACGAGCCGGCGGCCGACCTCGAGCTCGGCACCGGTCACGGCCTCGGGATCGCCGTCGTAGGCGAACGCCGCCCGCCACTCGCCGGTGCTCGACGGCGTGAACTGGCCGCCGGGGAGTGCGGTGACGCGGCGGCGCAGGTCGCCGGCCTCGACGGTGAGGACCGGCCGGCCCAGCCGCTTGCCCTCGAGCCCGCTCCAGCGTCCCACGACCTCGAGCCGGCCGGGTGCGGTGAAGCTGAAGCGCTCGAGCTCGAAGCCGACTTCGCGCACGCCGGTCATCGCTCCTCCTTGCCCTCCTTGTCGGGCTTGGTCACCGCCACCGTGTCCGTCGTGTCCTGCCGGTGATCGACCACCGGGACGCGCTCGCGCACGTCGCGGTCCTCGACCGAGAAGGCGAAGCTGATCCGCCCGAACGTCAGGAGCGATCCCGTGCACATCACGAACACCGACCCGAACGCGAACCACGCTCCGGCGCCCAGATCCTGGTCGGTCGCGATCGGCGGGGGGTTGATGACCTGGGAGAGCACGAGCACCGTGGCGCCCACGGTCACCGGCGGCAGCCACCGGCGCTCGAGGTACCCCAGGTCGGGCAGCAGCAGGCCCGCCGCGACGACGAGCGCCACGATCGCGAGCACGGCCAGGAGCACCTCGACGACCTCGAACGCCTCCCAGGCCGTGAGCGTGCCGTACCACTCCAGAAACAGGCTCACGAGCAGCACAGCCGCCCCGAGGGCGACGAGCAGCGGCCCGACTTCGAATCTGCGCGTCATGCGGACAGGATCGCAAGCCCCGCCGTCGGATCGCCCCGCCCCCGCTCAGCGAGCGATGGTCTCGAGCGGGTCGCTGCGCTGCCGCAGGGCGTTGTACGCCGACGCGCGGACCACTACCTCCCCCTCGACCCCGGGCTCGAGCACCACGTCCACGGTGCCCTCGGTGCCCTCCAGCTTCTCCGGGCTCTCGATGAGCAGCTCGCGCTCTTGACCCGGCTCGTGCACGGTGACCAGCAGGTAGGTGGCACGCCGCCGGAGCGCCGGGTCGGTCCTGTAGTCGACGAGCACGCGGTCGCCCTCCCGCCGCGCGTCGATCGAGAGCAGCTTGGGGTAGGTCGCGGTACCCGCGGCCTTGACGATCCGGCTCCCGACGCCGAGCGGCCTGCGCGCGCGGGCCTTCAGATGCCAGGCGCCCGGGTGGTCCCACTTCGCGCCCTGCCGGCCGGGGCTCTCCGGGCTGCGGCCACCGAACTTGCCGCCGAACCGGCCGCCGGCGACGCCCGTCGAGTTGCCCCACCGCCCGGTCCAGCGGTCCCATGCGCCGAACGGCTCGACGCGGGGGAGCACCGGAGGCAGCGAGTCGTCCGGGTTGTCGACCCCGATCACGTACGGGTGGGCGCCCGGCTCGAAGTAGCACGCGTGCGAGAGCGGCGCCACGAACACGATCGGGTGATCGCCCTGGCGCCGGACGTCCTCCCAGGCGCGCGCCTCCCCGCTCGTATGCTGGGAGAACGTCGCCACCTCGGGCGCGCCGCCCTCCCCCAGGCCGACCTGCACGACCTCCCAGTCGCCCTCGTGCCGGCCCAGACCCAGCAGGTGCTTGGGGTTGTAGTACGACCACATCCAGTACTGCAGCCAGACACGCCCGCCGTCCTCCTTCACGCGGCCGTAGACGCGCTCGCGATACGCGGCGTCGCCCTGGAAGCGGCGGGTGGCGGCGAGCGGGTCGCCGACCTCGTCGAGCCTGTCGCCGTCCTCGACGGCGTAGGTGCTGAGCAGCGCGAGCGAGAGCCCCGCCCCGGCCCGCGCGACGATCGCGCCGCCGCGGCGCTTGAGCAGGTTCTCCCCGTAGTCGGTGATCGAGGCCGCCGACATCGCCCGGTAGGCCTCCTGCGGGTCGTAGACCACGGCCGGGCGGTGCTTCTCGAGCCGCGGGTCGAGCGGGCTCATGCGCCCGCCAGCGTCTCGGACGAGCGCCGCAGGTGCTCGCGCAGCACGGCGGGGCCCTCGAGCTCGAGGCCGAGGACGAGCGCGGCGTGCTCCTCGGCGAGCTCCCGGGGCTCGACGTGCGGGCGCAGCGCGAGCAGGAAGAGCTGCATCTCGCCGTTCAGGGCCGCGTGGGCGGCGGCGATGCGTGGGCTCCCGGCGGCGGCCACGATCGCTGCGTGGAGCCCCGCGTGGGCCTCGTTGACCTCGCTCCAGGCCGGATCCGGACCGCGACATGCGGCCTGCAGCCGCGCGAGCGCTTCGTCCACCTCGGCGGGCAGCCGTCCGCCCCCGCGCTCGAGTGCGAGATGGGCGGCCTCGAGCTCGAGCGCGACCCGCAGCTCGTACAGCCACTGGAGCTCCTCGCCGCTGAGCTCGGCGACGTGCGCGCCGCGATGCGGCTCGATCCGCACCAGCCCCTCGGCCGCCAGCTGCCGCAGCGCGGCGCGCAGCGAATGGCGGGCGACGCCGTAGGCGTCGCACAGCTCGCGCTCGCGCAGCCAGGCGCCGGGCGCCAGCTCGCCGTCGAGGATCTGGCGGCGGAGGGCGCCCGCCAGCGCGTCGACCGTCGACATGCGCTGGAGCGGACGGGCCGTGGTCTTCACGCAGTGATCATGCCGTGGCCGGCCGCGACGATGCAAGCGGAGGGAGCCGCGGCACGGCGAGCGCGAGCAGACCCGCGAGCACGCAGGCGCCACCGGCGGCGGACAGGCCGGTGACCGGCTCGGCGAGCACGACCGCGCCGAGCACGCCGGCGGTCAACGGCTCGGCGAGCGTGAGCGTCGCCGTCTCCGACGCGCTCAGCCGGCGCAGGCCGCGTGCGAACAGGACGTACGCGAGCGCGGTCGGGATCACGCCGAGGAAGAGCGCGAGCCCGACGCCGTCGGCATGCAGGAGCCAGGCAGGCTCGCTGGCGGCCAGTGCGGGGAGCAGCACGAGGGCACCGAGCCCGAAGGCGGCCGCCATCACGGTCTCGGGCGAGTGGCCCGCCTGCAGCAGCCGCTTGGCCGAGAGCGTGTAGGCGGCGTACGCCCCGCCTGCGGTGACGGCCATGGCGACGCCGGGCAGCGAGACGCTGGCCTCGCCGCCCGCCACGGCGAGCAGCACGACGCCGGCGCACGCGAGCGCCGTGGCGACTGTCCAGCGGGCCGAGGGCGCGCGGCGGTCGAGGACCCATTCGAAGAGGCCGGCGAGCGTGGGCGCCGAGCCGAGCGCGACGATCGTCCCGACGGCCACGCCGGTGTCCGCCACGGCGGCGAAGAAGGCGAGCTGGTAGACGGCGACGCCGCCGACGGCGGTGATCACGGGGCCGCGCGCCCACGGCCGCGCGCGGAAGCCGCTCCCGCGGAGCAGCACCAGCGCGACGAGCAGCGTGCCGCCGACGAGGATCCGCGCGGCGCCCACGCCGACGGGGCTTGTGCCGTGAGGGCCGAGCGCCTGCGCCGTGCCGGTGGTGGCGAAACACAGGGCGGCGAGCAGGACCTGAGCGCGTGCAATTGCCATGTGTGAGATTGTTCCACAATTCCACCAAGACTGCCAACCCCTCGCGCTCACCACGCGGGCGCGCCGGCCCGACATCACGGCCCGCGCGCGGTTCTCGCTCGTCAGACTGCCGCGACATGGATCTCGGGCTCGGCGACGCCGGCGTGTTGGTCACGGGCGGCTCGGGTGGCATCGGAGCAGCCACCGCGCGCCTGCTCGCGGCCGAGGGAGCGCGCGTCGGCATCCACTACCACTCGAACCAAGGCGCGGCCGACGCGCTGGCCGGCGAGATCGGTGGCGTCGCGCTGCGTGCCGACCTGCGCGAGGAGGCCGAGGCCGACGCGCTCGTCCCGGCCGCGGTCGACGCGCTGGGGCGGCTCGACGCATGCGTGGCCTGCGCAGGCGTGTGGCCGTCCGAGGACGTGCCCGTCTCCCGCATGCCGCTCGAGCGCTGGCGCGCGACGCTCGACGCGAACCTGACCGCCACGTTCCTCACGGCCCGCGCATACGGGCGCCACGTCGCCGGCACCGGCGCCGGCTCGCTCGTGCTCGTCGCGTCGACGGCGGGCGAGTTCGGCGAGGCGGGGCACGCGGACTACGCCGCCGCGAAGTCGGCGATCGCGCACGGGCTGGCCCTCTCGCTCAAGAACGAGGTCGTGCGAGAGGCGCCGCTGGCGCGCGTGAACGTCGTCGCGCCGGGCTGGACGGTGTCGCCGATGACGGCCGAGGCGCTGACCGACGACGCGGTGGCCGCGGTGACCGCGACGATGGCGCTGCGCAAGGTCGCGTCCACCGACGATGTCGCGCGCACGATCGCGTTCCTGTGCTCGCCGCTCGCGTCCGGGCACGTGAGCGGTCAGGTGGTGACGGTGGCCGGCGGGATGGAGGGCCGCGTGCTCCACCCGTGAGACGATCCGTCGGGTGCTGCTCCGGGACCTCGTCGACGCCTCGGCCGCGGTGCGCGCGACGGCAGGCCGCAACGCGAAGGTGGAGACGCTGGCCGGCGTGCTGCGCGGAGCCACGCCGGCCGAGACGCCGGCGGCGGTCGCGTGGCTGTCGGGTGAGCTGACCCAGCGGCAGATCGGCGTCGGCTGGGCTGCGCTGCGCGATCTGCCGGCCCCGGCGGCCGAGCCGACGCTGGAGGTCGCCGGCGTGGAGGACGCGTTCACCCGGATCGGCGCGCTGGCCGGGCCGGGCTCGCAGACTGGCCGCCGGGAGGCAGTGCGCGACCTGCTCTCCCGCGCCACCGAGTCCGAGCAGCGGTTCCTCGTGGCGCTGCTGCTCGGCGACCTCGGGCAGGGCGCGCTTGCCGGCGTGATGACAGATGCCGTATCGAAGGCGGCCGGCGTGCCGCGCGCCGACGTGCGGCGCGCGCTGATGCTGCGCGGCGACCTCGGGGCGGTGGCGACGGTGGCGCTCGCCGACGGGCAGGCCGGCCTCGGCCGGATCGCGCTCGAGCCGCTGCGGCCCGTCCAGCCGATGCTCGCGGCGCCCGGCGACGACCTCGACGCGGCGCTCGCGCGGATCAGCCCGGCGGCAGTGGAGTTCAAGCTCGACGGCGTGCGCGTGCAGGTGCACCGCCGCGGCGACGAGGTGCGCGTCTTCTCCCGCACGCTCGACGACGTCACCGCGCGGGTGCCGGAGGTCGTGCGCGCGGCGCTCGCCCTGCCGGCGGACACGCTGGTGCTCGACGGCGAGGCGATCGCGATGCGCGCGGACGGGCGCCCCGAGCCGTTCCAGGTGACGGCGAGCCGGTTCGGCACCCGCCGCCCGGCCGGCGCGGCGCCGCTCACCGCACTCTTCTTCGACGTGCTGCACGCGGACGGCGAGGACCTGATCGACCGGCCCGGGTCCGAGCGCTTCGCCGCGCTCGCCGAGCTGGTTCCCGAGCCGGGCCGGATCCCCCGCGTCGCGGCGCCCGACACGGCTTCCGCTCGGGTCGTGCTCGACGACGCGCTCGCGCGCGGCCACGAGGGCGTGATCGTGAAGTCGCTCGAAGCGCCGTACGCCGCCGGCCGCCGCGGCGCCGGCTGGCTGAAGGTCAAGCCGCGCCACACGCTCGACCTCGTCGTGCTCGCCGCCGAGTGGGGTCACGGCCGCCGCCGCGGATGGCTCAGCAACCTCCACCTCGGCGCGCGCGAGCCCGGCGGCGGCCCCGGGCACGTGATGCTCGGCAAGACCTTCAAGGGCCTCACCGACCGCATGCTCGAATGGCAGACCTCGCGGCTGCTCGAGCTGGAGGTCGCGCGCGAGGGCCACGTCGTGCACGTGCGCCCCGAGCTGGTCGTCGAGGTCGCGTTCGACGGGATCCAGGCCAGCTCGCGCTACCCGGGTGGCGTCGCCCTGCGCTTCGCCCGCGTGCTCCGCCACCGCCCGGACAAGCCCGCGGCGGAGGCCGACACGCTCGACGCGGTGCTCGCCGTCCGGGGGTAGACTCCGGCCGATGCTGATGGCGCTCAGCGAGGCCTGGATCTTCTCGATCGGCCTGATCGCGATCTTCGGCGTGCTCTTCCCCGCGCTGCTGACCGGCCTGATCCTGTTCGCCGTGGCGCAGGCGCTCGGCGAGCGCGCGGAGAACGCGGCGCGTCGCCACAAGCGCTAGGCGGGTTGACCGCGCCTCGTTGCCGCCCGCGGGCAACGTCAAAGTCAACTGCGGCTGGGTGAGGAGGAGCCCGGCGGCGGGAGGGTGCACTAACCGGCCACGAGCGCCGCGAAACCGCGAGCGTGGCGCGTTATACACCGCCCGCGGCCTGTAAGTGCACACGCCCACATTCCAGAGCGAGACATTGTCCACTTATGCACCGCCACGGCACCTCACCGGCCACGCCCTCGCCGGAACGACCGCGCGCGTCCACCTCTGCACCGCGGACGGCATCCCAACCTCCCTACCCAGCGCAGTTGACGTTCGCCGGGACCTAGAACACGCCGGCCAACAGCAACCCAACGGCCGCGAACAGCGCGGCCACCATCGCGAGCGCGATGATGCGGACCATCCACAGGCCGCCGCCGGACGACGGCGGCGCGATGCGGCTCGTGGTGAACGGCTGCGGGGTCACGCGGATGGTCGGGCGGGGCTCGGGCGGCTCGACGCGCCCGGCCAGCTCGCGCTCGAGCCGCTTCCGATCCGAGCGCGCGGCGACCAGCTCGGCCTCGACGCGCTCGCGGCCGTCGCGCGCCGCGGCGAGCTCGGCCGCGAGGTGCTCCCGGTCCGACCACGCACCGGCGAGCTCCGCCTCGAGCCGCTGCTGCTCGGCACGGACTGCCGCCAGCTCGACGCTCTCCCGCCTGGCCGGCTCCTCCGGCGGGGCCTCGGGCTCAGCCAGCACGTCGTGCTCCACGGTCGCGCCGAGAAGCCGCTCGCGCTCGGCGGCGGCGGCCTCGAGCTGCGCACGCATCTCGTCCCCCTCGGCCATGGCGACCGCGAGCCGCTCCCGCGCTTCGTCGCGCTGGCGCTCCATGACCTCGAGCCGCTGCCGCGCCTCCTCGCGCTCACGCTCCGCGACCTCGAACCGCTCCCGCCCCTGGTCGCGCTCGGCCTGAGCCGCCTCGAGCAGCTCGCTGGGCTTGTCGCCCTCAGTGATCGCCGCAGCGAGGGCCTGGCGTGCCTCGTCTCGCTCGGCCTCGAGCCGGGCGTAGCTCGCCCGCGCGGCGGTGAGCTGGCGGCGCGCGAGGTCGAGCGCCGCCTCGGTGTCGCGCGCTCGGTCGGTGGCGCGGTCGAGGGCCTCCTGGGCGCGCTCGCGCTGGCGGTACTCGTCGTTGACGAGCCGCTCGCCGTCGGCGCGTGCCCGCTCGGCGGCCTCGACGGCGCGGTCGCGCTCGGCGCGCAGGCGCTCGAGGTCGCCGGCGTCGGTGGTGGCGGTGTCGAGCGCGGCCTGCAGCGCGCGGCGCTCGCGCGTGGCGGCTGTGAGCTCCTCGCGGGTGCGCTCGAGCTCGGACGGGCGGCGCGGACGGGCCGGGGTGCTGGGCGGGGGCTTGCGGCCCGGCAGCGGGAGCTCGACGACGAGCTCGCGGCCGACCTCGAGCTCGGCGCGGTCGAAGTCCAGCGCGCCGCCGTCCCAGGCGAAGGCGGCGAACCACGGGTCGCCGTCGTCGGCGGCCCACGGCTTGTGGTCGAGCACGGCGACGAGCCGCCGCCGCGTCTCCCCCCGGTGGAGCCACAGCACGGGGCGCACGAAACGCCGGCCGCGAAGCCCGTGCCAGTGCCCGGCGACCTCGAGGCGGTCGCCGGCTGCGCCGAAGCGCTCGACCACGAAGCCCGGCTCGATCACCGTCGTATCCGCGAGCGTCGCGCCCAAAGTCCCTGCACACTACCGCCCTGGACGAAATACCGGGTTTGAGCACAACAACACTCGGTCACTACTGACAGCATGTCCCCGCTCCTCAGCCTACGCGCGCCGGTGAGCGTCAACGCCCGGCTGCTCGCAGCGTGCGCGGTCACGGCGGCGCTGGCCGCGGTCGTGGCGCTGAGCGCCGGGAGTCACCCCGAGTCGTCGGTCGCCGTGCCGGTGACGCTCGCGGTCGGCGCGATCTGCGCCGCGCTGGTCGCCCATCTCCTGCACGCTTCCGCGCGCGCCGTCAGCGATCACCGGCTGCGCTGGATGGCCGCAGGCGTCACCGTGGCCCTGGCCGGACAGGTCGCCGGCGTGCTCGGGCAGCCGACGCTGTTCCCCGACGGCGGGCCGGTCGACCAGGGCGCCGACGCCGCCGCCGCCCGCTACGTGATCTGGCACGCGGCCCTGCTCGTGGCGAGCGCGCTCGCGGTCGCGGGCGTCCGCGCCCGCTCGCGGACGCTGGTGATCTTCACCGGGACCGCGATCGCGCTGCTGGCCTACGCCTCCCTCTCCCCCGCTCCCCTCGGCGACCTCGCCGATCCCGACGGCGGCCACGCGCCCGCCCTCCGCGCCGCGGTCGCCCTCCTCGCCGCCGGCCAGCTCGCGGTCGTCGCCGCGTGGTGGCGCCGCGCGGGAGGCGCTCCGACCTGGGGCGAGGTGTGCGTGATCGCGCTCACCGCGCTGTCGGGCCTCGACGCCGTCTCCTACCTGCTCGCCACGGAGCAGTACGCGGGCGCGTGGTGGGCCAGCCTCACGCTCCGCGCCGGCCAGTTCGCGGTGCCCGCGGTCGGCCTCGTGATCGGCTTCGTCGCGGTCGCCGACCGGCTGCGCGAGCTGCAGGAGGAGCTCGGCCGCGGCCTCGAGGCCGAGCGTGAGCGCGCCCGGCGGGAGGAGGAGATCGCCGGGCTCGACCGCCGCCGCCGAGAGCAGGCGCGCGAGCGGATCGCCCGGCTGGCGGGCGGCGACGGGCTCGACGTCGCGCTGCAGCCGATCTTCGCGCTCGACAGCGGCGGCGTCGTGGGCGCCGAGGCGCTCGCGCGGTTCACCGACTCCCACGGCGAGCCCCTGCCGACCGAGGAGACGTTCGTCGACGCGCATGCGCTCGGACTCGGCCCCGAGCTCGAGCTGGCTGTCGTCGAGCTGGCCATCAGCCGCGAGGACCGGCTTCCGGACGGCCTCTACCTGGCGTGCAACGTCTCCCCTTCCGTCCTCACCCGAGCCGACCTGGCGGCCCTCCTCGCCACCAGCGAGCGCCCGCTCGTCGTCGAGCTGACCGAGCACCACGCCGTGGAGGACTACGCCGAGCTCGACGCGGCGCTCGGGCGCCTGCGCGCCTTCGGGGTGCGCGTGGCGGTGGACGACGTCGGCTCGGGCTTCGCCTCCTTCCGGCACGTGACGCGCGTCAGGCCCGAGATCCTCAAGCTCGACCGCACACTCGTATGCGGCATCGACGAGGACCCGGTGCGCCAGTCGCTCGCCTCGGCGATCGTCGGCTTCGCCGGCGACGTGGGCGCCACCGTGGTATCGGAGGGCATCGAGTCCGAGGGTGAGCTGACCTGTCTCGTCGACCTCGCCGTCGGCTGCGGGCAGGGCTTCTTCCTCGGACGGCCCGAGCTCGGCCGCTTCGAATCGCGCGCCGCCCAGCTCGCCGCACGCTGAGCGATACTTCCCCCGTGATCGTCGACTGCGCCGTGTACGAGGACGGCTCCCGCTGCGCCGGCGATCTCCCGCTCGCCGAGGCGGGTGAGGCCGCCCAGCGCGACGGCTCGTTCGTGTGGATCGGCGTCTTCGAGCCCTCCGAGCAGGAGTTCGACGCCGTCGCGCGCGAGTTCGACCTCCACGAGCTGGCGGTCGAGGACGCCGTCAACGCCCACCAGCGACCCAAGCTCGAGGTGTACGGCGACACGCTGTTCGTCGTCCTCAAGACCGTCCGCTACATCGAGGAGCGCCACGACGTCGAGACGGGCGAGATCATGCTCTTCGTCAACCGCGACTTCGTTGTCTCGGTTCGCCACGGAGAGAGCCGACTGCACGACGTGCGGCTGCAGATCGAGCAGCGGCCGGACCTCTTGCGCTGCGGCGCCGGCGCCGTGCTGTACGCGATCGTCGACCGCGTCGTGGACGACTACGAGCCGGTCGTCCAGGCGGTCGAGGCCGACATCCAGGACGTCGAGCACGAGGTCTTCGCGCCGACGCGCAGCAACCCGGCCGAGCGCATCTACACGCTCGAGCGCGAGGTGCTCGACCTTCATCGCGCCGTCACGCCCCTCACGCCGGCCGTCGACAAGCTCGCGCGCGGCCACTACGAGCTGATCGACCCGGAGCTGCGCACCTACTTCCGCGACGTGCACGACCACATCCTGCGTGTCAACGGCCGGATCGACGGCTTCCGCGACCTGCTCTCGAGCGCCCTGCAGGCCAACCTCACGCAGGCGGCCGTGCGCCAGAACGACGACATGCGCAAGATCTCCGCCTGGGTCGCGATCCTGGCCGTCCCGACCGGCGTGGCGGCGATCTACGGCATGAACTTCAACCATATGCCTGAGCTCGAGTGGACCTACGGCTATCCGCTCGTGCTGACGGTCACCGCACTCGTCTGCGTGATGCTCTACTGGCGCTTCCGGCGATCGGGATGGCTCTGACCGGGTAGGCCCACCGCATGACGAGCACCACAGAGCTGGGCCAGGCAGCCCTCGCGAGCTGGCGCGGCAAGGTCGCCGACGCCGTCGCCACCCCCGCCTCCAAGCGCACACCGTGGTCGGAGGACCAGGTGCGCGCCGCCGTCGGCGTCGCGTTCTTCGCGCTGGCGACGTTCTATGTCGTCAGCACCGCGGTGCGGATGATCAAGACGGCGCGAGACTAGGGGGTGCCCAACGGGACATCGCTCCACACGGAATGGCCCGTTGGGCGGGGCCCCCACCCGATCTAGGCCGCGGCGCGGACGGCGCCGCCGGCCCAGTCGAGCGCCTCGCCGTAGGCGCCGGCGAGCTCTCCGCCCGCCGCGGGGAACTCGCCCTGCTCGTACGCCATCACGGTGCTCAGGAGCTCGCCCTTGGGGCCCTCGCGGGTCAGCAGCGCGTCGCGGATCTCGTCCGAGAACGGCAGCGTCTCCAGCACGTCGTCCATCGGAGCGTCGAGCAGCGCGTCGGCGACCGAGAAGAGGCCCACGGTGAAGTGCGCATCGGCGGCGTCGCCGCCCAGCTTCTCGCACATGCGCGCACGCTGGAGCGCGAGCTCGATCAGCTCCTCGGGCGCGCCCGAGGCCGAGGCGAGCGCCATCACGGTCGCCCACCGGCGCACGGTCGCTGTCCCGAGAAGGGTGAGCGCCTCGTGGACGGACTCGACGTTGCGGGGGAGCGCGAAGAAGGCGGAGTTGACGTAGCGCAGCAGCTTCAGCGACAGCCCGACGTCGGAGCTGATGGCGGCCTCGAGCTGCTCGAAGGTGGCGTCGGGCGCCGCGACCTCGGCCAGCGTGCGCAGCGCGGCCACCCCGCCCGTGCCGACCCGGCGCTGCCGGGTGAGGTCGGGCTTCGCGTAGAAGTCGCCCTGGAAGACGGTGAAGCCCAGCGCCCGGGCGCGAGCGAGCTCGGCCGGGCTGGCGACGCCGGTGGCCACGAGCGCGAGCCCGGCGGCGAGCGGAGCCTCGACGGCCGCGCGCAGCTCCTCGTCGCTGCGGCCGGGGACCGGCACCCTGAGCATCGCGCAGACCGGCGCGATCGCCTCGTCGAACTCCTCCATGACCAGCGTGTAGCCGCTGAACTGCAGGCGCTGGAGCGCAGCCACCACGTCCGGGGAGGCGGGGCCGGTGGTCAGCTGCAGCACGACCCGGTCCGGGCGCACCGGCGGCGTGCCGATCTCGAGCAGGAACTCGGGCGTCATCGTCAGCCACGCGGGATGGCGGCCGGAGAGGCGCTCGAGCCCGATGTCGCCGAACGCGTCAAGCAGCAGCCCGGCGGTCGCCTGTGACCCGGCGGCGTCCTCGCCGCCCTCGACGACCAGCTCGTAGCCGAGCACGGAGCCGTCGGCGTCCGTCAGCGGGAGCCGCACGACCGCGATGTCGCGCGGGTCAGGCGCCTCCGCGGCGAGCACGGCCTCGAACTCGGGCTCGGGCTCGGGCTCCGCGGCGAGCTCCTCGAAGTCGTGCAGGGCGTACTCGGCCGGGAAGCCGTCCCCGAGGCTCTTGCGCGTGGTCTTGGCCGTGAAGCTCCGCTCCCCCACCACGACGGTCACGGTCACCGCGCCGGCGGCGCCGTCGAGGCCGGCGCCGGTGAGCACGAGCGTGTCGCTCGAAGGCGCCGGCGGCGGTGGTTGCGGCGGGGGCGGGGTCCGGCGGCCGAAGAGCGAGCTGAAGAAGGACATCCTCCGACGAGGATCGGCCGGCGCGGGGCAAGCTTGAGGCGGCCTCAGACGTCGACCCACGCGCCGCCGCCGGCGGCCGAGGCGAGCACGGCGTCGGTGATGCGGGCGGTACGCAGGCCGTCGGCGAAGCGCGGCAGGCCGTCCGGCTCGCCGCCGGCGATCGCCGCGTAGGTGTCGGCCACGAAGGCGTCGAAGCACTCGAGATACCCCTGGGGATGGCCCACCGGGACGATCGCGTGGCGGGCGGCCGCGGGGCTGAGCAGCGTCGCGTCACGCCACAGCTCCTCGGTGCGCTCGCGCCGTCCGACCCACAGGGTCTCCGGCCGCTCCTCCTCGAAGCGCACGCTGGCGTGCTCGCACGCCACCTCCACGTGCAGGTGGTTCTTGCGGCCCGGAGACACCTGGCTGACCACCATGGTGCCGACCACGCCGGAGGCCGTCCGGAACATCACGGCGGCGAGGTCCTCGGTGTTCACCGCGCGCCGCGGAGCGTCGTCGTCGCCAGCGGCGGAGAAGGCCGGTGCCGACCCGCGATCGGCCCGCTCGGGCACGACCGTGGCGGTCTGGGCGCAGAGGGCGGCGATCCGCTCGCCGCTGACGAACTCGGTCAGGTCGCACCAGTGCGAGCCGATGTCGGCGAACGCGCGCGAGGCGCCGCTCAGCTCGGGATCGACCCGCCACGAGTCGTCCTCCGGCCGCGAGAGCCAGTCCTGCAGGTAGCCGCCGTGGAGGAGGCGCACCCGGCCCAGCTCGCCGGCGGCGATCCGCGCGCGCGCCTCGAGCGCCATCGGGTTGTAGCGGTAGACGAACGGCACGGTGGCGACGCGGCCGGCCGCCTCGGCGGCGGCCGTGACGGACTCGGCCTCGGCCCCGTCGAGCGCGAGCGGCTTCTCGCACACGACGTGCTTGCCCGCCGCCAGCGCCGCGCGCGCGAGCGGCGCATGGAGGTGGTTCGGCGTGCAGAGGTGCACGACGTCGACGTCGTCCGCCGTCGCGAGCGCCTCGGCGTCGGCCTCGGCACGCTCGGCGCCGAGCCGCGCGGCGGCCTTCCGCGAGCTCTCCGGGCTCGAGGCGGCGACGCCGACGATGCGCGCCCCGGCCAGGCGCGCGGACCGGGCGTGGACCGCGCCGATGAAGCCGGCCCCCACGATCGCCGCGCCGAGCGTCTCCTCCATGGTGCGGCACCGTAACGCAGCGGTATAACCGTGCGCTTGATCCTCGTCGACGAGCTCCGGGAGTACCCGCACACCACGCTCCCTTACAAGCACTGGAGCCACATGGTCAGCGACGAGAGCTTCGACGAGCTGCACGCGTTCGCCGCGCGGCTGGGCATCGCCCGGCATCGGTTCCAGGGCGACCATTACGACCTTCCGGCGTTCGTCCACGCGCGGGCTGTGGCCGCGGGGGCCGTGGAAGTGGGGACGCGCGAGCTGACCGCGCGCATGGTGGGACCTCGCGGGGACCGCGTGCGAGCGCGGCGGCGGCAAGGCCGGGCGTCAGCGCCCCATGCGACGAAGGCCCCCCACGGCCAGCGCGCCCAGGAACAGGGCTAGACCCATGAGAGCGGCGACCCCCGGCAACGTGTGCGCGAGGCTCGGCTCGATCCCCACGACCGTCGCCTGCCGGGCCATCTCGAGCACGTAGGTGACCGGGTTGTACTCGGCGACCGCGGCCAGCCATCCGCGCAGCAGCACCACCGGCGTGTAGGCGGTCGAGAGGAAGACGGCGAGGAAGACGCCCTGCTGCATCAGCGGCCCGGCCTGCTGCGTGCGGAACGTCACCGCCATGAAGATCCCCCACAGCGCGGCGATCGCGCAGAAGCTCGCGGCGGCGACGTAGAGGAGCACGAGCCCCACCACGCCCCCGGTCAGCTCTGCGCCGATCGCGAGCCCCACGAGCAGCACCACGGTGGCGGGCACGAGCGAGCGGGTGACGGCGCCGAGGATCGGGCCGATCACGAGCACCGGGCGCGGCACGGGCGCGACCAGCAGGCGGTCGAACCAGCCCTGCTCGATGTCGCGCGCGAGGTTCGACCCCGTGGCGGCTCCCGCGAAGCCGGCTCCCTGGAGGCACGACAGCGGGACGATCCACGACAGGTAGGAGTCGGTCGGGAAGCCGTCGAGCCCGGTCAGGCGGCCGAACTGCCCGCTCATCCCGAGCATGAAGACCACCGGCGCCACGGTGGCGGGCAGCAGGGCGCCGCGCACGCGCAGCACCTCGTTGAGCGAGCGGCGCCAGAGCGTAAGTGCGACGGCGGCGCTCATGTGCGGCGCAGCCGCTCCTTCAGCGCAAGGGTCGACAGGGCGGTGGTGGCGATCGCCGTCCCGAGCGCGGCCAGCAGTCCGAGCCACGGGTCGCCGAGCTCGGCATCGCCGGCCAGCAGGCCCCGCACCGCCTCGACCACGTAGGTCAGCGGGTTGAAGGCCGAGACGTCCCGCAGCACCGGCGTGAGCAGCTCCTGCGGGAAGAACGCCGGCGCGGTGAAGAGCAGCACGAACATGAACGGGAACAGGCTCTGGAGCAGCGACAGCGAGCCCGTCCGCAGCGCGATCGCCGCCGACACGCCGCCCATCCCCACCGCGGTCACGCCCGCCAGCCCCACCGTGGCCGCGACGCCGAGTACCCCGCCGGGGTACTCCGCGCCGAACGGCAGCGCCACGACGAGGAAGAAGCTCGCCTGGAGCAGCGCGAGGACGAGCGTCCCCCACAGCCGGCCGAGCACGAGGCTCGTACGCCGCACCGGCGCCGCCAGCAGCCGGTCGAAGAACCCGAACTCGATGTCCGAGGCCATCGCGATGCCTGTGGTCAGCCCGGCGAGGATCGTGCCCTGCACGATCGTCCCGGGCACCACGAACGTGAGGTACGAGGCGACGTCGGGAAAGCCGCGCAGCCCCTGTGCGGCGCTGGTCCCGCTGGCGATCACCGCGAGCAGCATCAGCGGGAGCACGAACGTCGGCATCAGGAGCTGGGCGCGGCGGAACTGCACGCTCGTCGCGCGGCGGCCGAGCGCGGCCACGACCCGCCACTCCTGCGCCACGGTCATGCGGGCGCCTCGACGGCCGCGCCCTCGAGGTGCGAGCCGGTCACGGCCATGAACACGTCGTCGAGCGTCGGGGTCTCGACCTCGACGCTCTCGACCGCGACCTCGCTCTCGTCCAGCGCGAGGATGATCGGCGCGATCGCCGCCTTGCCCGCCGGCGCGCGCACGGCCACGCGGGCGGGGGCGGCCGGGTTGGCCGGCTCCACCTCGCCGAGGTCGGCCAGCGCCTCGCGAGCCCGCGCCGCGCTCCCCGGGTCGGCCACCTCGACGTGCACGGTCGGCTGCCCCACGCGCGCCTTCAGCGACTCTGGGGTTCCCTCGGCCACGAGCGAGCCGCGCGCGATGATCCCCACGCGGCCGGCCAGCTGCTCGGCCTCCTCCAGGTACTGCGTGGTGAGGAACACGGTCGTCCCCTCGGCGTGCAGCGCGCGCACCTCGCGCCACAGCGCCACGCGGCTCGTCGGGTCCAGGCCCGTGGTCGGCTCGTCGAGGAACAGCACCTGCGGGCGATGCACGAGCGCCAGCGCGAGGTCGAGCCGCCGGCGCATGCCTCCCGAATAGCCGCCGACCCGCCGGTCGCCCGCCTCGGTCAGCCCGACGCGGTCCAGCAGCGTCACCGCCCGCTCCCGCGCCTCGCCTGTCCGCAGCCCGTGCAGCGCGCCCTGCATGCGCAGCAGCTCGCGGCCGGTCATCAGCGGATCGATGGCGGCCTCCTGGAGCGCGACGCCGATCGCCCGGCGGACCGCGTCCCCGTCCTGCACGACGTCGTGCCCGGCCACCGACGCGCTCCCCGCGGTCGGCCGCAGGAGCGTCGTGAGGACCCGGACCACGGTCGTCTTGCCCGCGCCGTTGGGGCCGAGGAAGCCGTAGATCTCGCCCTCGGCGACCTCGAGGTCGAGCCCGTCGACGGCCCGGATGCCGCCTTTGAACTCGCGCACGAGGCCGCGGACCTGCACCGCGGGGGTGCCGCTGACGGACGCGCCGGTCAGGGCTTCCGTGACCCGTCGTCGTCCGCGGGCTCGCCGTTGTTCGTCGTCGCGTCGGCGAGGCGCCCGCGCAGGCGGTCGCGCAGCTCGTCCGGCTCGAGATCGCTCTCCGGCCGGCGGTTGCGCGCGACGACGGCGCCGGTGGCGGCCACGCCTGCCACGCCCGCGACGCCTATCAGCTTCCAGGGAATGCGCATGGATTGCGTAGGTTACGGCCCGTGAGCGACCCGACATCCCTTTCCCTTGCCGATGCGGTGGCCACGGCGGCGACCGGCGACGTATGGCTGTTCCGCGGCCGCTCGCTCGCCGACCGCGCGATCCAGACGGTCACGAATAGCCCGGTCAACCACGTCGGGATGGCCGTTGCCCTCGACGACCTCCCGCCCCTGCTCTGGCACGCCGAGCTCGGCCGCTCCCTGCCCGACGTGTGGACCGGCGAGCGCCAGCGCGGCGTGCAGTTGCACGTGCTCGCCGACGCCGTGCGCACGTGGGACGAGAGGTACGGGCAGCGAGCCTTCCTGCGCCAGCTGCACGGCACGCTCGAGCGCTCGAGCGAGGACGAGCTGATGAGGGTGATCGACCGCTACGACGGCCGCCCGTTCCCCACCACGCCCGGCCTGCTGCGCTCGTGGGCAACCGGGCGCGTTCGCCGCCGGGAGGTCTCCAAGGAGGCGGTCTACTGCGCCGAGCTGGTGGCCACGACGTATCAGGCGATGGGCCTGCTGCCGGACAAGCGCCCCGCCAGCTGGTACGACCCGGGCCGCTTCTGGAGTGGCGACCGGATCGAGCTCGTCGAGCCGTTCGAGCTCGGCGAGGAGATCGCGATCACCTAGCGCCTACTTGCGGCAGGCGGAGTACGAGCGCGACGCCTTGTACGTCTTGCGGTCGGACGCCTTCACGACGACCGAGATCGTGGTCCGGCGCGTGCTGAGCTTGCGCAGGGTGATCCGCTTCAGCGCCTTGCGGCCCTTGACCTTCGTCTTGCGGTTCACGGCAACCTTCGCGGACTGCAGCCGGCCGCCGTACGGAGCGCGCAGCCGGAAGCGCATCTGGCGCGCGCGCACACACGAGCCCGCACGCGGGAGCCCGAGCCGGTCGGCGAGCGACACGGTCGGCCCGGGGCGGGCGGGAGCACGACGGGCGGCCCCGGGGGCGCTGGCGTCGGCGTCGGCGTGGCCGGCACGGCTATCGCGGTGGCGCCCCACAGGAGCCCGAGGGTCATCGCAGAGCCCTGGAAGCGGTTGGGGTCGCCGGTCGGGAGCGCGAGCGTGGCCGCGAACTCGTATTCGCGGGCGCCGCCGCCCGCCACGGTGCCGGCGGCGAGCTCGGTGAAGCCGGCGAGCGGGCCGTCATACAGGGTCGCGGGCGCGGCCGGGGCCGTGATGTCGACCACGCGCAACAGCAGCGAGTCGGAGAGCTTGCCCCCGCCCGCCCCCGGCACGTCGACGACCGCGCCTCGGCCGAGCACGAGCCGCCCGCCCAGCACGCCCGGGTTGGCGATCCGCACCGTGCCGCTGAGCTGGTCGCCCGGCCGCATGCCGGCCGCCCCGAGAACCGCCAGGCCCTCGCGGGAGTTGACGATCGCGATGTCGCCGGTTCCGGACATGAGGCGCATGCCCTCGGCCTCCCGGCGGTCCTGCGGGGGAGCCGCGAACGCGAGCCCGAGCGCGGACAGGGCCATGCCGAGTGCGGCGACGAGGGGGAGCAGGCCACGCATCAGAAGTCCGAGTCCGCGGTGCCGCTCTCGGTGACCGTCGTGGTCGAGCTCGCCTTGCCGCTCACGTCGAGCGCCGAGGCGGAGGGGCGCCACGAGATCGCGCCCGTCGCCGTCGAGGTTGCCAGGGAGCCGCCACCCGAGACGACGCTTCCGAGCGTGACGGTGATCGTGTTGCCGTTGCGCACCATCGTCCCGTTGAGGACCACCGCCCCGCTGACGTAGTTGCGGGCCAGCTGGAGGTCGGTCGCCGTGCGCACGAGGTTCAGCCGTGTCGTGTTGGCGGCGTTGTAGAAGTCCATCCGGTCGTTGTTCGCACTGTTCGTGAGGCGGACCGTGATCGCCGTCGCGCTGCCGTCCCAGCCGGTGAGCACGGAGGCGGGCGCGATCGGCTCGCTCCACGTCAGCGAGATCGTGTCGCCCGCGTCAGGCCGGCCGGCGATGGCGCCGCCCGACGTCGTCTGGACGCCCACGCCGAACGGCGCGACGTTCTCGACGAACCGCGACGTCACGACAGAAGACGCGGTCCGCGGGAAGTTGTCGGTGGCCACCGCGCGGATGTCGTAGAAGGCGTCGGCGACCGCCGTCGTGTTGAACGAGCACGTATAGGGCGCGGCGGTGTCGGCGGCGCAGATGTTCGTCCACGTCCCTGCGCCCGCCGGCGAGCGCTGGAAGGTCACGTTGGCGATGCCGCCGCCGTCGGACGCGGTGGCGTTGAGCGTCACGGTCCCGGTCAGCGGAGTGCCCGGGTCGGTGAGTGAGACCGTAGGCGCCACGTTGTCGACGCGCCGGTTCGTGATGGTGGTCGACCCGAACTGGTTGCCCGCCGCGTCGGTGGCGAGCGCGCGCAGCTCGTACATGCCGTCGGCGACGGCCGCGGTCGCCCACGCGCAGGAGTAGTTGGACGGCGCGGTCACCGTCGTGTCGGTGCACCCGTCGAGCCACGTGGTGTCGCCCACCAGGCGGTACTGCGGCTTCCACGAGGCGATGCCCGAGCCGGTGTCGGTCGCCGTGCCGCTGAGCGTGACCGAGCCCGAGAGCGGCGAGCCCGGGTTGGTGAGCGTCGAGGTGGCGGGCACCGCGTTGTCGATCCGGAACGTCGTCACGGCGCTGGTCGTGATGAAGCCCGCGTTGTCCTCCACGATCGCCTGCAGGTCGTACACGCCGTCGGTGCGGGTCAGGGTGTCGAAGCTCGAGCACTCCCACGGCGCCGCCGTGTCGACGGCGCACAGGTTCGCCCACGCGCCGACGCCCTGCCGGATCTGGATCGTGACCTGCTTGACGCCGGAGCCGGCGCCGTCGCCGGTCGTGACCGGGACCGCGATGGTGCCCTTCACCGGCCCGAGGGCTGGGATCGAAGCGGTCGGAGCGTTGTTGTCGACGGTCCGCGTGGAGACGGAGTCGTGCTCGTTCCCAGCCGCGTCGGTGGCGCGGGCGCGCAGCTCGTGGGCGCCGTCGGCGAGCGTCGTGCTGTCGAGCGCGCACACCTGCGGCGACGTCAGACCCGAGCACAGCGTGGTCCACGACCCGCCGGCCGGGCGATGGGCGATGCTGAGCGAGGCCAGGCCGCTGAGGACGTCGCTGCCGGTCGCGGTCAAGATCTCGGTGCCCCTGACGACGCCGGGGTCGCTCAGGCTCGCCACCGGCAGCGCGTTGTCGAACAGCCGCGCGAGCACGGTCGACGAGCGCTGGTAGCCGGCCTGGTCGACGGCCGTCGCGCGCACGTCGCGCAAGCCGCCGGCCACGCCGGCCGAGTCCCAGTCGCAGGCATAGGGTGCCGAGGTGTCCTCGCAGGCGTCGGTCCACGTCCCGGCGCCGGCCGGAGAGGTCTGGAAGCGCACGCGGTCGATGCCGCGCTCGGAGCTCGCGGTGCCGGACAGCGAGACGACCCCGCGGTGCGGGGTCCCCGGGTCGTCCATCGAGACGGCCACGGTGTTGAAGTCGGCGGCCGCCGCGAAGGCGTTGCCCGGGGAGCTCGACGCGGGCACGAAGTCGGCGCCGGAGGCGGTCATCCCGGTGGCCGCGGCGACGACGGCCGCGATCGCGAGCCAGGTGGAGACGAGGCGCTTCACGCCGGGGCCTCCGCGCTGCGGCGAGCGGCCTCGGCGCCGAGGCGGCGCCACAGGCCGGCGAGGCTGAGGGCGGCGAGCAGGAGCGCGGGGAGCGTGACGACCGCGGTCCGCACGTCGCGCCGCCCGAGGGCGGCGAGCGCATGGCCGGCGTAGGGGATGCCGTAGCGGACGCGGGCCTGGGTCGGCTGGCTGAGCCGGAACGTCCACGGGTCGGCGACCGGGTTCGCGTCGCCCCGCGTCCGGAACACCCGCTGGCCGGCGTCGTCGCGGCCCATCCAGGCGATGCGGTGGGTGATCAGGTGATCGGGACCCGCTCCGGCGGGAGGCTCGTAGGTGATGACGTCGCCGACGCGCAGCTCGGCGACGGGGACGACCTCGGCGAGCACGAGCGAGCCCTGGTCGTACGTGCCGGTCATGGAGCCGGAGACGATCGCGTAGCGCTGCCAGCCCCAGAGGGCCGGAGCCAGCGTCGCCAGCGCGGCGAGCACCGCAACGGCGAGCGCCGCGCCGAACGCAAGGCGCCCGGCGCGGCGGATCATCCCGTTCCCCATGAAGCTGCCTGCTGCGGTCTAGGAGACCGCGTTGAAGTCGAACTCGACGCTCGACGTGTCGCCCTGGTAGTTGTCGTTCGCGCTGCCGTCGAGCTGGACCGTGAACTCGTAACGGTGCTTCTCGTTCGCGTCGTAGGTGCCAAGGGCGTCGATCTCGTGGCCGGCGGTGCCCATCTGCGCGATGGTGCCGCCGGTGAACTTGACGACGTCGTCGCCGCCGGCGCCACAGACCGGCGGGGTGCCGCCCACGAACTCGCCGCAGTCGGTGACCGTGATGTTGAGCTTGCCCGAGAGCGGGTTGGCGCCGTCGTTGTCGACAGGCGCGGTGCGCGAAAGGGTGAACGCGCCGCTGAGGCTGCCGGTGTTCTCGATGTCGACGGTGCCGGTGGCCGACGGGACCGCCGGGGCGCAGGTCGCTGGCCGTCAGCACCGCGACGCCGTCCTTGGAGTTGTCGATGCTCAGGGTGCCCGCGGCGAACGTGTTCGCCGGGTTGGCCGAGGCAGCCGAGAAGTTGGCGCCCGAGCCGACGACGGCGCCGGCGGCGAGCAGCAGGGTGAGAAGCGCGCCCAGAGCGAGCTTCGGCTGGCCCACGAGGACCTGGAGACGGGACATGTCGGGATGGCTCCTTGGGGGAGGATGGTGTGCCTATTCGGGCGTCGGATCTCGCCCTTGCCGGCAACCGAGCCATCTCGCGTGTGGACGAGACCTCTGGCTTTGCGTCCCCGCCTCACGACGGGTTTGCCTTGGTCAGCACCCTCGGTATCGGGTGCCCACCCCATTTCCTTTAGGGACTGGACGAATAGACACCAGCCTCCGCCTATGCTCCACGCCATGTCAGACGGCGTCGTCATGACCGAAGCGGACCGCCGGTCCCTCGAGGCCGAGTTGCACGAGCTCGAAACCGAAGGTCGCGCGGAGATCGCCGACCGGATCCGGACGGCGCGCGAGTGGGGCGACCTCAAGGAGAACGCCGAGTATCACGACGCGAAGAACTCGCAGGCGATCCTCGAGACGAAGATCCTGCGCCTGCGCGACCGGCTGCTGCGCGCCGAGGTTGTGGAGGCGCAGCCGGGCTCGGCCGTCGCGCGCTTCGGGAGCCGCGTGCGGCTCGTCGACCGGGGATCGGGACGCGAGCTCGCCTACACGCTCGTGTCGGCGGTCGACGCCGATGCCGCACAGGGCCGGCTGTCGGTCGAGTCCCCGGTCGGCCAGGCGCTGCTCGGTACCGCCGCGGGCCAGACCGTCCAGATCGCGACCCCTCGGGGAACGCGCGACCTCGAGGTCGTCGCCGTCGACTAGCGACGGCGGCGCCGGAAGAGCTCCGTCCGCATCCGCTCCAGCGCCCTCCGGGCGAGCGCGGCGCTGTCGGGCGGCGCGCTGAAGGTGACCTCGTCCGCGCCCGTGGTTCCGCCTGGGCCGGTCTCGAGGAACGCCAGCTGCCCCAGCAGCCGCTCGCAGGCCTCGCGCTCGTCGGGATGCGTGCACTCGATCACCGCGGCGCGGTAGCGGTGAAGCTCGCTCGCACGCACGGTGAGTGGTCCGGCCCCTGCCGCCATGGGGATGGTTGGTTACCGGCGGACCGGCGAACCAAACCATCCCCATGGAGTCATGGCGGGGGCATCAGCCCTCGAGGCCGGCCTCGTAGCCGTGCCAGTACGCCTGCTGGACCTCGGGGCCGGTGGTCCGGAAGTCCTCGGGCGCTCGCCATCGTCCCGTTAGAGGTTGACCCCGTACGCCTCGGTGAACGCCTCCTTGGCGTAGGCGTCGGACGCGTAGGCGAAGCCCTTGTCTCCCCAGCCGGTGCCCCAGCTGTTGCGCACGATGAACACGCCGGCGCGGTAGCCGACGATCGCCACGGCGTGCCCGCCGTCCGCGCTCTCCTCGTCGTAGACGTCGAGCTTGCCCACGGTCTTCTTCGCGTTCATCCAGTTGTCGTCGACGTTCAGTCGCGTGAGGATCGGGCCCACTTCGGCGATCCAGCGCCGCCAGGTCTTGACGTTGTTGCCGGAGAAGCCGAGGGTCAGGTTGAAGTAGTTGCGAATCCGCAGCTCGGACGCGAGCGTGTAGAAGGCTCCGACGTCACCCGGGAACAGGCCGCCGCCCGAGAACTTGAGCACGTTCTCATGGACGGCTCCGTACTTGCGCGCGACGTCGAGCGCCGACTTGATGCTCGTCCCGGCCAGCTCCACGAACGTCGTCGGTCGCTCGATGTACGAGTCGATCTCCTTCGACGCCATCCAGGCGAAGCGGACGGACAGGCGGTCGGCCTGCTTGACGCGCCCGGCCTTCACGAAGTGCCAACGCAGCACCGAGTCGGCCGAGGCCCAGCCGACGCAGGACCCCGTCGCCCTCTGGTCCCCCACCTCCCACCACGTCTCGCGCAGGTCCTTCGCGTTCGGCACGGTCGCCGCGGCATCCAGCGTCCCCGCCTCGACGGCCGTGTCGGCCGCCCAGTCGCGCTCCCGGTTCGGCGACGGGATGACGTTCAGCACCCGCCGCCCACGCACCGTCGTCTTGAAGGGTTTTTCGCTCACCGCGCGACTCTAGTCGAGTCCCGCCGCGCCGTAAACCGGGCCTATTTGCTGCGGCGTGGTGAGGATGCACGCCCTGCGACGCAGGCGTCCTGGGCCTGCACGATGCGCTGACGGAGGGCGCTGAGCCCGGCGAGCGGGGTCGCCACGATCACTCGCGGCAAGCGGACTGCGCTCGGCGTCATCTTCCACGACTCGAAGTGAGACGGGCAGAATCACCCGATGGATCGTGCCGACGTGCAGGCCTGGCTCGAGCCGCGGGCCGACGACATGGCTGCGCTGCTGGAGGAGCTGGTCGCGATCGACACCGAGAACCCGCCCGGTCGTGGGCTCGGCCGGTGCGGGCGAGTGCTGCGGGACGCGATGGAGCGGCTGGGCCTGGAGCCCGAGCTGATCGAGCTCGCGCCTCGCGGCGATCTGGAGGAGCCGTGCCTCGTGCGCGCGGGCGTCGGCGACGGCCCGGGCACGGTCTACTTCCACGGACACTTCGACGTGGTGCCGGCGCAGGACCCGGCGCAGTTCCGCCCTGAGCGGCGTGACGGCGGGATCACGGGTCGCGGCACCGCCGACATGAAGGGCGGCCTCGTGAGCATGCTCTACGGCGCCGTCGCGGCGCGGGAGCTCGGGCTGCTCGGCGGCCGCCGGATCGTGCTGCACCTCGTCTGCGACGAGGAGACCGGGAGCGAAGCCGGTTCAGGGCATCTCCGCGACGCGGGCCTGATCGATCCGGAGGCGCTTGCGATGCTGACCGCCGAGCCGACCGGCGGCGTCGTCTGGCACGCGTCCCGCGGCGCGATCACACTGCGTGTCGGCGTGCGCGGCCGCGAGGCCCACGTCGGCCAGGCGCATCTCGGCGTCAACGCGTTCGAGCACATGATCCGGGTGGCCGAGCCGCTCGGCCCGCTCACGCGCGAGCTGCTCGCCCGGCGCACGGCGTTCCCGATGGACAGCCACGAGGCGCGCGGCTCGATGCTCGTGGTCGGCGGATCGACCGGCAGCGGCGCGAACTTCAACGCCGTGCCGGGATCGGCCTGGTTCTCGGTCGACCGCCGCTTCAACCCGGAGGAGGACCTCGAAGAGGAGCTTGCCCGCCTGACCGACACGATCGCCCGGGCCGCCGCCGACGCCGGCGCCGCCGTCGAGGTCGACGTGCTCCAGCGCGCCCCGGCGGCCGGCACCGACGAGTCGCACCCGGTGGCGGTCACGCTGGCCCGATGCATCGAGGACGTCGAGGGAGCCGCGCCCCGCTTCGAGCTCTGCCCCGGAACGCTCGAGATCCGCTGGTACGCCCAGCTCGGGATCCCCGCCTTCGCCTACGGCCCGGGACGCCTCGACGTCTCCCACGGCCCGCACGAGTACGTCGACGAGGCCGCGATGCGCCGCTGCGCCGCCGTCTACGGGCTGTTCGCCCACCGAGCGCCGCACTGATCCCTAGACGTCCATGACGCCGTCGACGGTGAGGACGACTCCGCACGCGACGAGCGCGGCCGCAAGCAGGCGGCCCGTCCACCGGAGGACCCGGCCGCCGGGACCCTCGATAGGTGACCCGGCCGTCAGCCCGATCAACAGGGCGATGCCGATCGCCATCGCGCCGACGCTCTCGAGCACACCTCGGTCGGCGCCCGCCGCCAGCGCCAGCACGAGCAGGGCGGGGCGGGCGACGATGGGGATCGCGACCGGGATGAGCGCCGCGCGCCGGCCGGCGAGCGCGGGCTCGGGCGAAGGTGGTCGGCGGAAGAGGTCGCCGATGCCGGCGACCACGGCCACGACCCCGGCCGCGGTGCGGAACGAAGGCTCGCTGACATCGAGGGCGTCGAGCAACGGGTCTCCTGCAGTGGCGGCGATGCACACGACGAGCCCGCCGATCAGCCCGCCGACGGCGGCCATGCCGACGACGCTTCCCCGCGACCTCGCATCGCGAGGGAGCCCGAACGCCGCCCGGGCGGGGTTGAGCGCCAGCACCAGCGCGGCGACCCACAGCCAGCCCGACGGCGCGTCGTCGCCGGGGCCGCTCGGCGGGTCGCCCGCCTGAGCGATCGGGATCGTCCGCAACAGGGCGGCCAGCGCGTGTTGCTGGTCATCCATACGCGTCTCGCCATCGAGGAACCAGGCGCCCTCCACCCGTTGCGGGCGGGCGGCGCTCGCGGCATCCTCTCCGTCCGATTGCGCGCGCACGGCGAGTGCGGCGATGCAGGTCGCACGTTCGGCGAGCGGCCCACGGAGGTCGGCCAGCCGGGGCTCTTCCTGGGCGGTCAGCCACCACCCGGTGAGGGCCTCGCCGATCACGCCATACCCGCCTCCCCGGGGCACGTAGCTCCCCCGCACCAACTCGCCCCACGGCCCGAAACGCTGGCTGACCCACCGGGCCTGGATACCGAAGAGCTCGGCTTGCCGGCGCGCGTAGCCCACCTCGTCCTCGGTGAGCGGCGGCCGGGCGCGCTCCGGGAATTCCACGGTCTCGGCCACGCCGTAGGCGGCCCAGTGATCGGGGATCGGGGGCCAGTGATCCTCGACCTCGTCGCGCGACGTCGCGAGGTAGGCGCCGATGCGGTCCGCGGCCTTGCCCCAGCCGTCGCCCGGGAAGGTTTGGTGGAGTCGCGCCAGAGCCCAGTAGGCCTCGCCGGTGAAGTACTTGGAGTACTCGCCGGGGACCGGTGCCCCGCGCGTCGCGGCGTACGCCGCCAGCACCGCGCCCGACGGCTCGGTCTGAGCGAGTAAGAAGCGCCCGAGCCGGCCCATGACCTCGTCGTAGCGCCGGTCACCGGTGGCCTCCCGGCGAATGTCGAGGCCCGCGACCAGGAGCGCGCTTGCGCCCGTCGCGATCCGCCCCTGTGAAGCGAGCGCGGCCCAGCCGTCGCGTTCGAGGAGTCTGTCGAGCGCCCACTCGGTGCCCCGGTCGGCCGAGCGCAGCGCCCCCGGCAATCCGGCCGCGGCGGCCTGGTAGAGACCCATCGTCACCCCGGCGTGGCGAACCGGGTTGTACTCGACCGGAGTCGAGTCGTCGTCGGCGTTGTAGAGGTACAGCCAGGTGCCCTCCGCCCGCTGGTTGCGGACGAACCAGCCGACGGTGGACTCCGCCGAGCGCCGGAGCTCTCCGGCGCTGACCGTCGGGCAGCGCTCCGGCGGCGCCGCGACCGCGAACGCGACAACAAGGAGCAGCGCGAGCGTCAGGCCGGCCCGCAACGCGCGGCGGGTTGCGCTCATCGTCTCGTCATGCGGCGGGAGAGCAGCGTCACCGGGAGCGCGAACCATGCCGTCAACGGAAGGCGGCTGAGCGCCAACGCGAGAGCCGGAGTCCCTCGGACGGTCGCGCCATCCCGGTCCACGACCTCCAGCCGGGAACCTGGCCGAGCCGGCTGGATGTGAAAGCGGGCCAGCCAGTCGAACGCGCGCGCCACCGACGCCCATCGCCCGTCGATGCGGAGCACCCGGTCCCGGGTGGACGGCACGGCCCAGATCACCAACACGGCGATGCCGAGATACGAGAAGACCTGCACCGGCGCCGACACTTGGATCGCGACGTGAAAGGCGACGGCAACCCACACGGCGGCGTAGCGAGTGCCACGCCACCACAGGCCGAGCGCGATGAACAGCTCGGTGAGCACGACGATCTTGGCCGCTCCGGTGTGAACGGTCCGGTCGGTCAGGACCGACACCGCCCAGTCCGGCAGCGGCCACGCGTCCAGCTGGTCTCGTGCCCGCACGACGCGCTGCCAGGTGACGGTGCCGCCAAACCAGTCGGGATCGACGAGCTTGCTCACGCCGGACGCCCCGTAGACCGCGGCGCACTCGAACCGGAGCAGCCACAGCGGCCAGGCCGGCGCCGTCGGGGCGAGTGCCGGTAGCCCCCGACGACGGCGGAGCCACGCGTCGACCGACAGCTCACGCCCGCACGGCGCTATCGCCAACAGCCCCAGGACGATGACGAGATAGGCCCGGTTGTTGTGGAAGTGCGTCGTCGAGAGGAACAGGTTGTAGGCGACGATCACGAACGTCGTCGCCGTCGCCAGCCGGGTCTTCAAGCCGAGCGACATGGCGACGGCAGCCGCTGCGGCGAGCCAGAGCAGTGCGATGTACAGCGCGTCGGGCACCTCCGGGTACCAGGCGGCGTAGGGCTCATAGAAGGCGTCGCGGTACGTTCGCCCGTCCGAGGCGTCGGAGATGAACGGACGCAGGTGCAACAGCACGACGGGGCCGACCAGCACCCGCAGCAACGCGAGCGCCCGCATGCTGATGGGGCGGCCGAGCAGCTCGTCGAAGGCGGCGACCACGCCGCGGACGCGGCGCGGCGCGTCAACCGCGGACGCGTTCACCCTGCCCCCTCGCGGAGACGGCTCCGGAGGACCTCGACCCGGCGAGGGTCGGCGTTGTGCCATGACGTCACCGTGGCCTCCAGGTACCGCGTCTCGCCGTCGCGTGGCGTGTTGCTCGCGACCCAGTCGAGCGCCGCCTCGAGAAACGCGAGCTGGTTGGCAAGCCCAGCGTCCGCGTGGTGGCGGACCGCGGGGTACCTCAGCCCGCGGTTCTGGACCATCTCGTCCCACTGGTAGCCCGACCACGGACGTTCGATCGGAACGCGTCGACCGTCGGCGGTGACCCGAACGACGTCGGCGCGCCAGGTGCTCGACTCGGGGAACATCTGGAACGCGAACGGCTTGTGGTCGGACCAGTAGCCGCGTGCCACGAACCCGAGCTGCGCCGACACGACGGCGATGACAACCATCCGCCGCCCCACGACCCTGGTCCGCGACTTCACGCGATTACGATGACACGGCCCGGCGAGCGCCGCTTGTCGACTCCGTGTCCACGCACGGTCTTGTACTTCGAGCCCGACACCTCGCTGCTGGACGCCGCGCAGGCAGCGTGCGTCGCGCTGCCGGCCGCCGGTGTTCCGGCCGTGCTACTGCGGCTCGGTGGCCGCGGGTGGGCGCTGGTGGCTCCGGTATCGATCCTCGTGAGCGTCGGGCTCATCGCGCTTTCCGATGCGGGCGCGGACGTGATCACATGGATCGCGCTACTGCTCGTGCCGCTTGGCTGCGCGCTCGCGTTCGGCTGGGCGGCTCACGGCGCGCGCCCGTGGCTCGCGGTGCTCACCGTGCCGGCTCTGGCGGCGGCGATCGCGGCCCCCGACGATCCGCTCGGCCGCGTCGGACGCCTCGTCCTGATCGTCGGCTCCGTCGTCACCGTCGGCCGTCTGCTGGCCGGCGCGGCGCCGCTGACGCTGCTCAAGGTCGGCGTGGTCGCGATGGCGGGCATCGACGCGATCGCGATCTTCGGCGACCTGTTCGGCGACCAGAACGAGCAGTTCAACGCGGCGGCCCCCGGGGGCCTCCCCCGTCTACAGGTCGCCGACATCGGTGACGTCTCGACCGACTACGGCGACTTCTTCGTGGCCGGGCTTGTCGGCGGGATCCTGGCCGCCGACCACCGGCACCAGGTCGCGGCTGCGATCGCGACGTTCGCGGTCGCGCAGGCGTGGAACCAGCTATTCCTCGTCCTCGACTCATTGCCCGGCACGATCCCGCCCGCGCTCGTGATGCTCGCCTTCGAGAGTCCGATCGGCCGGGGTGGATTCGCACCACCGCGCGACGGATCATGAGAGCGCCCTGGCCCGAGGCGCTTGCCTCTACGGCGCGCTTCGTGCCTCCCGCTCGACGATCGACGCCCGCAATGCCTGCTCGTGGATCGGGGGGCCGCATCCTTCCAGCGCGGAACCGCACGAAGGCGATCGAGCGCCGGCGGCTAGGCTCGAGCGTCTTCCGCGTGCTCTGCCACGCGACTGGCGACCCGCTGGCGGTGATGTGCGACCGAAACCTCCTCCGCACGCACCGAGCGCGCATCCGCCTCGTCGACATCCCGGCGGACGCGCTCGATGTCGCTGCACTTCGCGGACCCGTGGGCCATGGCACTCGCCGGCTTGTCTCGATGGTCGGGCATGCGGCCCGCTCCTCTCGTGATGGAGCATCACGCGACGCTCTCTGTCGGTGTAGCAGGTCGCTGCGCCGCGACGACAGCTCGGGCTTGGGCGCCACCAGCGACGCGGCATGGGCCGCCACGACAGCTCGGGAGCGCATCCCAGTGCTCCCTGCCCGCGAACCGCCGTAGCCCGCACGTGCTCAGGCACCGCGCGCTGCTGGCCGACCGCGGCCACGGCGTGAACCGGTCAGGTCGGGCTGTCGGGTGGCGTGGTCCGGTGGCCGTCGGCCGGCGTGTCGGGCGGGTTGGCGAGCATTTCGTCGGTCGCGGCCTCGGCGAACGCGTCCTCGTCGGGCGTGCCGGCCTGCGCGGCGCGTATGAGGTCGGCGGCGGTGGAGCGGACCTGGCCGGCGATCTCGGTGAGCGCCAGGTCGGCATGGCGGGCCATCGCCTCGCTCGCGCGCGCCGCGGCCCGGAGCGCCAGCTGACGCGGTTGCTCGCGCGCCTCCGGGTCATCGAAGGCGGCGGCGAGCGCCCACACCGCCTGCCCAAGGCCGGCGACCGCGACGGCGACGTCGGGCACCGGGGAGCCGTTTGCGCGCACATAGCGCACGGTGTCGCGCGCGAGCACGCGCGTGTCACGGACCGCGAAGTCGAGTTGTCGACCGATCTCCTCTTGACGGTCGAGCGCGGCGCGATCGGCCCACCGCAGGGGCGCCGAGCGCGCCGTGTCGCGCCCGAGGCTGAGCGCCTCGCCGAGCGCCCGGATGTTGCCGTCGAGGTCGCGCGCCGCCTCCAGCGCACCGTGGGCGCGCCCCGCGTCCCCCGTTTCGAGCGCTGCGGCGAGTTCCTCGAGGGTGCGTCCCAGGCCACCGAAGACCGCGTGAGCGGCGCGGCTGACGTGGAGGAGCGGATTAGGCGGGAACACCAGCGAGTGCAAGCCGAAGGCGACGATGCCGCCGATCAGCGCCTCGATCGGACGCGTCGGAAACAGCCCGAGGGTCGTCGGTGCCGCCGAGCCGATGATGATCGCCGACACCCCCGCCTCGGTCATCAGCAGCGTTCCACCGCCCACGAGCACCGCCGCCGACATGGCCAGCACCACCATCAGCCCGACCTGCGGCGGGCCGGTCCCGAGCAGCCGCACGAGCAGGTCCGCGATCAGCACCCCGACCACCACCCCGCCCATCAGTTCCAGCGCGCGCTCGCGCTGCTGTCCCAGCGTCGCGCCAAGACAGATCACGGCGGCAATCGGGGCGAACCCGGTCTCCCGGTCAGACAGCAACAGCTGGGCCAGATACCAGGCGATCACGGCAGCGCCTGCCGTCTCCAAGATCGGCCACAGCTGTGCTCGCAACCGGCGCCGCCGAGCGGCCACGGAAGGCCTCAAGAGCATCAGGGGCGGAGCGTCAGACATGCGACCGGCGAATCATCCGTGGGTCCTGGAGGGGCGTGCGCTAAGAGCGAGTCGCAATCGCGGTGGACCGCCAGGCGGCCGCCCGCTGCGGTCCACCCATGGTGACGACTGCGTCGGGGGCACCCCTGGGCGGTCGTTCGGCGACGCAGGACGCCCCAGGGACACGGCGGGACACGTTGCGGAGCGCGATTGCCGAAAGGTACTCTTTCGCAGGCCTTTCGAGTGGGCCGGGGTGGATTCGAACCGCCGCGCGACGGATCATGAGATCGACCCGAGCGACCCCGCTTGGTTCTACAGCTCGGTAGCGGGGTCGCTCAGTTACGGGGTCGTGACCCCGGCTCGGAGAGCGGGAGCGACGTCGCGTCGACGTCGACACGATCATCGTCCGTTGCTTCGGTGCGATGATCTGACGCCATGCTGATCTTCTCGATGAGCGTCTCGGTGGACGGTTTCATCGCCGACCGCGAGGGCGCGTTCGAGTGGGGGGCCCCGAGCGAGGAGCTGTTTCGTTTCCACACCGCGCTGGTGAGCGAGCTCGGCGGTTGTCTGCTCGGCCGCAGGCTCTACGAGACGATGCTGGTGTGGGAGACGGATCCGTCGCCGCGCGACGACGAGCTCGGGGCCGCGTTCGCCGACGTCTGGTGCGCGATCCCGAAGGTCGTCTTCAGCCGCACGCTCGACAGCGTCAAAGGCAACGCCCGGCTCGCCCAGACGTCACTGGCCGAGGAGTTCGCCGCGGCGCTCGACGCGACCGACAAGGACGTCCAAGTCGGCGGCGCCGGCTTGGCCGCGCAGGCGATCGAGCTCGGCCTCGTCGACGAGCTGCGCATGTTCCGCTACCCGGTCGTCGTCGGAGGCGGCACGCCGTTCCTGCCGCCGGTCACCGAAGACGTCCCGCTGGATTTGATCGAGACCAGGACGTTCGGCTCGCGCGTGATCTACGAGCGCTACGGGCGCGCCCGCGAAGAGTCGGACTGACTGCCACCACTTTCGCAATCGCCACGAGGGTCGGGATGTGTTTGTCGCCCTCGACCTGCCATGCCGGGCTGTCCATGCCGGGCTGTCGAATGAGCCGGCGTGGCTCTCGAGATAGCGATACATCCATCGCCTCGTGTCTCCGGGCGTTACGGGCATTCTCGGGGCGTTATTCGGCGCGGGTGGATCAGAGCAGGTCGGGCTCGCCGCCGCTGTAGCGATACACCGACACCTCTCGGTGCACGCTCGGTGCACGGCTGCGTCGCATTTGGCTCTAGATGATGGGCCGGGGTGGATTCGAACCACCGCACGACGGATTATGAGTCCGCTGCTCTAACCCCTGAGCTACCGGCCCTGCGGGCAATCTACGCCGGGCGGGGGCCGTGGGGGTGGTTGACACCCCGTCGGAGCCGTGACTAGGGTCGCGCAGGAAAGGCGACCTCGGAGGCGGCATGGCGCATCACGGATTCGAGAGCTATTGGGTCGAGGGCGAAGGTGTGCTCTCCGAGTCCGGCGAAGGCCGCCAGGCGCCCGCCGTCGCTGCGAACGTCGACGCTGCCGTGCCGCCGTTCCGCTTCAGCCGGATGGGGCCGAAGGGGACCGGCAAGCAGCTCGGGGAGCCCAACCACCGCAAGCTCGCGCGGGCGATGACCGCCGGCCGTGGTGGCTTCGGGAACATCCCGGCGGGCTACACGTACCTCGGCCAGTTCATCGACCACGACCTCACGTTCGACAAGTCGACGGTCGCGCTCGGGGAGAACATCCCGCTCGCGCAGCTGCTGCAGGCGCGCTCGCCGAGCCTGGACCTCGACTCGCTGTACGGCGCCGGGCCGGGCGACCCCGAGTCGGCCAAGTTCTACAGCGACGGCGTGCGGCTGAAGATGGGCAAGACGGACGCGGTCGGCCCGCCGCCGTTCCAGGCCCGCGACGGGTTCGACCTGCCGCGGGTGGGCGGCAGCGGCTCGAAGGCGAAGAAGCGCAAAGCCAACATCCCCGACCCCCGCAACGACGAGAACCTGGCCGTCGCCCAGACGCACCTGGCCATGATCCGCTTCCACAACCGGGTCGTCGACAGCCTGCCGAACGCGATGCCCGCCACGCAGAAGTTCGCGACGGCGCGCGACATCGTCACCCGGCACTACCAGTGGATGCTGAAGACCGACTACCTGCCGCGGATCGCCGCGCCGGGCGTGGTCAGCAACGTCTTCAACAGCGGTCGCAAGGCGTTCGAGGTCGGCGCCGCGGCAACCACGATCCCGACGATGCCGATCGAGTTCTCGATCGCCGCCTTCCGGCTCGGTCACGCGATGGTCCGCGACGCCTACGACTGGAACGCAGCGTTCCCGAGCGGCGACGGCACGCTCGGCTTCCTGTTCGAGTTCTCCGGCCTCAGCGGCACGCTGTTCGGGGGCGTCCGGCTGCCGAGCAACTGGATCGCGGATTGGCGGCGGCTGTACGACTTCAAGAAGGAGCAGAACCGCAACGACCTCGCGCCGCCCGGGTCGCTCAACAAGGCGATGCGGATCGACACCACGCTCGCCACGACCCTGCACGCGCTGCCGACGAACACCACCGGGGACCCCGCGGGCGGCATCCGCGACGACCTCGCGTTCCGCAACCTGCGGCGCGCGCGGATGGTCCGCCTCGCGACGGGCCAGCAGATGGCGACGTTCCTCAAGGGCAAGGGCGTCACCCTGACCAAGCTCACGAGAGCCCAGCTACGCGACGGCAAGAACGGCGCCAAGCTGGACGGGCTCGCCCCGGGCCAGCGCGACGGCCTGCTCACCAACACCCCGCTCTGGTTCTACATCCTGCGCGAGGCCGAGCTCAACAACGGCAGGCTCAACGGCGTCGGCGCGCGGATCGTCGCCGAAACGTTCCACCGCGCGATGGAAGGCAGCACGTCCTCGATCGTCCGCGACCCGACCTGGCGGCCCAACCTGGGGCCGAACGACGCCACGTTCCGGATGAGCGACCTGCTGATGTTCGCCTTCGAGGGCAAGAAGAACCTGCTCGCCCCGCTCGGAGACACGACCGGCGGCGACATCTGACCCGTTAGGGATCCACGAGCCGGCGCAGCTCCTCCCGCGCCGGCTCGTCGAGCACCTCGAAGCGCACCGCATACGAGTCGTGCCCGGCCTGGCGCAGCACGCGCCCGCGGCCCACGATGCGCGGCGGTACCTCGATGACGAGCACCTCGTCGGTCGCCAGCGGGCGGGAGGTGCACACGCGCATGCCGCCCGGCCCCAGGTCGAGGGTGCGGCCGGAGATCGGCGTGCCGCTGCGGCGCCGCAGCGTGCACTGCAGCTCGACCCTGGCCCGTTGCGCTCGCCGCTGCTCGTTCATCCGTCCCCCAGTACCCGTCAGGCGCCCCCGGCCACCCGCCGCGCCAGGCCAGCCCGCGAGCCTATCGCGAGCGTGACATGTCCGCCGCGCCGCACGACCGCCGCGCCCGGGCGCCGCTCGCCCGCCCACTCGCGCAGGGCCCGCGCGAAGACCGCCTCGTCGCGCGCTGTATCCCAGCGCCAGCGCATCACGAGAACGCTCGCACCGGGCGCCCGCCAGAGCTCGTAGCGGTCCCCTCCCCACCCGGCCGCGGCCTCCGCAGAGCGGACCAGCTCGCGGGTCTGCAGCTCGCCCCACGTGCCGGCCCGCGCCCGCGACCAGCCGCGTCCGAGCACCGCGCCCGCCCGCAGCCGCACGCGCCGCGGCTCGTCGGCGGAGAAGTACGCCCGTGGGTGGATGACCTGCTCGGTCGATGCCGGCGGCCGCAGCCGGAACGCTGTGTCGACCAGCGTCCAGCGCCCGCCGGCGCGCTCGAGCAGGTCGCCCACGAAGCGCTCGCCGCCCAGGTACGCGAACAGCAGCTGCGCCTGCAGGAAGGACGGCAGGTCGCCGGTGTCCTCGAACGCGGAGCCGAGCAGGCCGCCGAGCGCCTCCTCCACGCTGAAGTACCGCTGCACGTAGGCGTACATGAGGGAGGTCGCGCTCCCCTCGTACAGGGCGGCGCGGGCGAGCTCGCGGTCGTCGGTCGCTGCCGGCTCGGTCGGGAGGCCGAAGCGCTGGTCCTCGAGCGCATGGGTGAGCTCATGGGCGAGCACCATCTCCTCCAGCACCCGCGTGCCCGTGCCGGCGCCTTCGACGACCCGCAGGCGCCCGTCCTGCGGGTCGTAGTAGCCGGCCACGCCCTCGCCGAACAGCGACCGGCTGATCTCTCGCAGGTCCGCGTCGGGCTCGATCAGCCCGAGCAGCTTGTAGATCTCCTCGTCGGCCTCCCGGCGCGCCGCCGGGTACTGGCGGTCGAGGTCGGCGAGGCCGTCGCGCTCGGCCTGCCGCGGGCTGACCGTGACGGGATCCGGGAGCCGCGCGAAGCGCAGCGAGCGCAGCGCCTCGACCCGGCGGGCGATCACGTCGACCGAGGCCGCGGCGGGAGCGGCCGCGCCCTCCTCGTCCTCGGTCAGTGCCCACAGGCCCAGCAGGGCCACGATCAGGACGGCGATCACCGTGAGCGGCATGCGCATCCCTGATTGGATAGCGGGTCCCAGACCGAAAGGACTCCAGCTCCATGCCAGACCGCGCCGCGCTCGTCACCGGAGCCTCGAGCGGGATCGGGCTCGCCATCGCTCACGCGCTGGGCGAGGACGGCCATGCGCTGACCGTCGCGGCGCGCCGGCCCGAGAAGCTCTCGCACGCGGTCGAGGAGCTGCGCGCCGCCGGCCACGAGGTCGAGGAGGTCGCCGCCAACCTGACCGAGGAGGACGACATCCGGCGCGTGGTCGCGGCCCATCGCGAGCGGTTCGGCCGGCTCGACGTGCTCGTCAACAGCGCCGGCGTCGGCTTCGGCGCGCCCGCCGGCGAGCACCAGACCAAGCGCGTGGACATGCAGCTCGACCTCAACCTGCGCGCAATCGTGCTCTTCTACCGCGAGGCGCTCGACCTCCTCAAGGCGGCCGGCGGCGAGCACCGCAACGCGCTCGTCGTCAACCTCTCGTCGATCTCCGGCAAGGCCGGCCAGCCCTGGCTGTCGGTGTACTCGGCGACCAAGGCCGCGGTGATCGGCTACACGCAGGCGATGAACGCGGAGCTCAACGGCGACGGGATCAAGTCGGTCGCTCTCTGCCCCGGGTTCGTCGACACCCCGATGACGGACTTCATCAAGGAGCAGGTCGCGCCCGAGGCGATGATCAGCACTGCCGACGTGGTTGCGGCGGTGCGCTTCGTGCTCCAGACCTCGCCCGCCTGCGTGGTGCCCGAGATCGTCCTCCAGCGGCCCGGCCAGAATCTCTGAACGGATTTGCGCAAGAGATCCGCGCCACGAGCGTTATCGCTGTCGGTACCGTGGACACCGCGGTGGCAGGACGTGTGACCGACATGGACGAAGACACCCTCCTGCAGGCTCGCCTCGACCGCACCGAGCGGGAGGCCCACGCGCGCCAGCAGCAGCTCGAGCGCTACGCCGCCGACCTGCGCGAGGTCTTCAAGCAGGAGCGCAGCCGCGCGCAGCAGCTGCGGCAGTCCTACAAGGCCACCGTGAGGGCGCTCTCGAACGCCGTCGAGGCCCGCGACGCCTACACCGGCAAGCATGCCGAGCGTGTCACGGCGTACGGGATCGCGCTGGCCGAGGCGATCGGGATCGACACGGTCGGAGCGCCCGGGCTCGAGTTCGGCTTCCTGCTGCACGACGTGGGCAAGCTCGCGGTGCCCGACGCGATCCTCTTCAAGCCCGCCGCGCTCAGCGCGGAGGAGTTCTCGCTCGTCGCCCGCCACCCGGAGGTGGGGGCCGAGATCCTGCGCGACGTGGACTTCCTGGGCGAGGGCAAGCTCGTCGTCCGCCACCACCACGAGCGCTGGGACGGCGCCGGCTACCCCGACCGCCTGGCCGGCGACGCCATCCCACTCCCCGCGCGCGTGTTCGCCGTCGCCGACGCGCTGGACGCGCTCACCACGGACCGGCCGTATCGCCGCGCGACCCGCTTCTCGCGGGCGCGCGAGGAGATCCGCTCGAACGCGGGCTCGCAGTTCGATCCCGCCGTCGTGGCCGCCTTCGACACGATCCCGGACGCGCGCCTGGCCGAGATCCGGGACGCGGTGACGTGACCCGGACGATCCTGATCGTGGACGACGACGCCGCGATCCGGCGCCTGATCGCCACGACGCTCGAGGACGTGTCCGGCTACCGCCTGCAGGAGGCCGCCAACGGCGCCGAGGCGGTCGAGCGGGCCGTCGACTCGCGGCCCGAGATCGTCTTCCTCGACGTCGAGATGCCGCGCCTGGACGGGATCGAGGCGTGCCGCCGGCTGCGCTCGGACCCCGCGACGGCCGAGGCGACGATCGTGATGCTCACCGGTGCCTCCGGCCCCCAGGCCGAGAGCGGCGCGCTCGCCGCGGGTGCGGACCTCTTCCTCACCAAGCCGTTCTCGCCGCTGCACCTGCTCCGCCTGGTGGACCGGATCGGCGCGACCGGCTGATAGCGTCGCCGCGCCCGTGAAGCTCGGCCTGCACATCGGATACTGGGGGCTCGGCCTGAGCTCGGACGAGCAGCTGCGGCTCGTGCAGGAGGCCGAGCGGCTCGGGTACGACTCCGTCTGGAGCGCGGAGGCCTACGGGTCCGACGCGGCGACCATCCTCGGCTGGCTGTCACAGGCCACGACGAAGATCCGGCTCGGGTCGGCGATCTTCCAGATGCCCGGGCGGTCGGCGGCCATGACCGCCATGACCGCCGCCACGATCGACCAGCTCTCCGGCGGGCGGATGATCCTCGGGATCGGCTCCTCCGGGCCGCAGGTGGCCGAGGGATGGCACGGGCAGCGCTTCGCCCGCCAGCTCCAGCGCACGCGCGAGTACGTCGACGTCGTGCGCAAGGCGCTCTCGCGGGAGCGCCTCGAGTACAAGGGCGAGACGCTCGAGCTGCCGCTGCCCGACGGCCCTGGGCGGGCGCTCAAGCTCACGATCGCGCCCGTGCAGGAGCGGATCCCGATCTACCTGGCCGCGATCGGGCCGAAGAACACGACGCTCGCCGCCGAGATCGCCGACGGCTGGATCCCGACCCTGTTCTCGCCCGAGCACGTCGCCGAGTTCCGGCCCCTGCTCGAGGAGGGGTTCTCCAAGGCCGGCCAGCGAAGCGGCGGCGAGGCATCTGGCCGAGACGGCAGGAAGGGGTTCGGCGACTTCGAGATCGCGCCGAGCGTGAACGTGATGGTCACCGAGGACGCCGCCGGTGCGCGCGACGCCATGCGGCCGTTCGTGGCCCTCTACGTGGGCGGGATGGGGTCGCGCGAGAAGAACTTCTACAACGCGCTCGTGCGCCGCTACGGCTTCGAGGACGCCGCCCAGCGCGTGCAGGACCTCTACCTCGAGGGCAAGCGCGACGAGGCGGCCGCGGCACTGCCCGAAGAGCTGATCGACACCGTCTCCCTGTGCGGCCCGCCCGACCGCGTGCGGGACCGGCTGGCGGTGTTCCGCGACGCCGGCGTCGGGACGCTCATGGTCTCCCCGATGGCGTGGACGTTCGAGGACCGCCTGCAGCAGCTCCGGCACGTCGCCGAGCTCGCGGCATAAGGGCCTGTTGAGGATCTTCCTCGGCGCCTTCGGGGATCCCGGGCACGCGTTCCCGATGCTCGCGCTCGGCGAGGCGCTCGTGGCCCGCGGGCACGAGGTGACGCTGCAGACCTGGCGGCGGTGGGAGTCGGCGGCGACGGGCGCGGGGATGGGGTTCGCGGCGGCGCCCGAGTACCAGGTCTTCCCCACGCGCGAGCGGCCGCTCAAGCCGTACGCGGCGGCGGTGCGCGGGGCGCGGGAGACGCAGCCGGTCGTACGTGAGACGGCGCCGGACGTCGCGGTGTCGGACATCCTCACGCCCGCCCCGGCGCTGGCCGCCGAGCTCGAGGGCGTCCCGGTGGCGACGCTCGTGCCGCACCTGCACCCCGACCTGCCGCCCGGCTTCCCGCCCTACTCGATCGGCGCCCGGCTCCCGCGCACCGCCGCCGGGCGCGCCCTGTGGCGGTCGACCGACCGACTCGTCGCGCGAGGCCTCGAGCAGGGGCGGCGCGAGTACAACGACTGCCGCGCGCGGCTCGGGCTCGGCCCGCTGCCGTGGGTCCACACCGGCGTCTCGCGCTCGCTGGCGCTGGTCGCCTCGCTCCCGCAGCTCGAGTACCCGCGCGACTGGCCGCCGTACCTGCGGGTCGTCGGGCCGCTGCTGTGGGAGCCGCCCGCCGAGCCCGTGGCACCGCCGCCGGGCGAGGGCCCCGTCGTGCTCGTGGCGCCCTCGACCGCGCAGGACCCCGGCCACCGGTTGCTGCGAGCGGCGCTCGAGGGCCTTGCCCGCGAGCCGGTGCGGGTCATCGCGACCTGGAACGGCCGTGAGCCGTCTCCCCCGCTGCGCGCGCCCGCCAATGCTGTCCTCGTGCCCTGGCTGTCGTACTCGCGCACGATGCCCGCGTGCGACCTCGTGGTCACCCACGGCGGGCACGGCACGCTCACGCGCGCGCTGTCGTGCGGGTGCCCGGTCGTCGTCTCGCCCGCGGGCGGCGACATGGCCGAGAACGCCGCCCGCGTGGACCGAGCGGGCCTCGGTGTGCGTCTGCCGCGACGGTACGCGACACCGCGCGGCGTCCGGCTCGCAGTGCGGCGTGCGCTCGCACGCCCCAGGCTGGGCGAGAACGCGCGCGGCGTGGCGCGCTGGATCGCCGCCAACGACGCGGGCGAGCGAGCCGCGCAAGCGCTCGAACGCTGGTCACAGCATGCCGGGCTCGCGCGAGGAATTGGGTGAATGCTCCCTGCCGCCCTCTCCCGCTTCGTCCTCCCCGCGGCGCTGGGCGGCAGCGCGCTCATCGTCGGCGGCCTGGCCGGCTTTCTGCTCGGCTTCGTCGGCGTCCTGCTCGGCATCGATCGCGCGCTGGGCTTTGCGGGCGTGAGCCGGGTCGAGGCCGAGCGCGCGTACCGCCGGGTCGCCCGCCGGCGCGCCGGCACCCTCGCGTACCTGCCCGACGACGCCGGCTGGGGGGCCACGGCGCCGCGGCGCACGCTCGGCGTGCAGGCGATCGCGGTCGACTCGATCGCCGGTACCACCGACCGCCACAAGGCGGAGAGCTTCGACGCCGCGTTCCGCCCGCCGGAGTGGAGCCGCGAGCGCTGGCTGCAGCTGTGGCTCGCCGCGCGGGCCGGCGGCTCGCTTCCGCCGATCTCGGTCTACCGGGTCGGCGAACGCCACTTCGTGCGCGACGGCCACCACCGCGTCTCCGTGGCCCGCGCGCTCGGCGCCGACAGCATCGAGGCGTCGGTGGTCGAGCTACGCGCGGCTGGGCAGCGCGCCGCGTAGGCCGCGGACGGCTTCGGCGGCGGCGGTGCGAGCGTCGCGCCCGCCGGGCTTGCGGCCGTGGGCGAGCAGGCGAGGCGGGGTCAGCACGGCGGAGACCTTCACGCTCTCCAGGCCGTCGAAGAACACCTCGCGCACGGCCTGCTCGCTGAAGCGGTAGTAGTCGAACTTGAAGTGCACCCGGTACGTGACGGTCGACCGCCCCTGGTCGTCGTCACGCTTGGTGTAGCCGGGAACGCCGATCACGAGCATGCCGCCGGGGCGCAGCACGCGCTTCATCTCGGCTACCGACAGCCAGAAGTGCTTGTCGTGCTCGAGCGTCGAGCAGCACAGCACGAGGTCGAACGAATCGTCCTCGAACATGTCCATCTTGTTGGCGTTGCCGGTGATCGAGGTGATGCCGTCGGCGCTCGGCATCTCGGCGAGGTTGAGGCAGAAGCGCTCGGCTCCCGCCAACTCCGGGAAGCGCAGCAGCGACCCCTTGCCCATCACGCCGCCGACCTCGAGCGCGCGCTGCGGCTTGACGCCCGTCCGGCGGAGGATGTTGTGGAACCGGCGCATGATCTCTGGGCTCACGGGGCGCGAACCTAGCAGCCCGGCGCGCCGTGATTCCGCGTTCTGCCGGAGGATGTGCTCAGATGTCGCCGGCAGTGCTGGGCTTTCGGGGCACGCACATCGTTCTCTTCTGCGTGGCGTGCGCCGCGCTGTTGAGCGCTGCCCGCCCCGCGGTGGCAGCCGCGCCGCCGGGCGAGGTCCGTCCGCCGAACATCGTCTACGTGCTCGCCGACGACCTGTCCTGGGACCTCGTGCAGCACATGCCGCAAGTGCGCAAGCTGCAGCGCCAGGGGATGACCTTCGACCAGTTCGTGGTGGCCGACTCGCTGTGCTGCAGCTCGCGGGCCACGATCCTCACCGGGCAGTTCCCGCACAACACGCGCGTGCTCACCAACTCGCCGCCAGAGGGTGGATACGGCGCGTTCCGCGACCACGGCGCACAGAAGCGGAGCATCGGCATCTCGCTGCAGAAGCTGGGCTACCGCACCGCGCTGATGGGCAAGTACCTCAACCACTACGTCCCGGCGCGGCACGGCGTCGAGCCGGGGTGGGACGAGTGGCTGGTGACCAACCAGGGCTACAGCGGCTTCCGCTACACGATGTCCGACAACGGCAACCTCGTGCGCTTCGGCCGCAGGCCGGAGGCCTACCTGACCGACGTGCTCGCCCGCCGCGCGCTCGGCTTCATCCACCCCGGCAAGCGGCCGTTCTTCATCAAGATCTCGAGCTTCGCCCCGCATCGCCCGGCGCGGGCCGCGCCGCGGCACCGGTGGATGTTCCGCGACCTCCCGCTGCCGATCCTCCCCAGCTACGACGCGCAGAACCTGAACCCCCCGACGTGGCTCGGCCAGCGGCCACCACTGACCCTCGAGTTCTACGAGCGGCTGCTGCGGCACAACCGGCGGCGCGCGCGGTCGGTGCAGGCGCTCGACGAGCTGATCGGCGCGGTGCGGAGGAAGCTCAAGCGCGAGAAGCTTGCCGACAACACGTACATCGTGATCGGCTCCGACAACGGCTACCACCTCGGCCAGCACCGTCTGACGTTCGGCAAGCGGACGGCGTTCGACCACGACGTGCGCGTGCCGCTCGTCGTCGCCGGGCCGGACGTGCCCAAGCGCGCGGTCTCCTCGCACCTCGCCGGGACCGTCGACCTGGCCCCGACGTTCGAGGAGTGGGCCGGGCGGCGACGCCCCAACTGGCGCCGCAACGGCCGCTCCCTCGCCCCCCTGATCGCGGGCGAGCAGCCCCGGCGCTGGCGCCGGGCGCTGCTGATGGAGCACCTCCACCCCCGCCTCGTCGCCGGCGATCCGGACATCCAGGGCTGGCCGATGGGGATGCCGAACTCCTACACCGCGCTGCGCACCCCGAACATCACGTACGTGGAGTACGAGAACGGCGACCGCGAGTTCTACGACCGCCGCACCGACCCGGCCGAGCTCAACAACACCTACCCCGTCCTCACCGGCGAGGATCAGGCGAGACTGGCCGCGGCGCTCGAGCGCTACCGCCGCTGCCGCCGCGCCGCGAGCTGCTGGTCCGCAGGCCAGGCCCGCGGCATCCCGCCCGGCTTCTAGCTTCCATCGTCCGAACCTCGACGGAAGACCAGCACGGGGCTGCGAGCTGCGGTTCGGCCTGCCCGTAATTCACCGAGGATTGGATCATCGGCCGGGGCGGGGCGTAAGCACCAACCCGGGAAAGGACGCCTGGGTTGGATTCCGAGAAGACGCGCGGCGCGGTGCGCGCACTGCATGCGGTCGCGGCGGCATCCGTCGCGATCGCGCTGGCGAGCGCCGGATGCGGTGGCGGCGACAGCTCGGCCTCGCAGGCCGGCAGCAGCTCGGGTACGGCGGCCACGCCTGCGGCGGAGCCGACACCCGATACGCCCACCAAGGCCGCCTACGTCAAGCAGGTCACCGCGATCTGCTCCGGCGAGGGCAAGGCGAAGGCCCGGAAGGCCGGTCGCGCGATCGACAGCGCGATAGCCGAGGCGGGGAGGGATCTCAACGCGGCGATCGCCTCAGGCGCCGACGCCGAGGCGATCCTCGATCGCGTCGGCCGGCTGCACGTCCGACTCGCCGACAACCTCGACGCGGCCATGCGGCGCATCAAGGCGGTGACCGCGCCGGCCGACGGCGGGGCGACCGCCTACCTCAGCGACTTCGCTCGCACCACCGAGCTGACCCGCGAGTTCGCCGCCGACGTGCAGAAGATGGATGGCCCGTCGAGCGCATGGCTACCGAAGCTCAACCGAAGTGCGACCGCGATCTCCCGCGCGGCGGCCCGCGAGAGTAGAGCCGCGCGGTCCTACGGGATCAAGGAGTGTGCCCGTCTCTGAGTCGTCATCTCACACTCACGAACCGAGGACCGGACGCAGCCGATGTCCGCCCGACGGTGCAGGCGGTCGATGACCTAACCCGAACCGATCCAGGCATGACGTGCAGCATTCGCGCACGACCTCGTGGGCGCCCGCAACCTCATGGACGCGACGCCGGCGCGCTCCGACTGTCCATAAGCCGCACGTTCGCAGCCAGTGCCGCACGACGGTGGGACGTCGTGCGACCTCCGCGGCGATCTCGCGAACCGAGCGGCCACTCTCCACGAGCGGCTCGAGTTGCTCGCGCGTGAGCCCGCGCGCGGTGCGTGGCGAGACGGCCTGGGACGACGCCAAGACCATGCGTGCTCACCCAGTACGCCGATGGTCGCCGGGGGCTTCGCCGAGGAAGTTCCAGTGGCACCGCCGCGGCAAGTCAGATTGGAAGTCGACGCACGTCTTCACGTGGAACGAGACGTTCTGCGCGACTTGACCCTCTGTACTCGGGGGGTGGGACTCGAACCCACAACCCTTCGGTTAACAGCCGAATGCTCTGCCGATTGAGCTACCCCCGACCGAGTTGCCCTGACCCGTTGATCGGCCAGGGCTGGCCGGAGTGTAGCGGCAGCTTTGTCAGCTCAGGCGGTGGCGGATCTTGTCGAGCACCTGCTGGCGCTCGGTGGCGAGCGGGATGGTCTCGTGGCCGTCGCTGCGGGCCGTGGCGATGCGGCGGTCGAGGTTGTGGAGGTCGAGCTGGAGGGCCTCGAGCTCGAGCTTTGCCGGGGTAGCGTCGAGCTGGCCCGCGCGGATGACGAGCTCGGCGACGAGGCGGGCGAGCGGCTCGTCGCCGGCCGGTAGCTCGCCGGCCGGGGAGCGCAGGCGCCCGCGGAGGTACTCGGCCGCGCGACGGGTCGCCGGCGCGGAGAAGAGCTCGTCGAGGTCTGCGGCCGCGAGCCGCGCCTCCCCCTCCTCCGGCAGCGCCAGGCACAGCGCCAGGAACGCTCGCTCGGACTGCTCGCGACGGTCGAGCGCGGCGCGTGCACCGTTCGTCGGCGTCGGCGACGAGGCACCTGGAGAGGGTCGGGAGCGGCCGCTGAGGGCCGACGCCACGAGGCTGTCGCTGAGGCCGAGGCGGCCCGCGACGAGCTGGACGAGCTCGTCGCGCAGCACGCTCGCCGGCAGCGGGCGGATGGCGGTGGCGGCCTCCTCGAGCGCGCGGTCGCGGCCCTCGGCGGTCCGTGTCTCCCCGCGCTCGAGCGCCCGCTCGACCGTGAAGCGGGCCAGCGGGACCGCCCGCGCGAGCAGCTCCCGGAGCGCGTCGCCGCCGTCGCGCCGGACGACGTCGGCCGGGTCCGAGCCGCCAGGCAGCCGCACGATCCTGAACTCGACGCCGCGCCCGGCCCGCGAGCGGTTCACGTCCCGCAGAGCGGCCACGCTGCGCGACACCGCCTCCTGCCCCGCGGCGTCCGGGTCCTGGCAGAAGAGGGCCGTCGGCGCCAGGCGCGCCAGGGCCGCGACCTGCCGCTCGGTCAGCGCGGTGCCCATCGAGCCGACCACCTCGGCCACGCCCGCCTGCCGCAGCGCGACCGCGTCCGTGTACCCCTCGACGAGCACCACCCGTCCCGCCCGAGCCGCCGCCGCGCGCGCGAGATCGGCGCCGTAGAGCAGCTCGCCCTTGTGGAAGACGTCGTTGTCGGAGGAGTTCAGGTACTTGGGCTGATCGTCGGCCCGCAGCGCCCGCGCGCCGAAGCCCAGCACCCGGCCGCGCTCGTCGCACAGCGGGAACATGATCCGGCCGCGGAAGCGGTCGATGACGCCGCGGCCGTCCCGCCGCCGGGACGCCAGGCCGCAGGCGAGCAGCTCCTCGGCGCGGTAGCCCGCCCGCTCCGACGCCCCCACCACGCGGTCGAACGCCCCCGGAGAGAAGCCCACCCGGAACTCGCGCAGCGCCCCCTCCTCGAGCCCGCGACCGGCCAGGTACTCACGCGCGGGCGCCGCCTCCGGGCTCTCCCACAGCAGGCGCACGTAGTACGCCGCCGTGCGCTCGAGGAGCGCCAGCAGCCGGTCGCTGCGCTCGCGGCGCGCCGCCGCGGCGGGATCCTCGGCCTCGCGCTCGAGCTCGACCCCGTAGCGGTCGGCGAGCGCCTCCAGCGCGCCCGCGAAGTCGAGCCCCTCGGTCCCCATGACGAAGGAGAAGACGTCGCCTCCCACCCCGCAGCCGAAGCAGTGGTAGAGCTTCTCCACGGGGTCGATGCCGAACGAGGGCGTGCGCTCGTCGTGGAACGGGCACAGCCCCTGCAGGCGGCGCGCGCCGGCCCGCTTGAGCTCGGTCCGCGCGCCGACGAGCTCCTCGAAATCGACCGCGTCGCGCACGCGCTCGCGGGAGTCCTGCGTGTAGCGCGCCATCAGACGGCCAGGCCCTGCGGCACGAAGCGCTCGGACCAGGCGCGGATCGCGTAGCGGTCGGTCATCCCGGCGAGGTAGTCGATCACGCGGTCGGCCTCGCTCGCTCCGGTATCGGGCAGGGCCTCCGGGTGGGAGCAGTACCAGTCGAAGAGCCCGCGCAGGACGCGCTCGATCTTCGCGTGCTCGGCGCGCGCGGTCGGCGCCAGGTAGACGTGCTCGAACATGAACGTGCGCAGGCGCAGCATCGCGCCCCCGACCTCGGCGCCCTGCGCGATGTCACCCGCCCGCTCGGAGTGCTCGACGAGGTCGTGCACGAGCCGGTCGATCCGCGCCGAGCCCGTGTCCCCGAGCACGGCGATCTCCTCGGCCGGGAGCTGCTCGAGCGAGAGCACGCCGGCGCGCAGCGCGTCGTCGATGTCGTGGTTGATGTACGCGATCCGGTCCACCAGCCGCACGATCTTGCCCTCGAGCGTGGCCGGCTCCCCGGCCCCGCTCGAGTGGCGCAGGATCCCGTCGCGCACCACGGCGCTCAGGTTGAGCGGCTCCAGGTGCTCGACGACCCGCAGGGAGTGCTCGTTGTGGCGGAAGCCGCGGCCGAAGCGCTCGCGCCCGCAGGCGTCGAGCACCGCCTCGCCGATGTGCCCGAACGGCGGGTGGCCGACGTCGTGCCCCAGCCCGATCGCCTCCGTGAGGTCCTCGTTGAGCCGCAGCGCGCGGGCCACTGTGCGGGAGATCTGCGTCGCCTCGAGCGTGTGCGTGAGCCGGGTGCGGTAGTGGTCGCCCTCCGGGGCCACGAAGACCTGGGTCTTGTGCTTGAGCCGCCGGAAGGCCTTCGAGTGCACGATCCGGTCGCGGTCGCGTTGGAACGGCGTCCGCAGCCCGCAGTCCGCCTCCTCGCGCTCCCGCTCGGCCGGATACGAGCGCGCGGCCAGCGGGGAGAGGTGCGCCTCCTCCCAGGCCTGCATGCGAGCGGCGTAGTCATCGGCGACGAGCACATGCCCATTGTGACCGCCTCCTCGGCGCGCACCGCCCACTGTTACGAAGAATGTGCAATTTGGGCCTGCGCGGCGGCCACGCGGGCGATCGGCACCCGATACGGCGAGCAGGAGACGTAGTCGAGGCCGGCCATGTGGAAGAAGTCGATCGACTCCGGGTCGCCGCCGTGCTCGCCGCAGATGCCGAGCTTGAGGCCGGGATGCGCCTCGCGGCCGACCCACGCGGCGAGGCGGACGAGCCAGCCCACCCCCGGCTTGTCGATCGTCTCGAACGGCGAGCGGTCGATGATCTTGCGCTGCATGTAGGTCGGGACGAACTTGGACTCGACGTCGTCACGCGAGAAGCCGAGCGCGGTCTGCGTGAGGTCGTTGGTGCCGAAGGAGAAGAAGTCGGCGTGCTCGGCGATCCGGTTGGCGACGAAGCACGCACGAGGCAGCTCGATCATCGTCCCGACCGTGTAGTCCTCCCCCACGCTCAGGTCGTGCTCGGAGCCGATCCGCACGACAAGCTCGCGCAGGATCTCGAGCTCCTGCTCGTAGTCGATCAGCGGGATCATGATCTCCGGGTGCGGCGCCTCGTCCATCGCCGCGGCGGCGCGCATGATCGCGTGGACCTGCATCTCGTAGATCTCGGGGTAGAGGATCCCCAGCCGGCAGCCGCGGGTGCCGAGCATCGGGTTCTCCTCGGAGATCTCCTCCACGCGGGCGAGCATCGTCTCGAGCTCGTCGAGGTCGTCGGTCTGCTCGATCCTCGCGCGCTCGACCTGGGCGCGCAGCTCGGGCAGGTTGGGCAGGAACTCGTGCAGCGGCGGGTCGAGCAGGCGGATGGTGACCGGCAGGCCCTTCATCGCCTCGAACAGGCCCTCGAAGTCCTCCTGCTGGTACGGGAGCAGCTCCGCGAGCGCCTCCCGGCGGCCCTTCTCGTCGGAGGCCATGATCATCGCCCGCATCTTCGGCTGGCGGTCCTCGGCCATGAACATGTGCTCGGTGCGGCAGAGGCCGATGCCCTCGGCGCCCAGCTCGCGCGCGCGCACGGCATCCTCGGGCGTGTCGGCGTTCGTGCGCACCCCGAGGCGGCGGATCTCGTCGGCCCACTCGAGCACGCGCTCGAAGTTCGGGTTCACCTCGGCCTCCACGAGTGGCACGTCCTCGAGCGTCACGCAGCCCTTGGTGCCGTCGATCGCGATCCGGTCGCCTTCGCGCACCTGCGTGCCGTCGACCGTGATGAGCTTCTGCTCGAGGTTGATGGCCAGCGCCGAGGCCCCCACCACGGCCGGCCGGCCCATGCCGCGCGCCACCAGCGCCGCGTGCGACGCCTTGCCGCCCTCGGAGGTGAGGATGCCCTTGGCGGCGTGGAAGCCGGCCACGTCGTCGGCCTCGGTGAAGGGCCGCACGAGGATCACGTCGCGCCCCTCCTCGCCCGCCGCCACCGCGTCCGCGGCCGTGAACACGACCTCGCCTTTGGCCGCCCCGGGCGAGGCGTTGACGCCGCTGGCCAGGATCTCGAACTCGGCGTTGGGATCGAAGGTCGGATGCAGGAGCGCGTCGAGCGACGACGGGTCGATCGTGGCGATCGCATCCTCCTTCGAGAGCAGGCCCTCGTCCACCGCGTCGCACGCGAACCGCACCGCCGCCTGGGCGGGGCGCTTGGCGTTGCGGGTCTGGAGCATGAACAGCTGCCCCTCCTCGACCGTGAACTCGGTGTCCTGCATGTCCTTGTAGTGCGCCTCGAGCGTGCGCAGGATGTCGAGCAGCTGCTCGTGCGCCTCGGGCAGCCACTCCTCCATCTCGGCGATGTCGCGCGGGTTGCGTACGCCGGAGACGACGTCCTCGCCCTGAGCGTTGGGCAGGAAGTCGCCGCTGGGACGCGGCTCGCCCGTGACCTCGTCGCGGCTGAAGGCGACGCCCGACCCGCTCGTGTCGCCCTTGTTGCCGAACACCATCTGCTGGACGTTGACCGCCGTGCCCCACTCGTCCGGGATGCGATTGATGCGCCGGTACTCGACCGCCCGGTCGCCGGTCCAGGAGTCGAACACCGCGCGGATCGCCTGGCGCAGCTGCTCCTGCGGGTCCTGGGGGAAGTCGTAGAGCTCCTGGAACGTCTTCGTGAGCTCCTTGAGGGCCTCCGTGTCGAGCTCGGTGTCCTCGTTGACGCCGCGGTCGGCCTTGATCGCCTTGATCGCGTTCTCGAACTTCTCGCCGGGGACGCCGCGCGAGACGTTCCCGAACATCTGGACGAACCGGCGGTAGGAGTCCCAGGCGAAGCGCTCGTTCTCGGTGGCCCGGGCGAGGCCCTCGACCGACGTGTCGTTGAGGCCGAGGTTGAGCACCGTGTCGAGCATCCCGGGCATCGACTCGCGCCCGCCCGAGCGGACGGAGACGAGCAGCGGGTCCTCGTCGCCGCCGAGCCGCTTGCCGGCGTGCTCCTGAAGGCGCTCGAGCGCCTCGGCGACCTGCTCCGCCATGCCGTCCGGCTCTTCCTGGCCCGCCTGCATGTAGGCGACGCACGCCTCGGTGGTGATCGTGAAGCCCGCTGGGACGCGGTCGGCGCCCAGCACCCGCGTCATCTCCGCGACGTTGGCGCCTTTGCCGCCGAGGAGGTCCCGCATGTCCTTCGAGCCCTCGGCGAAGTCGTAGACCCACTGCATGAAAGCGCGATCCTATCCCCGGCCGACGGGGCGAAGGCGCAGGTGCGCGTGGTGCTCGAGCGTCTCCAGGATCGCGCGCTCGGCCTGGGCGAGCGCGCGCGGCGAGGCGTCCGGCGCCGCGGCCAGCGACTGCCCGACGGCGGCGACGAGGAAGTCATGCGCCTCCTGGTCGAGCGGGAAGGCGCTCGCCTCGCACGCGCCGCAGACCACGCCACCCGCCGCGCCCGAGAAGCCGGCGAGGTGCTCCCGCTCGCCGCACGACGCGCAGGCGCCCAGCTGGGGCGCGAAGCCGGCCGCCAGCAGGAGCTTGAGTCGGAAGGCGAGCGCGTTGGGCCGCCCGGCACGAGCCGGCTCGCGGTCGAGCAGCGCGAGCTCGTTGGCGAGCAGGTGGTAGACGCCCCGATGCGGGTCGCCGTCGTCGAACACGCGCGCGACGGCCTCGCACGCGCGGGCCGCGCCGTCGAGCGCCGCGGCGTCCTCCCGCAGCCGCGGATGGGCGGCGACCGTCTCCGCACTGGTGACCGTGAGCAGGTCGCTGCGGCCTTCGTAGAGCACGAGGTTCAGCCGGAAGAACGGCTCGAGCCGGCCCCCGAAGCGCGAACGCGCCCGCCTCACACCCTTGGCGATCGCGCTCACCCTGCCGCGATCCGGGGTATAGAGGTGCAGGATGCGGTCGGCCTCTCCGTAGCGGAGGCTGCGGAGGACGATGCCCTCGGTCTTCAGACTGGAGCCCACGCTATTTTTACTGAAGTAATGAACCGGGTCACGATCTACACGACTGAGCCGTGCGGCTTCTGCCGCGTCGCCAAGTCACTCCTCGACAAGCGCAACATCGCCTACCACGAGATCAACCTCGCCAAGGACGCACTGGGTCGCACCGAGCTGGTACGGATGACCGGCATGATGACGTTCCCCCAGGTCGTCATCGACGACCAGGTGCTCGGCGGGTACCAGGAGCTCGCTCAGGCGGACAAGGCCGGCCGCCTCGCCGACCTCGCCGAAGCTGCGGCATAGCGCATCCGCCGCAGCGCATGGCCTCGAGCGCCGCTGGCGCTAAGCCGTGCCGCGTAGCCTGGATTCAGGCTCTGCGCGGGCGCGGCTGGCAGCCCTCGCAGACGTACGTGCCGCGACCCGCGGCGCGCAGCTTGCGAACGATCCGGCCGCAGCGCGGGCAGGGCTCGCCCTCGCGGCGATGGACGAGGAACCGGTCCTGGAACGTGCCGCTCACGCCGTCGGGGTCGCGGAAGTCGTCGATCGTCGCTCCCTTGGCGGCGATGCCGGCGTCAAGTGACGCGAGGATGGCGTCGCGGAGGGCCTGCGCCTGGGGCGTCGTCAGGCGGTTGGCGGGTCTGAGGGGATGCACGCGGGCGCGGAACAGCGCCTCGTCCGCGTAGATGTTGCCGACGCCCGCGATCCGCTTCTGGTCGAGCAGGAACGCCTTGATCGGCGCCCGCGAGCGCTTCGCGAGCGCGTGGAGGTGTGCGGCAGTGAACTCCGGGCCGTGGGGCTCGACCCCGAGGCGGGCGGCGAAGAACGCGTCGCGCTGCTCGGCGCCGAGCGCGAGCTCGCCGGTGCCGAAGCGGCGCGGATCGGTGAACGCGAGGTCGCATCCGTCGAGCCGGAGCCACACGCGCGTGTGGGGCGGCGCCCCGGGCGGGTCGAGCAGCAGCGTGCCGGTCATGCGTAGGTGCACGAGCAGGAAGACTTCGTCCTCGAGCTCCCAGACGAGGTACTTGCCGCGCCGCGCGAGCCCGGTGACGGTGCGGCCTTCGACGGCGGCGGCCAGCTCCAGCGGCGCCAGCGGCCGCGACCAGCGCTCGTCGAGCACCTCGAGACGGCGCAGCGTGCGGCCCTCCACGTGCGGCGCGAGGTGGCGGCGGATCGTCTCGACCTCGGGCATCTCGGGCACGCCGTCCCAGGTTACGACCGGCCCTGACCCGGGTCAGGGCAGGACGTCGTCCAGCGAGATCCCGAGCACGCGGCGGACGGCCCGGTTCGCGAGCCGCGGGCCCGAGCGGCCACGCAGCGACGGCTCGTTGAAGACGTCGTAGAGCCGCAGCAGCCGCCGGCGACCGAAGCGCTCCGCGAGCGCGAATGCGGCGGCCGAGCTGGCGGCGTAGGCGTCGGACTGGGCCGTCCCCGCCAGCCGCGCGATCGCCTCGGACCTCGACAGTGACGCAAGGTCTGCGCCGGGCGGCGCGACGCGGCGGTCGCCGGAGACGTAGAGCGCGACGCCCTCGCTCAGCCAGGCCGGGACGCGCCCCGAGCTCGAGCCGGCCAGCGCGGCGTGGGTCAGCTCGTGGGTCATGGTCGTCGCTCGCTCTGCCGGCGACAGCGTGGCGAACGTCTGCCACACGACGAGCAGCCGCAGCCCCACGACGTCCTCGACCTGGGCGGCAGGACCGCTCAAGATGACCGTCGCGTCGGAGATGGCGGCGAGCGTCTCGACCCCCTGAATCTCGGTCGTGAGCGCGCGCGTCTGGGCGGCGTCGGCCGTGACGATCACGAGGTAGCGGCGCTCGAGCCGGCTGCGGGGGAGCAGGTCGCGCATCGCGGCGTAGCCGTCCTCGAGCGCGGACGGCAGGTCGCTGATGTCGAGGCCTTGGGGCGCGAGCACGACGAAGTGGCGCGTTCGGTGCGCGACGAATTCGCCGGCCTCCCAGGGCGGCGCGCCACGCCGGGCCTGCACCCGGGTGACGCGCCAGCCTCCACGGTGGCGGAGGGTGATCCGTCGCTTGACGCGGAACTCGCCCCGGACGCCGGCGAGCGAGTAGAGGGTCGTCACGCGAGCCGTCGCCCGCCTGCCCCGGACCTCGATGTCGCGGGCGGTGAGGAAGACGTCGCGCAGCCGGAGGCGCCGGGCGCGCCGGGCGTGCACGCGGTCGGAGCGCCGCAGGGCGCCGGCCGCGGTCGCGGCGTAGGCCTGCGGCCTGCCCGCCTCGAGCGCAGCGGCACGAGCGTCGAGCACGGCCGCGATCTGCTCCTCCGCGGTCGGCTCGGCACGCTCGACGGGCGACCCGGGGGTCGCGGTCGGCCGCAGCGCTGGCTCACCGCCGCCGCAGGCCCCGACGACGACGAGCAGCGCCGGAAGGGCGCGAACGGCTCGTCGCCGAGGGCCGCCGGCGCGCGGGATCCTCACGGGACGAAGGGCTCGCCCGGGAGCGCGGGGGCTTCGCGGCGGGTGAGCCAGCGGAGCACGGAGGCGCCGACGTCGGCGAACGGGCCGTCGTTGCGGCGCGAGCCGTGGCCCGCGAAGGTCGCGAGCAGCGGGACGTGCTCGCGCGTGTGGTCGGTGCCGGGGTGGGTCGGGTCGCAGCCGTGGTCGGCGGTCAGGACGAGGAGGTCGCGCTCCGGGTCGAGCCGCTCGAGCCAGTCCGCGACGGCGGCGTCGATCTCGCGGAGCGCCCCGTGGAAGCCTGGGACGTCGTTGCGGTGCCCGTAGACCTGGTCGGTCTCGACGAGGTTGGCGAACACGAGGCCGGCCTCCAGCTCGTCGATCAGCCGCCTGGTCTCGGCGATCCCCGCTGCGTTCGTGGCCGCCTTGTGCTGCTCGTCGACGCCTACGCCGTTGAACACCTGGCCGATCTTGCCCACCGTGTGGACGGGCACACCGGCGTCTCCGAGCTCTTGCAGGTAGGAGCGGCCCGGCGGGTCGAGCGCGATGTCGCGCCGGCCCTCGGTGCGCCTGAACGCGCCCGGCTCGCCGTCGAACGGCCGCGCGATGACCCGGCCGACGGCATGCTCGCCGGTCATGATCCTCCGCGCTGCGGCGCAGGCCTCGTACAGCTCGGGGAGCGGGACGACGCGCTCGTGGGCTGCGATCTGCAGGACCGAGTCGGCCGAGGTGTACACGATCAGGTCGCCTGACTCGAGGTGGCGCTCGCCGAAGTCCTGGATCACCTGGGTGCCGGAGTACGGCCGGTTGCAGAGCGCGCCGCGGCCGGTTGCCTCGCGCAACGCGTCGAGCACCTCGTCGGGGAAGCCGTCGGGGTAGGTGCGCAGCGCGACGGGCGTGATGACGCCCATCAGCTCCCAGTGCCCGGTGATCGTGTCCTTGCCGGGTCCGAGCGGGTGCAGGCGGCCGTGGACGACGGGCTCCGCGACCGGCTCGACGCCCACCAGCGGCATGATGTTGCCCAGGCCGAGCGCGGCCATGGCCGGCAGCTCGAGGCCGCCGGCCGCCTCCGCGACGTGGCCGAGCGTATTGGCGCCGGCGTCTCCGTAGTCGCCGCTATCGGGCAGCTCTCCGGCGCCGCAGGCGTCGATGACCACGACGAAGGCGCGCACCAGGCGCACGATAGCCGCCCCGTCGCCGCCAATGGCGAAGCCGGGTCGCCGCCAATGGCGAAACCGGGTCGCCGCCAATGGCGAAGCCGGGTCGCCGCCAATGGCGAAACCGGGCCGCCGATGGCGAACGTCAACTGCGGCTGGGTAGGGAGGCGTGGTGTCATGCTGCCGACACTCCACTTTCGCGTGGGGTTGGAAACTCGTGCATAGCGCCAGTTTCCAGACCCACTACTTTCCTGACCGGCGAGAACTGCGACGAAACCGTGCAAATCGTTCCGGAACTCCGCACCGCGGCGCCGACTCGCCCGCGGGGCCGCCACGGCACTTCAGACCCTCTCTCAATGCCGCAGTTGACGTTCCCGGCAAGCGCTAAGACCGCAGCCGACGTTCCCGCCAGGCGCCCCGACCGCAGCCGACGTTCCCCCCAAGCGCGAAGACCGCAGGTGACGTTCCCGCCAAGCGCCAAGACCGCAGCCGACGTTCCCGCCAAGCGCGAAGACCGCAGCCGACGTTCCCGCCAAGCGCGAGGACCACAGCCGACGTTCCCGCCAAGCCGCTACGGCCCGCGGTGAGCCCGCGGGTGCGCCTGGTGGTAGACGTCCTTCAGACGCTCGGCGGAGAGGTGGGTGTAGACCTGCGTGGTGGCGATGTCGGCGTGGCCGAGCATCTCCTGCAGGGAGCGGAGGTCGCAGCCGCCCGCCAGGAGGTGGGTGGCGAAGGTGTGGCGGAGCGTGTGGGGGCTCATCTTGCCGTCGAGCCCGGCCGCGCGCGCGTGGCGCTGGACGATCTTGTACAGCCCCTGGCGGGTGAGCCGGGCGCCGCGGTGGTTTACGAACAGGGCGGCCTCGAGCCGATCGCCGACGAGCCGCGGCCGCCCGCGGCCGACGTAGGCGACGAGCGCGCGCGAGGCGGCCGCGCCGATCGGGACGAGCCGCTCCTTGGAGCCCTTGCCCCGTGCGCGCAGGATCCCGGCCTCGAGGTCGACATCACCCAGCTCGAGCCCGATCGCCTCCGAGGCGCGCAGCCCGCACGCGTACATGAGCTCGAGCAGCGCGCGGTCGCGCAAGGCGGGCGGCTTGGTCCCGCGCGGGGTTTCGAGCAGCTTGCCCACCTCGTCGCGGCTGAGCACCTGCGGCAGCCGGCGGCTCTGCTTGGGGGCGCGCAGGTGGACGGTCGGGTCGTCGGTGATCACGTCCTGGCGGCGCAGGTGCCGGTAGAACGAGCGCAGGCACGCGACCTTGCGCTGCAGGGTGGCGGGTGAGGCCGGCGGCCGGTCCTCTCCCCCGGCCGCGAGGTCGGCCACGAAGTCGGCGAGGTCGCTGTGGCGAGCGACGAGCGCGTCCGTCTGCGTACGCCGCAGGTGGGCGCCGAGCTGCTGCAGGTCGGAGCGGTAGGCCTCGAGCGTGTTGCGGGAGAGGCCTCGCTCGAACTCCAGGTAGGCCAGGAAGTCGAGCAGCAGGTGCTCGAACGGCTGCGTCGGAATCGCGATCGCCATGGACGTGACTCCTTCGCCGCGCCGCACGCGGACCGCCCTGCGGGTGCAACGAGGCTGTCAGCGCGCCGGACCGCACGGCGCGCGGGAACAGCGAGGCAGTCAGTCGCGCGCGGCCTGCCGGGCTGTGTCAGCGCTCGCCGAGCCGGTCGCGCAGGCGGTAGAGGCCGATCAGGGTCTTCGAGTCGGTCGTCTCGGCGAGGATCGCGTCGAGCTCGGCGAGGGGACGGGACTCGGCGTCGATGCGCTCGTCCTCCTCGACCTTGGGGCGCTCGTCGAGGTCCGAGATGCCGGTGGCGAGGAAGAGGTGCACCTCCTCGTCGGTGAAGCCGGGCGACGTGTGGAACGAGCCGAGCGGCTCCCAGTCCGACGCCTGCTTGCCGAGCTCCTCGGCAAGCTCACGCTTTGCCGTCTCGAGCGGCGACTCGCCTTCCTCGTCGAGCTTGCCGGCGGGCAGCTCGAGCAGGTTCGGGACGCCGATCGCCTCGCGGGGCTGGCGCACGAACCACAGCCGGTCGCCGTCGAGCACGACCGCCGCGGCAGCGCCGGGGTGGGTGGCGATCTCGCGCTCGACCTCACCGCCGTCCTCGTGGCGGAAGGTCGCGCGGACGACGGTGAAGAAGGCGCCCTCGTAGACGGTGTCCGTCCGGATCCTCTCGAAGCGGGAGCTCATGTCAGACCGCGGCGGCCTCGTCGAGCAGCGCCAGCGCAACGTCGAGCATCCCCTCGAGCGCGGGCACCGAAACGCGCTCGGTCGGCTCGTGATTCCGCTCGGTCCCGTTCGCGAGGTTGAGGCACGGGAAGCCCGCCGCCTGGAGCGCATTGGCGTCCGACCCGCCGCCGGTCAGGATGCGCTTCGGCGCGTAGCCACAGGTCCGCAGGGCGCCCTCGGCCGCCGCCAGCTCGGGCGCGCCAGGGCGGACCCGGAAGCCGGTGAACAGCTTCTCGGAGATGACGTCGACGTCGCACTCCGCCTGCGCGGCGCCGTCGTGCAGCGCGTCGACCATCCCCGCGACCACGTGCTCGACGCGCGCGGGGTCCAGCGAGCGCGCCTCGGCCAGCACGCGGCAGCGTTCGGCCACGACGTTGGTGGAGCCCACCCCGCCCCGGACCGAGCCGACGTTGGCGGTCGTCTGGTCGTCGATACGGCCGAGCGGCATGGCGGCGATCGCGAGCGCCGCCGCCAGCACCGCGCTTCGCCCGTCCTCGGGCCGGATGCCGGCGTGAGCGGCCTTGCCGAGGAAGCTGGCCTCGAGCCGGAAGTACGTGGGCGACGCCACCACGATCTCCCCGATCGGCGTCGCGTGATCGAACACGTAGCCGAACTCGGAGGTCAGCCGCGAGACGTCGAACGCCTTGGCGCCGGCCAGAGCGTCCTCCTCGGAGACGGTGAACAGCAGCTCGAGCCCGACCGGCGAGCCTTCGACCGACACGCGGCGGGCGACCTCGAGCATGACGGCCAGTGCGGCCTTGTTGTCGGCGCCCAGGATCCCGTCGTGCGCGTTCTCCCAGCCGCCGTCGACGAGCACGGGGTCGATCGGCGCCTCGGTCTCGACCGTGTCCAGGTGCGCGCACAGGAGCACCGAGCGATCCGACCGGGCGGGTGAGCTGGGTGGAATCCGGGCCAGCAGGTTGCCCGTCGCGTCCTCGTCGGCGGCGATGCCCATGCCGCGCAGCTCGGCGAGCACGCGGTCCGCGCACTGGCGCTCGTGCCCGAACGGGCTCGGGATGCGGCAGAGCGCGACGAACAGGTCGGCGAGCCGGGCCTTCTCGGCCTCGGACGCCGGCCTCACGGCGCGTCCAGCCTCGCGGGTGCCGGGCTCACGGCACTTCCAGCCTCGCGGCTGGCCTCACGTCGTGTGCGCGGGCTGCTGAGCGGCGATCACGTCCGGACGCTGCTCGCCGGCGCGGGCCAGGGCGGCCGCCACGAAGTCGCGGAACAGTGGCGCCGGGCGGTCGGGGCGTGACTTGAACTCCGGGTGGAACTGGGAGGCCACGAAGAACGGGTGGTCGTTGATCTCGATGATCTCGACCAGCCGGTCGTCGGGCGACGTCCCGGAGATCACGAGCCCGGCGGCCTCGAGCCGCTTGCGTAGGAAGTTGTTGACCTCATAGCGGTGGCGGTGGCGCTCGTAGATCACCGGCTCGGCGTACAACTCGCGCGCCTTGGTGCCCTCGTGCAGCTTCACGGGATCGGCACCGAGCCGCATCGTCCCGCCCATGTCGGCGACCTCCTTCTGCTCGGGCAGGAGGTCGATCACCGGATACGGGGTCTCGGGGTCGAACTCCGTGGAGTTCGCGCCGTCCATCCCAACCACGTGGCGCGCGAAGTCGGCCACCGCCATCTGCATGCCGAGGCAGATGCCCAGGAACGGGATCTCCTGCTCGCGGGCGATGCGCGACGCGGTGATCTTGCCCTCGATGCCGCGCACGCCGAAGCCGCCGGGAATGAGGATGCCGTCCGCCTGCGCGACGCGCTGGCGCACCTCGCCGTCGTCCAGCGTCTCGGAGTCCACCCAGTCGATCTCGATCCGGCAGCCATGGTGGAAGCCGGCGTGGCGCAGGGACTCGGCGACCGACAGATAGGCGTCCTCGAGCTTGACGTACTTGCCGACGAGCGCGATCCGGACGGGCGCTCGGTCCGCGGCCTCGTTGGCGCGGCGCATCAGCCGCTCCCAGTCCCCCAGCTCCGGAGGCGGAGCCTCGATGTCGAAGTGGTCGAGGACGAAGTCGTCGACGCCCTCGGGGTGGAAGTAGAGCGGGACCTTGTAGATGTTGTCGACGTCGCGCGCCGAGATGATCGCCTCGGGCGGCAGCGAGGCGAACAACGCGATCTTCTTGCGCAGCTCGTGCGGCAGCCCGCCCTCGGAGCGGCAGACCACCATGTCCGGCTGGATGCCGATGCGCCGCAGCTCGTTGACCGAGTGCTGCGTCGGCTTCGTCTTGAGCTCGCCCGCGTGGCCGATGTACGGCACGAGCGTGAGGTGGATGAACATGCAGTTGCGGCGACCGACGTCGACGGGGAACTGGCGGATCGCCTCCAGGAACGGCAGCGACTCGATGTCGCCCACCGTGCCGCCGATCTCGGTGATCACCACGTCGACGTCCTGGCTCTCGGCGATCAGCTTCACGCGGTGCTTGATCTCGTCCGTGATGTGGGGGACGACCTGGACGGTGCCACCCAGGTAGTCGCCCCGGCGCTCCTTGCGGATCACCGAGTTGTAGATCGCGCCGGCGGTGACGTTCGAGCCGCGGGACGTGTTCGCGTCCGTGAACCGCTCGTAGTGCCCGAGGTCGAGGTCGGTCTCCGCGCCGTCCTCGGTCACGAAGACCTCGCCGTGCTGGAACGGCGACATCGTCCCGGGGTCGATGTTGATGTACGGGTCGAACTTCTGCAGGGCGACCTTGAGGCCGCGCGCGACGAGCAGCCGGCCGATCGATGCGGCGGCGATGCCCTTGCCAAGCGAGGAGACGACCCCGCCGGTGACGAAGATGAAACGGGTGCGGGGTCGAGACTCAGGCATGCGCAAACCTCCTGGACAGCCAGTCTAGATGCCGTACCGGCGGGTGAGCGCGTGTGCGCGTGCCGCCGAGGCGGCGTGCCGGAGGATCAGTTCGCATCATGCGGCCTTCAGCAGCTCGCGGGCGTGGCGGCGAGCGGCGGCGTCGCCGTCCTCGGCCCCCAGCATGCGCACGAGCTCGCCCACGACGGCGCCCTTCTCGAGGCGCGTGACGGTGGTGCTCGCCGTCGCGCCCGACGTGTCCTTGACGATCGTGAAGTGCCGGTCGGCGAGCGAGGCGATCTGCGGCAGGTGCGTGATGCAGATGACCTGTCGGCCCCCGGCGAGCCCGCGCAGCTGCTCGCCGACGGCGCGCGCGGTTTGGCCGCCGATGCCGGCGTCCACCTCGTCGAAGACCAGCGTCGCCGGCCCGACCTGGGCCGCCACGCCCATCAGCGCGAGCATCACGCGCGAGAGCTCGCCGCCGGACGCGGTCTCCCGCAACGGCCCGGCAGGCACCCCCGGGTTGGGCGCGATGAGGAACTCCACGTCGTCGCCCCCGGCCGGCCCGTAGCCGTCCCGCGGCTTCAACCGCGCCTCGAACGTCGCGCCGTCCATGGCGAGTGCCGCCAGGCGCTCGCGCACCGCGCCGGCGAGCCCGTCGGCGGCCACCGCGCGGGCCTCGTGCAGCGCCTCCGCCTGCGACGCGAGCGCGGCGCGCGACTCGGCCAGCCGCGCCTCGCCGGCCTCGAGCGCCTCCTCGGCGCCCGCCAGCTCGGCGCGCCGGCGGCGGCACTCCGCCCCGTGGGCGAGGACGGCCTCGATCGCCCCGCCGTGCTTGCGCTTGAGGCGGTCGAACAGCGCGAGGCGCTCCTCGACCTCGTCGAGCCGGCCGGGCGGCGCGTCGACCGCCTCGCCGTAGCGGCGCAGCTCGCCGGCCAGGTCGTCGGCCTCCACGACGAGCGCCCGCGCGCGCTCGGCGAGCGCGTCGAGCGCGGCGTCGACTCCGGCGGCCGACTCGAGCGCGGCCACCGCAGCCGCCAGCGCTTCGACTGCGGCGCCCGGTGGTCCGCCGTCGAAGTCCGACGCTCCGGGTCCGCCGTAGCCGGACCCGTCGTAGCCCAGCGCGCCGTCGCCGGCCAGTGCGGCGGCGCCGCCGGCGGCGGCGCCCAGCAGCGCCGCGAGGTGGCGCAGGCGCTCGCGCTCGGCGAGCAGCGACGCCTCCTCCTCGACGCCGGGGTCCGCGCGGTCGATCTCCTCGAGCTCCCAGTCCAGGAGGTCGAGCTCGCGGTCGCGCGCTCCGGCGCGGGCGCGCAGCGCCTCGAGCTCATCACGCAGCCCGCGCTCGCCCGCGTAGGCCGCCGCGAACGCCTCCCGACGCGCCGCCTGCTCGGGCCCGCAGAAGCCGTCCAGGATCTCGAGCTGGGCCGACGCCAGCGTCAGCCGGCGGTGCTCGTGCTGTCCGTAGAACGAGAGCAGGGCGCCGCCGATCTCGGCGAGGTCGCCCGCGGTCGCGCTGCGGCCGCCGAGGTACGCACGCGTGCGGCCCTCAGCGCTCACCCGACGGGCCAGCACCAGCTCGTCGGCATCCTCGGGCAGGCGGTCCGCCAAGGCGGACCGCAGCGCCGCGGGCAGGGCGAACACCCCCTCCACATAGGCCTCGCCGGCGCCGGGGCGCACGATCCCGGACCGCGGCTTGCCGCCCAGCAGCAGGTCGAGCGCATGGGCGAGCACGGTCTTGCCCGCCCCCGTCTCCCCCGTGAGGACGTTCAATCCGGGCGCCAGGCTCAGCTCGGCTCGCTCGATCAGAAGGAGGTTCTCGACGCGCAGCTCGTGAAGCACGCCCGAGGGTCTATCAGCGGGACCCGACGGAGCCGCCCCGATTCGGCCCACGCCGCCGAATTCGGCACGGAGTTGGAACGGATCCGTGACGATTCGCGGGCGCGGCACCAACGATTCGGGCGCGGGCACGAACGAAGCGGGCTCGATGAGCGGGCGCGGCACGACGTTTCGGACCAGGCGGGCCGATCAGCGAGCGAGGCGGCCGAAGCGCTCGCGCAGGCGGTGGTAGAAGCTCGCGCCCGGGAGCTGGGCGAGCGTCCCGTGGCTCCGGGCGAACTCCACGTGCAGGTCCTCGCCGGGCGGCAGCTCGCAGCTCGGGCGCCCGTCCACATGGACCTCGACCGGCTCCTCGCGCGATGCGTTGTTGATCGTCAGCAGGTCATCCGGCGCGATCACCAGGGACCGGGCCGTGAGCGAGTGGGGCGCCACGAAGGACACGACGTACCCCTTCACGCCCCACGCCATCACCGGGCCCCCGTTGGCCAGGTTGTAGCCCGTCGAGCCCTGAGGCGTCGCGACCACCAGCCCGTCGCACCGGACGCGGCCGATCTCCTCGCCGGCCAGGCCGTAGGCGAGATCGGCCACCCGGTGACCGGGCTTCCGATGGACGGAGATGTCGTTGACCGCGGTCCAGGTTCCCTCGGGACGGCCGACGGCGATCGTGGGCAGCTGGAGGACCTCGAAGTCACCCGCGAAGGCGCGATCGAAGTGCGCCGGGAGGCCGTCCGGATCGACGGTGGCGAGAAACCCGACCTCGCCGAAGTTGACCGCGAACACCGGGACGCCGGTGCCCGTGAACACGCGCAAGGCCGTCAGGATCGTGCCGTCTCCGCCCATCACCAGGCAGAGGTCCACGTCATCGCGGCGGTCGGAGTTCAGCTCGATCCCCTCCGCCGGCTCGAGGTCGTGCTTGCGGGTCTCGTCCGCGTCGAAGCGCAGCAGGACGCCGGCGCGCCGCGCCGCCGCGATCAGCTCGCGGAGCGCGCCCGCGGTGTCGGAGACCCGGCGGTGGGTGAGCACGGTGGCCGCTCTCACACGTCCACCTCGGCGATCGCGGCGTCGACGTCGGCCACGGCGCGTTCGCGGCCGGGCTCGCCCAGCCACACGAACGTCTCGCGGTTGCCCGCCGGGCCGGGCAGGCCGGAGGGAGCAAAGCCCAGCACGGCGGCCGGCGCCGCCGCGCGAGCGACCGCCGCGATCGCGTCCCGGCGCAGCCCTGGGTCTCGCACCACGCCGCCCTTCCCCACCAGTCCTCGCCCGACCTCGAACTGCGGCTTGACCATCGCCAGGCAGTCGAACCGCTCCGCCGCGCACGCCAGCACCGCGGGGAGCACCTTCGCCAGCGAGATGAACGACACGTCGACGAGCACGAGGTCGGGGGCGAACGGCAGCTGCGACGGCTCCAGCGCGCGCGCGTTGACCCGCTCGACCACGGTCACCCGCTCGTCGCCGCGCAACCGCCAGTCGAGCTCCCCGTAGGCGACGTCGAGCGCGACCACGTGCCCGGCGCCGCGTTGCAGCAGGCAGTCGGTGAATCCGCCGGTCGAGGCGCCGACGTCGAGCGCCAGGCATCCCGAGACGTCGATCCCCAGCGCGTCGAGCGCGTTGGCGAGCTTGACGCCGCCGCGGGAGACGAACGGCGCGGGCGCCTCGACGTCGAGCTCCACGTCGGCGGCCACGAGCTGGCCGGGCTTGGCGGCGCGGGAGCGGCCGGGACCCACGTGGACCTGCCCGGCGATCACGGCGGCGGCCGCCCGCGAGCGGGACGCGAAGAGCCCACGCTCCGCCAGCAGGCTGTCGAGGCGGACCCGGGGCACGGCGCCACACGGTAACGGAGGCGCACGGTGACCCACTTCACAGTGCCATCGGCGCGCAGCCGGGACCATTGACCGCATCATGGTGCGACGACTCTCCCTGGCAGAGCACGCGACGTTGGAGCTGCTCGGCGGTCTGCTGCTGATCGCGGCGCCACTCGTCCTCGGCTTCGGGCCCGGTGGCCTCCTGGCCGCCTTTGTGGCGGGCGCCCTGCTCGCCGGCCTCGGCCTCGCGGACGGCTTCTCGATCTCCGCTCACATGGCGGCCGACCTGGCGCTTGCGCTCGCGATGGCGTCAGTCGCGGCCGCACTCGCGGCCGGAGGAGAGCCGCTCCCGGCCGCGCTGCTGGCGGGCGCGGCGACGGTCGAGCTCATGCTCACCGCCGGCACGCGCTGGACGCGACGGGTCTAGCTCGACCGCTACGCCCGCGCGTTCAGCCCGCGCGCGACCTGCTGGAGCGACGTGCTGGAGGTCCGCATCGTCGGCCGGATCAACAGCAGCCGACCACTGAACTGCTCGGCCGGCTCTAGAGGAGAACGGTGCATCTCGATGGCGGGGCGAGGCGCCGAGATACACGAAACCCCGGCTTGACCGCCTTCCCTACCTAGCCGCAGTTGACGTTCTGGCCCGCGCTATACCAGCGCGTCGCGCCCCGCCGACACGGCCGCCTCGATCCGCTCAGCGATCCGCTCGGGCGTGAAGCCGACCTCCTCGTGGAGGAGCCGGGGTGCGCCGTGGGTCACGTACCGGTCCGGGAGCCCGATCCGGAGCATCCGCGGGGCCAGGCCGGCTGGGTAGGACTCATTCAGCGACTCCCAGACGGCGGTCCCGAATCCGCCCATCAACACACCCTCCTCGACCGTGACGACGAGATCGTGCTCGGCGGCCAGCTGCGCCAGCAGCGCTGCATCCAACGGCTTGGCGAAGCGGGCGTCCGCCACCGTGACGTCGAGCCCGCGCTCGGCCAGCAGGTCGGCGGCGCCCAGCGCCTGGCCGACGCCCGTGCCGTAGCCCACGACCGCCACCCGCTCGCCCTCGCGCAGGATCTCCCCCGTGCCCACCTGGAGCAGCGACGCCGTGGCGGGGATCGGCACGCCGACCGCCTCCCCGCGCGGGTACCGGATCGCCGCCGGACCGTCGATCTCCAGGGCGGTGTGGAGCATGTGGACGAGCATCGCCTCGTCGCGCGGCGCCATCAGCGTGATGTTGGGCAGCGGCCGCAGGTAGGCGATGTCGAACGCGCCGTGGTGCGTCGGGCCGTCGTCGCCCACCAGCCCGGCGCGGTCCATGCAGAACGTCACGTTCAGGCTCTGCAGGCACACGTCGTGCACGATCTGGTCGAACGCCCGCTGCAGGAAGGTGGAGTAGATCGCGGCCACGGGGCGCATGCCCTGCAGCGCCAGGCCGGCGGCGAACAGCACGGCCTGCTGCTCGGCGATCCCGACGTCGAAGTAGCGGTCCGGCATCGCCTTCTGCAGGATCGAGAGACCCGTGCCCGAGTTCATGGCGGCCGTGATGCCGACCACCCGCTCATCGCGCCGGCACTCGCGCACGATCGCCTCGCCGAACACCTGCGTGTACTGCGGCGGGGCCGCGCTCTTCGACGGCCGTGCGGGGGCGGGTCGCCCGCCGGCGATCGAGTTCGGCTTCGCGGCGTGCCACTTCTCCATCCCCTCGAGCCCGCCCTCCTCGGCGGGAGCGAAGCCCTTCCCCTTGACCGTGGCCACGTGGATGACGACCGGTCGCTCGGCCTCGAACGCGGACCGCAGCGCGCGCCGCAGCGAGCGCACGTCGTGACCGTCGATCACGCCCATGTAGGCCCAGTCGAGCTCCTCCCACCAGAGCCCGGGCTGCCACAGGGCCTTGACCGACTCCTTGACTTGCGGGCCGAGGCGCTCGAACGCGGCGCCGATGCCCCCCGGCAGCCGGGTGAGCCGCTCCTCGACGCCCTCGCGCGCCTTCCAGAGCCCGGGCTCCAGCCGGACGCGGTTGAAATAGCGCGACAGCGCTCCCACGTTCGGGGAGATCGACATCCCGTTGTCGTTGAGGATCACGACGAGCGGCGTGCCCAGCCCGCCCGCCTGATGGACGGCCTCGAACGCGACCCCGCCGGTCATCGCGCCGTCGCCGATGACCGCGACGACGCGGCCGTCCTCCCCCGCCCCGTGGCGCATGCCCTCCTTCAACCCGACCGCATATCCGATCGAGGTCGACGCATGGCCGGCGCCCATGATGTCGTGCTCGGACTCGTGGATCGCGCAGAAGGGGGCCAGGCCACCGTACTTGCGGATCGTCGCCAGGGCATCGCGGCGGCCGGTCAGCACCTTGTGCGGATACGCCTGGTGGCCGACGTCCCAGAGGATCTTGTCGCGCGGGGAGTCCAGCAGCGAGTGCAGCGCCACGGCGATCTCGCACGTCCCCAGATTGGCGCCGAAGTGCCCGCCGATCTGCCCCACGGTGTCGATCAGCAGGTCCCGCACCTCCTGCGCGACCTGCTGCAGCTCGTCCTCGGAGAGGCCGTGGAGGTCTTTCGGGCGGTCGACGCGTTCGAGGATGGTCACGAGGAGCGGGTGTAGATGAAGTCGGTGATCTGCTGGAGCTCTGCTGCCCCGCCCGCCCTGTCCAGGGCCTGCCGGGCGTTCCCATGTGAGTCGGCGGCCATCCGGCGCGCCCCGTCGATTCCGTAGTGGCTCACGTAGGTGAGCTTGCCGTGTCGCTCGTCGCTCCCTCGCGGCTTTCCCAGCGCATCCTCGGTGCCCGTCACGTCGAGGATGTCGTCGACGATCTGGAAGAGGAGGCCGAGCTCTGACGCGAAGGCACGGAAGTCAGGCAGTCTAGTGGAGGCGTCCGGGCCGCTCGTGAGGAGCAGCACGCACTCGACGGACGCGCGGATCAGCCGGCCGGTCTTGAGCTGGTGCAGCCGCTGCAGGCTCACCTCGCCTTCCGGGACGAGGTTGCGGACGTCGATGTACTGTCCGCCGACCATGCCACCGGCGCCCGTGGCGCCCGCGAGCTCGGCGGCAGCCGCCAGCACGTGGTCCGGCTCGCCGGACTGATGGCCGAGGAGGTGGCGGAACGCCTCGGCGTAGAGGCCGTCCCCGGCCAGGATGGCGACGTCCTCGCCGTACTTGACGTGGCAGGTCGGCCGGCCGCGACGCAGGTCGTCGTCGTCCATCGCCGGCAGGTCGTCGTGGATCAGCGAGTAGGTGTGGATGAGCTCGAGCGCGGCGCCCAGCGGCAGCACCTCGGCGGGTGCGCGCCCGAGCGCGCTGGCGGTTGCGAGGGCCAGGACCGGGCGGATCCGCTTGCCTCCGGCCAGCAGCGAGTAGCGCATGGCCTCCTCGAGCCCGTGGGTGGCCGGCTCGTCCGAGAAGCTCAGCCCCTCCAGGTACGCCTCGACCTGCTCGCGCAGGCGATCGGGGTAGCTCAAGGCTGCTCGAGCGCGAGCTGTCCGGCCGGGCCCGAGCCGGCCTCCGCGGCGCGGACCTCGCGATCGAGCTCTGCTCCAGCCTCCGTCGCGAGGCGTGCGCACTCGTCGATCTGCGCCGCGGCCCGCTCGGCCGAGAGGTCGCCTGCGCGCAGCTCGGCCGCAGTCCGCTCGAGGCGCTCCACCAGCTGCTCAAGCCGCATGCCGGACCTCCCGCAGGACGGCGCCGAGGATGCCGTTCACGAAGCCGGGCGCGTCGGCGCCGCAGAACGCCTTGGTGATCTCCACGGCCTCGTCGATCGCTCCCTCGGCGGGGATCGGGTGGTGGGACTCGACCAGGTCGGGGTGGAGCATCTCCAGCAACGCCACCCGCAGGATGGCGTGCTCGAGCGGCGCGATCCGGTCGATCGCCCACCCGCGCGCGTTGCGCGAGATGTGCTCGTCCAGCTCCTCGGCGTTGTCCGCCGTCGCGTGCGCGAGCGCGCGCGTGAAGCTGCCGGCGTCGCGTTCGAAGACGTCGTCGAGCGGCCGGCCGGTGAGGTCGTGCTGGTAGAGGGCGAAGACCGCCGCGCGGCGTTGCTCGGACCGGCGCATGGCCGGCTGAGGGTAGCCCCTTACGCGCGCGACATGTACGAGCCGGAGCGCGTGTCGACCTTGACGCGGTCGCCGATGTTCACGAACAGCGGCACCTGCACGGTCGCGCCGGTCTCGAGCGTCGCGGGCTTGTTGCCGCCGCCCGACGCGGTGTCGCCCTTCACGCCCGGCTCGGTGTGCGTGACCTCGAGCTCGACGGACGCGGCGAGCTGCAGGTCGGACGGCTGGTCGTCGATGAACAGCAGGTCGACGCTCTCGCTGGGCTTGACCCACTTCAGCGTGCCCGCCACCGCCGGCTCGGGGATCGCGATCTGCTCGTACGAGCTCTCGTCCATGAAGTGCGCGTCGGTGCCGTCGGCGTAGAGGAACTGCATCTTGCGCGCCTCGGTCCGCACCGGCCGGAACTTCTCCCCCGCCCGGAACGTCCGGTCGATCACGGCACCATCACTCGCCCGCCGCAGCTTCGTCCGCACGAAAGCCCCGCCCTTGCCGGGCTTGACGTGCTGGAACTCGAGGATCTTGAAGACCGTGCCCTCGACGTCGATGTGGTTGCCGTTCTTGAACTGGTTCGTCGAAATCATGCGCGGCCCGAGTGTAGGGCGACGCTCAGCCGATCCAGAAGCCGAACATGACCAGCGAGAGCGTGAGCAGGCCGAAGTAGCCCAGGGCGAGGCCGACGATGGCGGCGCCGCGGCCGCGCTGGCGGCCGGCCGAGCGGGCGATCTGGCCGAGCGCGATGTGGCCCGCGATCACCGCCAGCACGGAGCCGACCCACCCCAACCAGAACACGCCGGCCACGACCGAGGCGATCGCGAGGCCGTTCGTGGTCGGCGCGGCGGGCCTGACGAACACCGGCGGAGACCGGCGTGCGAGCGCCGGCGGCGGGGTGACGTCGAGCGTCAGCGCTTCGAGCTGGTGGCACCAGCGCGCGTCGTACGCGGAGGTCAGGCGCTCGTCGAGCTCGTCGGCGTCGAGCCGTCCCTCCACGGCGGCGACGCGCAGGCGCTCGACGGTTGCCTCGCGGTCGGCGTCCGAGGCTCGGAGCGCACGCTTGAACGGCTCGTTCGACACCGCTTCACAGCGTAGTGCCTCCCCAGCGCGCCGAGCCCCGAGATTCGGACGGGATCGGCACGCGCGGGGCGCCGATCCCGTGCCGAGAAGGCTCAGTCGCCGGAGTCGTACTTGAACGAGATCGCGAGCCGGACGCGGAAGGCGCTCACAGCCCCGTTCTCGATCGTCACGTCCTCGCGCACGACCTCGGCGACGCGCAGGTCGCGCACGGTCTTCGCCGCCGTCTCGACCGCGCTGCGCGCGGCGGCCTCCCACGACTCGCTGCTGACCCCGATCACCTCGGTGACGCGGTAGACGCTGTCGGCCATCTGTTCCCCTCCAGGTCGCGGATGTCGCGAGGACTCTCTCATGAAACGACCGAGGCCCGCCATGTGGCGGGCCTCGGCCGGTCTGGAGAAAGGTGCGGAGCTAGTTCCAGATGAAGTAGACGTCCGCGGCCTTGGTGTCGAACGGAGCCCAGCCGTTGCCGATCGTCACGATCCGCTTGCAGGTGCGCGAGAACTCGTGCGGGAGGCACGGGTTGAACGGATTGACCCAGCCCACTGCCGGCAGCCCGGGGTACGGAGCGTTGTCGTCCAGGTCGTTCGTGATGTGGTCGGCAGCGAGCGACCGGCTGCACTCCATGATGTTCGGCAGGTCGTCGTTGTCCTGGTCGTCGGCGCCGTCGCGAACGCCGTCGCCGTCGGTGTCGGCATCGTCCAGGCGCGTGCCGCGGTAGGTCAGCGGGTACCGGCGCTCCTTGGTGTAGAGGTCGCTCCAGTACTTCTGGCCGATCTCGTCGCCCAGGCAGCCGCGCGTCTCGGCCCAGTTCGAGAGCCCGTCCGCATCCTCGTCACGCTCGGAGTCGTCGAGCCGGTCGTCGCCGTTGTCGAAGTAGGTGGACTCGTCGCCGGGACCCACCTCGACCGTGCCATCGCGGTCGAAGTCGCGGATGTCCTGCGGCGCCTCACGGACCCAGTGGTTCGGGGTCGCCGGGTCGGAGAGGGACACGAACCGGTAGCCGGTCGCGGTGGCCCAGTCGAGGAACTGGGTCTGCTTGTCGTACGCGTTGGCCGCGAGCGTCGGGACACGACGGCCGTCGCCCCCGCGCACGCTGACCGAGAACTTCTCGCCCGCGGAGTAGGTCAGCGCCGACAGCGTGCGCGCCGAGCCCTGCGCGATCGTGTACTTCCAGAGCTTGTACTCCTCGAGCAGCGTCAGGTCGTCGCCGTCGTGATCCGTGTCGGCGTCCGTCTTGTCCAGCGCGTTCGGGTACGGACGCTTCTCGGGGTAGGGCAGGTAGGTGTTGCCGTCCTGGTGCTCGTCGTCGTTGAGGTCGCGCGCCGACTGGTGCTCGTAGCCGTCCTCGACGCCGTCGCGGTCGGAGTCGACGTGGCAGCCGTCGAGCTTCAGGCTCTTCTCCTGCGCGTCCGAGAGCATGTCGTTGTCGTCGTCGGTGTCGACGCCGTTCTTCGTCCCGTCGCCGTCGCAGTCCGCGTCAGGGTCCGCCGTCGGCGGCTTCGGCGGAGCCGGCGGCTTCTGGGCGCCGACGATCGGGGAGAGCCGCTTGCTCGTGTAGCGCTTGCCGAACTTCGTCGAGAGCACGCGGATCTGCAGCCTCGTCGGGATGGGCGTCCCGTTCTTGACCGCCAGCACGTTCTCGAGGCGCTTCGGGAGCTTGACCTTGAGCAGCTTCGCGGTGCCCTTCTCCGCCTGCACGAACACGGCCTTCGCACCGCTGCGCTTGAACGCCACGGTGTTCTTGTTCAGGCCGCGGCGGAAGTACCGGCCGTGGATCGTCAGGGTCTCGCCGACGGAGACGTGCTTCGGCGTGATCCGCTTGACGACAGGCGACTTGGCGGCTTGGGCGGTGGTCGTGCCCGCGACGGCGGGCACCAGCAGCGCGGCGGCCACGAGGGCGGCACGGCGCAGCATTGGGCGGGTGCGGGCTCGGAGTTCCATCGAACCCGATATCGGCCCGCCACCCCGCTGCCTTGAGCGGGGTCTGGACCCTAGTCCACCGTCAGAAGCTCCTTCGTCGCATGAGAGAGCACGCGGCACCCGTCGTCGGTGACCACGACGAGATCCTCGATCCGCACCCCTCCGCGCCCGGGCAGGTAGACGCCCGGCTCGACGGTCACCACGTTCCCGGCCACCAGCCGCGCCTCCCCGGTACGCGACAGCCGGGGCGCCTCGTGGACCTCCATGCCGACGCCGTGGCCGAGGCCGTGCCCGAAGTGCTCGCCGTGCCCGGCGGCCGCGATGATCTCGCGCGCGACGGCGTCGACCTCGCGGCCCTCCAGGCCCGGCCGCACCGCGTCGAGCCCCGCCTGCTGGGCGCGCTGCACGAGCGCGTACGCCTCGGCGAGGTCGTCCGGCAGCTCGCCGGTCGCCCACGTGCGCGTGCAGTCCGAGCAGTAGCCGTCCAGGCGGGCGCCGATGTCGAGCGTCACCAGCGTGTCGCGCTCGATCGGCACGTCGGCCGGCCTCGCGTGCGGCAGCGCTCCGCGCTCGGACGAGGCGACGATCGAGGGGAAGCTGGGCTCCTGGGCGCCCAGCCGCCGCATCTCGTTCTCCAGCGCCAGCGCGACCTCCCGCTCCGTGCGGCCCACGAGGCCCGGCTCCCGCAACCACTCGTAGACCGCGTCGGCGAGCGACGCGGCGGCCGCGATCTTCTCGACCTCGCCGGGCTCCTTGACCGCGCGCAGGCGCTCGACCGCCCCACCCGCCGGCACCAGCTCGATCCGGTCGGGGATGACCTCGCGCAGGCGCGCGTGGCGGCGCACGGAGACGTGGTCGTCCTCGAAGCCCAGCCGCAGCTCACCCTCGGGCCAGCCGTCGGCCAGCGCGGTCAGGAAGTCGGCCGGCCCCAGCTCGCGATCGAAGTCGGGCACCTCCACGGCGGCCTGCTCGGCGTAGCGGAAGTCGGTGATGAAACGCCGCGCGTCGCGCCCCACCACGGCCATCGCGTTCGAGCCGGTGAACCCCGTGAGGTAGCGAACGTTGACGAGATCGGTGACGAGCAGCAGGTCGACCTCGAGCGCCTCCGCCAGCCGGTCCGTGCGGCTCACAGCAGCTCCTTCAGCGTCGCCAGGGCATCGCGATAGCCCTCCAGGCCGCGCCCGCTCACCCGCCCCGCGCGCACGTCCTCGAGCACCGACACGTGGCGGAACGGCTCGCGGTTGTCGACGTCGGAGAGGTGCACCTCCACGGCGGGCAGGCCGGAGAGCTCCACGGCGTCGCGCAGCGACCACGCGTAGTGCGTCCACGCCCCGGGGTTGAGCAGCAGCCCGTCGGCGTAGTCGCTCGCCTTGTGGATCTCCTCGACGTACTCGCCCTCGTGGTTGCTGTGGAAGAAGCGCGCCTCGAGGCCCAGCTCGTGCGCGAAGGCGCCGATGCGCCGCTCGAGCCGGTCGAACGTGAGGCCGCCGTAGTGCTCCGCGGGCCGGCGGTTGAGCGCGTCGAGGTTGACGCCGTGCAGGACGGCGACCCGGTTCCTCATGGCCCGCGCTCACGCTCCGCATGGCCGGGGCAGCACCGTTGTCGTCGTCGACCCGGTGGCATCCTCATTGCAACTCTGCCACGGCGGCGCGCAGCTCGCCGTCCGGCACCGGGCGCCCGGGCCGGACGTCGCCCGGCGCCTCGACGAGCACGAACCCCACGCGGCCGTGGCGGCGTTTCTTGTCGCGCCCCGTGGCGGCCACCACCGCGGCGGGGTCGACGGCGCCGTCGAGCGTCGTCGGCAGACCGCGCGCCGCGAGCAGCTCCTCGACCTCGGCCCTGAGCTGCGCCTGGCCCGACAGCCGGAGGGCGGCGAGCAGCCCGAGGCCGACCGCCTCGCCGTGCCGGTAGCGCCGGTAGCCGGTCGCCGTCTCGATCGCGTGGCCGACCGTGTGGCCGAGGTTGAGGGTCTGCCGGCGGCCGGCGTCGCGCTCGTCGCTCGCCACCACCGCGAGCTTGGCCCGTGCGCATGCGAGCACGAGGTCGCGGTCCAGCGGGGCGCCGGCGCGCACGCGGTCCCACAGCCGCCCGCCCGCGATCAGCGCGGTCTTGATCACCTCGGCCCAGCCGGAGGCGAGCTCGGCCTGCGGGAGCGTGGCCATCGTTGAGGGGTCGACGAGCACGGCGGCGGGCTGGTGGTACGCGCCGGCGTAGTTCTTGCCCTCCGGGAGGTCGACGCCGGTCTTGCCGCCGTACGCGGAGTCGACCTGGGCGACGAGCGTGGTCGGCACCTGGACCACCCGGACGCCGCGCTGGTAGAGCGCCGCGCACAAGCCGCCCACGTCCCCGACCACGCCGCCTCCCAGCGCGGCCAGGTGGTCGTCGTGGTCCATGCCCGCGGCGGCGAGCTGGCGCAGCAGGCGCTCGACGGTGCTCAGCGTCTTGTGCTCCTCCCCGGGCGGGAAGCGAAGGTCGGCGACCGACTCCAGGCGCTCCGCGTACAGCTCGCCGACCGCGTCGTCGGTGACCAGGAAGCGCCGCCCCGGCACGGGCCAGAAGCCGCTGCCCACGAGTCCCTCCCCCACGTGCACGGGATAGCTCCCCGAGGCCGCGGACGCCCACAGCAGCCGCGTGCCGCCCGGAGCACGCGCGAGCGAGCGCAGGGCGGGCACGGCGCGGCGCACCTCGTCGCGCGAGGAGTCGGTGAGCACCGCGTCGGCCACCGTGTCGTAGAGCGGGCTGCGCTCGGCGTGGAGCGCCACGAACCGCTCGCGGTCCTGCGCCAGCGGGCGCCGCCGGCCGCCGGCGCGCCGCCACGCGGTCTCAACGTCGACGTCGAGCAGGGCGACGGTGTGCCGGCCCAGCAGCTCGCGCACCCGCGCGGAGGTCACGGCACCGCCGCCGAGCGACAGCACGGGCGTCGGCGGGCGCTCGAGCAGGCCGCATACGACCTCCTCCTCGAGCGCCCGGAAGGCAGCCTCGCCGTGGCTGGCGAAGTGCTCCTCGATCGTGGTCCCGAGGCGATGCTCGATCTCGTGGTCGGCGTCGACCGCGCGCGCACCGATCAGGCCCGCGGCGGCGCGCGCCGCGGACGTCTTTCCGGCCCCCATGAAGCCGATGAAGACTAGGGCCGGGGCTTCCATCCGATGCGCCGCTCGTAGGCCTGCACGGCGGCACGGACGTCATCGATGTGGTCGCCGCCGAACTTCGAGCGGTACGCGTCGGCGAGGACGATCGCGAGCATCGCCTCGCCGACCACGCCGGCCGCCGGCACCGTGCACGAGTCGGTGCGCTCGCGCAGTGCCTGGGCAGGCTCGCGGGTCGCGATGTCGACCGACCGCAGCGGCTTGGTGAGCGTCGGCAGCGGCTTCATCGCGCAGCGCACCACGAGCGGCTCGCCCGTGGTCATGCCGCCCTCGACGCCGCCCGACCGGTTCGTCTCCCGGTAGTAGCCGCGCTCGTCGGAGTAGAAGATCTCGTCGTGCGCCGCCGACCCCGGACGCCCGGCGAGGTCGAACCCGTCGCCGATCCCGCAGCCCTTGATGGCCTGGATCGAGAGCATGGCGAGGCCGATCCGGCCGTCGAGGCGCTCCTCCCAGCTGACGTGCGAGCCGAGGCCGGGGACGAGCCCGAACGCGCGCACCTCGAAGACGCCGCCGAGCGACTCGTTGCGCTTGCGCAGCACGTTGATCTCCTCGACCATCGCCCGCGAGGCGTCGGCGTCGAGGCAGCGTACGGGCGAGGCATCGACCTCAGCGAAGTCCTCGATCGCCAGGCCGTTTGATTCGAGCCCGCCCACCCGAGCCTGCACGCGACCCGATCTGCGTCACGTGCGAGACGACCTGCACGCCGAGCGCGGCGAGGAAGCCCTTGGCCAGCGCGCCGCCGGCCACGCGCGCAGCGGTCTCGCGGGCGCTCGCGCGCTCGAGCACGTTGCGCACGTCGGTGAAGCCGTACTTCTGGACGCCCGCGAGGTCGGCGTGGCCCGGGCGCGGGAGGTGCACCTCCGGCACCTCGCCCTCCACGGGCCAGGGGCTCATCCGCTCCTCCCAGTTCGCGTAGTCGCGGTTGGCCACGCGGACGGCGATCGGGCCGCCGAGCGTGCGCCCGTGACGGACGCCGGAGGTGATCTCGGCGCTGTCGCGCTCGATCTTCATCCGGCCGCCACGGCCATGGCCGAGCTGGCGGCGCGCCATGTCGCGGTCGATCGCCGCGAGGTCGAGCTCGAGGCCGGCGGGCAGGCCTTCGACGATGCACGTCAGGCCAGGCCCGTGGGACTCCCCGGCGGTGACGACGCGCAGCGGCACGCCGAGCATCCTACGAGGACCCTCCGGCCGCGGCTCCCGGAGCGGGAGCCGCGGCGGAGCGGGCACGTGCCCCTAGTTGATCGCGACGAGGTCGAGCTGGTACTGCGCGGTCGGCTCGCCCGTCTCGGGCGCGATGACGTCGAAGAACTCCGTCTCGCCGCGGGACAGGAGGACCGTCTCGCAGGAGCTCGGGTGCGGCTTGCAGGTGCCGTCGCCCGTCGGCGTGAGCGACTCGTCGACGAGGAACTTCGCCTGCTTGCCGTTCTTGGTCAGGCCCATGAAGACGAGCAGCGGCTCCTCGGCGTCGGGCAGCGGCCGCAGCTTGGTGAGCCAGCCTGCGGGCAGATCCTCGCCCGTGGCGTCGCCGAAGCGCACGGTGACCGAGCCCGCCGGGGGGTCCGGCAGCGACGGCTCCGTGGACGGGGGCGCCGAAGGCACGGTCGAGCCGCCGCCGCCCGAGGGCGTGGTCGGCGCCGAGCTCTTCGTCTCGGTCGTGCGCCTTCGTCGTCTTCGTCGACGCCTGCTTGGCCTTCTTCTTCTTCTTCACGGGCGCGGGCTCGAAGGGGTCCTTGCGCACCCCGAGCACGCGCCGGCGGCGCGAGCGGTCCTCGGTCGCCACCTTGGCGACGACCGGCGCGGCGATCTCGTCGTCCGCGCTCACGGCCGGCATCGGCTCGCCGGACGGGGCGACCGGCTCGGGCTCTGAGGCGAGCACGAACGGGACCGCCACGAGCGCCGCGACGAGCAGCAGGGCGACCGGCCACAGCCGGCGGCGCACGAGCTGGTGCCAGGTGTTCGTGACGGCGTTCATTGTGCGGCTCCGGTGGTCGCGCTGGCGGTGGTCGTGGTGGCGTCGGTGGGCGCGGCCCCGCCGGCGGGCGGAGCGGCCGGCGCCGCGGCGCCGGGGACGGCCTCGACCGGCGGCACCAGGTAGGTGGCGGCGTTGATCTCCGCGGTCATGCTCGGGAAGCCGCCGTTGCCGGGCTGCAGCGACACGCTCTCGAGCCGCAGCAGCCGGCCCGTCGCCTCGAGGCGGTCGTTCTGGACCGTCACGAAGTGCTCGAGGCGGGCGAGGAACGTCGACAGGTCGAAGTAGCTGCCGGCGAACGTGAAGCTGAACGGCATCGCGGAGAGCACGCCGCCGGCGACGGGCACGGAGCCCGGCGCGGCGGCCAACTCGCCGTCGGCCTTGGTCTCGGTCTCGGTCTGTGCCGCGGCACCCGCGTCGGCGCCGAGGCCGGTGCCGAGCTCGATCTTCTCGAAGTCGACCCCGCTGCGGCCGGCGGTCGCCTCGAGCTGCACGAGCAGCGAGCGCACGTCGTCGTCGGCGGGCACGGCCTTGCCGAGGCGGGCCAGCGTGGTGTAGTTGCGCTTGTAGCTGCGCTTGGCCTGCTCGTAGCCGGCGAGCGTGACGCGCGCCTGCTCGATCTCGGCGGTCTTGGCCGCGATGTCGGTGTCGAGCTTCGCGACCTCCGCCCGCTTGGGCGAGAGGACCAGGAACCAGAACGCGAGGGCTGCGGCGCCGACGGCGACCACCGACAGCAGCATCTTGTTGTTGCGGGTCATCAGGAACCGCCTCCCTGCGGCGTCGCGGCGGGGGTGGCCGCGCCGGCCTCCGCCGGGTCCGCCGGCGGGGTGGTCACGTTGGCCTGGGGCTGGGTGCTGCCGGCGCCCTGCTCACCCGCGGCCGCAGCGGCGGGCTGCGAGTCGCCGGCGGGCGCGACGGTGATGTCCTGCACGCTGGCGGGCACCTTCGAGCGCTCGAAGAACATGACGACCTCGAAGGCCGGCGGGCGGCCGGTGCCGCAGCCGTCGTCCTCGGTCACGGCGCCGCTGACGGCACCCTCGTCGGCTGCGGCCGGCTTGAGCGACTTGCCGAGGCTCACGCGGGTCACGCCGTCGACGCCCCGCATGCGCGAAAGCAGCGTCGCGACATCCTTCTGGCTCTTCGTGCAGCCGGTGAGCTCGATGGCGGGGGCGGCGATCTGGCCGCGGATCGAGGATCCGCCGCCGGTCGTGCCGCTCGACATCGTGCCGGTCAGCGTCTTGAGCGTCACGTTGGCGGGGATGGCCCGGGAGACGTCGCGCAGCGACTGCTCCCAGTCGAAGCGCGACGACGCGAGGTCCTTCACCGTCTGGATGCGGGTCTCGGCCATCGCCTTGAAGTCGGCGTAGGGCTTGAGCTGGGCGACGCGCTGCGTCGTGGCGGCGGCCTGGGCGTTGGTCGCCTCCAGCTTCGCCTGGCGGTCCTTGACCGTGTTGGTCGTGAGCACGTACGCGGCGAGCGCGAGGACGCACGCTGCGAGTGCGCCGAGCACGACGTAGGCGCCGATGCCGGCGGGCGCCTCAGGGGCGACCGAAGGCTTGGACGAGACGCCTCCGCTTCGCTTGGGCGTTCCGCGCAGGTCGGGGGGGAGCAGGTTGATGGCCTTCATCTCGCCCGACTTATCGGCAGTCCCGGAGCGCCGCTTGAGGCGTCGGGGTGGGGTGAGGAACCTACGCGAAGGTGCCGAGGTACCACTCGACCATCGCATCGCCCGCGAAGAGCGCGACGATCGCGCCGAGGGCGAGGAAGGGGCCGAACGGAACCTTGGTCCTACGGCCGTCGGCGACGCCCTTGCGGGCGATCACGGCGGCGCCCACGAGCGTGCCGGCGATCAGCGCCACGAACAGCGCCGGGCCGACGTCGCGCCCGAGGAAGAGCCCCAGGACGAACGCGAGCTTCACGTCTCCCATCCCCATCCCGCGCGGGTAGGCGAGCACGGCGACGAGGAAGAACCCGCCCGCCGCGACGGCGGCGACGAGGTGCTCGACGAGCGCGTCCGGCGCGGTGAGCAGCACGAGCGGCGGCGCGAGCACCGCCCCGATCAGCATCAGCCGGTTGGGGATGATCTGGTGGTCGAGGTCGATCAGCGTCACTGGGACGAGCAGGAGCACGAGCGCGAGGCCGAGCAGCGCGTCCTCGTCGGGCCCCTTGGCGAGCACGACGAGGGCGCACAGCGCGCCCGTGCCCGCCTCCACCAGCGGGTAGCGGGCGGAGATCGGCGCCCGGCACGCTCGGCACTTGCCGCGCAGCAGCAGCCACGACAGCACCGGGACGTTGTCGTACGGCCGGACCGGCGTCAGACAGCCCGGACAGCGCGAGCGGGGGCGCGACAGCGACTCGCCCCGTGGCAGCCGGTAGGCCACCACGTTCAGGAACGAGCCGAAGACGGCCCCCAGCACTGCGGCGAGCATCACTTCCCCCTCTAGGTCCTCGTCAGGAGATCTCTTCGACCGCGAGGCCGGCGGCGACGGTCAGGCGCCCGGCGTCGATCGACTCGTCCGGCGAGCCCACCACGGCCGCCTGGAGCGGCAGGCGGAGCTGCTCGGAGAGCGCCTCGACGAACCCGGGGACGGCCACGGCGGCGCCGGTCACCACGCCGCCCTCGACCTGCTCCGCGCTCTCCTGCATGCGGTAGAAGTTGAGCGAGTTGCGGACGGTGTCGGCGAGCTGGTGGACGCCCTCGTCGAGCACCGTCCGGGCGGCGGCCACGAGATCCTCGTCGCCCTGGACGTCCTCGAGCGGCGAGAGCAGGCCGACGTGGCCCAGCCACTGGCGGGCGTGCTCGGCGGTCAGTCCGCGGCGCTCGGAGAGCGTGTTGACCATCGCGTCGAGCCCGCCGGCGGCGGCGCGCGTGAAGAGGCAGCCGCTGGCGTTGGCCACGGCGACGTTGGTGAGGCCGCCGACGCTGATGTAGAGCGTGGCGCCGGCGTGCGCGGTGCCGCCGGCCAGGGCCCGGACCATGCCGAACGCAGACAGGTCGATGCCCTCGAGCTCGAGGCCGGCCTCGCGGGCGGCGCCGACGAGGCGGTCGATCATCTCGCGGCGCACGGCGACGACCACGACGCGCGACTGCGGGCGGCCGGCGGGATCCGTGACCGTCCCGAGCGACTGCCAGTCGATCACGGCCTCATCCATCGGCATCGGGATGTGGTCGGGCGCCTGGAGCTTGACGGCCGCGGCGAGCGCCTTCTCGTCCTCCATCGGCGGAAGGTCGAGCGTGCGCACGACGATCCGCTGGTTCGCGATGCCGAGCCGCACGCGCGTGGGCAGCTGGTGCTCGGCGAAGAAGGCCTTCAGCGCTTCGGCCAGTGCGGGTACGTCGGCGACCTCGCCGTCGCGCAGGATGCCCGGCCGGAGGGGGGCGACGGCGCCGCGCTTGAGCGACAGCGAACCGTTGACGGTGACCTCGGCGGCGGCGATGTGCCCCGGATCGAGGTCGAGGCCGACGACGGCGGCCTCGGAGGAGGAGCGCTTCTTGAACACGATCCTGGTATCGGCGCGTCCGTCGCGGGACTTAACGACGAAGCGGGCCCGGAGGCCCGCTTCGCGGAATCGTGCGTCAGTGGAGGCCGCGGCCTACCAGTTGCCGCCCGTCGGGCAGCCGTAGCGCTTGGCGTTGGCCGGGACCACGCAGGTGCGGGTCACGACGCCGGCGGCGGTCTTGGCGATCGTGTACGTGTTGTTGGTCGCGGACGTGACCGTCACGGACCAGTCGTTCGCGTTGGCGGCGACGGCGCTCACGTGCGCCTTCGTGCCGGCGATCTCGATGCTCGGCTCGAGGTCACGCAGGGCCTGGGCGTTGGTGATGCCCGCGTAGCTCTGGGCGTCCGCGTACTCGGACTCGAACGTCGTCTGGGCCGTACGGGCCATCGTCTTCGCCTCGGTGTCCTGCGCCTTGCCGCGCTGGTTGAGGAAAGCCGGGAGAGCGATCGCGGCGAGGATGCCGATGATCAGGATGACGACCAGAAGCTCGATCAGGGTGAAACCCTTCTCGCTCTGGGCGCGCTGGCGCAGCTTGTGCAGCATGTGGGTGGTCCCTCCTGAGGGATCGGTTGGGCCTGTGGACTTCCTTGCCAGGGCCTCGGTCCCAGTCCCACCTACCGGCGGTGGCAACCCGGCGTGCTCCATCTCGGAGCCCCGTGGCTTTGCGCCTCACCCTCACGGGCGATTTGCCTTTGACACCTTGGCTGGCACTTCCCTTATCGGCTGTCGCCCGCGCGTCCTTAAGCCCCCGTTAGCCGAATCGGCGACCTGCGGTCTACCCTCGGTGTGTGCTCGGCCGCCGCTTCCTCATCCTCGTGGCCGTGCTGATGGGCCTGACGGCCGTCGCGGCGAGCCTCGCCCCGCGCCAGCCGACGCCCCGCGACCAGCGCGCCGCGACTCCCACGCCCACCCCGGCGCCGGCGGTCGACGGCGCCGTGAAGCCCATGTCGAGGGTCATCACGACCACCGAGGGACCGGAGCGCGTGGTCGTCGACCGCGGCACCCTGCTCGAGCTGACGGTGCAGGGCTCCGACGAGCTCGACAGCGTGAGCCTGCTCGACCAGGTGGAGCCCATCACTCCCGAGGCGGCGGCGATCTTCAACGTCTTCGCCGACCAGCCGGGCCCGCACCCGATCATGCTCGTGGGCGAGCAGCGCGAGATTGCGACGCTGGTCGTCCGCGACTAGGAACCCGGTCGGCGCGCGGCCTGGGCGTCGCGGCCGGGGATGAACCGGCCGCTGCCCTCGCACCATGGGCACGTGACGGGCTGCGGCGTTCCGCCGAGGCCGGAGATCACCTGGCCGGTCCCGCGGCAGGCGGTGCAGCGCTCGGGGTCGTGCGGCTCGGCGGGCTCGGTGCTCACGGCCGCGCCACGTTAGCGAGTCGCGCCTCAGCCGAGGCCGGGAGGAGCGACCGACGTGGCCACGCGAGCATCCTCGCTGCCGCGCAGCAGCGGGTCGGCGGAGCGGTCCGTCGGCAGGGCGCGGCGCAGCGTGGGCGGCACCTCGCGGTCGGTCAGGGGGCGCAGTAGGCCGAAGGCGCGGAAGAGGCTCTCGGCCTTCGCCGTGTCGGCCACGCGGAAGAGGATGCCGTAGATCGCCGGCGAGCCGAGCGGCGAGCGCGCGGCGATCACCTGGGCGATGGCCGGCTCGAAGCACTCCACGGCGGCGTCCCCGAGCGGCTTCGTGAATAGCAGGGCGGCGTTCGGCGCGTCCTCGGGGTCGCCGAGCACGGTCAGCGCCGAGCCGCCCAGCGAGGTCCACAGCCAGCCCTCGATCCCCTCCTCGCGCGGTACCACGGCGGTGGCGCTGAGCCGCTTGAGGATCGGGAAGCGCCCGACCGTGCCCGCGGCGTTGGCGCCGCCGGGGTCGACGAGGCCGAGCTGCAGGGTGCCCAGAGGCACGCGCAGCGGCTCGCGCAGTGCACCCTCGAACGTCAGCGAGGCACCGATCGCGTTCAGCCGCAGCAGGTCGAGCGCGCTCCGGCGGCTCCAGGAGCGCGGGCGCTCGAGCTCGAGCACGTGCTCGCGCCCGGACGACTCGGGGGGCGGCGGAAGCGTCATACCCCCCTCATCGGCGCGGACGGGCCGGGTCTTCAGTCCTCGTCGCGGTGCACCGTGTCCGGCGAGAAGGCGGGGAGGCAGACGGCGACGTAGGAGGCCCCCTCCGGCGTCGAGTACCGGACCCACTCGCCGCTGCGCACGAGCACGGCCTGGCCGGCGCTCACGTCGAGCGCGCCGCCCTCGTGCTCGACGCGGACGCGGCCCTCCAGCACGAGCGTGTACTCGTCGAAACCGGGCCGCTGACCCGGCTCCAGCCAGCCCGCCGGGGAGCGCATGTGGGCCACGCTCAGGCGCTCCTCGCCGCTGTTGACGCGGCCGACGTACTCGTCGATCAGCTTCGGCTTCGTCCCAGCGGCCTCGACTCTCGAGGGGGACTGGATCAGCTCGGGCATCAGGGTGGGTATACCAAGGGGCATGAATCACGAGCTCGTCCCGCTGCTCCGCGGCGTCACGCACGCGTGGGCCTTCTGGTTCGCGCTCGCCGCCACGGTGGTGCTGGTCGCGCTCGCCGAGACCGGCGTCGCGCGCGGCGCGGCGCTCGTCTACGGCGCCGGGCTGTGCCTGATGCTCGCCGGGAGCGCGATCTATCACCGCTGGAAGTGCGACCCGCGCCTGCGGGCGATCCTGCGCCGCGTCGACCACAGCACGATCTTCGTCTTCATCGCCGCGAGCTACACGCCGGTGTGCCTGCTCGTGCTCGACGGCTCACTGCGCTGGATCGTGCTCGTCGGCGTCTGGGCCGGCGCGGTCGGCGGCGTGGCGCTCAGCGTCGCGTGGATCACGGCCCCGCGCGTGCTGCACGCGATCGCCTACGTGGCGCTCGGCTGGTTCGCGCTCATCGCGCTCCCGCAGATGGTGACCCGGCTGCCGCTCACGCCGCTGCTGCTGCTGGGGATCGGCGGGCTGCTCTACTCGGCGGGCGCGGCCATCTATGCCGCCCAGCGCCCCGACCCGTGGCCGCGCGTGTTCGGGTTCCACGAGATCTTCCACGTGCTCGTGATCGCTGCCGCCGTGGCCCACTTCGTGGCCATGGCCGGCTGGGTCATCCCCGTGGGCTGACCTCGATCTCGAGCAGGTCGCCGCCGTCGTGGTCGACCTGCAGCGTGGTGTGCTCGATGTGGAACTCGTCGTGGAGGATGCGCTCGAGCTCGCGGCGGGCGTCGTGGCAGTCCCGGTCGCGGCCGACGAGGATGTGGGCGGACAGCGCAGGGAAGCCGGAGGTGACCTCCCAGATGTGGAGGTCGTGGACCTCCTTGACGCCCTTCTCCCCCGCCATCCGCATGCCGATCGCGTCCGGGTCGAGCCCGCGCGGGGCCGCCTCGAGGAAGATGCGGCCGGAGTCGCGCAGCAGCCCGTAGGCGGCGCGCAGCATGAGCGCCGCGACGAGCAGCGCCGCGATGCCGTCCGCCTCGCGGAAGCCCGTGAGCAGGATGGTCGCTCCCGCGATGGCCGTGGCCACGAACGCCGCGAGGTCCGTGAGGATGTGCTGGAAGGCGCCCTCGACGTTGAGCGACTGCCGGTTCGCGCGCGCGAGGATCGAGGTGGCGGCCAGGTTCACCGCGATGCCGACGACGGCCACGATCAGGACGGGGCCTCCCTCCACCTCCGGCGGATCGAGCACCCGGCGCACGCCCTCGTAGACGATCAGCAGGCCGAGCACCAGCAGCGTCGAGCCGTTGATGGCGGCCGCGAGGATCTCGCTGCGCTTGAGGCCGAACGTCAGCGCCCCGGCCGCGGGGCGGCGCGCGAGGCGGATCGCGACGAGTGACAGGACGAGCGCGCCCGCGTCGGTCAGCATGTGGGCGGCGTCGGAGAGCAGCGCGAGCGAGTCGGCGGCGATGCCGACCACCACCTCCACGCACATGAAGGTCGTGATCAGCGCGAGCACGAGCGCGAGCTTGCGGCTGTCGGCGTCGGCCGAGACGCCGTGATGGTGATGGTGCTCGTGCCCCACGTCACCTACCTTGGCATGAGGCGCTCGGCCGGAAACGTCAAGACCGGCCAAGGACCCGCTCGGCGGGCGGCCGTGGCCGGTTTCTGCACACCCATCGTGCGCCTTCAATGCGCAGTTCGTCGCTCGTCGGCCAAGACGGCCCTACGCTGTGAGGCATGTGCCGCAACATCAGGACCCTCCACAACTTCGATCCGCCGGCCACGCCCGAGGAGATCCACGCCTCCGCGCTCCAGTACGTGCGCAAGATCAGCGGCTCGACGAAGCCCTCGAAGGCCAACGAGGCCGCGTTCGCTCGCGCGCTCGAGGCGGTCGAGCTGGCCACCGCGCAGCTGCTCGACGAGCTGGTGACCTCCGCCCCGCCGAAGGACCGCGAGGCCGAGGCCGCGAAGGCGCGCGCCCGCAGCGCCCAGCGCTACGCGGCCTGAGCCTGAGCGCGCAGCTCCAGCTCGAGCTCGATCAACCCGCCGCCGATCGAGCGGGTGCGAAAGCCGACCCGCCGCAGCAGCGCGCGTGCGGCCGGGTTGTCGTGCAGCGTGGTGCCCGTGAGGCGGGCGATGCCGTTGGCCGCCGCGCGCGCGACCAACTCGCGCATGAGCAGCGTGCCGACCCCGGCGCCCTGCCAGTCGTCCGCGATCACGACCGCTACGTCGGCGCTCTCCGTCTCGCCGGCCTCGGTGGCGTAGCGGGCGATCCCGACGAAGCTGCCGTCGTGCGGGTCGACGGCGGCGAGCGCGACGTGCGTGTGCTGGTCGACGTCGGTCAGGTAGCGCAGCTCGGCCGCGGACAGCCGCGGCTTGGGGCCGAGGAAGCGCAGGTAGCGGGTGCGGTCGCTGAAGCCGGCGAAGGCGTCGGCGACGCGGGTGGCGTCCTCGGCCGTGATCGCGCGTATCTGGAGTGCGCGGGGGGCCGGGGCGGACCTGTGGGGAGCAGGCATGTCGACCTCGGGAAAGAGCGGGGAGCGGGGCCCTCAAGGCTCCCGTCCCCGCTCCCGAGGCGCATGCGTGCCAGCACCCGGACTGCGGTGTGGACTACTCGCAGAAGGTGATGATCGGCACGCCGATCAGCGTTACGCGCTCCGTGTCGGCGTCGACGGCGAACTGGAACTTGCCGCCGTCGCGCTTGGGGACCGTCACGAGCCAGAGGCCGAAGACCTCCTCGGTCTGCTTGTTCACGCGCGCATGCGGGAACTTGGCCTTGATCTCCGGGATCGTGTCGCCGCGCCCGACGCCCTTGGCCGTGGCGCCCCGCCGCACGATGATGATCTTGGCGAGCCGAGGGTTCGTGAGGGTGTAGTTCACCTGACCGCGGAGTGGCGCCAACAGGCGGGCCGAGCGCGTGGCCCCGCCGCCGAGCTCGCAGCCCGGCCTCAGCCGGCCGACGAGGCCGTGCTCGCGGAGCTCCTTGTGCGTCGTGTTGCGCTTGACCTGGCCCACGCCGTGCTTGGTGACCTTCTCGGCGGGGAGCGGAGCGGCGGCCGCTACGGCGGCGGCCACGCCGATGACGGTGAGCGCGGCAAGCGTGCTGCGAGTGATCATGCCCGCACGCTACCGGCGGTCGCGGCGCTCGCGCGAGCCCCGCAGGCGATCTTGCTCCGGCGCCGGCGGTCATACTCGCCCGGGTGAGCGACGCGCTCCTCGGGCTCGCCGCCGGGCTGGCGGCAGGGGTGGTCATGACACGTGGCGGGCTGTGCTTCAACCGGGCGGTGCGCCAGGCGGCGTTCGAGCATCGCCCGCGGCTGCTGCGGGCGTTCGGCATCGCCGTGGCGGTCCAGCTGTTGCTGCTGCCGGTCCTGGTCGCCGCGGACGTCGATCCGCTGGTGCGGAGCGCGGACGCCGGCGGCCTCGCGCTGCTGCCCGTCTCGCAGGTCGCGGGCGGTCTCACCTTCGGCGTCGGCATGGCGCTCGCCGGCGGGTGCATCACTGGGATGCTGTGGAAGGCGGGCGGCGGCGCGGTCGCGCTGGCGATCGCGATCGCCGGCTTCGCCGCCGGCGAGCTGCTGATCCGCGGCCCGGGCGAGTCGCTGATCGCCGACCTCGACGCGGCGAGCCGCCCGAGCGAGCGCGCGCTCACCGGGCTGCTGGGCGTGGACTACGAGCCGCTCGCGCTCGTCGTCGGCGTCGCGGCGCTCGTCCTGCTCCTCCGCCGGCGCCGCGACGGCCTGGTCGCCGGAGTCGCGCTCGGGCTCGTCGCGGCGGCCGCCTGGATCGCCGCCGACGCGGCCGGCTACGGCTACGGCCTCGGCTTCGTCGGAGCCGCCGAGGGCACCCGTCGGGCGATCGACGCCGGCGGCGACCTCCCGTTCCAGCTCTGGCTCGCCCTGGGGGTGCTCGCCGGCGGCGCGACGGCGGCCCGGCGGCGCCTCCAGATGCCCGGCGGCGGCCGGGCCGCCCGCGCCGCGGCGGGAGGCGTCCTCATGGGCGTCGGCGGAAGCCTCGCCCACGGGTGCAACATCGGCCACGGCGTCACCGGCCTGCCGCTGCTCTCCTTCGGCTCAGCGCTCGCGATCACGTGCATGGCGCTCGGCGCCGTCGCCGTCCACGCGCTGCGGGGCAGCCGCTACGGCGATGCGCGTTGAGCGAGCGTGCGCTCGAGGTTCTCGAACGCCTTGCCCCACCCGCCCTCGTGCGAGCGCACGGCCTCCTCGTCCCACAGGCCGCTGTGGGTGAAGCGGACGCTGGTGGCGCCGTCGGTCTCCTCGAAGTCGAGCTCGATCAGCTGCCGTGTGCTGTTGCCGTCCCAGATCCAGGTGAACGCGAGGCGGTTCGGCGGGTCGATCTCGGTGTAGGTGCCGCCGCCGCCGTACTCGACGTCCTCGTGGGGGTCGCGCATCACGACGCGCACGACGCCGCCCACGCGCAGGTCGACCTCGGCCACGGTGGTCTCCCAGTCGTGCTCGGCGTGCCACCAGCGGCGCATCACCTCCTCGCTCGTCCATGCGTCGAAGACGGCCTGGGCAGGCGCCTGGTAGGTGCGCTCCATGCGGAGCGTCGTGTTCGCGCTCATGTCCCGCTCTCGCGGCGGCGCCGGACACGCAGCGTCAGCCAGACGCGGGCGAGCGCGAGGCCGGCGCCCGCGCCGGTCAGTGACGGGAGCAGCTCCTCCACCGGCACGCCGCCCACGTGGGCGATCACGCCGCGCCCTCGTACTCGTCGTGGAGGTTCCACCACAGGTACGGCGGGGTCTGCGGGTAGCCCTCCGGCGAGTCCTCCCACTCCTCCTGGCGTCCGAGCGCCGTGATGTCGAGGTAGCTCCAGGTGCTGCCCATCGCCTCGTCGCCGCGGCTGTTGACGAAGTAGGTGCGGAAGACGCTGTCGCCGTCGCGCAGGAACGCGTTGGTGCCGTGCCACTCGTCCACGCCGAAGTCCTTGTCGAACTCGTCGGTGAGCGTGAACCAGGGGATCTCCCACCCCATCCGGCCCTTCCAGCGCTCGATGTCCGCCTGCGGGGCGCGGGAGACGAACACGAGCGTCGTGTCGCGCGCGTTCAGGTGGGCGAGGTGGGCGACCTGGTCGGCGAGGAAGGAGCACCCGCCGCAGCCGCGCTCGGGCCAGCCCGCCACGCCGGGCTCGAAGAAGAAGCGGTACACGATCAGCTGGCGGCGCCCGTCGAACAGGTCGAGCAGGCTCGCCGGCCCGTCGGGGCCCTCGAAGGCGTACTCCTTCTCGACGGCCATTTTCGGCATCCGGCGGCGCTCGGCGGCCAGGGCGTCGCGGGCGCGGGTGAGCGCCTTCTCCTTGACCAGCAGATCCTCGCGCGCGGCCTCCCATTCCTGCGGGGACACGATCATCGGGGCCTTCATCACGGCTTGCCCTCCTTGAGGTATTCGTCGACCACATCGAACAGGCGCCCCCAGAGGGCGCGCTGGCGATCCATCCAGTCGGCCGCCTCGGCGAGCGCCTGCGTCTCGAGCGAGAGCCGGTGCGTCCGGCCCTCGATCACGCGCGTCACGACGCCGGTCTCCTCCAGCACCCTCAGGTGCTTGGAGATCGCGGGCTTGGAAACCCCGAAGCCGCCGGTGGCGGCGCCCACCGTCGCCGGTCCGGCGGCGAGGCGCTCGACGATGCCGCGGCGGATCGGGTGCGAGAGCGCCTTGAACGGATCATTAACCACAAGGTTAACCGTATCACGGACGCCGCGCATGGCAAGATCCAGACCGATGGCGGTCGACCTTGTCATCGACGTCGACAACACGCCCGGCGCGCTGGCGCGCGTCGCGGCCGCGATCAGCGACGCCGGCGTCAACATCGCCGCGGCCACGTGCATCGGGGCGGGCGACCGCGCCGAGCTCCACATCCTCGTCCCCCACGCCGAGGCCGCGAAGCACTCGCTCGCGATCTCGCACCTCGCGGTCACGCGCGAGCGCGAGGTCGTCGTCGTCGACGTCGAGGACCGCCCGGGAGTGCTGGCCGACCTCACGCGCACGATCGCCCGCGCGGGGGTCGACCTCGATCTCGTCTACGTCGCCACGCGCAACCGGGTGGTCTTCGGCGCCGCGGACGTCGCCGCGCTCAAGGCGGCCCTGGACGGCGCCGGCTGAGCCGCGCGGGCCAGCGGCGGTGGCTGGCCACGGTCATCGCGCGGCTCCGTAGGTCAGCGCAGTGTGGGTACCGCGGGCGTCTTGCTCGGTGTCGTCGTCGGAGCCGAACAGCTCGGCGGCGAGCACGCTGACGCCGAAGACGAACGCGACCGCGGCGATGGCGCCGACCACACGCGGGGACGGGCCGCCGTGGATGCCGGTCGCGTGCACCACCGCGTGCCCCTTGCCGCGGGCAATCAACCAGCGGTTGACGGGGAACGCCACAGCACCGGCGACGGCGAGCGCGACCGACAGCGCGCCCCAGAACAGCACGTTGTCCAGTCCTGCTTCCATGGCGCCGGGAACGGCCAGCATGATGGCGTTGTCGATGACTTCCATGACGGCGATGCTCAGCGTGTCCGAGGCCAGCGCAATGGGAATGACCGCGCTCAGGGCAAGTCCCGCTCGCAGAAGCGGCAGGCTCGTCAGCAAGTAGCCGAAGAAGAACGCCAGGGCGACGGCGAGCGCGACGGTGCCCCAGTCGGAGAACCCGAGGGCGGTGCCGATGACCATGCCCAGGATTTCGCCGATGGCGCAGCCGGTCAGGCAGTGCAGCGTCGCGCTCAAGGCAACGATGTCGAGGGCGCGCCCGGACGTCGGCAGCTCGTGATGCGCGTGATGCTCGTCGTGCGCGGGCGCGTGGGCTTCCATTCGGCGGCTCCTTTCCTCAGTTCGAGGCCGCAGCGTTCGCGGGTGTGGCGGCGGCCGTGACCGGCGTTGTCGGCGCGACGCCGCTGCGCTGCGCGTGGAAGCGGCGCAGGCGCAGAGCATTCAGGATGACGGAGACGCTGGAGAAGGCCATCGCCGCGCCGGCGATGACAGGGTTGAGCAGGCCGATGGCCGCCAGCGGGATGGCGGCGACGTTGTAGCCGAACGCCCAGACGAGATTCTGCTTGATGTTCCGCAGCGTCGCCCGGCTCAGGCGGATGGCGTCGGCGGCTGCCCGCAGGTCGCCTGATACCAACGTGAGGTCGCTGGCCTCGATAGCGACGTCGGTGCCGGTCCCGATGCTCAGGCCGAGGTCGGCCTGAGCCAGCGCGGGCGCATCGTTGACGCCGTCGCCGACCATGGCCACGACGTGGCCCTCGGCCTGAAGTCGCCGAACGACGTCGGCCTTCTCAGACGGCAGGACCTCGGCGATGACCTCCTCGATGCCGACCTCGGCCGCGACCGCGCGGGCGGTCGTCTCGTTGTCGCCAGTGAGGAGCACCGGCCGTAGGCCGAGGGCCTTGAGCCAGGCGACGGCTTCGACGGAGGTGTCCTTGACGGTGTCGGCGACGACGAACACGGCGGTCGCCTGCCCGCCCCAGCCGGCGGCGATGGCGGTCTGCCCGCGCGCTTCCGCGGCGCGGCGAGCGGCGTCGAGCTCAGGGCTGAGGTACAGGGCCCAGTCGGCCAGCAGCGCCGGCCGTCCCACGATGAGGCCGTGCCCGTCGACGACGCCCTCGACTCCGAGCCCCTCGCGATTGGTGAAGCCCTCGACTGCGGGCAGGGCGCCCGCGGCCGCGGCGGCCTTGGCGATGGCTTGGCCGATGGGGTGCTCGGACGCGTTCTCCAACGCGCCGACCAGCCGCAGCGTCTCGGCCTTCTCGACGCCGTCGGCAACGGCGACGTCGACGAGGGTCATTTTGCCGGTGGTGACCGTGCCAGTCTTGTCGAGTACGACGGTGTCGACCTTGCGGGTGGACTCCAGGACCTCGGGGCCCTTGATGAGCAGTCCGAGCTGGGCGCCGCGGCCGGTGCCGACCATCAGCGCAGTCGGGGTGGCCAATCCGAGCGCGCACGGGCAGGCGATGATGAGCACGGCGACGGCGGCGGTGAACGCGAACGCGGCGCTCTCGCCCGTGCCGAGCCAGAACCCGAGCGTGGCGGCCGCGAGTGTGATGACGACGGGAACGAAGACGCCCGAGACGCGGTCGGCGAGCCGCTGGACGGGAGCCTTGCCGGTCTGGGCGTCCTCGACCAGGCGGGCAATCTGCGCGAGCGCGGTGTCCGCGCCGACCCTGGTGGCCCGGACGATGAGCCGGCCGCCGGCGTTGACGGTCGCGCCGGCGACCTCCGAGCCACGGCTGACCTCGACGGGGACCGACTCGCCGGTGAGCATGCTCATGTCGACCGCGGAGGCGCCTTCTTCGACGATGCCGTCGGTCGCGACCTTCTCCCCGGGACGCACGACGAACCGGTCGCCGACCGTGAGCTGGTCGACGGGCACTCGGCGCTCGGCACCGTAGGCGTCGAGGATGGCGACCTCCTTGGCGCCGAGCTCCAGCAGGGCCCTGAGCGCGGCGTCGGCGCGGCGCTTGGCGCGCGCTTCGAAGTAGCGGCCGGCGAGGATGAGCGTCGTGACGACGCCGGCGGTCTCCAGGTAGATGTGGTTGGCGCCCTCGCCGGGCTCCGGGATGAGGTCGAACTGCATCCGCATCCCGTTGATTCCCGCGTCGCCGATGAACAGCGCGTAGAGCGACCACAGCCACGCCGCGAGCACACCGATCGAGATCAGCGTGTCCATCGTCGCCGCGCCGTGCTTGAGGTTGTCCCACGCCGCCTTGTGGAACGGCCAAGCGCCCCAGAGCACGACCGGGGTGGCGAGGTTCAGTGCGAGCCACTGCCAGTTGTCGAACTGCAGCGCCGGCACCATGGAGATGAGCAGCACGGGCAGCGACAGCAGCGCCGACAGGATGAGGCGGTTGCGCAGCGGCGCGGTGGCGTCGTGCTCGGCGTCGGTCACGCCGGCGTCGGCCGTGTCGTCCGACGGCAGGGCCGCCTGGTAGCCGGCGGCCTCGACCGCGCCGACGAGCTGCTCGGGGGCGACCGCGCCCGGGTCGAACTCGACCCGGGCCTTCTCGGTGGCGTAGTTGACCGTGGCCGTCACGCCGTCGAGCTTGTTGAGCTTGCGCTCGATGCGGTTCGCGCACGAGGCGCACGTCATTCCCGTGATGGGCAGCTCCACGTGCTCGAGCATGGCGCTCATCGCGCGACCTCCTGCGTGAAGGCGGCGGTGTGCACTCGCCCGTCGGTCTGGAACTGCAGGAACAGGCGGTAGTTGCCGGCGGTCGGGAATGTGGCCATGAACCTCAGGGCGTTCTCGTCGGGATGCACGTGCAGGAACGCGAGGTCGCCCTGACGCAGCGCGACGAGGTGGCCGTTGGCGCCGAGGTAGTCCTCGATCGCGACGGGCTCGCCGTCTCGGGTCACCTCGAAGCCGAGCTCGGCCTCGCCGCCGGCATCGCTCGCGCCCTCGGTCAGGCTCACGCGCATCCCGTCGACGTTCACGCTGTCGTCCGGCGCGGGCAGCTGCTGAGAGCGCACGGTGCCGTCCACGGTGACGTCGTCGGCCACGGTGTAGGCCTTGCCGGCCACGGAGAAGTCGGCGAACACTCGGTACGAGCCCGGCTTGCGCAGCGTGACCGGAACCGACCAGGTCCCGTCCACGCGCTGCGTCGGGTGCACGTGCTGGAAGCCGGCCATGTCACGGCGTACGACGATGACGTGCATACGCTTGGTGTGCTCGACATCGAAGTCGCGCACGGTCTGACCGCCTCGGTCGACGATGCGGAACGCCACGTTGGACCGCTTACCCGCCGTCGCCGTGTTGCGCGTGAGCTTGAGCGTCAGGCCGCCTCCGCTGACGGCGAGGCCGCGCACCGCCTGTGGGGCCGCGCCGTCCCCTGCGTGGCCGCCTTCGCGCTCGGCGTCGGCCGCGCCCATGCCGTGCGCCTCGGGCTGCCCGGGGGACTGCTTGCCGGGGCGGACGTCGATGCGGCTGCCTGCGAAGGCGGCGCCGCCGAACGCGAGCACGAGCACAGCCGCGAAGCCGGCCAGCTTGGCGACCGGGTTCACGCCGCCACCCGCTGGACGTGGCCGTGCACGCCGCCCGAGTACTCCTCGCGGCGCAGCAGCATGGCCACGAGCATGCTCGGCAGCATCACGACGTGCTCAATCAGGATCAGCGCGCCGATGTTCTCGACCAGCCCGCCCCACAGCAGCGCGATGACGCCGAGGGCGGGAATGAACATCGACGCCGACATCTCCGCCGACGCGGGCCAGCCATGCCCGCGGTGGCGCATCCAGGCGACCATCGGCACGGTCATGGTGACCGCCATCCCGAACAGCATCAGCGCTGGCGCGTCATTGTGCAGCTCGGACATGCTCATGCCGGCCGCGCTCAACACGAACGTGGCAGGCGTCCCCAGCACGAGCATGCCGAGAACCATCGCGACGAGCATCTCGACGTAGTGACGCGCGAAGCGGCGGTTCGCCGCGGTCATGCCTGCACCGCGTCGTGGCCGGCGTGGTCGATCGCGGCGACCACGTAGGTCAGCTCTTGAGCGTCGGTCGTGGAGCGAGGACGGTTCATCGGGACTCCTAGGCGAGATAACGATACCACCAGGGGGTATCTGCGGGTCCGCCGGACCATACACCTGGGGGGTATCCCGGGGCAAGGACTCTTCTTCGGATTGCCGAGATACGCCGGGCAGCGCGAAAGCCGAGGTGCGGTTTACCCCCACCGGGTATTTTACTCAGCGGCCGGGCGCCAAGACGCCCCGTCTACTTCGGGTTCGGGGTAGCCGACGGCCGCCCGTCTGCCATCGCCGTCCAGTCGCGGTCCGCTTGCGTGTTCCTGACCATCGCGTCGCGGTGGAGACGTCCCGGACGGCCGCGGGCCGTTCGGCACGGCGACCGTCGTCGACGCCCTCGGCCTCTACGTCGTCTGAGCATTCCGCTTGCGCGCTGCACAAGATCACGTACGAATGCGGCTCCGCGACCTCCGTCCACGACATGTTGCACAGCCCGATCCAATGGACCGCGGCTATCGTTCTGGCGTGGCTGAGGAGGAATCCAAGGTGGCTGACCGCGACGCGATAGTGCGCGTGGCGCTCGACTACTTCGAGGGGTGGTTCGATGGCGACGCCACCCGCATGGAGCGGACGCTTCATCCCGATTTGGCCAAGCGATCCCCGGACGACGCCCCTGCCCCCGGGGAACTGGAGAAGCTCACGGCGCGGGAGATGATCGAGGCCACGGCGAAGGGGATCGGGAAGACGCGAGACGTCCCTGATCGCGGACTCGAAGTCGAAGTCGAGCACCTGCATCGCGAGATTGCGAACGTGACCGTCCGCTCCGCCGTCTACGTCGAATACCTGCACCTGGTGCGTACGCGCGAGGGATGGAAGATCGTCAACGCCCTCTGGCAGCACCCTTGAGCCGCGAGAGGGCCGCGCGATTTCGGTCCGCTACGCCGCAGGCGGTCACGAACTTGGACGGAACGATCCGTTCCCGCCGGTGGTATTCCGCACAGGCCGGCGGAGCTGGTGCAGTGTGCGCTGGACGGCGAGTGCAGACCCGTGCAGCGATCCCGCGGATCGTGCAAGGGATCCGCGGCCTGATCATCGTCGCTACTGGATCGCGTCGTAGACCTTGAACATCGGCATGTACATCGCGATCACGATGAAGCCGACGATGCCGCCCACGAGCACGATCATGACCGGCTCGAGGATCGACGTGAGGGCCTTGATGGCCGCGGCCACCTCGTCCTCGTAGAAGTCCGCGACCTTGGTGAGCATCGTGTCGAGGTTGCCGGTCTCCTCGCCGACGGCGATCATCTGCGCGACCATGGCCGGGAAGATCGGGGTGTCCTTGAGCGGCGCCGCGATCGCTCCGCCGGACTTGACCGACTCGATGACCGCCTCCATGGCGTCCTCGACGACGGCGTTGCCGGCCGTCTGGCCCGTGACCTCGATCGCCTGCATGATCGGCACGCCGGCGGAGTAGAGGGCGGAGAAGGTGCGTGACCAGCGGGCGAGGGCGATCTTCTGCACCGTCTGGCCGATCTTGAAGGGGATGCGCAGGCGCAGGCGGTCCCACTGCGGGCGGCCCCATGCGGACTTGCGCCACTTCTTGAAGCCGACGAAGCCGCCGATCATCACGGCGAGCAGGATGTACCACTGGCCGGTGACCGCCTTGGACATGCTCACCGTGAACTTGGTGATCAGCGGCAGATCGCCGCCGAAGTCCTTGAAGACGCCCACGAACACGGGGACGATGAACGCGATCAGGCCGATCAGGACCATGAACGCGAACGTCATCACGACGGCCGGGTAGGCCATCGCGGACTTGACCTGGCGGCGCAGCGAGTCGTCCTTCTCGAGCTGGTCGGCGATACGCGCGAGCGCCTCCTCGAGCACGCCGCCGGCCTCG
>CAVVCR010000003.1:0-170721 GCA_963746795.1 uncultured Solirubrobacteraceae bacterium
AGTCTCGCCGACCGCGTCCGGGCACTGCAGAAGGCGGCGTCGGCGGGATGAACAAGCGCTGAGCGAGTAGCGAGTAGCGAATAGCGAATAGGGAAAAGAACTTGTGCTGGACAGCGCGTCCGGCCAGTCTCATTCGCTATTCGCTATTCGCTATTCGCTATTCGCTATTCGCTATTCGCTATTCGCTATTCGCCATTCGCTATCTCGCTATTCGCCATTCTGTTCCTTATTTCGTGCAAGGCAATTGCCGATGCAGCCGCGACGTTGAGGCTGTCGAAACCTTGCGCGATCGGAATGCGCACGGTTTCGAGCCTTGCCAGCAGTTCGGCCGGCAAGCCTTCGCCTTCGCTGCCCAGATAGAGCGCCATCCGCTCGCCCCGCCCGAGCGCACGGATATCGACCGCGCCGCCTGGTGACAGCGCGATATGGCGGAAGTCATGCGCGGCGAGCAGTTCGACAAGCCGGGAGGCCGGACCGGCCTTGGCGAAAGGCACCTTCAGCGTAGCGCCGACCGAGACGCGGATCGCCTTCCTGTAGAGTGGGTCGCAGCAGGTTTCGTCGAGCAGCACGGCATCGGCGGCGAAGGCAGCGGCATTGCGGAAGATGGCGCCCATATTGTCATGGTTTGAAATTCCGACCGGCGCGACGACGAGTGCGGGCCCGGGCAAGGCGGCGAGCAGGCCGCCCGGCGTCTCCTCGTCGCGTCGTCGTCCGATCGCCAGCACGCCGCGATGCATCGGGAAGCCAGCCACTGCGTCCATCACGGCGCGGGAGGCGACATAGACGGGAATGCCGGCCGGTGCCTTGGCCAGCGTCGGGCTCATGCCCGCAAGCCGGGAATCGAGGACCAGTGCCGATTCCACCGCAAAACGGCCCGTCGAGAACAGGACCTCGAACACGACCTTGCCCTCGGCCACGAACCGGCCCTGGCGGCCGACCAGGTCTCGCTCGCGAATGTCGCGATAGGCGGCAATGCGCTGATCGTCGGCGCTGTCGATCGGAATCGGCGTCACTTGCATCGTCCGGCTGGGATTTCCCGATTGGTGCGTTGCCAGATAGGCCGTTTTGCGCGGTGAAGAAAGACCGAGCAGTTCGCCTCTGGCGGAAGCGCCGCGCTTGAACTCACAAATATCCCGGCGGTTATACGTCAATCAATAGCCAGCAGGTTATCGATTGCAGATGTCCGGACGCTCACGAGATGCTCTTCAGAACGCTTGCCGATCCGACCCGGCGGGCCATCTTCGAGCGACTGTGCCGCGAAGGAGAGCAGACGGTCGGGGCGCTGACGGCCCGGGCCGGGGTGTCGCAACCGGCCGTGTCCAAGCATCTCGGGGTCCTGAAGCAGGCCGGGCTGGTGCGCGATCGACCCGAAGGCCGCCAGACGCACTACAGCGCGCAGCTCGGCGCCCTGGCCCCGCTGATCGACTGGACCAGCCGGATGACGGGCTTCTGGCAAAGCCGGTTCGACCACCTCGAAGATCTGCTCAAAAGGATGGACCAATGAGCAAAGCCGCCCCCGAAACACCCTCCGTTGATGCCAAGGGGACGTCCAGGAAGCCGGCGGCGGCCGCAGCGAAGGCGGCCAAGCCGCGCAAGACGGCGCCGAACTCCGCCAAGACAACACCGAAGTCGAGCGAGGCTGCAAAGGCAGTGCTCCTCACGGGCGGCAACCCCCAGATCCCGAAGGGATATGGCGACGCCCCCGTGCAGGCCTACATCGCCGCCATGCCCGGCTGGAAACGCGAAGTCGGACGCCGCCTCGACGCGCTCATCGTGCGCACCGTCCCGGGCGTGCGCAAGGCGGTCAAATGGAACTCGCCGCTTTACGGAGTCGAGGGCGAGGGCTGGTTCCTCAGCGTCCATTGCATGACGAAGTACGTCAAGGTGGCCTTCTTCCGCGGCTCGTCCTTGCGTCCCGTTCCTCCCGTGGAGTCCAGGATGAAGGACATACGCTACTTCCACATCCATGAGGACGACCGGATCGACGAAGCCCAGCTGGCTGATTGGGTAAGCCAGGCCAGCCGATTGCCCGGCGAACGAATGTGAGCGGGACGTAGCGGGGGCGTGGGCGTGGCGTCGGCCGATGCCAGGTCGACGACCCGCAATACTCGAGTGACGTGGAGCGGGAGCGACCATGAAGAAGGTGACGACGACCATGAAGGGCGGCTCGAACGAGACAAAGGCAGGGGACACTCCCTCCCGCCTGATCGACGCGAGAATCAAGGAGCTGGGCGATTGGCGGGGCGAGACGTTGGCTCGGGTCCGGACACTCATCAAGCAGGCCGAGCCTGAGGTCGTGGAGGAGTGGAAGTGGCGAGGGGTCCCTGTGTGGTCGCACGCCGGAATCGTCTGCACCGGCGAGACCTACAAGAATGTCGTGAAGATGACCTTCGCCAAGGGCGCCTCGTTACCCGACCCTTCAGGCCTCTTCAACTCCAGCCTCGAAGGCAACACCAGGCGCGCCATCGATTTGCATGAGAGCGACAAGATCGATGAAGCGGCGTTGAAGGCGCTCATTCGTGCGGCCGTGGCGCTGAACAATTCGACGCGAGCTGCCGCTGGCCCCGCCCGTCCGCGGAAAAAATCATAGGGCGCTTGAGGAGCGACGGCGCCGCGCTCACGTCCGGTTCCCGGGCCCCCTCGCGACAAAACCGCATTGACCGCCAGACACCGGACCTCGGCGGCCGCGCTGATCGACCGGACGAGCCAGGTGGCCGGTTCCAGGTACCCCGCTTGGATCATCTCCGAGATCTGCTCGAAAGGATAAGCCAATGAACGAAACCTCGACCGAAACGCTCTCCGTCGTTGTCGAACGAGAGGTCGCTTTTCCGCCGGAAAAGATTTGGCGCGCGCTCACGCAGCCGCACCTGATCGAGCAGTGGCTCATGAAGAACGACTTCAAGCCCTCCATGGACCACCGTTTCAAACTCAGCGCGGACTGGGGTGTCGTCGACTGCCGGGTGGTGGCTGTCGAGCCGAGCAAAACGCTGTCCTATACCTGGGCGGCTCGTGGTCTCGAGAGCGTCGTCACCTGGACTCTCACGCCGACGCGCACGGGGACCCGTCTGCGCATGGAGCATTTTGGCTTCCGGCCAGATCAACGGCAGGCCCGCCGGGGCGCCGAGGCCGGATGGCCGCGGTTCCTTGCGGCCCTGGAGCAGCTATTGGCGCGGATGGATTGAAGTCCACCAGCGCGATTCGAAGCCAGGCTCCGTCTGCGGAATTGCATGGAAATCGGCATCTGACGATTGCGGCAACATTCACCCGCAGCGACTTTGCGGACTAGCTGTGAGCTTTCAGGAGGTTGTCCATTCGGACCGGACCGAGGAGACTGGAGTTACCAAGCTTCAGCACTCACCGGAGGGTCCGAATGAACATCCACAAGAATGCCCGTCTCACGCCGCTGCGTCGAGAGGAGATGGCGCTGTCGGTAATAGAAGGCGGCCTTTCCAAAGCCCATGCGGCGCGGATGCATGGCGTGTCGGCGAAGATCGTGGCGCGCTGGGTGGAGCGCTACAGGGCCGAGGGCAGCGCCGGCATGGTCGACCGCTCGTCGCGGCCGCACGTCATGCCGGGCATGACCCGACAGGATGTGGCCGAGCGCATCGTCGCCTTGCGCCGCCAGCGGCTGACCGGCAAGGCACATCGCCGTTGCCGTCGGCGTCTCGCCGGCCACCGTCAGCCGGGTGCTGAGGCGCGCCGGACTGTCGCGGCTCAAGGACCTGGAGCCGGCCGAGCCGGTGCGCCGCTACGAGCGCGAGACGCCCGGCGAGATGATCCACATCGACATCAAGAAGCTCGGCCGCTTCGAGCGCGTCGGCCATCGCATCACCGGCGATCCCCAGCAGGGCAAGTCCCGCGGCGCCGGCTGGGAGTTCGTCCACGTCTGCGATCGACGACGCATCCCGCATCGCCTTCTCGCAGATCCTGCCCGACGAGAAACAGGAGAGCGCCGTCGCCTTCCTCAAGGCCGCGGTCGCCTACTACGCCAGCCTCGGCGTCGCGATCGCGCGCGTCATGACCGACAACGGATCCTGCTACAGGTCGAAAGCCTTCGCCCGGCATGCCGCGACCTCGGCCTCAAGCATGTCAGGACCAGGCCCTACACGCCCAAGACCAATGGCAAGGCCGAGCGCTTCATCCAGACCGCGCTGCGGGAATGGGCCTACGCCGTCGCCTACCACGACCTCAGACCAACGCGGCGCAGAGCTGCCCGTCTGGCTGCACCGATACAATTGGCATCGCCCGCACGGCAGCCTAAACTTCAAAACGCCTATCAGTCGCCTCGGCCAAACCGGGGACAACCTGTTGAGGCTCCACAGCTAGAGCATCTTCGACAAACGCAGAAGTCGGTTTGAGATTCACGCGGTCGGCGTTGTCTGATTCACTGTTCTGGGTGATTTGCCAGGAGATGGTGATGACGAGGAGCCTGAGCGGCGACCTTCGGGGTCGGGTGATTGCGGCGATCGAGGACGGGGTTTCGACGCGGGAAGCAGCGCGTCGCTTCTCGATCGGGATTTCGACGGCGGGGAACTGGTATCGCCGCTATCGCGAGACGGCGCCGCGCCGTATCGGCCCGACGGCGAGCTCGTCCCGTACCCGCCCCGTGAGGAACTGATGCTCGGGATCCTGGAACACCGTGCCGATCCGATCGGCCAGGTCCGCGGCTCGCCAGCGATGGGGCGGGATTGCGGCGCCGCTGCCGGCAAGCCGGGTGGTGGCTCGAACGGCGCCGGAGCTCGGCGCCACCAGTCCGGCCAGAATCGTCGCGAAGGTCGACTTGCCCGAGCCGTTGGGGCCGACGACCGCCAGCGTTTCCCCGGCTCGCAGCACGCCCGATACGCCGGACAAGGCGCGTTTACTGGAGCCGCGGTGCTGAAACCCGACGTCGGCCGCGATCAACAGATCCCCGTTCACTGAGCTGTCAAGATCACGCCCCTCTACGGCCGGGGTGATGGACCTGGCCGACCGACACGTCGCCGACGTACGGGCAGAGGGTGGTTGGGTACCCAGACGCCGGATTCGGCGAGCTGGTCGCCATAGCGGCAGAAGACCTTGGCCGGCTCGCCGTCGGCGAGCAGTCCGCCGCCGGCCTGGATGACGACCACCCGGTCGACCAGCGGCACAATCTGCGCCACTCGGTGCTCGACCACAATGATGGTCGCGCCCGTCTCCTGCTGAACAGCTCCGATCGCCGCTCGGACCAATCAGGCGCCGGCGGTAGACGAGGTTCGCGGTCGGCTCGTCGAGCAGCAGCAGCCGGGGAGCAACACCAATGCCCGCGAGGGTGAGCCGCTGCTGCTCACCACCGGAGAGCTGGTCGGTGCGCTGGCCGCGTCCGTACGGAAATCCGACGACAGCCAGCGACGTGTCGACAAGCGGCCAGATACGAGAGGCGGGAACGGCGCGATTCTCCGGCCCGAACGCGACATCGTCTCCGGCCCGGGCCATCACCAGCTGGGTTTCCGGATCCTGCAGGACCAGCCCGGTCCGGTCGCGAGTGCTGCGTGGATCGAGCCCGTCGACGGTCAGCAGGCCCTCTGCGTCCCTGAGTGGGACGGGTCCAGCAGGCCGGCCAGCGCCAGCAGCAGCGTGCTTTTTCCCGCGCCGGACGCTCCAGCAACAAGACTCGTTCACCCGGTTCGACGACGAGGTCGAGCCCGCGGACGGCGTGCCGGCGCCGGCCGGCGTGCCGCCAGCCCCACCCGCGAGCGTCGACCCGGCTGCCGGTCAGACCCGCTCCCGGTCCCGCCCGGACGGCAGTGCGTCGAGAACCCCGGTCGTCGCAATTCGACGGACGAGCAGCCATCAAGCCGAGACCGGCGATCAGCACCGAGCTGGTGGTCAAGACGACGGCATACACCGTCAACCAGCCTGCGGACCAGGGCCGGTAGTAGAAGTACCAGTCCAGCCCGAACGCGGTGACGCCCGCTGCCGCAGTTGACGAGCTCCGGCTTCGGCTTCGAGATGTCGAAGATCCGGAAGCCGCCATAGTCACCGACGTACGCGAGGTCGCCCCAGAACGCGATGTCGGAGCTCGTGACATGCGTGTTGGCCGGGGCGACCGGGTTCGCCGCCGTCTGGAAGTTGGCGATGAACGAGAAGTTCAAGCCCCACGGGCTGCTCAGCGGCGTCCCGTAGTCGATCGGCGGGTGCGCAAGGGCCGAGCCGCCGGACATCCCGACCGCGACCGCGCACGCGGCCGCGAGGACCTTCCACCGTTGTCTCATGTTCCCCTCCCGAGGGAAAATGTGTTGCAGGCATGCGACGTACCCGCGCGCGCCCGCCGTTACGCGGGAGCCTATCGGACCGGACCGCCTAGGCTCCAGTTGCGAATGCCCCAGGTCCGCTTCCCCGGAGAGTCGCCCGAGCACCGGCGGGCGCGCGCATTGCGCGAGCGCGTCGACGATCTGCGCGGCGCCCGCCAGCGGATCATCGACGCGGCCGACGCCGAGCGCCGCCGCATCGAGCGCGACCTCCACGACGGCGCGCAGCAGCGCATGGTCGCCGTCGCCGTGACGCTCGGCCTCGCGCAGTCCCAGCTCGAGAGCGACCTGCCGCGTGCCAGCAAGCTGATCGCCCAGGCGCGTGACGAGGCCCAGCTCGCCGTCAAGGAGCTCCGCGAGCTGGCGCGCGGCATCCACCCGGCCCTGCTCAGCGATCGCGGGCTCGGCGTGGCGCTGGAGGCGCTCGCCTCCCGCGCGCCGGTGCCCGTGGGGGTGACCGGCGTCCCCGAGCAGCGGCTGCCTCCGGCGGTCGAGGCCGCGGCGTACTTCGTGACCGCCGAGGCGCTCACCAACGTCGCCAAGTACGCGCATGCCACCGAGGCGTTCGTCGATCTCGCCGTCGACGACGGTCGCCTCACGCTGATCGTCCGCGACGACGGCTGCGGCGGAGCGGACCCGTCCGCGGGGACCGGGCTGCGCGGGCTGTTCGACCGGGTCGAGGCGCTCGACGGGCGCCTGGAGGTCGACTCGCCGCTCGACTGCGGCACGACCGTCACGGTCGAGCTGCCGCTCTGATCAGCGCCTGGCGGCGACCGAGAAGACGGGCGGCAGGTTCGCCGCCACCTCCGACCAGGTCGCCCCCGCGTCTCCTGAGCCGAAGACGGCGCCGGAGGTCGTCCCGAAGTAGAGCTCGAGCGCCTCGCCCTGGCCGACCCCGGTGAAGGCCTCGCGCAGGACGGTGAGGTAGGCGTCCTCGGCGGGCAGGCCGTCGCCGCGCGGCGTCCAGCTCGCGCCGGCGTCACGCGTCTCGTACACGCGCACGCGGCCGTCGGGCGTGACCCGGTCGATGTCCGCGTTGAGCGGAATGACGTACGCGCTGTCGGCGTCCGCGGGGTCGAGCGCGAGCGGGAAGCCGAAGTCCGAGGGGAGGCCGGGCGCGATGTCCGTCCACGTCTCGCCGCCGTCGTCGGACCGGTAGACGCCGCCGTGGAACTGCATGAAGATCCGCTCCGGGCGGGTCGCGGCGCGCTGGAGGCGGTGCACGCAGAGTGCCACCTCCGCTTCCGGCGGCGCGTCTTCGGGCAGGTAGCGGGCGACGATGCCCTCGTTGCCACCGCGCCACGTCGAGCCGCCGTCGTCGGTCAGCCACACCCCGGCCGCGGAGATCCCGACGGCCAGCCGGTCGGGCTCACCGGGCCACGTCTCGACCGAGTGCAGGCACAGCCCGCCCGCGCCCGGCTGCCATCGCGACCGGGACGGATGCCTCCACAGCGCGTCGTTGAGCTCGTAGGTGGCGCCGCCGTCGCGGCTCTCGAACAGCGCGCCGGGATCGCCGCCCGCGTACAGCGTGCCGTCTCGCTCACCGGGGACGATCACCCAGATGCGCTCGAGCGCCGCGTCGCCGCCTTCGGGCAACGAGACGCCGCCGGCCTGCTCCCATTCGCCGGCGGGGTCGTCGGCGTACCAGAGCTTCGGCCCGTAGAACGGCGACGTCACGGAGGCGTGCACCCGCCCGGAGCGGGTGTCGCGCAGCGCGTACTCGACCGGCTCACCGGCGAAAGCGCGCGCCTTGACCTCGAACGGCGAGCCGGGCTCGCCCTCGAGCACGAACAGCCCCTTCTTCGTCCCGACGAGGAGCTCGGTCATCGCCCTCCTCCCGAGAGCGCAGGCAGGACGTCGATCCGGTCGTCGGCGCCGACGCGCGTCTCCTGCGCACAGGGCTCGCCGTTGACGAACACGTTGATATGGCGCCGCAGCACGCCCCGCTCATCGAGGATCCAGCCACGCGCGGCGGGGTGCGAGCGCTCGATCGCCATCAGCAGCTCACCGACCGAGCCTCCGTCGAGCGCATGCTCAGGGCGGTTACCGGCGAGGCGCTTGAGCGGTCCGCGCAGTCGCACGACAGGCATGGCGTGATCCTAGGCCACGCTCTCTCGCGGCACCACCGGCAGGCAGCTCGACGGCGGCGAGCGCCTTGAGCGCCCGGAACGCGGGCTTGAGATGAGCGCGGCCGTCGGCGGTCAGCTTCGGCCAGCGGACGACGCCCTCGGACGCGAACGGGCTGTCCGGCGAGAACTCGGGGCTGTCGCGGAAGGCGATGAACACGGCCCTGGCGCCGGCGTGGACCATCGACCTCGCGCCGCACGCGATCCATCTCGCCTGGTCGGGCGGGCCGCCCTTCATGCGCGGCTCCGTCTGGTGGGCGGCGAGTGACGGGTAGCCGGTCTCGGTGACCCACAACGGCCCCGGGAAGCCGGCGCGCCGGTAGAACGCCCGCGCCTTGTGCACGGCGCGTGGCAGGCCCCGCAGGCGGCCCCGCAGGTGCACGTTCGCGATGTCGATGTGCTCGATCAGCGGGTTGGCGGCATCGTGCAGGACCGCGTCGATGTACGTGGTGTCCAGCCGGGAGAAGCCGCCGACGACGATCGTGGCGTTCGGCTGTGCCTCCCGGACGCCCTCGGCGGCCAGCGTCGCCCAGCGCGCGTAGTCGCTGGGGGTGCCGACGAAGCCGAACTCGATGTCGGGCTCGTTGCCGAGCTCCCAGTGGCGGATGTTGGGAGCGTGGCGAACGATCTGGGTCACCATGTCGCGCCAGGTGCGCTCGTGCTGCGGGGCGGGCGCGCACCTGCCGGGATGGTCGGATCGGCCGGCAGGGCACGCGGCGATGAACCACGGCGTCTCCGTGATCGTGCCCACGACCCGCATGCGGTACCTGACGGCGAGCGCGTTGACGCGCTCGACGGCGGAGAAGTCGGTTTCGCCCCAGCGGAACACGATCCCGACCGCGAAGTCCATCCGCAGGTATCGCAGTCCCGCCTCGGACGAGGCCCTGATCAGCGCTTCGTGCTGGACGGGCGTGTGGTTGAGATAGAGCATCGAGTGGCTTCCGAGCCTGGAGCCGTACGTCCTGTCCTTTGCGGCCGCGTCGGCCGGCGGCGGCATGGCGGCGAGCGCAGCAGCGCACGCAACCGCGCAGAGCGACCTGGCGCCCATGGCGGCCTCCCTGTTCGATCGGGGCGCCCTGGGGGTCGGGCGCCGTCCCGCTCGTTATCCGCCGCGCCGCGCGCCGCCGCCAGGCCCCAAAGGGGTGAGCCTCATACCCCCTGGGCCTTGCTGTGCCATAGCGTCGGGGTAGACCCGCGACAGATTGGAGGGCGCATGCTCGGAGACCACCCGATCGACGTGGTCCTGCTCGCCACCGACCTCGAGACGTCGAAGCAGTTCTACGCCGGCAAGCTCGGCCTCGAGATCCTCAACGAGAGCGAGGAGGCGATCGTCTACAAGTGCGGGGGAGACAGCCAGCTCTCGGTGACCAAGAGCACCACGGGCACGGCCGACGAGCAGACCCAGGCCGGCTGGCGCGTGACCGACCTGAACGCCGAGCTCGCCGAGCTGCGTTCCCGCGGCGTCGAGATCCAGGAGTACGACATGCCGGGGCTCAGGACCGTCGACGGTGTCGCGGATCTGGGGTTCGCGTTCATGGCCTGGATCGTCGACCCGCACCGGAACGCGCTGGCCATCCTGCAGCTCAAGTGAGACTCGCCGACAGGAGGAGAGGGAGATGATCGACCACACCGGATTCGGCGTCAGCGACTACGCGCGCAGCAAGGCCTTCTACGAGCAGGCGCTCGCCCCGCTCGGGCTGACGCTCCTGCTGGAGCCCATGGCGGAGGCCGCGGGCTTCGGCGAGGGCGGAAAGCCGTTCTTCTGGATCGAGACCCGCAGTCCCGCCTCGCGGGGTGCCGTCCACGTCGCGTTCGCGGTCGACGATCGGGAGACGGTGGACGCGTTTCACGCCGCGGCGCTCGCGGCGGGCGGAACCGACAACGGGGCGCCCGGGGTGCGCGAGATCTACCACCCCAACTACTACGGCGCCTACGTGCTCGATCCCGACGGCAACAACGTCGAGGCGGTCTGCCACAAGCCGGCGTAGGCGACGCGCGGCAGCGCGACCTCTTACTCGGACGGCTCTGGGTCTTCGAGCTGAGCCTGGCGACGGAGCTCCCGCTCCCGTTGCTCGGCAGACGTCTTCTTCTCGTGTGCGACCTGCGCGCCAGACTGGTCGACGTCCCGGCGCACGCGATCGATGTCACGGCTCTTCACCGGCCCGTGTGCCAATGCGTTCGGCGGTCGCTCCTCATGGTCGGGCATCGCACCCGCTCCTCTGGTCGCGGAGGGTCAAGGCAAACGCTCCCTTCCGTGTACCCAGTCGGCGCTCGCCCACGCCTGGGGAGGTCGGCGGAGCCCAGCGCGTCGTGTCTACTGTCGTCGATCCGCTCTCGGCTACCCCCCGGGGGTGATGAGGACCTTGGCGCTGCGCTCGGCGTCGAGCGCGGTCTCCATCGCCGCCGGCGCGTCCTGGACGCCGAAGCGGTGGGAGACCATCTCGGCGAACGGGATGCTGTCCGCGTGGCGAGCCATCAGGGCGAGCGTGCGCTCGTAGACGAGCAGGTCCTCGCCGGCGATGCCCAGCAGCGTGAGGTTGCGCCCGCACAGAACCGCGGGGTTGAACGACTCCTCGCCCATGTCCACGAACGCGCCGACCTCGATGATCGTGCCGCCGTCGCGCACCATCTCCACGGCCTGGCCGAACGAGCCAGGGAAGCCGGTGGCATCGACCACGAGGTCGACGTCGCGGAGCTCCTCGGCGGCCGCGGGCTCGGCGCCGGCAACCCGCGCCGTGAGGTCGAGCCGCTTCTGCGAGTGGTCGATGGCGAAGACGCGACCCGCGCCCATGAGGGACGCCTTGACGGCATGCGCCTGGCCAAGCGCGCCGACGCCGATGACCGCCACCGTGTCGCCGGGGCGGAACCCGGAGGGGCTCGGCACCTGCGCGGCCCGCTCGAGGCTGTGGGTGACCGCGAAGATCTCCGTCATCACCGCCACGTCGTCGGGAAGTGAGTCCGGCACGCGGAAGATCCCGATCCCGGGCCGCAGGTACATGTACTCCGACCAGCCGCCGAACAGGTGCGGCGCCTGATCGCTGGCGAGCGCGTTGCCGTAGCTCTCCAGCCGCTCGCACAGGTAGTACGGGAAGCCGCGCTGGCACATCCGGCACGTGCCGCAGGCGCGGTTCGGCGCGGGCACCACGCGATCGCCCGGCTCGAGCAGCGTGCCGTCGCTCGCGTACGCACCGGCGCCCTCTCCCACCGCCTCGACGATCCCCACGTTCTCGTGGCCCTGGATGAGCGGATAGGTGCCCTTGCGCGCCTTGTCGGAGCCCGGGTACTGGTCGACCTCGCCGCGGTACGTGTGCTTGTCGGTGCCGCAGATGCCCGACGCGCGCATGCGCAGGAGCACGGCACCCGGCTCGAGGGATTCGGGATAGGGATAGTCGTGGACCTCGAGCTGATACGGGGCCACGAGCGTGGCGGCTTGGACGGTGGTCACGGCATCGGCGCTACCGGCGCGTCCGCAGCCGCAGGTTCGCGAGGTAGTCGTACCCCACCTTCGCGGTCGTGAGGGCGTCGGCCGGAATCCGCGGCGGGCTGCCCGCGTCGTCGCGCTCCACGATGTACTCGTCCACCTCCTGGGCCCGGAAGATCCGCGCGAAGTCGATCAGGCCCTGCCCGGGGTCCGCGAAGCTTCCGGCCTGGTTCATGTCCTTCACGTGGTACTGGCGGACACGGCCGTCGAGCCGGCGGAGGATGTCGACCGGGTCGTGCGCCCCTCGCCAGCTCCAGAAGAGGTCGAGCTCGAAGTGGACGTAGCGCGGATCGGTCTCCTCGATGAGGACGTCGAACGCCGTGCGCGACGGGTCGTCGGTCAGCCGGAAGAACTCCCAGTTGTGGTTGTGGTAGCCGAGCCGCAGCCCGACGCGCCTCGCCATCTCGCCGGCCCGGTTGAGGTCGTGTGCGAACGCGGCCCAGGTGGCGGAGTCGCGCGTCACCTGGCCGGTCCCGAAGTTGATGCCGAAGAACGGATGCACGATGAAGCGGGACTGAAGGGTGAGCGCGTCCTGGAGCGAGGCGCTCCAGGCTGTCGCGTCGAACGGCTGCGGGATTAACACGTGGCCTGACGTCGCGCGGATCCCGGCGGCGTCCAGTGCCGCCTTGAACTGCGCCACGGTGCGGCCGACGAAGCCGGCGTGCTCGACGCGCCGATAGCCGAACCCCGCCAGCGCTTGAAGCGTGCCTGGGAGATCGATCGCCAGCTGGTCCCGCAGTGTGAAGAGCTGGATGCTGATGCGCTCGCGCGGGACGCGGTCGCGATTGTGGCCGCGGTGACCGTGACCGCCACCACCGTGGGCCGTCGCGACGGGCGCGAGAACGCCAGGCGCTCCGACCGCCGCCGCCGTCACGCCGGCCGCGCCCAGGAAGCGTCGTCGGCTGACGCGCGTGTCCGCGTCATTCGGCGCCGCCGCCGTCTCCTCGCCCGTCCACTTGTCATGGCCCGTCCGCATGCTCGACCTCCCGGGTCCGCTCCCGACATGAACCAAGTCCCAAGGGATTGTCCGGTACCGGGGCGCATCAGGCAAGCGCTCCGCTCACGGCGCCGCGCGACGATCGGCCCTGCGCGACGATGGTGACGTGACCACCACCGACGCCACGCGACTCGCCGTGCTCATCGACTCGGACAACACGACGGCGAGCCTGACCACCGAGCTGCTCGAGGAGATCGCCAAGTACGGGACGCCGACGGTCAAGCGTGCGTACGGCGACTGGACCACGCAGCACCTCGTCGCCTGGAAGGAGGAGCTGCTGCGGCACGCGATCCAGCCGGTGCAGCAGTTCGCCTACACCCGCGGCAAGAACTCCACCGACTCGGCGCTGATCATCGACGCGATGGATCTGCTCTACGCGGGGAACCTGGAGGGCTTCGTCATCGTCTCGAGCGACAGCGACTTCACGCGGCTGGCGACACGGCTGCGGGAATCGGGGATGACCGTGTACGGGCTCGGGCGCCGGAGCACGCCCGCTCCCTTCGTCTCGGCGTGCGACCGCTTCATCTATCTCGACCTGCTGCGTCAGGAGCCGCCGGAGCCGGCCCCGCGAGCGTCAGACGACGACGAGTCGGCACCGCCCGACCTGAAGCGGATCCTGACGACGGCGATCAGCAGCACGTCCAAGGACGACGGCTGGTCCAACCTCGGCGAGGTCGGGTCCTACCTGATCAAGAGCCACGCGGCGTTCGACCCGCGGGACTACGGCCACTCGAAGCTCGGCGAGCTGGTTCGCGCGGAGCCCTACGTCGAGGTCAAGGACGTGCCCGGTCCGACCGGGCTGAGCCAGCTTTGGGTGCGGTTGAGGCAGGGCCGCTAGCGCCGCCGGGCGGCGGGTTCGAGGGCTGGGTTGTTGAAGGAGTTGTCGGCCGGGTTGATGGTCGTGCCGGGCGCGACGATCTCGTCGATGCGGTCCAGCAGCGCCTCGTCGAGGACGACGTCGGTCGCGGCGAGCTGGGTCTCGAGCTGCTCCATGGTGCGAGGGCCGATGAGTGCCGCGGTGATTGCGGGGTGGTTGAGCACGAACCCGATCGCGAGCTGGATCAGCGTGAGGTCCGCATCGTCGGCGAGCTGGGCGAGCTCCTCGACGGCGTCGAGCTTGCGCTGGTTGGCGGGGTTGGACAGGTCGAAGCGCTCGGGCAGCCGGCCGGCGCGCGAGGAGGGCTGCTGCCCGGCGTCCTTGCGCCAGCGGCCTGTCAGCCACCCGCCCGTCAGCGGGCTGTAGGACATGACGGCCATGCCGTGGCGCGAGCACGTGGGCAACACGTCGGCCTCGACGGCGCGGACGAGGACCGAATAGGGCGGCTGCTCGGTGACGAAGCGCTGCAGATGCCGGTCGCGCGCGACCCACTGCGCCTCGACGATCTGGCTTGCGGGGAACGTGGAGGAGCCGATGTAGCGGACCTTGCCCTGGTGCACGAGGTCGCTGAGCGCCGACAGTGTCTCCTCGATATCCGTGCGCGGATCCGGGCGGTGGACCTGGTAGAGGTCGATCCAGTCGGTGCCAAGCCGTCGCAGCGAGTCCTCCACCGCGCGCATGATCCAGCCCCGCGAGCTGCCCTGCCGGTTGGGATCCTCGCCCATCGCACCGTGGAACTTCGTGGCGAGGATCACGTCGTCGCGCCGGCCGCCGGCGAGCGCCTTGCCGACGATCTCCTCGGACTCGCCCTGCCCGTAGACGTCCGCGGTGTCGATGAAGTTGATCCCGGCGTCCTGCGCCGCGTGGATGATCCGGATCGACTCGTCGTGATCGGGGTTGCCCCACGCGCCGAACATCATCGCGCCAAGGCAGAACTTGCTGACTGACACGCCGGTGCGTCCTAGCTGGCGATGCTCCATGAGCTGCTCCTCTTCTGCCCCGACCCGTCGCGGGATGGTGTCGCGCATGAAACCATCGCTGCGTGCGGATCGTCCACCCGCCCACGTCGAGCGCTGCCTTGCAGCGGTCGGTTGCTGCGTGCCTGGCGTCGATCCTGGAGATCGACGTCGCTGACGTCCCCGTACCGGATGAGCACCATCCGGAGCGTGGCCGACTCTTAGCGCCCGCGCCCTTCCTTGGCGCGGTGCTCAGCGGACGCGGATCGCGACCTTGCCTTGGGTATGGGTGCCGGCGAGCGCGGTGAGCGCCTCGGGCGCCTGCGTGAGGTCGTAGCTCGCCTGCACGGGGATACCGAGCGTGCCGTCGGCGAGCAGTGCGCCGAGGCGTTGCAGGTTCTCGGGGGTTGGCGAGGACATGACGTTCGTCCGGCCGGGGCCGTCGCCCGCGGCGCCATTCGATGAGGCGACGCGCGCGTCGGTCTTGAGCGCCCCATCGAATGCGCCAGGCGCGTAGGACACGAGGTCCAGGAGCGCGTCGACGCCGTCGGGATAGCGCTCGCGGACGAGCTCGACCAGATCGCCGTCGCGCGGCAGCGTCGCAGTGACGCCGAGTGCGCGCAGGAACTCCTCGTCCTCGGGCACGCCCGGGGCGACGACGGTGGCGCCGGCGCGCGCGGCGAGCTGGACCGCGAGGCTGCCGACCCCGCCGGCGGCGCCCACCACGAGCAGCACGTCCGTGTCGGAAAGCTCGAGCGCGTCGATCGCCGTGAGAGCCGTGATCCCGGCAAGCGGCGCAGCACCGGCGGTGTCGAGGTCGACGCCGTCGGGTGCGGGCGCGACCGAGAACTGCTCAGGGACGGTGACGAGCTCGGCCCACGCACCCTCGTGGACCGTCGGGTCGGCGTGCAGGATGAAGCCGTAGACCGCGTCGCCGAGGGCGTAGCGGCTCACGTCGGCGCCGACCTGCTCGACGATGCCGGCGTAGTCGCGCCCGAGGACGACGGGAAACTCGTGCCCGACGCCCATGCCGCGCAGCATGCCGGCGGCGATCGCGTTGTCGACCGGATTCACCGAGGACGCGTGCACGCGCACGAGGAGTTGGTCGTCGGTTGGGGCGGGCGCCGGCAGGTGCTCGACCAGCGCGGGCGGCGTCTCGGGCGCGGCGAGGGCGACTGCTCGCATTCGGCGACTCCTTAGGGGCGGATGAGGCGGGCCGCGGACGATGAGCGTGCCCACGGAGCTGCAAGCCGATCGGAACGGCACGAGCAACGGCAGCCACCACGCTACCCAACGGACAACCGAGGAACGATGCCGCTCTATCTATCGAGGTTCAGCTACACGCCGGAGACTTGGGCGAGGCTGATCGGCAACCCGGAGGACCGCCGAAAGGCCGCCGAGTCCTACATCGAGTCGGTCGGTGGGAGGCTCCACGGGTTCTGGTACGCCTTCGGCACCCATGACGGCTACAACCTGTGGGAGGCTCCCGACAACGTGTCAATGGCCGCGGTTGCGCTGGCGATCAGTGGCGGCGGTGCGCTGAGCTCGTTCGAAACGACGGTCCTCATGACCGTCGACGAGACGATGGAGGCTCTGCGCACGGCCGAGCAGGTCCAGTACCGAGCGCCCGGCGACTAGCCGCGTTTGGTCGCAAGACGTGAGCGCGTCACAGCGCGGTCCGGAATCCGCCGTGTGACGCGATACCTTCTGCGAGCCGTTCGCCCCACCTCTAAGGCTCAACAGCGAGCAAGGGAAGGCCACAATGCCGCATCGCTCCGCAAGTACCGTCGCCACCTGCAAGCCCGCATGCAGACCGTCCGAGTCGGTCGGCAGCCTGCTCGGGCTATGGCTGATCGACACGTGGAGTGAGACGTCATGACCCTTGCCTTGTTCGTCCTCGGGCTGCTCACCGGTGCTGCGGCGCTCGCGATCCTGACGCTCCCGCGGTTGCGCAGCGCGATCGACGCGGCACGTGATGCCACGGAGGCTGAGCGTGCGGCGAGCAGCGAGCTGAAGGCTGCCGCGGAGCGGCACCGAGCGGAGCTGGAGGCCGCCCGGGTGCAGGCTGTACGGGAAGCCGAGCATGCTGCGCGACTTGCCGGCGAGCGCGAGTCCGCGCATGGGCGGCAGCTCGCAGAGCTGCGCGCGGCGACCGAGGAGAAGATCGCGCTCGTGGCGGGCAATCGGGAGCAGTTGGCCGAGCAGATGAAGGCGATCTCCAGCGACGCGCTCCGGCAGGTCTCCGAGCAGGTCGAGAAGCTGGCGACGGCGCAGCGAGAAGCGGATCGCGCGACCGCCGCCGGGGAGCTCGGGAAGCGCACCGAGGACATCAAGCGGACCTTGGACCCGATCACGGAGAACCTCAAGCGCGTCAGCGACGAGGTCGCGCGGCTGGAGCATGACCGGAGGACGACGCATGGGCAGGTGCGGCAGATGTTCGAGTCGATGAGCGCGGAGGTCGGCCGCCTACGCGACGAGACCGGGACGCTCGTCTCCGCGCTCAAGCGCCCGCACGTCCGCGGTGCGTGGGGCGAGATGCAGCTGCGCAACTGCGTGGCGGCCGCGAACATGACCGAGCACGTGGACTTCGTCTCGCAGGTGACCGTGAGCGGCTCGGACGGGAGCCGGCTGCGCCCCGACCTCGTCGTGCACCTGCCCGCTGAGCGAGACGTCGTGGTGGACGCGAAGGTGCCGATGGAGGCCTATCTCCGTGCGCTCGATGCGACCGATGAAGCCGAGCAGCAGCAACTGCTTCGGGCGCACGGCCGTCAGACCCGGCAGCACATCGATGTGCTTGCGTCGAAGGGCTACCACGCGCAGTTCGCAGCGTCGCCGGAGTTCGTGGTGATGTTCATCCCGAACGAGGGGGTCTACTGCGCGGCGCTGGAGGCCGAGCCGACGCTGCTGGAGCACGGCGCGGCCAAGGGCGTGCTGATCGCGACGCCCACGACGCTGATCGCGCTGCTTCACGCGACCTACTACGGGTGGCGCCAGGAGAAGATCGCGGAGTCCGCCCGGGAGATCGCCGCCGCGGGCCGCGAGCTGCACAAGCGGATCGCGACGTTCCTCGAGCCCTACGCGAAGCTCGGCCGCCAGCTGAACTCCGCGATGAACGCCTACAACCAGGGCGTCGGGTCGCTGGATGCCCGTGTCCTGCCGCAGCTGCGACGCCTCGAGGCGGCCGGGGCCGGATCAGAGAAGCCCCTTCCGCCGCTCGCCGGCCTCGACACTCCCGCAAAGCTCATCGTCGCGCCTGAGCTCGCCGAAGCGCAGGACACAGACAAGGACGGTCTGCCCCCGGCCGAGGCTGCGTAGACCGCGGCTCGCTCCTCGTGTGCGACGTTGGAAAGCGGCAGTCCGTCACGTCGAGCGAGGCGGAACCTCCACGCGATCCTCTTCGTCGATCTCGCGCCGGACCCGTGAGTGCCCGCAGAAGCGGTCGTCGGCGCGCTGGCTACGCGTGACGCACAGGTGCACCAATCCGCCGCACCTGCGACGCGATCCACACCAGCACGGCACCAGCGCCGATCAGCGCAACCTTCTCGACGGCGCCGGTCTGCGCGGAGGCGACTGCCACCACCAGTGACAGCAGGAGGAAGAACAGAACGACCTGAAGCGCGAGGCGGAGCAGTCTGAGCATCGAGGCGAGCCTACCGCCGCTCGGGCACCGAGTCGAGGGAGTGGCATCGCCTGTTTGCTCAGCGCCGTCGAGCGGCCGGGCCGCCTGCGACAGGCGTCGGTCGAAGGACCCGCCCGGCCGCGGCGCTGATCCCTCAGCCGTACGACGAACCTCAGCCGGTCGTGGAGAGCTCGAGCTCCCTCCTCGTACCACGAGAACGCGTAGGACGGGTCGTCGAGGTCGCGGGAGAGCGGCGTGAGCTTCAAGGGCCGGAAGGTGTCGCACATGACGGCGAGCTCCTCGGTCCGCGTCGCGCCGAGCGACTTCTCGACCAGCCCCGGCTGGGGCCCGTGGGGCAGCCCGGAGGGGTGCAGGGTGATCGCCCCGATGTCGACGCCCTTGCGCGACCCGAACTGGCCGTCGACGTAATAGATCATCTCCTCCGACTGCACGTTGGAGTGGTGGTAGGGGAGGGGGATGGCCATCGGGTCCCAGTCGAGCATCCGCGGGCAGAACGAGCAGATGACGAAGTTCGGGCCCTGGAAGTTCTGGTGCGCCGGCGGCGGCTGGTGGAGCCGGCCGGCCTTGGGCTCGAAGTCGGCGATGTTGAACGTGTACGGGTACACGTAGCCGTCCCAGCCCACGACGTCGAGCGGGTGGTAGTCGAGCACGTAGTCCTGGTAGCCGCCGCGGACCCGGACCTTGACGAGGTACTCGCCGCGGTCGCGGTGCGTCTCGAGCGACGACGGCGGCTTGAAGTCGCGCTGGGAGAACGGCGCGTGCTCGAGCAGCTGCCCGTAGCGGTTTCGGTAGCGGTTGGGCGTCTCGATCTCGCCCGGGGTGTAGAAGGTCAGCCAGCGCTGTGGCGTGTCGAACCGGAAGCGGTACGTGGTGCCGCGCGGGATCACCACGTAGTCGTGCTGCCGGTACTCCAAGGTGCCGAAGATCGTCTCCACGACTCCGGAGCCCTCGTGGACGAAGACGACCTCGTCGCCCTCGCCGTCGCGGTAGAAGTAGTCCGCCTCGGCCTCGGGGATGCAGATCCCGATCTCGACGTCGTTGTTGTACTGGAGCACCCGCCGACCGAGCACCGAGTCGCCCATCGGCTCGAGCCCCATGGTGTTCGTCAGGCGATGCACATGGGTGTCGGGCACCCACTCCTCGAGCTCGATCGGCGTGAACTCGCCGACGTCACTGATCCGGCACGGCGACCACAGGTGGTAGAGGATCGACTCGTTGCCCGAGAAGCCCTCGAACCCGAGCACCTCCTCGACCAGGAGCGGCGCCGCGCCGTTCCCGGAAGCCGAAGCCTCCGGGTCGCGGAACTGGACATGGCGCTTCTGGGGCACAGGCCCCAGCGAGTGGTAGCGCATCAGAGGTTCCCCCTCAGCTCCTGCTCGCGCTCGATCGCCTCGAAGAGCGCCTTGAAGTTGCCCTCGCCGAAGCCGCGCGCGCCGTGGCGCTCGATCACCTCGAGGAACATCGTCGGCCGGTCGCCGATCGGCTTCGTGAAGATCTGCAGCATGTAGCCCTCGTCGTCGCGGTCGACGAGGATCCCGAGCCGCCGCAGGTCCTCCAGCGACTCCTTGATCTCGCCGATCCGCTCCGGCACGTCGTCGTAGTACGTGTCAGGCACCGTCAGGAACTCGATCCCGCGCTCGCGCAGCTCGGTCACCGTGCGAACGATGTCACGGGTGGCGACCGCGATGTGCTGCGCGCCCGCGCCGCCGTAGAACTCGAGGTACTCGTCGATCTGCGACTTGCGCTTGCCCTCGGCCGGCTCGTTGATCGGGAACTTCACGCGCCCGTTGCCGCTCGTCACCACCTTCGACATGAGGGCCGAGTACTCGGTTGAGATCGCCTCGTCGGTGAAGTGGAGCATCTCCGTCATCCCGAAGACGTCCTCGTAGTACTTGACCCAGGTCTCCATCTCGCCGAGCTCGACGTTGCCGACGATGTGGTCGATCGCCAGCAGCCCCGTGTCTCCCGACGAGCGGTCGCGGGCCGTGTAGCCGGGGACGAACGGGGCGGGCGGGGGATAATCCGAGCGGTCTACGAACGTGTGCAGCGTGTCGCCGTAGGTGGCGATCGTCGCGAAGCGGATGGTGCCGTGGTCGTCGCTCTCCTCCCACGGCTCGCGCACGCTGCGGGCGCCGCGCGACGTCGCCTCGCGGTACGCGTTGTGGACGTCCGGGACCGACAGGGCGATCACCTTGACGCCGTCGCCGTGGGCCGCCACGTGGCGGCCGATCTCGTGGTCCGGCGTCAGCGCGCCGGTGAGGACCATCCGGATCCGGCCCTGCTCGAGCACGTGCGAGGTGCGGTCGCGGACGCCGGTCTCGAGCCCGGCGTAAGCGATCTCGCGGAAGCCGAGCGCGTGCACGTAGAAGTAGGCCGACTGGAGCGCGTTGCCGACGTACAGCTCGACGTGGTCGATGCCGTGCAGCGGCATGAAATCGTCGTGGCCGGCGGGATGGTCTCCCGGGGCGACGACAGGCTGGGTGCTCATGGACGTGCCTCCCTCTGGATCAAAGTTCGTGCTCTTAATGGTTGCGCTGTCGAGCGCGCCACTCAAGCCTGATTCGTTGCGCGCCGTGCGATAATCACCGCAGGATGGACGACATCGACCGGCAGATCGTTGCGCTGCTCCGCCAGAACGCGAGGCGGTCCTTCCAGAGCATCGGGATGCGCGTCTCGCTGTCGGCCCCGGCGGTCAAGCGGCGGGTCGACCGCCTGGAGGCCGACGGGGTGATCCGCGGCTACACCGCCCAGGTCGACCCCGGGCGCTACGGCTGGGGCACCCACGCGTTCGTGGCGCTCTACACCGAGGGCCGCATGGCCGGCCTCGAGGTGCGCGAGGCGGTGGAGCGCCACCCGGAGGTCGAGGCGGCCTACACGGTGGCGGGCGAGGCGAGCGCGGTCCTGCACGTCCGCGCGCGTGACACGACGCACCTGGAGGAGGCGCTCGAGCGTCTCCGCGACCACCCGGGCGTCACCCGCACCCAGACCCAGATCGTGCTCTCCACGCTGTTCGAGCGCCCGTTCGAGGAGCCGCCGCCGGGTTGAGAGTCCGAAACTGCGCATTGAAGGGGAGCGCGGAACGCCGCGTGCTCACTTCACGGCGAATAGCGCCGTCAAGTCGACACTCGCCACCACTGGGACCCTCCTTCGATGCCGCCGTTGACGTTCGCCGGGGGTTCAGCCGCGCCAGTAGTTGCGACTCAACAGGACGGCGACGGGGATGATCTCCATCCGGCCGAGCCACATGAGCATCGTGAGGATGCCGGTCGAGAGGTCGCTCATCGGGGCGTAGGAGCCGAAGGGGCCGGCGAACCCGAACGCGGGGCCGACGTTGCCGATGCACGCCGCCGAGGCGCCGATCGCCTCGAACGCCGTCAGCGGCGCCTCGCCGCCCCCGAAGCGCGCGTCGAGCAGCAGCGCGACCGCGCCGATGGCGAACGTGAGCAGGTAGAGCAGCACGAAGACCACCATCGAGCGCAGCGAGCGCTCCTCGATCGCCATGCCGTTCGCCGTTATCGGGCGCACGATCTCGCGATGGATCGTCGAGTCGAGCTCGCGCTTGACGAGCTTGAAGAGGAGCAGGTGACGGACGACCTTGATCGAGCCGCCGGTCGAGCCGGCGGAGGCGCCGACGAACATCAGCAGCAGGAGCGTCATGATCGCCAGCGGGCCCCACTGCGTGTAGTCCGCGGTCCCGAACCCGGTCGTGGACATGATCGCCACGGCCTGGAACATCCCGGTGCGGATCGCCTCCTCGCCGCGGGCGAAGTCGCCGGCCAGCAGCTCGACGATGATCAGGGCCGACCCGAGCACGAGGAACGCGCCGTAGAGCCGCAGCTCCTCGTCCGCGCGCACGACCGCCACGTGGCGCTGCACGAGCAGGCGGTAGAGGCGCAGGAAGTTCACGCCGGCCAGGACCATGAACAGCAGCAGCAGGTACTGGGTGAGCGGGACGAACGCGGCGGCCGACTCGTTCTGGGTCGAGAAGCCCCCGAGGGCGATCACCGAGAAGGCGTGCGAGACGGCCTGGAACGGGGTCATCGCGTCGTCGAGCCCGGTCCAGCCCACCACGGCGAGCACGAGGATCGCCACCACGGTCAGCCCGACGTACAGCGACCACAGCCGCCGGGCGGTCTCGCGGATCGTCGTCGAGAAGCGCTCGATCTCGGTCGGCCCGGCCAGCTCGGACTGCAGCAGCTGCCGTCCGCCGACGCGCAGCCGGGGGAGCACGGCCACGGCGAGCACGATGATGCCCATCCCGCCGAGCCAGTGGCTGAGCTGGCGCCAGAACAGCATCGCGTGGTCGAGCCCCTCGATGTTCGTCAGCACCGTCGCCCCCGTGGCGGTGAAGCCGGAGACGGACTCGAAGTAGGCGTCCACGACGCGGGAGAGCTGCGGCACGTCGCCCAGCACGAACGGCAGCGCGCCGAAGAGCGGCACGAGCAGCCAGATCAGTGCGACGACGAGGAAGCTCTCGCGCGGCCCGACGGCCGTGGCCCGCTTCTCACCCGTGATCTGGTCCAGGCCGAGCCCGCAGCCCACCGTGATCGCCGCCGAGACGAGGAACGGCCACGCGGCCTCCCCGTAGCCGACGGCCAGCGCGGCGGGCGCGAGAAACGCCACGCCGACCCACTTGAGCACCCCGCCGACGAGGTCGAAGGCGCTCCCGACGTCGACGCCGCGAGCGGCTATAGGACCCGCTCCACCAGCGAGGCACGCTCCGACTCGACGAAGATGATCACGCGATCGCCCGGCCGCAGCTCGTCCGACCCATGCGGGAACAGCACCGACCCGTCGCGGATGATGGCGCCGATCACCGAGCCGGTCTGCGGCAGCTCGTCGAGCCGCCGGCCGGCGAGCTCGGACTCCGCGCGCACCGTCAGGTCGAGGATCTCGAAGCGGTCGTGCTCGAGCATCGCGATCTGGCGGATCCGCGGGTCGTGGGCGAAGCGCACCAGCTCCTCGGCGATCACCTGGCGCGGGTTGAGCGCGAGGTCGAGCCCCGCGCGCTCGTACACCTCGACCGACTCTGGGTCGTGCGCGAGCGCGATCGTGAGGTGGACGCCCTGCAGCTCGGCCAGCACGCCGGCGTAGAGGTTCTTCGCGTCGTCGTTCATGGCGAACACGGCGGCCGACTCCTCGCCGATGCGCTCGCGGACGAGGAAGTCGGCGTCGAAGGCGCTGGCGTGGAAGACGCGGGCTTCGGGCAGCTCCTCCGCCGCCTCCTGCGCCCGCTGCGGGTCGGCGTCGACCAGCCGCACCCGGATCTCCCGGTCGAGCAGCACGCGGGCGATCGTGCGGCCCATCTGCCCGCAGCCGAAGATCACGACGTCGTCGACCCGCTTCGTATCCCCCGCCACGACGCTGCTCCACGCCTGCGCGGCCGCCGGCGAGGCGATCACGATGACGCGATCGCCCGGCTCGATCCGCTCGTCACCACGAGCCGGGACCATGCGGTCGCCGCGGATGATGGCGACGACGCGCGAGTCGGTCGGCAGCGCGGCCTCGCGCAGGGGGGCGCCGATCACCGCGCTCTCAGCGGGGCTGTCCGGGACGTCGAACTCGACGATCTGGACCTGGCCGTCCGCGAACACGTCGGTCTGCCGCGCGGCCGGGACACCGATGAGCCCGAGGATCGCGTTGGCCGTCTCCAGCTCCGAGGAGACCATGAAGTCGACGTCGATCTCCCGCTCGCGCCAGGCCTCGAGGTACTCGATGCTGCTCGTGCGCACGATGACCTTCGCGCGCGACAGCTTCTTGACCAGCATCGCCGAGACGAGGTTCGCGTTCTCGTTCGGGCTGCATGCGATGAGCAGGTCGACGTCTTCCACGCCCGCCTGGCGCAGCACCGCCTTCGTGGCGCCGTTGCCCTCCACCGTGCGGACGTCGTAGCGGTCCGCGAGCGGCGCCAGCCGGCGCGCGTCGGTGTCGATGACCGTGATGTCGTGCTCCTCGTGGAGCGCCTCGACGACGGCGGCACCCACGTGCCCGGCACCCAGCACCACGATCCGCATGGCGCGAGGTTAGGCGGAAACCGCCGCTAGGGGCGGCGAGCGTTCTCGATCCGCACCACGAGGGCGACCGAGACGACGATGATCGCGGCGCCCACCAGCATCACCGGTGTGACGACCTCGTCGAGGATCACGAAGCCGAGGAAGATCGCGACGACCGGGTTCACGTACGCGTAGGTCGAGACCTTCGAGATCGGCGCGTTCTGGAGGAGCCAGGCGTAGGCGGTGAACGCCACCCACGAGCCGAAGACGATCAGGTAGCCGAGCGCGAGCACGGAGCGGGTCGAGAACGCCCCGGGGTCGACGTCGGGCGCCTCGCCGGCGGCGAGCCCGACGACCACGATGACGAGCCCGCCGAGCAGCATCTGCCAGCCCGTCGACACCAGCGGGTCGCCGGGGAGCCTGAGGCGCGGCGACGCGAACGAGCCGGTCGCCCACATCGCGGCGGCGAAGACGACCGCGGCGAGCCCGAGCACCGTCGCGTCGCCGGACTGCTCGCCGGGGCGCAGCAGGAGCGCGAGGCCCCCGAAGCCGACGAGCACGGCCGCGATGCCGGCCGGCGAGACGCGCTCGCCGGAACCGCGGCGCATCAGCAGGACCCACAGCGGGACGGAGGCGATCAGCAGCGCGGCGACGCTCGAGGGCACCTCCTGCTCGGCGACCGTGACGACCGCGTTGGCCCCCGGCAGGAGGATTCCCACCAGCAGCGCGCTCAGCAGCTGCGCGCGCGTCGGCCGCACGGAGCGGCGCAGCGAGAGGACGCCGACCATCACCGCTCCGGCCACGGCGAAGCGGAAGCCGGCGCCCAGCAGGGGCGGCACGGTCTCGACCATCACGCGGATGGCGAGGTAGGTCGAGCCCCAGACCAGGTAGACGATCCAGAGCGCGGTCCACACCTTCCAGGCGGGGGCGGCCGGGGATGCCGCCCCCGCCTGCACCGGGGAGCGGGGAGTGGTGGAGGCGATGCTCACGCGGCGCGCAGCATGGCGCCTCGCATCTCGAGCAGGTGGACCACGTCGGCGGTCGGCCGGAACGGGTCGGCGATGCTGGCCCGCGCGGCGGGGGAGTGCGCGGCGACCAGCGCGCCGTCGGTCTCGGCGACGATGAGGTCGCCGGCCGGGACACGCGCGGAGTCGAGCTGGGCCAGGCGACCCAGCGCGGCGCCGTCGGAACGGCGGGCGGCCCGGATGAGGACGGAGCCAGCTGCGGAGAGAGCGGTCACGGTCATGTCCTTTCTAACGAGCCTGACGGGTACGACGTGAGAAAAATTCTCCCGGGCTCGAGCCATCAGATCAAATGAACGTTGCCACGAGGTGGTATAAGTTTCCCTGATGCTCGACGTGCGCCGTCTCCGAGTGCTCCGCGAGGTCGCCGTGCGCGGCTCGTTCTCCGCCGCGGCCGAGTCGCTGTCCTTCACGCAGTCGGCCATCTCGCAGCAGATCGCGGCCCTCGAGCGCGAGGCCGGAGCCGTCCTGGTCCAGCGCAGCGCTCGCGGCGTGCGGCTGACCGAGGCGGGCGAGGCGCTCGTGCGGCACACCGACGCGATCATGGCCCGCCTGGCCGAGGCCGAAGCCGAGCTCGAGGCGATCGCCGGCCTGCGGGGCGGCCGCCTACGGATGGCCGCGTTCGAGTCCGCCGGCTCGACGCTGATGCCGCTCGCCATCGCCGCCTTCCGGGAGCGCCACCCCGCCGTCGAGCTGTCGCTGAGCCTGTCGGAGCCGGAGGACTGCATCCCGCAGCTTCGCAGCGGCGAGCTCGACCTCGCGATCGTCTTCGAGTCGGCGGTTGCGAAGCCGGGCGACGGCATCGAGCGCATGCACCTGCTCGAGGACCCGATGTACCTCACGCTCCCTCGCGAGCACCCGCTCGCCAGCCGGCGCCGCCTGCGGCTCGCCGACCTGGCGGGCGAGGCGTGGATCGCCGGCGAGCCCGACTGCGAGTGCAACCGCCTGATCGAGCGTGCCTGCGCGCTGGCCGGCTTCCAGCCGCGGATCGCCTTCGAGACCGACGACTACACGGCCATGCAGGGCTTCGTGGCGGCCGGTGTCGGCGTCTCGCTGATCGCCGAGCTGGGCCTCACCAGCGTCCGCGAGGACATCGTGGTGCGTGATCTCGGGCGCGATACGCCCGTGCGGCAGATCTACGCCGCCACGCTGGCCGAGGGCTACCGGGCACCCGCCACCCAGGCGATGCTCGAGATCCTGCGCGACGTCGCGGCGCGCTACGAGTCGCGCCGTCCGCGGCTCCAGCTCGTCGTCTAAACGTCCGGTCCGGGCCCCAAACGGCTCAAGCCCGCCGGTGGCGGAGCCGACAACCGGTCCTACATGGACGTGCGCGCCCGCGGGACCCTGCGATCTGAAGACGGCTTTGCCCTCATGGAGGTCATCGTCTCTGCTGCCGTGCTCGTCATCGTCGTGCTCGGCGTGCTGGCGGCGACGGACGCGGTGACCAAGACGGCCGGCTCCAACAAGGCGCGCACCGTCGCGGCGACACTCGCCGAGCTCGACCTCGAGCGCCTGCGCAGCCTGCCGACCAGCGAGCTCGACAAGCTGGACGAGCTCGAGCCGCTCACTCGCGAGGTCAAGGTCGACAAGGTCGACTACACGATCAAGTCCGAGGCCAGGTGGGTCACCGACAGCACGGGCGACGAGATCAGCTGCGCGGTGGCTCCCAACGAGGGCTCGTACATGCGCATCACCTCCACGGTGACGTCTCCCATCACCGGCAAGCAGGTCAAGCCCGTCGTGATCAGCAGCATCGTCGCGCCGCGGCCGGGCAAGGGCACGTTGACCGGCATGGTCAAGAACGCCGCCGGGCAGCCGGAGCCGGGTGTCGCGGTCCAGGCCATCGGTCCGTCGCCTGCCACCAAGGTCACGAACAGCGCCGGCTGCGCGATCTTCGACGAGTCCGAGGCCGGCAGCTACAAGGTCAAGCTCAACACCACGGGCTGGGTCGACCCGGACGGCAACACCGCGCCCGAGAAGGGCGCGACGGTCTCGGCCGGCAACCTGACGACCGTCGAGTTCGTGTACGACCGCAAGTCGAGCTTCACCGTCGCGGTGAAGACGAAGCGGCCCGGCCAGGCAGAGGGCCCGGACGTCTCGACCGGCGTCACCGCCGCTCACACCGGGCTCACGACGAAGGCGAAGCTCCTGTCCGTTGCGGCCCCCGGAGCGAGCAGCTTCCTGTTCGACCCGATGTTCCCGTTCCCCACGCCGTACCAGGTCTACAGCGGCGCGTGCGTCGGCAACGATCCGTCCAAGTACATCCCGAACTTCTTCGCCGGCCGCCCGAGCTCGGTCGTGCAGCTCACGCCCGGCGGCCCCGCCGTGAGCGCTGACGTGTTCGAGCCGGCGCTGGACGTGACGATGAAGTACACCCGGAGCAGCGGGACCGTGGACTGGCCGGGGGCCACGACCGGGACGATCTACGGGACGGTCTACGCGTATCCGAAGACGACGGGCTGCGCCACCGCCCGGATCACGCTCGGCTCCACGACGAGCAACGGCACGGGGAAGATCCCGCAGCCGGGGCTGCCGTTCGGCATCTATGACCTCTGCGTCAACCTCGTCCGCAACGGCACCACGTACCGGACCAGCTGGACGGCCCTGGAGAACAAGGACCTGAACGGCACGGCGCTGGCGGCCAACTTCACGAGCGCGTCGAGCACCGGCGCGTGCCCATGACCGGCCGCATGCGCTCCGACGAGGGCTTCACGGTCATGGAGGTCCTCGTGGCCGCGACCGTCGGCTTCGTGCTCGTCGCCGCGATCATGGGCCTGCTCGAGAGCTCGCTGCGCCTGAACTCGGGCGTGGTGGCCAAGACCGACGCGATGCAGCGCGGGCGGCTCGCGATGGATTCGATCACCCAGCAGCTGCGCTCGCAGGTCTGTCTCGACGGCACCACGTTCGACGACTCGGTCCCGGTGTCCGCCGTCACGACGGAGAGCACCGCGAACTCGGTGACCTTCTTCTCGGACTTCACCTCGACGGGCGCGAATCCGGTCAAGCGCACGCTGGCCTACGACCCCGCGACGCAGGGGATCAGCGTGCGCACGTACGAGACCACGGTCACGCCTCCGAAGCCGACCGACTACCCGGCGACCCCGACGCGCACGAGCCTCGTGCTGGAGAACGTGCGCCTGCAGCAGAAGTCCGGGGCCGACGTGCCGTTCCTGCGCTACTACGCGTACAAGCTCGTCAACGGCCGTCCTCGCGCCGAGCAGGAGCTCATCCCGCCGCTCGACCAGGCCGCGGCGAACCGCGTCGCACGCGTCGACGTCGCGTTCCTCGCACTGCCGACGCGATCGACCGACCGCAAGCAGGGCGTGAACCTGTCCGACCAGGTGATGGCACGCCACTCGGACCCCAACGCCTTCATCTACGAGAGCTTCAGCCAGACCTACGTGCCCGCCCCCGACCCGTACTGCCTATGACTCGACGACTGCGCCTCGGCGCCCAGGACGGCTACACGATGGCGGCGGTGATGCTCGTCCTCCTCGCGACGAGCATCATGGCCGGCGCCACCTTCGCCGCGGTCGGCGGTGACATTCCGTACACGCGAGCGGCGCAGGACCGGAAGCAGGCCTACGCCGCGGCCGAGGCAGGGGTCGAGTACTACCTCTACCAGCTCACGCGCGACAACGACTTCTGGAAGACCTGCGCCTCCGCCCCGGGCCCCAACGGCCAACCGAACCCGGTCAACCAGGTCACCCCCGGCCCCGCGCGCCGGTGGCGCAACGTCGCGGGCGCGACGGACTCGCGCTTCTCGATCGAGCTGCTGCCCGCCAACGGCGCCCCGTCGTGCGATACGACGAAGCCCGAAGCGACCTTGATCGACCAGAGCACGGGCACCTTCCGCATCCGCTCAACCGGCCATTCGCGCGGCGTGCGGCGCTCGATCGTGACGACCATGCGACGGGACAGCTTCCTCGACTACCTGTACTTCACCGACTACGAGTCCGCCGATCCGCTCTCGTTCGACGACTACGACGATCAGGTGTACGCCCGCGACAACTGCGTCAAGTACCGCGCCGAGCGAGAGTTGAACTCGTGGTGCACGGACAACGCCAGCATCACGTTCCCGGACTGGGACGCGATCCGGGGCCCGCTCCACACCAACGACAGCCTGCTCGTGTGCGGCACGCCGGAGTTCGGCCGCGACGGGAAGAACGACCGCATCGGCATCGTGCAGGAGACGCCGAACGGGCTCGGCTGGGTCGACCGCGGCGGCTGCTCGGGCAACCCCACTTTCAAGGGGCCGGTGCGCAATCCCACGAAGTCCCTCAACGTCCCCACCTCGAACACGCGGCTGAAGGACGCGGCCCTCGCCGGCTACCTGTTCTACGGAACGACGAGGATCGTCCTCAAGTCCAACGGCAAGATGGACGTGACGACGCACGATGCCGCCGGGAACAACGTGGTGCACACGGACTACGCCACGCCCTCGAACGGCGTCGTCTACGTGGAGAAGCAGGGCACGTGCGCGCTCGCCGCGCCGGCCGAGATCGGCTACACGACTGACCCCGGCTGCGCCGTGCTGACCCTCCGCGGCACATACTCGAAGTCGATGACGTTCGGCGCACGCGACGACATCCTGATCGACGGCAACGTCACGCGGCCCGGTACCGCGGACGTCGTGCTCGGGCTGATCGCGGAGCGGTTCGTGCGCGTCAAGCACGAGATCCAGAGCGTGAGCAACTGCAACAAGGACGACGTCAACGTCAACCCGCTCACGGACGTCACGGTCGAGGCGGCGATCCTCGCGCTCAAGGACTCCTTCGTGGTCGACAACTGGCGCTGCGGCGCGAAGCTCGGGACGCTCACCGTCAAGGGCGCGATCGCCCAGAGCCACCGCGGTGCCGTCGGCACGTTCTCGGGCTCGAGCAAGGTGACCGGCTACACCAAGGACTACAACTACGACGACCGCCTGCGCTATCGCAGCCCGCCGTACTTCCTCGACCCGATCTCCGCCGCCTGGCGCGTCGTGCGCAACAACGAGCAGGTCCCGGCAGCGGATTGAGCAACGCTGGTGCGCGGCGACAGCAACTGTCGTCGCGCCCGCCCCGCGCGCGTCCGACATTGGACGCATGCATCGACTTCTGACGGCGGCGGCGGTCGGCGGCCTGCTCTTCGCGGGTTGCGGCGCCGAGGACTCGAACCCGGAGGCCGGTTCGCCGGCGGAGGGCAAGCGCGGCGGCAAGCTGACGATGCTGTGGACCGATGACGTCGACAACATCGATCCCGGCATCACCTACTACCAGATGGGCTACATGGTCGGCTACGCGACGCAGCGGCCGCTGTATTCGTACCGGCCGGACGACGGCGAGCGCGCCGTGCCGGACCTCGCCGAGTCGGACCCGCAGGTGTCCGAGGACGGCAGGACCGTCACGGTCACGATCCGCGACGGCGTGCGCTTCTCGCCGCCCGTGGACCGCGAGGTGACGGCGCAGGACGTCAAGTACGCGATCGAGCGGGGCTTCTTCAGGACGGTCAACAACGGCTACGCCGGCACCTACTTCGGCGACCTCGTGGGCGCCAAGCCGGGCGCCGCGCCCGGGCGGGAGATCGCCGGGATCGAGACGCCTGACGACCGCACCCTCGTCTTCCGCCTGAAGCGTGGCAGCGGCGGCGTGCTGGCCGGGGCACTCGCGCTGCCCCTGAGCGCGCCCGTGCCCGAGGAGTACGCCGCTGAGTTCGACCGCGAGAGCCCGTCGCTGTACGGCCAGCACCAGGTGGCGACCGGCCCGTACATGATCGCCAACGACGCGTCGGGCAAGGCGGTCGGCTACCAGGCCGGTCGTCGCATCCGCCTCGTGCGCAACCCGAACTGGGACGCGGCCACGGACTACAAGCCCGCCTACGTCGACGAGATCGACATGCCGCAGGGGAACGACGACACGACGCTCGCCTCGCGCCGCGTGCTCTCCGCCGAGGGCATGCTGACCGGCGATTTCTCGCCGCCGCCCGCGGTCCTCGCGCAGGCGATGAAGCGCCAGCGCGACCAGCTGGCGCTCGTGCCGGCCGGCAGCTTCCGCCACGTGACGATGAACACCTCGGTCGCGCCGTTCGACGACGTCGACGTGCGGCGCGCGGTGGTCGCAGGCTTCGACCGCGAGGCGATGCGCCTGGCGCGCGGCGGCGCCGCGGTCGGCGACATCCCGACCCACATCCTCCCGCCCGGGCTGCCCGGCTTCGAGGAGGCCGGCGGCTTCGACGGGCCGGGGCTCGACTTCCTGGCCGAGCCGGCCGGCGACCTCGAGCTCGCGGCGGAGTACTTCCGCAAGGCCGGCTACGCCTCGGGCCGCTACGAGGGCGACCGCGAGCTGCTGATGATCGGCGTCTCCGAGGGCGTCGCCCAGAACGCGGCCGAGGTCGCGGCCGCGAACTTCGAGCGGCTGGGCTTCAAGGTCCGCCTGCGGCTCGTGACCCAGGACGCGATGCTCGGCCGCTTCTGCAGCTTCCCGGACGCCGACGTGGCGGTCTGCCCGAACCTTGCCTGGGGCAAGGACTTCGGCGACGCGCAGACGGTCCTCGACCCGCTCTTCAACGGCAACAACATCCTGCCCCAGAACAACGCCAACTGGTCCGAGCTCGACGTGCCGGAGATCAACGAGGCGATGGAGGACGCGGCGCTGCTCACCGAGCCCCGCGAGCGGGCCGACGCGTGGGCCGAGATCGACCGCATGGTCGCCGAGCAGGCGCCCGTCGTGCCCTGGATCTGGGACAAGCAGCCGCTGCTGCGTTCCGCTGACGTGGACGGCGCCGTGAGCGAGTTCAACGCGCAGTGGGACCTGGCGTGGACATCGCTGCGGCGCTGAGCCTGAGCGCCGGGAGGCGCAGGTGCAGCTCGGCGCCGCGGCCCAGTCGCGGCGCCGTCGCCCAGGCCGCTCCGCCGTGCATCTCGGCCACCTGGCGCACGATGGCCAGGCCGAGGCCGGAGCCGGGCAGCCGGCGCGACTCGGCAGAGCGGTAGAAGCGGTCGAACACGTGTGGGCGGTCGGCGGAGTCGATCCCGGGCCCTTCGTCGCGCACGATCAGCTCGCCGGCCGACACCTCGACCTCGACCGTGCCGCCGTCCGGGCTCCACTTGCGCGCGTTGTCGAGCAGGTTGGTGACCGCTCGCTCGAGCCGGACGCGGTCGGCGCGCACGATGCTCGGCTCGAGGTCGGCGGCGAAGCGCACGGACGGGCCGTGGCCCCGCATGCGCTCGACGCAGCTCTCCACGAGGGCTGCGAGGTCGAGCTCCTCGAGGTCGCTCTCGGGCGGGCGCTCGCGCGCGAGCTCGACGAGGTCGCCGACGAGCAGCGTGAGCTCGCGCAGCTGCGACAGCAGGTCTTCGCGCAGTTGCACGCGCTCGACCGGCGAGAGCTCGTGGGCGCGGGAGAGCAGCTCGACGTTGGCCTGCACCGTGGTGAGCGGGGTGCGCAGCTCGTGCGAGGCGTCGGCCACGAGCTGGCGCTGGGCGCGGCGCGACTCGGCGAGGGCCTCGAGCATGGCGTTGAAGGAGCGGGCGAGGCCGGCCAGCTCGTCGTCGCCCACGGCCTCCACGCGCCGGGAGAGGTCCTGCGTGGCGGCCACGTACCGCGTGCCGCGCATCAGCCGCCGCACGGGCTGCATGGCGCTGCCGCCCACGATCCCGCCGAGCCCCGCGGCCAGCACCACGCCGCCGAGGCTGACGAGTACGAGCACCAGCGTCACGCGGCGCATCGTGGCGTTGACGTCCTCGAGCGAACGGGCGGCCTGCAGCACCTGGCCGTCGGCGAACGGGCCGACGTACACGCGCACCTCGGTGCCCGAGAGCGTCGAGTCGTAGAAGAACGGCTCCGCGCGGCCCTGGGCGACGGCCTTGACGCGCGGCCCGGCGGCCAGCAGCGCGGCCTGACCGGGAGGCGGCTGGATGCGACCGGCGCTCGACACGACCTGCGCGTAGCCCGCCTGCTCGCCGAGCGGGGAGGACGGCAGCAGGAGCAGGAAGCGGCGCCGCTCCTGCTCGCGGTCGATCTGGCGGCGCGTCGGGCCGGCGGACGGCGCGGGCTGCGTCGCGACGTGCCGGTTGAGCGAGCGCAGGTCGTCGTCGACCGAGTCGCGCAGCTGGGCGCGCACGGACAGGAAGGTCGCCACGGAGGCGAGCGCGACCGCGAGGCTCACGGCCACCGCGGCCAGCAGCATGAGGCGGCGCCGGTACGACACGCTCAGGCCGCCAGCATGAAGCCGACGCCGCGGACGGTGTGGATGAGGCGCGGCTCGCCCGCCTCCTCGGTCTTGCGGCGCAGGTAGCCGACATAGACGTCGAGCGAGTTCGACGTCTCGCTGATGTCGTGGCCCCAGACCCGCTCGTAGATCACGTCGCGCGGGAGCACCTGCTCGGGGTTGCGCAGGAGCAGCTCCAGCAGCCGCTGCTCGGTGCGGGTGAGCTCGAGCAGGCGGTCGCCGCGGTGCGCGCGGAAGCTCGCGAGGTCGAGCTGCAGGTCGCCGTACGACAGCCGCTCGTGCATGTCGCCGTTCGTGGTGCGCCGCAGGAGCGCGCGCACGCGCGCGTTGAGCTCGTCGAGCGCGAACGGCTTGACCAGGTAGTCGTCGGCGCCTGCGTCGAGCCCCGCCACGCGGTCGGCGATCGCCTCGCGAGCCGTGAGCATGAGGACCGGCGTGCGATCGTCGCGCTGGCGCAGCAGCCGGCAGAGGGCGAGGCCGTCGAGCCGCGGCATGCTGACATCGAGCACGAGCGCGTCGAACCCGTCCCCGCCCGACCCGGCGGCGATGCGCTGGAGCGCCTCGACGCCGTCCTGTGCGGTTTCGACCTCGTACCCCTCGACGCCGAGGGCGCGCCGGAGGGTGCGCGCGAGCGCCGGGTCGTCGTCGACGACGAGCAGCCTGTACACCCCATGATTATCGGCACCTCACGCGGTTTCTTAGCCCCTTCTCACGATCGCAGCCGATGTTCCCGCCGTGAACCTCACGCGGCTGGAGACGTTCGTCGAGGTCGTCCGGTGCGGCACGTTCGCCCGCGCGGCGGACGCGCTGGCCTTCACGCCGTCCGCGGTGTCGCAGCAGATGGCCAAGCTCGAGGCCGAGGTCGGCACGCCGCTGCTGGCCCAGCTGGAGGGTGGCCAGCGGCCGACCGAAGCAGGCCGGCTGCTGCACGAGCACGCCGTCGAGATCCTCGCGGCGGTGGGCCGAGCGCGCGCCGGGCTGGCGGCGCTGCAGGCCCAGCAGGTCAAGCGGCTGCGGCTGGGCGCGTGCCCCGTGGCCGTGGCTGCGGTCCTCCCGCGGGCACTGCGGATCCTGCGGCGCCGGCTCCCCGGCGCCGAGCTGCTGGTCGAGGAGCTGCAGGAGGTGCGGGGCGCCGTGCTCGAGGGTCGCGTGGACGTGGGCGTCTGGGTCGCGCTCGGTCGTGACGACGAGGACCCGGAGATCGTCGAGACGGTGCTGGTCCGCGAGCCGCTCGCGGTCGCGCTGGCGGCCGACCACCCGCTCGCGCGCTTCGATTGCCTCGACGAGGAGGCGCTGGCGGCGACGTCGCGGCTCGGTGGGGCGCAGAGCCGCGTGACGAGCCTTCCGGCGCTCCTGGCCATGGCCGCTGCGGGAGAGGGCTACGCGCTGGTGCCGGCCATCGGAGATCTCCCGGCGGGGCTGGCCTTGCGGCCGCTGGTGGGGGCGCCGTCGTGGGAGCTGCGCGCCGCGCGGCCGGCCCGGGACGTACTCTCGGTGGGCACGTTGGCGGCCCTCGACGCCCTGCGAAAGGTGAGCGCCAGCAGGCCAAAACCGGCCTGGCAGGCATCCGGCCAGGCGACCGGCGCGCAGTAGACGGCACACCCCGAACGAAGGGAACCGTCATGAGACTTCGCACTCCAGCGACGATCGCCGCTGCCGTCGCGCTCGCCTTCGGTGCCGCCGCCTGCGGCAGCGACGACGAGGGCTCGAGCGGCAGCGCGTCGAAGAGCCAGGCGCAGCCCGATCCTGTGGCCCAGATCGACCAGCTCACCGGCCGCACCACGGCCGTCACGCTCGACGCCGGCTTCGTCGAGGCGCTGACCTCGCTCAAGCTCACGCCCGCTCCGGTGGGCGACGCCAAGATCTCGAAGGCCGGCGTCGCCTCGTTCCCGATCTCGGGCGGCAACGTGACCTACTACGAGCCGGGCTCCGTCAGCCCCTACGTGCAGGGCTCGATCGACCACACGGGCGGCCTCAGCCTCACGGGCGGCGGCAAGACCGTCGAGCTGACCGACTTCGTGATCGACCCGGGCGCCTCGGTGCTCACGGGCACGGTGTCCGTCGACGGCGAGGTCGCGGCGCAGGACGCGCCGCTGTTCTTCCTCGACGGCCGCACGCTCAACCCGCTGGCGGTCAACGAGAGCAACGGCACCGCCGTGCTCGAGGGCACCACGGTCAAGCTCAAGGCCGAGGCCGCCGACCTGCTGAACGAGACGTTCGGCGTCACCGCCCTCGAGGAGGGCCTCGAGATCGGCGTCGCCAAGATCACGGTCAACACCGCTGCGTAGCCGACGGGGGGCGAGGCCTCCGGGGCTTGCCCTACCGTCGAGGTGGTGACCGAACGCGCACATGAGCTGCTCCGGGCCCTCGCCGGGCCCGGAGCCGCGTTCCGCGAGCACCAGCTCGAGGCGGTGCGCGACCTCGTGGACGACCGCGCCCGCGTGCTGTGCGTACAGCGGACCGGGTGGGGGAAGTCGGCGGTCTACTTCCTCGCCACGGCACTCCTGAGATCGGATCCCACCCACCCCGCCGGGCCGGCGCTGATCGTCTCCCCGCTGCTGGCGCTCATGCGCAACCAGATCGCGGCCGCCGAGCGGCTCGGGATCCGCGCCTATACCATCAACTCGACCAACCGCGAGGCCTGGGACGAGGTGCGGGCGCTGCTCGAGGGCGACGAGGTCGACCTCCTGCTGATCAGTCCCGAGCGGCTCGACAACCCGCAGTTCCGCGAGCAGATGCTCCCGCTGTTCGCCGAGCGGGTAGGGCTGCTGGTGATCGACGAGGCGCACTGCATCAGCGACTGGGGGCACGACTTCCGGCCCGACTACCGGCGGCTCGAGGAGATGCTCGGCCGGCTGCCGGAAGGCGTGGCGGTGCTCGCCACCACGGCGACGGCCAACGACCGCGTGGTCGCGGACATCGAGGAGCAGCTGCGGCCCGGCGCCTCGGGCCTCCGCACCTACCGCGGGCCGCTGGGGCGCTCGAGCCTGCGGCTCGAGGTGGTCGACCTGCCGGGCCGCGCCGAGCGGCTCGCGTGGCTCGCCACGTGGCTCCCCCAGCTGCCCGGCTCGGGGATCGTCTACACGCTCACCAAGCGCGACGCGGAGCTGGTGGCCGAGTGGCTGTCGGGTCGCGGGATCCCGGCCGAGGCCTACAGCGGCGAGGTCGAGAGCTCGCTGCGGGTCGAGGTCGAGGAGCGCCTGCTGGCCAACGAGCTGAAGGCCGTGGTGGCGACGAGCGCGCTCGGGATGGGCTACGACAAGCCGGACCTCGGCTTCGTCGTGCACTACCAGGCGCCCGGCTCGGTGATCTCCTACTACCAGCAGGTCGGCCGCGCGGGGCGCGCCGTCGACCGCGCCGAGGTGGTGCTCCTGCGCGGCGCCGAGGATCGCCGTATCCAGGACTTCTTCATCCAGCAGGCGTTCCCGCCGCGCGAGCTCGTCTCGCGCGTGATCGAGGTGCTGGAGGATGGCGCGACGGCGCGCGAGGTGATGGCGCACGTGAACCTCGGCAAGACCCGGGTCGACGCGCTGCTCAAGGTGCTCGACGTCGAGGGCGCGGTGCGGCGGGACGGGACGCGCTGGACGCTCGTGCCGGGCAGCGGTTGGGAGTACGACGCCGAGCGCTACGCGAACGTGACGGCGCTGCGCCGCCGCGAGCAGGAGGCGATGGCGGCCTTCGGCGCCGACGGGCGCTGCCTGATGCGCGCGCTGCAGGAGGAGCTCGACGATCCGGCGCCGGAGGACTGCGGCCGCTGCGCGGTCTGCGCCGGCGCCCGCTGGGACGGACCGCTGGACGCTGCCGTCGTGCGCGAGGCGGCGCTGCTCCTGCGCTCACGCCCGATCGTGCTCGAGGCGAAGAAGATGGCGCCCGGCGAGGACGGGGCGATGCGCAAGATCCCGGAGGACGCCCGCGCCTCGGAGGGGCGGGCGCTGGGGCGGCTCGGCGACGGCGGCTGGGATCCGGCCGTGCAGGCGGGCCGGCGGGCGGGGCGGTTCGACGACGAGCTGGTCGGCGCGGCCGCCGAGGTCGTGCGCGCCTGGGGCGTGCCGGTCTCGTGGGTCGCCGCCGTGCCGTCTCACCGGTCGGGGGACCTGGTGCCCGACTTCGCGGCGAGACTCGCGTCGGCTCTCGGGCTGCCGTTCGAGCCGGTGCTTTCGGTCGCGCGCGAGGGACCGCCGCAGCGCGAGATGGCCAACGCCGCCCAGCAGGTCGCCAACGTCCGCGGGCGCTTCGCGGTGGCGACCGACGTGCCGGACGGCGCGTGCCTGCTCATCGACGACATCCGCTTCAGCGGCTGGACCTTGGCCATGGTCGCGGGCCAGCTGCGTCGGCGGGGTTCCGGTCCGGTGTATCCGCTGGCCCTGACCAGCGCGTTCTGAGCTCCGGGGCGAACGTCAACAGTGGCATTGAAGAGGTGTCCGGGAGGGGTGCATAACGCCACTCTGAGACGCTAACCGGTCGTGAGTGGTGCGAAATGCACCCCCACCGCCGCCGATCTCCCCGCCCTCCTACTCAGCCGCCGTTGACGTACGCCGGCGCAACCGGCACGCACCGGGCTCACGGGAACTCGCCGCGCAGCGCCCGCATGTACCGCTCCGCCGACCGCGCCACCACGCCCGAGCCGTCAGCACGGACCAACGTGCCCCACCACGCCCCGTGGATCGTGTCGAACTCGTAGGGCGCCAAGGCGTCGACGATCGCCCGCACGGAAGCCTCGGGGAGCGGGATGAGGTTCGGGTAGCTGTACATGAAGCTCACGAACCGGCGGTCCGGGATCACCTGGACGATGTCGCCCGAGAGCAGGGCTCGGCGCTCGGCCACGTGCAGCACGGTCCCGCCGGCGAAGTGGCCGCCGCACCGGATCAGGGTGAGGCCGCCGCCCAGCGAGAGCGTCTCGCCCGACCACAGCGAGATGGCCGGGGAATCGCGCATGATCCAGTCGGCGTCGTCGGCGTGCAGGTGGACCGGGCAGTCGAAGCGCTCGGCCCACTCGACCATCCCCGAGTAGTAGTGCGGGTGCGAGATCGCGATCCCGGCCAGCCCGCCGCGGTGCTCGATCTCCGCTGCCGCGTGGTCGTCGAGGAAGGGCACGCAGTCCCACATCAGCGTGCCGCCCTCGAACGGGACGAGCAGCGCCCGCTGGCCGATCGCGAGCCGTGGGTCGACGCCGACGCCGTCGAAGCCGGCGTCGTCGCGGATGTCGTTGTGGTGCGTGCCCCGGAGCTCTTCCGCGCTGGTCCAGCGCTGGCCGGACTCGGGCACGTACTGGCGCTCGTCCTCGCAGATCGCGCAGCGTTCGGGCGGCGCCTCGGAGGGCGTGTACTGGGTCGCGCACGTCAGGCAGATGTATGCGGTCACGGTCCGCGATGATGTCGCGCCATGAGCGACGACGTGCTGCGCTATGCCGCCTTCACCGACCGTCCGACCGGCGGGAACCCCGCGGGCGTGGTGCTCGACGCGACCACGATGAGCGACGACGAGATGCTCGCCGTCGCGGCCGAGGTCGGGTTCAGCGAGACCGCGTTCCTCACCGGCGGCGACGGCGCCGAGCGGGAGATCCGCTACTTCAGCCCGCTTGCGGAGGTCCCGTTCTGCGGCCACGCGACGGTCGCCACCGCGGTCGCGCTGGCGGACCGGCATGGCCCCGGCGATGTCGTCTTCCACACCCGCAACGGCCCGGTGCCGGTGACCACCCGCGGTGACGACCAGGGCCGGATCACGGCCACGCTCACCAGCGTGCCGCCGCACGTCGACGAGGTGGCCGACGCCGACCTCGAGGAGACGCTCTCGGCCCTCGGCTGGGCGCGTGAGGAGCTCGACCCCGAGTTGCCGCCGCGCGTGGGCTTCGCGGGTGCGCACCATCTCGTGATCGGAGCGGCCACGCGCGAGCGGCTCGCCGACCTCGACTACGACTTCGACCGCCTGGCCGCGCTGATGGCGGCCCGCGACTGGACGACCGTGCAGCTCGTCTGGCGCGAGGACCCCGGCCGCTTCCACTCGCGCAACCCGTTCCCGCCTGGCGGCGTCGTGGAGGACCCCGCCACAGGCGCCGCCGCGGCCGCACTGGGCGCCTACCTGCGGGAGCTCGGGCTGGTCGAGCCGCCCGCCACGGTGACGATCCTGCAGGGCGAGGACCTCGGTCGCCCGGGTCGCCTGCTGGTGGACATCCACGAGGACAGGCCGGAGATCGACGTCACGGGCGCCGCCGTCCCGATGGACTGACGGCGCCGGATCAGCAGATTCGGGTCGTCGACGCAGGCGGCGGGCGCCACGCCTCGAACGCTTGATCTGAAAACTCGTCGATCGACGTTCGATGCGATGAACATCTGGGTACCAACACGGCGTCATGATGATCCTCGCGGCAGCGGGCGTGGGCCTGTGGCTCCTGATCGTGATCGCGGTGCTGGGCCTCTGCCGCGCGGCGTCTCGCGCCGATCGGCAGGAGGACGCCCGCCGCGTCGCGCGCGTGAGCCGTCGCGGTGCAACGGTCGGGCTTGCGGTCGTCGCCACCACCGTCCCGGCGGTCTCCTCCCGCGCGCAGGCCCGGCAGCTGGAATGCGCCGACCGCAGCGTCCCCTACCAGCAGGCTCCTTCAGCGGTCCGTGCGGCGATCGCGTGCGAGATCGACCGCGTCCGCGTGAGCAAGGGGCTGCGCTGGCTGCGCGACGACCGTCGCCTCGAGCTGGCGGCGCGGCGCCATTCCGCGGACATGGTTCGAGGTGACTACTTCTCGCACCACAGCCTGAGCGGTGACAGCCCGAGCGACCGCGCGCGTCGGGCGGGGTACATCAGAGCAGGCTGCTCGTGGAGCGTCGGGGAGGTGCTCGCCTGGGGCACCGCGCGGCACAGCACGGCCGCTTCGACCGTGCGCGCATGGCTGCGCAGCCCCGGCCACCGGGCGGTCATCCTGTCCCGCAGCTACGACGACGGCGGCGTCGGGACCCGTGCCGGCACGCCCGCGGGCCATGCCTCCGGCGTGACGGTGACGATGGTTGCCGCCCGCCGGGACTGCTAACGCAGGGTACGGACGATCGTGCACCACGCGATGCGGGCGTCGAGCCCGTACGACCAGCTGCGCGCGTACTCGTCGTCGAGCTGCAGCTGGTCGGCCAGCGCCAGCCAGCCGTCGAGCTGATGGAGCTGTGCGAGCCCCGTAAGGCCAGGGCGGACCGGCGGCGGCTCGAGCCCCAGCTCGCGCGGGCGCGGGCCGATGATGCTGAGGTCGCCGCGGACGACGCTCCAGAGCTGGGGGAGGGTGGCGGCGCCGCTCGCCACGACCAGCCGCCAGCGACGCGTGCGCAGCCGCTCGGCGCCGATCGAGAACGAGTGCAGCACCACGGTCCGCCCGCGCTCGCCCACGAGACGGTCGCGGCGCAGCAGCGGGCGCGTGCGCGTGATGAGCAGCGCAAGCGCCAGCGCGAGCAGGATCGGGGCGGTGAAGAGGAGCGCCAGCGACGCGATCACGCGGTCGAGGGCGTACTTGATCGCCCGACCTCCGGTGTCGGGTGCTGGCCCGCTGGCCCCTGGCGCAGCCGCCGGTGTGTCAGTTCCTGTCGTGGCCATCCCGGCCGTGTCCTCCATCGTCGTCCCTCTGGGCAGGCGTCGCCCTTCTCCCACCCACGCTATACCCGCTCGCAACGCATCCGTATTCTCGCGCCATGCGACCACTCGCGGCAGCCGTGTTCCTCGTGGCGCTGGCGCTCGTGCCCGCCGCCCACGCCGGCCCTGCGCCGCTGACGGCGACCGAGATCCGGATCGGCAGCCACCCGGGCTTCGTCCGCGTCGTCGTCGAGTTCACAGGCGCACGGGTGCAGGAGGGCGAGGTCGTGGCCACGGATCCGAACCCCTTCCGGGACGGCTTCGTCCGCCTCCCGCTCACCCGCCCCGGCGTCAAGACGACGGCCATGCCGGTCTCCGATCATGGCGTGTTCGCGCGCATCGGCCAGGGCAGCGGCAGCATCGCGATCCTCCTCAGCGGCGCGGACCGCCGCTTCAAGTACGTCGGCTACTTCGCGCTGCACTCGCCCGAGCGGCTCGTGCTCGACCTCCACAAGTCGCGCCCGCCGAGCGAGGCCGCGGAGATCACGCGCGGTCGCGGCCGGTGCCTGACGCTCGGCGACCACTCGGTGGAGAGCCGGCGCGTCGCCGCGTCGGGCCGCGAGCGCGACCTGTTCGAGCACTCGCTGGCGGTCGTCCTGCGCCGCCGCGACGGCCGGCTCCACAAGCTGCGGGGCATCACCGCCTTCGACCGCCGCTGGAGCACCAGCTTCCGCTACCCCCAGATGGAGCGCCAGGCGGGAACGCTGGAGGCGGTGTCGATGTCGGCCAAGGACGGCACGCTCGACTGCCTCGTGCAGGCCCGGGTCAGGATCGGGGGCTAGTGCTCCCTCCCGCAAGCCCCCGCACCCCTGGATCGGCCACTCACGAGAGGAACCACTGCTGCTCTTCCCGGCGCTGACGGATCCCGGCAACGATGTCGCCCTGCGGTTCGGCGACCGGGCTCTGAGCTACCGCGAGCTGCGCGACGCCGCTGCGGCCGTGGCCGAGCGCGTGGCGGGGTCGCGGCGCGTGGCGGCGTGGGCGAGCAGCGAGCCGGAGGTCGCGGTCGCGGTGGTCGGGGCGCTGCTCGCGGGCGTGCCGGTCGCGCTCGTCAACCCGAAGGCCGGCGCGCGCGAGCTCGCGCACATTCTCGGGGACGCCGATCCGGAGCTCCTGCTCGTGGCGCCGGGCGCCGAGCTGCCGGCCGAGGCGGCGGGCCGCGAGCGGGTGGACGTGGACCTGGCCGCGCACGGCGGGGCGCTGCCGCCCGAGCGGCCCGACGAGGCGCCGGCGCTCGTGGTCTACACCTCCGGTACCACCGGCCCGCCGAAGGGCGCGGTGCTGCCGCGGCGGGCGCTCGCGACGAACCTCGACGCGCTCGCCACGGCGTGGGAGTGGACGGGAGACGACATCGTGGCCCACGGCCTGCCGCTCTTCCACGTCCACGGGCTCGTCCTCGGCACGCTCGGCCCGCTGCGCCGGGGCGGGACCGCCCACCATCTCGGCCGCTTCTCGGGAGCCGCCGCGGCGGCCGCGCTGGAGGCCGGGGCGACGATGCTGTTCGCGGTCCCGACGATGTACCACCGGCTCGCGGCAGAGGCCGCCGACCGGCCTGAGGTCGCCCGGGCCCTGAGCGGCGCGCGGCTGCTCGTCTCCGGCTCCGCCGCACTCCCGGCCGTCGAGCACGAGCGCATCGAGCGGCTGACGGGCCAGCGGATCGTCGAGCGCTACGGCATGACCGAGACGCTCATGAACACCGCCGTCCGAGCGAGCGGCGAGCGGCGGCCCGGCTCCGTCGGCCCGCCGCTCGACGGCGTCGACGCCCGCCTCGTGGACGATGACGGCGACACGCTCGAGGTGGCCGACGACGAGACGATCGGCGAGGTGCACGTGCGCGGCCCGAACCTCTTCCTCGAGTACCTCAACCGCCCCGACGCGACCGAGGAGGCGCTGCGCGACGGCTGGTTCCGCACCGGCGACCTCGCCACCCGGGCGGCGGACGGCTCGCTGCGCATCGTCGGGCGCCGGGCGACCGACCTGATCAAGAGCGGCGGCTTCAAGATCGGGGCCGGGGAGATCGAGGGCGCGCTGCTCGAGCACCAGGGGGTCAGCGACGCGGCGGTCACGGGCGAGCCCGACGAGGACCTGGGCGAGCGGATCGTCGCCTGGGTCGTGAAGGCCGACGGGGAGTCGCCGACGGCCGACGACCTCGCCAACCACGTCGCCGCGCTGCTGACGCCGCACAAGCGACCGCGGGTCGTCCGGTTCGTCGACGAGCTGCCGCGCAACGCGATGGGCAAGGTCCAGAAGGCGAGGCTAGGCGCATGAAGGTCACCGGCGAGCACCGCTTCAGCGCGTCGCCCGAGCAGGTGTGGGACGCGCTGCTCGACCCCGACATGCTGGCCGCCACGCTGCCGGGTGCCCGGCGGCTCGTGACCTGCGGACCGGACGAGTACGAGATCACCGTCGACGTCGGCGTGGGATCGGTGCGCGGCACCTACGAGGGGTCGTTCGCGCTGACCGACAAGGTTCCCGTCGAGGCCTGCACCGTGCGGGCGACGGCCAGCGGGCGGCCGGGAACGGTGACGACCGTGGCCCGCATGCGCCTGATCGACGCCGACGGCGGAGCAATGCTCGCCTACGAGGCCGACGCGGGCGTGACCGGGCCGCTCGCGGGCGTCGGCCAGCGGCTGATGGGCGCGGCGGCGCGCCGTACGACCGAGCAGTTCCTGCGCGCGCTCGACGAGCGCATCGGCGCGCCGCCCGCCGAGCCTGCGGCGGCGGCGCCGTCGCAGGCGGTGGCGGAACGGCCGGCGCCGGCGCGCGGCGGCGCGGACGCCCGTGTCATCGGGATCAGCGCGCTGGCGGGTGCCGCCGTGGCGCTGCTCGGCGTTGCGGTGGGGCGCTGGTCGGCGCGGCGGTGAGCGCGTGAGCGTGCACCTGATCGCCACCGGCGGCACGATCGCCTCGCTGGCCGACCCCGAGACCGGCGTCGTGCGCCCGGCGGTGAGTGCGGAGGACCTCGTGCGGACGGTGCCGGGCCTCGGCGACGTGGAGGTCGAGCAGGTCGCGCACGTCAACGGGTGGAACGTCACGCCCGCGACCATGCTGGAGGTCTCGCGCGGGGTGTCCGCGGCGCTCGCTTCCGACGACGTGCCGGGGGTGGTGGTGACCCACGGGACCGACACCGTCGAGGAGACGGCGTTCTTCTGCGACGTGACGGTGGCGTCGGACAAGCCGGTCGTGTTCGCTGCCGCCATGCGCAGCGGGGGCGAGGTCGCGGCCGACGGGCCTCGCAACCTGCTGGGCGCCGCGGGCGTGGCCCGCTCGCCCGCCGCCCGCGGGATGGGCGCGACGCTCGTGCTCAACGACGAGATCCACGCGGCGCGCTGGGTGCGCAAGCAGGACTCCTCGCGGGCGTCGGCCATGCAGTCCCCGGGCCACGGGCCGATCGGGACGGTGACGCCGTCCGGCCTGCGGATCGGGATGCCCGCGCCGCGCCGGGTCACGCTGCCGCTCCCTACGGCGCTCTCCGTCCCCGTGCCCGTCGTGCAGACCTACACGGGCATGGAGGAGGGCCTGATCGAGGCGGTGCTCGACGCCACGGGCGCCGGCGGCCTCGTGCTCGAGGGCACCGGCCTCGGGAACGTGCCTGGCAGCGCCGAGCACGGGATCCGCGCCGCGCTCGACCGCGGCCTGCCGGTCGTCGCGGCGACCCGCGTTCCCACCGGCGGCACCGGGGCGGTCTACGGCGGCCCGGGCGGCATGGTCACGCTGCGCGAGCTGGGCGTGCTCGCAGCCGGCGGCCTGCCGAGCGCCAAGGCGCGCCTGCTGCTCATGCTGCTGCTCGCCGGCGGCGAGGGTGACGCGGGCGCGCGTTTCGAGGAGGCGGTCGACGTGCTGGGAGGCTGGTGAGATGATCGACGAGGAGGAGCGGTTCGCCGCCGAGCTGGCACGCGCGGTCGCGGAGGACGTCCGGGCCCACCCGCCGGGCGGGGATCTCGTGCGCGTGGTCCTGCGCTGGTCCGAGGCCCGGGACCCGCTCTACTTCACGGTCCACGCGCTCGGCGAGGAGGAGGCCCAGGAGGTCCCCGCCGACGACGCGTGGTATCCGCTCGAGTGGCCGAACGTGGACGACGAGCTCGAGCGCACGGAGCGCGTGTCGGAGGATCCGGGCGTGCAGGAGGCCGGCGAGGCGCTCGTGGCGGCGTACGAGGCCTCCGAGGCCGAGGAGCCGGAGGACACCGGGGAGTGGACTCCCTCGCAGGCGATCGTCGAGACCGTTCGGTTGCTGGCCGAGGCCCTGCGCGGCGCGGGTGTGCCGCTCGCGGAGCGTTTCGCCGCCTCGGCGGCCCACTTCGAGGGCTGGGGTGTGCTGAAGATCCTCGAGGCCACCGCCGACGGCGATGCGCTGCACGCGCTCGAGGAGCAGGACGAGTTGCCGCACGAGTGAGTATCTTCGCGGCAAACCGCACAAGGAGGCCGCCGTGAAGGTCCGAGACGCCATGACTGAGCACGTGCTGACGATCACTCCTGGGCGCACGCTGCGGGATGCGGCGCGCTTCATGACCGAGCACACGGTCGGCGCGGCGGTGATCATGGATCCTGAGCAGCCCGGCCCCGGCATCATCACCGAGCGCGACATCGTGCGGTCGCTCGGGAGCGGTGAGGATCCCGACAGCGCCACGGTCGGGGACCACCTGACGGCCCGGGCGACGTTCGCGGACGCGGAGTGGGACCTGCAGGAGGCAGCCGACGCCATGGACCGCGGCGGTTTCCGTCATCTTGTCGTCATCCACGAAGGCGACGTCATCGGCATCATCTCGATGCGCGACTTGATCCGGGTGTGGCGCCCGAGCTGACCGCTCCCGTCGCGGAGCGCGTCGTCGTGGCGCTCGGCGGCAACGCGATCGCCGGCGCGCGCGGGGCCGATCCGGAGTCGCAACGGCTCGCCGTGGAGGGCGCGTGCGAGCAGATCGCGGAGCTCGTCGCGCATGGCCACGAGGTGGTCATCACGCACGGGAACGGGCCGCAGGTCGGCAACCTGCTGCTCAAGAACGACCTCGCGCGCGAGGTCGTGCCGCCGGTGCCGCTCGACTGGTGCGTCGCCCAGACGCAGGCCACGCTCGGGTTCCTGATCGTCACCGCGCTCGAGGCGGCGCTGCGGCGGCGCGGGCTGGAGCGGCTCATCAGCACGGTGATCACGCGCGTGCTGGTGGCGGCCGACGACGCGGCGTTCGCGGCGCCGAGCAAGCCGATCGGGCGGTACTTGGGCGCGGCCGAGGCGCACGAGCGGATCGCCGCGGGCGAGGCGTGGCAGGAGCGCGGCGAGCGCGGGTGGCGGCGCGTGGTTCCCTCCCCGGCCCCGCTCGAGATCCTCGACCACGGCACGATCGAGGCGCTGATGGGCGACGGGGCGATCGTCGTCGCGTGCGGCGGCGGCGGGATCCCGATGGTGCGCGAGGACGGCCGTCTGTCGGGCGTGGAGGCGGTGCTCGACAAGGACCTCACGGGCGCGCTGCTGGCGCGGACGGTCGGTGCCGCGTCCCTCGTGATCGCGACCGACGTCGACGCGGCCGCGATCGGCTTCGGCACGGAGCGGCAGGAGTGGCTCGGGGCGATCGACGCCGACCGGCTGCGCGAGCTGCTCGCGCGCGGGGAGTTCGCGGGCGGGAGCATGGCGCCGAAGGTCGAGGCCGCGATCGCGTTCGCCGACGCGGGCGGACGCGCGGTCATCACCTCGCTCGAGCGGCTGCGCGAGGGCGTCGAGGGCGCGGTGGGGACGCGGGTGACGGCTTGACCGAGCGCGTGCTCGTGCGCCGCGGCGCGTACCACGACTCGGTGACGCTGATGCTCGTCTCCCGCGCCGCGGGGCGCGAGGACGGCGCCGAGGCGGTGGCTGTGGGCATGGCGACGCCGCTCAACCTCGAGTTGCTGGCCGACCAGGGGTTCACGGTCGACGACGCGGGCCCGAACGATCTGGTTATCGCAGTGCGGGCGCGCGACGAGGAGGCGGTGGAGGCGGCGGTGGCGGCCGTCGACCGCGAGCTGGCCGTCAAGGGGGGTCAGACCCCCCTTGCCGGGGCGGCGCGGCCGGCGGTGCGGTCACTCCGGTCGGCCGCGCGGGCGGCCAGCCTCGCGTTCCTCTCGATCCCAGGCGAGCACGTCGCCCACGAGGCCGCGGCGGCGCTCGAGGCGGGCATGCACGTGTTCTGCTTCTCCGACGGCGTGAGCGTGGAGGTCGAGGCCGCGTTGAAGCGGCGGGCCGTCGAGCGCGGGCTGCTGTTCATGGGCGCCGACTGCGGGACGGCGATCCTCGACGGCGTCGCGCTCGGCTTCGCCAACGCGGTCGAGCGCGGGCCGGTCGGGATCGTGGGCGCCTCGGGGACGGGGATCCAGGAGGTGAGCTGCCTGCTCGACGCGGCCGGGATCGGCATCTCGCACGCGATCGGGGTCGGCGGCCGCGACCTCAGCGCCGACGTCGGCGGGCTGATGATGCGGCGCGGGCTCGAGCTGCTGGCCGCCGACGACGATACGCGGGCGATCGTCGCGATCTCCAAGCCGCCCGACCCCGCGGTCGCCGCCGAGATCGAGCGCGCCGCCGCGACGGCCGGCAAGCCGGTCATCCTGGCGTTCCTCGGCGGCCATGAGACGCTCGAAGGGGCGGCCGCCCGCGCCGCCGAGCTCGTGGGTGGCGCCCTGCCGGCGTTCCATGCTGGGCTGCGGCGGCCGCCCTCCCGCGGGCGGGTCGTCGGCCTGTACAGCGGCGGGACGCTGTGTGCCGAGGCGGAGGCGATCGTGGGGGCGGGAGAGTTCGTCGACTTCGGGGCCGACGAGTACACGCAAGGGCGCGCGCACCCGATGATCGACCCGTCGCTGCGCGCCGAGCGGCTGGCCGCCGCGGCGCGCGACCCGGAGGTGGCCGTCGTGCTGCTCGACGTCGTGCTCGGCTACGGCGCGCACGCCGACCCTGCGGGTGAGATCGCCGCGGCGCTGGAGGGCGCCCACGGCGGCCTGCACGCGATCGTCGCCCTGTGCGGCGCCGCCGGCGATCCGCAGGGGCTCGACGCCCAGCGCGAGAAGCTCGAGGCGGCCGGGGCCGTCGTCACCCGCAGCAACGCCCATGCGGCCCGGCTCGCCCGGGAGGCCGCCGGTGGCTAGGTGGCCCCCGCCACGAGTCCCATCGCGTTCGGCGGGCGTCTCGCCGCCCGTGGCGGTGTCCCCGGGCTCTCACGTGCCAGGAGCACGCATCATGTCCTGCGTCGTTGCCACGCACGACGATCCGCACGCCAAACCACGACGCGACTCATGACGGAGACCACCGACATCCTCGGACGCCCCCTGGAGGTCGCCAACGCGGGCGTCGACCTGTTCGCCGACGAGCTCGAGCGGCAGGGCGTCCCGGTCGAGCGCGTCGAGTGGCGGCCGCCCGAGCCGGGGGCCGAGGAGGCGCTCGCGCGGCTTGCTCTGGAGGCGGCCGCGATCGCACGCGCAAACGACGAGGCGGTCGAGCGGCTCGAGGCTGCCCGGCCGCTGCTCGCGGGTGTGGGCGTGGCGCGCGACCTGCTCCCCGACATGGGCGAGCGGACGATCCTGCACGCCGGCCCGCCGATCGAGTGGGGCGACATGTCGGGGCCGCTGCGCGGCGCGGTGATCGGCGCCGCGGTCCACGAGGGGCTCGCCGCGAGCCGCGAGGATGCCGCGCGGATGGCCGCCGGCGGCGCGTTCGAGTTCGGGCCGTGCCATGAGCGCGGGGCGGTCGGGCCGATGGCGGGCGTCGTCAGCGCGTCGATGCCGATGCTGGTGGTCGAGAACGCGGCGCACGGCAACCGGGCATGCTGCACGTTCAACGAGGGGCTCGGAAAGGTGCTGCGCTACGGCGCCAACGACGACACGGTGCTCGAGCGCCTGGCCTGGATCCGCGACGTGCTCGCGCGCGTGTTCGCCGCCGCCCTGGAGCGCGTGGGCGAGCCGATCGACCTGCGCTCGATGACCGCGCAGGCGCTGCAGATGGGCGACGAGGCGCACAACCGCAATCGCGCCGGCACCTCGTTGCTGCTGCGCGAGCTGCTGCCCGCGCTGGTCGAGCTCGACGAGCCGTCGGCGGACGTGGCGGCCGCGGCGCGGTTCATCGCCGGCAACGACCACTTCTTCCTCAACCTCACCATGCCGGCCGCCAAGGCCAGCGCCGACGCCGCGGCCGGCATCGACCGCTCTTCGATCGTCGTGGCCATGGCCCGCAACGGCACCGAGTTCGGCGTGCGACTGAGCGGCACCGGCGACCGCTGGTTCACGGGGCCGAGCGGCATGATCGACGGCCTCTACCTGCCCGGCTACGGGCCCGAGGACGCCAATCCCGACATCGGCGACAGCACGATCACCGAGACGATCGGGCTCGGCGGCTTCGCGATGGCCGCGGCGCCGGCGATCGTGCGCGTCGTGGGCGGCGGCGCCGAGGACGCGCTCGAGGCCACGCGCGCCATGTACGACATCGCGTGGAGCGAGAGCCGCAGCTACCAGATCCCCGCGCTCGGCTTCCGCGGGACGCCGCTCGGCATCGACGCCCGTGAGGTGGTCGCCACGCGCGTGCTGCCGTTCGTCAACACCGGTATCGCCCACCGCGAGCCCGGAGTGGGCCAGATCGGCGCCGGGCTCGTCAAGCCGCCGATGGAGGCGTTCGTGGGGGCGGTGCGCGCGCTGGCCGGGTCGTGATCGCGGCACGCCCGGCGCTCGAGCGGCTCGACGGCCGTCCCGCGCGCGTGGTCGGCGCCGGCCGCGAGGCCGCCTACGTCGAGGACGACGGCTTCGTCGCCGTCCTCACCACCGGGCGACCGCTGCTGCCGAACGGGATCCAGGTCGGGCGCCTGCCCGCGGTCGGGGACGAGGTGGTGGTGCGCGGTAAACCGTGGGACCCGACGCTCCGCCTCCCCGGTGACCCGGCTGCGCTCGGCGACGAGATCCTCGTCGCGCTCGGCCACGACGCCGCGACGGGCCGCGACGAGGTCGCCGCGCTGGCCCGCGCGGTCGGCACCCGCGACCCAGCCGCGGCGAAGGCCGCGAGCGCGTACCTCGTCGGCCGCGGCCCCGGCCTGACGCCGGAGGGGGACGACCTCGTCGCGGGCGTCGCCGCCGTCCTGTCTCACGATCGTTCGTGGGTCGCGGCGCTCATCGGGGCCGATCTGCGCGTGCGCACCACCGCGCTTTCGGCCACGCTGCTCGAGCTCGCCGCGCGCGGGATGGGACCCGAGCCGCTGCAGGCGCTGCTGGCGGGCGAGCCCGGCGCGCTCGACCGCCTCCTTCGCCTCGGCCACTCCACGGGCCGCGCGTACGCGCTCGGCGCCGGCCTTGCCCTCAGGCACGTGTAACCGTGGGGTTGCATCCGAATGAAGCATGTGTAACCCTGTGGTGACACATCGACCACGGAGGTTCGTCATGCAGATCGAACGGGAGACCATCATCGCCGCGCCGCCCGAGCGGGTGTGGGCGCTGCTCACCGAGGCCGAGCACGTCGGGCGCTGGTTCGGCGACGCCGGGGCCGAGATCGACCTGCGGCCCGGCGGCGCGATGGTGGTCCACTGGGCCGAGATGGGCGTCGGCCGCATGCGGATCGTCGACGTCGACCCGCCCCGGCGCTTCTCCTATCGCTGGGCGCCGATCCGCGAGCACTGGGGCGAGGAGCCCGCCGAGGGCACCGCCACGCTCGTGGAGTTCACGCTGGAGGCGCAAGAGGACGGGACCCGGCTGCGGGTCGTCGAGAGCGGCTTCGAGGCGCTCGACGGCACCGACGAGCAGCGCCGGCGCAGCCTCGACGACAACACCGAGGGCTGGGAGACCCAGCTCGTCAACGTACGCGAGTACGCCGGGCGCGTCACCGCCTGACCATGGCCGCCGCGCCTGCCGACGAGGTGTTCGCCGCGCTCGCGGACCCCACCCGCTGGCGCGTGCTCAGCCTGCTCGCCGAGCGCGGCGAAGCCACCGCCACGACGCTGGCCGGCGAGCTGCCGGTCAGCCGCGTGGCGGTCGTCAAGCACCTCGCGGTCCTGGATCGCGCCGGCCTCGTCGAAGGCCGGCGCCGTGGCCGCGAGGTGCGCTACACGGTCCGCCCGGAGCGACTCGACGCCAGCGCCCGCTGGCTCGCCGGCATCGCCGCAGACTGGGACGCGCGGCTGGCGGCGATCAAGCGCATGGCCGAAGCCGAATAGGCTCCGCCGCCATGAACGTGCTCGATCTCTCGCAGGACTTCTCGGTCCACACGCCGGCCTTCGCCAGCTACGACGGCCCCTCGGTCAAGTGGGTCAAGCGGCTGGCGTTCGACAGGGCGGGCGGCCAGGAGATCACGTCGACGCTCCATGTCGGCACGCATCTGGACGCCCCCGCGCACTTCTACTCGGGCGGCAAGTTCATCGGCGATCTGCCGCTCGAGTGGCTCGTGGGGCCGGCCTGCGTGGTCGACCTCGAGCGGATGGGGCTGGGCGACTTCGACCTCTACGGCCCGGAGCACTTCGAGCGCTGGGAGCAGGAGACCGGCATCGCGGTCGAGCCGGGCGACATCCTGATCATCCACACCGGCTATCACCGGCACTACCCGGAGAACTGGGCCGACCTCAGCGCGGTCGACGAGACGAAGTACTTCATCCGTCACCCGGGCCCCACGCGCGCGTTCGCCGAGTGGGTGCTCGAGCGCAAGGTCCGGTGGCTGGCCGTCGACGCGGGCAGCGCGGACCACCCGATGAACACCGTCATCCGCCGCATGCGGCCCGACGAGGCCGAGGACGCCGAGGCCAAGCTCGGCCGGTCGCTCGACGACGTGTTCCCCAAGGCCGACTACCAGATCATGCACACGTTGCTGTTCCCGCACGACGTGATCCACATCGAGAACCTCGGCGGCGCGATCGACGAGGTGCTCGACCGCCGGATCACGTTCGGCTGTTTCCCCTGGCGGTTCCAGGGAGGCGAGGCGGCCTTCTGCCGAGCGGTCGCCTTCCTCGACTGAGACCCGAACTCCGCCGATCCTTTCAGGATCGGAGGTCGGATTCCGACTGGACGCGCCTCAGCGCACGATCTTTTCGTCTACCGGCGCTTCGACCGCGGCGCTCTGGGTATTCCAGCCATCACTCCGCCGGCCTGTCGAGGAACCCATGGACGGGGGCACGGATGGTCGACAGGCCCGCGGTCGCTCGCGAACCACCCCGGCCGGCACCGACGGTCACGGCGCCGGCCGACGCGGGCTGAAGCCGCAGCCCGGCCACGATCGCGAGCAGCACCCACGAGAGCGGGTCCTCCAGGTAGGCCGCGTACACCAGCGTGTGCAGCAGCAGCGCGCAGAACGCCGAGGCGAGCCCGGCGCGGGCGACGGCCGGCGCGCCGGGCCAGGCGGCGGCCCGCAGCGTCCTCAACAGGCCACCGAAGAGCAGCGCGAGCGAAGCCCCCACGAGCGCCAGATAGGCGGCGAGGCCGACGATCCCCTGCTCCGCCGCCACCGTCAGCGCGATCGTGTGCGAGGCGGCGGCGACCTTCTCGGAGCTCACGTCCTCGCGCTCGCGGAAGCGCTCCGCGAACGAGCCCGAGCCGAAGCCCAGCACTGGGCGGTCGCGCACCATCGAGAGCCCGCCGCCGACGAGGTCGGAGCGCCCGCTCGTCGCCCGGTCGAGGCTCCTGGTCTCGAGGTTGAGCGCTCCGGGGGCGAGCAGGACGAGCCCGAGCGCCACGGCGCCCGCCACCGCGGCCGCGGTCAGCACCGGCCACGGCTTCCAGCGCAGCGCGGCGAGCACCGCGAGCCCGAGCAGGAGCGCAGCGAAGCTCGACTGCGAGAGCGAGAACACGAGCCCCACCCACAGCACGACGAGCGCGCCGGCGATCAGCAGCGCCTCCTTGCGGCGCCGCGTCCACAGCAGCACGGCGGCGAGCAGGATCATCGTCAGGGCCAGGTAGCGCCCGTAGATGTTCGGGTCGAAGAACAGCGAGTTGACCCGGAAGTAGGGGAGCAGGTCGTTCGCCTCGACCACCTTCTCGTTGGCGATGACGAGATGGCCGGTCGCGAACTCGAGGCATCCGATCGCCGCGAACGCGAGCGCCAGGGCGACCGTCACCCACAGCGACAGGCGCAATAGCCGGCGCGACCAGCGGAGCTCGAGCAGCAGCAGGAACAGCAGCGCGAACGGCACGTAGAAGAGGGCCAGGTTCTTGATCGCCTGCTCGACGTCGGTCGAGTAGAGCGCCTGGGCTCCGTACAGGACGAGCACGACCGCGAACGCACGTCGGAGCCACGTCAGTGTGCGGTCCGGCTCGACCTCCTCGAGCTCCTCGGGCTCGCCGGGGGAGCGCAGCGCCCGCCAGGCGTACGCCAGCACGCCGGCCGCGATCACCGCGTAGAGCGGGAGCAGCAGGTTGGCCGCCGAGTCGCCGATCGAGACCGGCACCCGGAACGGCAGCGCACCCACGGCCAGCAGCGCCAGCGCCGTCGGCCGCCGGTGCACGACCCACGCCAGTACGAGCACCGCCACGAGCGCCGCTCCGGCACCGGCCGCGACCCGCGGGCCGAGCGCCGGCAGGTCGGCCGACAGCGTCGTCAACGCCAGCGCGGCGAACACCGGCGCCGCGACCATCGCCGCAACGCGCTTCCGCCGATCCTGCAGGACGAGGGCCAGGCCCGCTGCCAGAGCCGCGGCCAGCACCGCGGCACCCTCGAGGGGGCCGGCGGCGGCGAGCGTTCTCAGACGTCCTCCATCGTCACCGGGTCGGGCTCGTGGTCCTCGTCGGCGATGCCGAGGAACTCGGTGTAGGCCTCGATCACGGCGGCCGGTTCGTCCCACATCTGCATGCGGCCCTTGTGCAGCCAGATGGCGTCGTCGCAGAGCTTCTGGATGCTGGCCAGCGCGTGGCTGACGAGCAGGATCGTGCGGTCCTCACCGCACAGCTCGCGCATGCGGTCGAACGACTTGCGGCGGAAACGGGCGTCGCCGACCGACAGCGCCTCGTCGATGATCAGGATGTCCGGGTGCATGGTCACGGCGACCGCGAACGCGAGCCTGCCGTACATGCCGGACGAGTACGTCCGCATCGGCATGTCCATGAACTCGTCGAGCTCGGCGAACTCGACGATCTCGTCGTACTTCTCTCGCAGCTCGGCGCGAGTCAATCCGGCGGCGAGCCCGCCGAGGACGACGTTCTCGCGGCCCGTGAGCCGGCGGTTGAAGCCGATGCCGAGCGACAGCAGCGTGCTCACCCGGCCGTTGACCTCCACCCGTCCGGAGCTGGGGGGGAGGATGCCGGCCACCGTGCGCATGAGCGTCGACTTGCCGGCCCCGTTGGCGCCCACGACGCCGAGCACCTTGCCGTGCGGGACGCTGAACGACACGCCCTTGAGCGCCTCGATCTCCCGGATCACGCGCTGGCGGCGCCCGAGCCGCATCAGCGTGCTCTTGAGCGTCGGCGCGCGCTCGAGCGACGTCCGGTACGTCACCGAGACGTTCTCGACCTGGATCCGCGGCTTCCTAGAGGCGGACAGCGAACTCACGCTCCCGGGACATGAAGAAGAGGGCCCCGCCGACGAACAGCGAGAACGCCCACGCCGCCCCCACCGCCAGGTCGGCCGGGTCGGGCGCCAGCCCACGGTCGATCACGTCGCTCCACGCGGCCAGCAGCGGCGCGAGCGGGTTGAGCACCAGCAGGAACCGGTACCGGTCCGGCACCTCGGACGCGTAGTAGAGGATCGGGGACGCGTACAGCCACACGCGCAGGCCGTAGGTGAGGAACGTCTTGAGGTCGCGGAAGTAGACCTGGCCGGCGGCGACGAGCATCGCCAGCCCCATGGCGAGCACGAGCAGGAGCGCGACGATCGGCAGCACCCACAGCAGGTGCAGGCCGAACGGGATCCCAGCCAGGAACGCGACGGGGATGAAGACGAGCACCGTCGGCAGGAAGCGCCGGAAGGCCACGAGCACCGACGAGGCCGGGAGCAGGATGCGCGGGAACGCGGTGTTGAGGATCAGCCGCCCGCCGCCCGTGACCGAGCGCACCGCCTGGCGCAGCGAGTCGGTGACGAAGTGGTAGGCGAACAGCGCCGCCATCAGATGCGCGAAGAACACGATCCCGCCCGTCTTCTGGCGCAGGATGTCGACCAGCACGAAGTACACGCACGAGAGCAGCAGGGGGTTGAGCAGCAGCCAGACCTGCCCGACGACGGTGTCGAAGTGCTGCGCCCGCAGGCTCGTGCGCGAGAGCTCGTAGGCGAACTCGCGCCGCTTCCACAGCTCGCGGATGTAGGGCCGGATCGGCGGCAGCCCGACGCGATGCGGCTCGTAGACGTGGGTGACCGCGTCGAACTCGCTCGTGCGCCGGGGCTCGGCGGGAGGGGAAGGATCGCTGACGGGAGCGCTGCTCAAAGCACGAAGAGGCTAGTACGCGCGTCCGAAGTCACGACGGGTCTGGCGGGGGCAGCCGTCATCGCAGCCTGTCCGAAGTGAGGACGGCGAGCAGATGGCCGGCGGCCGTGACCGCCCCGACCACGACGAGCGCGACGACGAGCGCGCGCGAGCCGGCGAGGTCGCCGGCGACGGCGTCGACGATCGCGGCGCCGAGCGCCAGCAGCGTGAACTCCACGGCCACGAAGGCGCGGTAGAACGGCACGCGGCGCAGTGCCCGGCGCACGCGACGCAGGGCGCTCGCGCGCGGTGCGGCGACTGCTTCCGTGTCGTGCGCCGGCGGGCGGCCGGACTCGGCGCGGGCGACCGTCACGAGCGCTGACTCGCCCTGCACGAGCAGCACGAGCACCGCCACCACGAGGCCGAGCGTCGTGTAGCCGCCCAGCTCGTCCCAGCCCCCGTCGGCTCGCACGCCGAGCGCGACCGGCAGTGCCGCCTCGGTCACCCAGTGGCCGATCCGGTCGAGGTAGACGCCGATCGGCGAGCCGGTCGCGCCGCGCCAGCGGGCGAGCTCCCCGTCGGAGCAGTCGAGCAGGATCTGCAGCTGGATCAGGAGCGCGGCGCCGATCGCCGCGGCGAGTCCCGGCAGCGAGAGCACGGCGGCCGCCGCCAGGCCGCTGGCGATCATCAGCCACGTGACGCCGTTGGGCGTGACCCGCGTGCGCAGCAGCAGCCGCGTGAGGTACGGCGACAGCCGCCGCACGTACAGCCGCCCGGCCCAGTGCTCGCCGCTGTTGCGCGCGAAGATCGAGGCGGGCTGGGTCGCGGCGCGCAGCTCGGCGATCGTGGGCATCGCTCAGTGCGCGTAGGCCTCGAGGAACGCGGCTACCCGCCGCCGCGCCTCCGCGCCGTCCAGCCCGAGGTGCTCAAGGATCGTGAAGCGATCCGGCCGCGTCTCCGGCGCTCGCGCCACCGCCTCGGCGAACTGCTCGTCGCTGAGCCCGAGGTCGGCGGGCGTGCGCGGAAGCCCGTGGCGCCGCAGGCACGTGTCGATCCCGCGCGCGAGCCCCTCGTCGCCGCGCAGGAACGAGGTGAAGAGGCTGGCGGCGCCGGCCAGCTCGCCGTGGTTCGCAGTGCCCGGGTAGAGCACGTCGATCGCGTGCAGGATCTCGTGGTCGCTGCCGCTGCACGGACGGCTGGAGCCCGCTGTGGCCATCGCCAGGCCGGACAGCACGAGCGACTCGGCGAGCGCGATCAGGAACGGGTCGTCCTCGATCCCGTCCTCGCGGTGGACGATCGATGTCGCGGCCATCCGCGCGAACGTCACCGCCACTCCGTCGACCGCCTCGCCGCGCTCGCGCTCGGCCAGCCGCCAGTCCGCGATCGCCGACAGGTTGCTGATCGCGTCGCCGATCCCGGAGCGCCGCATGGCCGGCTCGCTGCGGCGCACGTAGTCGAGGTCGACGACGACAGCGATCGGCATCTGCACGCCGTAGGACGCCTTGCGGCCCGCGTGCTCGTCCTCGAGCGAGGCGACTGGCGAGGCGATCCCGTCGTGAGCGAGGCTGGTGGCGACGGCGACGACCGGCAGGCCCGACAGGCTCGCCGCGTACTTGGCGACGTCGAGCGTCTTGCCGCCCCCGATGCCGACCACCGCGTCGTAGAAGCCGCGCCGCAGCCGCGCCGCGAGCTCGGCGCCGGCCTGCACCGAGCCGCCCTCCACGTCCCAGATCTCCCCGTTGGCGAGCTGCGGGCGAAGCGTGGCTGCGATCTCCTCCCCGAGCCCCGGCCCGACGATCACGGCGACGTGGCCGCCGCTCGAGATCCGCCGGTCCGCGAGCAGCGGGGCGAGACCCTCGATCGCCCCCGGCCCGATGTCGATCGCGAGCGGCGTGCCGACCATGCGGGTCAGCAGCGGCACGCGACCTCCCGCGCCCGCTCGAGGTCCTGCGCGTCGTCGACCTCGACCCATTCGACCGCGCCGATCGGCGCCGTGCCGACGCGGCCTCCGCGGTCGGCCAGCTCCTGGAAGCCGTCCTCGTAGTAGAGCTGGGGATCGCGGCGCCAGGTGGCCTCCAGCGCGTCGGCCAGCGCGGCGGCGCCGGCCGGCTCGATCAGCGTGACGCCGATGTACTCGCCCTGCGCGGTGGCCGGGTCGAGCGCCTTGTTGATGCGGTCCAGATAACCCTCGGGCGAGATGTGGACCTTCATCTCCTCCTCGCCGAGCGGCTTGACGTCGTCGAGCGCGATCAGCACCTCGGGCCCGCGCGCGGCGAGCAGCGACTCCTCGACGGAGGGGGGATGGACCGTGTCGCCGTTGGCGAGCAGCACGCCCTCCCCGAACGCCTCGCGCGCACACCACAGCGAGTAGGCGTTGTTCCACTCGAGCGCCTTCGGGTTGTAGACGAGCTCGAGCGCGAGCCCATGGGCGCGCTCGAGGGCCGGGACGCGCTCGGCGAGCCGCTCGTGCGCGTAGCCGGTGACGATCACCGCACGCTCGAGCCCGACCGCGGCGAAGTTGCCGAGCGCGACGTCGAGGATCGTGCGATCGCCGTCGACCGGAAGCAACGTCTTGGGCAGCTCCGCCGTCTCGTGCCCGAGGCGCTTGCCGGCGCCCGCGGCCAGCACCATCCCGATCACGGCTCGTCCTCCTCGGCGTCGAACGCGTCCGGTTCGGCCCCGCGGCGCCCGGCGGCGATCCAGCTCGCGCCCGCCTCGACCACGAAGAGGACGCCGAGCACGCCCGCGGCCACGTAGAAGCCGGCCGGCAGCGCGCCGGCGGCGAGCAGCGCGAACCCGATCGCCACGCGGCCCTCCCAGCCCGGCAGGCCGAGCCACGCGGGGGGCATCGTGCCCTGGTGACGCAGCCGGTAGGCCAGGTCGTAGTTGTGGAAGGCAAGCGCGGCGATCAGTGCGAACGCCGAGGGCAGGGCGTGGGAGCCCTCGAGTGCGGCGAGCCAGATGAAGGCCACGTACTCGATCAGCCGCACCAGCGGCGGCTCTGCCCATGCGCCGCCGCGCGCCGGCCGGCCGCGCGACGCGCTGCCCAGGAGCACCGCCCACGCGAGCACGGCGCCCGTGACGGCGAGCGACACGTCGCCGCCGCCCAGGGCGGCGACCGCGAGCAGCGGGACCAGGCCGGCGAGCGCCAGCGCCGGCCCGGGGAGCGGCAGCCGCGGGCCCAGCACGCGCGCCACGGCGCGCGCCGGCGGCCCGTCCTCGCGGAACGCGCGCGGGAGGTCGGGAGCGGCGACGGCGCTCATCGCAGCGCTCGCAGGACCCGGCCGCTCTGCGTGTAGGCGACGGCGAAGCCGCCCCACGCGAGCAGGGCGATGAACGTGACCCTCGGGGTGAACAGGGCGGCGGTGATCGAGATGACCGCGAAGCGCTCCCCGATCGGGAACGCCGCCATGCGCTTGAGCCAGCGCGCCACTCGCACGTCGTCGAGCCGCGACCACAGCGAGAGGAGGCGCGCGGCGAGCGAGCGCCGCCGCGGCGTAGGCGCCGGCCCGCTCGCCGTCCGGCGCGCCTCGGCGGCCGCTCCCAGGTGGTCGAGCGGCTGTTCGAGCGGTGGCTGGCGCACCGCGCCGGTGCCCTCGCGCTGCACGAACGCGTGCGAGAAGTCCGACGTGTGGCGCACGCTCTGCAGCACCAGCGCGCTGCACGCGAGCAGCCACACCGGGTCGCCGGCCCGGCTCGCGCCGATCGCCAGACCCGCGAACACGAGGTACTCCTTCGTGCGGTCGAGCATCGAGTCCAGCCACGCACCGAACTTGGAGAACTGGCGCGTGTAGCGGGCGAGCTGGCCGTCCACGCAGTCGGTCGTGAACGCGACCTGGAGCAGCACGGCTCCGGCCACCAGCCCCCAGCGCTCGCCGACCGCGAACGCGGCCGCCGCCAGGATCCCGATGAGCAGCGAGACCACGGTCACCTGGTTCGGGGTGAACCCGTGGCGCGCCGCCCAGCGCGCGAGGTAGCGCGAGTACGGGCTGACGAAGAAGGTGGTGAAGAAGCCGTCGGCGCCCTTGACCGCCGAGTCGAGCAGCAGGCGGTCCTCGTCGAGCGCTGCGACCCGCTCCTGCGTGCGAGCGGCGGCCGCCGGCGACAGGGGGCGCGACCAGAACAGGTGCCGCAGGTAGACGGCCCCCACGGGGGCGCCGCCGCGGACGAGGCCGAGCAGCAGCAACGAGACGGTGTCGAGCGGTGCCGCCGCCAGCCGGTTGGACAGCAGCTCCTCGTCCTCGGCGGCCAGCGCCTCGGCCGCGCCGTTGAGGCGCTCCTCCGGGTCCTCGGAGTCGTCCGGGGCGGCGAAGTCGTCGCCGCCTCCCTCGCTCTCGCCCGCGCTGTCCGAGCGCGACATTACCCACCGCCAGCGGGCGGCCTTGCGCACCAGCTCGTCCTCCCATGCGGGCGGCACGTCGGCGGCCAGCTCGGCGAGGCGGTCGGCGGCCGCCGCCAGTGCGGCGATCTCCGGCGGGGCGACGCGCAGCACGCCGAGGAACGTCGCGTTCGGGCGGCGGACGGTGTGGTACGGCGTGGCGGCCGCGATCAGCCGGCCGCGGCGGGCCTGGACGCGGAACGCGGTCTGCCGGCGCCGGCCGCCGGCGAGGATGCCCGTGCTCGCGCGCGGGTCGGTGATGAGGCCCTCGAGCGCGGCCTCGTGGGTGACGACGTCGCCGTACGCCAGCAGCATCGGGCCGGCCGTCGCGCGCGCCAGCTCGGCGACGGCGCGCAGCTCCTCGGCGGGCGAGCCGGCCGATCGCACCTCGGCGGCGCCGCCGAGCGCGGCCCGCACGTCGCGCTCCCACTCCGCACGCGTGAAGACCACGGTGTGGCGCACCCCGAGCCGGGTGAGCTGGCGGACGAGCCGCGCGAGCACCGTGGCTCCCTCGAACGGTGCCAGCGCCGCGCACCCGTCGCCGGCCGGCGCGGTGGCGGCGACCACCGCGAGGTCCAGCGGAGCCGCGCTCCTCGCGGCGGGCCTGGTGGGCGCGCTCACCGGAGGCGCCCCTCTATCGCTCAACCCGCTCGTCAAGGCCGTCGGAGACTAGCGGGCCGCCGGGCCGTCCCTGGGCGCGTGCGTGCGCGAGCAGACGCTCGACGCGCGGGCCGACGGCGGCGATGTCGAAGTCGCGCGCGCGGGCGCGACCCGCCTCGCCGAGCTCCCGGCGGCGGGCCGGATCCTCGATCAGTGCGGCGAGCGCGCTCGCCAGCGCGTCGGCGTCCTCGGGCGGGACGAGGACCCCGTCGCGGCCGGCGGTGATGATGTCGCGCGGGCCGTGCGGGCAGTCGAAGCTGACCACCGGCAGCCCGCGGGCCATCGCCTCGAGGATCACCATCCCGAAGCCCTCCCAGCGGGAGCTGAGCGCGAAGATCGATCCCTCGGCCATCGCCTCGCCGAGCCGGTCCGAGCGGCCCATCAGCCGGATGTGCCCACCTGCGCCCAGCGCATCGATCTGCGCCTGCAGCTGCGCTCGATCCGGTCCGCTGCCGTAGATCCGCAGGCGCCAGCCGGGATGGCTGCGGGCGACCTGGTCGAACGCGTCGATCAGCAGGTCGAAGCCCTTCTGGCGGTTCAGGCGGCCGGCCGCCACGACGACGTTCGCGTGGAGGTCGGCCGCGGGGCCATCGGTCTCCGGGACCGGGTTCGGGATCCGCTCGACGCGGGTGGCGGCGCCGGCGAGCAGGCGGCCGTAGTCGCGCTCGTCCTGCACGGTGAGCACGGTGAGCGCGGCGAGGCGGCCGTAGTCGCGCCGGATGTCAGCGGCCAGGCGCGGGCGGTGGACGCCGAGGTGCTGGTGCTCCTGTCCGACGGTGACGACGCTGCGCGGCGCCAGCCGCGCGGCGAGCAGGTTGAAGGCCGGCCGGGTGGTGACGAGCACGCCGCCCTCGAGTGAGCGCAGCCAGCGCACGAGCGCGATGTCCGTGTGCAGGCTGCACGTCGGGTACGCGTAGTCCTCCGGGTGGACGAGCAGGCTCGGCAGCCGGGAGATGAGCCGGTGCGCCCTCCGGTCTTCGAGCGCGGTGACCTTCACGCCGGCGGGGAAGGCGAAGAAGGGCTGCTCGCGCCGCCGGATCACGCTCACGACCTCGACGTCGCGGGTGGCGGCGAGATGCTCCGCCATCGTCAGCGTCGTGCGGATGGTGCCGCCCATGCCCCAGGCGTGCGCGAGCACGAACCGCACCGGGCCGGGGGAGGGGTTCGCCGCGCCGCGCGGGAGCGCCGCCACCGCGCGCAGCGCGACACGATGCACCGCCACCGCGGGCGGGCCGAGCAGCCGGCGGCGGAGCGACACCCGGGCCATGGGGCTCAGCGGCGCGGGCCCCGCGCGCGCTGCACGAGCGGCGCGAGCCGCCGCCGGGTACGGCGTGGGACGACGTGCCAGACGCGCACCGGGAGGGACGGCTCGGGCGGCGGCGGGGGCTTGGGCGGCGGCGTCTCCGGCACCTCGTGCAGCTGCATGCGGCCCGGGTGGTAGAAGCGCTCGGCGAGCGGGATCTCGGGCTGGGTGCGCAGGTCGAGGTCGGCGAACTCGTCGATCCGCGCGTCGATCTGCGCGCCCCCGATCACCGGGGAGCCGTTCGCGCCGAGCGGGACCAGCACGGCGGGGTCGTCGATCGCGTAGCCGTAGAACTCGGCCAGCCGCGTGAAGCGCTCGCCGAGCAGGGCCTTGTGCTGGTCGGTCATGCGGCGGTGCCACTTGTCCACCCGCGAGACGTCGATCGCCTCGTCGATCCGGTTGCCGCCCTCCACGACCACGCGCCCGCCGCGACCGGTCTGCACGGTGTGGTGGTCGAGCACCCGGTCAGACCACGGCTCGCCGAGCCAGTCGAGCAGCTCGCGCAGCACCGCCTCGGGGCTGAGTACCAGCTCCTCGTAGCGGACGACCACGAAGCGCTCCTTGTGGTTCGCGGCCTGGCGGGCGATCTCGCGCGCGTAGCGGTCGACGTGGATCGACGCGCGGCGGTACGAGTGCCCGAAGCGGCCCATGTTCGAGCCGACCGCCCCGCCCGGATGGCGGGCGATGCCGACGAACACCGCGTCGGGGAACAGGCGCGCGAGCCCGTCGACGTGCCAGGTGTGCAGCGGCGTCTTGTCACCCCAGCGGTGCTTGCCCTGCTGCTCCATGTGGCGGGTGAAGATGCGCCGGTAGAAGGCGCCGAGCTCGGCGTCGAGCTCCTCGCGGCTCCAGCCCATCCGCCGTGCCCAGTTGCGCCCGGACCACTTGAGGGGAACGAACTGGTGGGCGTTGTAGGCCCGCATGAACCCGGTCTCCTGCGGGATCGAGATGCCCTCATGGCTGTCGAGCATGAGCCGCAGCAGCGTCGAGCCGGAGCCCATGGTCCCGACGATGAAGATGGGGCCGCCCATAAGCGCGGGCGAGTCTAGAAGCCGGGTCGTTGCCGGACGAACGTCAAAGTCAACTGCGGCTGGGTGGGGAGAGCGGGTCTTTCCCTCGCCGCGCATCGATCCCTCACCCTCCCTACCCAGCTGCAGTTGACGTTCGCTGGGGCAACGAGGCCATGATCTACGCTGCCCCGCCGTGAAGATCCGCTTCCTCCTCATGAACGCCTTCGCCGTGGGCGGGACGATCCGCACCACGTTCACGACCTCGGGCGAGCTCGCCAAGCTCGGGCACGACGTGGAGATCATGAGCGTGTTCCGCCGCCGGGCGGAGATCGCCCTGCCGGTCCCGGAGGGGGTGCGGCTGCGGTTCCTGGCCGACCTGCGCAAGGACGAGGTGGCCGGCCTCCCGCCCCAGCAGCGCTGGCTCGCCGAGCAGCCCACGCGCCTGATGTCGACGAACGACTTCCGGTACCCGCTCTTCAACCTGCTGACCGACACGCGGATGGCGCGCTACATCCTCGCCGCGCGCGACGGCGTGCTGATCGGCACGCGACCGTCGATCAACCTCGCGGTCGCGCTGCTGGCCGCGCCGTCCGTCGTCCGCGTCGGGCAGGACCACATGAACCTGTCGACGTACAACGACCCCCTGCGCGCGCAGATCGCCTCGTTCTACCCGCGCCTGGACCTCGTGTCGACGCTCACCGAGGGCGACGCCGACGACTATCGCCGGCACCTGCAGGGCCGCACGCGCGTCGAGTGCATGCCCAACGGCGTGCCGGACACGGGCGGCCACCGCGCCCCGCTCGACAACAAGGTGGTGATCGCGGCCGGCCGCGTCGGCGACCAGAAGGGCTTCGACCGGCTGCTCGACGCCTGGAAGCTGGTCGTGCGCGAGCATCCCGACTGGCAGCTCAAGATCTTCGGCAGCGGCTCCGCGATGAAGCGCCTGCGGCGCCAGATCCGCGAGCTCGAGATCGAGGACAGCGCGCACATGATGGGCTTCACGTCGAGCCTCCACGAGGAGATGGCGAACGCCTCGCTGTACGTCATGAGCTCGCGCAAGGAGGGCTTCCCGATGGTGCTGCTCGAGGCGATGGCCGTCGGGCTGCCGGTCGTGAGCTACGACTGCCCCACCGGCCCGCGCGACATCATCCGCGAGGGCGTCGACGGCCACGTCGTGCCGGACGGCGACAAGGAGGCGCTGGTCGCCGCGATCGGCTCGCTGATGGCCGACCCGGCGCGCCGCAAGGCGTACGGCGCCGCCGGCGTGGAGGGCGCGAAGCGCTACGACATCGCGAAGATCGCGCGCCGCTGGGAGGAGCTGTTCGAGGAGCTCGCCGCGGCCAAGGGTCCCGAGGACCGCCCGGGAGCGCGGCCCGCCGTCGAGCAGATCACGCGGATCGTGGCCGGGCGGGCTCGGCAGCGGCTGAGCTCGCGGTGACGTCGTCGATCACGAGGCAGTCGACGCCGGCGTCCAGCAGCGCCGCGCGCTCTTCGGGCGCGGGGCACCAGGCGGCCACCTCGAGGCCCGCCTCGTGCGCGACCCGCACGGCCGGCGTGGCGTCCGGCGGGAACGACTCGACGTTGGCCGCGACGACCTCGACCCGCAGGTGCCTGGCGGCCGGGATCGCCTTGCGCAGCGGGAAGCGCGTCCAGGTGAGCAGGCCGAGCGGCACCCGCGGGAGCCGCTCGCGGACGATCAGGAGCGCCGCCGGGTCGAAGCTCGTGACGAGCACCCGGCGCCGCTGCGGCGCGACCAGCTCCGCCACCAGCGTCGCGGTCGTGCGCTCGCGCGGGCGCAGCGCGTCCTCGAGCGCCGTCTTGACCTCGACGTCGATCGAGATCTCCTCCGGCAGCGCCTCGAGCAGGTCGGCGACGCGCATCAGCCCCGCTTCGTCGGCCTCGGCGGCGCGCAGGCCCGCGACCGCGCGCCCGTCCTCGAGCTCGGGGTCGTGGCGGGCGACGAGCACGCCGTCGGCCGTCGCGCGGGCGTCGACCTCGACCCACCGCAGGCCGGCCGCCACCGCCGCCCGGAACGACGGCAGGGTGTTCTCCTCGTGACCGCGGCCGCTGCCGCGATGCCCGCAGAGGACCGGGGTGTCGTCGAAGACGGTCAAGGAGCCGTCGAGTAGCTTGGCAGCCATGCCGCGGCTCAGCGTCGTGCTCGTCGTCCACGGCGAGCAGGCCCATCTCGAGGAGATCGCGTCCTCCGCGCTGCACGGGGACGTCGAGCTGGTCGTGGTCGACGACGCGTCGCCCGACCACGGGCCCGAGCTGCTCGACGCGCTGGCCGCCGGCGACGACCGCGTGCGCGTGCACCACCTGGCCGAGCGCATCGGGCTGGGGGAGGGGCGCAACCTCGGGCTCGAGCTGGCGCGCGGCGAGTACGTGTGGTTCGTCAACGCGAGCGACGTGGTCGCGCCGACCGGCGTGCTCGAGCGGCTCGAGGAGACGTCGCCAGACGTGCTACTGGTCGGCGACCGCATCGAGGGCGCGCTCGGCCGCTCGCGGCCGGGGCCCAACACGGCCCTCGTGCGGCGGCTGAAGGACGTCGTCACGCTCGACGAGGAGCCGCGGCTGGCCGATGCCGCGCCGCGGGCGTGGGACAAGGTCCTGCGGCGCGAGGGCCTCGGGCGCTTCGCCCAGGGCCGCCACGGCGAGTTGACCGTGACCTGGCCGGCGCTGCTGCGCGCACGGCGCATCGCGGCCGCGCCGGGGACGAGCTATACCCGGCGCGAGCTCGAGAACGCCACCCGCGTCGCCGGCTCGCCGTTCGAGTCCTACGAGGCGCTGCTGGAGGGCGCGGACGAGCGCGCCCGGAGGCTCGTCGTGCCGGCGATGGCGCGGCACCTGCTCGCGCTGCTCGATCGCGTCCCCGAGGGCGAGCGGCGGGAGTTCTTCCGCCGCGCCTCGGAGCTCTACGCGAGGCACCGCACCGGCGGCCATCCGCCTCCGGCCGGCCGGGTCGCCCGGGCGCGGCTCGAGCTGCTCGAGCGCGACGCGTACGCGGCGTACCGGCTGCTCGAGGGTGGCGTGCGGGCACGCCGCCGCGCGCCCGCGCTGAAGGCGGCGGGTGGGATCGGCATCACCCGCAGCCGGCTGCGCAAGGCCAGCCTCGAGCGCCACTACCGCTCGCGCCTGCGGCAGCCGCTCGACCTCGAGCTCGCCGTCTACGGCGCGTACTGGTTCCGCGGCTACGCGTGCAACCCGCGCGCGATCTACGAGCGCGCCGCGGAGCTCGTGCCGAACGTGCGCGGCGTGTGGGTTGTCAGGCCGGGCGCGACAGTCCCGGACGGGGTCGAGCACGTCGTCGCGAACACGCCGGAGTACTTCGACCTCGTCGCCCGTGCAGGCTACCTCGTCAACAACGTGAACTTCCCGAACCACCTCGTCAAGCGCGAGGGAAGCGTGCACGTGATGACCCACCACGGCACGCCGCTCAAGCGCATGGGGCTCGATCTCCGCTACGCCCACCACGCGAGCCGCCGGCACGACTTCGCCGCCATGCTCGAGCGCAGCCGCCGGTGGGATTTCAGCGTTTCGTCGAACCGCCACTCGACGCTGGTCTGGGAGCGCGTGTACCCCGTCCCGTTCGAGACGCTCGAGGTCGGCTACCCGCGCAACGACGCGCTGGCCAACGCCACCGAGGAGGACGCGCAGCGGCTGCGGGCGAGCCTGGGGATCACTCCGGGGCAGACCGCCGTGCTCTACGCGCCCACCCACCGCGAGTACCGCTCGGGCTACGAGCCGGCGCTCGACCTCGGCCGCCTGGCCGCCGCACTGGGCGACGACCACGTGGTCCTGGCCCGCCAGCACTACTTCTATGATGCCGACCCGCTCGTGCGCGACCTCCATCGCGCCGGGAGGCTGCTCGACGTCGCCTCCCACGCGTCGGTCGAGGAGCTCTGCATCGCGTCCGACGTGCTGCTCACCGACTACTCGTCGATCATGTTCGACTACGCCGTGCTCGACCGCCCGATCGTCATCCACGCTCCCGACTGGGACGTGTACCGGGAGCTGCGCGGCACGTACTTCGACCTGCTCGCCGAGCCGCCCGGCGCCATCGCCCGTTCCGACGACGAGCTACTCGACGTGTTCGCCTCCGGCGCGGCGTACGACGCCGAGGCCGGCAGCGTGCGCGCCGCGTTCCGCGCCCGCTTCGCCTCGCTCGACGACGGGCGCGCGGCCGAGCGCGTCGTCCGCCGCGTGTGGCTCGGCGAGCGCGAGCCTGCGCCGCGGCCCGTGCCCTCCAGCACGCGATGAGCGAGCGCCGGCTCCTGCTCGTCGTCGGCGTCGGGCGCAGCGGCACGAGCCTGCTGTCGGGCATGCTCGGCCAGCTCGGCTTCCGGATCCCGCAGCCCGAGGTACAGGCCGACGACACGAACCCGCGCGGCTTCGGCGAGCCGCGCTGGGTGGTCGACTTCCACACCCGGCTGCTACGCGAGCGCCGCGTGACGGTCAACGACGCCCGCCCGGCCGCCTGGGACGCCACCACGGCAGCCGGGGAGGTGCCCGCGGTGCAGGAGGAGCTGCGCGGCTGGCTGGCGGACGAGCTGCGCGCGCCGGGCGCCGTGCTCGTCAAGGACCCGCGCACGGTCTGGTTCCTGCCCCTGTGGATGCGCTGCGCGGCCGAGCTGGGCGCGAGCACCTCGTTCGTGACGATGCTGCGCCACCCCGCCGAGATCGTCACCAGCGCCCGCCGCTCCTACGGGACCGGGCTCACCGAGGCGAGTCGCGCGGCCGCGTGGATCAACGTGATCCTGCAGACCGAGCACGTCACCCGCGAGGCTCCGCGGGCGTTCGTCCGCTACGAGGACCTGCTCGCCGACTGGCTGCCCGAGGTCAGGCGCCTGGGCGGCGTGCTCGACCTCCCGGAGCTGGCCGCGGTCGACCGGCGCCCGGAGGTCGACGCGTTCGTGGACCCCGGCCTGCATCGCAGCCGGACGAGCTGGGCCGACCTCGACGTTCCCGACCGGGTGCGTGACCTCGCCGAGGCCGTGTGGGGGCATCTCGACAGCCCCACGGCAGAGACGCTCGACGCCGACCGGACCGGCTACCGCGCGCTGTACGCCGAGGCGGAGGCGATCGCCCAGTGCTCGGTCATGGCCGCCCGGCCGCGCAGGAAGCGGCCCGCCCCGCCGCCGTCGCTGCGGACGAGGCTCGCGCGCCGGGTCCGCAAGCTTCGCTCCTCCTAGGGGTGGCCGACGGGACATGGCTCTCCACGGAACGGCCCCTTGGGCGGGGCCTCCTAGCATTCCCGCCGTGCCGAGGGTCAGCGTCGTGGTGCCGGTCTACAACGTCGAGGAGTTCCTCGAGACGTGCCTCGACTCGCTGCTCGCGCAGACGTACACGGACTTCGAGGCGATCCTCGTCGACGACGGATCGACCGATCGCAGCGCCGAGATCGCGCGCCGCTACGCCGCGCGTGACAGTCGTTTCCGGGTCGTGACGCAGGAGAACGGCGGCCTCAGCAAGGCCCGCAACACCGGCGCCGACGCCGCCCAGGGCGAGTTCCTCGTGTTCCTCGACAGCGACGACGCGCTGCCGCCCAACGCCTACGAACTGCTCGTCGGCGCGCTCGACGAGACGGGGTCGGACTTCGCCACCGGCAACGTGCACCGCCTCACCCGCTTCGCCACCTTCCAGTCGCCGTTCCTGGCCAAGACGTTCCCCGAGACGCGCCTGAAGACGCACGTGACGAAGTTCCGCCCGCTGCTCGCCGACCGGCCGGCCTGGAACAAGCTCTGGCGCCGCTCGTTCTGGGACGCGAACGGCTTCCGCTTCCCCGAGGGGCGCACGTACGAGGACACGCCGGTCACGATCCCGGCGCACTTCCTGGCCCGCTCGGTCGACGTGATCTCCGAGCCGGTCTACCTGTGGCGGATCCGCGAGGGCGCCGGCTCGATCACTCAGCGCAAGCTCGAGCCGCGCGGCCTGACCGACCGCATGCTGGCGATCGAGGAGGTGTCGGACCATCTCGGGCGCAAGGGCCCGCGCGGCGCCAAGCGCTGGTACGACGAGAGCGTGGTGGCCGACGACCTGCGCTACTACGTCAACGGGCTCGAGGCCGCCGACGACGAGTACAAGGCGCTCTTCCTCGATCGCGTGAACGCGTTCCTGGACAAGGCCAGCCCGAAGATCTTCGACCCGCTGCCGGCGATCGAGCGCCTGAAGTGGCACCTCGTGCGCCGCCGCCTCGTGGACGAGCTGCTCGAGGTGCTGCGCTTCCAGAAGGAAGACCTTTCGAGCACCCCGCCGGTCCGCGTGCGCGGCAAGTGGTACGGCGACTACCCGTTCCGGACCGACCCGACCTTGCGCATCCCGAGCTCGATCTACCGCGTCGAGCACGAGTTCTACATGCGCGCCTCGATCGAGGAGCTCGCGCGCGTCGGCGACGCGGTGCGCGTGCGCGGCTACGCCTACATCCACGGCGTTGGGGCCGGCGCGCCGGGAGCGCAGCGCGTGCACGTGGCGCTGCTGCGGCGCGGGCGTCTCGCCCGCGTGCGGCTGCTCACGTCGGCGATCCGGCTGCGGTCGCGCAGCGTCGAACGCCCCGAGCTCACCGGCAACTCTCGCCAGGCGCTGGCCGACTTGTCGTGGACGGGTTTCGAGGCGACGCTCGACCCGCGCGCGCTGCAGCGCCGCGGCCGCCGGCGAGAGGGAACGTGGGAGCTGTACGTGACGCTGCACGCCGGCGGCCTCAAGCGGCGGCGGTCGCGCTTCACGTTCGACGGTGGGCGCCCGCTGCGACCCGTCGAGCTCGCCCTCGACGGGGCCGTGGCGACCGCCGGGGTCACGCCCGACACGGAGCTGGCCGTCGAGGTCCGCCGCGGCGCCGCGAAGCTGCGCGAGCCGCGGCTGACAGACGGTGCGCTGGAGCTGGCCGCCGACCTCGATCCCGCGCCGGCGAAGCCGGTGCTCGAGCTGCGGCGGACCGCCGACGGGCGGCGAGTCCGCCTGCCGCTGAAGGGCGGCGAAGCGCGCGCGCCGCTCGCCAAGCTGCGCGGCGAGGGCCGCAGCGTGTGGGAGCTGTGGGCGGCCGACGAGGGCCGCCGCGTGCCGGTGGCGCTGCCCGAGGACGTGCGGGAGGCGACCTGGACGGTCGACGGCCGGCAGGTCGCGCTCACGCGCGCCGGGCGCGGCGCGGCGCTGATCGAGCGCGCCGCGGCGGCCGTCGTGCACGACGCGCGGTGGGGCCCCGACGGCGCGCTCGAGCTCGAGGGCGAGCTGCCTCCCGAGGCCGAATGGCATGTGATCGAGCTCGCCGAGGACCGCGGCGAGGCGCACGCCTTTCCGCTCGAGCGCACGCGCCACGGCGGCTTCTCCGCGCGCCTGCCGGTGGCCGCGATCGAGTCGCTGGCCGGCGCCCTGCCGATCGCCGAGGGGCGCTGGCGCGTGCGCGCCGGCGGTGTGCCGCTCGTCTTCTCCGAGGCGCTCGACGACCGGCTCCCGCTGACGACGGTGGTCGACCGCAAGCCGTTCGCGCTCGGGCTGTCCGCCGAGGGCGAGGCGCTGCTGTCCGTCCAGCGCGACCTCGACGAGGACGAGCGGGGCCGCTTCAACCAGGGTCGCCTGCAAGCGACCGCCTACCGCGCGTCGCGCGGCGCGCCGCTGCGTGAGGCGGTTGTGTACGCGAGCTTCCTGGGGCGTCAGTACTCCGACAGCCCACGCGCCATCCACGAGGAGCTCGTGCGGCGCGAGCTGCCGCTCGAGCACCTGTGGGTCGTGCGCGACGGCCAGTGCCGGGTCCCGGAGAGCGCGACGGTGCTGCGCGAGGGCAGCCGCGAGTACCACGAGGCGCTCGCCACCGCGCGCTTCGTGGTCGCCAACGACCACTTCCCCGACTGGTTCACGCCGCCGGCCCGATCAGGTGTGCCTGCAGACCTGGCACGGCACGCCGCTCAAGCGGCTCGGCTTCGACGTGTCCGACATGCGCAAGACCGTGCGGCGCTTCCAGCGCGGCTGGGAGCGCCAGCTCGACAACTGGCAGTACGTGCTCTCTCCCAACCGCTTCTCGACGCCGATCCTGCGCCGCGCATACGCGATCGAGGGCGAGATGCTCGAGACCGGGTACCCGCGCGTGGACGTGCTGGCGGGCGAGGATCGCGACGCGCGGGGCGCTGCGCTGCGCCGCCGCCTGGGTATCCCCGAGGGCGTGCGCACGGTGCTCTACGCGCCGACGTACCGCGACCACGTCGTCGATCGCCGCGGGCGCTACCGGCTTGACCTGCAGCTCGACCTCGAGCGGCTGCGCGCCACGGTGGGGGAGGACACGGTGATCCTCTTCCGAAAGCATCACTACGTCGTCGACACGGTGCCCGCGACCGCCGACGGCTTCGTGCGCGACGTCTCCAGCTATCCGGACGGCACCGAGCTGATGCTGGCCGCCGACGTGCTGATGACGGACTACTCGTCGATGATGGTCGACTTCGCCAACACCGGGCGCCCGATGCTGTTCTTCACGTACGACCTCGACGCGTACGCGGAGGAGATCCGGGGCTTCTACCTCGACTTCGTGGGTACAGTGCCTGGACCGCTCTTGCGGACGACGGACGAGGTCGCCGAAGCATTGCGCGATCTCGAAGGGGTGCGTACCGCGCACGAAGCGCGCTACGCCGCGTTTCGACAGGCCTTCTGCGAGCTCGACGACGGGCACGCGGCGTCCCGGGTCGTCGATTGCCTGCTCTCCGCGGAGCGCAACTCCACCAATCCGAACACGTTGGGAACCGTATGACTCGAATCCTCCCTGGACTCCTGCTTCTGCTCCTGCTCGCCTTCGCGGCTCCAGCCAGCGCGGCCGGACCGCAGGTCGGCATCGCCGACGACCGGATCATGCAGGCCGGCGGGCCTTCCGCTGATAAGGCGATCGCCGAGTGGAAGAAGCTCGGCATCGACGACGTGCGGCTGCTCGTCTACTGGAACCAGATCGCTCCCGGAGACAAGTCGCGGACGGCGCCCGCGGGCTTCGACGCCGACAACCCCAACGACCCCCAGTACCAGTGGTGGATCGTCGACCAGGCAGTCAACCGCATCCGCGCGGCGGGCCTCAGCGTGACGCTCAACGTCACCGGGCCGGGCCCGTACTGGTCGAGCTCGGCGCCCAGCCGGCGCAGGGGCGCGTGGAAGCCGAAGGCCGCGTCCTACGGGGCGTTCGCCGAGGCCGTGGCGCTCCGGTACGGCGCCCAGGTGGATCGCTACATCCTCTGGAACGAGCCGAACCTCAACAAGTGGATCGCCCCGCAGTCGACCTGCAAGCGCGGCCGCTGCACGCCGGCCTCGCCGCACATCTACCGCAACCTCGTGCGCGCGGGGTACTCGGCGATCAAGGCCAACGACGCTCGGGCGGAGATCGTGGTCGGGGCCCTGGGTCCGCGCGGCAAGGAGCAACGGACGTGGAAGTCGACGATGCACCCGATGCTGTTCCTGCGCCACTTCGGCTGCCGCAGCGACTCGTTCAAGCGCATCCGGACCGGCTCGTGCAAGCGCTTCAAGCCGGCGACGCTCGACGGTTTCGGCGTGCACCCGTACAGCTTCCGGGCACCTGAGCGGCCGAACCCCGGCGCCGACAGCCTCTCGATCGCCCAGCTCCCGAACCTGATCCGCACGCTCGACCGCCTGAAGCGCGCGCGGGCGCTGCGCAGCACCACGCGCAAGATCGGCGTGTTCATCGACGAGTACGGCTACCAGACGCGTCCGCAGGACCCGTTCGCGGGCATCACGACCGCCCAGCAGGACTCCTACCTGCAGCGCGCGGCGTACCACGCGTGGCGCACGAAGCGGGTCAAGCTGTTCACGCAGTACCTGTGGGAGGACGAGGTCAACCGCGTGAACTGGCAGTCCGGCCTGCGGGACAAGCGCGGGCGTGCCAAGCGCAGCCTGGCGCACTTCGACACGCCGTTCGCGGTCGACGCCTCGCGGCGCCTGCTGTGGGGCCAGGTGCGTCCCGGCGGCAGCACGACCGTGCGCGTCGAGCAGAAGCGCGGCGGCAGTTGGCGCCTCGTCAAGTCGCAGCGGACCGACTCCCGCGGCTACTTCTCGGTCAGGCGCAGCGTGTCGCGCGGGACGTACTACCGCTTCCGCGCCGGCAAGCTCGTGAGCCAGGCCGTCCGCGGCTAGTTGAGATCGCGGGGGCGTCGCGCCTGGCGCGGCGCCCCGGCGGTACCCTCTGCGCATGCTCGTCGTGATCGCGGGAGGGCACGGCAAGGTGGCGCTCCACCTCGCGCGAGCGCTGCGCGCGGACGGCGATGAGGTCCGCTCGCTGATCCGCCGCCCGGAGCACGCCGACGACGTGCGCGAAGCCGGCGGCGACCCGGCCGTGTGCGACCTCGAGACGGCCGACGTCGCCGCGGTGGCGGCGGCCGTCGAGGGCGCCGACGCGGTCGTCTTCGCCGCGGGCGCCGGCCCCGGCAGCGGCCCCGAGCGCAAGGAGACGATGGACTACGGCGGCGCCGTGAAGCTGATCGAGGCCGCCAACAGCGCCGGCGTCTCGCGCTACGCGATGGTCTCGAGCCGCGGCGCGGACGCGGACGCACCGGGCGACGACACGTTCGCCGTCTACCTGCGGGCCAAGGGCAAGGCCGACGCCGAGCTGGCCGCAAGCGGGCTCGAATACACGATCGTGCGCCCCGGCGGGCTCACCGACGAGCCGGGCACGGGGCGCGTGCGCATCGACGCCGAAGGTGACATCCCCCGCGAGGACGTCGCGGCCATGCTCGCCGCCGTCCTCCACGAGCCGCGCACGATCGGGCTCACGTTCGAGCTGGTGAGCGGCGATGTGCCGATTCCCGGCGCCATCGCCGCCCTGGTCCGAAGTTGATCAGTCCCGCACGCTGCGGTAGACGGTCCGCGAGCCCCCGGGCGAGTACGCGCCGGTGACGTCGGCCACGATCCGGTAGCGGCCCCCGCGGCGCTGGCGCACGCGCTTGACGTAGCGCGAGCGGTTCCCGCGAAGGCTCCGCGCGTAGGTCTGGGCGATCGTCACCCAGGCGCCGCCGCGCAGCTTCTGGACGAGCACCGCGCTGCCGTCGACGGCGGGCCGGACGAAGCCCGCGAAGCGGATCACGCCGCTGCGCCGCCCGCGGTTCGTGCGCGTGTGCACGCCGACGCGCACGGCGGCCTGCGCCACCACGATCGGGCTCACGACGCTCGTGTTGGCGGGCATCAGCACCCGGTACTGCGTGTTGACCGGCACCGACAGGATCGGGAACGAGTAGGCGCCGTTGGCATCGGTCACGTGCGGGTCGGCCGCGTTCGCGAAGCCCTGCGTGTACGGGTACGGGTTGCTCTGCAGGACCACCTGGCGGTTCGCGTTGTTGGTTCCGCTCAGGACGCCGCCGAGCGTCGTGGGACTGCCCGGGAACAGCGGGTTGGGCGTCGCCGCGAGCGACACGCCGAGTGGCTGGCGCGCGGTCTTGAACGTGCGGTCGGCCCCACGCGTGACGCCCAGCGAGTTGCGGGCGACGATCCGGTAGTGGTACGTCGTCGCCGGCGCCAGGCCGCCGAGGGCCTCGGCCACGCGCCGGCCCGCCGTGCCCGCGCCCGCCGACCTGACGGGCGTCTGGGCGCCGTAGACGCGCGTCGTCCCGTACCGGAAGAAGTAGGTCGTCTCCCTGTCGCGCGGGTTCACCGTCGCGTTCAGCACCGCGCTGCTGGGCGCGATGTTGGCGGCGCCGCCAGTCGTCGCGGTCGGCTTCTGGGCGGCCGTCGCCGCCGTCGGCGTGAGCAGCGCGCCCGCCAGGACGGCACCCGCGAACACGACTCGACTCGCTCGCATCTCGCACCTTTCCTCGGAGTTCGGTCACCGGGTGCAACACCGAGTACAGTCGTACGATGCGCTCGCTGCGGTACTGGCTGCCGATCGCACTCGCGTTCGGGCTGCTGATGCTGTCACGCACGGTTTCGCCGCTGCTCGCCTACGTGATGATCGTCGCGGCCGCCGCCCTCGTCTTCGATGTCGGCACGGCGCTGCTGGCGGGCGCGAGCCGGACGGGCGGCATGCACGACCACCGCCAGTAGTCCCTTCACGGACCCGAGAGCTGCAATCCGCTGCCCGGGCCGCCGGTGCCGGCGGACGAACCGCACGAGGTGCTCGCCCGTGAGCGGCAGGTTGTCGCTCCCCACGCGGCGCAGGACCCGGCCGTCCGACGTCGTGACGATGCGGTCCGTCACCCGCGGGACGGTCACGAGCGTCAGCCCCACGCGGCCGACCACGAGCGGCTGCACGCGGACGTCGACCCCGGCGTCCTGCGCCCGCCGCATCACCGCGTCGAGCACCCCCTGGTCCAGCGCGCAGCCGACGAGCCGCCGCTCGTCGCTCACCCCGAGCACCACGTGCCCGCCCGCCGTCATCGCCATCGCGGGGATGACCTCGCGCAGGTTGCACGGGGAGGCCTTGAACTCCAGCCGCTCGTGCTCGACGCGGCCGAACCGCCGCCAGAAGGCCGGCTCGTCGAGGTGGAAGCTGGCTCGCCCCGCGATCATCGTGCTCAGCAACTTAGCGGCGCCGTCGGACAGCACACGAGGTGTCCGCCTGGGCTGGCAGCATCGCTCGCGTGCCCGCGTCCGCCGACCCGCCTTCGCTCGCCCGGGTGCTGGCCGAGGCACGGCACGAGCTCGGGCTCTCGCTGCGCGAGGTGGAGCGCCGCACCGGGATCCGCAACGCCCACCTGTCGCAGATCGAGACCGGCACGATCGCCCGGCCGGAGATGGCGCTCCTGTGGGAGCTCTCGGTCGCCTACGGGCTCGACTTCGCGCGCCTGCTCGCGCTCGCCGGCTACGAAATGGCGGGCCAGGGCTCGGCGGGCGAGCGCGGGCGCATGACCGTCGCGCTCCGCGCGCTCCGCCAGCTGACGCCCGACGAGCAGGCCGAGGCGCTGCGGTACATCGCCGAGCTGCGTCGCCGGCGCGAGGGATGACGATCGCGCCGTTCACCCGCGCGCGGATCGAGCGCCTGTGCAGCGACGCCGTGCGCCGCGCCGGGCTCGCGGGCGTCCTCCCGACGCCGCTCGACGCGCTCGCCGAGGCGCTCGGCGTGCGCGAGCGGGTCGAGCTCCCGCCGCAGGCCCGCGTGCTCGGCGCCCTCTGGTTCGAGCAGCGGGCGCTGTTCGTCGAACGCACGCAGTCGCGCGCGCGGCGGCGCTTCACCGAGGCCCACGAGCTCGGCCACCTGCTGTGCCCGTGGCATCGCGCCATCGTGCGGCTCGACACGGCCGGCGAGCTGTTCGGCTCCTGCGGCGTCGGCATCGAGGCGGAGGCGAACCTGGCGGCCGGCGAGCTGATCTTCCAGGGGCCGCGCTTCACCGCCGAGGCGGCGGAGCACGAGCGCTCGCTGCGGACGCCGCTCGCGCTCGCCGACGCCTACGGCGCCTCGGGGCACGCGGCGGCGCACCACTACGTCGAGCGCCACGCCGAGTCGCTGGCGCTCCTCGTCGCCGGCCGCTGGCCGGATGCGAGCGGCCGCCTGCCCGTCTGGCGCAGCGTCGAGTCGCCGGCCTTCGCCGCCGCTTTCGGCCGGCTCGCCGAGCACCTCCCGCACGTCGGGGTCCGCGGCCCGCTGGGCGACGCCCTCGAGGCCGCCCGCCGCTCGTCGGAGCCGGTGGCGACCGCGATCGCGCTCGGTGGCCGGACGTTCCACGCGGAGGTGCTCAACAACCGCCACTGCCAGCTGATCCTCGTCGCCGGCGGCCGCCACGCCGCCGCGCCGCGCCTCGCCGCCTGACCCGGCTCGCCGGGTGGACAGCGACCGGGAGGCGCCCTATTCTCACCACCACATGCCGGTCTCCGGTGAGACAGAGCGCCAGCGGGCGTCAGCGCTCGAATCACTCGGAGCGTGGCTGCGGATCTGGACCCCGCCGCGCGACGTCGAGGTGCGGCCGGTGCCCAAGCGGGCGCTGCTGATCGCCGGCGCGGCGCTGCTCGTCGTCGCGGTCGTCGTGGTGGCGCTCGTCGCTCCTGCGATCGACGAGGGCAAGCAGCGGGCCGACGCGCGCGATCAGGCAGCCGAGGCCGCGCGCCGCGAGGCCGCCGCGCGGCGCGCGGCCGAGTCCCAGCGCCCGACGGTCGTCTCGCTCGCGGCGCTGCGCCCGCCGGCCGGCAGCAGCGCCGAGGAGCGGCTCGCCGCCCGCGCCACGCTGGTGGCCGAGGTCGAGGAGCGGATCACGGCCGACGCGCAGGCGCGCGCCGCCGAGGGCGAGCTGCGCCGCCCGAGGGGCCCGACGGCGTGCGAGCGGGCGCCGGGCACCCCGGCGGCCGCCACCGACCTCACGGTCCGCCGCGGGGTGTTCGAGTGCGACACCACGATCCGCGTCATTGCGGCCACGGAGACCAACGTGGCCGGCTCGCTCACCTACCCGTTCCGCGCGGTCCTCGACTTCGCGACCTACCGGGTCGCGTGGTGCAAGACCAACCCGCCGCCGGGCGAGCAGATCGTGCCCGACCCGCGCCATGTCGTCGAGCTCCCGCGCGCCTGCCTGGCCTAGCTAGGCGGCGGCCTGCAGCGAAGCCTCGAGGATGTCGAGCCCCTCGTCGAGCTCGGTGGCGTCGATCGTGAGCGGCGGGAGCAGGCGGATCACGTTGCCGTAGAGCCCGCACGAGAGCAGCAGCAGCCCGCGCTCGCGCGCCGCGGCCACCGTGGCGGCGACCCGCTCGGGCGCGGGGGCACGCGACTCGTCGTCGGTCACCAGCTCGAGCGCGAGCATCGGGCCGAGGCCGCGTACGTCGCCCGCGACGTCGAACGTCTCCAGCCGCGCGCGCATCGTGCGTCCGAGCTCGTCGGCGCGCTCGCGGAAGCCGGGCGCCGCCACCGTGTCGAGCACGACCGCCGCCGCCGCGCAGGCGACCGGGTTGCCGCCGAACGTGCCGCCCAGGCCGCCGACGCCGACGGCGTCCATGATCTCGGCGCGGCCGGTCACGCCGGCCAGCGGCAGCCCGCCGCCGAGCGACTTGCCTGACACCAGCAGGTCGGGCTCGATGCCGTAGTGCTCGATCGCCCACACCGGCCCCGAGCGGCCGACGCCGGCCTGCACCTCGTCGTCGACGTAGAGGATGCCGTGCGCCTCGCAGACCTCCTTCAGCCGCGCCGGGAAGTCGAGCGGCATCGGGACGAAGCCACCCTCGCCCTGGACCGGCTCGAGCACGACGCAGGCGACGCTCTCCGGGTCGACGTCGGCCTTGAAGAGCGCGTGCAGGCCGGCGATCGCGTCGTCGGTGCCCACGCCGCGGTACTCGTACGGCGCGGGCGCACGGTAGACCTCTGGGGCGAACGGGCCGAAGCCCCGCTTGTAGGGCCTGACCTTGCTCGTGAGCGTCATCGTGAGCAGCGTGCGCCCGTGGAAGGCGCGATCGAACGCGATCACGGCCGGGCGGCCGGTTGCCGCGCGGGCGATCTTGACCGCGTTCTCGACGCCCTCTGCGCCCGAGTTGAGCAGCACGCTCTTGTACTCGCCGCCGCTGCCGCCGGGATAGAGGTCGGAGAGCCGCCGGCAGACCTCGACGTACGGCTCGTACATCCCGACCATGAAGCACTGGTGCAGGTAGCGGTCGACCTGCTCGTGGATCGCGCGCACGACGTCGGACGGGCCGTGGCCGAGGTTCTGACACGCGATCCCGCCGGCGAAGTCGATGTACGAGCGCCCCTCGGCGTCCTCGATCCGGGCGCCCTCGGCGCTTGCCACCACGATCGGCGGGGTGCTCACGCCGCGTGACACGTACCGCTCACGTGCGTCGCGTACGTCGACGGGCTGGCTCACATCCACTGGGTTCGTCATGGTGACAGGCCGCTCCAATCGGAGATGAACAGTGCAAGTGCCTGGGCGGTGCGGGTGATCGACGGCACGTGGACCCGCTCGTCGACGCCGTGCTCGTTCTCCGCCAGCGGCCCGAAGCAGACCGCGGGCGTCTCGCCGTAGAGCGCGAAGGCGCGCGCGTCGGTGGTGGCGGTGGAGGCGAAGAGCGGCGGCGTGGCGCCGGTGACGCGCGCGGCCGCGCCGGCCAGCGCCTGCACCAGCGGGGCGTCGTGCTCGAGCTCGTAGCCGTCGCACTGGAAGCCCTCGTACAGCACCTCGATGCGGTGGCGGCCCGTCTGGACGCCGGCCACCACGGCCTCGACGCGCTGCTTGAGCTCGGCGACCGGCTCCCCGGGGTAGGTCGCCAGACGGAAGTGGGTGACGCACTCGCCGGCCACGGTCGACGGCCAGTCGCCGCCGCGGATCATCCCCACGTTGAGGTTGATCGGGTGCGGATAGGCGGCGTAGAGCGGCGGGCGCGCGTCGTTGAGGTCGGCTTCGAGGCCGCGCAGCGCCTCGATCACCCGGTACGACGCGTCGATCGCGTTGGCGCCCTCGGAGGCCTCGCCGGCGTGGGCCGGCGCGCCGAGCACGCGGACCTTGAACCACAGGACGCCGACCTGCGCCGGCCAGATCGCGCCCTGCGTCGGCTCGGTCAGCACCGCGGCGTCGGCCGTGTGGCCGGCCAGCACGCACGCAAGCGCGCCGTGGCCGGTGCACTCCTCCTCGACGACGGACTGCAGCTGGACGCGGCCGCGCGGCCTTACCTCCAGCCGCTGCAGCCCGGCCACCGCGCCGACCATCGCCACGAGCCCGGACTTCATGTCGCCGGCGCCGCGGCCGTAGAGCCACTCGCCGTCGCGCCGGGCGGCGAACGGGGCGCCGGTCCACAGCTCGCTCGGTTCCGGGCTGACGACGTCGATGTGCCCGTTCAGCACCAGCGAGCGCCCCTCCGCCTCGCCGTTCGGGAGCCAGTCGGCGAGCACGTTGACCTTCTCCGAGACATCCCAGTTGAACGGCGCGCCGCCGGGGTGCGCCCGCAGCGCACCCACGTCGAGCGGCACGTCGAACGGCTCCAGGCCCAGCCCGGCGAACGCGCGGCGCATGATCGCCTGGCCGGGGGCCTCGGCGCCCAGCACCGTCGGCGCCTCGACGAGCGCGGTCAGGAGGTCGACCATGGCGGCCTCTTCGGCCGCCACGGCCGCCAGGATGTCGTCGTCCACCGCCCGCAGGCTACGCCGAGACGGCGTGCAGCTCGGCCGGGAGGTTCCAGCACTCGGCGATCTGCCCGTCCTCGAACCGAACGATCGCGCCCCCTTGGGCCTCGAGCGACCAGCCGGGACCCTGCGCGGCGCGCCAGGTGAAGCGGGTCGCCACGCGGTCGCCCTCCGCGACGGCGTCGTCGAGCGTGACCGTCGCGTGGGGAAACGTGTCGTCCGTCGCGGCGTGGAAGCGGCACAGGTCGTCGACGTCGTCGATCCCGGCGGGGAAGCCGTGCAGCGCGGCGTCGGGCCGGAACAGCGCGAGGTACGCCTCGGCGTTCCCGTCGTTGAGCGCGGCGACGGCGCCGCGCAGCGCGGCCTTGTTCTGCGCGCGGGCGCTCCGCGCCTTCGTGGACCTGCTCGTGGTGGTGGACATGGTGTCCTCTCCTCGGGTCGAGCTCGTTTGATCAGCATCGGCCGCAACGTCCGGCCGGACAACCGTCGCGATGACCAAACCGACTCGCTGGGTTTGGACCCGCGACCAAGGCGTAGGCTGCGGGCATGCTGCGTCTCGCGGACCTGCTCGCCGAGGAGTCGTTCGGCCTCGAGCTGCTCAGCGGGGGCGACGCCGCCGACGAGCGCGAGGTGCGCGGCGCGCACGCCGTCGAGGTCGAGGCGCCCGCCCGCTGGCTGGGCCGCGACTGGGTGATGCTCACGACCGGCGTGCGCCTGCGCGGGAACGTCGAGGCGCAGCGGGAGCTCGTCCCGCAGCTCGAGGCCGGAGGCGCCAGCGCGCTCGGGTTCGGTGTCGGCCTCGGCTTCAAACGCGTGCCACCGGGGCTGCTGGCGGCCGCCCGCGAGCGCGAGTTCCCGCTGTTCGCGGTCCCGTACGAGACGCCGTTCCGGGAGATCATCCACTTCGTCGACAGCGCGCTGACGAGCGGCGAGGAGCAGGTGTTCCGCCGGCTGACGGCCCTCCAGCGCTACCTCGTCGACGCGCTGCGGACCCCGCAGCCCGAGCACGCCATGGTCGACCGTCTGGCCCGCTTCCTCGACGCCGGCGTGGTGCTGCTGAGCGCCGACGGCGAGCCCGAGGTCGTCGCCGGCCGGCCACCGGTCGACGAGCTGCTGCAGGCGGTGCGGGCCGAGCCGCCCGGGCTCGTCGAGCTCGACGTGGCGGGGTGGCACGCCGTCGCCACCTCGGTCTCCACGCGCGCCGATGACGCTCCGCGCCGGCTCGTGCTGGCGAGCCCGCGGCGCGGCTTCGTCGACAAGCTGGCCAAGCCCGCCGCCGAGGCCACCGCCCCGTTGCTGGCCGCGATGGCGCGCCTCACCGACGTCGTCCGCGACCAGGAGCAGGCGGTCAAGAGCGCGCTGCTGCAGGAGGCACTCGAGCCTGAGGAGCCGGGGGACCCGCTGCCCGTGGCGGCGCGCGCCGCGGCCTTCGGCCTCGACTTCTCGAGCCCTGCGCGGGTGGTGATCGTGCGCGCGCCGCGCGAGGTGCACCGCGAAGTGGTACGGCGGCTCGAGCGCGAGCGCATGCCGCTCCTCGCGCACGAGCGCGACGGCTCGCTCGTCGTGCTCGTCCAGGCCGGCGACCCCGAGCTGCGCGCGGCGCTGTCGCTCGACGCGCCCGGCGCGGTCGTCGGCGTCGGTCGTGAGGTGACGTCGATGGCCGACGTCCGCCACTCCCTGCGCGACGCCCAGCTGGCCGCGGGCCATGGCCGCGGGTTGACGCACTTCGACGACTTCGACCTCGGGACGTTCATGGTCAGCGAGATCCCCCCGTCGCGACTCGTCCCGAAGGTGGAGGAGATCCTGGCCGCGCTGCGCGCGAACCCGCCGCTGCACGAGGCGCTGCGGGCCTACTTCGCCCACGACCTCGACATCGCGGCGACCGCGGCGTCCCTGCACATGCACCGCAACTCGCTGCGCTACCGGCTGGCGCGCGCCGAGCAGGTGCTCGGGCGGTCGCTCAAGCAGCCGGCGACGATCGCCGCCGTCTACCTCGCGCTCGTGGCCGATGCCGCTGCCCAAAGGTCGCGCGGCGGTTTGGACGGCGCACGGTTGCCCGCAAGCGCCGGGGCGCCATAGGATCGCCGTCTCCATGGAGCCCAGCGAGCAGCCCACGGCGCCCTACCTCGACGCCGTCGTGGCCTACGCCTTCCGAGGCCCCGCCCGCTATCACGTGCCCGGCCACAAGGGCGGACCGGGCGCCGATCCCGGCGTGCGGAAGGCGATCGGCGCGGACGCTCTGGCCGCCGACGTCCCGCAGGACATCCACGGGATCGACCTCGGCCCGTCGCCGACGCCGTATGAGCGCGCGGAGCGCCTTGCCGCGGACGCGTTCGGCGCCGAGCGCACGTTCTTCCTCACCAACGGAGCGACGCAGGGCAACCACGCGCTGTGCCTGGCACTCGCCCCGCTCGGCGCCCGCATCGTGGCCCAGCGCAACTCGCACGCCTCGATCGTGGACGGGCTCGTACTCAGCGGCGGGCTGCCGAGCTTCGTCGCCCCGGAGTACGACGAGGAGCTGGGCATCACCCACTGCGTCACGCCCGAGGCGCTCGAGCGCGCGCTGCACGAAGCGCCCGACGCGCGGGCCGCGTTCATCGTCTCGCCGACCTACTACGGCATGGCCGCCGACGTCGCGGGCTGCGCGGAGGTCGCCCACCGGGCGGGCCTCCCGCTCGTCGTCGACCAGGCGTGGGGCCCGCACTTCGGCTTCAACGAGGCACTGCCGCCGACCGCCCTGTCGCAGGGCGCCGACGCGATGCTCACGAGCACGCACAAGATCGCCGGCTCGCTGACCCAGAGCGCGATGCTCCACATCGGCCGCGGTCTCGTGGACGCGGGCGCGGTGGGTCGTGCGCTGCGCCTGCTGCGGTCGACGAGCCCGTCGTCGCTGCTGATCGCCTCGCTCGACGGCGCGCGGCGTCAGCTCGCGCTGCACGGGGAGCAGCTCCTGCATGAGACGCTCGAGGCGATCGGGGTCGCGCGGGCCAAGCTCGAGACGATCGAGGGGATCGCGCTCGTCGACGGCGCGCTGGTCGGGCGCATGGGCGTGGCCGGTTACGACCCGCTGCGGATCGTCCTCGACGTGCGCGGGACGGGGTGCACGGGCTACGAGATCGCCGACGCGCTGCGGCGCTCCTACGACGTGCACGTCGAGCTGCCGATGCAGGCCACGGTCGTGTTCGTGGTCGGCCTCGGCGAGCCGGCCGCCGCCCTGCGCCGGCTCGCGGGCGACGTGGACGAGGTCGTCAAGCGCCTGTCGGAGCCCGGCGCGACGGCGCCGATCGTGCCGCCCGCTACGTCGCTGGAGAACGAGGTGGCCCTCCCACCGCGCGAGGCGTTTCTGGGCGACGCCGAGCAGGTGGCGGTCGACGACGCGGTCAGCCGCATCTCCTGCGAGTCGATCGCGAGCTACCCGCCGGGGGTTCCCGCGCTCCTCCCGGGCGAGCGCATCTCCGCCGAGACGATCACCTACCTGCGTGAGCTGGCGGCCAGCGGCGCGCGCCTCCACGGGGCGAGCGACCCGGCGTTCCGGACGATCAACGTGTTGGTAGACCGGCTGGATGCCGGGCCCCCCGATCAAAGCGCGGGGCTCCAGCGAAGCGGCGGCGAGCGCGAAGCGCGAGACAGGACCCCGCGGAGGTGACTATCTGATGCTGGATCCGGGCGCGCGGTGGGCGCAGTACGGAGAGAAGCCCGACTACGCGGGCGTCCTGAGCTTCTCGGGCGTGCCCATCACCGAGAATCCGGCGGAGCTCGAGGGCTTCGACGTCGCGATCGTCGGTGCGCCCATGGACGAGCTGGTCTCCGACCGCCCGGGCGCGCGGCTCGCGCCGCGGGCCATCCGGGCGGCGAGCTCGCCGCCCGGCCCGCACCTGGAGGTCAAGGTCGACGCGCTCGCCGAGCTGCGCGTGGTCGACTTCGGCGACGCGCCGATCGTCCCCGCCTCCCCGGAGCGCTCACACGCCGCGATCGAGGCGACCGTCGGCCAGGTCCTGGCGGCGGGCGCGCTCCCGGCCGTGCTCGGCGGCGACCACTCGATCTCCGAGCCCGCCATCCGGGCCTGCGCCGGCATCCACGGCCCGGTGGGCGTCGTGCACTTCGACACCCACACGGACACGGGCACCGAGGTCTTCGGCGTCGAGTTCTCGCACGGCACGTTCATCCGCCGCCTGATCGACCAGGGGCACCTCGACCCGCGGCGCTACGTGCAGATCGGCCTGCGCGGCTACTGGCCCGGCGACGCCGAGTTCGCGTGGCAGGCCGAGAAGGGGATCACCAGCCTGTTCATGCACGACGTGCGCGACCTCGGGATCCGCGAGGTCGTCGCCCGGGCCGTCGAGGTCGTCGGGCCCGGGCCGACGTACCTGACCGTCGACGTCGACGTGCTCGACCCCGCGTTCATCCCGGGCACCGGCACGCCCGAGCCCGGCGGCATGACGGCCGGCGATCTCCTGCTCGCCGTCCGCACCGTTGCCGCCGAGCTCGAGCTGGTCGGCGTCGACGTCGTCGAGGTGATCCCGACCGGCATCGGCACCGACGACTACTCGGCGTTGGTCGCCGACCGCATCGTCCGCGAGGCGCTGACCGGGATCGCGATGCGCCGCCGCTCAGGCTGACCCCGCTTCCTCGGCGAGCTCGGCGGCGACCCCGCGCGGGACGACCACGGTCGGGACCGGCGAGTGGCGGACGATCTTCGTCGCGCGCGAGCCGAGGAAGACCCGCGCCAGCGGACCCGCCGAGCTCGAGCCGACCACCAGCACGTCGCCCTCCTGCCACTCGATGTCCTCGAGCGCCTCCTCCCAGCTCTCCCCGTAGCCGACGACGGCCTCCAGCTCGCGCGGGACGGCGGGCAGATGCCCGACCGCGTCGAGCGTCGCGCGCGCGGCCGCGTCGATCTCCTGCACCCAGTCGGTGACCATCGCATCGTCGGCCACGCGCCCGACGCCGCTCGTGTAGGGCGGCCGGGAGCGGACGGCGAACGAGGCGATCCGCAACCTCGCGCCGACCCGGGCGGCGACGGCCGCCGCAGCGACCACGAGGTCGTCGGTGGCGCCGGCGAACGCCGCGGTCACGCGCGTCACCCGCGCGTCGGGCCGGGCGCGGAAGCCGTGCGGGGCGATCGCGACGGGCCGGGGGGAGGTGTACAGGAGCCGTCCCGTCGTGCTGCCCACCGCTCCCGTGACGATCACGCTCGCGTCGTGCTCCTCTGCCACCTCGAGCAGGCCGGCCGGCGCCGAGCGCGCATGATGGACGACGTAGCGCGCCGGGATGTCCTCCGGCAGCCGTTCGCGTGCGCGGTCGAGCGCTTCCCGGGCCACGCGCTCGAGCTCCGCCCGGTACTCGGCGTCCACGCGCGCGGGGCTGGGCGGCCACGGAGCGGGGATGACCGCGCAGACGACGACTTCCTCGGCCCCGGAGCGGGCGAGCATCGCTGCGAGATGCAGGACGCCGCGCCCGCGCCCGTCCGGGGCGAAGCCTACGACGAGGGTCATGACGACGACCTCCCGAGCACGGCGTGGTGCCGGCCGTAGAAGAAGTACCAGACCAGCGCGACCGCGGACCAGCCGAAGAAGACGTAGATCGTCACGGCCCGCAGGTCCTGGATGATCCAGATGCAGCCCGCGATCGACGCGAGCGGCAGGATCGGGTACAGCGGCACGCGGAAGCCACGCGGCAGGTCCGGCGCCGTGCGGCGAAGGACCATGACGCCGGCCGAGACGATCAGGAACGCCACCAGCGTGCCGATGCTCGTCATCTCTGCGAGGAAGTTGATCGGCAGCAGGCCCGCGAGCAGCGAGATCAGGATCGAGACGACGATCGTGGCCGGCACGGGCGTGAGCGTGCGCGGGTTCAGCCGGTGGAAGAACGACGGGATCATGCCGTCGCGCGCCATCGCGAAGAGGATCCGCGTCTGGCCGTAGATGACGACCAGGGTGACGCTGAAGATCGAGATCACGGCCCCGGCCGCCAGCACGCTGGCCGGCCACGACGACCCCGTCACGCTCTCGAGGATCGCCGACAGGCCGGCCTCCTGGCCCTCGAAGTCGTCGACCGGCTGGGCGGCGACCGCGACGATCGCCACCAGCACGTAGATGGTGGTCACCACCGCCAGCGCGATCAGGATCGCGAGCGGCAGGTTCCTGCGCGGGTTGTGCACCTCCTCGCCCGCCGTCGAGACGGCATCGAGGCCGATGTAGGAGAAGAAGATGATGCCCGCCGCGGCGGTGATGCCACCGGTCCCGAAGGGGGCGAAGTCCGACAGGTTGTCCGAGTCCCAGCCCGTCACGCCGACCGCGATGAAGAGCAGGAGCACGCCGATCTTGATGATCACCATCACGGCGTTGACCTTCGCCGACTCGCTCGCGCCCCGGATCAGCAGCAGCGCGCAGAAGACGACGAGGATGATCGCGGGCAGGTTGATCACGCCGTCGGCCTCGGGAGCGTTCGAGATGCTCTCGGGGATCGTGAAGCCGAACAGGTTGTCGAGCAGCTCGTTGAGGTACTGCGACCAGCCGACTGCGACGGCGGCCGCCGAGACCCCGTACTCGAGCAGCAGGCAGGCCGCGACGATCATCGCGATCCCCTCGCCCATCGTCGCGTACGCGTACGAGTACGAGGAGCCCGACACCGGCACCGCGCTCGCCAGCTCGGCGTAGCAGATGGCCGTCAGGCCGGCCACCACGCCCGCGAAGATGAACGAGAAGATCACGGCCGGGCCGGCCTCCGGCACGGCCGACGAGAAGACGATGAAGATGCCCGTGCCGATCGTCGCGCCGATGCCGAACAGCGACAGCTGGAACAGGGTGATCGTGCGCTTGAGCTCGCCGCCCTCCGAGTCGGCGCCGGTCTCCTCCGTCATCGCCTCCACCGGCTTGCGGCGCAGGAACTGCTCTCCCAGCGATGCCATCGATCCCTCCTCCTCAGTCGACGTCCCGGCCCAGCAGGTCCGCCCAGGTCTCGCGGCGCACCACCAACCGTGCTTCTCCCTTCGACACGAAGACCACCGGGATCCGGCGGGCGCCGTTGTAGTTGTTCGCCATCGTGTGGCAGTACGCGCCGGTCGCGGGAACCGCGAGCAGGTCTCCGACGCGCGGGTCCGCGAGCTGCACGCCGTCCACGAGCACGTCGCCGCTCTCGCAGTGGCGGCCGACCACGGTCACCAGCTCGCCGTCCGTGGCGTCCAGCCGGTCCGCGACCGCGGCCTCGAACCGCTGGTCGAAGAGCGCGACCTCGAGGTTGTCGCCCATGCCGCCGTCGACGGCCACGAAGGTGACGGCTCCGCGCTTGACGGTCACGACGCGGTACAGCGTCGTGGCGGCGGAGGCGACCAGGCTGCGCCCCGGCTCGAGTATCAGCTCGGCGCCGGCCGGCAGGTGCTCGCGGGCGGCGCCCACCAGCGCGTCGAGGTAGGCGCCGATCGTCGGCGGGCGGTCGTCGTAGGTGTAGCGGGCGCCGAGGCCGCCGCCGAGGTCGTAGACCTCGAACTCGCCAAGCGCGGCGATCGGCGCCACCGAGGCCGCGAACGGCTCGACGTCGAGGATCTGCGAGCCGACGTGGACGTGCAGCCCGCGCATGCGCAGCCGTGGCGCCGCCTCGATGCGGCGGATCAGCTCGGCGGCCGCCGGCGGGGCGAGCCCGAACTTCGAGCCCTCGTGGCCGGTGAGCACGTGCGCGTGGGTGTCGGCCTCGACCCCGGGGATGACGCGCACGAGCACGTCGTGCTCGCGGCCGGTCGCCTCGAGCCGGTCGACGTCGTCGGCGTTGTCGACCACGACGATCCCGAGCCCGTGCTCGGCGGCCAGTGCGATCTCGTCGTCGGTCTTGGCGTTGCCGTGCAGGACAAGCGAGGCCGGGTCGGCGCCCGCCTTGAGCGCGGTGAGGATCTCGCCGGCGCCCGCCACGTCGAGCCCGAGGCCCTCCTCGACCATGACGCGCTGGACGGCCGTGGCCGGGAACGCCTTGGAGGCGAACACGACGCGCGAGCGTGGCCAGCGCGCCGTGAGGCCGTCCGCGTACTCGCGTGCCCGCACGCGCACTGCCGCCTCGGCCACCACCATCACGGGCGTGCCGAACTCCGCGGCGAGGTCCTCGGCGCGGCAGCCGCCCACGAGAAGCATGCCGTCCTCGTCCGGCGTGCTGCCGGGCGGGAACAGCGACAGCAGAGCGTCCACGCGCTGACGCTACCGCCAACGCGCCACGCGCGGCAGCCGTCCGCACTCCAAAATGCAGCGAGCCGCTTCGTCGCGAACACGGTTGCCCGCGAGCGCCCGGCCGGAGATGATGCCGGTCGATGCTGCACGGGATCTCGGAGATCCGGGCGTTCTTCCGCACGAATCAGACGCCGGTCTACTTCGTCTCTCCGACGGCCTTCAACCTGCTCGGCGTCGACCGCTGGCTGCGCAACTTCTTCTACGTCAACTACTTCGACTCGTTCGAGGGCAACCACCCGCGCGTGTTCGTGCCGAGCGAGCGGCCGTACCGCGAGTTCGACTCGATGGAGGACATGTGCAACTACCTGCTCGCCCACAAGGAGGTGCTCGACCGCGTCGAGCGCGCCGGTGCGGGTGGCAAGGCGGTGTTCGTGATGTTCGACGACGAGACCGAGAAGGCGGCCGCCGAGTGCGGGCTCGAGATCGCCCACCCGTCGGCCGAGCTGCGCCACCGGCTCGACTCGAAGATCGTCACCACCCAGCTCGGCAACGAGGCGGGCGTGCCGAGCGCGCCCAACACGCTCGGCCGCGCGACCACCTACGCGGAGCTGCAGGCGCTCGCCGCCTCCGCCGGCCTCGGCGACGACCTCGTGGTCCAGACGCCGTACGGCGACTCGGGCAAGACGACGTTCTTCATCCGCGGCGAGCGCGACTGGGACACAGTATGCGGAGGACATGGCCGACCAGGAGCTCAAGGTCATGAAGCGCATCAACTGCCGAGCCGCGGCGGTCGAGGCGGTGCTCACCCGCCACGGCACGGTCGTCGGGCCGCTGATGACCGACCTCACCGGCCACCCGGAGCTCACGCCGCACAAGGGCGGCTGGTGCGGCAACGACGTCTTCCCGGACGCGCTGTCACCCGAGCACCGCGAGCGGGCCCGCTCGCTCACGCGCAAGCTCGGCGACCGGCTCGCGGTCGAGGGCTACCGCGGCTTCCTCGAGATCGACTACCTGGCCGACGTCGACACCGGCGAGCTCTACCTCGGTGAGATCAACCCGCGCATCAGCGGCGTGACCTCGATGACCAACGTGTCGGCCGGCGCGTACGCCGACGTCCCGCTGTTCCTCTTCCACCTGCTCGAGTACCTCGACGTCGAGTACGAGATCGACGTCGAGGACATCAACCGCCGCTGGGCCGCCGCGTCCGGCGACGACGTGTGGAGCCAGATCATCCTCAAGGACACCGGCGACGAGGTCGAGCTGCTCACGAAGGCGCCGCAGACCGGCATCTGGCGGCTGGGGGAAGACGGGATGACGTTCGCCCGCTGGGGCCACGACTGGCACAGCCTGCAGGACGAGTCCGAGGCGTTCTTCCTGCGCGTGCTCGGGCCCGGCGACTACCGCTATCCCGGCGCGGACCTCGGCGTGCTCGTCGCCCGCTCGCGCATGCAGACGGAGGACAACGAGCTGACCGAGCGCGCGCGAGAGTGGATCGCGGCCGTCCACGGCCAGTTCGACTCCACCGCGGTCGTCGCCGAGGAGCCGGTCGCCGCCGGCGCGATGGCGTTCAAGAGCTGAGCAGCCCGACGGTCCGGCTGCCGGGCGAGAACGCCTCGAACGACAGCTCCCACGGCTCGTGGTCGGGCCAGCGGTACTCCACGCGACCTTCGGTCGGGTGGTAGGCGGCGGTGTAGATCGTGCCGAAGCCCTCCGCGTACTGCCGGTTGTGGAGCGGGGGCTCGAGGAACGCGTCGACCAGCCGCGCGCGGGTCATGCCGTCGTCGTCGAGCAGGTCGAGCACGCACTGCTCGCGCTCCTCGGTGCGGATCGCGCGCGCGTACTCGGGCCACTCGACGGTGCCCTGGTGGTTCGTGGTGGCCGGGGTGTCGACGAAGCGGACCGGACGGCCCGGGCCGACGTATGCCGTCACGTGCGCGCCCGTGCGGTCGAGCAGCGAGAGGTTCTGCGGTGCGTGCACCGGGACCCGCTCGAGGGCAGCGCGCGCCTCCGCAACCGTGTCGCAGGTCTCGAGCAGGTAGCGCACGACGAGCGAGATCGCGAACCCCTCGCCGACGTCGGGCCGCCCGCCGAACGTGAGCGAGACGGCCAGCCCGGCGTCGTTGACGCCGTCGAGCAGGCCCCACAGGCAGTCGCTCATGCCGATCACGCGGCGCTCGCCCCAGCGGGTCAGGTACACGATCCCCTCCAGCCGCGACGCCGGGTAGTCGTAGTTGCGCACGAGCATCGGCTCGTCGCGCGTCCACACGGCCTGCGAGCAGCCCACGATGAACCCCGGCGGTCGCCAGAGCGAGAGCAGACGCGCGGCGAGGTCGCCGCCGCCGGCCAGGTCGACGAGCCGCTCGTAGGTCGGCACCAGCTCGGGCATGTGGTGGGCGAGCGCGTCCCGGCACTCCGGCCAGTTCGGCCGCTGCGCGTCGCCCTCCTGCAGGTACCAGCCGCGGTAGGCGGGCCACATCGTCTCGAAGCGCGCCTGCCACTCGGGCCCGGGCCGCTCCTCCGCGACCGCCTCGAGCTCGAGCCCCTCGCCGGGCGCATGGTGCCGGGGGAGAAGGCTGAGCTTCTCCCACACCGGCTTCCAGTAGCGATCGATCGCCGAGACGGCGTCGGGTGGCAGCCCGAGCGACTTGACCCAGTCGGGAAGGTCCTTGAGGTCGGGCTCACCCACCGAGGTAGCTCATGACGTGCTTGATGCGCGTGTAGTCCTCGAAGCCATACAGCGAGAGGTCCTTCCCGTAGCCGGACTTCTTGAAGCCGCCGTGCGGCATCTCGGCCACCAGCGGGATGTGGCAGTTGATCCACACGCAGCCGAAGTCGAGCCGCCGCGACATGCGCAGCGCGCGCCCGTGGTCCTGCGTCCAGACGCTCGACGCGAGCGCGTAGGGGACGCCGTTGGCCCACGCCACGGCCTCGTCCTCGTCGCTGAACTGCTGGACCGAGATGACCGGCCCGAAGATCTCGTTCTGGATCATCTCGTCGTCCTGGTGCAGGCCGTCGACGACCGTCGGCTCGTAGAAGTACCCGCGGTCGCCCTGCCGCCGCCCGCCGGCCACGACGGTCGCGTGGTCCGGCGTGCGCTCGACGAAGCCGCTGACGTGCTCGAGCTGGTTGGCGTTGTTGAGTGGGCCGTAGAGCACCTCGCCGTCGTCCGGCGGGCCGGTCTTCGTGTTCTTGGCCTGCTCGCCGAGCGCCGCGACGAAGTCGTCGTGGATCCGCGGACCGGCCAGCACGCGCGTGGCCGCCGTGCAGTCCTGGCCGCCGTTGAAGTATCCGGCGATCGCGATGTTCTCTGCGGCCAGCTCGAGGTCGGCGTCGTCGAAGACCACGACGGGCGCCTTGCCGCCGAGCTCGAGGTGCACCTTCTTGACGTCGTCGGCCGCCGCCTTGGCGACGGCGATGCCGGCGTTGACGCTGCCGGTGATCGAGACCATCTCCGGGATCGGATGGCGGACCAGCGCCGCCCCGGTCTCGCGGTCGCCGCAGACGACGTTGAACACGCCCGGCGGCAGGAACTCGGCCATCACCTCGGCCATCCACACCGTGCTCGCGGGCGTGGTGTCGGACGGCTTGAGCACCATCGTGTTGCCGGCCGCCAGTGCCGGCGCCCACTTCCAGACGGCCATCATCGCCGGGTAGTTCCAGGGCGTGACGGCGGCGCACACGCCGATCGGCTCGCGCCGCACGTACGACGTGTAGCCGGCCATGTACTCGCCCGCGGACTTGCCCTCGAGCATGCGCGCGGCCCCCGCGAAGAAGCGGATCTGGTCGCACATCGGCGGCACTTCCTCTTCCGCCGTCAGCTGCTTCGGCTTGCCGGTGTTCCGGGACTCGACGTCGACCAGCTCTTCGGCCCGCGACTCGATCGCGTCGGCGATCCGGTACAGGGCGAGCTGGCGCTCGGACGGCGTCGTGTCACGCCAGCTCTCGAAGGCGCGCGCGGAGTCCTGGAAGGCGGCGTCGACGTCGGCCTCGCGCGAGAGGGGCGCGGTGGCGTACACCTCGCCGGTGCTGGGGTCGATGAGCTCGCTCGTCTGCCCGTCGGCCGCGGCGACGCGCTTGCCGTGGATGAAGTTGGTGATCTCGATGGTCATCGGCTCTCCTCCGGATGACAGTGGTTGGGGGACGGCGGCACGTCGAGCGCAGGGTTGCGGTCGAAGAAGCCCACGGGCTTGAGCCAGAAGGACACGGTATCCACGGCCATGACCGGCCACTCCTCGGGGCGGGTGATGTGATGGATCCCGAACACGTACCAGAGGACCACGTCCGTGTCCTCGATCGAGCGGTTCGCCGCGGTCCAGGCCGGCAAGCCGCGATCGGCCTCGCTCTGCACGACGAACTCGCCGCAGGGCCAGCGCTCGTCCTCGTGGAACCGCGTGACCCACAGCGTATGCGCGATCGCCTGCGCGCGGCGCAGCACCGGCGAATCGGGGTCCATCATCGGCGGGAACGCGCCGCCGGGCACGAGCTTGTAGCCGACCGGGGTCCCGAGGCCGTTGCGGGAGCTCTCGTTGACGACCTTCCACGCCCGTTGCGTGCTCCAGTCGTAGTCCTGCCGGCCCTCCGCCTCCGTGCGCAGCGGCGTGTTGCGCTGCACGAGGGCGAGCCCGTGCGGGTTCTCGGGGCCGACGGGCAGCGCCTCCGACTCGGACGCGTACACCGTGTTGGCCTCGCCGTCGACGTCGAGGTCGAGCCGGGCGACGAGGAAGTGCTGGTGGAAGGGGGCGTAGGTCCGCTCGTCGACGAGCGTCCCGTACGGCGGCTGGCGGCCCTCGTCGAAGTGCGTGGTGACCATGATCCCGGTGGCCCGCACCTCGCACTCGACGTTGCCGTCCTGGTACAGGCGCCAGTACACGAGGTACTCGTAGTTGGCGACCGTCACGTGGAAGGAGAGCACGAGCCGCCGCGAGCGGCGCACCTCAGCGCCCGCCTGCGCGTCGACGTGCTTCCACAGCACGGCGTCGTCCTCCTCGTGGATGCAGATCGCGTTGCGGATCGTGTACGGCTCGCCCTTGGTGTCGTGCATCACTGCGTCGAGGTAGCGGATCTCGCCCACGCAGTCGCAGCCGAGCTCGAGCGAGACGGTCATGAAGCCGAGCCCCCACTCGCCGACGTCGAAGGCCGTGCGCCGGTAGTGGTCGGTGGTCGGATCGCGGTAGGGGACGACCATCTCGGCGAACGACAGCCGGTGGGCGACTGGCCGGCCGTCGTAGGCCAGCGTGTGCAGCACCATGCCCTCGCGGTGATTGAAGCCGACGCGCAGGGACCACTTCTGCCAGCTCACGCGGTTGCCGTCGAGCGTGAACGAGGGACCTTCAGGCTGGACGATCTCGAGCGGCTCGAGGTCGTCGCGGAGGCGCAGGCCGGGAACCAGGTGGGGGACGTACTCGCCCATCGTCTGCGGCTCGTCGACGCGGTACTCGTCCTCGACCTCGAGCAGCTCCATGCGGTTGAGGTCGACCACGAAGTGCAGGCCGGTGACCGGGTTGGCGTACGGGCTCGAGCCCGGCTGCGAGCGGTACCAGACGTCGACCCAGCCGATGCGGCCGCCGCGGTGCGCCTCGGGCACCAGGTGGGCGCCGTAGGCCCAGGTGTCGATCAGCACGCGGTCCATGTCGGTGATCCCGCGCTTGGCGAGCGCCTCGATCACGCGCGGGTCCTGGCGCAGGACCCGGTCGCATTCGGCGAACTCGTCGACGGTCATGTTCGGCTGGCCGTCGGGGACGTGGTCCCAGCCGCTGACGCGGTCGCCGGCGAGATCGACGCGCGCCTTGTAGACGGCGCCGTCGTCGCGGTTCCAGCAGATCACCTCGGCCTCGCGCGCGATCGGGTCGCCGGGCCGGTGGTCGCGCGCCGTCGCCTTCGGCGGCTCGCGCAGCTCGATCGAGGCGAAGCGCCAGCGGTCGGTGATCTCCCGCTCGCGGCGGAGGATCCCCGCCGCCGCACGGATCTCCTCGGCCGAGAGCGGGTCGAGCGGATGCGGGGTCACGGCGCGATGCTCCGCGATCGGGGGCTGCGCCTCAACCGTGCGATGTCCAAACCGGCGCCGCTCATCCCGGATTCGGCACCAGCACCGACAGGCAGGTCACGCACCCCTCCATCTTCTCGAACTCGCCGATGTCGACGACGACGACGTCGAACCCGAGGTCATGGAGGAGCTCGGCCGAGCGGGGCGCCGACGCGGCCATCAGCAGCGTGCCGCCGCCGAGCGGGACGACGTGCGAGCCGCCCTCCTCGGGCACGCGCCGCAGCGCGGGCAGCGGCGCGGTGTCGCACAGCGACGGGTCGGCGGCCACCATCGTCCCGTCGGGGAGCGCGGTCACCGCGGACTTGAGGTGCAGCACGCTGCGCAGCGGGACGGGCACCACCCGCCGGCCGCGCGTGGCCACGTGGCTGCGCAGCTGGCGGATGCCCTCCCCGTTGGTGCGCCCGCCGCGGCCGACGTAGAGCGTGCCGTCGACCTGCAGCACGTCGCCGCCGTCGAGCGTGCCCGGCGCCTCGATCCGCGCGACCTCGAGACCGAGGCCGTCGAGCGCCGCCTCGGTCCCGGCGACCTCCGCGAGCCGCTCGGGAGCGCCCGGCCGCGCGAGCACCGCCAGGTCGCCGCAGACCACGACCGTGTCCTCGACGAAGGCCGAGTCGGGCAGCTCGTCCGCCGCCTCGACCTCGCGGGCCGCCCAGCCCGCCTCCGCCAGCGCCGCGACGTACCCGGCGTGCTGCTCCGCGGCCCGCGCCGCGTCGACCGGCGCGCGATCGATGTGGGTCACCAGCCCCTCGCTCATCCGCGAGCTGGGGCGTCGCACGAGCGCGGTCCGGTCGGGCATCCGAGCGGACGCTATCTGAGCCCGGCGCCGGTCGGGCATGATGTGCGGGCGTGAGCACGCATGCGCCGCTGCAGGTGATCGTCGACTCGCTGGCCGCGGACATCGGGCGCGATGTCGCGGTCGACGACCGCCAGATCCGCTGGCTCGTGCACAGCCCGCACACGGAGCCACCCGACGCGGCCCGGATGCGCTCGATCCTCACACGGCGCATCCCCGAGGAGGCGCTCCGGTGGGCGTTCTCGTTCGGGATCGAGGAGGCCGAGGGGCCGGTGCGGCTCCCGGCGAACCCGGACATCGGGGCCGAGGCGCGCGTCTGCATCCCGCTGCGCACGCGCGGGGTCCTGCTCGGCTTCATGTTCATCGTCGACGCGGATGGGACGCTGGACGGCGCGCCGCTCGCCCAGGCCGAGGCGGCCGCCGTCGAGGCCGCGCAGGTGCTCTACCGCGAGCGGCGCCTGCGCGAGCTCGAGCGCGAGCGGGAGCGCTGGCTGCTCACCCACCTGCTGGGCGACGAGGACGCGGACGAGGCCGCGCGGGCGCTCGCGGACGAGGGGTTCCTCGAGCCCGGACGGGTGGCGGTGCTGGTCATCCGCGCCGACGAGGAGCCGGCGCGCTCCGAGATCGCGGTCGGTGCGGCGCTCGACCGCCTGCGGCGGCAGGTCCCACCGCGCGGCGGAGTCGAGCTGCGCCGCGGGGACCATGGTGCCTTCGTGGTCGTGCTCGACGACGCGACGTCGCCGCGCGAGCTCGCCGAGCGCCTGCTCGAGCTCGCGGGCAAGGAGGGGGCGGAGGCCGTCACGCGCGTGGGGATCGGCAGCGCGCAGCCGCTGGCCGCCGCGCCGCGCTCCTACCGCCAGGCGCGCGACGCGGTCGCCGTCGCGCAGCGCGTCGCGAGCTTCGGCCGCGTCGCGGCGTGGGACGAGCTCGGCGTCTACCGGACCCTCGCGCGCTTCCCGGACGACCTCGACGACGAGGCGCTGCACCCGGGCGTGGTCGAGCTCCTGCGCGACGGCGCCCACGAGCAGCTGGTCGAGACGCTCGAGGCCTACCTCGACCGCGCCGGTGACATCAAGGCGACCGCCGAGGCGCTCAACCTCCACCGGGCGACGCTCTACTACCGGCTCCAGCGGATCGAGGAGATCACCGGCGCGCGCCTCAAGGTCGGCGAGGACCGCCTCGCCCTGCATCTGGGTCTCTACCTCGCGCGGCTCCGTAGGTAGTTGGGTGTTGACGAACGTCAACTGCGCTGGGTAGGGAGGTTGGGGAGCCGACCGCGGTGCAAGAGTGGACACGCGCCCGCTCCGGAAAGTGGGCGTGTGCACTTACAGGCCGCGGGCGGTGCATAACGCGCCACGCCCGCGGTTTCACGTCACGCGTGGCCGGTTAGTGCACCCCTCACAGCCGCCGGGTTCCCCCACTCTCCCTACCCAGCCGCCGTTGACGTTCCGGCCGGCACAACGCGGGCGTCGCGTTCCGCCAGGTCCATTTCCGACAGATGTCGGAAGCACGCGAGCGTCTGCGCGCCCAAGCTGGAACCCATGCTTAGCGACCTCATCGACCACGAGCTGCTCCTGGTGCGCCGCGGTGCACGCAGCGGCGCCTACTCCATCATCGCCGTCCACTCGACCGCGCTCGGACCGGCGCTCGGTGGCTGTCGGCTCACCACGTACCCCCATCCCGGCGCCGCGATCGAGGATGCGCTGCGCCTCGCCTCCGGCATGACGCTCAAGGCGGCCGTGGCCGGTGTGGAGCTGGGCGGCGGCAAGGGCGTCGTGTGCGTGGAGCCGGGCACGCCGCTCACGACCGAGACGCGCCAGGCGATGCTCCTGGACTTCGGGGACGCCGTCGAGTCGCTGGGCGGGCGCTACATCACGGCCGAGGACGTGGGGACGAGCCCGGCCGACATGCGGCTGATCGCCACGCGCACGGAGCACCTGGTGGGCCTTCCCGAGGACCTTGGGGGCCTCGGCGACCCCAGCCCGTTCACCGCGCTCGGCGTGCTTGCCGCCATGCGCGCCTGCGCCGAGCACCGGTTCGGGACCGCGGGCCTCGCGGATCGCCGCGTCGCCGTCGTGGGCGTGGGTCACGTCGGCGAGTCGCTCGCCCGCATGCTGGCCGCGGAAGGCGCGCACGTGATCGTCTCCGACGTGGACGAGAGCAAGCGCGCGCTGGCCGACGAGCTCGACGGCGCGAGCTGGATGAGCCCGGAGGAGGCGCTGCGGTCGCGGGTCGACGTGCTCGCCCCGTGCGCGCTCGGCGGCGTGCTCGACGAGACGACCGTGCCGCAGCTCGAGGCCGGCATCGTGTGTGGCGCTGCCAACAACCAGCTCGCCCACGACGCGCTGGCCGAGGATCTCGTGCGCCGCGGCATCGACTACGCGCCCGACTTCGTGACCAACGCAGGCGGCCTGATGCGGGTCGCCGCCGAGCTCGAGGGCGCCGACGGCAAGGGCGCGCGCGAGCGCATCGCCGGCATCGAGGCGCTGATGCGCCGGATCCTGACCGAGGCGGCCGGCCTCGGCATCACGCCGCTCGCCGCCGCCCACGCCCTCGCCGAGCGCCGGCTCGCCGCCCCCGTCACCGTCGCCTGAGGAGGAGAACCCGTGTACACCCACATCGCCCGCCGCCAGACGCTCGGCGACCTGCTGCGCCGCTCCGCCGCCCGCCACCCCGACCGCACGGCGATCGTGGACGGCGACCTGCGCCGGACGTACCGGGAGCTCGACGACGCCGTCAACCGCACCGCCAACGCGCTCGCCGAGCGCGGCCTGGCCAAGGGCGACCGGCTCGCGCTGCTCGGCCACAACTCGTACGGCTTCGTCGTCACCTACTTCGCGTGCGCGCGGCTCGGCGTGATCTGCGTCCCGGTCAACTACATGTTGAGCGCCGGCGAGGTCGCCTACATCCTCGAGCACTCCGGGGCGACCGCGATGGTCGCCGAGGACGTGCTGACTGAGCTCGCCGAGGCGGGCATCGACGCCGCCGGCACCGCGATCGCGGTCCGAGGCGTCATCGGCGACGAGCGGGCCGGGTGGGAGCCGGTCTCGGGCTGGACGACGCACCCCGACGCGACCGGGCCGGTCGTCGAGCTGGCCGACGACGACACGGTCGAGCTGCTCTACACGAGCGGCACCGAGTCGCGCCCCAAGGGCACGATGCTCACCAGCCGCTCGCTGATCGCCCAGCACGTGAGCTGCTTCGTCGACGGCGAGATGACGCCCGACGACGTCGAGGTGCACGCGCTGCCCCTCTTCCACTCCGCGCAACTGCACTGCTTCTTCACGCCCAGCATCCACCTCGGCGCCGTCAACGTGCTGCTGCCGAAGGCCGACCCCGCCGCGATGCTGGCCGCGGTCGAGGCCGAGCGGGCGACGAAGCTCTTCTGCCCGCCGACCGTGTGGATCGCCCTCATGAACCACCCGGACTTCGACCGCCGGGACCTGTCGTCGCTGCGCAAGGGCTACTACGGCGCCTCGATCATGCCCGTCGAGGTCCTCGCCGAGCTCGGCGAGCGACTGCCCGGCGTGCGGCTGTTCAACTTCTACGGGCAGACCGAGATGTCCCCGGTCGCGACGGTGCTGCGGCCCGAGGACCAGGTCCGCAAGGCGGGCTCGGCCGGGCGCCCGGCGCTCAGCGTGGAGACGGCGATCGTCGACCTCGACGGGCGTCCCGTCCCGGCCGGCGAGGTTGGGGAGATCGTCCATCGCTCCCCGCAGGCCATGGTCGGCTACTGGAACGACCCGGCCAAGACCGCCGAGACGTTCCGCGGCGGCTGGCTGCACACCGGCGACCTCGGCTACGTCGACGACGAGGGCTACCTCTATGTCGTCGACCGCATGAAGGACATGATCAAGTCGGGCGGCGAGAACGTCGCCTCGCGCGAGGTCGAGGAGGTCATCCACGCCCACCCGGCCGTGGCCGAGGCCGCCGTCTTCGGGATCCCGCATCCGCGCTGGATCGAGGCGGTCGCCGCGGTGGTCGTCCCGCGCGCCGGGGCGGCCGTGGCACCGGAGGCGATCACGAGCTTCTGCCGCGAGCGCCTGGCCGGCTTCAAGACCCCGCGCTACGTCGTCGTCGCCGACGGGCTGCCCAAGAACCCCAGCGGCAAGATCCTCAAGCGCGAGCTGCGCACGACCCACGCCGGCCTCGCCGCGTGAAGGGAGAGCTGACCATGAGCACCATCGTCGTCATCGACCACGGCGTCCACGGCGACCGCACCGTGGAGCGCCGCGTCCTCGAGCCGCTCGGCTACGAGGTGATCGACACCCAGGCTCTCGGCCTCACCGTCGAGGAGGGGTTCGCCCTCGCGATCGAGCGCGAGGCGGTCGCGATCCTCGCCGGCCCGATCATCCCGCTCGACCGCGACCACCTCGAGCGCCTGAGCGGCTGCCGCGCGGTCGTGCGCTACGGCGTCGGGCTCGACAACGTCGACGTCCCGGCCGCCGAGGAGCTCGGCATCGGGGTCGGCAACGTGCCGGAGTACGGGCACGAGGAGATCTCCAACCACGCGATCGCGCTGCTGCTCGCGCTCTCGCGCAAGCTGGTCGCGTTCGACCGCGCGGTGCGGCTCGGCGGCGTCGACGTACCGGCCCCGGAGTCGGTCTCGCGGCTCTCACACGCGACGCTCGGGCTCGTCGGCTTCGGCCGCATCGGCCGCCACGTGGCGCGCAAGGCGCAGGCGCTCGGCCTCGAGGTCGTGGCGCATGACCCGTACGCGAGCGCCGAGGTGGCGACCGCCGCCGGCGTGGAGCTCATCGGGCTCGATGCGCTGCTGCGCCACGCCGACTGCGTCTCGCTGCACGTCCCGCTCACCCCCGAGACGCGGCACATGATCGACGTCTCGCGGATGAAGGAAGGCGCGCTCCTGATCAACATCGGACGCGGCGGGCTCGTGGACGAAGACGCGCTCTCCACCGCGCTGCATTCCGGCCACCTGGCCGGCGCCGCGCTCGACGTCACGGAGGTCGAGCCGCTTCCGCTCACCAGCCCGCTGCTCGGCGCCCCGAACCTGATTCTCACGCCGCACGTGGCCTGGGTGTCCGACGTGGCGCTCGAGGACCTGCGGTGCTTCACGGCCGAGGCCGCGCTGCGGCTGATCGGCGAGACTCGGTGGGGGCGTCGCCCAAGCGGCCATTCCGTGTCGAGCGATGTCCCGTTGGGCACCCCCAAGGCGGTGACGGCCTGATGGACCGCTTCATCCCCGGCCGCGCCGGTGTCTCCTTCGCCGCGGGCCTCGCCCGCCGGCCCGACCGCGTCGCCCGCCGGGCCGCCGGCCTCGCGGGCGGGCTGGCCCGGGCCGCGGCCGGCAGCGGCGAGGGTGCCGCTCGCGGCGACCGCCGCTTCGCCGACCCGGCCTGGACCGGCAACCCGGTCTTCTCCCGGCTCGTCCAGGGGTACCTGGCCGCCGGGCGCACGCTCGACGGCCTGCTGCAGGACGCGAAGCTCGACATCCAGGACGAGCGCCGCGTGCGCTTCGCACTCGAGAACCTGCACGACGCTGCGGCGCCGAGCAACTACCTGCTGACCAACCCGGTCGCCCTGCGCGCCACGGTGGAGGAGCGCGGGGCCAACCTCGTGCGCGGGGCGCGCAACTTCGCGAGCGACATGACGTCGGCCCCTCGGCTGCCCGCCAGCGTCGACGCGGACGCGTTCGAGGTCGGGGTCGACGTGGCCGCCACGCCCGGCTCGGTCGTGCTGCGGACGGAGCTGTTCGAGCTCATCCAGTACGCACCGCAGACCGACATGGTGCGCAGCGAGCCGGTCCTCTTCGTGCCGCCGATGGTCAACAAGTACTACCTCGTCGATCTCGCGCCCGAGCGCAGTCTCGTCGAGTCGCTCGTGCGTGCTGGCCAGCAGGTGTTCGCGCTCTCCTGGCGCAACCCGACCAAGGAGCACAGCGACTGGACGCTCGACACCTACGCGGGCGGCGTGCTCGAGGCGGTCGAAGCGATCACCGCAATCACCGGCTCCGAGCGCTTTCACCTGGCCGGCAACTGCTCGGGCGGGGCGCTGGTCAGCGCGCTGGCCGCGCGCATGGCCGTGCGCGGCGAGCAGGACCGGCTCGGCTCGATCATGCTCGGCGTCACGGTCATCGACTCAGAACGCGCGGGCACCGCGAGCGCGTTCATGGGCCCCGAGGTCGCCAAGCTCGCCGTCAAGGCCGTCGACGGCCGCGGCTACCTCGACGGCGAGGCGCTGCAGTCGTTCTTCGCGTGGCTGCGGCCGAACGACCTGATCTGGAACTACGTCCAGAACAACTACCTCCTCGGCCGCACGCCCCCGGCGTTCGACATCCTGTTCTGGAACGCCCACACCACGCGCCTGGCCGCCGGCCTGCTCCGGGACCTGGCCAACCTCGCGGTGTCCAACGGGCTCGCCGAGCAGGACGTGATCGAGCTGCTCGGCACGCCGATCGACCTGGGCGCGGTGAAGACCGACGCGTACGTCGTCGCCGGCATCTCCGACCACATCACGCCGTGGGAGAACTGCTACGCGACGACGCAGCTGCTGGGGGGCGACACTCGCTTCGTGCTCTCCCGCAGCGGCCACGTGGCGGCGCTCGTCAACCCGCCCGGCAACCCCAAGGCGCGCTATCGCGTGGCCGAGGACGGCGTCAACCCGCCGGCCGCGGAGGACTGGCTGGAGGGGGCGAGCGAGCGGGCCGGCACGTGGTGGACGGACTGGGCGGCGTGGCTCGGCGAGCGCTCGGGCGAGCTCAAGCGCGCACCGAAGCGGCTGGGCAACCGGCGGCACGCCGTCGTCGCCCCGGCGCCGGGCACCTACGTCAACGAATAAGGGGTCGACCGTCTCCACTTGATGAGCGCCCTCGACGGCGGCGCCCCGTACGCTCCGGGAGATGACCGCGACGCTCGCCCCCCGGCGCGCGGGGGATCGCACCGTCGCCTGGCTCTACACCGCGGCGCTGCTCGTGGGCGCCGCGCTGGTGTTCGCGGTGCAGCCGATGCTCGCGCGCACGCTGCTGCCGGTCGTGGGCGGGACCCCGGCGCTGTGGACGGTCGCGCTCGCGTTCTTCCAGTTCGCGCTCCTGCTCGGCTACGGGTACGCGCATCTCAGCCTTCGGCTGCTCGGACCGCGCCGCCAGCCGCTCGTCCACGCCGCCCTGCTGCTGGCGACGTGCGCGCTCCTGCCGATCGGCGTCCCGTCCTGGTCGCCGCCCACGGGCGGCTCGACGGCCGCGTGGGTCGCGGCGGCGCTGGCCGTCGGCGTGGGCCTGCCGTTCGTCCTGCTCGCGGCGACCGCGCCGCTGCTCCAGGGCTGGTTCGCGCGTCTGGATCATCCGCGGGCGCGCGACCCCTACTTCCTCTATCGGGCGAGCAATGCCGGAAGCCTCGCGGGGCTCTTGAGCTATCCCGTCCTCGTCGAGCCGCGGCTCGGGCTGGACGGGCAGGCGCTGGCGTGGTCGGCGGTCTACGGCGCCCTCGCGCTGCTGATCGGCGTGTGCGCGTTGGCCGTCTGGCGGGCGGAGGAGCCCAGCCACGGAGCTGCGGGGCCTCCGCAGCAGCCCGCCCCGGCGTGGTCCGCGCGCCTCGGCTGGTTCGCCCTCGCAGCCGTCCCGGCGAGCCTCCTCGTCGCCGTCACGACGAAGCTCACCACCGACCTCGCGCCCGTGCCGCTGCTCTGGGTCATCCCCTTGGCGCTGTATCTCGTGAGCTTCATCGTCGCGTTCACTCCGGGTCGCCTCGGTGCGCTGGCCTACCGGGCCGCGACCTGGCTCTTCCCGCCCGCCGGCGTGCTCCTCGCGTGGGTGCTCGCCACCGACCGCAGCGAGCCCGTGCGCGAGCTCGTGCTCCTGCACCTCGCCGTGCTGCTGCTGGCCGGGGTGGTCTGTCATGGGCGGCTCGCCCGCGGACGCCCCGCGCCCGAGCACCTGACCACCTTCTACATCTGGCTCGCGGGCGGGGGAGCGGCGGCCGGGCTGCTCAACGCGGCGGTCGCGCCCGTGGTGTTCGACCAGCTCACGGAGCTGCCGCTCTCGCTCGCGCTCGTCTTCGCGTGCCTGCCGTGGTGGGGCGGGCGGCGCCTGCGCGCCGCGGTCGCCACGCTCTCGGCGGTGGGGGTGTTCGTGGTTGCGGGGGCGGCGGGCGCCGAGCCGGACGTGCTCGAGCGGCATCGCAGCTTCTTCGGCGTGCTCGAGGTCCGTGAGCTCCCGGACGGCTCCGGGCGCGAGCTGCGGCACGGGACCACGCGGCACGGCGCGCAGCTGGCGGTTGGCCGGGAGCCGCCCGAGCCGATCACGTACTACCACTCCTCCGGGCCGGCAGGGAGACTGCCGCGAACGGTGCGCGCGGCGGGCGGGCTGCGGACGGCGGCGGTCGTCGGCTCTGGGGGTGGGCTCCATGGCCTGCCACGCACGTGCCGGCGAGCGCTGGGACTTCATCGACGTCGATCCCGGCGTCGAGCGCATCGCCCGCGACCCGCGCCACTTCACGTTCCTGCGCGACTGCCCCGGGAGCCATCGGGTCACGATCGGCGACGGCCGCGTCGTGCTCGGCCGCGCCCGCCCGGCCGCCTATGACCTCATAGTCATCGACGCCTTCAGCTCCGACGCGATCCCGGTCCACCTCCTGACGCGCGAGGCCGTGGCGCTCTACGCGACGCGCCTGCGGCCGGGCGGCCTGCTCGCCCTGCACATCTCCAACCGGTTCGTCGACCTCGAGCAGCCGCTCGGCGACGTCGCCCGGGCGAACGGGCTGCAGTGCTCGTACATCCTCGACTCGCCGTTCGATCGCCGCGGCCGGCAGGTGCGCGGCAAGTCGTATTCCGAGTGGGTCGTCCTCGCCCGCACGCGCGAGGACCTCGGCACCTTCGCCCGCTGGTCGGCCTGCGCCACCGACCCGCGGGCCCGCACGTGGACCGACGACTACGTGAACCTGTGGGGCGCGATGCGGATCCTTTAGGTCGGGAGCACCTTGCCGGGGTTGAGCAGTCCGTCGGGGTCGAGCGCCGCCTTCAGCGCGCGCATCACCTCGACGGCCTCGCCGCTCTGCTCGCCGAGCGCGCGGCGCTTGCCGAGGCCGATCCCGTGCTCGCCGGTGCACGTGCCGCCGGCCGCGATCGCCCGCTCGACCATCCGCTCGTAGACGGCGTCGGCCGCCTGCCGGTCGGCCGGGTCGTCGGGATCGACCAGCAGCATCACGTGGAAGTTGCCGTCGGCGACGTGGCCGAGCAGCGGGGCGGGGAAGGGGAGCGTGCCGAGGTCGGCGATCGTCGCGTCGATCGTGGCCGCGAGCTCGGACACCGGCACGCAGACGTCGGTCGTCACGGCGCGACAGCCGGGCCGCAGGCCGATGCCGGCGAAGTAGGCGTTGTGGCGGGCGCGCCACAAGCGCGAGCGGTCCTCGCTACGCGTCGCCCATGCGAAGTCGCCACCGCCCTGCTCGCGCGCCAGCTCCTCGACGTAGCGAGCGTCCTCCTCGACTCCGGCCGGCGACCCGTGGAACTCGAGGAACAGCGTCGGCGCCTCCGCGTGCTCGAGTCCCGCGTGGGCGTTGACGGCGGCCATCATCGTCGCGTCGAGCAGCTCGCAGCGAGCGATCGGCACGCCGGACTGAACGATGCCGATCGCGGTCGCGACCGCGTCGGCGGTGCTCGGGAACGAGCAGACGGCGGCCGAGATCGCCTCCGGGATCGGCCGCAGCCGCAGCGTGAGCTCGGTGATGATCCCGAGCGTCCCCTCCGAGCCGATGAACAGGTGGGTGAGGTCGTAGCCGGCGCTCGACTTGCGCGCCCGCGTGCCGGTGCGGATGACGCGCCCGTCGGCCAGCACCACCTCGAGCGCGAGCACGTTCTCCCGCATGGTGCCGTAACGGACGGTGTTGGTGCCGGAGGCGCCGGTGGCCGCCATCCCGCCCAGCGACGCGTCGGCTCCGGGGTCGACCGAGAAGAACGCGCCCTCACCGCCCACGCGCTTCTCGAGCGCGGTGCGCGTGACGCCCGGCTGCAGCGTGACGTCGAGGTCCTCGATGCTCAGGCGCAGGATCGCGTCCATCAGGCTCGTGTCGACCGCCACGCCGCCCTCCACGGCGAGCACGTGGCCCTCGAGCGAGGAGCCGGTGCCGAAGGCGACCACCGGCACGCCGTGCTCCGCGCAGGTGCGCACGATCGCGGCGACCTCCTCGGTCGAGCGCGGGAACGCCACCGCGTCGGGCGGCGCCGGCGGGAACGACGACTCGTCGCGCCCGTGCAGGTCGCGCACGGAATCCGAGGTCGACAGCCGGTCACCGAGCAGCTCCCGCAGCGCCTCGATCGCCTCCTGCACGCTCACTGCGCCAGCGTATCTGCCCGCCCCCATACGATCCCCCCATGAGCGTCTGGTGGGGTCGACCGATGGCAGAGATGCGCTGGCAGGCCGAGTTCCTGCGCCTGCTCGCCGACCCGATCTACCTGCGCGGCGGCATGCCGCGCGGCGATGGGCGGCCGGTCGTGCTCGTGCCCGGCTTCGCGGGCGGCGACTGGACGCTCTCGCACCTGGCGTTCTGGCTGCGCCGCACCGGCTACCGGCCGGTGACCTGCACGATGCTCTTCAACGCGGGCTGCGCCGAGCGCGCGCTCGCGCGCGTGGAGCAGCGGATCACGGCGCTGGCCGAGTCCGAGGGCCGCCGCGTCGCGGTGGTCGGCCACTCGCGCGGGGGTCACCTCGCGCGCGCCGCCGCCGCCCGCCGGCCCGAGCACGTCTCCCACGTGGTCGCGATGGGCGCCGGCCTCTCGGCCCAGTTCGACGCCGCCGCCCCGGCGCTGGCCGCCGTCGCGCTGGCCCGCGCGGTCGAGTCGCGGAGCGGGCGGCGCGGCTGCATGACCGAGGACTGCGGCTGTACGTTCACCGCCGGCTACCGCGCGCCGTTCCCGGACGACGTGCGGCTGACGAGCATCTACTCGAAGGGCGACGGGATGGTCCGCTGGTCGTCGTGCGTCGTGCCCTACGCCGAGAACGTCGAGATCACCGGCTCGCACGTCGGGCTGGCCTGGAACCGCAAGGCCTACGCCGCGATCGCCGCGGCGCTGCAGCAGCCCGAGCTCGCCTAGCGCTCCGCAAGTGGCGTGAAAGCGCTCCGAAAGCGGGGGGCGGGAGGGTGTGGCCATGTCAACGACGACGACGCCCACGCCGCGGTCCGCTGCCCGGAAGTACGCCCCGTGGGGCATGCTCGCGGCGATCGACCTCCACGACGCCGAGCGCGCGCGGCTCGCGGATCCCGACACGATCCGCCGCTTCGTGCCGGCGCTGATCGACGCGATCGGCATGCAGGCCCACGGCCCGCTGATGATCGACCGGTTCGGCGACGACGAGCTCGAGGGCTGGTCGGCGCTGCAGTTCATCGAGACGAGCTCGATCACGGTGCACGCCGACGAGGTCTTCGACCGCTGCTTCGTCGACGTCTTCTCGTGCCGGAGCTTCGACCCGGACGTCGCCGCCGCTGTCGCGGTCATGCACTTCGGCGGGACGCCCACGGTCACCGTGCTCGAGCGATGATCGAGCTCGTCGCGGTGCTCGGCGTCTCGGCCGGCGCGATCGGGATCGCCGACACGATCCCCTACGTCCGCGACACCCTGCGAGGCGTCACGCGCCCGCACCGCGGCACGTGGCTGATCTGGGGCGTGCTCGCGGTCGTCGTGTGCCTGTCGCAGTACGCGGACGGCGCGTCCTGGAGCCTCATCATGGCCGCGGTCCAGGCGGTGCTCACCAGCCTCATCTTCGTGCTCTCGATCCGGCGCGGCGAGGGCGGCCTGAGCCCGGCCGAGCTCGTCATGATCGCGATCGCGAGTGCCGGCGTGGTGGGCTGGATCGTCGCCGACGAGCCGCTCGTCGCGACCGCTTGCGTGATCGCCGCCGACGTCCTCGGCGCGGCCATGATGGTCCCGAAGACCTACCGAGACCCGGAGTCCGAGACGCTCGTCACGTTCGCGTTCGCCAGCCTCGGCGGCGCGCTCGCCGCCGGCGCGGTCGGCGCGCTGGATGTCTCGCTGCTGCTGTACCCGGTCTACTACTGCCTCGTCAACGGCGCGATCGCGCTGCTCATCTACGAGCGCCGCTGCGCGCTCGCCGCCGCCGCGGAGGGCGCGCTGCCCCGGCTGCCGGGCGGCGGCGCTGCGAAGGCGGCGATATAGCGCTCCATCGCGGCGTCGACGGCCTCGCGGTCGCCGGTCGCGAGCAGGTCGAGCAGCAGGCCGCGGACGACGGCGACGCCGAGCCGCGCGTCGGCGCGGGCCTCGGCCTCCGGCCGGCCCTGGGCCACGGCGATCTCGGCGAGCGGCTCGACCCAGTCGTCGACGATCCCGTCCAGCAGCGGCTGGGCGTGGGGGCTTCCCTGCAGCGCCTGGGCGTAGACCTCGAAGAACAGCCGCTCGTTCGGCCACAGTGCCGGGTCGGCGATTCGCTGCCACATCTGGCGCATCGTGTCCGCCGACGGGGCCTCGGCATCGCGCAGCGCTTCCGCGGCTGCGGCGCGCTGCTGCTCCTCGACGGCGCGGATCACCTCGATGAGCAGTCCCTCGCGCGAGCCGAAGTGATAGATCAGCATCCGGTGGCTCGTGCCCAGGGCGGCGGCCAGGCCGCGCAGGCTCAGGTCGCCCACCCCGTGCTGCGCGACGTGGTCCATCGCCGCCGCGAGTAGCCGCTCACGCGCGCCCATCGAGCGGATCCTAGCGCTTGCCTGTACCGGTTGGTACATGTACCATGCGGTACATGTCACGACAGCGCATCGAGCACCGGGCCACCACCACCGCCGACCCGTCCACCGTCTACGCACTGCTGCGCAACGGCACCACATGGCCCGCCTGGGCGCCGATCGACTCTCTCGAGCTCGAGAAGCCGGGAGCCGACGAGCGAGAGGGGATCGGCGCGGTCCGCCTCCTTCGCGGCGGTCGCGTCACCGGTCACGACGAGATCGTCGAGCTCGTGCCGGACCGGCGCTTCGCCTACCGCCACACGTCCAACCTGCCGGTCCGCGACTACCTCGGCGAGATCGAGCTCGAGCCGACCTCGACGGGCACCGCGATCCGCTGGGTCTCGACCTTCGAGCCGAGGATCCCGGGCACCGGCCGACTCATGCGGCGCGCGCTCGACGGCTTCGTCGCCCGCCTCGTCAGCGGGCTCGCCGAGCATGCGGCGGGCGTGGAGAGCGGCCGCACGGTGTCCCCCGCACGCTGACCGGCGAAGCTGCTCGGCAGGCCGACGGAACGGTTAGGGTTCGACTCCGTCGCGCCCGCCGGGCGCTTGCCGAGGAGATCGAACGAACGATGAAGCGGAGCGGGTCGGTCACCGTCGACGAGCGCATCGTCAAGTCGCTCGGTCACCCGCTGCGGCAGCGCATCCTTCACGTGCTCAGCGAGGACGTCGCGAGCCCGAGCCATATCGCCCAGCAGCTGGGGGAGCCGCTCGGCAACGTCAGTTACCACGTGAAGATCCTGCTCGAGAACGACGCGATCGAGCTGGTGGACACGCGGCCGGTGCGCGGCGCGATCGAGCACTTCTATCGCGGCACCATGCGGCCGTTCCTCGACGACACCCACTGGGCGCAGCTCCCGCTGGCGACGCGCCGCACGATCTTCGGGCAGAAGCTCGAGCAGATCGGCGAGCACTTGGCCGCAGCCGGCCTGGCCAACGGCTTCGACCGCATCGAGACCCACGTCTCGTGGACGCCCCTGCAGCTCGACGAGCAGGGCTGGCTGGAGATGGCCGACGTGCTGGTCGGCGTGCTCGCCGAGGCCGCACGGATCGAGGCCGAGAGCCTCGAGCGGCTCGCGAGCGCCGGCGTGGCGGCGACGCCGATCCGCTCGGAGGTGGCGATCCAGCACTTCGAGCGGGCGCCGGCCGAGCCGAGGACCTCCGCCTGATCCCTGAGCCTGCTCAGCCGACACCGCTCGCCCGGACACGGCTGACGCTCCGCCGCAGGTCGCCGAGCGGGGTGCCGGGCGACTCGCGCCGGCGGTCCTGCTCGAGCGTGGCGAAGCCGGTGTAGCCGGCGGCCCGGAGCGCCGACGCGAGCGCATCGAGGTCGAGCAGCCCCTCGCCGGCCGGGCAGAACGTGCCGGCGGCCATCGCGGTCCAGAAGTCGTCGCCGTGCCCGACGGCCTGCGCGTGCCGCTGCGGGTCGACGTCCTTGACGTGAAGATGCTCGAGTCGGTGCGCGTAGTCGCCGACGAGGCGGCAAGGGTCGAGGCCGGCGTAGAGCGCATGACCCGTGTCGAGGCAGAGTCCAGCCTCGTCGGCCGGCAGGTCGTCGAGCAGCCGGTCGATCTCGTCGGCGAACTCGATGCAGCTGCCCGCATGGGGGTGCACTACCACGCGGACGCCGGTCTCGCCCGCGGCCTCCGCCACCTCCCGGATCGTCGCCACCATCGCCCGCCAGGTGCCGGCATCCAGCCGGCGCGCCTCGGCGGCGCGGCCGGCGGTGGCCGCCCGCGGCGGTCGGGGACGGTCGAGGAGCACGAGCAGGCGGCCGCCGAACGCAGCGAGCGCAGCGAGGGCGTCGTGCGCAGCGGCGAGCACGGCCTGTCGCGCCGATGGCTCATGGAGGTCGTCGAACACGAAGGTGCCGACACTCCGCAGCCCGCGCTCGGACAGCACGTCCGCCGACGCCGGCAGGAAGCCCACCGGCCCGAGCTCCATCCACTCGAGGCCGGCGGCCGCGATGCCGTCGAGCACCTCGCTCGGCGGTGGGTTGAGCGGGTCGTCGGCGAAGTCCACGCCCCACGACACAGGCGCGCCCGCGAGTTCGACGGCGCTCATCCGGCGCGGATGGGACCGCTGCGCGCCAGCGTGTCGACGGCGGCACGGAGCGCCTCTTCCGCGGCCTCGAGCGATCGGTCGATGTCGTCTTGCGTGTGCGCCGCCCCGATGTGGCTGCGACCGAGGCTCTCGGGCATCTCGAAGATCCCCCGCGCGACGAGCTCGCGCCGGTAGAGGCCGAACAGCCGCGCATCGTTGCGGAGCACGTCCTCATAGGAATCCAGCGGACCTTCCATGAAGCACAGCACGAACAGCGATCCATAGCCGCCCACGACGGCTTGCACGCCGACGCGCGCCGCGACCTCGGCGAGTCCGCGGCGCATCCGATCCCCGAGTGCGAAGACGTGCTCGTGCACGCTGCCGTCCTCGAGCTGCTCGATCGTGGCCAGGCCGGCCTCGACGGCGATCGCGTTCCCGTTGTACGTCCCGCCGAAGTGAACGTCGCCCTCCGGGTGGGTGTTGAAGCGCTCCATGTGCACGCGCCGGCCGCCGATGGCGGCGAGCGGGAAGCCGTTGGCGATCGCCTTGCCCATCGTCGTCAGGTCGGGCATGACCCCGGTCACGGCCTGCACCCCGCCGACGTGGTGCCGGAAGCCGGTGATGACCTCGTCGAACACGAGCAGTGCGCCGGATGCGTCGCACAGGCTGCGCAGACCCGGCAGGAAGTCCTCGCGGGGCAGCAGGCCGGGCGAGTTGTGGGCGAAGGGCTCGACGATCACGGCGGCGACCTCGTCGCCATGACGCTGGAGCGTCTGCCGCACGTCCTCGAGGTCGTTGAAGCGGCAGACGAGCGTCGCATCGACCGCCTCGTCGAGCATGCCCGCGGAGTGCGGGTCGCGCTGCCCAAGCCGCTCGGGAGTGCTGAGCACGTTCCTCAGCACATAGTCATGGAAGCCGTTGTAACAGCCTTGGAACTTGACGATCTTCTGGCGTCCGGTGACGCCGCGCGCGAGCCGGAGCGCGTGATACGTCGCCTCCGATCCACTGTTGCACACGACGACCTGCTCCACAGAGGGGACATGCGTCACGATCTTGCGAGCGAGCTCCAGCTCGGCCTCGGTCACACCCACGCCGAAGAGCACCGTCTCCCGCATCGCGCGGGACACGCGCTCGATGACGGCCGGATGCGAGTGGCCGAGGAAGATCGCGCCGTAGGCCGCGTGGTAGTCGACGTAGCGACGGCCGTCGATGTCCTCGAGGTAGGCGCCCGCTCCCCGCCGGAAGCAGATGCGTGGGTCGCTGCGGCGCCGGCAGGTGTTCACCCCGCCCGGGATCACCTCGCTGGCGGCGTCGAGCAACGCGGCCGATGCGCTCATGCGTCCTCCCGAAGAGAGCCAGTGATCGAATCACTTTACGTCATCGCGAAGCTGTCGACAACTACCGGACGCCGCACGCAGCGAGCGCGCGACGCAGCTCGGCGTCGGATACGTCGTCGGCGATGACCGTGTCGCCGAGGTCGAGCGGAAGGACCCAGCGCAGGCTTCCGGCGCGGATCAACCGCACCTTCTCGGTGGCCGCGAGGATCGCGTCAGCGGCCACCCGCACCGGGAGGTCGTCTGCGGACACGGGCAGTCCGCAGCGAACGAGCACGGCGAGCAGCCGGTCGAGCACGGCGTCGGCGAGCCATCCGCGTGCCGCGGCGACGCGGGCCTCGACGACCATCCCGAATGCGACCGCTTCGCCGTGCAGCAGGGGCCCGTAGCCGGTGACCGTCTCGAGCGGATGGCCCACGGTGTGGCCGAAGTTGAGCGGGCGCCGGAGGTCCTCCTCGTACGGGTCCCGTTCGATCAGCGTCGACTTGATGGCGGACGCCGCTGCCACCAGGCGCTCGAGCACTCCCTCGTCGCCGCCGAGCAGCGCATCTGCCTCGTCTTCGATGAACGCGAAGTACTCCGGCGACGCGATGACGCCCTTCTTGATGCACTCAGCGATGCCCGACCCGCGCTGGCGCCGGTCGAGCGTCCGCAGGTAGCGAACGTCGGAGATGACGCCGACCGGCTGCTGGAACGCACCGAGCAGGTTCTTGGCAAGCGGATGGTTGACCGCGACCTTGCCCCCGAGCGCGCCGTCCACCATCGCGAGCAGCGTCGTGGGCACGTTCAGGTAGGGCACACCCCGCATGTAGGCGCTGGCCACCCAGCCGCCGAGATCGTTGACCACCCCGCCGCCGAACGTCACCACGAGGTCGCGGCGACCGAGCCCGCTGTGCGCCAGCCAGTTCCACAGCGCGACCGCGGTCGCGAGCGACTTGCTGCGCTCGCCGGCGGGCACCGCCCGGGCGAGCACCTCGACGCCGTGCGCACGCAGGGAGCGGAGCAGAGCGGGCCCGTGGAGCGCCTCGACTCGGCTGTCGGTTACGAGCGCGACGGCCGCGACCTGCTCGAGAAAGCTCCCGAGGCGTTCATGCATGGCCTGCTCGTCGCGAACCACGTGCACGGCGTACGACTCCTCCCGCCGCGCGCGAGCCACGAGGGGCGCGGCGTCAGCCGGCATGCCGATCGCGTCGCTGAGTCGGAGTCCGGTGATCGTCGATGGCTGCATGCGCGGACCATGTGCGCCATCGACGGCGCTCGGTATCGGGCAGCGGGACGAGCGTCCTGAGGACGTGCTCGCGGCCGCCGTGGCATGGCGTGTCCTCCGCACGATCCGTCAGCTGAACGATGCCGCTGCCGCTCCGGCCGGGCCAGGGTGCGGGCATGGCCGACCTGGAGATCCGAGACGCACGTGGCCGCGAGCTCGTCGCCGGGTGCGCGCTGCTGGCCACTGAGCTCGGGTTCGCACCGCGTGACGCTCTGCCGCCGTGGCTCGTGCAGGCGGCGGCGGCCTCGGATGGCATCGCGCTCGGGGCGTTCCGCAACGGGTCGCTCGTCGGCTTCTCCGCCGCGATCCCGGCCGAGCCGGGCGCGCTCTTCTCGTGTGGGCTCGCGGTCGAGCCTCAGTCCCGCGGTCAGGGGATCGGCCGGCAGCTCAAGCTCGCGCAGCGGGAGCGGGCGCTGGCCTCCGGGCGAACGGTGATCCGCTGGACGGCCGAGCCGCTCTCGGCCTCGGCGCTGGGGCTCTACCTCTCTGGCCTCGGTGCTCGGCTGGTGGACTACGGCGTCGGTCTGTATGCGGACGTACGCCCCGCCGCCGTACCGCCCGACGACGTCACGATCGAGTGGAGGCTCGAAGACCGGCCCGGCGACGGGCCGCCAACGACCTGCGTCGAGGTGCCGTTCGACCATCGCCGGCTCGGTCAGGAGCGGCTCCGCGAGTGGCGCCTTCGCGTTCGCCGGGCGATGGCGTCCGCGATCGAGGCAGGCGCGGTGGGAACCGGCGTCGCCAGCGACCGCGGGTCCGAGCGCGCGTGGGTGCTCTTCTCGGCGCCCGGGCCGTGAGCGCGGGCCTCTCGATCACCGTGGACGTCGACGGCGCCGCCGGCCTGCCGGGAGGCGGCGCCGGCCTCGAGCATCGCCTCTCGCGCTGGTCGGAGCGAACGTACGGGCTCACACGCGGGCTCGAGCGCATCCTCGCGGTGCTCGACGAGTTCGAGGTGAGCGCGACGTTCTACGTCCCGGGCGTCACGGCCGAGCGCCACCGCGACGAGGTGGCCGCGCTGGCCGTGACGCGCCACGAGATCGGCCACCACGGCTATTCGCACCGGCGACCCGACGAGCTCGACGCGAACGCCCAGCGGGAGGACGTGCTCGCCGGTCAGGCGGCCCTCGAGTCGGTCACCGGTCGGGTACCGGAGGGGTATCGCGCGCCGGGATGGGAGCTGACCCGCTGCACCCTCGTCGTGCTGGGCGAGCGCGGCTTCGCGTTCGACTCGAGCCTGATGGGTGACGACCGGCCGTACCTGCTCGACGCCGGTGGCAGGCAGCTCGTCGAGCTGCCGGTCGACTGGGCGCTCGACGACGCACCGCACTTCGCGCACACGACGGACGCCCGCGGTCTGCTCGACACGTGGCAGACCGAGCTGGAGGCCGCGTGGATCGAGGAGCGCCACACGACGCTGACGTGCCATCCGGAGATCCTCGGCCGCGCCCATCGCGTGGACGTGCTGCGACGCCTGCTCGACACGGTCGTCGCCCGCTCGGTGCCGCACCGGCGCCACGGCGACGTCGCCCGCATGCTGCTGGCCTCGGGGAAGTGACGCGCAGAACGGTCGTCGGCTGCGCCCCGTCGTTGCTCGGGGCGCTGGACTTCGGCTTCCTCGCGCTCGCCGCGCCGGTCATCGCCGCAGACCTCCGGCTCGGGCCGGCGGCCTATCCATGGCTGTTCACGGCGGGCTCGCTGGCATACGGCGCCGTGGTGCTGCCGGCCGAGGGGCTGGTGGGCCGCGTCGCGCCGAGCCGTCTGCTCGCGGCCGGGCTGTCGGTCGCGGCGGCGGGGATCGCCGCGCTGGTGCTGGCGAGCGGATTGGCCGCCGCGCTCGCCGCGCGAGTGCTGTTCGGCGTCGGCAGCGGAGTGGCCGCGGGCCCGGCGCTCGCTCCTGCTCGCCGGAGAGGACGAGGCACGGTCCGGTGAAGGCGCGTTTGCGCGCATGGGCGGCGCGATCGCGATCGGGTTCTCGACCGGCGTCCTCCTGAGCGTCTCGATCGGCTGGCGGGCGTCGCTCGTCGTCGTGCTCGCGCTGCTGATGGCGGTGATCGCTGCGGCCGTCCGCCTCACCGCCGGACATCCCCCTGTCCGGGGTGGAGCGTCGGGAGCCCTTCGCCTCGGGGCGGCGACAGCAGCGACCGGCGCCTTCCTCGCCGCGCTGTCCGCCCGCCCCCAACTCGGAGTGGCCGCCCTCGTGACGGCGGCCGCGCTCGCGCTCAGCGGCTGGCGGGCGGCTCGCGCGAGGCTGCCCGTGTCCCGCGCGACCCTCGCTACCGCATGCGCCGCTGGGGCGGCGACCACCATGAGCGGCGTCGGCGCGATGGTGCTGCTCGGGCAGGAGCTGGGCGGCACCGCCACGCTCGCGGACGGCTTCACGCTGGCGGTGTTCGGGGTCGGGACGCTCCCGGGCGTGATGGCTGCGCGGGCGCTCAGCCGTCGCGTCGGCGCAACGGGGACCGCCGTGACCGGGCTCGTCCTACAGGCGGTGGCGCTGCTCCTCGTCGCACGGACGCTCGGCGCCGCGCCGGCGCTCGCTCCCGCGGTGGCGCTCTTCGGTGCGGGCCACGTCGTCGCGAATGCGGGCGCGGCCGCCGCCGCCATGCAGGCCGGCGGCGCGGCGGCCGGGCTCTACGTCACGTGCCAGTACGTTGCGGGCGGTGCCGGTCCTCTCGTCGTGCTCGGCATGGCCGGAGCGCGGGACGAGGCACAGGGCATGGTCCTCGCCGCAGCCATCGCGCTCGGCGGCGGCGCGGTTGCGGGCGCCGCCAACTCGCGCGTCGCGCGAGGCCCCACGAACCGAGCCGCGATGTGAACTTGACGCGTGCGTCATCTTTAACCCGATGAACGGGCTGCCGAGGGTCTGCGTGATCGGCGCCGGGTCCTCGGGCATCGCCGCGGCCAAGGCGTTGCACGAGCGCGGGTTCGCCTTCGACTGCTTCGAGAAGTCCGACCGCGTCGGCGGCAACTGGGTGTTCAAGAACCGCAACGGGATGTCGTCGGCGTACCGCTCGCTGCACATCAACACGTCGCGCGCCCGGATGCAGTTCGCCGACTTCCCGATGCCGGCGTCGTATCCCGACTTCCCCCATCACACGCAGATCGCGAAGTACTTCGACGCCTACGTCGACCACTTCGGCTTCCGCGACCGGATCAGCTTCGAGACCGGCGTCGATCGCGCCGCCCCGGCCGCCGACGGCACCTGGGAGATCGTCCTCGACGACGGCCGCAGCGGGAGCTACGACGCGCTGGTCGTCGCCAACGGCCACCACTGGGATCCGCGCTGGCCGGAGCCCGGGTTCCCGGGCAGCGACAGGTTCGCCGGCCTCCAGATCCACGCGCACGACTACACGGGAGAGGATCCGGCCTTCTTCCGCGACCGGCGCGTGGTCATCCTCGGGATGGGCAACTCGGCGATGGACATCGCGGTGGAGTCGAGCTTCTCGGCCGCTGCGACGTACCTCGCCGCCCGGCGCGGCACCTGGATCGTCCCCAAGTACGTGTTCGGTCGGCCGGCCGACCAGTACTTCACGCGCGCCGGCGTCCCGTTCAAGATCCGTCAGGAGGTCGCCCGGCGCGTGCTGCGGATCGTCGTCGGCGACCTCGGGCGGTACGGCCTCCCCAAGCCCGATCACGGGCCGCTCGAGGCGCATCCGACGATCTCCGACGACGTGCTCTCCCGCCTCGCCCACGGAGAGATCTCGCCGAAGCCGAACATCGCAGGCCTCACGGAGCGGACGGTCGTGTTCGCCGACGGGAGCGAGGTGGAGGCCGACGTCGTCGTCTACTGCACCGGCTACAACGTGCGCTTCCCGTTCTTCGACGACGGGCTGATCTCGGCGCCGGACAACGACCTGCCGCTCTTCCGTCGCGTCTTCCACCCGGACCGCCCGAACGTGTTCTTCGTCGGTCTCCTGCAGCCGCTCGGCGCGATCATGCCGCTGGCCGCGGCGCAGAGCGAGTGGGTGGGGGAGTATCTCGCGGGCCGCTACGCGCTGCCGGCGGCGAGCGAGATGCGCCGGGACATCGCCGACGAGCGCGCGCGCATGTTCAAGCGCTACGTCGCCTCCCGTCGGCACACGATGCAGGTCGACTTCGACGACTACCTCGCTGACCTGGCGGCGGAGCGCCGCCGCGGCGCGGCGCGGGCTCGCGGCCGTGCGCTGCCCGTGCCGCCGCGGGCGGTGACCGTGGCATGAACGGGCGGCGTGAGCGCACCAAGGCCGCCAACCGCGGCGCGATCCTCGCCGCCGCCCTCGAGGTGTTCGCGGAGCTGGGCTACGGCGCCACCAGCGTGCGGGACATCGTGCGCCGCACCGCCCTCGCCTCGGGCACGTTCTACAACTACTTCCCGGACAAGGACGCCGTCTTCCGGGCACTGGTGGAGGAGACCGGCGTCGAGGCGCGCCGCCGCGTGCGCGCGGCCCGCCGCAGCGCGCGCACCGCCGAGGAGTTCGTGGCGAGCGGCTACCGCGCGTTCTTCGCGTTCATCGTCGAGGATCCGGCGCGCTTCGCGTTCATGCGCAGCAACCTCGAGACGATCCGCGCCCGCTTCGGCGAAGCGGTGCTGCCGGCGGGCACGGCGGAGCTGGCCGAGGACCTGCGCGCGGCGATCGCCGCCGGCCACCTGCAGCCCGTCGACGTCGAGTACTGCGCGCACGCCATGGTCGCCGTCGGCCTGGAGTTGGGTGCCCGCCTGGCCGAGCGCTCGCCGCCCGACGTGGAGGGCGCGACGGCGTTCGCGTCGGGGCTCTTCCTCGGCGCGCTCGAGCGGCACGCGCTCGCTGTACGTTGAGCGCCTTGACGACGATCGCCGAGGCCCGGCGCCTGTTCTCGCCGGAGACCGTCTACCTGAACACCGCGACCTACGGGCTGCCGCCGCGCCCGGCGCACGAGGCGTTCCTGGCGGCCGCCGACGAGTGGCGCCACGGCCGCACGGGGTTCTGGGGCTGGGACGAGTCGGTCGGCGCCGCTCGAGCGAGCTTCGCGCGGCTGCACGGGGTGCCGGCGGATGACGTGGCGGTCGGCGCGCAGTCGTCCGCGTTCGCGGCGCTGGTCGCGCTGTCGCTCGAGAGCGGGGCGCGGGTGCTGTGTGCGCAGGAGGACTTCACGTCGGTCCTGTGGCCGTTCCTCGCCCACCCGCAGCTCCAGGTCGAGCTCGTGCCGCTCGAACGGGTCGCCGAGGCCGTGGACGGCGACACGGCGCTGGTGGCGGTCAGTGCGGTCCAGTCGGCCGACGGGCGGGTCGCGGACCTCGACGCGATCGAGGCGGCCGCCGCGCACCACGGCTCGCTCACGTACGTCGACGCCACCCAGGGGGCCGGCTGGCTGCCGCTCGACGCGGGCCGCTTCGACTTCATGGCCTGCAGTGGGTACAAGTGGCTCATGAACCCGCGCGGCACGGCGTTCTTCGCCGTCCGCCCGGAAGCCGCCGAGCGGCTGCGGCCCCACCTGGCGGGCTGGTACGCCGGCGACGACCCCGTCGAGACGAACTACGGCGCGCCGCTGCGGCTCGCCGGCAGCGCCCGCCGCTTCGACGTGTCGCCGGCCTGGCTGAGCTGGGTCGGCGCGGCCCCGGCGCTGGCGCTGCTCGAGGACGTCGGCATCCACGCGGTCCACGAGCACGACGTCGGCCTCGCGAACCGCTTCCGCGCCGGCCTCGGCCTGCCGGCGGGTGACTCGGCGATCGTGGCCGTCGAGCTCGACGCCGCGGCCGGCGAGCGCTGGCGCGCCGCCGGCGTGATGGCGACCGAGCGCGACGGCCTGACGCGCTTCTCGTTCCACCTGAGCACCAGCACCCACGACGTAGACCGGGCGCTCGAGGCACTCGAACGTCGGCATTGAAGCGGGGCACGGATCGCCCCGTGATCACTTGACGGCGAATATCGCCGTCAAGTCGACAACCGGCGCGATCCGAGCCTCCTCCATGCGCCGTTGCCGTTGGGCGTTCGGCTACGGATCCGGGTACGGCTGCACGGGAACGCCGTGGTCGGTCTCACGCACCCCGAGCTCGTAGGCGCCACCGAACGCCGTCGCGAGCTCGAGATCGGGCCGGGACGGCCGCGAGACCCGCAGCCGCACCTCGGCGATCGAGCAGTTCAAGGCGTGGTGCTCGCCGCTCTCTGGGTCCGCGTAGACGAACGCCACGGTCTGCGCGAGCGGAGCGCTCACCGCCACGCGCACGCTCACGCCGCGCCCGCCGAGCACGGCCTCGAGGCCGCCCGGCCGCGCGTCCACGCGCGTGCCGCGCACGCGGCCCAGGCCGCCGAGGCGGTGGCGGGCGCCGTCGAGGGCGAGCGCGCCGTTGGCCACCCACGGCGTCAGGGCGCCGCCCACCCGGACGCGCCCGATCGCCACGTCGAGCCACGCGTCCGGAGCCTCGTCGAAGCCGACGGCGTGCAGCCACACCCAGCGCTCGGCGTGCTCGGTGCCCCAGTTGTGGCCGACCATGCCGCGCCAGCCCGCGACCTCGGTTCGCCGGCCGCCGGCCTCGAGCCACCCCGTGAAGACGGCGTCGGGCAGCGGGCTCTCCGGCTTCGTGCGCGGCAGCGGCGCCCGGTACATCCACTCGCGCGGAAGATGACGGAGGGGGCCCGCGCCGCCCGCCACCTCGAGCTCCCAGGTCGCCGCGCGCTCCGACGCGGCCGCGCGGCCGCGCAGTGGTGGCGGAGGCGGGCCGGTGAACGGCAGCGGCTGCTTGACCGCGTACGGCGGGCCGGCCTCGGCGTCCCACACCGTGCACCACAGCGCACCACGCGGCTCCCCGCCCGGCGCCTGGTGCGTCGTGTGGCGGATCCACGCGCCGCGCGGCCGGGCCGGGTCGACGGCGCGCAGGTAGTGCGACTCGTAGCGCCCCGGCACGGCGCCATTGAACCACCCTCACGACGCGCCGAGGAGCCGCGTGGGCGATCCGTCCGGGGCCCGGCGTACCGTGCGACGCGTCATGTCACTGTGCTTCATCGAGCCGCGGGACGCCATCCGCGTGATCGCCGAGACCGTCGGCCGCGAGGCGCGCCGGCAGCTGCTGTGCGAGCTCGTGCGCGCGTGGGTCGACGAGATCCCCGAGGAGGAGCTCGCCTCGCACTACGCGAAGGCGGTCGCCGACCTCGACGACGACGACCTGTCGATGCTGGCCGCCTGGCACGCGTCGATGGAGGTCGGGACGCCGGTCGCCAACCGCGACTTCCTGGTCGGCGCGTTCAGCGCGCTGGGCGAGAACCGCCGCGAGGCGCTGAAGATCGCCGCCGGTCTCCGGGGCGAGGATGCGTTCAACGCCGGCTTCGCGGAGGACCAGGCGCTCGACATGGTGCTCCCCTGGCTGTCGCCCGAGCGGGCGGCGGAGCTGGCGGCCGAGTGCATCGAGCTCTACTGCTGGGACCGCCTGGGGTCCGAGAACTGAGCTGACCGCGGCTCCGGCTCGGCGTCGACAGCTGTGCCCTCGACGTCGTCGGGCCGGCGCCGTCGCGGGGCCGTCGCGGACACGACCAGGCGGTGCGCGAAGCGCCGCAGCAGCACGGCCCGCACGACCGCTCGGGTCGGCGGGAGGAGCAGCACGAGGCCGAGGATGTCGGTCAGGAAGCCGGGGGTGAGCAGCAGTGCGCCGCCGAAGATGACCAGCACCCCGTCGATCACCTCGCGCGCCGGGACGCGCCCCGCGCCTACCGCCTCGTTGAAGCGTCGCCAGGCCGAGCGGCCCTGCGAGCGCATCAGCACCGAGCCGAGGATCGAGTCGGCGATCAGGATCCCGATCGTCCACCACACGCCGATCGCCTGGCCCACCTGGATGATCACGAACAGCTCCGCGAGCGGCACCACCACGAAGAGCAGGACGAGCGGGAGCATGGGTCCCCTACACGTTACGGCTCGGGCTGTGTCAGCTGAAGGCGGGCTGCGCGCCGTCGAGCCGCACGGCCGGCAGGTGGTCCAGGCCGACGGCCTCGATCAGCCGGCGGATGTTCGGCTGCGCGCCGCTCAGCCAGAGGGTGCGCCCGTGCGCGCGAAGGCGCTGCGCGAGGCACGCGAGGTCGACCATCAGCGAGACGTCGGCGAAGCGCAGCTCGGACAGGTCGACGATGACGTCGCGCGTCGCCATGAGGGCAACCGAGAGCGGCCGGCGGCGGCTGCCGCTGGTGTTCCGGTCCTCATCGCCCACCATCCGCAGGATCGCCAGCTGATCGTCGAAATGAACGATCCCGGCAAGCTAATACAAACCGGCGAGTTCGTACAGACCCCGGTCGAATTACAATGGGTCACATGGTCGACGAAGACGACGTCCTCGAGGCGCTCAGCAACGTGATCGATCCCGAGCTCGGACTCGACTTCGTCGAGCTCGGCCTCGTCTACGGGGTGGAGATCGACGGCGGCACCGTGAACGTGACGTTCACGCTCACCACCCCGGCGTGCCCGATCGGGCCGCAGGTCTCCGAGCAGATGCAGGAGTTCGTGGGCGAGCTGCCCGGGGTCGATGCGGTCGTGCCGAACATGGTCTTCACGCCTCCGTGGACGCCCGAGAAGATGTCCGAGGACGCGAAGTTCGCCTTGGGCTACTAGCCCCCCCGTTGGTGGCGCGCGAGGCCTCGGCCAGCAGCTCATCGCGCGACGCCTCGATCATCTCGCCCAGGGCCTCGAGGTCCGGCATCGCGTCGTAGTCGCCGAGCAGGCCGAAGTCCATCCCGCCGTTGTAGGACATGATCGCCACCGCGAGGGCGTGGTCGCGCGGGAGGAACGCCACGGGGAAGAGGTCGAGCAGCTCGCGCCCGAGGGCGTAGAGCGGGAACTGCGGGCCCGGCACGTTCGTGACGAGCAGGTTGAAGAGGCGGGTCGAGAAGTTGATCCGCGACGCCTGGGCGAGCACGGTCGGCGGTGCGAGGTTCTGCACGCCGGAGAGCACCTCGGCGCCGACCGCCTGCTTTGACTCCTTGAGGCCGTCCATCGCCTGGCGTACGACCTGGAGCCGGGCGACCGGGTCGTCCACGTAGACCGGCAGCGGTCCCCGCATCGCGGCGAGCCGGTTGCCCATGTTGCCGCGCTCGCCCGCGGCGCGGATCGAGACCGGCACCAGCGCGCGCAGCTCGAGCCCCTCGACGCGCGCCCCGCGTGAGATCAGCCACCGGCGCAGCCCGCCGGCCACGACGGTCAGCACCACGTCGTTGACCGTGCCGCCGAACGCGTCCTTGATGCGCTTGAAGTCGCTCAGCTCGCTGCGGATCGTCACGAACCGGCGGTGCGGCCCGATCGGGACGTTGAGCGGCGTGGAGGGCGCCGGGTTGAGCCCGGCCCAGGCGACCTCGGCGACGCCTTCGACCGCCTCGCGCACCGTGTGCAGCGACGAAGTCGGCCGGCTGGCCGCGCTGAGCGCCCGGCCGGCGGCCGAGAACGGCAGCTGCGCCAGCCCGCGCACACCGCGTGCGGCGAGCGCGACCGCGCTCGGCTCGGGCTGCGGAGTCCACGGCTCGCCCTCGAACGGCAGTGCGGGCGGAACCCGCTCGACGTCGAACAGCACGGTCGCGAGGTCCATGCCGGCGACGCCGTCCACGAGCGCGTGGTGGTTCTTGGAGATCAGCGCGAAGCGGCCGGACTCGAGCCCCTGCACGAGCCAGACCTCCCACAGCGGCTTCGTGCGATCGAGCTGCTGCGAGTGGATCCGCGCGGCCAGCGCGCGCAGCTGCTCCTCCGAGCCCGGCGAGGGCAGCGCCGTGTGCCGCAGGTGGTATTCGAGATTGAAGGTCGGGTCGTCGATCCACAGCGGCCGGCCCGTCTCGAGCGGCGGGACCGCGAGCTTCTGCCGATAGCGGGGCACCAGGTGCAGCCGTCCGCGCACGTGGTCGGCGAACTCCTCGAAGGCGGGGGGCGGACCCTCGAACACCATCACGGCGCCGATGTGCATGTGCGACGTCGGCCCCTCCTGGGCGAGGAACGATGCGTCCACCGCCGTGAGCCGATCACCGTGCGCCTGCGCCATGGTCCCTCTCTCTCCGTCCGGTCGCGGCAAGCCTACAACGCGGCGGCGGCCAGGCCACCGAGCACGGAGGCCAGCAGCACGCCGGTGATCACGGCCTCGAAGCGCCCGCTGCCCGCCAGCCGGGCGAACACCGGACGGCCGAGCACGTGGCCGGCTCCCGCGACGGGGACGAGCACCGCGACGTGCCACGGGTCGGGCACCGCGGCGGAGGTCCCGGTCGCCCACAGGGCGAGCGCGCCGATCGCGCTCAGCCCGAGGAAGCAGACGGGCAGCGTGTCGCGCATCTGCGCCGGCGTCAGCCGCCGTCCGAGGAGGAAGAGGATCAACGGGGGTCCCGACGTGGTGGTGGAGGTCGTGAGGGTGCCCGCCACGAAGCCGGCCGGCACGCCTGCCCACCGCGGAAGGTCGGCGGCCGTGACCCGCCACACGGCGAGCGTCGCGATCACCCCGACGCTGACCGCGACCTGGAGCGCGACGGTGTCGAGCGCCCGCAGCAAGGCGACACCGACCACGGCGCCCGGGACCGCCGCCGCCAGCAGCAGCGCGCACTCGCGGAGTGCCGGAGCGGGTCGCCGGCGCTCGGTCGCGAGCGTGAGCAGGCTGACCTCGGCGCCCAGCAGGGTGAGCAGCCCGACCGCCTCCTCCGGGCCGACGGCGGCGAAGACGAGCGGCGCTGCGACGAGGGAGAACCCGAATCCCGTGGCCGACTGGAGCGTCGCCCCGACGGCGACGGCGACGGCGGCGACCAGCAACGGCACGGGTGCCATCATCACAGAGCCGATGGCGTGGGACTTCTCGACCGAGCCCGAGTTCCAGGAGCAGCTCGACTGGATGCGCGACTTCGTGCGCGAGGAGATCTGGCCGCTCGAATCGATCGCCGAGGAGCTGGGCGCCGGCGGCCTCGAGCGCGCGATGGAGCCGCTGCGCGAGCAGGTCCGCGAGCGCGGCCTGTGGGCCGCCCACCTGCCGCCCGACCTCGGCGGCCAGGGCTTCGGCCAGGTCAAGCTCGGCCTCATGCACGAGATCCTCGGCACGAGCCCGTTCGCGCCGGTGGCCTTCGGCAACCAGGCGCCCGACTCGGGCAACTCCGAGATCCTGGCGCTGGCGGGGACGGAGGACCAGAAGCAGCAGTGGCTCCATCCGCTGCTGGCCGGCGACCTGCGCTCGGCGTTCTCGATGACCGAGCCCGACACCGCGGGGAGCGACCCGACCCTGCTGCGCACGCGTGCGGCCCAGGACGGCGACGGGTGGGTGCTGAACGGGCGAAAGTGGTTCACCACGAACGCCTCGGTGGCCGACTTCCTGATCGTCATGGCCGTCACCGACCCCGACGCACAGCGCTACCAGCGGGCGTCGATGTTCATCGTGCCGGTCGACACGCCCGGCGTGCAGATCCTGCGCGACGTCCCGACCATGGAGCATCCGTACGAGCGCTTCGGCACCTACGGCGGCCACGCCGAGATCCTCTACGAGGACGTGCGCGTGCCCGCCGACGCGCTGCTCGGGCCGCGCGGCGGCGGCTTCCTGATCGCCCAGCAGCGGCTCGGCCCCGGCCGCATCCACCACTGCATGCGCTGGCTCGGCGTGTCCCGCCGCGCCTTCGACATGCTCTGCGAGCGCGCGCAGTCCCGCTACTCGCACGGCTCGCTGCTCGCCGACAAGCAGACGATCCAGAACTGGATCGCCGACTCGGCGGCCGAGATGCAGGCGGCGCGGCTGATGACGCTGCACGCGGCGTGGAAGATGGACACCGAGGGCGCGGCGGCCGCGCGGCAGGACATCGCGCTGATCAAGTTCTATGGCGCGCGCGTGCTCCACGACGTGGTCGACCGCGCGCTGCAGGCGCACGGTGCGCTCGGCTACTCGACCGACCTTCCGCTGGAGCAGATGTACCGGTTCGCGCGCGGCGCACGCGTCTACGACGGCCCGGACGAAGTGCACCGCCAGGGCGCCGCGCGCCAGATCCTGCGCGGCTACGAGGCGCCTGCCGGCGACGTACCGAGCGAGCACCTCCCGACCCGCCGGGCGGCCGCCCGCGAACGCTTCGCGGAGCTGCTCGAGGCGGTGACGTCCAACGACTAGGCTGGTCGTCGTGGCAGGGATGGCGATCGTGCTCGCGGCGGCTGCTGTGGCCGTGGCCGTCGGGCTGGGGTCTGACGACGAGCCGGCGCGCGCGCCGGCGGCCACGTCGGGCGCCTTGCGCGTCGATCGCTTCGACGCCGACCGCGCGTTCGCGGATCTGCGGCGCCAAGTGGAGATGGGGCCGCGGCCGGCCGGCTCGGCGGCGTCGCGCCGGCTCGCGCGATGGCTGCGCGCCCGCGTGCCGAACGGGCGCTACCAGGAGGTGCCGGGCGGCCTGCGCAACGTCGTCGGCTCGATCCGCGGGCGCGGGGACCCGATCGTGGTCGCCGCCCACTACGACACGAAGGACCTGCCGGGCTTCGTGGGCGCCAACGACGGCGCGGGGGGCACGGCGGCGGTGCTCGAGATCGCCCGTGCGTTGCGCCGCGCGGATCGCCCGGCGACCGCCCCGCCGATCCGGTTCGTCTTCTTCGACGGCGAGGAGAGCCCGGACGACCGGCTCGACTTCTACCGCTCCGGAGTGCGCGGCTCGAAGTTCTACGCCGGTCGCCATGCCGCCGGGACACGGGCCCTGATCCTGCTCGACTTCGTGGCGGAGCGCGGGCGGATGCGGATCCCACGCGAGTCGAGTTCGAACCCTGAGCTGTGGTCCGAGCTGCGGCGTGCGGCGGGCAAGGTCGGCGCCGGTGCGACGTTCCCCGACGACACGACGGGAAACGTCCTCGACGACCACACGCCGTTCATCCGCCGCGGGGTGCCCGCGATCGACCTGATCGACTTCACGTTCCCGTGCTTCCACCGCCGGTGCGACGACATGAGCGCCGTGTCGGCGCGCTCGCTCGACCGCGCCGGCGAGGCGGTCGTGCAGCTGCTCCTAGACTTGCAGCGGTGAACCCGGAAAAGCTCCTCCTCGCGGCCCCGCGCGGCTACTGCGCGGGCGTCGACCGCGCCGTGCAGACGGTCGAGCGCGCGCTCGAGCTGCACGGGCCGCCGGTCTACGTGCGCAAGGAGATCGTCCACAACAAGCACGTCGTCGAGAGCCTGCGCGAGCGCGGCGCCGTGTTCGTCGACGAGCTCGACGACTCGATCCCGGAGGGCGCGGTCACGGTCTTCTCCGCCCACGGCGTGTCACCCGCCGTGCACGCCGACGCCGAGCGCCGCGGGCTGGAGACGATCGACGCGACGTGCCCGCTCGTGACCAAGGTGCACCGCGAGGCGGTCAAGTTCGCCGCCGAGGGCTACACGATCGTCCTGATCGGCCACGCGGGCCACGAGGAGGTCGAGGGCACGACGGGCGAGGCGCCCGACCACATCGTGCTCGTGCAGACCGAGGAGGACGTCGACTCGCTCGAGGTCCCCGACCCGGACCGGCTCGCCTACATCTCGCAGACCACCCTCTCGGTCGACGAGACGCGCTCGATCATCAACCGCCTGCGCGAGCGCTTCCCGAACATCACCGGTCCGCGCACCGACGACATCTGCTACGCGACCACGAACCGCCAGACGGCCGTCAAGCAGATGGCCGCCGACTGCGACCTCGTGCTCGTCATCGGCTCCAAGAACTCCTCGAACTCGCAGCGGCTGGTCGACGTGGCCCGCGACTGCGGCGCCCAGGCGCACCTGATCGACAACGAGGGCCAGGTCCAGGAGGAGTGGCTCGCCGGCGCCCGCGTCGTCGGCATCTCCTCCGGCGCCAGCGCGCCCGAGGAGCTCGTCGAGCGGCTCGTCGACTACTTCCGCGCCCGCGGCACGCAGGACGTGCAGACCTTCGAGGTGATGCGCGAGGACGTCCGCTTCATGCTGCCGAAGGTCATCCGCCAGCAGATGGCGGCCCGCGCAGCCAGCGCCTGATCTCGTCTCCGTGCTCGTCCAGCCGCGGGGGTGGGCGGCGGATCGGCGGGCGGACTCCGTCGAAGCGCAGTGGCGGGGTGACGAGCGGGACGCCGTGGCGGTCGTCGGTCGGCTCGAGGCCGAGCTCGGCGGCCAGGGCGAACGCCTCGTCGACGCGGTTGATCGGGCCGGCCGGGACGGCGGCCTCGCGGAGCGTGGCGAGCCAGTGCTCGGCCGGGCCGGTGCGGAAGATGGCCTCGAGGCGCTCGCCCAGCGCGTCGACGTTCGCCACGCGCGCGGCGTTGGTGGCGAAGCGCTCGTCGGCCGGCAGCTCGGGCACGCCGACCGCCTCGCACAGGCGTGCGAACAGGCGGTCGTTGCCGACCGCGACGGCGAACGGGCGGTCGGCGGCTTCATATGTCTCGTACGGGACGATGCTCGGGTGGCGGTTACCGCGGCGTGACGGGGTGGCGCCCCCGGAGACCCACGCCGAGCCCTGGTTGAGCAGCGCGGCGAGCGCGGAGTCCATCAGCGAGACCTCGACGTGGCGGCCGCGCCCGGTGCGCTCGCGCTCGGCCAGGGCGGCCTGGATGCCGGTGACCGCGAGCAGCCCGCACACGAGGTCGATCAGTGCGGCGCCGACCTTCAGCGGCCGCCCGTCCGCCTCGCCCGTGACGCTCATGAGGCCGCCCATCGCCTGCAGCAGGAAGTCGTAGCCGGGCAGCCCGGACGCCTCGGGCGCCGAGCCGAAGGCGGTGACGGAGCAGGACACGAGCGGAGGGTTGGCGCCCCGCAGCGTGTCGCCGTCGAGCCCCCAGGAGGCCATCAGGCCCGGCCGGAACGACTCGAGAAGCACGTCGGCGCGCTCCCCCAGCCGGCGCGCGAGCTGGCGGTCGCCGGGGTCGGCGAGGTCGAGCACGATGGAGCGCTTGTTGCGGTTGAGGCCGAGGTAGTAGGTGCTGGTGTCGCCGTGCCACGGCGGCCCCCAGGCGCGCGTGTCGTCGCCTGCCCCGGGTCGCTCGACCTTGATCACGTCGGCCCCGAGGTCGCCGAGCAGCATCGAGGCGTAGGGGCCCGCGAGCACGCGCGAGAAGTCGGCGACGATCAGCCCCTCGAGTGGTCCGTTCATGGCGGCCCGCCACACTAGTGCGGGTGCGGACGCTGGTGATCTCGGACCTGCACCTCGGGGCGACCACCCACCGGGATCTCCTTCGGCGGGCGGAGCTGCGCGAGCCGCTGCTCGAGGCGGCGCGGGACGCGGACCGGCTTGTCATCCTCGGTGACGGCCTCGAGCTCCGCGACGGCCCGCAACGAGCCGCGCCGGAGCTGGCCGGCGCGCTGTTCGGCGACCTCGGGCGGGCGCTCGGCCCGGACGGCGAGCTGCTCGTGCTGGCCGGCAACCACGACCACGGGCTCGTGGCCGGCTGGATCGACTCCCGGCTCCTGACCGAGCCGTCCGGCTTCCTCGGGCTCGAGCAGTTGATCGAGCCGGGCGACGCCGGCCCGCTCGCTGCCGCGCTGGCCGAGCGGGCGGCACCCGCCCGGGTGCGGTTCGCGTACCCGGGCGTGTGGCTGCGCGACGACGTGTTCGCCATCCACGGCCACTACTCCGACGTGCACGCCACGGTGCCGACCTTCGAGCGCCTGGCCGCGGGGGCCATGGCGCGCTGGGCGGTCACGCTGCCCGAGGACGGCGCGTCGCCGGACGACTACGAGGCCGTGCTCGCGCCGATCTACGCGTGGATCCATGCGCTCACGCAGCGCTCCGACCGCGCGGTCATGAGCGCGGGGGCCGGCGTCTCGTCGCGCGCCTGGGTGGCGCTCGGGGGCCGTGGGCGCCTCGGGCGCCCGATCCGGACCGCCGCGCTCAGCGCGGGCTTCGCGGCTGTGGTGGCGGGCATCAACGCGCTCGGCATCGGGCCCGTCGACCGTGACCTCTCGGGCGCCGGCCTGCGTCGCGGCTACCTGCGCGGCATCCGCGAGGTCCTGGATCGCCTCGGCGTGCATGCGCCGCACGTGATCTGGGGCCACTCGCACCGCTCCGGCCCGTGGCCGGGCGACGACCCCGCCGAGTGGACGACGCGAGCGGGCGGGCAGATCCTCAACACCGGGTCGTGGCTCTACCAGCCGCACTTCCTCACGCCGCAGCCGAACGGGTCGCCCTACTGGCCGGGCACGGCGGTGCGGGTCGACGGCGACGAGCCGCCGCGGCTGGTCAGGCTGCTGGGAGACCGTGGCCACCGGGAGCTGCAACCCCCGGGGTGAAGCACGTCGCGTGGCACGTGACGCCCGGCCCGACCTCGAGATCGAGCACGGCGGCGGTGTGGTGGGGGTGCTCGACGAGCGGGAAGCAGCCGGGCTCGGAGACGGCGATCGTGCGCCCGTTCACGCGCACCGATCCCTCTCCCTCGAGCACCGCCCACACGCCGCCGGCCTCGTAGGGGCCGCGGTAGGCGCCGGGCTGGTCCTCCGTCTGGGCGGGAAGGAGCACGCCCGGCTCGTCCTCGGGTCGCACGGGCGGCACGACCTCGCGCTGGACTGCGAGCAGCTCCTGGATCTCGTGCTCGGTCTCCGCGTACGCGCCCTCGCCGTAGTGCATCGAGAACAGCGCGCCCTGGTCATCCCACAGGTAGCGGGCGGGCCAGCCCTCGTTGCCGTACGTGTCCCACAGCTCGAGCTGGACGTCGACCACCACGGGGTACTCGATCTCGAGCCGCTCGACCGCGCGCCGCACGTTCGCCTCCTCGCGCGCGGGGAGGAAGCCGCCCGCGTGGATGCCGATCACGCGCAGCTCCGGATAGAGCTCGTGCCAGGCCTTCAGGTACGGCAGCGTCCGGAGCGAGTTCACGCGGCAGAAGTCCCAGAACTCGACCAGGACGGGGCGGCCGAGCTGCTTGTCCATGCGCAGCGAAGCGACGTTGATCCACGGCAGGCCGCGCGGGAACGGCGGCGCGGGGATCGTGTGGGGCTGCGCGCGCACCGGCGACGAAGGTAGCATCGGCCTACGGCTCGGAACCCACCCTGAGGAGGAACGCGTGGACCTCTGGTCTCGCCTCGCTGACGTGCAGTCCCGCTGGAACGTCCTGGAGCATCCCTTCTACACGCGCTGGAGCCGCGGGGAGCTGACCCGCGACGAGCTCGCGCTCTACGCCGGCCAGTACCGGTATGCGGTCGTGGCGCTGGCCGGTGCCACCGACGCGGCGGCCCGCGCGGCCGATCCCTCAGGCCGCGCAGAGCTCGCCGCCCACGCGGGCGAGGAGGCCGCCCACGTCGCGCTGTGGGACGCGTTCGCCGGTGCCGCCGGGACGGACGGTCCGGCGCCCATCGAGCCCGAGACCGCCGAGTGTGCGGCGGCATGGGTGGGCGAGGGGCGGGACCTGCTCGGCCACCTCGCGGCGCTGTACGCGATCGAGGCCGCGCAGCCCGCGATCTCGCGCGTGAAGGCCGATGGCCTGCGCGAGCACTACGGCTTCGGCGCCGGCCCGGCGACCGCCTACTTCGACCTCCACGCCGAGCGCGACGTCGAGCACGCCGCCGAGGGGCGGGCGATGCTCGAGGCCCGTCTGGACGGCGCCGACGAGGACGCGCTGGTCGCCGAGGCGGAGCGCGTGCTGCGCGGAAACTGGACGCTGCTCGACGGCGTGGAGCGTCTCTGCGGGCGCTGAACCGCACCTGTACGGAAGCCCGTTGCGCCCCGGGCGAAACTTCCGGCACGCTCCGGGGTTGATTCCTCAGTCAATCCGAGTTCCCATTTCGGAGGAGAACCCTTGCGCAAGTACCTGATCGCCGCCGTTGCGGCGCTTACCGCCCTTTGTCTTACCGCCGTCGCCCTGGCCCAGAACCCGGCCCCGGCGCCCAAGCTCACGATCAACACGGCCACGCCGAAGAACGCGGGCACAAAGAGCGACCCCAAGCCCGCCCGGCTCAAGTTGCTCGTGAAGAACAACGCCGAGAGCAAGACGACGATGGACATCCTCGACCTCTACCTGCCGAAGTCCTGGAAGGTCAGCGGCAAGGGCCTGCCGGCATGCGACCACATCAAGCTGGCGACCGAGCGAGACCCGAGCGCCTGCCCGAAGGGCTCCAAGGCCGGTAGCGGAGCGGCGAACGCGGTCCTCGGTCCGTACAGCGCCACGCCGAGCCCGCTGAAGTTCAAGGTCACCGTCTTCAACGGCACGAAGAAGCAGCTTCTCTTCCTGCTCCAGCAGGTCGGCGGCGACGTCGAGACGGCCCTCAAGGGCACGATCAAGAAGGCCAGCGGCAAGTACGGCACGCGGATCTCGATCAAGGTGCCGGACGGCAAGGGTGAGTACGCCCAGTTCCCGAACATCCAGCAGCCGGCCCCGGGCGTGTACTCGGCCCTCCAGGACCTGAGCGCGAACATCTACCTCAAGAAGGGCAGCAAGAGCCTGCTCTCCTCGACGGGCTGCAACGACAAGAAGTACCCGTTCAAGGCGACGCTGCGCTACTCGGACAACCCGACGCCTCCGGCCAAGCGCACGGCGTCGACCAGCGCGTCGAAGAGCTGCACCAAGTAGTCACCGCGCACCCGCGCGATCGTCTGACCGAAGGCCCCGCCGCAAGCGGGGCCTTCGTCGTTCCTAGACTCGATTCCCGTGTGGCTGATCGCTCACGGGATCGTCGGACGCGCCGACCTCCCGATCCCCGTCGCGCTGTTCGCCGCGGCCGCGGCGGCGGTGCTCGTGGTCTCGTTCCTGGCGCTCGCGGCGGGGTGGTCACGGCCGCGGCTCGAGCGCCGGCGGGAGCGGCCGCTCGTGCGGATCCCGCTCGTGGTCGAGGTGCTGCTCGGCACGGCCGGCGTCGTCGTCTTCGCTGCCGTCGCCTACGCCGGCCTGGCGGGGACCGACACCCAGCAGCAGAACCTCGCGCCGACCGCGGTCTACGTCGGGTTCTGGGTCGGGATCCCGTTCCTCTCGCTCCTGCTCGGCGACGTCTTCCGCCTGCTGAGCCCCTGGCGGGCGCTGGGCCGGCTGACGGGCTGGGTCGCAGCGCGTCTCGGCGGCGACGCGATGCCCGAGCCGCTGCCCTACCCGGACCGGCTCGGCCACTGGCCGGCTGCGCTCGGAATACTCGCCTTCGCGATCTGCGAGCTGTGCTGGGCCGCGGCGCGGGACCCAGGTCCGCTCGCGGTGCTCATGCTCGTCTACCTGGCCATCCAGCTGGTCGGCATGAGCCTCTATGGCGTCGAGGCCTGGACGCGGCGCGGTGACGCGTTCGGCGTCTGGTTCGGGCTGATCGCGCGGCTGGCGCCGCTCGGCCGGCGCGCGGACGGGCGGCTCGTGCTGCGCCCGCCGGTGGTCGCGACGACGTCGCTGGTGGCCGTGGCGGGGACGACCGCCGTGCTGCTGGTGGGGATCGGGACGACCGCGTTCGACGGCGCGCGCGAGGGCCCGCTCTTCAACGGCATCGTCACGGACATGCAGGACGGCTTCACCGGAATCGGGCTCTCCAAGGGCCTTGGGCTCGAGCTCGCGTTCGCCGTCGGCCTGCTGATCTCGATCGCCGTCGTGAGCGCGATCTGGGCCGCGGGCGTGAGCGGGATGCCGCGCGACGGCCTGCGTCTGTCGCGGCGCGAGCTCGGGCGGCGCTTCGTCCACACGCTGATCCCGATCGCGGCCGCCTACCTGGTGGCCCATTACTTCTCCCTGCTCGTCTACAGCGGCCAGGACCTGTGGCGCCTCGCCTCCGACCCGCTCGGCGACGGCAGCGACCTCTTCGGCGGCGCGGGCTCGAGCACGGACTACTCGGTCGTCTCCGCGACCGGGATCTGGTACGTCCAGGTCGGGGCGCTCGTCACCGGTCACGTCGCCGGGCTCGTGCTCGCCCACGACCGCGCACTGTCCGTCTACGGCAGCCCGCGCGCGGCGGCGCGCTCGCAGCTCGTCATGCTTGGCGTGATGGTGTTGTTCACGCTCCTCGGGCTGTGGCTCCTGTCGGCGGCGCTCAACACATGACGATCGCGCACGTCGGCCACTGGCTCGTCGACCTGCTCTACGCGGCGCCGCTGCTCATCATGGTCGCCGTGCTCCTGGTCGGCCGCCTGCGCGATCGTCGCGGCAAGGGATCCTGACCTTCCGGTGCGTCCGATGCGCAACCTCTGCGCCGACCCATGCGTACAAACCAGGGTCGGGTGGGAATGCCACCGGCGAGGGGCACCAGTGAGCAGCCACGAGCTCCGAGATCTGCTGGACCAGGTCGCCGACACGCGCGAGATCGTGCTCCGGCGCCAGCGCCGCAGCGCCCCGTACGACGCGTGGAGCGACGCCCGCGACGAGGCCCGGCAGGCCTACCGCCGCTGGTCCTCCGTGCCCGCGCCGGCCACCTACGCCGCGTACCGCGCGGCCCAGGACCGCGAGGACGCTGCGCAGGACTCCCTGGCTCAGACCCAGATGTCGCGCACGACCGTCTCATAGCCGCCGTCCTCCGCGGCCGCCGCGGCGCGGGCGCGGCGGCCCTCGTCCGTGCGCTGGGTGAAGACCAGCCGCGTCGGACCGAGGTGGTTCGCCCAGGCGCGCGCGAACGCCTCGGCGCGCTCCTTGCGGCGGCCGAGGTCGGCCGGCACCGGGTGGTGGCGGACCGGGAACGGCGGGCGGCGGAGCAGCACGCGGCCGAGCAGCGCGCCGGCGCCCGCCGACGGATCGGGGAGCGGGCGGCCGACGAGATAGCGCGGGGCGTCGGCCACTGAGGCCAGCTCGTCGAGCGCGGTCGCGAAGCGCTCGCTCTCCTCGGGCGTCGCACGGGTGAGGGCCACGCGCAGGTAGCCGGACGTGCGCGGCTCGACGACGAGCGATGCGGCGGCCTCGTCGGAGAGCTCGCCGAGCGCCCGGTAGGCGTCGGCGACCGCGCGCGCGGCGCCGTCGAGCGGGAGGACGAGCGGCAGCCGCCGCTGCGCGCGCCGCAGGCGGAGCGCTGCCCAGCCGAGGCACGCGAGCGCGACCGAGAGGCCGCCGAGGCCGACGGGCCCGGCGAGGAGCGTCGCCACGAGCGCGACGAGCAGCCCGGCGGCGGCCAGCGCGAGCGGGGTCCGCTGCGAGATCGGCGGCGCACCCGCCCCACGCTCGGCGGTCGCGTCACTGTGGCCACCGGCGGTGCCGTCGCGCGGCCGGACCACGAGCGTGCGGAGATCTGCGCCGACGTAGGGCTCGCCGAGGCGCCAGCGCTCGCGCGCCTCGGCGCGGGCGGCGGCGCGCGCGACCATCGCCCGGTTGACGGCGGCGAAGTGGCTCGCCGGGGGTGGGGCGAAGGGGCCGAGCTCCGGGTGCACGTGCGACGGCCCGGCCTCGATCTCGCCGTCGTCGGCCGGCGCATAGAGATGCATGTGCTTGCGCACGAAGCGCGCGTAGTCCGCGCTCCCGCGCGCGAGGTCCGGGGCGACGCACACGATGTCCCAGTTCGACGCCAGCTTCGAGGGGTCCCCGGGGTCGAGCCGCAGCGAGCGGCCCCGCATCTGCTGCACGGACACGCCGGTGGTGGCCACGGTCAGGTCGACCAGGCAGTTCACCGCCGGGCAGTCCCAGCCCTCGCCGAGCAGCGCGCGGGTGCCGATCAGCACGCCCGAGACGCCGCTCTCGAGCACACGCGTGGCCAGCTCGACCCAGGCGCGCGGCACCCACTCGGCGCCCGACGAGCGGAGCGAAACGAGCACGCCGTCGGGCTCGGCCGACCACTCGGGCAGCGCCAGGTGCGCCTCGGCGTGCTCGACGAGCGCGGCCAGCAGGACGTCGGCGTCGGCCGGCAGGCAGCGAAGCCCGCGGCCGGAGACCACCAGCGGGCGAAGCGGAGCCGTCCGCGCGTCCGCCCCGAGCGCGACCAGCGCGTGGCGCGCGGTGCCCGAGGCCGGGTCGAGCACGCCGCCCAGCAGCGGGTCGGACTTGGCCTCGGCCAGCTCTGCGTCGCACAGCACGAGTGCCCGCAGCGCGTCGCCGCGGGACTCCATCTCCGACGCGAGGACCTCCACCAGCCCGATCGCCTTGGACTGCGAGCCGGTCAGCAGGCGGTCGACCTCCGAGGTGCCGCGCCGGATGCCCTGCCGCGTGAGCCGGAACCCGAGCTCGCCGAGCGCGGCGGCCACCGCCGCGTAGCGGTCGCCCGCCGCCCGCTCGGCCGACGGGTGCAGGCAGCGCAGGGCGTAGTCCTCGAGCAGCGCGAGCCAGTCCTCGAGATCCGGCGGGCGGCGGTAGGCCTCGCCGCGCGGCGCGCCCTCGGGCAGGGCCAGCCCGGCCGAGCCCAGGAACCGGACGCCGGCGCGCGCGAGTCGCGGCGAGCGGTGCTGGAAGTCCTCCCACGGCACCTGGGCGTCGTCGTCGGCCGACCGCCGCCGCTCGCGCAGCCGCGTGATCACCCATCCCGGGAACGAGAGCGGCCCCTCGGCGTCCTCGTGGAGCGCCGTGATCAGCTCCTTGAAGCGCGTGTCGTGCTCGGCCAGCCAGGCCCGCTCGCCGGACAGCGGCTCGGTCAGCCAGGCCAGCTCCTGGTACGGGGCGAGGTGCCCGTCGCGGACCACGGCCGGGGTCGGCACCGTGTAGTCGACCGGCCCGAGCAACTCGGCGTAGAGCTCGGACTCCTCGCCCGTGAGGTCTGAGGGCGGCGTCGCCGTCAACCCGACGACGTGGACGTCCTCGCCGCCCAGCTCGTCCAGCACGGCGCGCACCACGTAGCCCCACATCGACGCCAGGTGGTGGCACTCGTCCAGCACGACGATGCCCACGCGACCGGCCCGCAGCGCGGCCACACGCGCCCTGGCGGTCGCCGAGAGCAGGTCGGCGAGCTCGACCCCCGCGTGCTCGCCACGGGCGATCTCGCGCTTGACGGCGGCGGTGATACCCGCGATCTCGCGCGCCCGGCGCTCCGCCGCCGCGCCTTCGTAGCGCTCGCCCTCGCGGCGGGCCGCCTCGAGCTCGACGCCGGTCGCTGCCGCCCGCTCGGCCGCCCAGCGGGTCACGGCCACGCGACCGAGTGCGACCTCCGGGTCGTCGAGCTGGCACAGCGACTGGTACGTCATGCACGCGATCGGGAACGCGGGCTCGGCTCCCGCCGTGCGCCCGACCTCGGCGGCCGGGGCGAACTGGCGGACCGCCCGCGGCCACTGCATCTGGACGGCGCCGTTCGGCGCCAGCACGAGCGCGCGGCGGCCCGCCCGGCGGACGAGCTCGACGCCCACGAGCGTCTTGCCGGACCCCGGCGGGGCGACGATGTGGGTCCGCCGCCGGCCGGCGGCGCGGTCGCGCTCGAAGGCCGCGATCGCCGCCTTCTGGTAGCGCCGCCACTCTCCGCCGAAGGCCAGCTCGTCGAAGAGCTGGGGGAGCGCCGCGGCAGTCACAGGCGGGCGAGGTCGTGCGCCAGGCGCCGCGGAGTGAGCTGGGAGACCGGGAAGCCGACGCGCTGGCGGCCGGCGGCGTCGACCAGCACCGTGTAGGCGGAATGGTCGCGCCCGTCGCGCTGCGGGGCGATCCCGAACGCCTGCCACAGCCGCGCCAGCTCCGCCCGGCTGCCGAGCAGGAAGTCCATCCGCCCGGTCATCGACTGCTCGAGGACGAACGCGCGCGCCCGCGCAGGCGTGTCGTTCGCCGGGTCGACCGACACGCCGACGACCGGCACGTCGCGCCCGAGGTCGTCGAGCGCCCCGCGGATGCTCTGCACCTGGCCCGGGCAGGTGTCGTCGCAGGTCGAGTAGATGAACGTCACGACCACCGGCCGGCCGCGCAGGCTCTCGGCCGTGACGGTCTCGCCCTCCGCGCTGCGCAGCGCGAACTCAGGCAGCCGCGCGCCGGGGGGCCGGATCGATCCCTCCCATCCCGTGGCGGCGGGAGCGTCGCTGCCGCGCTGCGCCAGCCAGACGCCGAGCACGCCGGCGACCGCGCAGAGGCACAGCGTGATCAGGGCGAGCAGCACGCGCGTGGGGACCAGCACCCGCCCAGCTTAGGCTTCCGTCAACCCTCGGCGGATCGCGTAGCGGACGAGCTCCACGCGGTCGCGCATGCCCAGCTTGCGCAGCAGGTTCGCGCGATGCGACTCGACGGTCTTCTCCGCCAGGTGGAGGATCTCGGCGATCTGCTTGTTCGTGTGCGCCTCGGCGATCAGCTTCAGGACCTCCTGCTCGCGCGGCGAGAGCGGCTCGTCCGGTCCGGCCGAGTCGTCGGACATCCAGTCGCGGATCAGCTGGCGCTCGACAGCGTTGGTGAGGAAGGCGTCGCCCCGATGGACGGCGCGGATCGCGTTGAGCAGCGCCTGGTCGACTTCGCGCTTGAGCACGTAGCCGGACGCGCCGGCCTTCAGCGCGTCGAACACGTAGCGCTCGTCGTCGTGCATCGACAGCGCCAGCACCTGCGTCTGCGGCAGGTGCGAGCGGATCTGGCGGGCGGCCTGCAGGCCGGTCATGCGCGGCATCGAGACGTCGAGCACGCACAGGTCAGGGCGCGTGGCGAGCGCCTGCTCGAAGGCGACGACGCCGTCGTCGGCCTCCGCCACGACCTGCATGTCGGGCTGGCGTTCGATCAGCAGCTTCAAGCCGCCGCGGACGATGCCGTGGTCATCGGCGATGAGGATCCTCATGTGGCTCCCATGGTGAGTTCGATGGTGGTCCCGTCTCCGGGCTCGCTGAAGATGGTCAGGCGGCCGCCCACGAGCAGGGCGCGCTCGCGCATGCCCGAGACGCCCGCGCGCTTGCGGCCGGCGCCGTTGCGGACGAAGCCGCGCCCGTCGTCACGCACGCGCAGCACGGTGCGGCCGACGAACGACAGCTCCACGTCGACGTGGCGGGCGGAGGCGTGCTGGGCCACGTTGGAAAGGCTCTCCTGCGTGACGCGGTAGATCACGAGCTGCTCCTCGTCGCTGAGGATCGGGAGCTGGCCGTGGCGGCGGAAGGTCGAGCGGATGCCCGTGCGGTCGCCGAAGTCGGCCACCTGCGAGGCGAGCGCGGGCACGAGCCCGTGGTCGTCCAGCGCGGTGGGGCGCAGCTGGCGGGCGAGGTGCAGGAGCTCCTCCATCGCCTGGGCGGCGACCTCCTTGGTCTCGCTCAGCTCCCGCTGCAGGCCGGGCGGGGCGTCGCCGATCGTCGCCTGCAGCCGCAGCAGCACGCCGGTCAGCGCCTGGTTGACCTCGTCGTGCAGGTCTTGGGCGATGCGCGAGCGCTCCTGCTCCTGGGCGCGCAGCACCGCGCGACCGGACTGCCGGCGCTCCTCCTCGAGCCGCTCGAGCATGCGGTTGAAGTCGGCCGTCAGGCGGCGCACCTCGTCGGCGGCGCCCCGGGTGACGTCGGCACGCTTCCCGGGGTTGGAGAGGTCGACGCCGCTCATGGCGTCGACGAGACGCTCGATCGGCGCCAGGCGCTTGCGCAGGAGGATCGAGTTGAGCAGCACGACGCCGGAGACGGCGAGCGCGATCAGCAGCAGGCCCTCGGTGCTCGCGGCATCCTTGAGGCGGTCGCGGGCGACCAGCGCGGCCATGAACGCCGTGAGCGCGACGAGCGCCGTGTTGACGGCCAGGACCTGGGTGAGCAGCGTGCGCGAGCGCATCTGCCGAGGTCATCGGCAGACCGGGCCGTGGCGTTGATGGGTAAGACAACCTATGCGGGCTTACTCACCCTCGCAAGCTCGGGTGAGCGCCTTAGTTAGCGCTATCCTTTGTGAAGCTTTGAATCCCGACCAGCTTCGAGGACTTTGACGATGAGCCCGAGTGGGGCGGAGGTCATCCGCCAGATCAAGAGCCAGGTCGAGGAGGTCGATCCGGCGCAGGTCAGCGAGCACCTGGGCAACGGGATCGTCCTCATCGACGTGCGCGAGAGCACCGAGTGGGACGCCGGGCACATCCCCGGCGCCAAGCACGTCCCGCGCGGCTACCTGGAGTCGCGGATCGAGGGCGTCGTGGGGGCCGACCGCTCCCAGGAGGTCGTCCTCTACTGCGCGTCCGGCCAGCGCTCGGCGCTGGCGGCGCACACGCTGAAGGACCTGCTCGGCTACGAGAACGTCAGGTCGATGACCGGCGGCATCACGCTCTGGAAGGACCGCGGCTACAAGGTCGAGGTCCCGCGCGCGCTGTCGGCCGAGCAGCGCGAGCGCTACTCGCGCCACCTGCTCGTGCCCGAGATCGGGCTCGAGGGGCAGACGAAGCTGCTCGACGCGAAGGTGCTGCTGCTCGGCGCGGGCGGGCTCGGCTCGCCCACCGCGCTCTACCTGGCCGCCGCCGGCGTCGGCACGCTCGGCGTGGTCGACGACGACGACGTGGATCTCTCGAACCTGCAGCGCCAGGTCATCCACACGACCGATCGGATCGGCGTGCCGAAGGTCGACTCCGCGGAGCAGTCGATCACCGCCATCAACCCCGACGTGGACGTCGTCAAGTACAAGACGCGCCTCGACGCCTCGAACGTCATGGAGATCATCGAGGGCTACGACGTGATCGTCGACGGGGTCGACAACTTCCCCACGCGCTATCTGCTCAACGACGCCACCGTGCGCCTCGACATCCCGGTCGTGTCCGCCTCGATCCTCGGCTTCGACGGCCAGCTCTCCGTCTTCAAGCCGCACGACGGACCGTGCTACCGCTGCCTGTATCCGGTGCCGCCGCCCGCCGAGCTCGCCCCCTCGTGCGGCGCCAACGGCGTGCTGGGCGTGCTGCCGGGCACGATGGGCCTGCTGCAGGCGACCGAGGTCGTGAAGCTGATCACGGGTGCGGGCGAGCCGCTCGTCGGCCGCCTGCTGCTCTACGAGGCGCTGGGCGCGACGTTCACCGAGCTCAAGGTCCGCCGTGACCCCGAGTGCCCGATTTGCTCGAAGGACCCGGCCGAGATCTCGGACGAGGAGCTGGGCGTGTTCCCGGACTACGAGGCCTTCTGCGCGGCCGCGGGCTAGCCTGCTGACGATGGCGACGATCAAGGTTCCCCCCGTGCTCCGCCCGTCCGTGGGCGGGGAGAAGGAGGTCTCGGCCGACGGCGAGACCGTCGGCGCGGTCCTGCAGGCCCTGGCCTCGCAGCACCCCGCCACCGAGTCCCAGCTGTTCGGCCCCGACGGCTCACTGAACCGGTACGTCAACGTGTACCTCAACGACGAGGACGTCCGCGTGCTGGACGGGCTCGACACCGGCGTCGGCAACGCCGACACGCTGGTGATCCTGCCGGCCATGGCCGGCGGGTGATACGCCCGGCGGCCGACGACGACGTCGCCGCGCTGGTGGCGGCGTACGAGTGGCTCTTCGCGCCGCCGGGGATCCGGCCCCCGCGCTGGGATCCCGAACGCGCGGCAGCCGCCCTGGCCCGCGCGATCGCGTCCGACCGTACCGAGGTGCTGGTCGCCGACGTCGACGGCGCGGTCGCCGGCCTCTGCACGGTCTACCTCGACCTCGAGTCTGTCCGCTTCGGCCCCCGAGCCTGGGTCGAGGACCTCGCCGTCGACCCGTCCCAGCGCTCCCGCGGGCTCGGCAAGGCCCTGCTCGACGCCGCGAAGGACTGGGCCCGCTCGCGCGGAGCGACCCACCTCGAGCTCGACTCGAGCGAAACCCGAGCCGACGCCCATCGCTTCTACGACCGCGAACGCCCCACCTGGCGCTCGCTCTGCTTCGGCTGGGACCTCTCACACGGGTAGTCAAGAGCGCACCGGTCAGTAACACTGCAAGGTCGAGCCATGCCTCCCCTGCAACCCGTGTACTACCGAGCGCTCGACGAGACCCAGCCGGTTCCCGAGTTCACAGAGGCACTGGGCGATGTGGCCGTGTGGGCCGTCGTCGATCAGCACATCGAACGTCTCAACAGCCTGTCGCCCGACCGCCCGTGGCTGCCGGAGCCCCATTGCGCGCGCGTCACGCCCGATCTCTGGGAGTTGCGTTGCCCCGTTCGCACGGACCACGGCGCGATCGACGTCGGAATCCTCTACGCGGTCCATCAGATTTACGCCATCCTCCTGCACGCCTCCAAGGGGACCGGCCGCAACCGACCTGCCGATGCGTGTCCCATCGCGGAGGAGCGGTGGGACGACTTTCGTGCGAGGACTCAGGGGCACGAGCTCTCGCCGTTCGGAAGCTGGGCGCCTTGACGTACTTCGCAATTCTGCTAATGTCATCGCCTAAATACCTAACCGACACGCGAAGGACAATCCCGATGGCCGAGACCGCATGGGCATCCCGGCGGCACAGCGCCGAGTACCGGGAAGCGCGCGCCCGAATGTATGAACCCGAGGCGCTGGCACGCCTCGTGATCGCTGCACGCGCCCGCGCCGACATCAGCCAGGAGGAGCTTGCCGCCCACCTCGGGCTCTCGCTCGCGACGATCGCCGACCTCGAGAGTGGCCAGTGCAGCGTGAACAACGACCTGCGTGAGCGCTTTGCCCGGCTGCTGCGCGGCCTCGAGACGGCCGAGGCGCAGCGGGCCGTGTCGCGCGCCTACGCCGAAGCCGCCGGCTAGGCGCAAGGGGCCCGCCGGCCCCTCCCATGGCTGCTGTCGTCGTAATCCGCCTTCCGCTCGATCGCCCGGGTGGCCAGCCTGTCGAGGTGGCGGCCGCGCCGCTGAACCGCACGTCGGCGCTGATCTGGGTGGACGTCGAACTCGCCGCCGCGCCCGAGGAGATCGAGGCACGGCTGGCGGAGTTGGGCCTTCCCGGACTCGATTGGGAGGCCGTTGACGAGCTACGGCGGGCGGACGTATTGGGGGCCGCCGGTGCGGATCGGACGCTGAGGACCGCCGACCTTGCCGCCGCCCATTGCGCCGACATGCCCGCGCGGCTCTCCGTGCGTCCCCTGGCGCTGATCGCAGGCTCAGGCTGGGTGCTCACCGCGCGTGGCCCCGCAGTGAACGAGGGCGGGGGTGAGCCCGATGAGCTCGCCCACGAGGATCTGCTCCGTCGGCTGCGGCGGCGTTGGCACCCATGGCCGAGCGCCGCATCGGACGACCTGGCGACGGCCCTCCTCCTCGAAACCGTGGCTGCATGGCCTGCGGTCCTCGGAACTCTGGCGGCGCGCCAGGCGGAGCTGGAGCGGGCCTACTTGGACGCGCATGGGCTGGACGTGAGCGAGCGGGCGGACGCCTCGGCGACCGTGCAGGCCGATCTTGCCCTGCTCCGCCGACAGACCCTCGCAGTGGATCGCGAGGTCCGCCGTCTCGCCCGGCCCGGACGCGACTCGATGTCCGCCTGGTTCCGCGCTCACGGCACCGAGAGCGAGGCGCTCCAGATCCCGGCGGTCCTGGACTCGTGTCGCGCCGAGCTCGGGACGCTGCTCGAGGCGCAGCGTGCGACGCTACAGCTCATCGCGAGCCGCGCCGCGGTCGATCAGCTTCAGATCGCGGACCTCGCCGCGCAGCGGGGGCAGGCGCTCCAGCAGCTCGTGGCGTGGCTGACCGGCGTCCTGCTCGTACCCACGCTGGTGGCCACGGTCTTCGGAGCGTTGCCGGGGATCCTCGAGCACTGTCCGACCGGCCGTGCGATGGTCGTGGTAGGCGCGACGCTGCTCACGATGGCGGTCGGAGCGGCTACGGCGTGGAAGCTCGTCGGCCCGCCGCGCATCCAGCGGGCGCAGCGTGCAGACTAGTCGTTAGCAAAATTGCTAAAGTCTGCTCCGTCACAGCCCGATACGAGGTCTCGCATGGATGCCCGCTCTGAACAGCCCCCGCCGAAGCAGTGGCGCGACCGACGTCGCGATCCGGACTACCAGCGTGCCCGCGCCCGGCTGGCGAGCTTCGAGGGTCTGGCGCGACTGCTGATCCAGCGGCGATCCCAGCTCGGCCTGACACAGCAGCAACTCGCCCAGCGCATGAACACCACGGCGTCGGTGATCTCGAGGATCGAGAGTGGCCAGCATCCCACCACGGCGATGACGTTGCAGCGGGTGTTCGACGCTTTGGAGACGCGCATGGTCGTTGGATACGAACACGGCCCGCTGGAGTCGCCGACACGCGAAGTCGTCGTCGTCGACACGGCAGCCGGCGCGGCCTACCACAGCCACTGACGCTTAGCATCCGCGATGTGAAGACGGTCGAGGGCCGCACACTTGTGGGGCGGGTTGCGGTCGTGACCGGTGGGGCCTCGGGGATCGGGCGTGCGCTCGGGGAGGAGCTGGCGGGCCGGGGGTGTGCCGTCGTGCTCGCCGATCGGCAGGTGGAGCTCGCCCGCACGGCCGTGGATGCGATCGCGGCGCGCGGTGGGCGTGCCGAGGCGGCGGAGCTCGACGTGCGCGACCTCGACGCGTTCGAGGCGCTCGCGCGCGACGTGCGCGGCCGGCACGGGCGCATCGACCTGCTCTTCAACAACGCCGGGATCGGCATCGGCGGCGGGATGGAGACCTACGCGGCCGAGGACTGGGACGACGTCTTCGACGTCAACCTGCGCGGCGTCGCCCACGGGGTGCAGGCGGTCTACCGCGGCATGGTCGAGCAGCGCACGGGCCACATCGTCAACACGGCGTCGATCGCCGGCCTGCTCCCGTTCCCGTGGGCCGGCGGCTACGCCGCGAGCAAGCACGCTGTCGTCGGGCTGACCAGGACGCTGCGCATCGAGGCCAAGCGGTTCGGCGTCCGCGCGTCGGTGCTATGCCCGGGCGTGGTGCGCACCCCGATCCTGACCGGCGGCCGCTTCGGGCGGACCAGGATGGCATTCGGCGAGGAGCAGATGCTGCGCATGTGGGAGCAGATGCGGCCGATCGAGCCGGAGGCGTTCGCGCGGCGCGCGGTGGACGGGGTGCTGCGCAACCGCTCGGTGATCGTCGTGCCGGCGTGGTTCAAGGTCTTCTGGTACATCGACCGCCTCTCGCCGCCGGTGAGCATGCGACTGTCCGAGGCGATGCACGAGCGGGTGAGGAGGGATCTCGGTGGCTGACGAGAGCGGCAGCGCCCTGTGGGCACGCCTGAGTGAGCTGCCCGTGGTCGTCGAGTCGTACGAGCTCGAGCGCCTGGCGGCGCAGCTCGCGTACGGCTTCGAGCGGGTCACGACCCGGATCCGCCTCCGCGGCGGCGGGGTGGACGGCCTCGGGGAGGACGTCTCGCCGTACGAGGGCGAGGACGACACGCTCCATGTCATCGGGCCGGTGCTGCCGCTGGCCGGGGAGTGGACGCTCGGGTCGCTGTGCGAGCGGCTCGGGGAGCTCGACCAGTGGCCGGTGGCGCCCAGGTGGGAGATGGCGCGCTGGTGGCGGAACTGGGCCTTCGAGTCGGCGGCGCTCGACCTCGCACTCAACCAGGCGGGCCGGCCGCTGCACGAGATCGTCGGGCGCGAGCCGCGCCCGCTGCGGTTCGTGAACTCGCTCGGGCTGGGGGAGCCGCCCACGTTCGACCCGATCCGGCGCCGCCTCGACCGTCACCCCGACCTGCGCTTCAAGCTCGACGCCACGCCCGCATGGACGCCCGAGCTGATCGAGGAGCTGGCCGCGACCGGCGCGGTCGAGATCGTCGACTTCAAGGGCCACTACGGGCTCGAGCTGGGTGAGCTGCCGGCCGTGCTGGCGATGTACGAGCGCGTCATCGCCGCGTTCCCCGACGCGCTGCTCGAGGACGCGCACGACCTGCCCGAGGTCAAGGAGCTGCTCGCGCCCGAGGCCCACCGGATCTCCTACGACGCGCCGATCCACTCGGCCGCGGACCTCGACGCCGTGCCGCTGGAGCCGCGGGCGGTGAACATCAAGCCGTGCCGCGTCGGCGATCTGCGGTCGCTGCTCGACGTCTACGCCGCGTGCGACGCGCGCGGCCTGATCACCTATGGCGGCGGGATGGGGGAGCTGGACGTCGGCCGCGGTCAGATCCAGCTGCTCGCGTCGCTCTTCCACGCGGACGGGCCCAACGACACGGCCCCGAGCGGCTACAACGCCGACACGCCCGCGGCCGAGCTGCCGCAGAGCCCGATCCCGCCCGCCGCCGCGGCGACCGGCTTCCGCCGGGCCGGCTGAGCCTCACCAGCGCGCGAGCTTCCAGACCGCCGGGTGCGGGCCCTCGGCGCCGATCTCGGCGAAGATCGCGACGGCGCGCTTGAGCTCTTCCATCGCGTCGGCCGACCGATCGGTGGCGTGGAGGAGGTCCGCGAGGTTGTTGCGCAGCGCCGCCTCGCGATGGCGGTCGCCGATCTCGGTGCAGAGCGCGAGCGCGGCGCGGGTGAGCTCGAGCGCCCGGGGCAGGTCGCCGCGCTGGCGGTGGGCGAGCGCGAGGTTGTTGAGCGCCGCCACGCGACCCTCGGCGTCGCCGACGTCCTCCGCCAGAGCGAGGCTCTGGGAGAGGTGGGCGAGCGAGCCTTCGAGCACGCCGAGCAGGTTGTGCGCCCGGCCGAGCGCGCGCGGCTCCCCGGCCTGCTCGGCGAGCTCCAGGGCCTCGCCGGCGAGCGCCGCGGCGCGCTCGGCGTCGCCGCCGTCATGGGCCGTGAGGCTGAGGTCGGCCACGATCCGGGCTCGCGCCTCGAGCTCCGTGGTCGCATCGAGCGCGACCCGGAAGCGCTCCTCGGCGAGCGCCCACTCGCCGCGGCGGTGGTGCACCTGGCCGAGCCGCTGCTCGAGCTCGCCCGAGGGCGCACCGGCGGCGGCCGCGCGGTAGGCCGCGAGCGCCGCGCCGTAGTCGCCGCGCAGGGTCTGCAGGTCGCCGATCGCGGCCTGCAGGACGGCGCGCTCCGGGTGCCCGAGCGCCAGCGCGGCCTGGAGGTGCTCGAGCGCCTCGGCGTTGGCGTAGACACGGCGGGCGTCGTCGGCGGCCCGCGCGTAGGCGTGGGCGGCCTCCTCGTCGCGTCCGGCCAGCGCGAGGTGGCGCGCCACCGCCGCGGCCGGGCCCGAGCCCGCCGCGCGGCCGTGCAGAAGGCGCCGGCGGGCGAGGCTCGTCTCCTCGTAGACGAGCGCGCGTAGGCGTTCGTGGGCGAAGTCGTACACGGCCGGGCCCTCGCGCACGATCCCTCGCCGGACGAGCTCCTCGAGTGCCGTCACCGTCTCCTCGTCGCCGCGGCCGCTGGCGGTGCGTACCGTCTCGACGTCGAACGAGCGGCCGATCACAGCAGCCGCCGACAACACCTGCCGCGCGACCTCGCCGACGGGCGACAGGCGGGCGCGGAGCACGTCCCGTGCCGCCGCCGGCAGCGGCCACTCGCCCTCCGAGGCGGGGACGAGCGCGCGCAGGTACTCGACGACGAGGAAGGGCACGCCCTCCGTCTCCTCGTAGAGCCGGCCGGCGAGCGCGGCCTCGCCGCCGCCGGCCGGTCGAGCCTCCGCGAGCAGCTCTGCGACGTCGTCGCGGCTCAGCCGCTCGAGCGCCACCAGGGTCGCAGTGCCCGCGCGCGCCGCCTCGGCGACGACGCGGCGCAGGGGTGGCTCGAAGGGCGTGCGCCAGGCGAGCAGGACGAGCAGCGGGCGCCCGCCGAGCCGGCGCAGCCCGTAGGCGAGCAGTGCGAGCGACGCCTCGTCGGCCCACTGCAGGTCGTCCACGAACAGCACGCCGCCGCCGGCGGCCGCCGCGAGCGTCTCCCAGACGCCGTCGAAGAAGCGCACCTGAGCGGCCGGCCCGTCGAGCGGCGGCGGCTCGGGGAGGCCTGGTCGCGCCTCGGCGAGGTCCGGGACCAGACGCGCCGCTTCGGCCAGCGCTCGCGGGCCGGCGGCGTCGAGCCAGGCGTCGCCTTCGCGCGCCCGTGTCTGCAGCGCCTCCACCAGTGGCCCGTAGGCGAGCCCCGCCTCCTCCTCGTACGACCGCCCCGCCAGCACCGGAGCGCCGCGGCGGCGCGCGTGCGCGAGCAGCTCCTCGGCCAGCCGCGTCTTGCCGATGCCCGCCTCGCCCTCGATCACCGCGACCCGGCCGCCGGTGTCCAGGCCGTCGAAGAGGTCGAGCAGCGCGGCGCGTTCCGCGGCGCGGCCGACCAGCGCGCTGGTCGCCACGGCCCGGTCCGGTGGCGGGGGCGGGCGCTCGTCGGCCGCGGACGCCGCCGGCGCCGCGAACGTGCCGTCGCTGATCGCTTCGTAGAGCGCGGTGGTCTCCTGCAGGGGCGGCACGCCGAGCTCGTTGGAGAGCGTGCGCACGCAGGCGCGGTACTGCTCGAGCGCCGCGGCGCGGTCGCCGCGCAGGGCGTGCAGGCGGATGCGCGCGCGGTGGGCCGGCTCGTGCAGCGGGTCGAGCTCCAGCCAGCGGGTCGCGTTGGTCAGGGCGCCCGGCCAGTCGGCTGCCGCCTCGCGCGCCTCCACCAGCCGGCCCAGCGCTGTCGCCAGCTCGCGCCGCAGCGCCTCGGCCTCCCCGCGCTGCCAGTCCTCGAAGCCGGGCGCGTCGCGCAGACCGAAGCCCTCGAGGAAGTCGCCGCGGAACATCGCCACCGCCTCGTCGAGCGCGCCCTCGGCGACGAGCGCCCGGAAGCGGTCGACGTCGATCTCCAGCGCGGGCCCGCGAACGAGCGCGACCCGGTCGCGGGTGGCGTCGATCGCCTCGGCGCCGACGGCCCCGCGCAATGTCGACAGCGTGCGGCGGAGCGCGCCGCGGGCGTGCTCTGCGTCGTGATCCGGCCAGAGGAGCTCGGCGAGCACGTCGCGCGGGCGCGCGCGATCGGTGAGCGCCAGGTGGGCGAGCAGCGCGAGCGCCTTGCGGGTGTCGAAGGCGACCGGCGACCCGTCGCGCCGCACCTGCGGCGACCCCAGCAGCATGACCTCGACCGGCGCCACGGCGGCCACCGTAACGATTACCGGACGGCCAGGAAGCAGGCTTGCGCTCGATGCACTGGCTCGAAGACAATCGAGCACGATGACGTCGTGGCGAGCACGGTGGCTCGCGCCGGACCGCAGTGGGAGGCTGGCCTGGGGCCTGTGGGGGCTCGCTGTCTGCCTCACGGCGGCCGGGATCGGGCTCGTCGTGCTCAACCGCGGCGTGGAGACTCCGAAGTCGATCGGCTCGCTCGGGTCCCCCGCCGTCGACGCCCTGGCGTCGATCGTGATGCTCGCGTTCCCGACCGTCGGCGTCCTGATCGCGACCCGCCAGCCGGGCAACGCGATCGGCTGGCTGTTCCTCGCCACCGGCGTGAGCGCCGCCCTCGAGGACGTCCTGCTCGGCTACGCCACGCACGCGCTGCTCGCCGAGCCGGGCTCGCTGCCGGCCGGTGCGGCGATCGGCGTGCTCGCCGACGTGCTGTGGGTGCCGACGCTCGTATGCGGCATCACGTTCCTGTTCCTGCTGTTCCCGGACGGGCGCCTGCCCTCGCACGGCTGGCGGTGGCTGCTGCGGTTCACGATCGCGCTCGCGGCCGCCTACGCCGTCGGCACGACGCTCCTGCCCGGGCCGCTCTACTTCTTCGAGGGCGTGCGGGGCCTCGAGGGCGTGACCAACCCACTCGGCGTCGAGGCGCTCCGCGGCGCCGCGCAGGTGGCGGTCGACATGGGCGGCATGCTCGTGCTCCCGACCGCGATCGCCGGCATGGTGGCGCTCGGGGTGCGCTTCCGCCGCTCGGACCGGGAGGCGCGCCAGCGGATCAAGTGGCTGTTCCTGCTCGCGGCCGTCTTCGCCCCGCTGACACCGCTGCTCGTCGTCCTCAGCGAGGCGGAGGTCGAGGTCGGCGGCGCGGGCGTCGCCGACGTGCTGTTCAACGTTCCCCTGGCCGCGATCCCGGTGTGCGTGGGCGTGGCCATCCTCCGGCATCGCCTTTACGACATCGACGTCGTCATCAATCGGACGCTGGTCTATGGCGCGCTGACGGCGATCCTGGCCGGGGCGTACTTCGGTTGCGTGCTGCTCTTCCAGCTCGCGCTCAGCCCGCTGACCGAGGAGAACGGCCTGGCCGTCGCGGGCTCCACGCTCGCCGTCGCCGCGCTCTTCCGCCCGGCGCGGGGGCGCGTCCAGGCGGCCGTCGACCAGCGCTTCTACCGCCGCCGGTACGACGCTCAGCGCACGCTCGAGGCGTTCACGGTCCGGCTGCGCGACGAGCTCGATCTCGACGCCCTCGGCGCCGACGTCCGGGCCGTGGTGCGGGACACGGTGCAGCCGGCCCACGTGTCGCTGTGGCTGAGGAGCACGCGATGAGGCGGCTCGCGTGGGGCCTCTGGTCGCTGTGCATCGGCTTCACCGCGGCGATGATCGTGATGACGCTCGTGGGCGGCGCCGAGAACGACGAGGCGCTCTCGTTCGTCCTGCTCGGCTACGCGACGGTCGGCGCGATGATCGCCTCGCGGCACCCGGAGAACGCTGTGGGGTGGATGCTGCTCGTGATCGCGCTGGCGTTCGTCCTGCAGAGCTTCGGCGAGGCGTACGTGAGTCTCAACGGCGCGCCGGGGCGGCGGGCCGTCGGATGGACTGCCGGCTGGCTGTGGTACGTCTGGCTCGCGCTCACGGGGATCTTCCTGCCGCTCGTGTTCCCGACCGGCCGACTGCTCAGCGCGCGTTGGCGGCCCGTCGCGTGGCTGGCCGTCGCGGGCCTGGGCCTGTGCATGGTCGGCACTGCGCTCAAGGATGGCGACCTCGGTCTCTCCGCGCCGGTCGAGAACCCGCTCGGCGTCGACGGCGCGCTGGCGGAGCTACCTGACCTCGCGGTCCTCGTCGGCAACGTGCTCGCCGCGGTCGGCTTCGTCCTCGCCGCCGTGTCGGTCGGCCTGCGCATCCGGCGCGCCCGCGGAGCCGAGCGCGCTCAGCTGAAGTGGTTCGCACTCGTCGGGCTCCTGATGACGTCGGCCCTCGCTCTCGCCATGCTCGAAGTCCTCTTCCCCGGGGGTTGGCGCACTGCGGTTGGAACGGTCGGCTGGTTCAGCTTCCTCGGCCTCGCGCTGGTCGGCGTGCCCGCCGCGACGGGAATCGCGATCCTTCGCCACAGGCTCTACGACATCGACGTCGTGATCCGGCGCACGCTGGTCTACGGCGCGCTGACGGCGACGCTGGCGGCGGGCTATCTCGGGTGCGTGCTGCTGGCGCAGCTGGTCATCGGAGCCGACTCAGGGCTGGCGGTCGCGGCCTCGACGCTGGCGATGGCGGCGCTGTTCCGGCCGGCCCGGGCGCGGATCCAGGCGCTGGTCGACCGGCGGTTCTACCGCCGCCGCTATGACGCGCGGCAGACGCTCGAGCAGTTCGGCTCGCGGTTGCGGGAGGAGCTGGACCTCGAGGCGCTGGGCACCGACCTGCGCGAAGTGGTGCGGGAGACCATGCAGCCCGCCTCGGTGTCGCTGTGGCTGAGGAGCCGCGAGTGAGTCGGCTTCCCGTTGCGCTGTGGGCGCTCGCCGTGCTCCTCGTGGTGCCTGGCACCGCCGCCACCGTCGCGCTCGACTGGGGTACGAGCGACGCGCCGTTCGGTCTCGCCTTCGCCGCTCTTGGGCTGGCAGCGGCCACCACCGGCGCCTTCGTCGCCGCGCGCGTGCCCGGAAACGCGATCGGCTGGATGCTGCTCGCGATGGGCGCCGGGCTCGGGCTGCTGCTCAGCTGCGGGGCGTACGCGGAGGCGAGCGTGGAGACGCGCCTCGGGCCGCTGCCCGGCGACGCCGTCGCCGCCTGGCTCGGAAACTGGCCGAGCCTGCCGCTGTTCTTCGGGCTGACGATCTACCTCCTGCTCCTGTTCCCCGACGGGCACTACCTGACGCCCCGCTGGCGGCGGGCGGGGTGGGGCGCCGCAGTGATCCTGACGATCGCCACGGTGGCGACGGCGCTCAGCGCCGAGCGGCTCGAGCCGGACTTCGCCAACCCGGTGGCCCCGGGTGGGGAGGCGGCCGACATCGTGCGCTTCGTCGGCGACGTCACCGACCTGATGGCGCTGCCGGCGATGCTCGTGGCCGCCGTCGGGCTCGCCCTCCGGCTGCGCCGCTCGCGCGGCGTCGAGCGCCAGCAGCTGAAGGCGTTCACCTACGTCGCCGCCATCGCGGGGGTCGGCCTCGGGTCCACGATCCTCGGCAACGGGGCGGTGTCCGACATCGCGTTCCTCCTGGGCCTGCTCGGGCTCGTGGGCCTGCCGGTCACGGCCGGCATCGCGATCCTGCGGCACGGGCTCTACGACATCGACGTGGTGATCCGGCGCACGCTGGTCTACGCGGCGCTGACGGCGACGCTCGCGGCCGGCTACCTGGGGTGCGTGCTGCTCGCGCAGCTCGTCATCGGCGCCGAGTCCGGCCTGGCGGTGGCGGCGTCGACCCTCGCGATGGCAGCGCTCTTCCGCCCGGCCCGAACGCGGATCCAGGCGCTCGTCGACCGCCGCTTCTACCGCCGCCGCTACGACGCAGCCGTCACGCTCGAGGCGTTCGGCTCGCGCCTGCGCGACGAGCTCGACCTCGAGGCGGTGGGAGCGGACCTGCGGGCGGTGGCCCGAGAGACGATGCAGCCCGCCCACGTCTCGCTGTGGCTGCGGGAGGTCCCGCGGTGAGCGCTCGGGGCTTGGCCTGGGTCGCGCCGGTCCTCTCCGCAGCGCTCGGCGCCGCGGCGGTCGCGCTCCAGATCCTCACACCGGAGGAGCGCCTGCCGCAGGAGGAGCGGCTCGACCTGCTGGACGTGCTCTTCGCCCTGGGCTTCGTGGGGTACGCGGCAGTCGGCGCCCTGATCGCCGCGCGCCATCCGCACAACGCCGTCGGCTGGCTGTTCTGCGCCGTCGGCATCGCGCTGCCGGCCACCGGCCTGCTCTACGCCTACGCCACGTACGGCCTCGTCGGTACCTCGGACGGCCTGCCGGGCGACGAGCTCGCGGCCTGGGGGTTCTCGTGGTCGGGCGACACCCTGCTGATCCTCATCGTCCTGCTCCTGCTGCTGTTCCCGACCGGGCGCTTCCTCTCCCGTGGCTGGCTGCGCGTCGGGCAGTGCGCGGCCGGCGTTGCCTCGGTCTCGGCCCTCGCGACCGCGCTCGACCCCGGTCCGCTGTACAACTTCAGGACGGTCGCCAACCCGCTGGGCGTCGAGGGGGCGGCCGGGTTGCTCGACGCGCTGACGATCCTGCGCTCGGCCCTTTCGCTCTTCTTCGTGGTCGCCGCGATCTCGGTCCTGGCGCGGTTCCGCGGCGCCGGCGCCACCGAGCGCCAGCAGATCAAGTGGCTCGCCGCTGCCGGTTCCGTCGCCGTGGTGCTGGTCGTCGCGCTGGGAGTGATCGAGGCGATGACCGAGACGTACCGCGGGCTGGCGGAGGTGGTGACGAGCCTGATCGCGCTCCTGGCCATCGCGCTGATCCCGATCGGGGTCGGCATCGCGATGCTCCGGCACCGGCTCTACGACGTCGACGTGGTGATCCGTCGCACGCTGGTCTACGCCGTCCTGACGGCGACGCTGGCGGCGGGCTATCTGGCGTGCGTGCTGCTGGCACAGGTGGTGATCGGGGCCGAGTCCGGGCTGGCGGTCGCGGCGTCGACGCTGGCGATGGCGGCGCTGTTCCGGCCCGCGCGGGCACGGATCCAGGCGCTGGTGGACCGGCGCTTCTTCCGTCGCCGCTACGACGCGACGCTGACGCTCGAGGCGTTCGGCACGCGGCTGCGCGACGAGCTGGACCTCGACGCGGTCGGTTCCGATCTGCGTGCCGTGGCGCGTGAGACCCTGCAGCCGGCCCACGTCTCGCTGTGGCTGCGGGCGCCGGAGGCGCAGCGATGAGTGCGCGCATCGCCGCGCGGACCGCGTGGTCGCTGTGCGCGTTCGCGACGCTGCTCGTGGCCATCTCGCTCGTCTTCTCGGTCCTCAACCGCGACGTGCCGGACCAGGGCGACTACGGGTCGGCGTTCGACGCGATCTCCGTCGTCGCTCTGCTCGCCTTCCCGGTCGTCGGGGCCGTGGTCGTCGCACGCCACCCGACCAACTCGATCGGCTGGCTCTTCTGCGTGGCGGGGATCCCGTTCGGGATCTCGGGCGTCGCCTACGGCTGGGGCGCCTACGGCCTGTTCGCCGAGCCGGGAGCGTTACCCGGCGCCGAGTGGGGCGCCTGGCTGGGGAGCTGGCTGTTCGCCCCCTCGTTGTTCGCCGTGCCGGCGCTGCTGTTCCTCCTGTTCCCGGACGGGAAGCCGCCGTCGCGGCGCTGGCGCCCGGTCGTCTGGCTGATCCTGGCCGGCGTCAGCGCGACCACGCTGGGGAGCGCGCTCACGCCGGGCCGCCTCACCGAGCCGCCGTTCAAGGGGATCGAGAACCCGGCCGGCGTCGAGGCAGCGGGCACCGCAATCGAGGCGGTGGGCTTCGCCGGCTTCGTCGTGCTCTTCGTCGGGATCCTGCTCGGCGCGGTCGCGCTCGCCGCCCGCTTCCGCCGCGCGCGCGGGGACGAACGTCAGCAGCTGAAGTGGTTCGCCGCCGCCGGGGGCGCGTTCGCGCTCGTCTGCGCCGTCGCGGTCTCCCCGTGGTTCGAGTCGAGCGACACCATCGGCCAGCTGCTGATCCTCCTCGCGTTCGCGGCGATCCCGATCGCCGCGGGCGTGGCGATCCTCAAGTACCGCCTCTACGACATCGATCGCGTCATCAACCGCGCGCTGGTCTATGGCGTGCTGACGGCAACGCTGGCGGCGGGGTACCTCGGGTGCGTGCTGCTGGCGCAGCTGGTGATCGGGGCCGAGTCGGGGCTGGCGGTCGCGGTCTCGACGCTGGCCATGGTGGCCCTCTTCCGCCCGGCGCGGGCCCGGATCCAGGCGGCCGTGGACCGGCGTTTCTACCGCCGCCGCTACGACGCCGCGCTCACGCTGGAGGCGTTCGGCGGCCGCCTCCGCGAGCAGATCGACCTCGACGCGCTGGGCGCCGACCTGCGCGGCGTCGTCCACGACACCGTCCAGCCCGCCCACGTCTCCCTGTGGCTGCGGAGGCCGCGGTGAGCGCGGGGCCCTACGCCGCGCCGGCGGCGCCGCCGGGCTGCGGCCCGTCGAAGCGGTCGATCAGCTTGAGGAGGGCGCTGCGCTGGGCGCGGCTCTCCTCACGGAGCTCGCGCATCTCTGTACGAAACTCGCGCCGCATCTCGGCGCTCGTCCGCAAGAACTCGGCTGTGTGGGCGCGGAGCGCCTCGCTCACCTCGTTGCCGGAGCGCTCGACGCGGCGGGTCATCTCCTGCATGAAGGTACGAAAGTCGGAATGCTCCGCGGCGTACCGGTCCAGCTGCTCGGCGTGCCGCTCCATCATCGCGTCGGAGCGTTCGCGCTGCTCGCGCGACAGCCGGACCTCCTCGCGCGTCAGCGCGACCTCGTCCCGGATCTCGCGCATGAACTCGTCGCTGCGAGCCATGAACCGGTCCCGACGTTCGTCGCGCCGGTCCCAGCGTTCTTCTCGGAGGTCCCAGCGCTCGAAGAACTCACGCTCGTCCACACGCCGGATTGTGCCATGGAGGGCCGCGCAGCGGTGCGTATGACCGCAACAAAAGAGCACCGAATCAGCGTCGCGGGAGGCGTCGCCTGGACGCTCTGGCTCGTCACGATCGCCGTCACCCTCAGCCTGACCTCGGCGCTCCTATCGGACGACGGCCTGGCGGTGGTCATCGCCTACACGGTCTTCGTGCTGGCGTTCGCCACCGTCGGGGCGCTCGTCGCGTCCCGCCGTCCGCGAAACCCGCTCGGCTGGATCCTGCTGGGAGCGGGGCTCAGCTACGTCCTCGGCGGGACGAGCGTGCGAGTGGTCGAGGACGGCGGGACCGGCGGATGGGAGACACTGATCGCCTGGGTCGGCACCTGGATCTGGATCGTCGGCGTCGCGCCCGTGGCGACGTTCGGGCTGCTGCTCTTCCCCGACGGGCGTCTGCCCTCGCTGCGCTGGCGGCCGGTGGCCTGGCTCGCCGCCGGCGGGCTTGCAGCGGTTGTGATCGGCCTGGCCCTCACGCCCGGGCGCTTCACGGACACGGTGATCGAGAACCCCGTCGGCCTCGAGGCGGCGCCGTGGCTGCCAGGGGGGCTGGGCACGGCCGGCGCCGTCGCGCTGATCGCCGCGCTCGCGGGCTCGATCGCGTCGTTGCGCGCGCGGTACCAGGCCGCCGGTGCCGACGAGCGGATGCAGCTCAAGTGGCTGCTCTATGCGGCGGCGCTGGTCGGCGCGGGCGTCGCCGTCTTGCTTCCCGTCGAGATCCTCGTCGGCGACTCGGTCGCGGACGTCACCAACACGATCACCACGATGACGATGGCGGCGGTCCCCGTGGCCATGGGGATCGCCATCCTGCGCCACCGGCTCTACGACGTCGACGTCGTCATCAATCGCACGCTGGTCTACGGCGCGCTCACGGCAACGCTGGCGGGCGGTTACCTGGCGAGCGTGCTGCTGACCCAGCTCGTGATCGGCGCCGAGTCCGGGCTCGCCGTCGCCGTGTCCACGCTTGCGGTCGCCGCGCTCTTCCGCCCGGCGCGAGCGCGCATCCAGGCGGCGGTCGATCGCCGCTTCTACCGCCGCCGCTACGACGCCGCGCGCACGCTCGAGGCGTTCGGCACCCGCCTGCGCGAAGAGGTGGAGCTCGACCTCGTGGCCGACGACCTGCGCGCCGTGGCGCGCGAGACCGTCCAACCCACGCACGTCTCCCTCTGGCTGCGGCCGTAACGATGGGCGGACGGCCACGAGCGACGATCGCGCCATGACCAAGCTCCAGCACACCATCACCATCGAGCGGCCCGTCGACGACGTCTGGGACTACGTGATCGACACGCGCAACGACCCCGTGTGGCAACACCACGTGGTCGAGGTGGGGCGCGGCGCCGATCTGCCCGTCGAGGTCGGGCTCGAGATCGACCAGGTCGTCTCCTTCCTGGGGCGGCAGATGCCGGTCACGCTCGTGGTCTGCGAGCACGAGCCGCGCCGGCGCTCGGCCATCGAGGTGACGCGCGCGCCGGTGCCCGGACGCGGCAGCTACGACCTCGCCGCCGAGAACGGCGGCACCCGCTTCACCATGAACCTGGAAACCGACGCCCACGGCTTCTTCCGCCTCGCCGAGCCCGTGTTCAAGCGCATCGCCGAGCGCGACATGGTCACGAGCTGCGAGCGGCTGAAGGACCTGCTGGAGGCGTCGTAACGATTGCCGGACGGAAGCCGCATAGAAAGGAACCGATGACGAGCCTGACCCGCATGTTCCGGCGCCGGCGAGGCGCCAAGGACCCGCTGGAGCGGGGGACGGCGACGCAGGCCGCGCCGGCGGACGAGCCGGCGCCGATCGACATCGCGCCGAACGACCCGCTGCTCGCCTACCTGCAGAGCGCGAGCGGCGCGGTCGACATCCAGGCGCTCGAGCTCGACTCGGCGGCGCTGACCGAGCTCAAGGCCGCGGGCATCAAGCTCGCGGTCCCGCTCGTCAGCCAGGGCGAGCTGATCGGAGTCCTCAACCTCGGCCCGCGGCTGTCCGAGCAGGAGTACTCGTCCGACGACCGCAAGCTGCTCGACAACCTCGCCGCCCAGGCGGCGCCGGCGCTGCGGGTCGGCCAGCTCGTCCGCCAGCAGGAGGCCGAGGCGCGCACGCGCCAGCGCTTCGAGCAGGAGCTCGAGGTCGCGCGGCTGATCCAGCAGAACTTCCTCCCCAAGCAGCTCCCCGAGCTGGCCGGCTGGCAGGTCGCCGCCTACTACCGCCCGGCGCGCGAGGTCGGCGGCGACTTCTACGACGTGATCCCGCTGCCCGACGGCAACGTCGGCTTCGTGATCGGCGACGTGACCGACAAGGGCGTGCCCGCCGCGCTCGTGATGGCCGCCACCCGCAGCGTGCTGCGCGCCTCCGCGCAGCGCCTCGTCGATCCCGGCGAGGTGCTCGAGCGCGTCAACGAGCACCTGTGCCCCGACATGCCGGAGAAGATGTTCGTCACCTGTCTTTACGGCGTGCTGGATCCGGCCAGCGGGCACTTCCGCTTCGCCAACGCGGGCCACGACCTGCCGTACGTCAAGACCGCGGAGGGTTCGGTCGAGCTGCGCGCGCGCGGCATGCCGCTCGGCCTCATGCCTGGCATGCCGTACGAGGAGAAGGAGATGGTCCTCCAGCCCGGCGACTCGCTGCTCCTGCACTCCGACGGCGTGGTCGAGGCGCACGATCCGCAGCGGGTGATGTTCGGCTTCCCGCGCCTCAAGGAGGCCGTCGCGCAATACCCGGGCGGCGGCGAGCTGATCGACCGCGTGCTCGCGGACCTGCAGGCGCACACCGGTCCGGACGCCGAGCAGGAGGACGACATCACGATGGTCACGCTGCAGCGCTCAACGGGCGCGGCGCACATGGCCAACGGCGCCGTTCCCGGGGACCTCCTGGCCGAGTTCCAGGTGCCGAGCGCCGAGGGCAACGAGCGCCTCGCGATCGAGCGCGTGAGCGCCGCCGTCGCCTCCCTCGGCCTCGCCGAGGCTCGCCTCAAGCGCCTGCAGACCGCCGTCGGCGAGGCGACGATGAACGCGATGGAGCACGGCAGCGGCTACAGCGCCGAGAAGCCCGTGACCATCAGCGTGCTCGCCGACGACGCCGCCGTGCGGGTGCGCATCACCGACCTGGGCGGGTCTCCGGCGGCACGTGACGAGGCCGAGGTCCCCGACCTCGAGGCCAAGCTTGCGGGCCTGCAGCGACCCCGCGGCTGGGGGCTGTTCCTGATCGAGAAGATGGTCGACGAGACGCGCGAGACGAGCGACGAGCGGTCGCACACGCTGGAGCTCGCGGTGCGCCTGAAGGGAGGCGACGATGGCGACGAATGAGTCCGTCATGGCGGTGCGCCGGCGCGAAGGTGCGGCGATCATCGACCTGGCCGGAGACATCGACTCCCGCGCGGAGCGCCCGCTGGCGGCCGCCTGGGACGAGGCCACGAGCGAGCCGAGCGCCGTCGTCCTCAACTTCGAGGGCGCGCACTACATCAACTCGACCGGCATCGCGCTGATCGTGGGCCTGCTCGCCCGTGCGCGGGCCGGCGGCGTGCCGATCCGCGCGTGCGGCCTCTCCGACCACTACCGGGAGATCTTCGAGATCACGCGGCTGGCCGACTTCATGCCGATCGCCACCGACGAGGACAGCGCCGTGGAAGGCGCGGAAAGGACAGGCCATGCCTGAAGCCACAGCGACCATGGACGTTCGCCGGCATGGAGCGGCGAGCGTCGTGGACATCCGCGGCGACGTGACAGCCGCTTCCGAGGACGTGCTCATGGCCGCCTACGACGACGTGGGCGAGGCGCGCGCGATCGTCCTCAACTTCACCGAGCTCTCCTACATGAACAGTGGTGGGATCGGGCTCCTCGTCACCCTGCTGGTGCGCGCCAACCGGCGCTCCCAGCAGCTGCTCGCCTTCGGGCTGAGCGAGCACTACCGGCAGATCTTCGAGCTCACGCGGCTCGACGAGGCGGTCGGCATCCACGACACCGAGTCCGAGGCGCTGGCCGCGGCCGGGGCCACCTGAGGAGCGAAGCGATGAGCGACATGGAAGAGCGCGCGGCGGCACGCGACGCCGCCCACTGGGCGAAGTCCGTCTCCACCCTGAACGTCGCCGAGGTGCCCGAGGGCGCCACCGGCATCAACGTCTCCGGCCGCCGGCTCGCCGGGCCGATCCAGGGCTTCGGGAAGATGTGGCAGAAGACCTACCAGGTGCGGATGCCGCGCGAGGCGGGGTCGGCGACCGATGTGATCGCGACGTGGAAGCAGCGCTTCCCCGAGTTCTGGCCCGAAGGCAACATGTTCTACGCGCCCCTGACCGGGATCGAGCCCGGTGAGGTCGGCCTGATCGACATGAGGCTGCCTGGCAAGATGAAGCTGTCGACGGGCGTCATGGTGCTCTACGCCGACGAGGAGTCGTTCACGCTGATGACCCCGCAGGGCCACATGTTCGCCGGCTGGATCACGTTCAGCGCGATCGAGCGCGAGGGCGAGACCGTCGCCCAGGCGCAGGTGCTGATGCGCGCGTCGGACCCGATCTTCGAGGTCGGTCTCGTGCTCGGCGGACACCGCCAGGAGGACACCTTCTGGAACAAGACGCTCGAGCGGCTGGCCGGCCACTTCGGGCAGGACGACGCCGAGGTCGACACGCAGGTGGTCTGCGTCGACAAGAAGCGCCAGTGGTCCAACTGGACCAACGTGTGGCACTCGTCGGCGATCCGCTCGACGATCTACACGATGGGTACGCCCGTGCGCTGGATGCGGCGGTTGTCCGGCGGGCCGCGCGCGGTTGCCTGACGCGGTCGTCGTCGGCGCGGGACCGAACGGCCTGGCGGCGGCGATCGCGCTCGCGCGGGCCGGGCGCTCGGTTCGCGTGCTCGAGGCGGCGGCGACGGTCGGGGGAGGGGCCCGCTCGGCCGAGCTGACCCTCCCCGGTTTCGTGCACGACGTCTGCTCGGCGGTCCATCCCCACCCGCTCGCCTCGCCGTTCCTGCGCGAGCTGCCGCTCGAGCGTCACGGACTGGAGCTCGTGCACCCGGAAGTGCCGCTCGCGCACCCGCTCGACGACGGCACGGCGGTGCTGCTCGAGCGCCACCCCGGGGCGACCACCGCCGAGCCGGGAGGCGCCGAGCTCGCCGCGCGCTCGGTCGCGGACACCGCGGCGTCGATCGGCGGCGCCGACGGCCGCGCCTACGAGCGGATGCTCGGCCCACTGGTACGGGACGCGGAGAAGCTGCTGCCGGCCATCCTCAGCCCACTGCGCCCGACGCGCCACCCGCTCGCCCTGACGCGCTTCGGGGCGCTCGGCCTGCTGCGGCCGGTCGAAGCGCTCGCCCGCGCGCGCTTCGAGGGCCCGCGCGGCCGCGCGCTGCTGGCCGGCCTGGCCGCCCACTCGATGCTGCGCCTGGACGAGCGGCCGAGTGCGGCGGTGGCGCTCGTCCTCGCGCTCACTGCCCACGCCGTGGGGTGGCCGGTCGCCCGCGGCGGCTCGCAGCGGATGGCCGACGCGCTCACCGACCACCTGCGCTCGCTCGGTGGCGAGGTGGAGACGGGGCGCCGGGTGCAGAGCGTCGACGAGCTCGACGACGCGCGCACGCTGATGCTCGACGTCACGCCACGCCAGGTGCTCGCGCTGGCCGGCCACCGGCTCCCGGCGCGCTACCGGCGTGAGCTGAGCCGTTTCCGCTACGGCCCCGGCGTCTTCAAGCTCGACTGGGCGCTGGACGGGCCGATCCCGTGGCGAGCGGCCGAGTGCGCCCGGGCGGGCACCGTGCACGTGGGCGGGACGCTCGAGGAGATCGCCGCCTCGGAGGCGGCGGTGCTGGCGGGCCGGATCCCGGAGCACCCGTACGTCCTGCTCGCCCAGCAGAGCTCGTGCGACCCGACGCGCGCGCCGGCCGGGCGGCACACCGGCTGGGCGTACTGCCACGTGCCGAACGGCTGCGACGAGGACATGACGGAGCGGATCGAGGCGCAGGTCGAGCGCTTCGCCCCCGGCTTCCGCGATCGCATCCTCGCCCGGTCCGCGCTCGGCCCGGCCGCGCTCGAGCGGTACGACGCCAACTACGTCGGCGGCGACATCAACGGCGGCCGGCAGGACCTGCGGCAGCTCTTCACTCGCCCGACGATCCGTCCCGTGCCGTACGCGACGCCCGACCCGCGGATCTACATCTGCTCCTCCTCGACGCCCCCGGGTGGCGGCGTGCACGGGATGTGCGGCTACCACGCCGCGCAGGCCGCGTTACGTCGCTCCGACCGGGCCGGTTGACGTGGTCCACGGGCGACCGGCTCCAGAACGACGACCTCAATCCCGTCGTCTACGCGTCCTGACGGGCCGCGGTGAGAGCTGGTGGACGGGTTCGCGCGATCGCCGAGCACCGATCAATCGATGAGCCCGCGGAGGTAGGCGCCGCACGCCCGGACGGACTCGGCCGGCTCCCCCCGCAGGCGGCACTCGACCGACAGGACGCCATCCCACCCGTCCTCGCGCAGCGTGGCGATCACGTGCTCGAACGGCACGTGGCCCGCCCCCGGCTGCGCCCGGTTCGAGTCGCTCAGATGCACGGCGCCGAGCACGGGAGCGACCGCGGTGAGGGCGGCGCAGAGGTCGTCCTCCTCGATGTTCATGTGGTACGTGTCGGCGAGGATGCCGAGGCCGCGCCCGCCGGCCTCGGCGATCAGCTCGGCGGCCTGCGCGACTGTGTTGACCATGTGGTCCTCGTAGCGGTTGAGCGGCTCGAGCAGCAGCGCCACGCCGAGCCCGTCTGCGTGACCGCCCAGCTCCGCCAGGCCCTCGACGAGCACCTCGCGGTCCTCGGCGGGCGTGCGCGGCGGCTCGTCGAACGGCGGCAGGCGGCGGGTGAACATGCCCCAGGCGGCGGGGGCGATCACGCCCACGCCTCCGAGCGCGGCTACGCCCTCGAGCTGGCGCCGCAGGCGGTCGAGCGCGGCGCGCCGCGCGCCGGCGTCGAAGTCGCCTAGCCACGACTCGGTCTCGGGGCACGCCGTCCAGGCCCGACCGCACACCACCGCGAGGTCTCGCGCGGGGTCGGCGTCGCGCAGCTCGAGCCCGTCGAAGCCCGCCTCCAGCGCCGCCTCCAGCCCCGGCACGAGGTTCTCCTGGATCGCGAGCCGCATCAGGCGGCGAGGCCACGCGCCGCGAGCAGCGCGTCGACGTTCGCCGGCTCGAGCACGTGCTCGAGTGCGAGCGTCGTGGCGCCGACGACGCCCGCCCTCGGACCGAGCCGGCTCGTGAGGATCCGCAGCTCGCGCGTGGCGAGCGCGGAGGCGCGCTGGTAGACGCTCTCGCGGATGCCGGCGAGCAGCGGCTCGGACGCCTCGGCCAGCTCGCCGCCGACGACGATCACCGTCGGGGCGACGACGCTGACGACGGCGGCGAGCGCGGCCCCCAGCACGCGCCCCGCCTCGCGCACGTGGTTCATGGGCGCGGCACGGCCCGCGCGCACGAGCTCGACGACATCGGCGGTCGAGGCCACGTCGAAACCCTCCTCGGCAAGCTGACGGACCAGCGCTCCGCCCGACGCGAGCACGGCCACGCAGCCGCGATTGCCGCACGAGCACATGACGTCGGACTCGCGGATCGCCCGGATGTGGCCGATGTCGCCGGCGCGGCCGTGGTTGCCGCGCAGCAGCTCGCCGTCGGCGATGATGCCGGCGCCGATCCCCGTCGCGGCCTTGACGAACACCAGGTGCGAGAGGTCCGGCCAGTGGCGCCGGTGCTCGCCGAGCGCCATCGCGTGCACGTCGCGCTCGAGCAGGGCGGGCGCGCCGAAGCGCTCTCGAAGGTGCTGGGCGACGGGATAGCCGTCCCAGCCCGGCATGATCGGCGGGTTGACCGGGCGCCCCGAGGTGACCTCGACCGGGCCCGGGACGCCGATCGCGGTGGCGAGGACGTCGCCACCGTCGCGGCAGGCCTCGGCCAGCAGCTCGTCGAAGCGGCCGGCGACCCACTCGAGCACGCGCTCGGGCCCGTCGGCGATGCGGATCGGCTCCTCGCGCTCGGCCAGGGACTCGCCGGCGAGGTCGCATACGGCGAGCCGGCCGTGGCCGGCGCCGAGGTCCGCGGCCAGCACGACGCCGACGCGCTCGTTGAAGCTGAGCGCGGCCGGGCGGCGGCCGCCGCTCGACGGGCCGGCCTCGGGCGCCTCGACCAGCAGTCCGGCGGACAGCAGCACGCCCAGCCGCTGCATCACCGTCGAGCGCGAGAGGCCGGTGACGTCCATGACGTCCGTGCGCGTGACGGCGCGGCCCTCGCGGATCAGCCGCAGGACGCCACCGGGCGAGCCAGACACCGGCAGAGGAACGGTCGTCATTTGCGCCGACAGATTATCGCCAGCCGCCAACTTCTGCTGAGTTACTACGCAGAAGTTAGGTAAGCAACGCACCTATCGCCAATCTTCTGCTTGCGCGCTACGGGCAAGTCGTCTACGCTCGCGCCCGGCAACGACCTGAGGAGGAGAAGCCGGAAGTGGCTCGGGCGCTCGTGCTCGAAGGACCCCGTTCCCTGCGGTTACAGGACGAGGACCTGCCGGACCTCGGGCCGCGCGACGTCCGCGTTCGCGCGCTGGTCAGCGGCATCAGCCACGGCACCGAGCTCAACCTCTACCGCGGCAGTTCCGCCTTTGCCAACCGCGCGTTCGACCGCGACCTGCGCGCGTTCGTGCGGCCCGAGGCGCAGCGTCCGGCGTACCCGGCTCCGCTCGGCTACGAGCTCGTGGGCCGGGTCGAGGAGGTGGGACCGGCCGTCACCGAGGTCGAGCCCGGCACCGTCGTCCACGCCGGGGCGCCCCACGGCGAGGAGGCGGTCGTGAACTTCGACGCCCAGGGCTCGTACCCGCTCGTGACGCTGAGCGAGGACGGTGGCGAGCCGCCACCGTGGGCGCTCTTCACCAGCCTCGGGGCGGTCGCGCTCGTCGCCGCCCACGACGCGCGGATCAAGGTCGGCGACCACGTCGTTGTCGTGGGCCTCGGCGCCATCGGGCTGCTGCTCGTGGAGCTCGCCCGCCTGGCGGGCGCCGGTCGGGTGTCCGCCGCCGACCCCGTCGAGAGCCGCCGGGCGCTGGCGCTCGAGCTCGGCGCCGACGAGGTGTTCGACCCGCGTGACGCGCCCGAGGGCGCGGGCGCGGCGATCAAGCGCGCCGCGGGCCGCGGGGCCGACGTGTCGGTCGAGACGTCCGGGAGCGCCGCCGGCCTGCACGACGCCGTCGCCGCGGCCGGGCTCGGCGGCACCGTCGTGACCGTGGGCTTCTACCAGGGGGGCGCCCCGCAGCTGCGGCTGGGCGAGGAGTGGCACCACAACCGGCTCGACATGGTCTCGAGCATGGGCGCGTGGGGCGCTCCCCACCGCTCGCATCCGGCGTGGGACCGCCCGCGCGTGATGCGTACGGTGGTCGACCTCTTCGCGGCCGGGCGGCTGCGCGTGGACGCGCTACCGGTCCGGCGCTTTCCCTTCGACCAGGCGGTCGAGGCGTACGCCTGGCTCGACGAGCACCCCGACGACGCGGTCAAGGTGGCGCTCACGTACGACGGGTCAACTCCAGGAGGAGGAACGTGACGATGCGACGGACAGTGCTGGCGCTACTCGCCGTGACCGCCCTGGTAGCGGTCGGGTGCGGCGGCGACGACGAAGAGGGCGGCGGCGAGGGCGGCGGGGCGAGCGGCGAGACGCTGACCGTCTGGAACAACGAGTTCCAGCCCGACCGCCTGGCGGCCACCCAGGCGATCCTGGACGAGTTCACCGAGAAGACGGGCGTCAAGACCAAGCAGGTCGCGGTGCCCGAGGACCAGCTCACGACGCTGATGACGAACGCCGCGGCGGCCGACGAGCTGCCCGACGTGGTGCTCGCCACGCCGACGGCCCAGTCTCACCAGTACGCCGCCGAGGAGCTGTTCGACTCCGAGGCCGCCCAGGCGGTGGTCGACAAGCTGGGCGCCGACACGTTCTCCGAGAAGGCGCTCGAGCTCGTCAGCGTCGACGGCGTCGCCACCGGCGTGCCGAGCGACGGCTGGGGCCAGCTGCTGATCTACCGCAAGGACCTCTTCGACAAGGCGGGCCTGCAGGCGCCGAAGACGCTCGACGACGTGCGGGCGGCCGCCAAGCAGCTCAACGGCGACGGCGTGGCGGGCATCACGCTCGCCACCGCGGCCGGCGACGGGTTCACGGCCGAGACGTTCGAGCACGTTGCGCTGGCCGAGGGCTGCCAGATGACCGACGACGCCGGCGAGGTGACGTTCGACTCGCCCGAGTGCGTCGAGGCGCTGCGCTGGTACGCCGACCTCGCGTCCAGCTACTCGGTAAAGGGCGCCCAGGACGTCGACTCCACGCGGGCGACCTACTTTGCCGGGCGCGCCGCGATGATGTTCTGGTCGCCGTTCCTGCTCGACGGCATGGCCGGCCTCCGCGACGACACCAAGCCGACCTGCAAGCAGTGCAAGCAGGACGTCGCCTACCTGGCCAAGAACAGCGGCCTCGTCGGGCCGCTGTCCGGATCGGCCGGCGAGCCGGCCCAGTTCGGCTCGGTGTCGACCTTCAACATCACGGTCGACGCGCCGACGGAGGACGCCCAGGCGCTCGTCGAGTACATGATGGACGACGGTTATGTGCGCTGGCTGGGGCTCTCGCCCCAGGGCAAGTACCCCGTCCGCTCCGGTGACTCGGAAGATCCGGAGAAGTTCCAGACGGCGTGGGCCGAGCTGGAGAGCGGGGTCGACACGAAGGCGCCGCTGAGCGACTTCTACTCGGACGCGTCGATCGCCTCGCTCGGCGAGGGCGTGCAGAACTTCCAGCGCTGGGGGTTCGCTCAGGGTCAGGGCGCGCTGATGGGCGCGCTGTCAGGTGAGCAGCCGGTGGCCAACGCCGTGTCGGAGGTGATCGGGGGCAAGGACCCGGCGGACGCGGCCAAGGAGGTGCAGGCGACCACCGAGGAGCTCAAGGCCGGGCTGGGGTAGCGGGGTGGGCGCTCCCGCTGTAGTCGACGCAGCAACCGAGAGCCGGCGCCGCGCGCGGAACACCCGCGCGCGGCGCGACTCGCGCGCCGGTGTCGCGCTCGTGTCGCCGACCGTGATCGTCGTCCTCGTCATGGTCGTGCTGCCGGTCGTGTGGGCACTGATCCTCTCCTTCCAGCGCATCCGGCTGCTGCAGCTCCGCCGGCTCGATCTCCTCGGCGGCGAGTACACGCTGCGCAACTACGACCTGCTGCTGAACTCCTCCGAGTTCCTGACGGCGGCTCGCACGACGCTCCTGTACTCGGTCTTCGGGACATCCGGCGCGATCCTCCTCGGGCTCGCCGCCGCGCTGCTGGTGCGGCGCTCGTTCCCCGGCCGGGGCTTCGTGCGCGGCATCCTGCTGCTGCCGTACGTGGCGCCGGTGGTGGCGGTCGCCTTCATCTGGCAGGTGCTGCTCTCGCCGCAGCTGGGTTTCGTCAACGCCGTCGGGACGGACATCTTCGGCTGGGACGCGCCGATCCCGTTCCTCAGCCAGGAGGAGGGCACGATCACGCTGTTCGGCCTCAGCATCGGCGTGCCGACCGCGCTGATCATGGTGATCCTCTTCGAGGCCTGGAAGTCGTTCCCGTTCGCCTTCCTGTTCATCCTCGCGCGGCTGCAGGCCGTACCGGGCGACCTCGAGGAGGCGGCGCGCGTCGACGGGGCGACGCCGACCCAGGTCTTCCGCCACATCATCCTGCCCCAGCTCGCGGGCGTGATCGCCCTGATTGCCGTCCTGCGCTTCATCTTCACGTTCAACTCGTTCGACGAGATCTACCTCCTCACGGGCGGCGGGGCGGGGACCGAGGTGCTGGCCACCCAGGTCTACTCGTTCCTGCAGGCGCGCAACGACGTGGGGGCGTCAGCCGCGGTGGCGATGTTCATGGCCACCGTGCTCGCGGTCCTGCTCCTCGTCTACCTCAAGTTCTTCGGCGACCGGGCCCGGCAACCATGAGCACCAAGCGCTCTCGCTTCTCCCGCTACCACGTCGAGGTGACCGCGTTACGGCTGCTGCGGCCGCTGGGGATCGCGTTCTTCGTCCTGATCGCGCTCTTCCCCTTCTACTACATGATCCTGCTCTCAATGCGCGAGATCTCGGAGGTGCTCGAGTCGCCGGGGCAGCTCTTCATCGGACTCGGCGACATCTCCACGGACGCGTATGAGCGGGTGCTCAAGCCCACCTCGGAGGGCGGTCAGGGGTTCGTGCGCTTCCTGCTCAACTCGGCTGGCCTGGGCATCGCCACCGTCATCGTGACACTCGCCGTGTCGATCCTCGGCGCCTACGCGGTGTCGCGGCTCGAGTTCTTCGGGCGGCGCGTCGTGCACTTCCTCTTCCTGTCCGTCTATCTGTTCCCGGCGATCCTGCTCGCCATCCCGCTGTTCGTGGCCTTCTCGAAGCTCGGCCTGCGGGGAGAGCTGCCGTGGCTGGTGATCGTCTACGTCGCCCAGACGCTGCCGATCTGCATCTACATGCTGCGCGACTACTTCGACACCGTGCCGGTCTCGCTCGAGGAGGCGGCGGAGGTCGACGGGGCCACGCGGCTGCAGATCATCCGCAAGATCACGCTGCCGCTGGCCGTCCCGGCGATCGCGGCAACGGGGCTGTTCACGTTCATGATCGCCTGGAACGAGTTCCTGTTCGCGCTGCTCTTCCTCGTCGAGGAGCGCCAGAACTGGACGGTGTCGCTCGGCGTGTCGCAGCTCACCCAGATCGAGACGCCGGCGACGACGCTGATGGCCGGATCCGTGATCCTGACGGTCCCGATCATCGTGCTCTTCCTGTTCGCCGAGCGGCTCATGACCGAGGGCCTCACGCGGGGCGCCGAGAAGGGATGACGGTCGGGGCACGCGCCGGCGAGCCGACCGCGGTCGACGGCGAGGCCCCTGCGGCGGTCCGCGGGCGGCTGCTCGCGCAGCTCTACGGCGCCGAGGTGGCCGGCCGCGTCGCCGCCGAGGTCGAGGCGCTGCTCGCGCGGCACCGCGTCCGCATCGGGCCGGCCGAGCTGTGGGACGAGCATGACGCCTGGCTGATTGCCTACCCCGACCAGTTCTCGCGCACCGGCGAGGCGCCGCTGGCCACGCTGCGCGCTGTGATGGAGGACGTCTTCGACCCGTGGTTCAACGGGCTGCACGTCACGCCGTTCTTCCCCTCGACGTCGGACGAGGGCTTCGCGGTCAGCGACTACCTGGCCGTCGACGAGCGGTACGGGACCTGGGAGGACGTGGAGGCGCTCGGCCACGGGCGGCGCCTGGCGATCGACGCCGTGCTCAACCACCTCTCCGCCGGCAGCGACTGGTTCCGGCGCTTCCTCGCCGGCGACCGGGAGTACGCGGGCTTCTTCCGCACCGCCGAGCCGGGCGCCGACGTCGCGGCCGTGGTGCGCCCGCGCACCCATCCGCTGCTCACCCGCTTCGACGGGGCCGGCGGCCCGCTGTGGGCGTGGACGACGTTCTCCGAGGACCAGGTCGACCTCGACTACCGCACACCCGAGGTGCTCGTCCGCGTGCTCGAGGTGCTGATCGCCTACATCGAGCGCGGCGCCAACATCCTGCGGCTCGACGCGGTCGCCTTCCTGTTCAAGCAGGAGGGGACGGCCTCGATCCACCTGCCCGAGACCCACGCTGTGGTGCAGTTCCTGCGCAGCTGCGTGGAGGCCGTCGACCCGTCGGTGCTCGTGCTGACCGAGACCAACGTGCGGCACGAGGAGAACGTCGGCTACTTCGGCGACGCGGGCGCCGAGCAGGCGCACATCGTCTACCAGTTCCCGCTGCCTCCGCTGACGCTCCACGCGCTGCTGACCGGCGACGCCTCGCGCCTGCGCGCCTGGGCGGCGGCGCTCGAGCCGCTGCGCGCCGGCACCGCCTTCCTGAACTTCCTCGCCTCCCACGACGGCGTCGGGATCCGGCCGGCCGAGGGGCTGCTCGAGCCCGCCGACGTCGACCTGCTGGTGGACGCGGCCGTCCGCTCGGGCGGGGAGACCAGCAGCCGCACGCTCGCCGACGGCACGACCGCCGTCTACGAGCTGAACGCCACCTGGTACGCCCTGATGGCGGCCGGGCACCCGCCCGACCTCGCGCTGCGGCGCCACCTGGCCGCCCACGCCGTGATGTTCGCCCTGCGCGGCATCCCGGCCACGTACGTGCAGTCGGTGGTGGCCGGCGACAACGACCGCGAGCGGTTCGCCCGTACGGGCGAGGCTCGCTCGCTGCACCGGCGGCGCTTCGACGACGTGGAGGCCTTCTTCCGCGCCGTGAAGGACCCCGGCACCCGCGCCGGGGCGGCCTGGCACGGGCTGCTCGCGATGCTGCGCGCGCGCGCGGCGACCCCGGCCTTCCACCCGGACAGCGACCAGATCGTGCTCGACACGCCCCCCGCGGTGTTCGCCGTCGAGCGCGTAGCAGCGGAGGGCGAGCGCGCGCGGGTGTACGTCAACGTGTCCGGCGAGCCGTGCGTCGTCGGCGTCCCGCACGACGGCGCTCGCTGGTCGTCGCTCGTCGGCGGACTCGCGCCGGAGGGCGAGCAGGTCGTGCTCGCCCCGTGGTCGTCTACGTGGCTGCACGCCATCTGAGACGATTTGGCGAAGGCTATGAGGCTGTGCCTGGGATCGATGGCCGTGCTGGCCCTCGCGGCCGTGCTGGCGGTCGGGTGCGGCGAGGATGAGCCCGCGCCGGTGAGCGGGGAGACGCTGACCGTCTGGAACCACGAGTCCCAGCCCGACCGCCTGGAGGCGACGCAGGCGATCCTCGAGGCCTTCACCCGCAGCACGGGCATCAAGACCGACCAGCTCCCGGTGCCCGAGGACGGGCTGCCGCGGATGATCCGCAGGGCGCACGCAGACGGCGAGCTGCCGGACGTGGTGCTGTCGACGGGGATGCCACACGCGCACCGCTACGCCGCCGAGGGGGTCTTCGACGCGGCCGCGGCACAGGAGGTCATCGACCGCCTCGGCCGCGAGACGTTCTCGAAGCGGGCGATCGCGCTCGTGTCGAGCGACGGTCGGGCGGCGGGCGTGCCGAGCGACGGCTGGGGGCAGCTGCTGATCTACCGCAAGGACCTGTTCGACCAGGCCGGGCTCCAGGCTCCCCAGACGCTCGCCGACGTCGTCGCGGCCGCCAGAGAGCTCGATCGTGACGGCCGCGCCGGCATCGCGCTCGCGACGGCGCCGCGCGACGGATTCACGGCCGAGACGTTCGAGCACATCGCGCTGGCCCAGGGCTGCCAGCTCGTCGACGCGGCGGCCGACGTGATATTCGACTCGCCCGAATGCGTCGAGGCGCTGCGCCTGTACGCCGAGCTCGCGCAGCGCTACTCGCTCGAGCGGCGCCCAGGACGTGGACTCCACGCGCGCCGCCTACTTCTCGGGGCGCGCGGCGATGCTGTTCTGGTCGCCGTTCCTGCTCGACGGGCTGGCGGGCCTGAGCGACGAGAACCTGCCCACGTGCACGGAGTGCAAGCAGGATCCGGCCTATCTGGCCCGGAACAGCGGTCTCGTCGGCCCGCTGGCCGGGTCGACCGGCGAGCCGAGCCAGTACGGCTCGGTGGCGACCTTCAACATCACCGTCGACGCACCCACGGAGGACGCCCAGCGGCTCGTCGAGTACCTGATGAGCGACGGCTACGTGCGCTGGCTGGGGCTCTCGCCGCAGGGCAAGTACCCGGTTCGCGCGGGTGACGCCGACGATCCCGAGAAGTTCGCCGAGGCGTGGGCGGGGCTCGAGAGCGGGATCGACCGCAAGGCGCCGCTGAGCGAGTTCTACTCCGAGGCGTCGATCGCCTCGCTGGGCGAGGGCGTGGCGACCTTCCAGCGCTGGGGGTTCGCGCAGGGCCAGGGCGCGCTCGTGGGCGCGCTGGCCGAGAAGCAGCCCGTGGCGAACGCCGTCGTGGAGGTGATCCACGGCAGGGCTCCGGAGGCTGCGGCTCCGGGACGTCCAGGCGAGCGTCGAGAAGCTCAAGGCCGCGCTGGAGTAGCGGGTTCGCCGCTTGCTCCGGTGACGCCCCGGTTTCGCCGGCGAACGTCAACGGCGCTGGGTAGGGGGTGGGGGGATGTACGGGTCGCGACACTCCAGATTCGCGTGGGGCTGCTAACTCGCGCATATCGCGAGTTTCCAGACCCACTCTTCCGGACCGGGAAGAAGTGCAACGGAACACGCTCAGGTCGTGCCGGAGCACCGACGGAACCCTCCCCTCGATGCCGCCCTGACGTGCCGTTAGCGACGCGACGGCTGCGGCGTAGCCCTCGGGGTCGGTCGGGCCCTCGGTGGCGATCAGCAGCACGCGGCTCGCCGGACCGAGGCCGACCGCGTCGCGCAGGGCCGAGCGCAGTCGGGTCGCCGGATGAGCGCGGTGAGCGCGGCCAGCGGGGCGGCGCCGCGACTCGCCGATCGCGTGGCCGGCCGCGGCGAGCGCGCGCATCGCGGCGCGGGCCTCCTCGTCGTCGACGGTCACGGTGCCGTCGATGCCGGCGCGCAGCGACGGCCATGCCGCCTCGGACACCTCGGCGCAGTCGAGGCCGGCCATGGCGGTGCCCGGCGTCTCGACGGCGACCGGCTCGCCGGCGGCCAGGGAGGCGGTGAGGCAGGCGGCTCTGACGGGCTCGACGCCGACCACCCGCACGCCAGTGTGCGCGCCGAAGCGCGCCGCGGCGGCGGCCAGCGAGCCGACGCCGACCGGCACGAGCATGAGGTCGAACGAGGCCTGCGCGGCGGCCTCGGCGAACAGCGTGGCGTAGCCGTCGATCACCCACGCGGCGGGTCCGGAGGCGCCGACGTCGGCGATCTCGAGGCAGCCCTCGCGGGCGCCCTCGAGCTCGGCGGCGGCCACCGCTTCCTCGTAGCTCCCGTCGACCACGACGACGTCGGCTCCCTCGGCGGCGATCGCCTCGCGGCGGCGCGCACCGAGCGGGCGGGCAGGAAGACCCGCGCGCGCAGGCCGCGCACGGCGGCGACGTGCGCGACCGCGCGCCCGTGGTTGCCCGCGCTGGCGGCGACGAGCGTGTCGACGCCGGGGATGCTCGCGCAGCGCGCGCTCGATCGCCCACGAGGCGCCGAGTACCTTGAAGGCGGGCAGGCCGAGGCGCTGCGACTCGTCCTTCAGACGCACGTCGCCGGCGCCCGGCGCGAGCGCCGACACGTCATGCACCGGGGTCGGCTCGTAGCCGGGAGGGAGAGATGGAACGCTCGCGCGTCGCCGGACGGGGGCGGCACGTCGGCACGGCGCGCGTGCGGGTTGACGAGCGCCCTCACGCGCACAGCCGCTCGGCGGCGGCGATGACCGTGTGCGTCACGGCCTCCGTGTCCGCGACGCTCACCCACTCCTCGACCGCGTGGGCGCCCTCGCCCCCTGGGCCGAACATGACCGTCGGGATGCCGGCCGCCGCGATGAACGCCGCATCGGCCCAGTAGCTGGCCCCGCCGATGGCGGGGGCGCTCCCGAGCGTCCCGGCGGCCGCGTCGCGCACGACCTCGACGACCGCGGCACCCGGGTCGACTTCGAACGGCTCGCGCACGAGCAGCGTGCGCTGCTCGGCGACCAGGTCGCCGTCGCGGGCGAGGATCGCCGCCAGCTCGG
>CAVVCR010000004.1:0-101461 GCA_963746795.1 uncultured Solirubrobacteraceae bacterium
TCGCGCTCGATCTCCGACGAGCTCTCGCCGGTAGCGAGGCGCACGGGGTTCTTCGTGTCCTGGGACAGGCCGTGCGTCCAGGTCGACCAGCCGAGCAGCGGCGCGGCTAGCGCGCCGACGCCGAGCACCCCAGCTACCAGTCCGGCTGCCACGGTGCCGGCGAACTTAAGATCGCGAACGGCCACCGGGCGATCGGCGCCCTCAGCCTCGCGATGCGTGTTCGTCAACGGCATTCAATTCCCCTTCCGAGGCAACCTATCGGCAAGTTCTACGGGGTCCTTTAGCCTCAAGGGGGGGAAAGTTGAGCGTTTGCGCGCCCGAGTGGACGAACGTTCGACGCCCGCCAAACGCCTGGAAAAACCACTCTTCAGATGCCCCGAGCCGACAAACCACTAACCGGTCGAGAGCACGCCTCCGCCCGAAGAACGCAGCCTAACGGCTCGGGCTTGCGGGCGCGCGGCTCTGTTGCGGCGCCCGCGCGCGCATGTGCGTATGCCGTCGTGCGGCGCGTGTTCGAGCATGGCGCGTACGCGGATCGCGCCCTGCACGCGGAGGCGGCGCGGCTCCGCCTGCCGCCGCGTGAGCGGGCGCTCGCGACCCGGCTGGCGTACGGCACCGTGCAGCGGCGCGCGACCCTTGACCACGTGATCGCCGCCCTCGCCGGCCGCCCGGTGGCCCGGCTCGAGCCCGCGGTCGTGGCTGCCCTGCAGCTCGGGATCTTCCAGCTCGCGTTCCTCGACCGCGTGCCCGCACACGCCGCGGTCGCGGAGTCGGTGGCGCTCGCCAAGCCGCACTCGGCCCGCGGCGCCGGCCTCGTCAACGCCGTCCTTCGGCGTGCCGGGCGCGAGGCGCGCGCGATGGTCGCCGGGCTGCCGGAGACGACGCCTGCCGAGGCCGCCCTGCGGCACTCGCACCCCGAGTGGATCGCCGAGCTGTGGTTCGCCACCTTCGGCCCCGAGGCGGCGCGCGCGCTGATGGCCGCCGGCAACGAGCCCGCAGAGTCCGCGCTGCGGGCGAACACGCTGCGGACCGACGCGCCGGCGCTCGCCGAGCGGCTGCCCGTCGCCTCGCACCCAGCGGACGGACTGCCCGAAGGCCTCGTGCTCGACGCGCCGTTCGACGCCTTCGCGTCCCCGCTCTGGGAGGCGGGCCTGTTCATGCCGCAGTCGCGCGCCGCGATGGCGGTCGCACGCACGCTCGACCCCCAGCCCGGCGAGGCCGTTCTCGACCTGTGCGCGGCGCCGGGCGGCAAGACGACCCATCTCGCCGCGCTGATGGCCGGCGAAGGCCGCGTGGTGGCGGTCGAGCGCCACCCCGGCCGCGCGGACGCCCTGCGCCGCACCGCCGCGCGCATGGGCGCGAGCGCGATCGAGGTCCGGACGGCGGACGCCGCCGCCCCCCAGGGGACCTACGACCGCGTGCTCGTCGACCCCCCGTGCTCAGACCTCGGGACGCTCGCTGCACGCCCCGACGCCCGCTGGCGCAAAGGGCCGGCCGCGCCGGCCGCGCTCGCCGCCGAGCAGCGCCGGATCCTCGACGCGGCGGCCGACGCGGTGCGCCCGGGCGGCGTGCTCGTCTACTCCACGTGCACGATCTCGCCAGCCGAGAACGAGCAGCTGGTGGACGCGTTCCTCGCCGCCCGCACCGACTTCGCTGCCGAGCGGCCGCCGTCCGGCGGGCCGGTCTGGGACCATCCCACGGTGGCGCGGTACCAGCAGACGCTGCCCCACCGGGACGGCACGGACGGCTTCTTCATCGCTCGGATGCGACGCGCATGACCGAGGAGCACATCGATCTCGGGGACGTCTGTCCGGCGTGCCACGAGCCATGGCTGCGGCCCACGAACCTCCCGGGCCGCTACCGCTGCGTGAACTGCATGCACCGCTTCGAGCTGCGGTCGGTGTGCCCGAACTGCGGGGAGCACTCCACGATCGTGCGGATGTCCGACACCGCGCTGTACTCCTGCAACCACTGCAAGAGCTCGATGCTCCAGCCCATATGACGCCGACCGGCGTGGCTCCCTCGATCCTGGCGGCGGACTTCGCGCGCCTCAGCGAGCAGGTCGCCGCTGTGCTCGACGCGGGCGCCACGGCGATCCACGTCGACGTGATGGACGGCCACTTCGTGCCGCCGATCAGCATGGGCGCGCTCGTGGTCGAGGCGCTCGCCGACCAGGTCCACGCGGCCGGCGCGCTCGTCGACGTGCACCTCATGGTCGATCGCCCGGAGCGGCACGTCGAGGTGTTCGCCGCGGCCGGTGCCGACCACGTCTCGATCCACGTCGAGGCCACCCCGCACGTGCACTACGCGCTGCAGGCGATCCACGCGGCGGGCTGCACGGCCGGCCTCGCCCTCTGCCCGGCGACGCCGGTGTCCGCCGCCTCGGCGGTGGCGGGAGACCTCGACCTGCTGCTGTGCATGACCGTCAACCCCGGCTGGGGCGGGCAGGCGTTCCTCCCGGGCTCGCCGGCGAAGATCGAGCAGCTGCGGGCGATGCTCGGACCGGGGGTGGGGATCGAGGTCGACGGCGGCATCGACGCCACCACCGCGGGGCCGTGCGCGGCGGCCGGCGCAACCGCGTTCGTGGCGGGCTCGGCCCTCTTCGGTGCGCCCGATCCGGCCGACGCGTACCGCGAGATCGCCGCCGCGACCCGCTAGGGGTGCCCTACCGGCGGACGCTCCACACGTTCTCCGCCGGTAGGGCGGGCCCCCAATTCGCAGTACTGCCGGGCGCCCGACAAGTGGTTGCGCCGGGTACGGCCAGCCGTATGGAAGCGCTTCCTCAGCGAAGCCAGACTTGTGAACGTGGGTCACAGGGTCTTGATCGTGGACGACCATCCGTCGTTCCGCGCGACCGCGCGAGTCCTCTTGGAGGCCGAAGGCTTCGACGTGGTCGGAGAGGCGGCCGACGGCGCGTCGGCGCTGACCGAGGCGGGCCGCCTGCAGCCCGAGCTCGTGCTGCTCGACGTCCAGCTGCCCGACATCGACGGGTTCGACGTCGCCGCGCGGCTGACGAGCGACGCCGGTGGGCCGGTGGTCATCCTCGTCTCGAGCCGCGACTCCTCGGACTTCGGGCCGCTCGTCATGCGCTCCGGCGCCCGCGGCTTCGTCCCCAAGGCCGAGCTGTCCGGCGACCGGCTCACGGAGCTGCTGTGACCGGCCTGCACCGCGCGCTCGTGGCGATCGCCCTGGCCGGCCTGGTGAGCGGCGCGGCGAGCGTGGCGGTCATCGCCGAGTCCGACCACGTTCCGCAGCGGGGCGCGGCGATCGCCATCGGGCTGCTGATCGGCTGGTCGTTCATCGGCACCGGCCTGTTCGCCTGGTGGCGCCGGCCGGCCAACCGCTTCGGGCCCATGATGGTCGGCGTCGGGTTCCTCAACCTGCTCGGCTCGGCCACGGCCGCGAACCAGCCGCTGGTGTTCACGGTGGGTGTGCTCACGAGCAACCTCTTCTTCGTGCTGTTCGCGCACATGGTGCTGGCGTATCCGCACAACCGGCTCGAGCGGCGCTGGCACCAGCGCCTGATCGCCGCGGGGTACTTGCTCGCCTTCGTCGGGCCGCTCCCTCACCTCCTGTGGGGCTTCAGCGAGCGCATGTGCGAGGGCTGCCCGGAGTCGCCGCTCTTCATCGCCGAGAACGAAGGGCTGCGCGTCGCCCTCAACGCCGCCGTGTCGGTGACCGGCGCAGTGTTCACGCTCGCCGTCGTCGGCATCCTGCTGCGCCGCTGGCGCGACGCGAACCCGCTGCAGCGGCGCACGATGGCCCCGGTCCTGTGGTCGGCTGTGACGATCCTCGTCCTGCTCGCCGCCGCGCTGGGATCCGACGCCTTCGGCGTGGCGCCGGTCACCAACGTGCTGGGTTGGCTGTCGCTGATCGTGTTCGCCTCGGTGCCGTGGGTGTTCCTGATCGGGCTGGTGCGCACCCGCGTGGCGGGCGCCGGCGCGGTGTCGGCGCTGCTCCTGCGGCTCGGCGAGGAGCCGGGGACCGGCACGCTGCGGTGCCGGCTGGGCCAGGCGCTCGGCGACGACTCGCTGCAGCTGGCGTTCTGGCTCGAGGACAAGGGCCGCTGGGTCGACGCCGACGGCCGCATCGTGGAGCTGCCGGAGAGTGGCCCACGCGCGTGGACGGCAGTCGAGCTCGAGGGCCGCGTCGTCGGTGCGATCGTGCACGACGTCACGCTCACCCAGGAGCCCGAGCTGCTGCGCTCGGTCGCCGCCGCGGCCGGTCTGGCGATGGAGAACGAGCGCCTGCAGGCGCAGCTGCGCGCGCGTGTGGAGGAGCTGCGGGCGTCGCGCGACCGGATCGTCGAGGCCGGGACGGCGGAGCGCCGGCGCCTCGAGCGCAACCTGCATGACGGCGCCCAGCAGCGCCTCGTGGCGCTCTCGCTCACCATGCGGCTCGCGCAGGTCAACGTCCACAAGGACCCGGCGAAGGCCGAGGCGATGCTGGCGGCGGCGCACGAGGAGCTCACGCTTGCGCTCGGCGAGCTGCGCGAGCTCGCCCGCGGGATCCATCCTGCGGTGCTGTCGGACCGCGGGCTCGGCGCGGCGCTGGAGGCCCTCGCCGGGCGCGCTCCGATCCCCGTCGAACTGGCTGATGTCCCGGAAGACCGGCTGCCCGAGCCGATCGAGGCCGCCGCCTACTTCGTGGTCGCCGAAGCGCTCACCAACGTCGTCAAGTACGCGCACGCGTCGCAGGCCACGGTGACCGTGGAGCGGGTCAACGGGCACGCGGTCGTGGAGATCGCCGACGACGGGATCGGGGGCGCCGATCCGGACCGCGGATCGGGTCTGCGGGGCCTCGCCGACCGCGTCTCGGCCCTCGACGGCCGCATGCGGCTCGACAGTCCGGCCGGTGCGGGCACTAGGCTCCGTGCCGAGATCCCGGTATGAGCGAAGCCGCAACCCTCAGTGTCGTCATCGCCGATGACTCCGTGCTGCTGCGCGAGGGCCTCTCCCGCCTGCTCGAGGAGTCGGGCTTCGAGGTCGTCGGCCAGGCCGGCGACGCCGAGGACCTCCTGCGCAAGGTCGGCGCCCACCGGCCGGCCGTCGCGGTGGTCGACGTTCGGATGCCGCCTACGCACACCGACGAGGGCCTGCGCGCCGCGCACCGCATCCGCAGCGAGCATCCGGACACCGCGGTGCTCGTGCTCTCGCAGTACGTCGAGGAGGCCTACGCGCTGGAGCTGCTGTCGGAGTCGACGGAGCGCACCGGCTACCTGCTCAAGGACCGGGTGGCCGACGTCGACACGTTCACCGACGCCGTGCGCCGTGTCGCCGGCGGCGGCTCGGCGCTCGACCCCGAGGTCGTGGCGCTGCTGCTCGGCCGCCGCCGCCGCGAGGACCCGCTCGAGGGCATCACGGCGCGCGAGCGCGAGGTGCTCGGGCTGATGGCCGAGGGCCGCTCGAACGCCGCGATCGCCGAGGCGCTGGTCGTCACCGAGCGCGCGGTCGAGAAGCACGTGACGTCGATCTTCTCCAAGCTCGACCTGACGCCGACGGTCGAGGACCACCGCCGCGTGCTGGCGGTGCTGGCCTACCTCAAGGCCAGCGACTAGGCCCCCGGTACGGCTAGCCGCACCGCCTGAACGCGAGCGAACCGCCCCACCCGGGCAGCGGGCGTTGACGATGCTTCGGGGCATGACCGACACGACCGTCCGCCCGATCGTCAGCACCGTCGAGCTCCGCAAGGTCTACGGCGAGGGCGAGACGGCGGTGCAGGCGCTGCGTGGCGTGACCGTCGCGTTGATGTCCGGCCAGTTCGCGGCGATCATGGGCCCGTCCGGTTCGGGCAAGTCGACGCTCATGCACCTGCTCGCCGGCCTCGAACGCCCGACGGCCGGCTCGGCCGTCGTCGACGGCGCCGAGCTCGCGAACCTCGACGACCGGGCGCTCACGCGGCTGCGTCGCGACCGGCTGGGCTTCGTCTTCCAGGCCTTCAACCTCGTGCCCGTGCTCTCGGCCGAGGAGAACATCGTGCTCCCGCTCACGCTCGCCGGCAAGAAGCCCGACAGTGAGTGGCTCACCCGGCTGACCGACGCCGTCGGGCTCGGCGACCGGCTGAGCAACCGGCCGTCCGAGCTGTCGGGCGGCCAGCAGCAGCGCGTCGCCGTCGCCCGCGCGCTGATCCACCGCCCGGCGGTCGTGTTCGCCGACGAGCCCACCGGCAACCTGGACTCCACGTCGTCGGACGAGGTGCTCGCGCTCCTGCGGCATGCGGCCGACGAGTTCGGCCAGACGGTCGTGATGGTCACCCACGACGCCCACGCCGCCTCGGTCGCCGACCGGATCGTGGTCCTCAGCGACGGCCGCATCGTGCACGACGGCCACGGCGAGACCACCGAGGGCGTCCTCGACCTGCTGAAGGCCGTGGCCTAGGGCGCGGCTAACCTAGCCGGCTCCCTCATGGATCCGGCGATCATCTTCTTCGGCCTCGGAGTGGGCGCGCTCGTCGGTGTCACCGGCATGGGCGGCGGCTCGCTGATGACCCCGCTGCTCATCCTCGTGGCCGGCATCCAGCCCGTCGTCGCGGTCGGCACCGATCTCGCGTACGCGGCCGTGACCAAGACGGTCGGCGGCTGGAGGCACTTCCGCAAGGGCACGGTGTTCCCGCGCATGGCCCTGTGGCTGGCCATCGGCTCGTGCCCGGCGGCGCTCGTCGGCGTGTGGCTCCTCGACCGGCTGCGCAACGCCTGGGGCGACGAGTTCGACACGTTCATGCTCGTTGCCATCGGTGGAACGCTCGCGCTCACCGGCGCGCTCGTGCTGCTGCGGGCGCTGCGGCTCGCCGACGTGGCGGCGCAGGAGCGCGGCGCCTTCCACATGCAGGCGCGCCACAAGGCTGCCGCCGTCGCGCTCGGCGCCACGATCGGCCTCGTGCTCGGCGTCACGTCCGCCGGCTCGGGCACGCTGATCGCCATCGGCCTGATCCTCGGCTTCCGCCTCAGCCCCCACCGCGTGGTGGGAACCGACGTCGCGCACGCCGCCGTGCTCCTGTGGGTGGCCGCGTTCGCCCATCTGTTGTCGGGCAACATCGACTTCGCGCTCGCCGGCACGCTGCTGATCGGCTCGATCCCCGGCGTCTGGGTCGGCAGCAACGTCGCCACCCGCGTGCCGCAGGACGCGCTGCGGGCGGCGCTCGGCGTGGTGCTGCTCGCCTCGTCGCTCGGGCTGCTGAGCAAGGCCGGTCTCGAGCTCCCCGCGTTCGTCCTCGTCGGCGTCCCGCTCGTTCTCGCCGTCGTCTGCTTCCTCACCCTTCGGCGCCGTGCGCCACTGGAGGTCGGTGCCTCGTGACCGCTGCCACCGCGACCCACCTGCAGGTGCTGGAGGCCGAGGCCATCCACGTGATCCGCGAGGTGGTGGCCGAGTTCGAGAAGCCCGTGCTGCTGTTCTCCGGCGGCAAGGACTCGATCGTGCTGCTGCGGCTGGCGGAGAAGGCATTCGCTCCCGGGGAGATCCCGTTCGCGGTCATGCACGTGGACACGGGCCACAACTTCCCGGAGGCGATCGAGTTCCGCGACCGTCGGGTGCCGGACGTGGTGGTGGCCTCGGTGCAGGACTCGATCGACACGGGGCGCGTGGTCGAGGAGACCGGCCCGCGCGCGTCGCGCAACCGCCTGCAGACGGTGACGCTGCTCGACGCGCTCACCGAGCACGGCTTCGACGCGGCCTTCGGGGGCGCTCGCCGCGACGAAGAGCGCGCCCGCGCGAAGGAGCGGATCTTCTCGTTCCGCGACGAGGACGGCCAGTGGGAGCCACGGCGCCAGCGGCCCGAGCTGTGGGACCTCTACAACGGCCGCATCCGGCGCGGCGAGCACGTGCGCGTGTTCCCGCTCTCGAACTGGACCGAGCTCGACGTATGGGAGTACATCCGCACCCAGGGGCTCGAGATCCCGTCGATCTACTTCGCCCACGAGCGCGAGGTGTTCGAGCGCGACGGCATGCTGTACGCGGTGTCCGAGTTCATCGAGCGGCTCGACGACGAGGAGCCGTTCACGGCCTCGGTGCGTTACCGCACGGTGGGGGACATGAGCTGCACGGGCGCCGTGCGCTCGGACGCGACGTCGCTCGACGACGTGATCGCCGAGATCGCCGCCACGCGGGTGACCGAGCGCGGCCAGACGCGCGCCGACGACCGGGTGTCCGAGGCGGCGATGGAGGACCGCAAGCGCGAGGGCTACTTCTAGTGTCGGCGGCTCGCTCGAGCAACGTGGTCTGGCAGCAAGGGCTGCTCGACCGCGCGCAACGCTGGGGCGCGCTCGGGCATCCGGGGGCGACCGTGTGGATGACCGGCCTGCCGGCCTCGGGCAAGTCGACGGTGGCCGCCGCCGTGGAGGCGCGGCTGGTGGGGGAGGGGAGGCCGGCGTACGTGCTCGACGGCGACAACCTCCGGCACGGGCTCAACGGCGATCTGGGGTTCTCCGCCGACGACCGCGCCGAGAACGTCCGGCGCACCGCGGAGGTGGCGGCGCTGCTGGCCGACGCCGGAGTCGTCGTGCTGGTGGCGCTGGTCTCGCCCTACCGCGCGGATCGGGCCGCTGCGCGGGCCGTGCACGAGCGGCTCGAGCTCCCGTTCCTCGAGGTGCACGTCGCGACATCGCTCGAGGAATGCGAGCGGCGCGATCCGAAGGGGTTGTACGCCCGCGCCCGCGCGGGCGAGCTGAAGCACCTCACGGGGGTCGACGACCCCTACGAGCCGCCCGAGGCGCCGGAGGTCGTGGTCACGGGCGACGAGCCACTCGAGGCCGCCGCCGAGCGGCTCCTCGCAGCGCTCCCGCGATAAGCCTCTCGGTCAGCCGGCGTGCTCGATCGCGGCCTCGCGTGTGGCGTGCGCCGGGACCGCGGCGTCCAGGCCGGTGAGCGAGATCGTGCGCGCGATCGGCTCTTTCGGGGCGACGACGAGGTGCAGCTGCTGCTGGCGGTCGCGCAGCTCGGTGCCGAGCTCGAAGAGCAGGTTGATCCCGGCGCTGTCGAGGTAGCTCGTCCGCGTAAGGTCGACGACGAGCGCGGTGCTTCGGTTCGTGAGCAGCTGCCGCAGGCGATCGGCGATCTCGATGGCGTTCGACGCGTCGATCTCGCCGTCGATCACGGCGATCGGCGAGGTCGCCGTGGCGCTCCTCGGTGACCGTCGCGAGCCAGCTCATGCGCCCTCGCCGGCCGAGCGTGCGCTCGAGCACGACCACGCGTGCCCCTCGTCGGTGTGCTCGACGTCCACCCGCTCCATCAGCGCGCTGCATCAGCGGCAGGCCCGCGACCGCGGTTGCGTGCCCCGCGGCGCGCGCCAGCGGCCGTGGTCGCGGACCGTCGACGCGGACGCGGCCGGTCGTCGCACGTCGCCTCGACGTCGAACGACTCGCCGTCCGGGGCGGTACGCGTGCTCGACCGCGTTCGCGCACGCCTCCTGGCACGGCGACGGTGATGTCGTAGACCTCGTCCTCGGTCGCCGCCTGGGCACGCAGCCAGCGTCGCAGGACGCTGGCGGACGGCGACGAGCGACTCGCGTTCCGCCGGCCAGCCGTCGCTGCAGCCGCTCGGGCGGCGGCGGCACGCGCGCGGCGATGACCGCGATGTCGTCGGGGCGCTGCTCTGGCACCAGCCGCTCGACGATCGCGGTGCACAGCGGCGTCGACGCTCGCGTGCCCCGCGGCGACGCGCGCGCAGGCGCTCCAGGCCCTCGTCGATCGACCGGCCGCGCGACTCGACCAGGCCGTCGGTGTAGAGGACGACGGTCGAACCGGTCGGGAACGGGTGCGCGTCGCTGCGGTAGCGCGGCGAGCGTCGACGTGCCGAGCGCGACGCCTCCTGCGAGCGGCAGGAAGCGACGCGCGCGCCGGCCGGATCGATCACGAGCGGCGGCGGGTGGCCGGCGTTGACCAGCTCGAGCGACTCCTGCGTCGGGCGTCGATGACCGCGTAGGCCAGCGTCGTCATCGCGCTCGGCCCGAGGCTCCACATCAGGCGGTTCACGCGCTCGACGACCTCCGCCGGCGGATGACCGTCCGCCGCGTACGCGCGCAGGGCCGTGCGCAGCTGCGCCATCACGGCCGCGGCCTCGAGGCCGTGGCCGACGACGTCGCCGACCGCCAGCGACGATGCGGCCGCGGCTCGAGCATGAACACGTCGTACCAGTCGCCGCCGAGGCTCTCGCCGCTGGCCGGCAGGTAGCGGCTGGCGAGCTCGAGCCCGGGGACGCGGTCGAGGTCGCTCGGCAGCAGGCGGCGCTGCAGCGCCTCGGCCAGGCGGCGCTGCTCGTACAGCCTCGCGTGCTCGATGGCGACGGCGACGCGGTCGCCGGCGAGCTGGAGCAGGTCGCGCTCGTCGGCGGTGAAGCGGCGGGGCGTGAGGCTGCCGACGTGCAGGACGCCGATCGCGCGGCCTTCGACGAGCAGCGGGACGCCGAGCAGCGAGCGGATGCCCTTCTCGCGCAGGATCGGGTTGAGGATGTCGGCGTGGTCGACGTCCTCGATGGCGATCGCACGGCGCTCGGCGGCGATGCGGCCCGGCGAAGCCGCCCCCGACGCGGGATCTGCACGCCCTGCTCGACCTCCTCCTCGATGCCGCGTGGCGGCGCGCGCCCGCAGCACGCCGGCGCTCCTCGTCGAGCAGCAGGATCGCCGCCGTGTCGGCGGCCAGCACGTCGGTGATGCGGTTCAGCAGCTCCTCGAGCAGCTCGTCCTGCGGCAGGTACGCCAGCGCCGCATCGGTGATCCGCTGGAGCGACTCGAGCCGGCGTGACGCCGCCTCGGCCGCCTCCCGCGCCAGCCGCTCGCGGGCGTGCAGCTCGGCGTGCTCGATGGCGACGCGCGACGCGGTCGCCGGCGAGCTGGAGCAGCTCGCGCTCGCTCGGCGGTGAAGCGGCGGGGCGTGAGGCTGCCGACGTGCAGGACGCCGATCGCGCGGCCTTCGACGAGCAGCGGGACGCCGAGCAGCGAGCGGATGCCCTTCTCGCGCAGGATCGGGTTGAGGATGTCGGCGTGGTCGACGTCCTCGATGGCGATCGCACGGCGCTCGGCGGCGATGCGGCCGGCGAAGCCGCCGCCGACGCGGGATCTGCACGCCCTGCTCGACCTCCTCCTCGATGCCGCGGGCGGCGCGTGCCCGCAGGACGCCGGCGTCCTCGTCGAGCAGCAGGATCGCGGCCGTGTCGGCGGACAGCACATCGGTGATGCGGTTCAGGAGCTCCTCCAGCAGCTCGTCCTGCGGCAGGTACGCCAGCGCCGCGTCGGTCACGCACTGCAGCGCCTCGGGCTCGCGTCTCTCGGGCCTCTGGTGGCCAGGAGTGCCAGACGACTCCGACACACCGCGATCATATGCCCGAAGGGTGCGGGCCGGCTGGGCTCAGAACAGCCCGGTGACCTTCGTGACCCGCCCGGCGTCGACGCTCACGTTGATCCGGCTCTCGCTGTAGTCGTCGGTCACCGCCAGCGTCACCCCGTCGCTCTCGACGATCCGCAGCGGGCACCGCTCGCGCTCCGCCCGCGCCCGGGCGCGCTCGAGCGACCAGCCTTCCAGCCGCCGGCTGAGCCGCTTGCAGGCCGCGGGGTCGGCCGGCTGCGGGACGGGGTCCTGCACGGCGGGGGCGGTCACGGGGGTGTCCGGACCCGCCGGCGCGGCGGCGTCGTCGGCCTCGCCGCAGCCGGCGAGCAGCGCGACGAGGACGAGGAGGCAGATCGCGGCCATCACTTCGACTACGCCGGGCGCGGCGATCCGTCACGTTCGACGAGCCAGAGGGCGGCGGCGAGCAGTGCCGTCGTCGCGGCGTAGCCGATCTCGACCGCCAGCAGCTCGTCGTCGAGGGGCGCGATGAGGAGCCAGGTCAGGAAGAGCGCCGCGGCGGTGAGCCAGGCCGCGGCGGCGGCATGGCCGCGACCGCGGGCGAGGGCGGCCTGGTTGAGCGTGTTGGCGGCCAGGTGGAAGCCCATCCCGAGGCCGACGAGCATCAGCCCGCCGCGGCCGTAGTCGAACTCGCCGCCGAACAGCACGTCCATCGCCCACGGGCCGATCAGGCCGACGCCGAGCACGACGGCCGCGGTGAAGGCCGCGATCGCGAGCAGGGTGGTCCGGACCGCGCCGCGCAGCTCCGCCTCGCCGCCGGTGGCGGCGAGACCAGAGAGGTGGGGCAGGAGCGAGGTCTGCACCGCCTGGAAGAGCTGCAGGGGCGCGCGCACGATCAGCAGGACGTTGAAGACGAAGCCCGCGAGGGCAGCGTTCGTCGCGGTGGCGTCGACGGCGAGGACCGGCCCGTTGAGCACCGCCTGCTCGGCCACCATGATCGCCAGCACCGCGCCCGCGAAGCCGGCGCCCTCGCGCAGGGAGCCGCCGGCGCCGCGCTCGGGCCGGCCGCCGCGGTGGAGGGCCCACGGCAGCACGAGCAGCGACACGAGCGGCGCCGCCGCGATGCCGAGCGCCACGGCGCCCTGGCCGGACGCGATGCCAACGGCGACGGCGACCGCGAACAGGCAGCGCGAGGAGGACTCGAGCAGCACCAGCCCGCCGTAGAGGCCGAAGCGCTGGTGCCCGGCGAGCCACCCGCGCGCGAAGTAGCTCGCCGCGTAGGCCAGCGTCGCGACCACGAGCACCCAGTACAGCTCCGCCGAGCCGTCGAACACGTCGTCCTCGATCGGGCCGCGGAGCGCGAGGGCCGCGACCAGGAAGACGGCGGCGGCCGCGAGCTGGATCGTCAGCGGCACCCGCAGCGGATGCCCCTCGTGGCCCCGAGCCCGCCGCGCCGCGATCGTGTGCGCGAGCAGCTGCTCGACGGGCCGGTAGATCACCGAGATGATCAGGAACAGCACCGACCACAGCAGCGAGATGCCCTTGTAGTCGGTCGGGCTCAGCGAGTGGCTGGCGAGCGCGAAGTAGGCGAACGTGACGAGGCCGGTCGTCGCGATCCCGATCGACAGGACGCGGGCGCCCCGGCCGTAGCTACTCATCGGGCGGGAACGTAGTTGGCACGCAGTTGACGTTCGCCAGCGTCTCCAAAACGTTCCCGCGGAGACGCCTACACGCGAACGAGCAGCATCGTCCACGGGAAGGGCGACCGAACCTCAACCACCGAGCCGTGCCGGGACAAGAACGCCACGAACCCTCGCCGCGACCAGTGGTTCAGGTGCCCCGGCGTGTTCCCGAGCTGCCGCACGTACGCGCCCCGCGCCATGTTCAGCGCCCGCCACAGCGGCTCGCGCGGCACGGAGACGATCAGCCACCCGCCGCGGGCGACGCGGGCCATCTCGGCCACCGTGTGCTCGGGGTCGGGGACGTGCTCGAGGACCTCGATGGCGGTCGCGGCCTCGAACTCGCCGTCGCCGAACGGCAGCCGCTCCGCCTTCATGACCCGGAACTCGAGGTTCGGCGCGCGCCGCGTGGCCCACTGCGCCTGGAGCGCCGGGTCCTCGAGGTCGATGCCCACGACGCGCCCGGCAATCAGCCCCGCCCAGCGCTCGGTCAGCACGCCCTCGCCGCAGCCCACGTCGAGCACCGACTGCGGCGCTGCGCGCTCCCACAGCTCGCCGAGGTCGCGCTCGAAGCGCGCCATCAGCCGCCGCACGACCGGGTTCGTCGAGCCGTACTTGTCGTAGGTGTTGCCGGTGACCGTGCCCTCGGCGTCGCGCGTGACGGCCGTGCTCACAAGCGCAGGGCCTCGCGGTCGTCCGTGGGCTCCGCCTCGGGCTCCTTGCCCGGCCCCGGCTCGTAGTGCGAGGGCGGCACGCCGAGCTCGAGCTCCACGCGCCGGATCCGCTCGAAGATGCGCTGGAGCGTGATCCGCTGGCCCGAGAGCAGGTCGCCGAGGATGCCGAGCGCGGCGAGCACCATCGCGGCGTTGAAGAGCACGGCGCCGAGGATCAGCGACTGGACGTGTCCCGCGCCATCGCCCTGGACGTAGAAGTACGCGAAGCGGGCCCACACGCCGAGGGCGACGACGCCCACGAGCAGCGCGGCGGTCATGAACACGCGCAGCGGCTCGTACATCGCATAGATCCGGAAGATCGAGAGCCCGTTGCGGCGGATGTAGGTCCACGTCGACGGGAACAGCCGCGACTCGCGCAGCTTCGCGTTCGTGCGGACGGGGACGTGGTCGATCGCGACGGTCAGCTTGCCCGCCTGGATGATGGTCTCCAGCGTGTAGGTGAACTTCGAGACGACCTGCATGGCGAGCGCCGCCTCGCGGTTGTACGCGCGGAAGCCCGACGTGGTGTCGGGGATCGTCGTCTGCGACGCCTGGCGCACGACCCACGAGCCGAGCCGCTGCAGCGCCTTCTTCGGCGCCGAGAAGTGCTCGACCGTACGCACCTCGCGGTCGCCCACCACCATGTCGGCGTCGCCGGCGACGATCGGGGCCACGAGCCGCGCGATGTCGGGGCCGTAGTACTGGTTGTCGGCGTCCGTGTTGACGATCACGTCGGCGCCGAGCTTCAGCGCCGCATCCAGTCCCGCCTGGAACCCGGACGCGAGCCCCTTGTTGTTGGTGAGCCGGACGATGTGGTCCACGCCGTGCGCGCGAGCGACCTCGAGCGTGCGGTCGGTCGAGCCGTCGTCGACGACCAGCCACTCGACGGCGGAGAAGCCCTCCAGCTCGCGCGGAAGGTCTGCCAGGGTGACGGGGAGCGTCTCCTCCTCGTTCAGGCACGGGATCTGGATGATCAGCTTCATGGCGCCTGGTTAGACGGTACCGCGCCATCCGAGCCGGAGATCGTTGACGAGTCGATCAATATCCTTTCCACTCAACGTGGCCCCACTCCTGCAGACCGACGCAGTCCACCTCGTCCGCGCGATCGAGCTGGCGGAGTCTGCGCGGGGCAGGACGACGCCGAACCCGCTGGTCGGCGCCGTCGTGGTCAAGGACGGCGAGGTGATCGGCGAGGGCTTCCACACCGCCTACGGCGCCCCGCACGCCGAGCGCGAGGCGCTGGCCGCGTGCGGTGACATCGACCCGCACGGGGCGACGATGTACGTCTCGCTGGAGCCGTGCTGCCACCACGGGCAGACGCCGCCGTGCACCGACGCGCTGATCGAGGCCGGCATCGCGCGCCTGGTCGTCGGCTCCGACGACCCGACGGAGAAGGCCTCCGGCCGCGGCCTCGGCATCCTGCGCGACGAGGGCGTCGACATCGTGATGGCCGAGGGCGAGCACGCCGCTCGCGCCCGCCTGGTCAACCAGCCGTTCCGCAAGCACGCGCGCACCGGGCGCCCGTACGTGCTCTTCAAATCGGCGATGACGCTCGACGGCAAGGTCGCGACCCGCACCGGCGACTCGAAGTGGATCTCGGGCGAGGCGTCGCGCCGGATGGCCCATCACTGGCGCGCGGAGTGCGACGCCGTGGCCGTCGGCATCGGCACGGCGCTGGCCGACGACCCGCTGCTGACCGCCCGCGTCGACGGCGTGCATCGCCAGCCGCGGCGCATCGTGTTCGACTCCGAGGCTCGCCTGCCGCTCGACTCCCAGCTCGTCCGCGGCGCCGCCGAGTTGCCGCTCACGGTCGTCATCTCCCGCGCCGCCCCGCGCCTGGCCGCCGACGCGCTCGAGGTCGCCGGCGCCGACGTGATCGTGGCCACGGGCGAGAACGAGCCCGCGCGCGTGCGCAACGCGCTCGCCCAGATCGGGGCCACCGGGGTGACGTCGATCCTGCTCGAGGGCGGCCCGCATCTGGCGGGCGCGTTCCTCGACGCCGGCGAGGTCGACGAGATCCGCCTGTTCGTGGCACCGGTGGTGCTCGGCGGCTCGCACGCGCGCGACCCGCTCGAGGGCGAGGGGGTGGAGCGGATCGCCGAGGCCACCCGCGCGCTCACGCTCGACTGCTCGCGCGTGGCCGGCGACGTGCTGATCTCCGCCCGCCTGAAGGAGTGGTAGCGATCTTCACGGGGCTGGTGGCGGACCTCGGGACGGTGACGGCGGTGGATGCGAGCGACGGCGGCGTGCGCCTCACGGTCCGGACGGGGCTCGAGCTGCGCGAGGGTGACTCGATCGCCGTCAACGGCGTCTGCCTCACCGCCACGTCGCTGCCCGCCAGCGCGTTCACGGCCGACGTCATGCACGAGACGCTGCGGCGCTCCTCGCTCGGCGCGCTCGAGCCCGGCTCGCGCGTGAACCTCGAATTGCCGCTGCGCGCGGCCGACCGGCTCGGCGGCCACTTCGTGCAGGGCCACGTGGACGGCCTGGGCACGATCTGGGACGTGCGCGAGGAGGGCTTCTCGCACGTCGTCACGGTCGGCGTCGAGCCGGCGCTGCTCCGCTACGTGATCGAGAAGGGCTCGATCGCGGTCGACGGCGTGTCGCTCACCGTGTCGGCCGTGGGCGACGACTGGCTGCAGGTCTCGCTGATTCCTGAGACGCTTGAGCGGACCGTGCTCGGCGCGGCGACGACCGGCACACCGGTGAACCTGGAGGTGGACGTGCTCGCCAAGTACATCGAGAAGCTGGTGCCGGCTAGCGAAGCGGCGGTGAGCCCGAAGGGCGAGACAGAATGAGCGGCCGCTTCGCGCCGATCGAGGAGGCGATCGAGGACATCCGCGCCGGTCGCATGATCGTGGTCTGCGACGACGAGGACCGCGAGAACGAGGGCGACCTCACGCTGGCGGCGCAGTTCGCCACGCCCGAGGCGATCAACTTCATGGCCAAGGAGGGGCGCGGGCTGATCTGCCTCGCGCTCACGCCCGCCCGCTGCGACGAGCTGGGGCTCGACTTGATGGCCGCCAAGAACGAGTCGCCGTTCGAGACCGCGTTCACGGTCTCGATCGAGGCGCGCGACGGCGTCACCACCGGCATCTCGGCCGCCGACCGCGCGCGCACGATCCAGGTCGCCATCGATCCCGGCGCCGCGCCGCGCGACCTCGTCCAGCCCGGCCACATCTTCCCGCTCAAGGCGAAGCCGGGCGGCGTGCTCGAGCGCACCGGCCAGACCGAGGCGGCGGTCGACCTCGCCCGCCTGGCGGGGCTCAACCCCTCGGGCGTGATCTGCGAGGTGATGAACGACGACGGGACGATGGCGCGCGTCCCCGACCTCGAGCGCTACTGCGCGCGCCACCGGCTGAAGATGATCACGGTCGCCGACCTGATCGCCTACCGGCGCCGCCACGACCGGCTCGTCGAGCGCGTCGTGACGACGCGGCTCCCGACCGCGTTCGGAGAGTTCGACGTCGTCGGCTACCGCTCGCTGGTCGACGACAAGCACCACGTCGCGATGGTCAAGGGCGAGGTCGACGGCCGGCCCGACGTGCTCGTCCGCGTGCACTCCGAGTGCCTGACCGGCGACGTCTTCCACTCGCTGCGCTGCGACTGCGGCGAGCAGCTCGAGTCGGCGCTGGCCATGATCGAGCGCGAGGGCCGCGGGGTCCTGCTCTACCTCGCCCAGGAGGGCCGCGGCATCGGCCTGCTGAACAAGCTCAAGGCCTACAACCTGCAGGACAAGGGGCTCGACACGGTGGACGCCAACCTCGAGCTCGGGCTCCCCGTCGACCTGCGCGACTACGGCATCGGCGCGCAGATCCTCGTCGACCTCGGCCTCGGCTCGATCCGCATCCTCACCAACAACCCGAAGAAGATCCGCGGCCTCGAGGGCTACGGGCTCTCCGTCAGCGCGCAGATCCCGATCCAGCACGCGGCCAACCCGCACAACGAGGCCTACCTGCGCGCCAAGCGCGACCGTCTCGGCCACTCGCTGCACCACCAGGGCCTGCCGCTCGACGAGCAGATGGTCCACGACGAGCACGTGCACGATCGCGAGGCCGGCCGCGGGTGAAGAAATCGTGGGGCCCCGCCCAACGGGCCATTCCGTGATGAGCGATGTCCCGTCGGGCACCCCCCGCTACGCGATCGCCGTCGGCCGCTTCTACGCCGATCTCGCCGAGCGGCTCGTGGCGGGCGCCCAGCGCGCGTTCACGGAGGCCGGTCACGAGCCCGCCGACGTCCACGAGGTGCCGGGCGCGTTCGAGCTGCCGCTCGCGGCGCTCTACCTGGCCGAGACGGGCCGCTACGCAGGCGTGGCGTGCTTGGGCGCGGTGATTCGCGGGGAGACCGACCACTACGACTACGTCTGCGCCGAGGCCGCACGCGGCATCCAGGACGTCCAGCTCGGCACCGGCGTGCCGTGCGCCTTCGGCGTGCTCACGGTCGAGACGATGGAGCAGGCGCTCGCGCGCACGGGCGGCGGCAAGCGCGACCAGGGAGCGCACGCGGCGGAGGCCGTCATGGCGCTCTCCGCCTTGAGTAGGCGTCTGACTTCCTGAGCGTGCGCGGCAGGCGCCCGGCGGGCCGCTGGTCAGGCGACTACCCCGCGTCCGATAGCGGCGAGCACCGCCGCCAGCGCCGGGCGGTGCCCGGCTCCGGTGCGGGTGGCGGTGAACACGGTCCGTGAGAGGTCCGCGCCGGCGACGGCGCGGACCGCGACCGTGGGCGGCACCCCGCGCAGGGCGAGCGCGGGGAGCAGCGTCACGGCGTGGCCCTGGGCCACGAGTCCGACGAGCATCGAGAGCTCGTTCGTGCGATGCCGGACGGCGGGCTCGAAGCCGCCGTGCTCGGCGCAGATCCGGCGCACGAGCTCGGCCATGCCGCCGCCCTCGTAGCCCACGGCCCACGGCGAGTCGGCGAGGGAGGTCAGGACGACCGGGCGGCCGTCGGCCGCCGCCGGGTGGGCGGCCGGGAGGGCGAGCTGCACGGGCTCGGCGAACAGGTCGGCGCGCTCGACGCCCGGGTGGGCCGGGCGCGGGCTGCCGCTCCACTCGTCGGCCAGCGCGAGGTCGATCGCGTGCGAGCGCAGGGCCTCGAGCGCGGGCTCGGTCTCGGCCTCCACGAGCTGGACCTCGACGTCGGGGTGCGTCCCGCGCAGCTCGGCCATGACCGGCAGCAGGAGGTGCAGGCTGGCGGTCTGGAACGAGCCGACGCGCACGATCCCCCGCACCGCGCCCGCGGCTGCCGCCGCCAGGTCGGCCTCGGCGCGCTCGACGCCGGCGAGCAATGACTCGGCGTGGGTCACCAGCACCAGCGCGGCGTCCGTGAGCCGGAGTCGGCGCCCGGCGGGCTCGAACAGGGTCGTGCCCGCCTCGTCCTGCAGCACGCCGAGCTGCTGGGACACGGTCGACGGGCTGTAGGAGAGCGCCTCGGCCACGGCGCCGACCGTCCCGCGGCGGTGCAGCTCGTGCAGCAGGCGGAGCCGGCGAAGGTCGAGCATCGTTCGAGATCATCGCATGGAATCGTGCGAAACTGTGCGTTGCTCTCGATCAATTGATCGCGCATCATCGGCGCATGCGCGGCGCCCTCCTCTGCCTCCTGTCGGCTGCGGCCTTCGGCACGCTCGGGATCTTCGGCAAGCTCGCCTCGGAGGCGGGGGCGAGCGTGACCAGCACGCTGCTCGTCCGCTTCGCGCTCGCCGCGGCCGTGTTCGCCGTGCTCGTCCTGGTGACGGGCGGCTGGGCCGGCCTGCGGCGGCTGCCGCGCCGTGTGGTGGTCACCGGCCTCGGCCTCGGAGCCGTCGGCTACAGCCTGCAGTCCGGGCTCTTCTTCCTCGCCATCGGACGGCTCGACGTGGCGCTCGTCTCGCTCCTCCTCTACACGTACCCCGCGTTCGTCACAGTGGCCGCGCTCGTCCTCGGGCGCACGCAGCCGACGGCGCGCACGTGGCTGGCGCTCGGCGTGGCGTCGGTCGGCCTCGTGCTCGTCCTGCTCGCCGCCGGCGCGGCGAGCTTCGACGTGCTCGGCGCCGGGCTCGCGCTCGCTGCGTCGCTCACCTACACGACGTACATCCTCGTGTCGGACGGGATCATCGGAGAGGTCGAGCCGTTCACGCTGTCGGCGCTCGTGCTCACCGGCGGGACCGTGTCGTTCACGCTGACCGGCGCGGCCACCGGCACGCTGGACCTCGGCGCTGTCGGGCGAGGCCTGGCTGTGGCTCGTGCTGATCGCGCTCGTGAGCACGGTCGTCGCCGTGTCGGCCTTCTTCGCCGGGCCTGCGCCGGGTCGGCCCGTCGGAGGCGGCGATCCTCTCGACGTTCGAGCCGCCCGTGACGGTGGCGCTGGCCTTCCTCGTGCTCGGTGAGCAGCTCACGCCGGTGCAGCTCTTCGGCGGGGCGCTCGTGCTCGCCGCCGTGATCGTGCTCCAGCTGCCCGGCCGGCTCAGTCCCCGTCGCCGCCTGCGGCTCGCTCGGCCCGCCGAAGCTCGGCCTTGACCTGGCCGTTGTTGCCGTAGGTGTCCAGGCGCTGCTGAAGGTAGGGGATCGCCTCGTCGGGTCGGCCGAGCGCGTTGAGCGCGGCGCCGACCTCGTACAGGGCGTAGCCGCAGGGGTCCAGCTCCTGCGCGTCCCCGCACGCTTCGAGCGCCTGCTGGGAGAGGGCGAGCGCCTGCTCGTTGTTCCCGGCCTGGCGGGCGTTGAAGCCCTGCAGCTGGAGGTCGGCGGCGCGGTCGAGGTCGGTCTCGCCCGACGGCTCCGGAGTCGCGGTCGGCTCCGGGAGTCGGCGTCTCCGTGGGGTCGGCTCTGGGCTCGGCGGTGGCCGTCGGGCGTCGGCTCGGGCGTGCGCTCGGCCGTCGCCGTCGCGTCGGGGTCGGCTGCGCGGCCTGCTCGCCGTCGCCATCGCCGTCGCCGTCGCCCGAGAGCAGCACGAAGCCGAGCACGGCGATCAGCAGCAGCCCGGCGAGGCCGGCCAGCAGCGCGGCGCCCGGGCGGCGCGCGCCGTCGTCGCGGCGTGGCGGCGGCAGCGGGTGGAGGCGGCGGCGGTGGCGGCGGCGTCGAGCCGCCGCGTGGCCTCGGTGGGCGGGCGGCCGCCGTCGCCGCGCTCGGCGATCCCATCGCGCTGTCGAGCGCGTCGACCATCGCGGCCGCGCTCTCCCAGCGCTCGCCCGGCTCCTTGGCCATGCCGCGGTCGAGCACGTCGTCGACGCCCGCGGGCAGCGACGGGTCCCGCTCGGTGGCCAGCGGCGGCGGGTCCTCGACGTGGGCGCGCGCCTGCGCCGCGAAGTGCTCGGCCTGGAAGGGCTTGGTGCCGGTGAGCAGCTCGAACGCGACGATCGCCAGCGCGTACCGGTCCGAGGCCGGCGTGGCGGCCTCGCCGACGGCCTGCTCGGGCGAGATGTAGGAGGCCGTGCCGAGCACCTGCCCGGTCATCGTCAGCCCGTCCTCCATCGCCAGGCGGGCGATCCCGAAGTCGGCGATCGCGAGCCGGTCGCGCTGGTCGAGCAGCAGGTTGCCGGGCTTGATGTCGCGGTGGACGACGCCGGCGTCGTGGGCGGCGTCGAGCGCGCCGGCGGCCTCGCGGAGCCAGCGCAGCGCGGTGTCGTCGGCGATCGCGCGCCCCTCGCGCAGCCGGTCGCCGACCGTGCCGCCGCTCATCAGCTCCATCACCATGAACGCGCGGCCGTCGTGCTCGCCGACGTCGTAGATGGTCACCACGTGCGGATGGGTCGAGAGGCCCGCGGCCGCTCGCGCCTCGCGCTCGAAGCGCAGCCGCGCGCGATCGTCCTCGGACAGGTGGGAGGCGAGCACCTTGACCGCGACGGAGCGCTTCAGGACCTCGTCGTGCGCCTCCCAGACGCTGGCCATTCCGCCGTTCGCGATATGGCGGACGACGCGGTAGCGCTCGGGCAGGGATATGCGAGCCGGGCTGGCCGGGGGCACGAGGACACCGTACCCAGGAGCCCGCCGTGGCGGGGTCACCATCGCTATGCTCCCGGCCGCTATGGCACGTGTCTGTCATTCCTGCGGCAAGCGCCCCGCGTTCGGCAACAGCCGGTCGCACTCGATGGTCGCGACCAGACGGCGGTTCGACCCGAACCTCCAGAAGGTCCGCATCCGCGAAGGCGGCGCGCCGCTGCGAGTCTACGTCTGCACGCGCTGCCTCAAGGCGGGCAAGGTCACCAAGGCCTGACCGTGCGGAAACAGGTTTTCGCCCTCCGGTCGGCGAAATCCCCACTCGCCGACCTTCGGGCGACGTTACATATGGCCGACCCCAGCCTGATCCGCTTCCGCGCCGTGGTTGAAGGCGCGCTGCTCGAGTTCGAGTCCCGGCGCCGCGAGGTCAACGACCTCAACGTGTTCCCGGTCGCCGACGGCGACACGGGTGACAACATGGCGCTCACGTTGCGCGCCGTGCTCGACGAGCTGGACCGGCTGTCCGCGCAGGGCGACATCGACGACATCGGGCGAGACGAGATCGTCGACAACGTGGCCCGCGCGGCGCTGCTCGGGGCGCGCGGCAACTCGGGCGTGATCCTCTCCCAGCTGCTGCGCGGGGCCGCCGAGGAGCTGATCTCCCGGCCGGGCGAGCTGGTCGACCCGGTGCTCGTCGCGGCCGCCATGGCGCGTGCCGCCGACCGCGCGTACGGCTCCGTGCGCGAGCCCGCGGAGGGCACGATCCTCACCGTCGTGCGCGAGATGGCCGCACGCGTGGCCTCGGAGATCGCGCACATGGACGAGCCGCGTCTGCACAACGAGGTCGCCGACGACGAGCAGAACGCGATGATCGCCGGCGTGCTCGAGGCGGCGCTGCGCTCGGGCGAGCTGTCCGTCGCGCGCGGGCCCGAGCTCCTGCCGATCCTGCGCGAGGCCGGCGTCGTGGACGCCGGCGGCTACGGGCTCACCGTGATGTTCGCGGGCGTGATCGCCGCCCTGCGCGGGACCGCGGCGCCCGAGCTCGCCCACCACGCGCCGGCGCGCATCACCCACCCGCAGCACGTGTCGACGACCTACCGCTACTGCACGAACTTCGCGGTCACCGGCCAGGGCATGGAGCCGATGTCGTGGACCGAGCCGCTCGAGGAGCTGGGCGACTCCGTGCTCGTCGTCGGCGACGGCCACACGCTCAAGGTCCACCTGCACACCGACGAGCCCGAGCGCGCGACCGCGCTGTTCGACGGCGAGGGTGAGGTCTCGCACCTCGACGTGGCGGACATGACCGAGCAGGTGGCCGACCGGACCGAGCGCCTGGCCGAGGCGATCCAGGTCTGCGGCGTGCTGGCCGTGGTCTCCAGCCCGGGCGTCGGGGCGCTGTTCGAGGGCATGGGCGCTGTGGCGCTCCACGGCGGGGGCACCATGAACCCCTCGACCTACGAGCTGCTGGCCGGCATCCACGACGTCCCGTCCGAGGAGGTCGTCGTGCTCCCCAACTCGCCGAACGTGTTCATGGCCGCCGAGCGCGCCGCCGAGCTCGCCGAGAAGGCGGTGCACGTGGTCGCCGCGCGGTCGATGCAGGCGGGCCTGGCGGCGGTCGTGGCGCTCGACCCCGCTCGCGGGGCGGCGGGCAACGCGGCGGCGATGCGCGTCGCGCTCGAGCACGTGCGCACGGGCTCCGTCGCGGGAGCCGCCCGCGACGACGCCGCGGGTCGCTTCCGCCGCGGTGAGGCCGTGGGCTTCGTCGACGAGGAGCTCGTGGCCTGGGGCGAGCCGGGGAAGACGCTCGAGGCCGTGCTCGGTGAGCTGGGCCGCGAGGCCGAGCTGCTGACGCTGATCGAGGGCTTCGGCGCGCCGCTCGACGGCGACGGCGTGGCCGCCCTCGCGCCGGGCGGGGTCGACGTCGAGTACTCGCGCGGAGACCAGCCCGCCTACTGGTGGCTCATCTCCGCCGAGTGATCCGGCCCGGCGATCATCATTGGCGCCGTGGTCCCCACGGCCTTCGCGACCGCTGATCCGCTGACCGACGAGGCGCTGCGCGCGGGCCCGTCGCGCCATCCGCGCCCCTCACGGCTCGCCGAGCCGCTCAAGGTCTCCCCGCCCAAGGCCGCGGCCGCCGCCGAGCGGCTCGGGCTGCTCACGGTCGGCGACCTGCTGGAGCACCTCCCGCGCGACCGCGGCAGCGCGCGTACGCTGATCGACCTCGCCCCCGGCGAGACGGCGACGGTCGTCGTCGAGGTCCGCTCGATCTCGAGCCGCCCGGTCCGGCAGGCGCGGGATGCGCCCGCTGGTGGAGGCGGTGGTGGCCGACGCGACGGGCACGGTGAAGGCGACGTTCTTCAACCAGCCGTGGCTCGAGCGCAAGTACCGGCCGGGCACGCGGCTGCTGCTGCAGGGCAAGTACGAGGCGCGCAACCGCTTCCGCGTGCAGTTCCACGCCGAGACCGGGGAGGCCGTCGGGGCGGCCGAGTCGGAGGTGGCGACCTACCCGGCCACGGACGGGCTCTCGTCGACGCAGATCCTGGCGCTCGTGCGCGAGCTGCGGGGCGCGGCCCGCGACGCGCTCGAGCCGCTGCCCGCCCGCCTGCGCGTCCACGAGCGGCTCCCGGACCGCCCGGCGGCGCTCGACGCGGCGCACTTCGGCGATCACGACGGCGGGCGCCGGCGGCTGGCCTACGACGAGCTGCTGCTCGTCCAGATCGCGCTGCTGCGACGTCGCGCGCGGCGGCGCGAGGGCGCGCGCGCCGCCGCGCTCGACGCGCCGGGCGAGCTGACGGCGCGCTGGCTCTCGGAGTCGCTGCCGTTCGAGCCCACCGGCGACCAGCGGCGCGCGATGGACGCGGTCGACGAGGAGCTGGCGCTCGACCGGCCGATGCAGCGGCTGCTGATGGGCGAGGTCGGCTCCGGCAAGACCGTGGTGGCGCTGTACGCGATGCTGCGCGCCGTCGAGTCCGGCGCCCAGGCGGCGCTCATGGCTCCCACCGAGACGCTCGCCGAGCAGCACTTCGCCACGCTGCAGGCGCTGATGCCCGGCGCGCTCGTCCAGGCCGCGCTGCTCACCGGCTCGACGCCCGGCGGCCGCCGCGCCGACCTGCTCGGCAAGCTCGCCACCGGCGAGCTGAAGCTGCTCGTCGGCACCCACGCGCTGATCGAGGAGGCCGTCGAGTTCGACCGGCTGGCGGTCGTGGTCGTCGACGAGCAGCATCGCTTCGGCGTCAACCAGCGGCGCGCGCTCGACCGCAAGGCGCCGGCGTCGCTCGCTCCCCACGTGCTGCACATGACCGCCACGCCGATCCCGCGCACGCTGGCGCTGACCGCGTACGGCGACCTCGACGTGACGGTGCTGCGCGAGCTGCCCGCGGGCCGGCGGCCGATCCACACCCACGTGTGCGCGACCGAGAACGAGCGGACCCGGGCCTACGAGCGGATCCGCGAGGAGCTGCGGGCGGGCCGGCAGGCGTTCGTCGTCTGCCCGCTGGTCGAGGAGTCCGAGGCGCTGCAGGCGCGCGCGGCGACCGCCGAGTACGAGCGCCTGCGGACCGGCGAGCTGCGCGACTTCGAGGTCGTGCTCCTGCACGGCCAGATGCGACCGCGCGAGAAGCAGGAGGCGATGGCCGCCTTCGCCGCGGGCGGCGCCGACGTGCTCGTGGCCACGACCGTGATCGAGGTCGGCATCGACGTCCCGAACGCGTCGGTGATGCTCGTCGAGGACGCCGAGCGCTACGGGATCTCCCAGCTGCACCAGCTGCGCGGGCGCATCGGCCGCGGCGAGCACGAGTCGCTGTGCCTGCTGTTCGGGCCCAAGGAGTCGGCTCGCCTGCGCGCGCTCGGCGCCCACCACGACGGCTTCAAGCTCGCCGAGATCGACCTCGAGCTGCGCGGCGAGGGCGAGATGCTGGGCACGCGGCAGTCGGGGTTGCAGGCCTTCCGCTTCGCCCGTCTGCCCGAGGACGTCGAGCTGCTCGAGCGGGCCCGCATGCGGGCGCGGACGATCCTCGACGCCGACCCCGAGCTGCGCGAGCCCGAGCACGCGCTGCTCGCGGAGGCGCTCGTCGCGGCCTTCGGCGCCGACGCGCTCGAGCCGATCCCGGCATAAATCCGGGGTCTCGAACGTCCTCGTATGAAATGGTCGAACTCCTCATGCTGCCCCAACTCACACAGGAACGCCTGTACATCACCGACGGTGGGCTCGAGACGAGCCTGATCTTCCACGACGGCCTCGAGCTTCCCGACTTCGCGGCCTTCGACCTGCTCAAGGACCCGGCCGGCGTCGAGGCGCTGCGCCGCTACTACGCGCCGCTACGTCGCGATCGCCCGCGAGCGCGGCCTCGGCGTCGTGCTGGACACCCCGACGTGGCGAGCGAGCCGCGACTGGGGCGAGCGGCTCGGCTACTCGCCCGCGGAGCTCGCGGACGCCAACCGCGGCGCCGTCGAGCTGATCCGCGAGATCGCCGAAGCGCAGCCGGACGTCCCCGCCGTGCTCAACGGCGTGGTCGGGCCGCGCGGCGACGGCTACGTGGTCGGCGAGGCGATGACCGCCGACGAGGCGGCGAGCTACCACGCCGAGCAGATCGGCACGTTCGCCGGCGCCGGCGTCGACATGGTGAGCGCGATCACGATGACGTACGTCGACGAGGCGATCGGCATCGCCCGCGCGGCCTACGACGCGGGAGTGCCCTCGGTCATCTCGTTCACGGTCGAGACCGACGGGCGGCTCCCGAGCGAACAGCCGCTGCGCGAGGCGATCGAGCAGGTCGACGCCGAGACGGACGCGGCGCCCGCCTACTTCATGATCAACTGCGCCCACCCGACCCACTTCGCCGCCGTGCTCGAGGACGACGGCCCGTGGCTCGAGCGGATCGGCGGCCTGCGCGCCAACGCGTCGACCATGAGCCACGCCGAGCTCGACGAGGCCGAGGAGCTCGACGAGGGCGATCCCGCCGACCTCGCGGCCCGGCACGCCGCGGTCCACTCACGGCTCCCGGCCGTCTGCGTGCTCGGCGGCTGCTGCGGGACCGACGCCCGCCACGTCGCGGAGGTCGCCGGCGCCTGGCTGGGCGGGCGAACGTCAAGGTCAACCTAGCCGCCGAGCACGAGCTCGAGCGTGTCGCCAGCCCGTCCCGACGTGCGGCGCATCGTGCCGGTGGCGCCCTCGTAGGCGCCGGTGCCGCCCGTGACCGCGTACACCTCACGCGTGCCGCCGACGTGGGGGATTCGCTTGTTCGCGTAAGCGCCCTGCAGCGTCACGCGACCGTCGGGCAGGACGAGGACGACATCGCATTGGAGGATCTCGAACGTCACGTTCGTCCAAGCGCAGTCTCCCGAGAGGCGGCCGGCGACCTTGCCGTCCCGGCGGAGGGTCGAGACCAACGCGACGCGGTCACCGGCGGACGGGCCCCGCGGCGCGAGGTCGATGAAGTGCTCGTCACGGGGGCCCTGCGTCGCGGTGAACGACATCATCTGCGTGGTCGCAGGGTCGTGGCCGTACGGATGGTGGCCCTGGGCGGGCATCACGGCGATGGCGGTGGCGATGGCGCCGGCGGTCAGAGCCGCGGCGAGTGCTCGGGTTCTGGTCATGTGCTCGAGCCTCGGGCACAGGGCGCGAACGCGCATCGGCCCCTGGCGCGATTTCGGGTCGCTCCCTAGAGGGATCCGGGAGCGGTGGGATCGCTCTCGCGAGCGATGGCGCGGGCCTGGGAGCGGGGCTAGTGTGCGGACGTGACGCCGCGACGCTCGATTGCGATCCACGCGGACCGCCTGCTGGCGGCGCTCGTCGGCGCGCTGTACCTCGTCGAGATCCTCACCGAGGCGCGCTTCGCAGGCGATCGCCCGGTGAGCGTCGTCGTGGCACTCTCGTTTGCGGGGACGCTGGCGGCCCGTCGCTCGGCTCCGCTGCTCGCGCTGGTCGGTGGCGTGGGCGTGATCGTGGTCTCGAACCTCGACGGCCCGCCGCTCGCTGACACCGCCACGTTCCTGCTCGGCTTCGCCGTCGCCGTCTACTCGGCCGGCCGGTACGCCGACGCCCTCGTCGGGGGTCTGGTCGTCGCCGCCGCGTTGCCGCTGGCCGTGATCGAGCCCGGCGAGGCGTTCCGGCCCGCCGACGCCGCGTTCATCGCCATCTTCGTCGCCGGCCCGTGGGTCGTGGGCCGGGTGATCCGCCAAAGGCACGAGCGCGAGCACGCGCTCGAGCTCGAACGCGACGCCTCGGCGCGCGAGGCGGTCGCCGCCGAGCGCGCGCGGATCGCGCGGGAGCTGCATGACATCGTCGGCCACGCGATCAGCGTGATCGTGCTGCAGGCGCGGGGCGGGCGGCGCCGTCTGGTCGACGACCCGCGGGACACGAGCCGCGCGCTGGACGCGATCGAACACGCGGGCGAGCAGGCGCTCGGGGAGATGCGCCGGCTGCTCGGGCTGCTGCGTTCCGCCGACGAGGAGCTCGGGCTCGCCCCGCGCCCCGGCCTGGCGCGGATGGACGAGCTGGCGGCGCAGCTCACCGCCACCGGGCTGCCGGTCGCGGTCATGGTGGAGGGCGAGCCGTTCGAGCTGCCTCCGGGGATCGACGTCTCCGCGTACCGGATCGTGCAGGAGGCGCTCACCAACGCGCTCAAGCACGCCGGGCCCGCGCACGCCCAGGTCACGGTCCGCTACAGGCCCGACGAGCTCGAGCTCGAGGTCTGCGACGACGGCCCCGGCACCGGGAACGGGGGCGGCTCGGGCCACGGCCTGGCCGGCCTTCGCGAGCGCGTCGCCGTCTACGGCGGCGAGCTCGACTCGGGCGGGCGCCCGGAGGGTGGCTACGCGCTGCGCGCGCGGCTGCCGGTGCGATGATCCGCGTCCTGCTCGCCGACGACCAGGGCCTGGTGCGTGCCGGGTTCCGCATGATCCTCGCGGCCGAGCCCGATCTCGAGGTCGTCGGCGAGGCGGGCGACGGGCGCGAGGCCGTCGCGCGTGCCGCCAGCCTCGCGCCGCGACGTCGTGCTGATGGACATCCGGATGCCCGGCCTCGACGGCATCGAGGCGACGCGAAGAGATCACCGCGCGCCCGGATGCCCCGCGCGTGCTCGTGCTCACGACCTTCGACCGCGACGAGTACGTCTACGGGGCGCTGCGCGCCGGCGCGAGCGCGTTCCTGCTCAAGGACGCGCCCGAGCAGCAGCTGCTCGCCGCCATCCGAGTCGTGGCCGACGGCGGATCGCTGTTCGCGCCGTCGATCACGCGGCGCCTGATCGAGCGCTTCGCCGAGCGCCCGAGCGCGCCGGTGACGGTGCCCGCGCTCGAGGAGCTCACCGCGCGCGAGCTCGAGGTCCTCAAGCTGATCGCGCGCGGCCTCTCGAACGCCGAGATCGCGGCGGAGCTGGTCGTGAGCGAGCACACGACCAAGACGCACGTCGCGAGCATCCTGATGAAGTTGCAGCTGCGCAATCGCGTGCAGGCCGTGGTGCTCGCCTACGAGTCCGGAATCGTGCGCCCGGGCGATCCGCCATGCGCGTGATCGCCGGGCGATGGGGCGGGCGGCGGCTGCAGGCGCCGCCCGGGGACGCGACGCGGCCGACCTCCGACCGGGTCCGCGAGGCGCTCTTCTCGGTGCTCGGCGATCGGGTCGACGGGGCGCGCGTGCTCGACCTCTTCGCCGGCTCCGGCGCACTCGGCCTCGAAGCGCTGTCGCGCGGTGCCGCCGAGGCCACGTTCGTGGACAGCGCGCCGGCCGCGATCCGCTCCCTCAAGGCCAATCTGACCGCCCTCGGCGCCGAGGCGGAAGTCCGCCGCGCCGACGCCCGGCGCTTCCTCCGCGCCGCATCCACCGCCGGTCGCTACTACGATCTCGTCTTCCTCGACCCGCCTTACCGGCTGGCGGGGCGTCTCGGGAGCGAGCTGACGGCGGCGCTGGAACCGCTGCTGGCTCCCGGTGCGGCGGTGGTCGCGGAGAGCGACCGCCGCGCCCCGCTCGACCTCGACCTGCCCCTCATCGACGAACGCCGCTACGGCGACACCCTGATCCGCATCCATGGCCCCTGACAACCGCATCGCCGTCTGCCCCGGCTCGTACGACCCGATCACGCTCGGGCACGTCGACGTGATCTCGCGCGCCTCGGTGATGTTCGACGAGCTGGTCGTCGCGGTCGTCAACGCCTCCGTGCGCAAGAGCCGGTCGCTGTTCAGCGCCGAGGAGCGGATCGAGTTCATCGAGGCCGCGACCGGCCATCTGCACAACGTCCGCGTCGAGCCGTTCTCCAACCTCGTGGTCGAGTTCGCGCGCGAGCGGGGCGCCAAGGCGATCGTCAAAGGGCTGCGCGCGATCTCCGACTTCGAGTACGAGCTGGAGATGAATCAGCTCAACCGCCAGCTGGCCTCGGACATCGAATCGATCTACCTCATGGCGTCCCCGCAGTACAGTTTTCTGTCCTCGAGCGGAGTCAAGGAAATCGCCACGTTCGGTGGCGATGTCTCCGACCTCGTCCCGGAGCCGGTCGCGCGGCGATTGAAGGAAGCGCTCGCGCGCTGACGAAACAGGGAGCGCCATGGACGTCCTGGTACTGATCGACAAGCTGGACGACCTCGTCCACAACGCCAAGCAGGTCCCGCTGACGGACCAGGTCCGCGTGGACAAAGAGGAGATCTACGACATCCTCGACCAGATGCGCGCGACGATCCCTGAGGAGATCAAGCAGGCGCGCTGGATCGTCAAGGAGCGCCAGGAGATGCTGGCGGAGGCCAAGCGCGAGGCGGAGCGGATCGTCAAGGAGGCGCGTGAGCGCCAGACGCAGCTCGTCTCCCAGCAGGAGGTCACGCGCGAGGCCGAGCGCCAGGCCGAGGACATCATCGGCGAGGCCCGCGCCCGCGAGCGCGAGATCCGCCTCGGCGCCGAGGACTACGCCGACGAGATCCTGAACACGCTCGAGGTCAACCTCTCGAAGTTCATCGCCGCCGTCCAGCGCGGCCGCGAGCGGCTGCAGGGCCGCGACGAGCCCGCCGAAGTCTCCTGACGCCATCGCACCAGTCAGGTGCTCGAGGATCCTGGAGCGTTCTGGCGCGGGGGCCGGTAGAGTGCGGCCGCGCGACGTCGCGCCGCGAGAGCGGGAGTACCGGACAGCTGGCGCCCGACCGGCGAACGTCAACGGCGGCCGTGAGGAGAGGGAGCGGAGTGCCGTGCTGCTCCGTGCGTGTTTCGTTGCCGGCTGCCCGGTCCGGAAAGTAGTGGGTCTGGAAAGTCTCGCTATGCGCTACCTAGCAACCCCACGCGAAAGTGGAGTGTCGATACCGTGACGTCCCCACCCTCCATACCCGGCCGCAGTTGACGTTCGCCGGGCCACCGGTGGGGCGGCGGACGGTCGCCGCCCGGCGCGCAAGGCGCGGTCAGTCGGCGGCCTCGGCGACCATCGCGTCGATCTGCCCGAGATGCGCCCGCACGCGGTCGGCCATGCCCTCGACGATCTTCCGAACGTCCTCGATCTGGCCGGCCGCGCTGGTGAGCTGGCTCTTGATGCGCCGTACGTCCTCCATCGCGACCATCGCGCGCTCGACCTCGGCGCGCACGGCGGACGCGTCGAGCCCCTCGGCGCCGCCCTTGGCCATGACGACGCGAGCCCGGGCGAGCGAGTAGGCGACCTCGAGCGCGAGCCGGGAGCCCTCCTCGGGGTCGTAGACCACGAACAGCTTGTCGCCGCCGACCTCGCGCAGGGCCGGGGCGCGGGCCGGCAGCTTGTCGTCCGCCGGGACGACCCAGACCGCGTAGTCGGCCGCGCGCTGGTTCATCGCCTCGTCGAGCTCGGCGATCGCCTCGTTGCGGGAGCGGCGGGAGTTCTTGGCCTCGAACACGATTCGGCCGCGCGGGCGGCCGGCGCAGCCGTCGATGTCGACCACCACGTCGCCCTTGCGGCCGCCGACGCCGCGCAGGTCGCCGACGCCGTCGCAGTCGTCCCCGTGGCCGGAGGCGATCGCCTCGACGGCCTCGAGCACCGCCTCCTCGTACGGGCGGCCCTTGGCGGTCGAGCGGTCGTGCTCGGCGGCCACCTCGAGCGCCTTCGCCTTCTCGGCCTGCAGCTTGGCGACCTCGAGCTGCAGCTCGCCGAGGCGGCCGCTCATCTCGCGCAGGTGCGCGTGCTGCTGGTCCGACGACTGACGGATGGCGGCGACCGCAGCGCGCTGGAAGGTGGCCAGCGGGTTCGACTCGTCGGCCGAGGAGAACTGCTTGAAGAGCCGCTCGCGCGACTCGTTGAGCAGCTCGGCGACCGCGGTGCGCACCTGGTGCTGCACGGCGGTGCTGGACTCGGCGCCGAAGTGGCGCTGCAGGACGCGCGTGACGTGCCCGCTCTCGGGCCCAAAGGCCTGCTCGAGCTGCGTCCGCAGCTCGGTGACCACGGTCTCGGAGGTCTTCTCGAGGTCCTGCCGCAGCACCTCGACCGACGCGCCGGCGTGCTCCCGGTCGAGGATGCGGGCGCCGATCTCGATCGCGTCGGCGACCACGCGCTCCGCGCTCTCGCCCGCGTCGGCCCGCGCGCGCACGAGCTCGGCCGTGAGGGCGTCGTCGACCACGAGGTTCTCGACGATCACCCGCCCGAGCAGGGCGGTGACGCGTGGATGGCGGAGCGGAGTCGCTGCTTCCATGGCCGTTTGCAGGCTAGGTGCCGCCCCGGACACGATCAGCCGACGTCGAAGCGCTGCAGACCCTCGGGCGGCTCGTCCTCGACCTCGAGTCGCGAGACCTCGGCGTGGCCGGGGCCGGAGCGGCAGAGCTCGACGAGCGCGTCGACGGCGTCCGGGTCGCCCTCGAACACCGCCTCCACGGTGCCGTCCCGGCAGTTGCGGGCCCACCCGGCCACGCCGCGCCGGGACGCCTCGCGGCGCACCGAGTCGCGGAAGAACACGCCCTGCACGCGCCCGTGCGCGCGCACCCGCCGCCTCACCGGCTCCGCAGTCACGGCGGTACCGTAGACGCTCATGGCGACCGTCGAGGTGCTCGACACCGACATCACCGCGCTCGGGGTCGACGCGATCGCCAACGCGGCCAACACGCGGCTCCTGCACGGCGGCGGCGTGGCGGGTGCGATCTCGCGCGCCGGCGGCCCGGCGGTCGACGCCGAGTCGGCCGAGAAGGCCCCGATCGGGCTCGGCGAGGCGGTCGAGACGACGGCCGGGGACATGCCCGCGCGGTGGGTCATCCACGCGGCCACGATGGAGCTCGGCGGCCCGACGTCGGCCGACGTCATCCGCCGCGCGACGGCGTCCACGCTGGCCCGCGCAGACGAGCTCGGCGCCCGCAGCCTCGCGCTGGTCGCCTTCGGCACCGGCGTCGGCGGGTTCTCGCTGGAGGAGGCGGCGCGGATCGAGGTCGAGGAGGTCCGCCGCCACCTCGACGCCGGCTCGGCGCTCGAGCGCGTCGTGTTCGCCGTCCACGGCGACGCGGCGAGGCGGGCGTTCGAGGCCGCGCTGGGTTAGGGCCCGCCACGTCCAGGTCAGCCGTGAGCACTTCGCCGGACCACCACCCGAACCCTCGGAAGTACTGTCGTACTCCGTTCGGGATTCGTGCGGCGGCCGGCTCGGTTCACGGCAGACCTGGCCGGGCCGGATCTTCTCGGACAGACCCTTGATCGACGAGCTGCTCGCGCTCGGCGGCGCGTCCGCGCCGCCCTCGGCCACCGCCCGGATGCGTGCGCTGCTGCTGGCGGCTCTGCGGCACGGCCGGATGGAGCTCGAGAAGCCGCGCTCGGGCTACCGGGAGCCGGTCGTGGTCGCCTTCGCGGCGGCGCCGGGAGCGCTGCTGGCCGCCACTCCCGCCGTCGCCGGCTTCCGCGCCGACCCCGACGCCGTCGGGGAGCGGGGCTGGCTGCTCGTGGCCGCCGTCGTCGCCGTGCTGGTGGAGCTCGCGGAGCCCGGGACGCCCGCCGGCTCCGGGGACCTGCAGGTGCGGGCCGCAGACCTCGACGGCTCCCTGCTCGTCGCGCTGCCAGGTGACGTCGCGCCCGCGGACCTTGAGGAGTACGGCCCGCTGCTGTTCGACGAGCGCGCCGCCCGGCTCGACCGGCTGCGGGCTCGCGCAGCCACCGTCCCCGCGCGGCTGCTCGAAGGCCCCGAGCTGCGCGAGCCGATCGGCGCCCACCACCCGCTGCGCGTGGCCGAAGCGGTGGCGCGCCTCGGCGGCAGCCCGGAGGACCCGCACTCGGTCGAGGAGCACGAGGACGCGGTGCTGGCGCTCCTGCAGGACGACCGTGCCCGCGCTGTCCGCCCGCACGAGGACCCGGACCCCGGCCGGCGGGTGGCGCGGCGCATCCTCCAGCGGCTCGACGGCATGGGCAAGTGGGGTGGCTACCACACGGACTTCGCGCACGTCGCGCGCGGGTTCGCGGGCAACGAGCGCAAGCTCGCGCAGGCCGTCGGCGAGTCGCTGCTGGAGGCCGGCCTGCTGGCCGAGAAGCCGTCCGTCGGCCAGCGCCACGTGTTCCTCAACCCGCGCCGGGCGGCCGACATCCGGAGGCTGATCGACGAGGGAGCGCTGCCACCGGGGATGCGCCTCCCGAACGTTTGACACGATGCCGCCCATGCCCGACCTCGGCCGCGCCAGGACCCAGATCACGACCAAGCTCTTCACGGCCCGGACGCTGGCCGAGGCCGGGGTGCTGCACCCCGGTCGCCCCGACCACGTGGTCGGCGCCGTGCGCGCACTGCTGCGCTTCGGGCCGACGCCCGCGGGCGGCTACGGCGCCTCCGCCGAGCGCTACGGATCCGAGACGGCGATCGTCGACGAGCTCGGCACGCTGACCTTCCGCGAGGTCCACGAGCGGACGAACGCGCTCGCCAACGCGCTCGCCGCCGACGGCGTGCAGGCGGGCGACAGCGTCGGGGTCATGTGCCGCAACCACCGCGGGTTCGTCGACGCGGTGATCGCCTGTTCCAAGCTCGGCACCCACGTCCTGTTCCTCAACACCGCGTTCTCCGGTCCCCAGCTGACCGACGTCGCCAAGCGCGAGAGGCCGAAGGCGCTGATCTACGACCACGAGTTCGAGGAGCTGATCCACGACGCGTCGCGGCGGCGCAAGCGCTACATCGCGTGGCACGACCCCGAGGGCGGCAAGCCGACGGATCCTCGCATGGAGGACCTGATCGAGCGGGGCGACAGGCGCGACGTCGTGCCGCCGGCCGAGCGCGGGAAGGCGATCATCCTCACCTCGGGCACAACGGGCACCCCGAAGGGCGCCTCCCGCTCGCAGCCGCGCTCGCTCGACCCGGCGGCGGCGCTGCTGGCGATGATCCCGCTCAAGGCGCGCGAGCGGACGATGATCGCGGCGCCGATGTTCCACTCGTGGGGCTACGTGCACTTCACGCTCGGCATGAGCCTGTCGTCGACGCTCGTGCTGAACCGCAAGTTCGACCCCGAGGAGACGCTCTCGCTGACCGCCCGCCACGAGGCGAGCGCGCTGATCGTCGTGCCCGTGATGATGCAGCGGATCCTCGAGCTGCCGGACGAGGTGCTCGAGCGCTACGACCTCTCGAAGGTCCGCGTCGTCGCCGTCTCCGGCTCGGCGCTGCCCGGAGCGCTGTCGGAGAAGTGGATGGACCTGTTCGGCGAGAACGTCTACAACCTCTACGGCTCGACCGAGGTGGCGTGGGCGAGCATCGCCACGCCGAAGGACCTGCGCGCCGCACCCGGCACGGCCGGCCGCCCGCCGCACGGCACGATCGTCCGGCTCTACGGCGACGACGGCAAGCCGGTCGCGCAAGGGGAGACCGGCCGCATCTTCGTCGGCAACGAGATGCAGTTCGAGGGCTACACGGGCGGCGGGAACAAGGACGCCATCGACGGGTTGCTCTCCTCGGGCGACGTGGGCCACTTCGACAGGGCCGGGCGCCTGTTCGTCGACGGCCGCGACGACGACATGATCGTCTCGGGCGGGGAGAACGTCTTCCCGGCCGAGGTCGAGGACCTGCTCGCCGGCCACGACGACGTGGTCGAGGTCGCGGTCTTCGGCGTGGACGACGAGAAGTTCGGCCAGCGGTTGAAGGCCGTGGTGGTCAAGAAGAGCGGCTCGTCGCTGAGCGAGGCCGCCGTCAAGAGGCACGTCAAGGCCAACCTCGCGGCCTACAAGGTGCCCCGCGACGTCGAGTTCGCCGACGAGCTGCCACGGACCTCGACGGGCAAGGTCCTGAAGCGCGAGTTGAGGGATGCCTGAGCTACCGTGAGATCGCCATGCCCCAGCGCACCGACACCTTCGAACTCGCTCCCCTTGGGCTCCGCTCAGGGGACGGACGGCGGCTCGAACTGCACGTCGCGATCGAGCCGTTCCACTACGCCGGTGAGCCGTACGCGGTCATGCCCGCGCTCGTGCCCGTGCGGGTCGACGTCTCCCGCACCACGGGCAACGGCTGGGCGCTGCGACTGCGCTTCTCGGCGGGGCTCGAGGGGCCGTGCATGCGTTGCCTGGAACCCGCCGCGCCGACGTTCGAGGTCGACGCGCGCGAAGTCTCCCAGCCCGGCGGCGGCGACGAGCTGAGCTCGCCGTACATCGGCGCCGACGACGAGCTGCAGCTCTCCCAGTGGGCCCGCGACGCGCTCGCTCTCGCGCTCCCGGTTCAGCTGACGTGCCGGCAGGACTGCGCGGGGCTCTGCGCCCAATGCGGGGCGAATCTCAACGAGCCGCACGAGCACCAACACGAGGCGGTGCCCGACCCGCGCTGGGCGAAGCTCGGAGAGCTGAAGTTCGACTAGGAGGTCGTGGGGGCCCCGCCCAACGGGCCATTCCGCGTGGAGCGATGTCCCGTTGGGCACCCCCGACGGCGCTCGCGGTTGCGGTGCTGTCCGCGCTCGTGGTCGCGCCCGCGCCGTCGTACGACCCGTGGGCGTGGCTCCTCTGGGGGCGCGAGCTGGCGAGCGGCACCCTGAGCACCGAGGAGGGCCCCGCCTTCAAGCCGCTCCCCGTGCTCGTCTGCGCGCCGCTCTCCGCGCTCGGCGGAGCCGCCCCCACCGCGTGGGTGATCCTCGCCCGCGCAGGAGCCGTCCTCGCCGCGATCCTCGCCTTCCGCCTCGGCCGCGACCTTGCGGGCATCGGCGCCGGTCTCGCCGCGGCGGCCGGGGTGGCGTTGTGCGGTGGATTCCTCGGGTACTCGGCCGCCGGCGCCGAGCCGGGCTGGGCGATCGCGTTCGCGCTGCTCGGCCTCGAGGCGTGGCGCGCGGGCCGGCCGCGGGCCGCGCTCGCCTGCGGCATCGGGTGCGCGCTGCTGCGCGTGGAGGCGTGGCCCTTCCTGATCGCGTTCGGCGCGGTGCTCTGGCGCCGCCGCCCGCAGGACCGCCCGCTGCTCGCCGCCGTCGCGCTGGCGGTCCCGGCGCTGTGGTTCGTCCCCGAGCTGCTCGCGTCCGGCGACCCGCTGCGCTCCGGCGCGAGGGCTCGCATCCCGAACCCGGGCCAGCCCGCGGAGGCGGCGGTACCGGCGCTCGCCTCCCTGCGGGAGGCGGCGGCCCTTCCCCTGTGGCCGCTGTGGGCGGGGGCGGCTGCGGCGGCGGTGCTGCTCCCCGCGGCGCGGCTGCTGCTCGCCGCCGGCCTCGCCTGGATCGCGCTCGTTGCCGTCATGGCGCAGGCCGGCTTCTCGGGCGAGCCGCGCTACGCGCTCCCGGGAGCCGCGCTCGTGGCGATCGCGGGTGCCGCCGGCCTCGTCGCGGCCGCTCGCCTCACGGCGACGAGTCGTGAGGCGGCGACGAGTCGCGGGGCGGCGAGTCCACGGGGCCGCCTCGCCGCCGCTCTCGCGGTCGCCGCCCTCTTGCTCGTGGCCGCATGGCCGAAGCTGGCTGACCTGGACGACCTCCGCCGCGACCGCGCGTGGGCGGCCGGCCTGTCGGACGACCTCGAGGAGGCGATCGCCGCGGTCGGCGGCCGGCAGGCCGTGCTCGCCTGCGGGCGGCCGTACGTCGGCGACCTGCGCGGCCCGCTCCTCGCCTACCACCTCGACGTCGAGAAGCGGCGCGTGGCGTTCGTGCCGCGGCCTCCCGGCGCCGTGTTCCGCTCCCGGCTGGCCGCCGCCGACCCGGTCGAGCCGCCCACGCCGGACGCATTCGTCACGAGCGCCAGGACCGGCCGCTGGGAGGTCCGCACCGCGTGTTAGGGTGCCCTAACGATGCGCATCCGGCTCCTCGCAGCGGCCTGCGCCGTCGCCGCGCTCGCGGCCGTCGCGGCTGTGGCCCTCGGGGCGGGCGGGGACTCCCTCGCCGACATCGAGCCGCTGCCGCCGGCCCGTGAGAGCGGGCGCGCCCACGGGTTCGACGTCCAGCGGATCGCGACCGGGCTCAACCGGCCCACCTTCGTCGGGGTCGCGCCCGGCGACCCCGACGCGCTGTGGGTGCTCGAGCAGCCCGGCCGCGTCGTCCGCCTTCACGGCGGCCGCCGCACCGTCGTGCTCGACCTCTCCGGCGAGGTGACGACGGGCGCTGAGCAGGGCCTGCTCGGCCTCGCCTTCCACCCCGACTTTGCGACCGACCGGCGCGTCTACCTGCACTGGAGCGACCGCCGCGGCGACACGCGCGTGGCCGAGTTCCGCGCCCGCCGCCGCTCACTCGACCCCGAGCCCGTCCGCGAGCTGCTGTTCCAGGAGCAGCCGGAGCCCAACCACAACGGCGGTCAACTCGCGTTCGGCCCGGACGGGCGGCTCTACATCGGCCTCGGTGACGGCGGCGGCGCGTACGACCCCGAGCGCCGCGCGCAGGACAGGGGCGATCGGCTCGGCAAGCTCCTCTCGACCGACGTCGAGCAGCGCGAGCCGCGCTGGCGCACCGAGCTGATCGGCCTGCGCAACCCGTGGCGCTTCGCGTTCGACGCCGCGCTGGGCGAGGTGTGGATCGGCGACGTCGGTCAGGACGAGATCGAGGAGATCGATCGCGTGCCGCTCGAGCCCGACGAGCCGCCCAAGAACCTCGGCTGGAGCGCGTTCGAGGGCGACCGGCGGATGCCGAAGGGCGACGACGAGCTGGCGCCCGGCGAGGTCGTCTGGCCCGTCGCGGTCTACAGCCACGACGACGGCTGCTCGGTGACGGGCGGCTACGTCTACCAGGGCGCGAAGCTCGACGCCCTGCAGGGGCGCTACCTCTACGGAGACTTCTGCTCGGGCATCCTGTGGTCCCTGCGCGGCGCGCCCGAGGGCCGCGCCACCGACGTACGCCGCGAGCGCGCCGGTGTACCCCAGCTCACCCACATCGGCCCCGACGCGGACGGAGAGCCGCTCTTCGCCTCCGCCAACGGATCCATCTACCGCGCCGTCAATCCGGCTCGACGGCGCTGACCGGGCCGTCGATCCAGATCCGCACGCGGTCGCCGGGATGCCACGCAGGGAAGCCGAGCCGGCGGGAGCGCAGCCGCAGGCCGCTCGGGAGCTCGAGGTGCACGAGCTGGTCGTGGCCGTAGAACGAGCGCGCCACGACCACCGCCTCGGCGCGTGCCGGCCCGGCGCCCGGCCCCGAGCCGATGGCCACCGACTCGGGGCGGATGACCACGCTCACGCGGCCGGCCAGCTCCGGCGCCGCGCCGAAGCGGCCGAGCTCGCACTCCACGACGCCGCGGCTCGCCGTGCCGGGGAGCACGTCGGCCTCGCCGAGGAACTCCGCCACCCAGCGCGTCTGCGGCCGCTCGTAGATCTCCTCGGGCGTGCCGACCTGCTCGACGCGGCCGTCGCGCATCACCGCCACGGTCCCGGCCAGCGACAGCGCCTCGGCCTGGTCGTGGGTGACGAGCAGCGCGCTCGTGCCCGCCGCGCGCAGGATGCCGGCGACCTGGGCGCGCAGCGCGTCGCGGAGGCCGGCGTCGAGCGAGGCGAACGGCTCGTCGAGCAGCACCACCTCCGGGTCGGCGGCCAGCGCGCGGGCGAGCGCCACGCGCTGGCGCTCACCGCCGGAGAGCTCGTGCGGGTAGCTGTCCGCGCGCGCGCTCAGACCCACGAGGTCCAGGCACTCGCTCACCCGCTCCCGCCGCGAGGCGCCGAAGCTGACGTTGCGCTCGACCGTGAGGTGCGGGAACAGCGCGCCGTCCTGGAAGACCATGCCGATGCGCCGGTGCTCGGGCTCGACCCACGTCCCGTTGCCCGCCACCTCGCGTCCGCCGACGGCGACATGACCGGCGTCCGGCTGCTCGAAGCCGGCGATCACGCGCAGCAGCGTGGTCTTCCCGGAGCCGCTCGGACCGAGCAGCGCGACCAGCTCGCCGTGCTCCACGCGCAGCGTCGCCCCGTCGACAGCGTGGGTGCGGCCGAAGCGCTTCTCGACGCCGCGGGCATCGATCGCCGGTTCCGTCACCACCGAGTAAGGTTACCCTAATGCGCTGGACCAGGAAGCGTCTCGGCCTCGCGGCCGCGGGCGTGGGGCTCGTCATCGCCCTGCTCGCCGCCGCGGCGGTCGCGCTCGGCGGCTCCGCTGACGTCGTGGTGTACAACGGCCGCTCCCAGTACGGCGACGAGCAGGCCTTCAAGGCCTTCGAGGAGCAGACCGGGCTCGACGTCGAGCTGCGCGGCGGCACCGCGCCGGAGCTGTTCGAGCGCCTGCGCCGGGAGGGAGACCGCACGGACGCCGACGTGCTCGTCACGACCGACCTCGCGAACCTGTGGCGCGCCGAGGAGGCGGGCCTGCTCGAGCCCGTCGACACGCAGCGGTTGCGCGAGCAGGTGCCCGGCGAGCTGCATGACCCCGACGGCGCGTGGTGGGGTATCAGCACGCGGATCCGGACGCCGATGCGGTCCACCGATCGCGTGCCGGCCGGCGCCCTGCGCTCCTACGAGGACCTCGGCGACGAGCGCTTCAAGGGCCGCCTCTGCCTGCGCACGTCCAACAACGAGTACAACCAGTCGCTGGTGGCCGATCGGATCGCCAAGCACGGCGAGGCCGACACGGAGGCGCTCCTGCGCTCGTGGATGGCCAACGAGCCGCGAATCCTCGGCTCGGACGTCGACGTGCTCGACGCGATTGCCGCGGGCCGCTGCGACGTGGGGCTCACCAACCACTACTACCTCGGCCGCGAGCTCAAGGACGACCCGGACTTCCCGGTCGCCCCCGCGTGGCCGGACCAGGGCGGGCATCTGAACCTGTCGGGCGCCGGGGTCGTGAAGGGGAGCGAGCATCGGGCGGCGGCCGTGCAGCTGCTCGAGTTCCTCACCGGTCGCGAGGCGCAGGCGGCGATCGTGGAGAACGGCGAGTTCGCCGCCAACCCTGACGTGCCGCCGGCCGCCCACCTGCGCGAATGGGAGGGCGTGCGGACCGATCCGATCGACGTCGAGCGGGCCGGCCCGTCGCTCGAGGCCGCCGTGGCACTGATGCAGCGCGTGGGGTGGAAGTAGCCGTCCGTCGCCGGCCGTCGGGCTGGACGGTGGCGGGGATCGCCGTCGCCGCGGCCGTGCTCGCGCCGCTGCTCGTGCTCCCCGCCTCGTTCGTGGGCCAGGACCAGGCGCTCGACCAGATCGGCGCCACCCTGCTGCCCGAGGCGCTGCGGGCGAGCCTCGTGCTCGCGGCCGGCGTCGGCGCGGGGACGCTCGTGCTCGGCGGCGGGCTGGCCGCGCTGGTGTCGTTCTACGACTTCCCGGGCCGCCACTGGATCGACTGGGCGCTCGTGCTGCCGCTGGCGATGCCGGCCTACGTGCTCGTGTTCGTGCTGCTCGGCCAGTACGACGAGTCGGGCCCGCTGCAGAGCGCGCTGCGCGACGGCCTCGGGGTGCGGCTGCCGGAGGTGCGCTCCGCGGGCGGGGCGATCGTCGTGCTCACGCTGGTGCTCTATCCGTACGTGTACGTGCTCGCCCGCGGCGCGTTCCTCGGCCAGTCGCGGCAGGCGCTGGAGGCGGCGCGCACACTCGGCCTCTCCCATGGCGCGGCGGTCCGGCGCGTGGCGCTCCCGCTCGCCCGGCCGGCGCTGGCCGGCGGCGTGGCACTCGCGGTGATGGAGGCGCTGGCCGACTTCGGCGCCGTCAACCTCCTCAACTACCGCGCGCTGACCGACGCGATCTACCGCGTCTGGTACGGGACGTTCGACCAGGCGGCGGCGCTGCAGCTGTCCACCGTGCTCGTGACGTTGGCGGCCGGGCTCGTCGTGCTGGAGCGGTTTGCTCGCGGGCGCGCGCGGTACGAGCAGGCGCTGTCGCGGGGCGACGCGGTGGTCCCGCGGCGGCTGCGGGGCCCAGTCGGGTGGCTCGCGGCGCTGGTGCCGGGCCTGCTGCTGGCCGCCGTGGTCGTCGCCCCGGTGGTGCAGCTGCTCGCCTGGGCCGCCGGGTCGCTGGGGGAGGGCGCGAGCGCCGAGGCGCTGGCGCGGGCCGCGGTCAACAGCCTGCTGCTCGCCTCGGTGGCCGCCGTCGTGGGGGTGATCGCGGCCACCGTGGTCGCATACGGCCCGCGCGCGCAGCCGTCCCGCCTGGCCTCGGCGGCGGGGCGCGCGAGCGCGCTGGGTTACGCGGTTCCGGGCACCGTGGTCGCCGTCGCCGTGTACGTGCCGCTCGCGTGGCTCGACGCGCGGCTCGACGACCTCGCGGGCGTCGGCCTGCTGCTCACCGGCACGGCCGTCGGCCTCGTGCTGGCGTACGTCGTGCGCTTCCACGCGCTCGCGCTGTTCAGCGTGCAGTCGCGCATGGGGCGGATCTCACCGTCGCTCGACGAGGCCGCGCGCAGCCTCGGCGCCGACCGCTCGCGCGTGCTCGCCGACGTCCACCTCCCGCTGCTCTGGCCGGGTATCGCGATCGCCGCGCTGCTCGTGTTCGTAGAGGTGATCAAGGAGCTGCCCGCGACGGCGCTGCTGCGCCCGCTCGGCGGGGACACGCTGGCGATCACCGTGTGGGAGGCCACGAAGGACTCGCGCTTCGACACGGCGGCGCTGCCCGCGCTGCTGATCGTGGCGGCCGGGCTGGTGCCCGTGGTGCTGGCGATCCGGCTCGCGCGGGCACCCGGGCCGGGGTAGCTCTTCGCTACCCTTTCGCGTCGCCTATGGCCGTCCCGAAGCAGAAGCAGTCGCACTCGCGCACGACGAAGCGCCGCTCGCAGCACAAGATCAGCGCGCCCTCGATCAACGCGTGCCCGCAGTGCCACCAGCCCCGGCGCCCGCACCGGGTGTGCCCGCACTGCGGGACGTACGGCGGCCGCGAGGTCGTCGACGTGTCGTCGCACGACCACGACCACGAGCACTAGCTCGCGCTAGGCATGCCCGAGCGGGTCACGGTCGCGGTCGACGCGAACGGGGCCGACAAGGGTCCCGCGGAGGTGGCGCGCGGCGCCGCGCTGGCCGCTGCGGCCGGCACCCGGGTGCTGCTGTTCGGCCCCGCCGCCGAGCTGGGTGCCGCGCCGGACGGCGTCGAGATCGTCGACGCGCCGCTCTCGATCGCCAAGGCCGCCGACCCCGCGCGCGCGGTGCGGGGCAACCCGCAGGCGTCGATCGTGCAGGCCGTGGAAGCCGTCGCCGCCGGCCGGGCCGACGCGCTCGTCTCCGGCGGCTCGACCGGAACGGCCCTGGCCGCGTCGCTGTTCACGTTCAAGCGCGCGCGCGGCGTGCATCGGCCGGCGCTGGCCGTCGTGGTGCCGGTGCCCGGCTCGCCGTTCCTGCTGCTCGACGCCGGCGCCAACGTCGAGGTCCGGCCCGAGCACCTCGTGCAGTTCGCGCACATGGGCGCGGCCTTCATGGAGGTCGTGATGGGCGTCGAGCGCCCGCGCGTGGCGCTGCTCTCCAACGGCGAGGAGGCGACCAAGGGCCCCGAGGACGTGGTCGCCGCGCATGCCGCGCTGCACGGCCATCCGGGCTTCGTGGGCAACGTCGAGGGGTTCGCGATCGGGTCGGGTGTGGCGGACGTGATCGTCGCCGACGGCTTCGCCGGCAACGTCGCGTTGAAGGTGATGGAGGGGACGTCGTCGGTGCTGCTGGGAGCGGTCCGCGACGCAGCGACATCGTCGTTGCGGGGGCGGCTCGGCGGGCTGCTCCTGCGGCCCGCGCTGCGCGGGTTGCGCGACGAGCTCGATCCCGAGCTGGCCGGCGGCGCCGTGCTGCTCGGCCTGCGCCGGCTCGGCGTCGTGCCGCACGGCTCGTTCGGCGAGCGCGGGTTCGCGCGGGCGATCGCGGTCGCGGCGCGCGGCGTGCGGGAGGACGTGGTGGGGCGTACGCACGAGCGGCTGGCGGCCGCCGGGGCGCTGCGGAGGCCGTCCGAGAGTGGAGCTACCGTGCCCGACCAGTCATGACGCGAGACGAGGTCCTCGAGCTGATCCGCGAGCACCTGGCCGACGAGCTGGAGCTCGATCCTGCGCGCATTCAGGAGGGCACGCACTTCCGCAACGACCTCGACGCGGACTCGCTCGACCTCTACACGCTCGTCCAGGAGCTCGAGGACACATACGGGGTCAAGATGTCCGACGAGGAGGCGGCGCGGATCCAGACCGTGGGCGCCGCGGTCGACTTCGTGATCGCCCACCCGCCGTCCGCGCCCGCGGGCGGGGCCGCCGACCGCGAGCCGGGATCCTGACCCCTGCGCAAGCTGCACGAATTGGTGGAGCGGCTGCCGGAGGACCTCGCGCGGCAGGCGGTCACGCACGCCTCGTGGGTGGCCGAGCGGTCCGACGCGTACGAGCGGCTCGCCTTCCTGGGGGACTCGGTGCTCGGCCTCGCGGTCAGCACGCACCTCTTCCCGCGGCTGGAGAGCCACGGCGCCGGGCGGCTGACGAAGGTTCGCGCGCAGGCCGTCTCTGGCCGCTCGTGCCGAGCCGTCGCCGAGCGGCTGGGGATCCCGGAGCGCCTACGCACCGCGGCTCCGCCCGAGGTCGCCGGCCCGGTGACCGATGCGCTGGCCCAGACGGAGCGCGTGCTCGCCTCGGTGATCGAGGCGGTGATCGGCGCCTGCTACCTCGCCTATGGCTACGAGGAAACGGCGGACGCGGTGGTGGAGGCGTTCACGCCGGAGATCGAGCAGGCGCTCGACCGGCCCGCCGACTTCAAGTCCGCCCTGCAGGAGCGCCTGGCGCGCCGCGGGTCGCTCGTCGCGTACGAGGTGACGGCCGAGGAGGGGCCGCCGCACAACCGCAGCTTCGAGGTCGCCGCGGTGGTCGCGGGGGAGGAGCTGGCCCGCGGCTCGGGCCGCTCGAAGAAGGACGCCGAGCAGGCCGCCGCCGAGGCGGCGCTGGACGGGCTGAAGGGGTGATCGCGTGCACCTGAGGTCGATCACCCTCAAGGGCTTCAAGTCGTTCCCGGACCGCACGCGGCTCGAGTTCTCGCCCGGCGTGTCGGTGGTCGTCGGACCCAACGGGTCGGGCAAGTCCAACATCACGGACGCCGTGCTGTGGGCGATGGGCGAGCAGTCGCCGCTCGCCGTCCGCGGCCAGTCGATGCAGGACGTGATCTTCGCCGGCGCGCACGGCGTGCAGGCGCGCGGGGAGGCCGAGGTCGAGGTCGTGCTCGACAACGAGGGCGGCGCGATCGACCTCGAGGCGGGCGAGATCTCGATCCTGCGCAAGCTCAACCGGGCGGGGGAGGGCGAGTACCGGATCAACGGCGCGCGCTGCCGGCTCACCGACGTGCTGGAGCTGCTGTCGGACACGGGGCTCGGCAAGGAGATGCACTCGGTCGTCTCCCAGGGCCGCGTGGAGGCGATCGTGACCTCCAAGGCGCGCGATCGCCGGATGCTGATCGAGGAGGCGGCCGGGCTCGGCAAGCACCGCAAGCGCCGGCGCCGGGCGCAGCTCAAGCTGGCTCGCACGCAGGACAACCTGGACCGGGCGTTGGACGTGGAGCGCGAGGCGCGCACCCGGCTGCGGCCGCTCAAGCGCCAGGCAGAGGCCGCCGAGCTGCACGAGCGGCTCGAGCGCCAGACCGACGAGGCGCTGTGGGCGCTGGCCCGCGAGGACGTGCGGGTCGCCGAGGCCGCGGTGAGCGAGGCTGCGGCTGCGGTCGCCGCGGCGCGCGCGGCGGCGGAGGAGACCGAGGCGGAGCTGCGGGCCGTGGCGGCGCGGCGCGAGGCGGCCGAGGAGGCGCTGGCCTCGCGCGGCGAGGAGCGCGAGGCGCTGGCCAACCGGTTCTACGCGGCCCGTTCGGCGCACGAGCGGATCGGGCTGCGTGAGGAGTCCGCGCGCCAGGCGGCAGCCGGGCTCGCCGACCGGGGTGAGCGGCGGCGGGCGCTGCTCGCTTCGCTCGCGGCGGAGGCCGGGGCCGACGCGGGCGATGAGGGATCGTTCGAGCGGATCGCGGCGCTCGAGGCCGAGCTGGCCGAGCTGGCCTCGGATCGCCAGGCGCGAGTGGAGCGCGAGGTCGCCACGCTCGAGGCCCGCCGGGCCGACGCCGCAGGGCGGGTCGCGGCGCTGGCGGAGGCAGCCGCGGCGGCCGACGCGGCGCGCTCCGAGGCCGACGCTGCCGCGGAGTCGTCCCGCCGCGGGCGGCGCGACGTCGAGACGGCCGCCGACGCCGCACGCCGCGACTCGGCCCGCATGGGCGCCGAGCTGGCCAAGCTGAACCTGTTCCTGCGGACGCACGCCGGCGCCCCGGGCGGCGCCGCGGCCCTGGCCGACGACCTCAACGCCGATCCCGGCTACGAGCTCGCCCTCGCCGCCGCCCTCGGCCCGCGCCTCCGAGCCGCGGTCGCCTCCGATCTCGTCGAGGGAGCCGCGCTGCTGGACCGCGCGGGCGCCGACGGAGGAGCCGCGCTGATCGCGCCCGAGGACCCCGGCGGCATCGAGGGAAGGTCGACCGGAGCCGCCGCGCACGACTCGCCGCCGCCGTGGGCGGATCGTTCGCCCGCGCCGGGTGCCGAACCCCTCGTCGCCCACGTCCGCGCGGACGGGGACGATCGGCTGGTCGCGGCTCTCCTTGCGTCGGTCTGGGTCGTTGACTCGCTGGAGGGGGTCGATCCCTCGTTCACGGGCGTTGCCGTGACCCGCGACGGACGGGTGTGGTCGCCGCTCACCCGCGAGCTGCGGCAGGTTCCGGCGGGCGGTGAGGATCGGGTGCTCGTGGAGCGCAACCGGCGGGACGCGCTCGTCGCCGAGGTCGAGCGGGCGGCGCAGGCCGAGCACGCGGCGCTCGCGCGGGTCGAGGAGGCCTCGCGCGCCGTGCAACGGGCCGATGCCGCCCGCGACGAGGCCGAGCGTGCGGCTCGCGCGGCCGCCCGTGAGCGCGACGAGGCGGTCGAGGCCGAGCGGCACGCCGGCTGGCTGATCGAGCAGCGTCGTGCAGCGCCCGACGAGGGTCCGGGCGCAGAGCGGCGCGCGCAGCTCGAGTCCGCGATCGCCAGCGAGCGCCGGCTGGCCGAGCGTGCCGCGCGCGAGCGGGACGAGCGCGGGCGCCGGATCGTGGCGGAACGCGAGCGGCTGGCCCACGACGAGGCGCTGCAGCCGGCCGCCGAGCGGCTGGCGACGGCGCTCCAGGAGGCCGGATCGGCGGTGGCCGCGCGTCTCGAGGGCTTCGAGGCCGAGCTGCGGGCCGATCGCGAGGCCGGCGAGCGCCTGACCGGCGAGCTCCGCGCCTGCGCCGCCCAGGAGTCGCAGGTGCAGGGGCGGCTCAAGGAGCGGGGCGAGGAGGTCACCCGCGGCGAGGTCCGGGCCCAGCAGGCGCGGGACCGGGCCGCCGACGCCGGGCGCGACCTCGGGCGCCTGGCCGAGAAGCTCGGCCTCGAGGCGCAGCCCGCCGAGGCGCCGCTCGACGAGGGTGGGCGCGCCGACCTCGAGGGGCGAATCGAGCGCCTGCGGCGCCGGCGCGAGCAGCTCGGCCCGGTCAATCCGCTCGCCAAGCGCGAGTACGAGGAGGCGGTCGCGCACGTCGAGGAGCTCGAGGGCCAGCGAGAGGACCTGGAAGCCGCGATGCGCGAGCTCGAGGGGCTGATCCGCGACACCGACCGGCGGATCCGCGAGGCCTTCGAGGAGACGTTCACGGCCGCGGCGAGGAACTTCGAGGAGGTCGCGGCCCAGCTGTTCCCGGGCGGCCGCGGCCGGCTGCGGCTCGTGCGCGAGGACGCCGGACCGCGCCCGGTGCTCGGCGGCGGCGACGCCGAGGAGCCGGCCTCGCCCGAGGACGCCGAGCTGGCTGCGGAGGCCGAGGAGGAGGACGAGGACGCGCGCACCGGCGTCGAGATCGAGATCACGCCCGCGGGCAAGGCGACCAAGCGACTCACGCTGCTGTCGGGCGGCGAGAAGTCGCTGACCGCGCTGGCCTTCCTGTTCGCGGTCTTCCTCGCCCGCCCGTGCCCGTTCTACATCCTCGACGAGGTCGAGGCTGCGCTCGACGACCTCAACATCGACCGCTTTCTCACCCTCCTGCGCCAGTTCTCCGACCGCGCCCAGTTCATCGTGGTCACGCACCAGAAGCGCACGATGGAGGCCGCCGACTGCCTCTACGGGGTGTCGATGGCCGGCAACGGCGTCTCGCAGGTCATCTCGCGGCGGCTCCCGGCCGCCGAGCGCGCCGCCTGAGACTCGCCGAACGTCAACGGCGGCATTGAGGGGGTGCATGACGCACCGCTCACGCGATTCTCGTCCCCTCCTACCCAGCCGCAGTTGACGTTGACGTGCGCCCCGTATCCTCTCGACCGGCATGCGGGTCTGCCTGATGATCGAGGGCCAGGAAGGGGTCACGTGGGAAGACTGGCGCGCCCTCGCCACCACCGCTGAGGCCAGCGGCTTCGAGGCGCTCTTCCGCTCCGACCACTACCAGTCGCTCGACGGCGTCCCCGGCCGCGGCGCCCTCGACGCCTGGAGCACGATCAACGCGCTGGCGGCGATCACGACCACGCTCCGGCTCGGCACGCTCGTCTCGCCCGCCACCTTCCGCCACCCGTCGATCCTCGCCCGCTCGGTGGTCACGGCCGACCACGTCTCGAACGGCCGCGTCGAGCTCGGCCTCGGCGCCGGCTGGCACGAGGGCGAGCACCGGGCGCACGGCTTCCCGTTCGACCCGCCGAGCGATCGCTTCGACCGCCTCGCCGAGCAGCTCGAGATCGTGCATCGTTCCTGGACCGAGGGGCCGTTCGACTTCCACGGGCGCCTCTACGACCTCGAGGGCGCCGACCCGCTGCCCAAGCCCGTCCAGAAGCCCCATCCGCCGCTGATCGCCGGCGGCAGCGCCAAGCGTCGCGGCGCCGCCCTCGCCGCCCGCTGGGCCGACGAGTACAACACGGTCTACGCCACCGTCGAGGAATGCCGCGAAAGGCGGGAGCGGATCGCCGCCGCCTGCGCCGAGGCCGGCCGCGAGCCGATCCCGTTCTCGCTCATGACCGGCTTCCTGGCCGGCCGCGACGAGGCCGAGCTGCTCGATCGGTCCGCCCGACTCGCGCTCCGGCGCGGGGAGGACGACGACGCGCTCGAGGCGCTCCCGGAGAGCTGGCTCGTCGGCACGCCCGAGCAGATCGTCGAGCAGCTGAAGGAGCTCGAGGCGGCCGGCGTGGAGCGGGTGATGCTCCAGCACCTGCTGCACGAGGACCTCGACGCCGTCGAGCTGATCGGTCGCGAGGTCATCCCGAACGTCCGCTAGCCTGCCCCGCCCGTGGCGCGAGACTGGCACCACCTGTTCATCACCCACGGCGAGACGGTGCCCCCGGACGCGCCCGACCCGGGAGAGGAGCCGCGCCGCCCCGGGTTCTTCGGCCGCCTCCGCGACTCGATGCGCAAGACCCGCGAGGCGCTGGCCGCCGAGGTCCAGGCGACGCTGTTCGAGGGCGACCTCGACGAGGCCACCTGGGAGCGGCTCGAGGAGGCGCTGATCTACGCCGACGTCGGCGCGCGCACCACGGCCGAGGTCGTCGAGCGGCTCGAGCGCGAGGCCGAGGCCGGCGACCTCGTCGGCGGCGAGGCGCTCACGCAGCGGCTCGCCGAGCTGCTGGCGGAGATGGCGCGCACGGGCGACGACACGATCGACATCCGCCCCGAGCCGACCGTCATCCTCGTGGTCGGCGTCAACGGCACGGGCAAGACGACGACGATCGGCAAGCTCGCCTGGCACCTGCGCCACACGCTCGGCCAGCGCGTCGTGGTCGGCGCCGCCGACACGTTCCGCGCCGCCGCCGTCGAGCAGCTCGAGCGCTGGGCGGAGCGCGCCGAGGTGGACCTCATCAAGGGCCCGGAGGGCTCCGACCCGGGCGCCGTCGCGTTCGACGCGGTGGCCCGCGGCCGTGAGCGCGGCGCCGACGTCGTGATCATCGACACGGCCGGCCGCCTGCACACCCAGCACAACCTGATGGAGGAGCTGACCAAGGTCCGCCGGGTGATCACGAAGCAGATGCCCGACGCGCCGCACGAGACGCTGATGACGGTGGACGCCACCACGGGCCAGAACGGGATCCGCCAGGCCAAGCTGTTCGGCGAGGCGGTCGACGTCAGCGGCATCGTGCTCACCAAGCTCGACGGCACGGCCAAGGGCGGCATCGCGCTCGCGATCGCGAACGAGCTCGGCATCCCGGTGAAGCTGATCGGCGTGGGGGAGCAGCTCGAGGACCTGCGCCCGTTCGACGCCGACGACTTCGCGAAGGCGCTGCTGACCGCGTGACGCTGCTGGCCGTCCTGCTGGCCCTCGCCGTGCCCGCACAACGGCCGGCGGACTTCGTCGCGCTCGACAAGGTCGACCCCACGATCATGCAGGACATGCGGTACGCCACGAACTACAACTTCGTCGGCCGCCGGATCGACGGCTACCGCGACCCCGTCTGCATCCTCCAGCGCCGCGCCGCCCGCGCCCTCGAGCGAGCCCAGTCCGCTCTCCGGCCCCAAGGCCTCTCGCTCAAGGTCTACGACTGCTACCGGCCCCAGCGCGCGGTCGACCAGTTCGCCCGCTGGGCCGCCAACCCGCAGGACGACAAGATGAAGCGCGAGTTCTATCCCCACATCGCCAAGTCGCGGCTGTTCGACAACGGCTACATCGCCCGGCGCTCCGGCCACAGCCGCGGCAGCACGGTCGACCTCACGCTCGTCCGCCTCCCGCCCAAGGCCCAACCGCGCTGGACGCGCAAGCGGTACGGCCTCGTCCGCTGTTTCGTGCCGCGGGCGAAGCGCTACCCCGACAACTCCGTGAACATGGGCACCGCGTACGACTGCTTCGACCCGCGCGCCAACACACTCGACCCGCGGATCGCCGGCCGCCCGCGCAGCAACCGCCTGCTCCTCAAGCGCACGCTCGAAGCCGCGGGCTTCGAGGACTACGCGAACGAGTGGTGGCACTTCACGCTCGCAAACGAGCGCCATCCGGCCACTTACTTCGACTTTCCGGTCGCTAGGTAGCATCGAGCCAGGACATGGAGGCCTGGCTGATCTGGCTCATCGCGGCGGTCATCTTCGGGGTGGGAGAGATCTTCACGCTGAGCTTCTTCCTCGCGCCGTTCGCCGGCGGGGCCGCAATCGCGGCGATCGTGGCCGCCGCGGGAGGCGGCGCGATCGCGAGCACGGCCGTGTTCCTGCTCGTCTCGCTCCTGTTGCTCGCCGCGCTGCGCCCTGTGGCCAGGCGCCAGCTCCGCCAGCCGCCGCAGCTGCGGACGGGCACCGCGGCGCTGGTGGGCCGCTCCGCGACCGTGGTGGAGCGGATCGCCAACCACGAGGGCGTCGGCTGCGTGCGGATCGACGGCGAGGTGTGGACTGCACGCGCCTACGACGAGGACGAGGTCATCGAGGCGGGCAAGCGCGTGCAGGTGCTCGAGATCAGGGGCGCCACGGCGCTCGTGGCGGAATAGGGAGGTAGCAACCATGGAAGCCGGACTCATCGCCCTGATCGTGCTCGGTGTGTTCCTGTTCATCGTCGCCGCGTCCGGCGTGCGGATCGTCCCGCAGGCGCGGGCCGGGATCGTGGAGCGCCTCGGGCGCTACACGCGCACGCTCGACCCCGGTCTGACGCTGATCGTCCCGTTCGTCGACCGCGTGAAGCCGCTGATCGACCTGCGCGAGCAGGTGGTCTCCTTCCCGCCCCAGCCGGTGATCACCGAGGACAACCTCGTGGTCGGGATCGACACCGTCATCTACTTCACGGTGACCGACCCCAAGGCGGTCACCTACGAGGTCGCCAACCCGCTGCAGGCGATCGAGCAGCTCACCGTGACGACCCTGCGCAACGTGATCGGCGGCCTGACGCTCGAGGAGACGCTGACGTCGCGCGACAACGTGAACTCGCAGCTGCGTGTCGTCCTTGACGAGGCGACCGGCCGGTGGGGCATCCGCGTCAACCGCGTCGAGCTCAAGTCCGTTGAGCCGCCGCGGACGGTTCAGGAGGCGATGGAGAAGCAGATGCGCGCGGAGCGCGACCGGCGGGCCACGATCCTCACGGCCGAGGGCAGCCGGCAGTCGCAGATCCTCACCGCCGAGGGCGAGAAGCAGTCCGCGGTGCTCAAGGCCGAGGGCGCCCGCACCGCTGCGATCCTGCGTGCCGAGGGCGAGGCGAAGGCGATCGAGACCGTCTTCCAGGCCATCCACGACGGGGCGCCAGACGAGCGGCTGCTCTCCTACCAGTACCTGCAGATGCTGCCGCAGCTCGCGCAGGGCGAGGCCAACAAGATCTTCGTCATCCCGAGCGAGTTCACGCAGGCCCTCGGGAACCTGGGGGCGCAGATCGGCGGTGCGCTCGAGCCGGCGCCGCGGCCGCGTCCGGAGTCTCGGCCGGAGCGCGACGAGGCCCGCGAGGCCGCGGCGGCGGACGCCGCGGAGGCGGCGGAGGCGGCGCGCGAGGCCGCCGAGGAGGTCACCAGCGCCGAGACCCCGGGCCAGCGGAAGCTGCCGCCTAGCCCCTGATGCGGTTGGCGGCGTCGAGCGCCGCGACCTTGTAGGACTCGGCGAACGTCGGGTAGTTGAACACGGCGGTGACGAGGAAGTCGATCGTCGACCCGCCACCCATGACGGCCTGCCCGATGTGCACGAGGTCGGTGGCGCCGGTGCCGATCACGTGCACGCCGAGCAGGGTGCGGTCCTCGGTCGAGACGAGCAGCTTGAGCATGCCGTCCTCGTCGCCGCTCATCAGCCCGCGCGCCAGCTCGCTCCAGCGCGCCACGCCGGTCACGTAGGGCACGGCCTCGTCGGTCAGCTGCTCCTCGGTGCGGCCGACCATGGCGATCTCGGGGATTGCGTAGACGCCGGTGGGCACGAGCTCCGGGAGCGTCTGCACGGGCTCACCGAACGCGTGCAGCGTCGCGATCCGGCCCTGCTCCATGGCCGTCGCGGCCAGCCCGCCGCCGGCCACGTCGCCGACCGCGAAGATGTGCGGGACGGTCGTGCAGTGCGACTCGTCGACGGGGATGCGCCCGCGCGTGTCGGCCTCCAGGCCGGCCTTGTCGAGCTGCAGGTGCGTCGTGTCGCCCTGGCGGCCGACCGCGTAGAGCACGGTCTCGGCGACCAGCTCCTTGCCCGACTCGAGACGCACGCGCGGGCCGCGGGCGTCCGCCTCGAGGTCCACGCCGGCGACCGACTCGCGCAGGCGGAACGTCACGTTGTTGCGCCGCAGCAGATACTGGAACGCCTCGCCGATCTCGATGTCGAGGAAGTTGAGCACGCGGTCGCGCTTGTCGATCACCGTGACCTTCGTGCCGAGCGCACCGAACATCGACGCGTACTCGACGCCGATGACGCCGGCCCCGACCACGATCATCGAGCGCGGCACGTGGTGCTCGAGCTTGAGTAGGCCGTCGGAGTCGATCACGGTGCGGTCGTCGAACTCGACGGACCTCGGCCGCGCCGGGTGGGTGCCCGAGGCGATCACGATCCGGCGGGCCCGGATCGGCTCGTCGTCGCCCTCCATCTTCACGGTGTTGGCGTCGACGAAGTACGCCTGACCGGGAAGCAGGCCGACGCGGTTGCGCCGGAACTGCTCGCGCACCACCGCGGTCTCGGCGGCCACGACGCGGGCGGTGCGGTCCATCAGCTGCTGAAGGACCGCCTCCTCGGACTCCTCGATGCGCGTCGGGTCGAGGACGTCGAGCGGCCGCTGGGCGAGCTGCTCGAGCACCGCCTCGCGCAGCGTCTTGGACGGGATCGTGCCCGTGTGGATGGAGACGCCGCCGAGGCGCTCCTTGCGCTCCGCGACGGCGACCCGTTTGCCGAGCTTGGCGGCCTGGATCGCGGCCTTCTGGCCGCTCGGTCCGGATCCGATGACGAGTAGGTCGAGCTCCACGGGCGCACCGTACCCTGTAGGGACATTGTTTGAGTCCCTCTCAGAGAAGCTCCAGGGCACCTTGGCGGATGTCCGCCAGCGCGGCGTCCTGACCGAGGACGACATCAACGCGGCGCTGCGGGAGATCCGCCTCGCCCTGCTCGAGGCCGACGTCAACTTCAAGGTCGTAAAGCAGTTCACGTCGACGGTCAAAGAGCGCGCCCTCGGCGCCGACGTCGCCAAGCAGCTCAACCCGGGCCAGCAGGTCGTCAAGATCGTCAACGACGAGCTCACGAGCCTCATGGGCGGCGCCTCGGCCGGCCTGACCTTCTCGCCGCGGCCGCCGACGGTGATCCTCATGGCCGGGCTGCAGGGCTCGGGCAAGACGACCGCCACGGCCAAGCTCGCCAAGCAACTGCGCGAGCAGAACGGCTCGTCGGTGGCCGTCGCGGCGTGCGACGTCTACCGGCCCGCCGCTGTCGAGCAGCTCGTCAAGGTCGGCACCCAGGCGGGCGCGACGGTCTACGAGCAGGGCACCGACCGCGACCCGGTCGACATCGCGGGCTGGGCGCTCGACCAGGCCACGCGCGACGGCAAGGACGTCCTGATCGTCGACACCTCGGGCCGCCTGCACGTCGACCAGGCGCTGATGGACGAGCTCGCGCGGATCAAGAAGCGTGTGCGCCCGCACGCCGTGCTGCTCGTGGTCGACGCCATGACCGGCCAGGACGCGGTCAACGTCGCCGAGCAGTTCGCCGAGGTGGCGCAGTTCGACGGCGTGGTGCTCTCCAAGCTCGACGGCGACGCCCGCGGCGGCGCCGCGCTGTCGGTCAAGGCGGTCACCGGCAAGCCGATCATGTACGCCTCGACGGGAGAGAAGCTCGGCGACTTCGAGCGCTTCCACCCGGACCGCATGGCCCAGCGCATCCTCGGGATGGGCGACGTCCTCTCGTTCATCGAGAAGGCCGAGCAGTCGGTCGACGAGGACGAGGCGAAGGAGCTCGAGCGCAAGCTCCGGAAGAACCAGTTCACGCTCGAGGACTTCCTCGACCAGCTCAAGCGGATCCGCAAGATGGGCCCGCTGACGTCGATCCTCGGCATGATCCCCGGCCTCGCCGGCCACCAGCTCTCCAAGCTCCAGGTCGACGACCGCGAGCTCGATCGCGTCGAGGCGATCATCCTCTCGATGACGCCGTGGGAGCGTCGCCACCCCGAGTCGATCAAGGGCTCGCGGCGGCTGCGGATCGCCAAGGGGAGCGGCACCACGGTCCAGCAGGTCAACCAGCTCGTCAAGCAGTTCGGCGAGATGCGGAAGATGATGCGCGGCCTGCAATCGGGCCGCATGCCCGACCTCGGGCAGCTCATGCGCCAGCGCTAGGGGTGCCCGACGGGACATCGCTCCGAACGGAATGGCCCGTCGGGCGGGGCCGCCATCCCTAAATCGCTATCCTGCCGCGCCGAATGGCAGTCAACATGCGACTCACCCGCGTCGGCGGGCACAAGGATCCGGTGTGGCGCGTCGTCGTCGCCGATTCCCGCTCCCCCCGCGACGGGCGCTTCATCGAGACGGTCGGTCGCTACAACGCGCAGACCGATCCGTCGACCGTGGTCCTCGACGAGGAGCGGGTTCGCCATTGGCTCGATCGCGGCGCGCAGCCCAGCACCACCGTCAAGAAGCTCCTCAAGATCCAGGGCATCTTGGGCGGGCGGGCGTCCTAGTCGGTCTCCGCTGTGCGCGAGCTGCTCGTCTATCTGGCCCGGCAGCTGGTCGACGAGCCGGAGAAGGTGTCGGTCGAGGCGTTCGAGGAGGACGACGGCACGCTCGTGCTCGAGCTCTCGGTGGGCGACGATGACTACGGCAAGGTCATCGGACGGGGCGGGCGCACCGCGCAGGCGCTCCGCACGCTCGTCAAGGCCGCCGCGGTCAAGGACAACCGCCGCGTCCTCGTCGACATCGTCGAGTGAGACGGTGCCGGTCGGCCGTGTCGGCCGGCCGCACGGGCTCGACGGCTCGTTCCACGTGGCCTCGCCCGGTGAGCTCGTCGCCGGTGGGACCGTCCTCGTCGACGGGTCCGAGCGCACCGTCGAGCGGCTGGCGGGCACGGCCGAGCGCCCGATCGTGCGGCTCTCCGGCTGCTCGTCGCGCGCCGACGCCGAGGCGCTGGGCGGCGCGTGGCTGCAGGTGCCGCGCGGCGCGCTCGAGGAGGGCGAGTTCTGGGCGAGCGACCTCGAGGGCTGCACGGTCGTCGACGGCTCGCGCGAGGTCGGGGTGGTGACGCGCATGGTCGCGCTCCCATCCTGCGAGGCGCTCGAGGTGGGGGAGCTGCTGATCCCGATGGTGCGCGACGCGATCCGGTCGATCGACGTCGACGCGCGGCGCATCGACGTCGACCTGGGTTTCCTCGGATGACCCGCGTGGTGGCGATGCCGGCGGCCGGCGACCTCGCCGCCGCCGCGCGGGCCGTGCGCGGTGTGCTCGCTCCCACCCCGGTGGTGCACGCGCTCGGCATGTGGCTAAAGCTCGAGACCGTGCAGCCGACGGGCTCGTTCAAGGTGCGCGGCGGGCTCGCGGCGATGGCCGCGGCGCCGCCGGGCTGCTCCGTGGTCACGGCCTCGGCCGGCAACCACGGCCTCGGGATCGCCTACGCGGCCGCGCGGCTCGGCCGCCCAGCGACCGTCGTGGTGCCCGAGACCGCCTCGGCGGCGAAGGTCGAGCGCCTGCGCTCGTACCCGGTCGAGCTCGTGATGGCCGGCGACGGCTACGACGCCGCCGAGGCCCACGCGCTCGGCCTCGAGGGCGAGTACGTCTCGGCGTACAACGATCCGCACGTGATCGCCGGGCAGCGCACGCTCGCCGTCGAGCTCGGCGAGCAGCTCGACGGGCCGCTGACCCTCGCCGTACCGGTCGGCGGCGGTGGCCTGCTGTCCGGTGTCGCACTGTGGGCGGCCGAGCGCGAGGACGTGCGCGTGATCGGGGTGGAGGTGGCGGCCTCGCGCGCGGTCAGCGCCGCCGCCGAGGCGGGGCGGGTGGTCGACGCCGAGCTCCTGCCGACGCTGGCCGACGGCATGGCCGGCGGCCTCGAGCCGGGCAGCCTGACAGTCGATATCGCGGCGCGTCACGTCGACGCCTTCGTCGCCGTGGAGGAGGCGGAGCTGCGCGCCGCCATGCGCGCGCTCGCGTTCGACGCCGGAGTGATCGCCGAGGGTGCCGGGTCCGCGGCGACCGCGGCGGTGCTGGCCGGCCTGGTGACCGACGACCGGCCGGGCGCCAGGATCGTCGCGATCGTCAGCGGCCGCAACGTCGCGCGCGAGGTGCTCCTCGACGTGCTGGGCGGATGAACCTCGACGTCTTCACGCTCTTCCCGTCGTGGTTCGACTGGTTCCGCGGCCAGCGCCACGTGACCAATGCGGTCGCCCTCGGGCATACGCTGGAGGCGATCGACCCGCGCGAGTCGACCCCGCTGAAGTGGGGCCAGGTCGACGACACGCCGTTCGGCGGCGGGGCGGGGATGGTCTTGCGGGTAGATGTGATGGAGGCGGCGCTGCGGGACCGCTACGGGGTGGATCCGGTCGAGCTGCGGTCGTCGCGGCGCGTGATCGCGCTGACCCCGGGCGGGCGGCTGCTCGACGACGCGCTGGCGACCGAGCTCGCCGAGGAGTCGGACCTGACCCTGCTGTGCGGGCGCTACGAGGGGTTCGACGAGCGGATCCTCGACCACTTCGTGACCGACCAGGTGTCGATCGGGCGCTACGTGCTGTCGGGCGGCGAGCTGGCCGCGATGGTGCTCGCCGATACCGTGCTGCGCAAGCTCCCGGGGGTGCTGGGGTCGGACGAGTCGGCGCTCGAGGAGTCGTTCTCGGAGGCGCTCTCCGGTGCTCCCGAGTACCCGCATTACACGCGCCCGGCGGACTGGCGCGGGTGGACCGTGCCCGACGTCCTGCTCTCCGGCCACCACGAGCGGATACGCGAGTGGCGGCGTGAGCAGAGCCGGCGCCGTTCGCTACCATGATTCGCCCGCGTGCCGCCGCCCTTTCTCCCGTCTGGCGCCGCGGTCTTTCTTTGCCATGAGCACCGTCATCGACAGCCTCGAGCGTCAGCAGCTTCGTCGCGTCCCAGCCTTCCAGGCCGGTGACCGCGTCAGGGTCCACTTCCAGGTCGTCGAGGGCAACCGGCGCCGCACGCAGGTCTTCGAGGGCGTGGTGATCAAGCGCCAGGGCGAGGGAGTGCGCGAGACCTTCACGGTCCGCAAGAACTCGTTCGGCGTCGGCGTCGAGCGGACGTTCCCCGTGCATTCGCCGAAGATCGAGCGGATCGAGGTCGCCGCCCGCGGCGACGTGCGGCGGGCCAAGCTGTACTACCTGCGCGGTCGCGTCGGCAAGCGCGCCCGCGTGCGCGAGCGGCGCTACGTCGGGCCCGAGGAGACCGTGCAGGCGGGGCTGCTGCACGATTCCGCGGCGGAGGCCGCTGCGGCGGCCGACGACGAGGTACCCGGCGAGGCGGTCGACGAGCAGGCGCTCGCCGAGGCGCCCGAGGCGGCGCGCCGGAGGCGAACCGAGGCGCAGGCGGCGCGCCGGAGGCCGAACCGAGGCGCCCGAGCCCGATACGCCTGAGGCTGACGCTCCCGAGGCCGAGGAGACAGCGCCTGCCTCGGATGCTTCGCAGTCCTCGCCGCCGGCTTCGCCTAGCGAGGCGTCCGCGGACGCCGAGGCAGCCGCCTCGGCCGACGAGTCCAAGTAGGCGGCGTGGCGGCAAAGGCGTCGTCGGCGTCGGGCTCGCTGCTCGAGCTGGTCCTCATCGTCGCCGTCGCGCTCGGGCTGGCGCTCGCGATCCAGGCGTTTCTCGTCAAGCCCTACCGCATCCCGAGCGAGTCCATGGTGCCGACGCTCGAGATCGGCCAGCGCGTGCTCGTCAACCGGCTGGACGGGCACTTCGGGACGCCCGACGTGGGGGACGTCGTGGTCTTCCACCCGCCGATCGGCGCCGAGCCGAACGTCGAGCCGGACTGCGGCGCCCAGCCGCCTGAGGGTCAGGTGTGCGGTCGCCCGACCCCTGAGCAGTCCGAGGACAACTTCATCAAGCGCGTCGTGGCCGGCCCCGGCGACCGGATCCGGCTCGACGAGGGCCACGTGATCCTCAACGGCAAGCGCCAGGACGAGCCGTTCGCGCTCCCCTGCGGAGGCGGCGACGACTGCACGTTCCCGCGGGAGCTGACCGTTCCCGCCGGTCACTACTTCATGATGGGCGACAACCGTGGCTCTTCGGAAGACAGCCGCTTCTGGGGTCCGGTCCCCGAGGACTGGATCATCGGCGAAGCCTTCGCCACCTACTGGCCGCCCAAGCGAATCGGCCTCCTCTAGGGCGGCGCGCCGCCGCAAGCGGACGTCCGGGAGCCGACTCTTCGGGTTCGACCGCCGGCTCGGCGTGCGCTTCGTCGCCGGCGCCGACGAGGCTGGGCGCGGGTGCCTGGCAGGACCCTTGGTCGCCGCGGCCGTGCTGTTCGACTACGAGCGGCTCACGCTGGCCGACCTCCGGGCGCTGTCGGCACTGAACGACTCCAAGCAGCACAACGCCGAGATGCGCGAGCAGCTCTACCCGCGGGTGCTCCGGATCGCCACGCGCGTGGCGGTCACCTCGCGCTGCGTGCGGGGGATCGACGAGCGCGGGCTCCACAACACGAACCTCGCCGCGCTGTCGGATGTCCTGCGCCGCGTCGGCCGGGAGGGTGCGCTGTGCCTGTCCGACGGCTTCCCGGTGCCGCCCACCGGGTTCGAGCAGCGACCCGTCGTGGGCGGGGACGCGATCAGCGCTTCGATCGCCGCGGCCTCCGTGATCGCCAAGGTCACGCGCGACCGCTTCATGCAGCGGATGGAGCAGCGCTACCCCGGCTGGGAGTTCGCCGCCCACGTCGGCTACTCGACGCCCGAGCACCGAGCGGCGATCGAGCGCCTCGGGGTCTCCCCGCTGCACCGGCTGTCGTTCCAGTCGATGGCCTACCAGCAGCTCGCCCTCTAGGCGATCGCCGGTCGCCTTGTCGCGGTCGCCTTGTCGCGTTCGCCTTGTCGCGTTCGCCTTGTCGCGGTCGCTTCGTCGCGGTCGCCTCGTCGCGGTCGCCTCGCCGCGGTCGCCTCGCCGCGCCTCGTTGCGCCGGCGAACGTCAACTGCGGCATTGAGGGGAGGGACGGGAGGGTGCATTTCGTCCACTTCGCGAGGTTCTCGTCCGTGAGGTGGACGAAATGCACGCTATAGGGGCATAACGTCCACTTCGCGAGGTCGAGCGCGGCGAGGTGGACGAAATGCACCCTCACCGCGGCCGAATCCCCACCCTCCCTACCTGACCAGCCGCCGTTGACGTTCGCCCGCAGCCCACGGCCGCGAAATCGATCGCCATCCGGCACACATTCGTGACACCTGGGCGGTGATCCGTTCACCCGGCGGCCGTACGGTCGCTCGCGTGATCTCGTCCGACCGCACGAAGGAGCTCGGCCGCCGCGGCGAGGATCTCGCTGCCGAGCACTTCTCACGGCTCGGGTACCGCGTGCTCGCCCGCAACCACCGGACGCGGTTCGGTGAGCTGGACCTGGTGCTCGCCGACGAGGACGAGGCCACGATCGTGTTCTGCGAGGTCAAGTCGCGCCGCCTCGGATCGGGCTCTCCGTTCGACAACCTGCACGAGCGAAAGCGCCGGCAGGTGCGCAAGATGGCCGCGGCGTGGCTTGCCGCGGTGACGGACCGGCCGTTCGGCGCGGAGCTGCGGTTCGACGCGGTGGGGGTCACGCTCGACGCGCGGGACGAGCTCGTGCGCCTCGACCATCTCGAGGGCGCCTTCTGATGCCGGGCGCACCGTGATCGCCCGCATCGCCACCTTCGCGATCGATGGCGTCGAGTCGCGGCGCGTGTGGGTGGAGGCCGACATCCGCGGCGGCCTTCCGGCGTTCGCGATCGTCGGGCTGGCGGACAAGGCGGTGCGCGAGGCGCGGGAGCGCGTGCGGTCGGCGATCACGAACTCGGGGCACGAGTTCCCGCAGAAGCGCATCACCGTCAACCTGGCGCCCGCCTACCTGCGCAAGATCGGCCCAGGGTTCGACCTGCCGATGGCGGTGGCCATCCTCGTCGCGTCCGAGCAGCTCGATCGCGACTCGGTGGACGGCTGCGCGATCGTGGGGGAGCTGTCGCTGTCCGGCGACGTGCGCCCGATCCGGGGCGCGCTGGCGATCGCGGAGGGTGTCCGCCGGCATCTCCTGGAGCGGCTCGTGCTCCCGCGCAGCCGGGCGCGCGAGGCGGCGCTCGTACCGGGCGTCGCCGTGCTGGGGATCGACTCGCTCGGCGAGACGGTCGACGTGCTGGCCGGCCGCGCCGAGCCGGCGCCGCCGCCCGAGCCGGCCGCGGCGGAGCGGGTGGGCGATCCGATGCTCGACCTCGCCGACGTCCGCGGCCAGAACGCGCTGATCCCGGCGCTCGAGGTGGCGGCGGCGGGCGGCCACAACCTCTACATGCACGGTCCGCCGGGAACCGGCAAGACGATGCTGGCGCGGCGGCTGCCGTCGATCCTGCCGCCGATGGGCCCGGCTGAGGCGATCGACGTCACGCGCATCCACTCGGTCGCCGGGCTGCACGGGGGAGGGGGCCTGGTGCTCGAGCGGCCGTTCCGGGCGCCGCACCACACGGTCTCGTCCTCGGGCCTCGTAGGTGGCGGCTCCCATCCGCTGCCGGGCGAGGCGACGCTCGCCCACCACGGCGTCCTCTTCCTCGACGAGCTGTCGGAGTTCGTCCGCTCGAGTCTCGAGGCGCTGCGCCAGCCGCTCGAGGACGGGCGGGTGACGATCGTGCGTGGCCAGCAGGTTGTCGTGTTCCCGACGCGCTTCATGCTCGTCGCCGCGTCGAACCCCTGTCCGTGCGGGATGGGCGACGATGCGTGCCGCTGCACGGCCGCCGACCTCGCACGCCACCAGCGCCGCCTGTCCGGCCCACTGCTCGATCGCATCGACGTGCTCGTGCCCGTGGGCCGTCCGCCCGCCGAGGCCCTCCGGAGTGAGACTGCGCCTCAGTCGGCCGTCGTCCGCGCCCGCGTGATCGAGGCCCGCGAGCGCCAGGCGCGCCGCCTGTCCGCCTACGGCCTCGCCTGCAACGCCGAGATGACGCCGCGCGCTATGCGCGAGACCGCGGCGGCCGCCCCGAGCGCGCTGCGGCTGCTGTACGAGCTCCACGACCGCCACCGCCTCAGCGCCCGCGGCCACGGCCGAGTCCTCCGCGTCGCCCGAACCGTCGCCGACCTCGAGGGGAGCGACGCCGTCGGCTCCGACCACGTCCATATCGCCGCCGGCCTCCGCCTCGAGCAGCCGTCCCTGGCGGCCCCGATATGAGCGCGTGTGACGACTGCCTGCGGCGCGCGGATCTGGTTGCGGCGCTCGCCGGCTGGCTTGACATCGAGTGGCGCAAGCGGGAGGCGCCGGGCCGGGTGCTGGCGCTGTCCGACGCCGTGCTGCTGGAGGCGAGCGGCGACGTCGGGGTGCGGCGGCGGTACGACGGGTTCGATCCCGGTGTCGCACGGGAGCGGGTGGAGAGCGCCGGGCTGCTTGCCGTATGCCGGTGTGACGAGCACTATCCGGCGCCGCTCGGCGACCTCACCGACCCGCCCGCGGTGCTGCACGTCGCCGGCGACCTCGCGTGCGTCGGGCTCGGCGATTCGGTCGCTATCGTCGGCGCACGCCGGGCGACGGACTACGGCCTGGCGGTTGCGCGCGACCTCGGGCGCGGCATCTCGAGCGCGGCGGTGAGCGTGGTCTCCGGCCTCGCGCTCGGGGTCGATTCGGCCGCCCACGCCGGAGCACTGGAGGGCTCCGCGCCGCCGGTCGCCGTGCTCGCCGGTGGGGCCGAGCGGCCGTATCCCGCCTCCAAGCGGCAGCTGTACGCGGCGGTCCGGGCCGCGGGGGCGGTGGTCTCGGAGATGCCGCCCGGCGTCGGGATCCATCGCTGGGCGTTCGTCGCCCGCAACCGCCTGATCGCGGCGCTTGCGCGCGTGGTCGTCGTGGTCGAGGCGACCGAGCGCTCGGGCTCGCTGACGACCGCGGATTTCGCGGCCGAGCTGGGGCGGACGGTTGCCGCCGTGCCCGGTCGCGTCACCTGCGCGGGCGCGGCCGGTACGAACGGCCTGATCCGCGACGGGGCGGTGCTGGCGCGCAACGTCGGCGACGTGCTCGACGCCCTGGCCGAGGTGACCGGCGGGAGCTACGCGCGCGGCCCGGTCGCAGGCCCGCAGCTCGAGGACGGCCTGCGCGAGATCCTCGTCGCGATCGGCGCCGGCCACTCGACGCTGCCGATGCTCGCTGCCACCGGCCTCCAGGCCCGCGCCGTGCTCGCCGGGCTTGGCGAGCTCGAGGCCCGCGGCCTCGTCCGCCGCGGCTTCGGCGGCCGCTACGAGGTCGCACTGTGACAACCCGCCCGCGCGCGCCGCCCAGGCGGGCTCCATCGATATCGCCCCGGTCGACGTTGTCTACTCTCAGAGCCGGTGCGCGTTCCCGCCGTCCTCTCGATCGCCGGCTCGGACTCCGGCGGTGGCGCCGGAATCCAGGCCGACCTGAAGGCCTTCGCGCGCTCCGGCGTGCACGGGATGACCGCGATCACCGCGCTGACCGCGCAGAACACCTTGGCGGTCACCGGTATCCACCCGGTGCCGGGCGAGTTCATCGTCGCCCAGGTGCGCGCCGTGGCCGAGGACATCGGGGTCGACGCGGTGAAGATCGGGATGCTCGGGACCGCCGAGACGGTGCATGCCGTACGCGAGGCGCTCGAGCTGCTCGATCCCGGGACGCCGATCGTGCTCGACCCGGTGATGGTCGCCGAGTCGGGCGCTGTGCTGCTCGACGAGCCGGCCCGCGCCGCGATCGTCGAGGAGCTCCTGCCGCGCGTCACCGTCGTCACCCCCAACCTGCCGGAGGCGCGCGTCCTCGCCGGGGACGGTGACGTCGAGGACCTCGCACGGGCTGGCGATGTCGAGGACCTCGCGCGGCGTCTGCACGCGCTCGGCCCGGCGGTGGTCGTGGTGACCGGAGGGCATCGCGAGCAGGCGACCGACGTGTTCTTCGACGGCGACGAGCTGCATCTCATTCCCGGGGAGCGACACCCCGACGGGGCGGCGCACGGGTCGGGCTGCACGCACTCCTCGGCGCTGGCGGCGCACCTCGCGCTCGGCCTCCCGCCGCTGGAGGCCGCACGCGCCGCGAAGCGGATGGCGAGCCAGGCCGTGGCCGCCGGGATCCGGGGCCTCGGGGCCGGAGCGGGGCCCGTCGACGTCTTCGACCTGACCAGCCGAGCAGGTTCGGGCACCGATACGCGCCGGGCAGCGGCTGGTCCTCTGCCATAATCGCCGCGGGATGAAGTTCCTCCGCATGCGTCCGGGCCATGGCGAGCAGCTGATCGCCGAGGGCGACCCTGAGGTCGCCGAAGAGCACGACGCGCTCGTCGAGGAGTTCCGCCGCCAGCTCGACCTCGGGATGTGGGCGGCGGTGCCGCTGACCTCGCCGGCCGGGCTGCGCGAGGCGGAGATGGTCTCCTCGTTCGACCAGGTCCCTGCCACCACCGATCGCGTCATCTTCTTCCCGCGCGCCGCGGGCGGCGCTCCGTGCGCCGAGGACGGCGACGTGCGCGCCGCGGGCGGCGCCGCTTGAACGCCGGGGCGATCGCGTGATCTTCGCGCTCTGCGCCACCGCGATCGTCATCATCGCGCTGCTCTCGGAGATTGCCTGGCCGTACATCGAGCGCCGGCTCGAGGCGCGCCACGCCCGCCGCGAGGCGCGCAAGCGCGGCATCCCGACGCCGTACGACCCCGGCCGCGAGCGGCGGGCCGAGCAGCGCGCCCGCGAGCTGCTCAAGTCGTGCGTGAACGAGGACGAATGGGCGATGTATCGCGACCTCGGGCTGATCCGCGTCTGGGGCGGGCAGGCCGGCCTCCCAGCCGACACCGCGCGCGACCTGCGCGGCCTCCCGTACGCGTACCTGATCTACCCGCACAAGCCGATCGTGGCCTACCTGCCGATGACCGGCCAGCTGCTGAACGAGTACTGCGTCGAGTTCCCAGACGAGACGCGCCCGTACGGCTCGGCGCGGCTGCCGGACTCCGACGACGTGCTCGCCAAGTGGATGGCCCTCAAGGGCGACGAGCGGCGCCTGATCTCGGAGGCCAACCTTCACCTGCCGGGCCGCCAGGTCGACCCGAAGCAGGTTCAGCGCGACATCTGGCGGCTCGGCCGCTGGGAGCGCGAGCGCCTCGAGCGCCGCGCCGGGACCGCCCCCGGCGACCCGTCGCCGCCGACCGCCCGGCCGAACAACCCCGGGCCGCTCGGCCTGTGACGGCGGTCGACGAGCGTCCGCCCGAGTCGGGCCTCGATCCAAAGCACAACTCTCGCGCGCTGACCGAAGGGCCGCCGCGCGCCGCCGCGCGCGCGTACCTGAAGGGCATCGGCTTCGACGACGATGCGCTCGCGAAGCCGATCATCGGCGTCGCCTCCACCTGGACGGAGACGATGCCGTGCAACTTCAACCACCGGGCGCTGGCGGCGAAGGTCAAGGAGGGGATCCGCGCGGCCGGCGGCACGCCGATGGAGTTCAACACGATCGCGATCTCGGACGGCATCACGATGGGCACGAGCGGGATGAAGACCTCGCTCGTCAGCCGCGAGGTGATCGCCGACTCGATCGAGCTCGTGGCCCGCGGCCACCTCTTCGACGCCGTCGTCGCCCTCTCGGGCTGCGACAAGACGATCCCCGGCACGGTGATGGCGCTGGCGCGGCTCGACGTCCCGGGCCTGATGCTCTACAGCGGCTCGATCCCGCCCGGCCACTACAAGGGCAAGGACGTGACGATCCAGGAGGTCTTCGAGGCGATCGGCGCGCACGCCGCCGGGAAGATCACCGAGGAGGAGCTGATCGCGCTCGAGAACGTCGCCAGCCCCGGGGCCGGCGCCTGCGGCGGCCAGTTCACGGCCAACACGATGGCGATGGCGTTCCAGGTCCTCGGGATCTCGCCGATGGGCCCGAGCGACGTTCCCGCCCAGGACCAGACGAAGGCCCAGGCGGCCTACGACGTGGGTGTGCTCGTCATGGACGTGCTCGCCCGCGGCCAGCGGCCGAGCGACATCCTCACGCGCGAGGCGTTCGAGAACAGCATCGCCGCCGTGGCCATGAGCGGCGGCTCCACGAACGCCGTCCTGCACCTGCTCGCCGTCGCACGCGAGGCGGGCGTGCCGCTCTCGATCGATGACTTCGACCGCATCGCCTCCCAGACGCCGCTGCTGTGCGACCTCAAGCCGGGTGGCCGCTTCGTGGCCACCGACATGCACGCCGCCGGCGGGACCGCCGTCGTCGCCGCCCGCCTGCTGGAAGCCGGCCGGCTCCACGAGGGGGTGCCGACCGTGAGCGGCAAGACGATCGGCGAGCTGGCGCGTGCGGCTGACGAGACGCCCGGCCAGGAAGTCGTCCGCCCGCTCGCCGACCCGCTGAAGCCCACCGGCGGCCTCGCGATCCTGCGCGGCAACCTCGCCCCCGAGGGCTCGGTGGTCAAGCTCTCGGGCCACGAGCGGGTCCACCATCGCGGCCCGGCGCGCGTGTTCGACGGCGAGGAGGCCGCGATGGCGGCCGTCACCCACCGTGAGATCGAGGCGGGCGACGTGGTCGTCATCCGCAACGAGGGGCCCGCCGGCGGCCCCGGCATGCGCGAGATGCTCGCGGTCACCGCGGCGCTTGTGGGGGAGGGGCTGGGCGACTCGGTCGCGCTGCTCACCGACGGCCGCTTCTCCGGTGCCACGCGTGGGTTCATGGCCGGCCACATCGCTCCCGAGGCGGTCCACGGCGGCCCGATCGCCGCCGTCCGCGACGGCGACACGATCACGATCGACGTGCAGGCCCGGCGGATCGACCTCGACGTCCCCGACGAGGAGATCGCCCGCCGCGTCGAGGGCTACCAGCCGCCCCCGCCCGCGGCCGCCAGCGGCGTGCTCGCCAAGTACGCCAAGCTCGTCTCGAGCGCCTCCGAGGGCGCGATCACCCGCTGAGGCCAGCTACGCGCTGACCCCCTCGACGCCGCGCTCGGGCTCCCGCTCGCCGGCGACGAACCGGGCGAGCAGGTCGTTGAAGCGGCTCGGGCGCTCGAGCATCGGCAGGTGCCCGGTGTCGTCGAAGATCACGCTGTGCGCGTTCTCGCCGATCAGGTGCTCGTACATCTCGGCGTCGTCGACGGGCACGAGGATGTCGTTGCGCCCCCACACGATCAGCACCGGGATCTCGATCCGTTCGAGGTTGTCACGGAACGAGTGGCGCATCAGCGCGTCGAAGGCCGGGATGAAGCCCGGCGCGTTCGCGCCGCGAACGAGCTCGATGGCCAGCGGCACCGATAGGCGCTCCGGGTAGCGCACGACGACCTGGAGGGCGGCCCGGCGCAGCCGCGGGCGCGACACGGCGATCTCCGCCCGCACCCCGGTCCGGGCCGTGAGCACGGCCCACGCCCGCGCGCCGGCGAGCAGCGGCTCGCGCAGGAGGTACTCGGTCGAAAGCCCGGCTGCGGCCACGAGCACGAGCTTCGACACCCGGGTCGGGAACGAGACGGCCAGCTCCGCGCCCACGAACCCGCCCATCGAGTTGCCGACCACGACCGGCTCCTCGAGACCCAGCTCGCCGCACAGCGCGTCGACCGTGTGCGCGACGCTCGGGAGCGAGATCTTCCCCGCCGGCATCTCCGACTGCCCGAAGCCCGGCAGGTCCACCGCGACGACGCGGTGCGTGCCCATGAAGGCCGGGAGGTTCAGGAGCCAGTTCTGCCAGATCCCGCCAAGCCCGTGCAGGAACAGCAGCGGCGGGGCGGGCGGGGAAATATCCCCGCTGTCGACCACGGACACGTCGCGCCCGTCGATCGGGACCCGGCGGGTGAGCGCCGGCCAGTCGATGTCCATCCACTGCGAGTCGTCCCCGTCCGCGTACGTCGGGTCCGGCCCCGGCCGCAGCACACCGTTGCGGGCTCGCTCGAAGGTGTCCCGGTACACGCTGGGCACGGCGCTCTAGGTTAAGGCCATGAGCGAGCTTCCGGCGCTGCCCGCCGCGCAGCCCACGGACGACGGCCGGGCGCTGCTGCCCGCCATCGAGCCCGACCGTCAGGTGACGGACTGGGGGCGCTCGGAGCGGATCGAGGGGCTGATCGACGCCACCCTCTACGACTTCCTCTACCACTACTGGTTCCGCTGCGAGGTTGAGGGGATCGAGCACCTCCCGGCCACCGGGGGCGCGTTGCTCGTCTCCAACCACGCTGGCGCGCTGCCGCCCGACGCGGCGATGATCGCCAAGGCGATCAAGGAGGAGCACCCCCGTCCGCGCCCGCTCCACCTCACCGTCGAGCACTTCTTCAAGGGGTATCCGGGGCTCGCGATGCTCGTCAACAAGCTCGGCGGCGTTCCCGCGCACCCGGCGAACGTCCACCGCCTGCTCGACGACGAGCAGCAGCTCGTGCTCGTCTTCCCCGAGGGCCGCAAGGGGACCGAGAAGCTCTACAAGGACCGCTACCGGCTGCGACGCTTCGGCCGCGGCGGCTTCGTCGAGGCGGCGATGCGCGCGCGAGCCCCGATCGTTCCGATCGCCGTGCTCGGCGCCGAGGAGGCGATGCCCACCTTCGCCCAGATCGGCCTGCTGCAGCGGCTCACCAAGCTCATCTACTTCCCCATCACGCCGCTGTTCCCGCATCTCGGGCTGCTCGGCGCGGCGTACCTGCCGGCCAAGTTCCGCATCCGCTTCCTCGAGCCGATCCCCACCGACCGATGGGGCGACGAGCCATGGGACGACAAGGGGCTGGTGCAGACGGTCGCCGAGGACGTGCGGGCGCGGATCCAGGACGAGCTCGTCGACCTCGTCTCGCACCGGCGGTCGGTATGGCTGGGGTGACCTCGCGCCGCGTCCTCGTGACCGGCATCTCAACGCTGTGGGGCGGCCGGCTGGCGCAAGCGATCGAGCGCGACCCCACGGTCGAGGCGATCATCGGCGTCAGCCACGACGACCCGACGTGCGAGCTGGAGCGCACAGAATTCGTGCGGGTCGGGCTCCAGCACGCGCTGCTGCGCCGGATCGTGCACGCCGCGGACATCGACACCGTGATCGATACACGGCTGGTCGTCGACTCGCTGCACGCCTCGGCGCGCGAGGCCCACGAGGCGAACGTGATCGGCACGATGAACATCCTCGCCGCGTGCGGCGGGCCGGACTCTCCCGTGCGCAAGGTCGTCTTCAAGTCCTCGGCCCACTACTACGGCTGCGAGCGCGACGACCCGGCCTTCTTCACCGAGGCGATGCAGCGCCCGCACCCACCGCGCACGCGCCTCGAGGCGGACATCGTCGAGGCCGAGAAGGCCGTCGAGGGCTTCGCCCGCCGCAACCCGGACGTCACGATCACCGTGCTGCGCTTCGCCAACTCCCTCGGTCCGGGGCTCGATACCACGCACACCCGACTGTTCGCGCTGCCCGCCGTGCCGTGCATCCTCGGCTTCGACCCGCGCTACCAGTTCATCCACGAGGACGACCTCGTCGGCGTGCTGCGGTTCGCGGTCGAGCACGATCTGCCCGGCGTCTACAACGCGGCCGGCGACGGCGTGCTGGCGCTCTCGGAGGTCTGCTCGCTGCTCGGCAAGCCGCCCGCGCCGATCCTTCCCCCGTGGGGCACCTCGTTGGCCGCCGCCGCCCTGCGCCGGATCGGCGTGCGGGTGCCCGGGGAGGTGCTCAACCAGCTGCGCTACGGGCGCGGGCTGGACAACCGCGTCCTGAAGGGCGCGGGCTACGCATACGGCTTCACCAGCCGCGAGACCGTGCTTCGGCACGTCGAGGCGGAGCGGGCGAAGCCCCTGCTCGAAGCCGACGTCGGCTACCGCTACGAGCGCGAGGTCGAGGAGTTCCTGCGCTGGAGCCCGAACGTCCGCCGCCGGGGCACGGTGTAACGCCAGCTTAATTTCAGGGGTAGTGCATGTCCGGACCGCGTCCTACCCTCTTGCTCTTCCGTGCCTCGTCGCCTGATCGCCGTCTTCTCCCTGGCCATCGTCGTGCTCCTCGTGGGCGCGGGGAGCCTGTACGCCTTCGACCGCACGGTCAAGCGCAAGATCGCCGAAGGCGTCACCGTCAACGGCGTCGACGTCGGCGGCCTCAAGCCCGAGCGCGCCCGCGCCAAGCTGCAGGCCGCGCTCGTCGAGCCGCTCACACGTCCCGTCACCGTCCGCCACGAGGGCCGGCGGTTCAGGCTCACGGCTGAGCAGGCGTCGATCGCGGTCGACGTCGAGGGCTCGGTGGACCGCGCCATGGCCGCGTCGACCGGCGGCAACGTGTTCACGCGCACGTGGCGCGAGGTGCGCGGCGAGGCGCTCGACACCGAGGTGGAGGCCAAGGTCGCGTGGGACCGCGCGGCCGTCCGCAACCTCGTCCGGCGCGTGAAGAAGAAGGTGACGGTCGAGGCACGTGACGCATCGATCGACCTCGAGTCCGGACAGGTCGAGCCGGTCGCCTCGCGTGACGGGCTGGCCGTCAAGCGGGGGCTGCGGCGCGAGATCGAGCGCGAGCTGCTCGACATGGGGCGGCGCCGGATGGTGCGCCTGCGCACGAAGGTCGTCGAGCCGAAGGTCACGACCGACGAGCTGGCCAAGAAGTATCCGGCCGTCCTGGTCGTCAACCGCGGCGCGTTCTCGCTCACGTTCTACAAGGACCTCAAGCCGGCCAAGACCTACGGGATCGCGGTCGGCCAGGTGGGTCTTGAGACGCCCGCCGGCCTCTACCACATCCAGAACAAGGCAGTGGACCCCGCTTGGCACGTCCCGAACTCCGACTGGGCGGGCGACCTCGCGGGCACCGTCGTCCCGGGCGGCACCCCCCAGAACCCGCTCAAGGCCCGCTGGATGGGCATCTACGCCGGCGCCGGCATCCACGGCACCGACGCCTCGGGCTCGATCGGCACCGCCGCCTCCCACGGGTGCATCCGCATGCGGATCCCCGAGGTCATCGAGCTCTACGACCAGGTTCCGGTAGGCGCTCCGATCTATATCGCCTGACCGCGGGCGGCCAGAACGCCTACGGCCCGATCTCCGGCACCGGCACCTCGTGCCAGTCGCCGTGCAGCAGGGAGGCGTGATGGTCCGAGTGGCGAAGACAGAGGGCGCCGATGAAGACTCCCGGTCGCACCTCCTTGCGCATCACCGCGTACCACATGGTCGTCGCGTCACGCGTGCCCTGGATCGGGTGCCAGGGCCGCGGCGGGGGCGCATCCGGCGGCGCGAGGCCGGCCTCCACGAGCTGGCGCTGGGTCGCCACCTGACCCGTGGAGGTGTCGATGAAGAAGACCGCCACGCCGGGCCAGGCTAGCGAGGCCTGGAGCAGTGCCCTGCGGCGCTTCGACCGCGACCTGCAGCGGCGCGGGGCGGCCGAGCGCACTCGGCGCGCGTACGGCGCCGACGTCGGCGAGCTGGCGACGTGGGCGGTCGCGCAGCACCTCGAGCCCGCTGCGCTCACCTACCGCCTGCTGCGCGGCTACGCCGCCCGGATGTCGGACAAGGGCGCGGCCCCGCGGACGCTTGCCCGCAAGCTTGCCTCCACGCGCGCGTTCTTCCGCTCGATGGTCGAGCACGGCGAGATGAGCGCCAACCCTGCCGACCTGCTGCCCGCCCCGCGCCTCCCGCAGACGCTCCCGCGGCCGATCAAGCCCGCCGACGTGGCCGCCCTGCTGGACCGGATCCCGGCCGGCACGCCGCTCGAGCTGCGCGATCGCGGGCTGTTCGAGCTGGCCTACGCGTGCGGGCTGCGCGCCGAGGAACTCGTCAACCTCGACGTCGGCTCGCTCGACCTCGACGGCGAGCAGCTGCGCGTCGAGGGCAAGGGGGCGAAGACGCGCTTCGTGCCGGCCGGGGAGCTCGCGCTGATGGCGGTCGCCGACTACCTCGAGCGCGGCCGGCCCGCCCTCGCCCGCGTCGAAGGCGACCCCGCGCTGTTCCTCTCCAAGTCCGGCCGGCGCCTCTCCACATCGGACGTGCGCCGGCGCCTGCGAGTGTGGTCGCGCCACGCTGCCGCCCAGGGCAAGGTGCATCCGCACGCCCTCCGGCACTCGTTCGCGACCCACCTGCTCGAGGGCGGCGCGGACCTCCGAGCGATCCAGGAGCTGCTGGGCCACTCGTCCATCTCGACGACGCAGGTCTACACTCGGGTAGAGTCGGCTCGCCTCCGCGCCGCTTATCTGCGAAGCCATCCGCGGGCCTAACGGGAGCAGGCTCTGGACACCAACGTCAAAGCACTCGAGCTCAAAGAACTCTGGCGCAGGTACAAGGGCGAAGGCTCCGAGCCCGCCCGCGAGAAGCTCGTGGTGGCGTACTCGCCCCTCGTCAAGTACGTCGCCGGCCGGATGTCCTCCGGCCTGCCTGCGCACGTCGAGGAGGCCGACCTCATCTCGTACGGCCTGATCGGGCTCATCAATGCGATCGAGCGCTTCGACATCGAGCGCGAGATCAAGTTCGAGACGTACGCGATCACGCGCATCAAGGGCGCGATCATCGACGAGCTGCGCGCGCTCGACTGGGTGCCGCGCTCGGTGCGCGCCCGGGCGCGCGAGATCGAGCGCGTGCACGCGAGGCTGGAGCACCGCCTGCACCGCACGCCGACCGACGATGAGATGGCGCGCGAGCTGAATATGGCGACCGACGAGTTTCAGGAGGCGCTCGTCAAGATCTCCAACTCCACGGTCGTCGCGCTCGACGAGCTGTGGGCCGTGTCCGACGCGTCGGGCGACCAGGTCTCCCTGCTCGACACGCTGCAGGATCCCGACGCTCCCGACCCGCAGCAGCTGCTCGACGCCTCCGAGCTCAAGGACCGCCTCGCCGAAGCGATCTCGGCCCTGCCCGAGCGCGAGAAGCTCGTGATCGCGCTCTACTACTACGAGAACCTGACGCTGCGGGAGATCGGCGAGGTCCTCGGTGTCACCGAGTCGCGCATCTCCCAGCTGCACACCAAGGCCGTCCTGCGCCTGAAGTCGCGCCTGCAAGGCGACGCCCTCCGGTAGTTTGGGGGCCCCGCCGCACCCCCCGCCTAGCGGCGGTTGCTGCAGCGGGGCAGTTACCTTGTCGCGAGAGGGAGGAGCAGGCATATGCAGGCCGCAGACAGGATTCGCAACGTGGCGCTAGTCGGCCACCGGGGGAGCGGGAAGACGTCGCTGCACGAGGCCCTCTTGCACGAGGCCGGCGCGACGACCCGTCTCGGCTCGGTGGCCGAAGGTACGACCGTCTCCGACGCCGACGAGGACGAGAAGGCGCGCGGGATGTCGATCTCCGCGTCGCTCGCGTCGTTCGAGTGGCGGGACGTGAAGGTCAACCTCATCGACACGCCCGGCGAGCCGTCGTTCATCGCCGACGCGCTCGGCGCCCTGCGCGTGTGCGAGTCGGCCGTGTTCGTGGTCAACGGGGTCCTCGGGGTCGAGGTCGGCACGCAGCGCCTCTGGGAGCGCGCGCGCGAGCTCGGCGTCGCCCGGCTGGTGTACGTGAACATGCTCGACCGCGAGCGCGCGGACTTCTTCCGCGTCCTCGACGCGCTCAAGGACGCGTTCGGGCCTCACGTCGTGGCGACCGAGATCCCGATCGGCTCAGAGCACGAGACCCGCGGCGTGATCGACCTCGTGGACATGAAGGCGTACGAGTACGACGACGGCAAGTGCACCGAGATCCCGATCCCCGACGAGCTCGCCGACACGGCCCAGGAGTACCGCGAGAAGCTGATGGACGAGGTCGCGGAGAACTCCGAGGCGCTGATGGAGCGCTACCTGGAGGGCGAGGAGATCTCCCACGACGAGATCGTCACGGCGCTCGAGGACGGCACCGACCACGGCCACATCTTCCCCGTCGCCTGCGGCGTGGCGACCACCCGGCTCGGCTCCAACCGGCTGCTCGACGCGATCGTCGACGACCTGCCCTCGCCGGTCCAGCACGGCGGCCTGCAGCTCGAGGGGATGAAGCTCGAGCCCGACCCCGACGGCGAGATGTTCGCCTACGTGTTCAAGACGCGCGCCGACCCGTACGCGGGCCGCATCAACCTCTTCCGCGTCTACCAGGGCACCGCGAACCACGACACGCACGTGATGAACACGCGGACCCACCACAAGGAGCGGATCGGCCAGCTGCTCGTGCCCCAGGGCAAGGACGTCAAGCAGACCGACGCCTTCGGGCCCGGCGACATCGGCGCCGTGGCCAAGCTGAAGGAGACGCGCGCGGGCGACTGGCTGGCGGCGCGCGACGAGCCGGTGCAGATGCCGTCGATCAAGCTCCCCGCGCCGGTCATGGCGTTCTCGATGGAGCCCGCCTCCAAGGGCGACGAGGACAAGGTCTTCACGGCGCTGCGGAGACTCCAGGAGGAGGATCCGACGATCGATCTGCACCGTGACGCGCAGACGGGCGAGCAGATCGTGGCCGGACTCTCCCAGATCCACGTCGAGGTCGTGGTGGAGCGCATGCGCGCGCGATTCGGCGCCGAGGTCGTCCTCAAGCCGCCGCGGGTCCCCTACCAGGAGACGATCCGCAAGGGCGCCAAGGCCCACGGCCGGCACAAGAAGCAGACCGGCGGGCGCGGTCAGTTCGGCGACTGCCACATCGAGATCGAGCCGCTGGAAATGGACTCAGAGGACGCGTTCGAGTTCGTCAACGCGATCAAGGGCGGCGTCATCCCGACCGGGTTCATCCCCGCCGTGGAGAAGGGCGTGCTCGACGCCATGCAGCACGGCGCGGTGGCCGGCTACCCGGTCAAGGGCGTCCGCGTGCGGCTCTTCGACGGCTCCTACCACTCCGTCGACTCGTCCGAGATGGCGTTCAAGATGGCCGGCTCGCTGGCCATGAAGCAGGCGCTCGAGCAGGCCGGCTCGGTGCTGCTGGAGCCGATCATGCTGCTCACCGCGTCGGTGCCCGACGAGTCGGTCGGCGACGTCATGGGCGACCTCTCGTCCCGCCGCGGGCGCCCGCTGGGCACCGAGGCGGTCGGTGGCATGACCGACGTGCAGGCCGAGGTGCCGATGGCCGAGATCCTCTCCTACGCTCCCGACCTGCGCTCGATCACCGGCGGCCAGGGCGAGTACACGATGGAGTTCCTGCGTTACGAGGAGGTCCCCTCGCATCTCGCGCAGAAGGTCGTCGAGAAGGCGCGCGACGAGGAAGAGGTGCGCGCCTAGGAACAGACACGGGGGCCCGCCCAACAGGCCATTACGTGTGGAGCGATGTCCCGTTGGGCACCCGTGGGTACCCTTGACCGTCGTGGCCCGAACCCGGGACATCCGCCCGAACGTGACGGATACCGCCTGCGACATCTGCGGGCGGACGCTGCTGCGCGGCGAGCACGCGGAGACGTTCCTGGCCGGTGGGTCGCGGCGTCAGGTGTGCGACCTGTGCACGGCGCGGGCGCAGCACGAGGGTTGGATCCGCGAGTCCGGCGGCGATGACCTCACGCTGCGGCACCCGCGCCACGACGGGCGCTCGGGCTTCTTCGAGCGCTTCCGCGCGCGGCGCGAGCGGGCCCGCGAGGTCGAGGAGGAGATCGCCGCCGAGGAGCTCCCGCCGCCGGAGGAGAGCGAGGCGCCGTCGCGCCGGGCGCCCGAGCCGCCGCGGCGCCCCCGGCACGTGCGCGCGGTGCCGACGAACGCCGACCTCAAGATGCAGCGGGCGCTCGAGGTCTTCAACGACTCCGACCACACGCGCACGGTCGGCGGCGTGGCGCGCTCGCTCGGCGCCCCTGCGGTGTCCGTGCGGCCGCGGACCGACCGCCCCAGCGTCGTGGCGATCACGGTGATGTGGGAGCTGAGCTGGTACCGCTTCGAGATCGACCTCTCCGACGAGGCAGGCGGCGTCCGCCGCGACGCCCAGGGCGACGAGCTGGCCGAGCTCGACGCCGCCGAGCAGGAGGTCAACGCGGCGGCCGACGAGCGCGGGAAGCTCCACCTCACATGACTCGGACGATTCGACAGATGGTCGATTCCGAGCCGTCGGCGGCTTTGTTAGGTTGAAGTCCGTGATCTATTGCGTCGTGCCTGAGCCCCTGGCGGACGAGCTGTACCCCAAGCTCTCGGCCTACTACGAGGATGATCCGAACGTCGAGGTGATCGTCGACCGGCGCAAGAAGGAGCGCCGCGACACCACCTCCGGAGGCGGGGGGCAGCGCGAGGTGCGCGACCGCCGCCGCCGCCGGGTGACCGGCGACGTGCCGCCGCTCTCCGCGGCCTAGTGCGGCTCGTCGTCCACGTGGACGGCGGCTCGCGCGGCAACCCCGGGCCCGCCGCTGCCGCGGCCGTGGTCTCGACGCCCGAGGGTGAGGCGGTGGAAGAGACAGCCGTCGCGCTCGGGCGCGCGACCAACAACGTCGCCGAGTACCGGGCGCTGCTGCTCGGCCTTGAACGGGCGCGGGCGCTCGGCGCCACCGAGGTCGAGGTCGTCAACGACTCCGAGCTGGTCGCCAAGCAGGTCAAGGGCGAGTATCGGGTCAAGAGCCCTGAGATGGCGGCGCTGCATGGGGACGCGACTCGCGCGCTGGCGGGGTTCGATCACTGGGAGCTGCGCTCGGTCCCGCGAGCCGAGAACGCGGCCGCCGACGCGCTCGTCAACCAGGCGCTCGACGCGGGCGACGCGGTCGACGGCGGGCCGACCGAGTACGCCGGCTACCTGCGCATCGACGACCTGCTGCGCCTGCAGGAGCCGCTCACCCCCGAGGCGCACGACGAGCTGCTGTTCATCGTCGTCCACCAGTCCTATGAGCTGTGGTTCAAGCTCATCCTGCACGAGCTGGCCAGCGCACGCGAGGCGCTGGAGGCCGGACGGCCCCAGGCGGCGATCGGCCCGCTCAAGCGCACTGCGGCGATCGACCGGCTGCTGCTCGGCCACCTCGACGTGCTCGAGACGATGGGACCCGACGGCTTCCTCGAGTTCCGCGACCCGCTGGCGCCCGCCTCGGGCTTCCAGTCGACCCAGTTCCGCGCCATCGAGCGCGAGAGCCCCGGCCTGTACGACGCGTTCGCGGTGTGCGCGGGCCTGCCGGACGAGCGCGAGCCGCGCATCACGGCCCTCGCCGAGCTGTACCGCGACCACCTCGACGACCCGCGGCGGGCGCTGCTCTACGAGGTCGCGGAGCTGCTCGTCGACCACGACGAGCTGATCGCGCTCTGGCGTCATCACCACACGCTGATGGCGGCGCGCGAGATCGGCAGCCGCCACGGGACGGGCGGCTCGCGCGGCGTGGAGTACCTCGAGGGGACCCAGGGCAAGCGCTTCTACCCGGACCTCTGGGACGTGCGGAGCGCGCTCTAGCGCAGATGGAGCACGCGCGAGCCTGAGATCCAGTGCACGCGCGTGTCGCCGTGGCGGGTCACGACCTGCCCGTGGACCGGGTGCACGTGGCCGTGGAGCAGGTGGCGGGGCCGATGCTCGTCGACCCACTCGCGCAGCCCGGCGAAGCCGATGTGCGACGGGTCCTCGGGGTCGTCGTTGATGCCGAGCGGCGGGCAGTGGCAGATCAGGACGTCGGCGGCGGGCAGGCGGCGGGCGAGCTTGGTCGCCTCGCGCTGGGTGTACTGGTGGACCGTGTTCTTCCCGTAGCGGACGCAGCCCTCGAACCCGCTCACCGTGACGCCGCCGACCTGCGTGCGGCGAAGGTGCAGGTCCTCGATCTCCAGATCGCGCAGCAGGTTCTCCGGATCGTGGTTGCCGTGCACGCCCAGGCGCGGCACGTCGAGTGACATCAGGGACTCGATCCACGCCCGGTCGAGGTCGCCGAGGCAGAACACCGCGTCGACGCCCTGCTGCCGGGCCATCGTGGCGGTGTCGACCAGCGGGCGCTTGTCGGCGAGGGCGAGGACGCGCATCCGCCGCCCATCGTATGGAGGAAACCACGACTCGGGACCCGCCCGACGAGCCATTCCGGTCGGAGCGATGTCCCGTTGGGCCCTAGGTCCGGCCGGGTCTCTGGGGCGGTGTGATGACCTTCATCGGCACCTTCATGAGCGGGGCCGGGTCTTCGACGCGATTCGCATCGCCTTGCCGGCCGCCACCGAGCGGCGCTTGGTGCCGCGCCCGAGCCGGCGGCCGAGCGGGGCACCCTCGGCCGGCAGGCGGTGGTGCAGGGGCGGCGCTGCGTCCTCGAGCGTGCGGCCGATGACCACCCGCGAGCGGGCGCGAGATCCCCTGCTTCTCGAGGCGCGCCTCGGCGAGCCGCCGCTCGAGCCGCGCATCCCCGCCCAGGAGGCTCTCGGCGGGGATCCGGCGGCCCTCGAGCTCGCCGCGCGGGCCTTCGGGCAGAAGGGGACGGTCGCGCATGGGATGTGGACCAAGGCGCGCTGCATCGCCGCACTCGAAGGGTCCCTGCCTGGGGCGTTCGCGGTCGAGGTGCGGTTCACGACGCCGCTGCGGGTGCCGGGGCGGGCGGCGTTCGGCTCTCGCGGCAGCGAGTTCAGGCCGGGATCTCTCGAGGCCTGCGAGGGAGCATTTCGTCCACTTCGCAGCTCGTCGGCGCGCGACGTGGACGTTAGGCCCCTATAGCGAGCATTTCGTCCACTTCGCGAACCAAGCCATCGCGAAGTGGACGAAATGCACCCTCACCGCGGCCGATCTGCCGACCCTCCCTACCCAGCCGCAGTTGACGTTCAATCGAGCCCGCGCGACCGGATCTCCTCGAGCGCCGACGGGCGCTTCTCCAGCCCCTCGACGCCCAGCTTCCGCATGACCCCGGGCACCCGGGAGAACTGGATGTCGCGGTAGTCGACGAGCTCGAACCGATTCCCCCACGGGTCGAGGAAGTCGAGCCCGCGACCCGGCACGATCTCCAGGCCCTCGCGCACGACCGCGTCGCGCACGGCCTCCTTGTCGTCCACGACCAGACCGAAGTGGCGGCCCTCGTCCGGCCCCTGCCGGCGGCCCTGGGAGAGCGCGAGGAACTGGTCGCCCATGTCGATGAACGCCATCCGCCCCGCACGGCCGCGCAGCTCAAACGCGAACAGGCGGCCGTAGAGCTCGAGCGCCGCCTCGACGTCGCCGACCTCGAGCGCGACGTGGTTGATGCCGATCAGGCGGGCCGGGTCCGGCATGCTTGTCGGAGAGTGTCGCGCATGCGCTTCTCCCTCGACACGCTCGAGCGGCCGATCGTCCAGGCGCCGATGGGCGGTGGGCCGTCGACGCCGGCGCTGGCCGCCGCCGTGGCCGAGGCCGGGGGCCTCGGCTTCCTGGCGGCCGGCTACAAGGCGCCGGAGGCGGTCCGCGCGGACGTCGAGTCACTGCGCGAGCTGACCGATCGCCCGTTCGGGGTGAACCTGTTCGCGCCGCCCGGCTCGCCCGGCGACCCGGCCGCCGTCACTGCCTTCGCCGCCGCGCTCGAGCCCGAGGCCGCCCGCTTCGGCGCCGCGGTCGGCGCACCACGCCATGACGACGACGGCTGGGAGGCCAAGCTCGCGCTCCTCGCCGAGCTGGCCGTCCCCGTCGTCTCGTTCACGTTCGGCTGCCCGCCACCAACCGTCGTCGAGCGCCTGCACGAGGCACGCACGGCGGCGTGGGTGACCGTCACGACCCCGGAAGAGGCGCGGCTCGCGACAGGGGCGGGCGCCGACGCGCTCGTCGTCCAGGGCGTCGAGGCGGGCGGCCATCGCGGGAGCTTCGACGACGCGGCGCCGGGCGAGATCGGCCTGCTCGCGCTCCTCCAGCTCGTCACCGCGGTGACCGACGTGCCGCTGGTGGCCACCGGCGGGATCGCCACCGGCCGCGGGGTCGCCGCCGTGCTCGCTCTCGGCGCCGCCGCCGCTCAGCTCGGCACCGCGTTCATGCTCTGCCCGGAGGCCGCCACCGCGCCCGCCCACCGGCAGGCGATCGAGGGCGACGGCGAGACCGGGCTCACCCGCGCGTTCACCGGACGGCTGGCGCGTGGCGTCGCCAACCGCTGGATGGCCGAGCACGACAGCGAGGCGCCGAGCGCCTACCCGGACGTCCATCACCTGACGGCCGGCATCCGCGCCGCGGCGCGCGAGCGCGGCGACCCGGACGGGTTCCACCTGTGGGCCGGCCAGGCGCATCCGCTCGCCGAGCGAGTGCCCGCCGGCGAGCTCGTGCGACGTCTGGCGGCCGACGCGCAAGCCGCGCTGCACGGTTCCGCCCAGTCGAAGGAGGGCGCAGGCGAGCCGCGAAGCCCGGCTGCATGAGCGACTCGCACACCGAACCCCACGTGTCCGGGCACGAGCTGCGCGCCGCGCTCGCGCAGCACGGCCGCTCGCGTCCGAACCCCCTGATGACCGCCGAGCCGTCGCCCGCCTGGGAGTGGACGACGGACGAGCAGGTCGAGCTCGAGGAGCTGCGGGAGTCCACGGCGCGGCTCGAGGCCGAGGTCGAGCGGCTGCGCAGCGACGCCGCCGGCTCGCGGGCCCGCGAGCGCGAGCTGCACGACGCGCTCGTCCGGCTCGTCGGCGCCCGCCGTCCCTGGCACCGGCGCGCAGTGGTCGACGAGCTGACGGGACGCGGCCTGTTGTAGTGCTCCCACTAGCCATGGCCAGGGTCGGCGTCCTGTTCCGGCCCGAATGGCCGCCCGAGGAGCTGCCCGGCTTCGCGCGCGCCGCCGAGCGGGCCGGCTTCGCCGAGCTGTGGGTGGTCGAGGACTGCTTCCTGGCCGGCGGGCCGACCATGGCGGTCGCGGCGCTGGCGGCGACGGAGCGGCTCGACGTCGGTATCGGGCTGCTGCCGGTGACCCTGCGCAACCCCGCGCTGGCGGCGATGGAGCTCGCCGGCGTGGCGCGCATGCACCCCCGCCGGCTGACCGTCGCCTTCGGGCACGGCGTCGAGGCATGGATGCGGCAGATCGGCGCCCGGCCGCCCAACCGGCTCGTGGCGCTCGAGGAGACCGTGAGCGCCGTACGAGCGCTGCTGGCCGGCGAGGCCATCACCGTGCACGGCGATCACGTCCAGCTCGAAGATGTGCAGCTCGCCCACCCGCCCGACCCGCCGCCCGGCATCCTCGTCGGCACCACCGGCCCGCGCGGGATGGAGGTTGCGGGCCGGTCGGCCGACGGCGTGCTCCTGCCCGAGGGCAGCAGCGCCGACGCGGTGCGCTGGGCGCGCGAGGCCGCGGCCCCTGCCCGGCTGGTGACCTATGCGTGGCTGAGCCTCGACGACGATCGTCACGCCGCGCTCGAAGCCGTCCGCCCCATGCTCGAGCACTGGCGGAGCATGGGCCTCTATCCGCGGCTCAACGAGCTCGCGGGCGACCTGCGCTCGCTCGCCGTGGTCGGGAACGCCGACGACTGCGCGCGAGCGGTTGACGCCCTCTGGCAGGCCGGTGCCGACACGGTCGTGCTCGTCCCCCGCCACGACGATCACGACGAGCAGGCCGCTCGCTTCGCCGCCGACGTGCTGCCGCGGCTCTGACTAGCGCCAGGTCGAGCGCAGCCGGCGGATCGTCAGCCCTCCGAGCCCGACCGGGCCGCCCTCGGCGAACAGCCTGACCGCGCGGCTGGAGGCCGACGGGAAGACCTGGTCGGTGATGACCCGGTGGCCGGCGAACACCTCGACGGACGACCGGTCGACGAGGATGCGCAGGCGGACCCGGCCGCGCCGCGCGGCGAGCGGCGCCCGCTGCACACCGGCGAAGCCCGGGCTGAACGAGGCATCCCCCGAGCGCGTACGGTCGACGTACAGCTCCTGCGTCGCGGCGTCGTAGCCGACCACCGTCCGCTCGTCGCCGCCCGCGAGCACGTGCACGCCGAAGCGCGTGGCGCCGCGCAACCGGAACGCGGCCTCGACGTCGAGCTTCCCGCCCCATGCCCCGTCGCCGGTCACCCGCCACGTGCCCGGGCGGACGATCCGCGGACGGAGGCGGTACGCGCGGCCGGTGCGCAGGCCGCGCAGCTCGAGCACCGGCCGCTGGACGAGCTCCACGCGCCCGCCGACGGCCCGCAGGCCGATCTCGCGCGGGACGCTCATGGCGCTTCGCCGCAACGCCCCCGGAAGCTCGTGCGCGTACTCCCAGTTGCCCATCCACCCGATCATGATCCGGCGGCCGTCCGGCACGCCGTTCCAGGAGACGGCTGCGTAGTAGTCCCGGCCGTAGTCGAGCCAGGCCGGATCGCCGTCGGCGCGGAAGCGCGTGCCGTCGAAGTCGCCGACGAAGTACTGCATGCCCGAGCCCCCGGCCACCGCACCCGGGTTCACGCTCACGACGAGAACCCACTTCACGCTCCCGCCGAGCGGCAGGGGGAAGAGGTCCGGGCATTCCCATACGCCCTCGGACGCCCCGTCGGGCGCGAAGTCGCTGCGGTGCTCCCACCGCTTGAGGTCCGCGGACGCGTAGATGGAGGCGGTGCGCAGGGCGGCCTTGACGACGACCATCCGCCACTCGCCCGCCGGCTCGTGCCAGAAGACCTTCGGATCGCGGAACTCGCGCTCGGCGTCGTGGAGTACGGGGTTGCCCGCGTACTTCGTCCACGTGCGTCCGCGATCGGTGCTGTAGGCGAGCGACTGCACCTGTCCATCCGGATACGCGCTCGTGTAGATCGCCACCATCGGCGGACCGCGGTCGGTGCCGAACCCGCTGGTGTTGCGCTGGTCGACCACCGCGCTCCCGGAGAAGATCGCCTCGTCGCCCTCCGCCGCGATCGCCACCGGCAGCCGCTCCCAGCGGACGAGGTCGCGGCTGACGGCGTGGCCCCAGGAGATGTTGCCCCAGTCGTCCCCGAACGGGTTGTGCTGGAAGAAGAGGTGGTACTCGCCGTCGTGGTGGACGAGCCCGTTCGGGTCGTTGATCCAGCTCACGGCTCCAGGGCGACGGCGAGCCACGGCAGCGCCTGGATGGCCGCGGCGAGCACGGGAGACGGGCCGCCGGCTTCGGGGACCAGCCGCACGATCCGCCCCGACGTCCAGAGGCTGACATAGAGCGCGCCGTCGGGGCCGAGGGCCAGCCCCAGCGGCTCCTGGAGGCCGAAGCCGCTGGCCAGGGGCCGCGCGCGGAAGCGGCCTTCGAGCGGGAGCCGCAGCACGTCGCCGCCCGACGGGTTGGCCTCGAACGAGGACCCGAAGCGCGCGACGAAGGCGGTCCGCCCCCAGCGCCCGAACGACTCGGCGGCCGCCATCGCCCCCGGCGCCGAGTGCGCGCGCAGCCGCACGACGGGGTCCACGGCGCCGCGGCACGTCGCGCCGCCCTGTCCCCAGCACTCCGGGAACCCGTACCAGCGGACCCGCTGGCGCGTGGACACGAGGTTGATCTCCTCGGGCGGCGAGCGGAGGCCGAGGTCGTCACGCCCGTGCTCGGCGACCAGCAGCCGGCTCGTCCCGGGCTCGAAGACCAGGCCGTAGGGGTTGCGCAGCCCGGTCGCCTCGACCCGCATGGGGCCGCCGCCCGGCCGGAACGAGACGACGGTGGCCGACAGGCGGCCGCTCGAGCGCCGCGCATCGTGCTCGCTGCCAACCCCGAGATAGAGCCGGCCGTCCGGCCCTGCGGCCAGCGAGTCGACGCGGTGGCGGCCGGTCGGCAGCCCGCCGACGACCAGCCGCTTGCGCCGGAAGCGCTGCCCGTCGAAGCGCGAGTAGGCCACCACCCGCCCGGTGTGCCGCGGGGCCACCGTGCGGTTCGGGACGACGTGGCTGACGTACAGCTCGCCGCGGTGCCAGAGCAGGCCGAGCGCGCTGAACAGCCCGCGCACCACGTGTTGCGGCCGTGCCCCGCGCCGGCGCACGAGCCACACCCCGTCCGCCGGGTCGGCCACGTTGCCCGCCGACGTCGCCCACAGCCGCCCGCGCGCGTCGAAGCTGAGGTTCGACGGGTGCGGGACCCCGCGCGCGAAGGCCTGCGCCCGCACGCCGTCGACCGTCCGGATCTGGCCGGCGGCAGGAGAGGTGAGGAGCGCTACGGCGACGAGGAGGCAGATGGCGAGCGCGCTGCGGATGGCTCCATTGTCGCCGTCGCGTCGGATCACCGGCACAACGCTGCTGCGCTTAGAGCTCGGAGCGATACGGGGGCTCGGCGCCCGGCTTGGAGCACGTGCGTGCGGCGACGAGGCACGCGAAGGCGGTCGCCTCGGTCACGACGTCGATCCGCTCGAGGTCGTCGCGGTCCAGGCCGCGCTCGCTCCACCACGCGAGGAAGCCTCCGCCGAAGGCGTCTCCCGCCCCGATCGTGTCGACGACCTTGGCGCGCGGGGCGGGGACGGCGACCTCGGCGCTGCGCGTCACGACGAGCGCGCCGTTCGGGCCGCGCGTGAGCAGCCCGACGGTCGGGCCCTGCTCGAGCAGCCGGCGCACTGCCTCGGCGGTCGGCAGGCCGGGGTAGAGCCAGCCGACGTCCTCCTCGGAGACCTTGACGACGTGGCTGCGCGCCAGCACGCGCTCGAGGCGGGCGCGGTAGGCGTCCTCGTCCTCGATCACCCACGGCCGGATGTTCGGGTCGACGGCCACGAGCGCGTTGCCGGCCACGCGCTCGATGACGGCCTCGGTGGCCGTGGCCACAGGCTCGAGCGTGAGGCCGAGCGTCCCCGCGTGGAGGATGTCGACGCGCTCGGGCAGCGCCGCGAGGGCTGCGTCGGTCTCCAGGCCCGTGGCCGAGGTCCCGCGCTCGTAGAAGCGGTATCGCGCGACGCCCTCGTGATCCACCTCGGCGATCGCCAGCGTCGTGGGCTGGTTGGTGTCGATCACGCTGCCGCGCCCCACGCCGTCGGCCTCCAGCATGGCGCCGAGCGTGCGGCCGAAGCGGTCGATCGACAGCCGCCCGAGAAAGGCCACCGGCTGCTCGAGCCGGCCGATCGTGCGCGCGGTGTTGAAGGGGCCGCCGCCGGGATGCCCGCGCAGATCGTCGTCCGTGTCGTGCAGGACGAGGTCGAACAGCGCTTCGCCGGCGACGAGGATCACGGGCCGCCACGATACGGCGTCGCGTCTTGTGATGGATACTCCGGCGCCATGAGCGTCGACTCACGCGCAGGCACGCTTCCGCAGCCGTCCGACCTCGTCGACCTCGACGTGCTGCTGACCACCTATCGCGAGCCGCGCGGGGACCTCGCGCCCGTCGCGTTCGGCACCTCCGGTCACCGCGGCTCGTCGCTGGCCGGCACGTTCAACGAGGCGCACGTGGCCGCCATCAGCGAGGCGGTGTGCCGCTACCGGGCGGCGGAGGGGATCGACGGCCCGCTCTTCCTCGGCCGCGACACGCACGCGCTGTCGGAGCCGGCCGCGGCGACGATCGTCGAGGTGCTGGCCGCGCACGGCGTCGACGTCGTGGTCGACGCGCGCGGCGGCGCGACGCCGACGCCGGTGATCTCGCACGCGATCCTCACCCACAACCGCGGCGGCGGCTCCGGGACGGCCGACGGCATCGTCGTCACGCCCTCCCACAACCCGCCCGACGACGGCGGCTTCAAGTACAACCCGCCCCACGGCGGCCCGGCCGACACCGACGTCACCGGCTGGATCGAGCGCGAGGCCAACGCGCTGCTCGAGGACGGGCTGCAGGGCGTCAAGCGGGAGGCGAGCCCGCGCCCGCGCCAGCGCGACTACGTCGAGGCCTACGTCGAGGAGCTGCCCGCGGTGGTCGACCTCGAGCTGATCCGCGAGTCCGGCCTGCGGCTCGGCGTCGACCCGCTCGGCGGGGCCAGCGCGCCGTACTGGGAGGCGATCGCCGAGCGCCACAGGATCGACCTCGAGGTCGTCAACGAGACGCTCGACCCCACGTTCCGCTTCGTGCCACTCGACTGGGACGGCAAGGTGCGCATGGACTCCTCGTCGCCGTACGCCATGTCCCGCCTCACGGACATGCGCGACCGCTTCGACGTCGCGTTCGCCAACGACCCGGACGCCGACCGCCACGGGATCGTCACTCCCGCCGCGGGCCTCCTCAACCCCAACCACCATCTCGCGGCGTGCGTGGCGTACCTGTTCGGCGGCCACCGCGACTGGGGCGCGGACGTCGGCGTGGGCAAGACGCTGGTCAGCTCGAGCATCATCGATCGCGTGGCCGCCGACCTCGGCCGCCGGCTGTACGAGGTGCCGGTCGGCTTCAAGTGGTTCGTCGCCGGACTGCTCGACGGCACGCTCGGCTTCGGCGGGGAGGAGAGCGCCGGGGCGTCGTTCCTGCGCCGCGACGGCACGGCCTGGAGCACGGACAAGGACGGGCTCATCCCGTGCCTGCTGGCGGCGGAGATGAAGGCCCGCACCGGCGAGGACCCGGGTGAGGTCTACGCCGGCCTCGCGAGCCGCTTCGGCGAGGCCGCCTACCGCCGGGTCGACGTCGCCGCCTCGCCGGAGGAGAAGGACCGGCTCAAGCGGCTCTCCCCCGAGCAGGTGCGCAGCAGCGAGCTGGCGGGCGAGCCGATCGAGGCGAAGCTGACCCGCGCGCCCGGCAACGACGCGCCGATCGGCGGCCTCAAGGTGGTCGCCGCGAGCGGCTGGTTCGCGGCCCGGCCGTCGGGCACCGAGGACGTCTACAAGGTCTACGCCGAGAGCCTGCAGGGCCCGGAGCATCTCGAGCGGATCCTCGAGGAAGCGCGCGAGATCGTCGACGAGGCACTGGGGGGCTGAGGCCATGCCATCCGTATTCGCGATCGTGCTGGCCGGCGGCGAGGGCAAGCGGCTGTCGCCGCTCACGCTCGACCGGGCCAAGCCCGCGGTGCCGTTCGGCGGCAACTACCGGCTGATCGACTTCGCGCTCTCGAACCTGGTCAACGCCGGCTACCGCCGGATCGTGGTGCTCACGCAGTACAAGAGCCACTCGCTCGACCGCCACATCACGCTGACGTGGCGCCTGTCGCCGCTGCTCGGCAACTACGTCACGCCCGTGCCCGCCCAGATGCGGCGCGGCCCGTACTGGTTCTCGGGCTCGGCGGACGCGATCTACCAGAACCTCAACCTGCTCAACGACGAGCGGCCCGACTACGTGGCCGTGTTCGGCGCCGACCACATCTACCGCATGGACCCCCGCCAGATGCTCGAGCAGCACCTCGAGACGGGTGCGGCGGTCACGGTCGCCGCGCTGCGCGCGCCGATCGAGCAGGCCGACCAGTTCGGCGTCGTCGAGACCGGGCCCGACGGCCACACGATCAACGCGTTCCGCGAGAAGCCCAAGGACGCCGTCGGGCTCCCCGACGCGCCCGACCAGGTCTTCGCGTCGATGGGCAACTACCTCTTCACCACCGATGCGCTGATCGAGGCCGTGACGGCCGACGCGACGGCCGACGCCTCCAAGCACGACATGGGCGGCAACATCGTGCCGATGCTGGTCGAGAACGCGGCCGCACACGTGTATGACTTCTCGCAGAACGTCGTGCCGGGGGAGAGCGAGCGCGACCACGGCTACTGGCGCGACGTGGGCACCCTCGACGCGTACTACGACGCGCACATGGACCTCACCTCGGTCGACCCCGTCTTCAACCTCTACAACATGGAGTGGCCGATCCTCACCTGGCACGAGCCGCTTCCGCCGGCCAAGTTCGTCTTCGACGAGGACGGCCGCCGCGGCCAGGCGCTCGACTCGATGGTGTGCGCCGGCGTCGTGATCTCCGGCGCCTCCGCGCGACGCTCGGTGCTGTCCCCGGGCGCGCATCTGCACTCCTACGCCGAGGTCGAGGACTCGATCCTCATGCCCGGCGTCCAGGTCGGCCGCCACGCGGTCGTGCGGCGGGCGATCGTGGACAAGAACGTGCGGATTGCGGAGGGCGCCCAGATCGGCGTCGACGCCGCGGCCGACCGCGAGCGCTTCGTGGTGTCCGACAACGGGATCGTCGTGATCGGCAAGGGCGCCGTGGTGGAGGCATGAAGGTCGCGCTGCTGACGCGCGAGTACCCGCCTGACGTCTACGGCGGGGCCGGCGTCCACGTCGAGTACCTCGCACGCGAGCTCGCGCGGCTCGAGGAGATAACCGTCCACGCGTGGGGCGCTGAACGGGACGGGGTCGTCGGACACGAGGCGTGGGACGCCCTGGCCGGTGACGCCCCGCACCTCGCGGCCCTGCGCGCGATGTCGATCGATCTCTCGATGGCGGCGGCCGTGAAGGGCGCCGAGCTGGCCCACAGCCACACCTGGTACGCGCAGCTGGCGGGCCACCTGGCCAAGCTCACCTACGGCATCCCGCACGTGACCACCGTGCACAGCCTGGAGCCGCTGCGCCCGTGGAAGGCCGAGCAGCTCGGCGGCGGCTACGCGCTCTCGAGCTGGTGCGAGAAGGTCGCGCTCGAGGGCGCCGACACGGTGATCGCGGTCTCGAAGGGCTCACGCGAGGACATCCTCGCCGCCTATCCCGCGGTCGATCCCGAGCGGGTGGTCGTCGTCTACAACGGGATCGACGCCGAGGAGTACACGCCCGATCCGGGCACCGACGCGCTCGAGCGCTACGGGATCGACCCCGGCCGGCCGTCGGTGGTCTTCGTGGGCCGCATCACACGCCAGAAGGGCGTGCCGTACCTGCTCGACGCGGCGCTCGACTTCGACCCCGGGGCGCAGCTCGTGCTGTGCGCGGGGGCGCCCGACACGCCGGAGATCGCCGCCGAGGTCGAGCAGCGGGTCGAGCGCCTACGCGCCGAGCGCGGGAACGTGATCTGGCTCGACCAGATGCTCCCCAAGCCCGAGGTGATCCAGATCCTCAGCCACGCCACGGTCTTCGCCTGCCCGTCGATCTACGAGCCGCTGGGGATCGTCAACCTCGAGGCGATGGCGTGCGAGGCGGCCGTGGTGGCCACCGCGACGGGCGGCATCGTCGAGGTAGTGGTCGACGGGGAGACGGGACTCCTGGTGCCGTTCGAGCCGGTCGCGGGGTCGATCGAGCCGCGCGATCCCGCCGCGTTCGCGGCCGGCATCGCTGAGCGGGTCAACGCGCTGCTGGCCGACCAGGAGCGCGCCGAGGCCATGGGCCGCGCCGGCCGCGAGCGCGCCCTGCGCGAGTTCGACTGGTCGCGGATCGCCGAGCAGACGGCCGCGGTGTACCGCCAGGCCGCGGCCAAGTGAGGTTTGCTACAGGGACGTACAGGTACGCACTCAAAGGTGCGGTTGTCCGTCCATTCCCTCACAGGGTGTCCTCCTTTGTGAAACGGGTATGAGCCAGCAGACTCTCCGTATGGCTGCACGCGTCCTCATCGTCGATGATCACCCCGGGTTCCGGGCCGCCGCTCGCCGGCTTCTCGAGCTCGAGGGCTACATCGTCGTGGGCGAGGCGGAGGACGGCCTGACCGCGGTGGATGCGGCACTCGCGCTGCGCCCCGACGTGGTGCTGCTCGACGTACAGCTGCCGGACATCGACGGCTTCGAGGTGGCCCACCGGCTCTCCGGTCAGGCCGGCGCGCCGAACGTCGTGCTCACCTCCAGCCGCGAGGCCGCCGACTACGGCCCGTGCCTCGCCAGCACCCCCGCATGCGGGTTCTTGCCCAAGGCTGAGCTCTCGGCCTCCGGCATCGCAGATATTCTGCCCGCGTGAGTATTGACCTCGCGGTCCTGACACCGACCTATCTCGACATCACCTTCGTCGGCCTGGAGGCGCTGCCCGGGCCGGGCGAGGAGCGCTTCGCGGGCGACATGATCCGCTCGCCTGGAGGCGGCGGCATCATCGCGGTGGCGGCCGCGCGGCTCGGGCTCGCCGCAGCCCTGGTCGCCCCGCTCGGCGACGACCTCGCGGGCCGCTTCGTGCGCCTGCAGCTCGAGGAGGAGGGCGTCGCGGTCGGGGAGCCGCGCGGGAACCGGACCCCCACGACGGTCGTCATGCCGGTCGGGGGCGAGCGCGCGATGGTCACGGTCGACCCCGGGCTGCGCGCCCGCGTCGCGGACCTCGAGCCTCACGCGCCGCGTGCCGTGGCCGCGACGCTCGAACAGATCGACATCCTGCCGGACGGCCCGTGTGCGTACCTGACGTGCGGCGACGACGACGCGCGCGCGTTCGCGGGACGGCTCCCGCACGGCCTGCGCAAGCCTCGCGGCCTGATCGTCAACCAGCGCGAGGCCGAGATCCTCACCGGCGAGGCGGACCCGGCACGCTCCGCGACGAAGCTCGCCGACGTGGCGGAGACCGCGGTCGTCTGCCTCGGACCGGGCGGCGCCGTCGCGTCGGTGCAGGGACGGCTGGTCGGGATCGACGGCATCGACGTCGGCACGGTGCTGGATTCCACGGGCGCCGAGGAGCTGTTCGCGACCGCCTTCGCGTGGGCGGAGCTGCACGATGCCGATGCCGAGATCGCGCTCCAGTGGGCGAGCCTCTACGGCGGGCTCTCGGTCAAGGCGCCGACGGGCGCCGGTGCCGCGCCCACCCGCGAGCGGCTGCTGGAGGAGGGCCGCAAGCGCGGCCTGCCCGAGCTGCCGGCGTCGGCGCGCGCCTCCTAGGTCGCCACTGGTTCGCGTTGGTACCCCGACGGTCTTGACTAGCATGCAGGGGTGGCCCGTCTGAAGATCGCCTACATCGGCGGTGGATCGACCCGCGGCGCGGGCACGATGGCGAGCTTCATCGAGCAGGGGGAGAACTTCAGCGGCTCGGAGATCGCGCTGATCGATCTCGACGCCGAGCGGCTCGAGCTGATCCGCGGGCTCGCAGAGCGGATGGCGACCGCCAAGGGGGTCGACATCACGGTCACCGCCACGACGGACCGGCGCGCCGGTCTGGACGGCTGCGACGCCGTGCTGACGAGCTACCGCCCCGGCGGCTTCGAGGCGCGCGTGCTCGATGAGCGCATCCCGCTCAAGCACGGGCGGATCGGGCAGGAGACGCAGGGCCCCGGCGGCTTCTTCATGGCGCTGCGCTCAATCGCGGCGATGCAGGAGATCCTCGCCGATATGGCGACCGCCTGCCCGGGCGCGCGGATCTTCAACTACACGAACCCGGTCAACATCGTCGCGCAGGCGGTCACCGACCACAGCGACGTCCCGTTCGTCTCGCTCTGCGAGGGGCCGATCGTGTATCCCGCGGAGCTGGCCGAGGTCGCGGGCCTGGACCCGGAGCGTCTCGACGTCACGAGCGTCGGGCTCAACCATGGCTCCTGGAGCGTCCGTCACACCTATGACGGCCAGGACCTGTTGCCGCTCCTCAAGGAGGCCTACGCGCGCCGCGGCGCGGACCCGACCGTCAAGCCGCAGACGCGCCGGATGCTGCGCCTCGCGGCGACGATGGACGCCCTCCCGAGCGAGTACTTCCAGTACTACTACTTCGAGGACGAGGTGCTGCGCGAGCTCAGCGCCAAGCCGACGACGCGCGCGGAGGACATCCTCAGCGCGGTGCCGCGCTACTGGGAGCACTACGTCGAGCAGGCCGGCACCGACCATCCGGTGCTCGATCCGAGCCGGTCGCGGGGCGGGATCCACGAGCTGGAGCTTGCGATCGACTGCATGGACGCCGTGTTCAACGATCGCGGCGAGACGCTGCCCGTCAACGTGCCCAACCAGGGCTCGCTGCCCGGCTTCCCGGACACGCTCGTGGTCGAGACGCTGGGCCACTGCGACGCGTCCGGCGTCAGGCCGCTGCCGATGCCCGCGCTGCCGACACACGTGCGCGGGCTCGTCGAGGCGCTCGGCGAGTACCAGCAGGCGGCGGCGGACGCGGCCTGGTCAGGCGACGCGCGCGACGCGATGCGCGCGCTCGCGGCGCATCCGCTCGTGCGCTCGATCGATGTCGCCGAGACGCTCTACGCCGAGATGGCCGCCGCCCACCGCGCGCACCTGCCGGCGCGACTCATGCCCGCCTGACGGGCGCGCCGGCGCGCATCGCCGCGAGGAACTCGGGCACCACTCGGCGTCGAGCCGCCACAGCCGCTGCGCCGACGCCGCGACGCAAGGCCGGGCCGGGCGGCCTCCTCGTACCCGAACAGGCCCGCCAGCGGCGGGATCGTCACCGCAGCGCCCCGCCGCTCGCCGGGTCGAATAGGTGGACCGCTTCGGGCGGCACGGAGAGCTCGACCACCTCGCCCGGCGAGAACCGGCGGCGCCCCGGCACGACCGCCGTGAAGCGCGCGCGGTCGTCGCCGGCCAGCAGCGTCGCCTCGCTCTCCTCGGTCGCCTCGTCGGCGGCGGCCGCCGCCTCGCCGGCGGGCTTGGGGGCGTCGACGGGGAAGATCACGTGGCTCTCGGAGCCGAGCCGCTCGACGACCTCCAGCTCGGCGCGCAGCTTCGGTCCCCCGTCGTCGTCGGGCCTGAGATCGGTCGGACGCACGCCCGCGACGACCGGCCCCTCGTGCCGGGGCGGGGCGGGGAGGGGGATGTCGATGCCGGCGAGTCTCAGCACGCCGCCGCGCAGCTCGCCCGGGGCGAGGTTCATCGCCGGCGAGCCGATGAATGCCCCCACGAACACGTTGGCGGGATTGTCGAACAGCCGCTCGGGCGTGTCGCACTGCTGCACGGTGCCGTCGCGCAGGACCGCGACGCGGTCGCCGAGCGTCATCGCCTCGACCTGATCGTGCGTGACGTACACGGTCGTCACGCCCAGCCGTTCGTGGAGCCGGGCGAGCTCCGCGCGCATGCCCACGCGCAGCTTCGCGTCGAGGTTGGAGAGCGGCTCGTCCATCAGGTAGGCCTGCGGCTCGCGCACCATCGCGCGGCCGATCGCGACGCGCTGGCGCTGCCCGCCCGACAGCGCGCCCGGCTTGCGGTCGATCAGCTCGCGCAGTCCCAGCACGCCCGCGACCGAGTCGACGCGCTCCTTCAGCGCCGCCTTCGGCGTGCGCCGGAGCTTGAGCGCGAACGCGAGGTTGTCCCACACGCGCATGTGCGGGTACAGCGCGTAGTTCTGGAACACCATGGCGACGTCGCGGCTGCGCGGCGCGATCTCCGTGACGTCCCGGTCGCCGATCCGGATCGTGCCGCCCGACACGCCCTCCAGCCCCGCGATCATGCGCAGCAGCGTCGACTTGCCGCAGCCCGACGGCCCCACGAGCACCATGAACTCGCCGTCGCCGATCTCCATGTCGACGGCGTCGACGGCGACTACGTCGCCCGGGAACACCTTGCTCACGCGCTCGAGGGCGATCCGGCCCATGGGCCGATCCTCCTGTCTCGAGTGGGGAACGGGAGCCCGGCGGCGACGGTGGCGGAGTCGACGGCGACGCCCAGCCGGTCAAGCGCGAGCAGCAGCGCGCCGGCGATCGGCGGCGCCGTGCTGCGCACGGCGACCGCGCCCGGCAGCTCGGCCATCGTCGCGACGGCGAGCCGCGTCGTCGGGTGGTTGAAGACGCCTCCGGAGAGCGCGACGCGCGTGCCGTCCAGCGGCAGGCCGACCCGCTCGGCGCAGGCCCGCCCCTGCCGCCCGAGCACGGCGCCCGACTCGGCGACGATCGCGCAGGCGACCGCGTCGCCCTCGTCGGCCGTGTCGAGCAGCACGGGGGTGAGCCGGTCGGACTCCGCCTCGGGCAGCCCGCCGCGGCGCGTGAACCGATGCAGCAGGTCGAGCTCGTCATCGGCGCCGAAGAGCGCGAGGGCCCGCGCGGTGAGCGCGGTCGGCGGCGCCATCCCGAGCGCGTGGTGGTAGACCGCCCGCAGGCCGGCGCGCGCGAGGTGGCGGCTGCCGGCGCCGTCCGGCCAGAACCCGAGGTGAAACACGCGGCCGTCGGGATGGCGGGCGCCGACCGCGTTGTAGGTGCCGCTGACGATGCTGATGCCGGTCCAGTCGGGCGAGCCGCTCCGCAGGGCGCCGAGCGCGTCGTTGACGATCAGCGGCGTGGCGGGGAGGCCGAGACGCTCGTGCAGCGACCGCTCGAGCAGAGCGAAGTCCTCCGGCCAGTCGGCTCCGGCGAGGCTGAACGCCGCCGCTCCGACCTGCCCGGCCTCGACGCCCGCCTGCGCGAGCGCCTCGCCCGCCGCGGCGGCGATCGCGTCGATCGCCCGCTCGGGCGTCTCGGCGTTGTAGATGTCCGAGGGGCCGCCCCGTGCCGCGCCGCGGGTGGCCCCGCCGGCGTCGGCGACCGCCGCGAGCGTCTTCGTGTTCCCGCCGTCGACGGCCAGCACCCAGGTCATTCCTTCACCGCCCCGGCGAACATCCCCCGGATGAACGAGCGCTGCAGGAAGACGTAGACGATAATGACCGGGAGCGCTACGAGAACCGCGGCCGCGGCGACGAGCGTGGTGTCCAGCGTGCCGCGGTTGGCACCTGCGAACAGCGCGAGACCGAGCGGAGCGGTGCGCAGGTCGTCGGACTGGATCATCACGAGCGCGAGCAGGAACTCGTTCCAGGTCCACATGAAGACGAGCACCAGCATCGTCGTGATCGCCGGCCAGGCCTGCGGCAGCAGCACCTTCCACAGCGCGACGAAGCTCGAGGCGCCGTCGAGCCGCGACGCCTCGACCAGCGAGCTCGGCGTCGAGCGGAAGAACGCGCGCATCCAGAACGTGCCGAACGGAACCGAGAGCCCGATCTGGGGCAGGATCAGCGCCCACAGGCTGTCGGTCAGGCCGACGTCCCTGAACACGTAATAGAGCGGGATGACCGTCGCCTCGTATGGGAAGATCAGACCGAGCAGCAGCAGGTAGAACAGAGCGTCGGAGCCGCGGAAGCGCATCGCGCCGAAGGCGTAGCCGGCGAACACCGACAGCACGGCGGTGACGACGGTCACCGTAGCGGCGACGAGGAAGCTGTTGACGAGACCGCGGTCGAAGCTGCCCTCCTCCCATGCCGCCCTGAACGTGCCGAAGTCGAGCGAGTCGGGCAACGAGAAGCCGCTGACGAGGTCCGACTGCTTGTGGAACGCGAGCAGCACGATGCTCAGGAGCGGGTAGATCACGAGCACGCAGAAGATCGCGAGCACGGCGTAGCTCAGCAGCTGCTCGCGGCGCGTGACGGTCATCGGTCCGGGTCCCGGTCGACGAGGCGGGTGATCCCGAATGCCACGACGAAAATCAGTGCGGTCAGCACGACCGCGACCGCCGCCGCCAGCCCGACGCGCCCGTTCGAGAACGCGTTCTGGTAGACGAGCACGGACGGCACCGTGGTCGAGGTCCCCGGTCCGCCCTGCGTCGAGACGTAGATCAGGTCGAACGTGCGCAGCGCCAGGATCGTGGTCAGCGTCAGCGCGACCGCGAGCTCGCCGCGCAGGCCCGGCAGCGTCACCGCGAAGAACTCGCGCACCCGGCCGGCGCCGTCGACCCGGGCCGCCTCGTACAGCGACTGCGGGATCTTCTGGATGCCGGCGAGGAAGAGTACGAGGCACAGGCCGAACATCACCCAGGTGCCGACGAGCCCGAGCGCCGGCAGCGCCCAGTCGAAGTCGCCCAGCCAGCCGCGCGAGACGCTGCTGAGCCCGACGGTGTCGAGCGCCGTGTTGAGCGGTCCGTCGGGGGCGTAGATCCACACCCAGGCGAGCGCCACCACGACCGTGGCAATCGTCTGGGGGAGGAACAGCACGGCGCGGAAGAACGTCACACCGCGCACCCGGCCGTGCGCGATCACCGAGGCGAGCAGCAGCCCCAGGAAGCACGGCAGCACCGCGTAGAACAGGATGAGCACGAACGAGTGGACGAACGAGGCCCGGATGTTCGGGTCGCTCAGGACCTCGTCGTAGTTGTCCAGGCCGGCCCACGTGCCGACCGTGAGCCCGTCCCAGTCGAAGAACGACAGCCACGACGTGTATACGAGCGGCCCGAACGCGAACAGCAGGTAGAAGACGAACGCGGGCGCGAGGTACAGGTACGCGACCTTGCGCGGCTCCCCGGGCGCGCGGGCCCGGACCTGCGGCCGCTCGCCGGGTGCCGCGACCGGCACCCGGCTCGTCTCGACCTGCGTCACGCGGCTAGCCCTCCGCGAGCCGCTGGTGGTACTTCTCCCAGTCGTCCTGCACGCGCGAGATCACGTCCTGCGGCGATGCCCGCCCGGCGAGCATCTCCTGGAACGACTGGCCCATCGTCTGCAGCATCGTCGGCGACGACCAGTCGGGATAGAGCGTCAGACCGCCGTCCTCGACCAGCTGGTCCCAGCCCTCCTTGACCTGCTGCCCAAGCACATCCCCGGGCTCGGCGGTCGCGTCGATCGCTGCCGGGACCTGCTGGGTCTCGACCAGCTCCTGAGCGGCGTCCGGCCCGGTGATCCAGTCGAGATACGCCGCGGCCAGGTCGGGCTGCTTCGTCTTGGCCGAGACGTGCATCGGGAAGCTCGTGGAGCCGATGTTGACCCTGTCGCCGCTCTCGCCGGACGGCACGTTGAAGAAGATCGCGTCGTCGCCGAGCCCCTCGCGGGCGGTCGCGGCCTGCCAGTTGCCGGCGATCAGCAGCGCGCCCTCGCCCTTGCCGAACGCGATCCCCGAGTCCGATTCCTTGCGCGAGTTGTACGCGTCGGCCTTGCCGAGATAGCCCTTGTCCGCCCACTCCCGGAACTTCTCCAGCGCCTCGAGGTTGCCCTCGGTGTCGAACGACGCATCGTCGTGCTGGAAGATCCAGTCGCGGACCTGCTGCGCCGGCGTGTAGGCACCCTGGATCCCGCCCCACACGTGGAGTGCGTGGAACTGATCGAGGTTGCCCATCATGATCACCGGCTCGTCGGCCGGCAGCGAGTCGCGCAGCTTGGCCAGCGCGGCGTCGAAGTCGTTGAACGTCTCGAGCGACGCCGGGTCGACGTCGGCCGCGTCGAGCTTCTTCTTGTTGGCGAAGACGCCCACCGACTGACCGGTCTGGGCGACGCCCCACAGTGTGCCCTCGCCGAACGTCTGACCGTCGTCGGTCCACTCGAACTGCTGAAGCGTCTCCGGCGAGTAGGACTCGTCCCAGCCGTATGCCTTGGCGTACTCTGTGAGGGGAAGGATCAGCCCGGCCTTGACCAGCTCCCCGTCAAGCTGGTAGCCCTGGTTGCCGCCGAACACATCCGGCGGGTTGTCGCTCGAAGCCACGAGCTTGGCCTGCTTCGTCCAGGCGGCGAAGTCCCGGAACGTGAGGTTCACGGTCACGTTCGGGTACTTCTCCTCGAACGACTTGCTGAGCGCCTTCAGCGCGTCCTGGGGCCCGCCTGACCCCTCGGGCGAGATGACCTTCAGCGTGACCGGCCCGAGGTCGTCGAAGCCCTCGGTCTTGACGTCGGCGGCCGGGGTGGTCTGCTCGTCAGGCTTGTCCTCGCCGGGGGTCCCCCCGCAGCCTGCGATGGCGATCGCCAGTGCGAGCGGCAGCGCCGCGCGTCGCGCCAGCTTCCTCATGGGTCGTTCCCCTCTCACGTCGGACGCGACGCATCAGCGTCGCCTGGAATCGATAGCGGTCCGCGCGGTAGACGGTGCGGCCGAGATCGAGCACGCGGCCGTCGTCGCCAAGCGCCACGGTTGTCGCGAACAAGACCGGCGCGCCGGGCGCCAGTTCGAGGAGCTCCGCCTGGGCCGCGTCCGCGCCGCGGGCCTCGAGCTCGTAATCGGCGCGCACGGGCGCGTGCCCGGCGCGATCCAGCGCGTCGTACAGCGAAGCGCGCGTGAAGTCCACGCCGGCGACGTCGGGCAGGAGCCGCACTGGGACGCGGTTGTCGTCGAGCGAGATCGGAAGGCCGTCGAGCAAGCGCAGCCGGCGCAGCTCGAGCAGCTCGGCACCGGGGGCGATGCCGAAGGTGTCCGCCTCGTCGATCGTCGCGCCGCGTACCACGCTGGTCAGCACACGCGCGGTCGCGGCGAGCCCGCGCGAACGGCCCAGCTCGGACAGGCTCATCAGCGTGTTCGGCGGTTCGACCAGGGCGTCGCCGGCGACGAACGAGCCACGTCCGCGCGCGTGGACGAGGCCGTCGCTCACGAGCTCCTCGATCGCGCGCCGCACCGTGGTGCGGCTGACGCCGAGCTCCTCGCAGAACCAGCGCTCCGACGGCAGCCGGTCGCCGGGCTCCAGCACGCCGCTCTCGATCTCTTTCGCGATGTCCTTGTACACCCGGTGGTAGAGCGGCTGGGACGCCTGGCTCAGGGACATGCGAGGGCACTATTCCAGTGCCGTGACCCACATGTCAAGGCATTTGGTCCCTATTGGTTTCTCATGGTACGTTCCGGTCCATGGGCTACCTGGAGACGGGACTGTGGGCGGACGTGCGCGAGCTGCCGGCAGCGCTGCGCGCGACGCTGGAGGCCGGCGACGGTATCTCCGACGCCGCCGAGCTGCTGAGCGATCCCCGCGTCGAGCGCATCGTGGCAACCGGCAACGGCGCCGCCTACTACGTCGCGCACGCGCTCTGGCTCGCTTCGCTCGAGGGCGCCGGAACCGGGCCGCCGATCGTCGCCGTTCCGTGCGGGATCGCGGGACGCGAGCAGTTCCGCTGGGAGCCGGGCGACGCCGTGCTCGCGGTCTCCTCGTCCGGCCGGTTCCGCGACGTGGTCGAGATCGCGGAGCGGGCGGCCGGGCGCGCGTGCGTCGCGCTCACGGCGAGTGCCGACTCCCCGCTTGCCGCCGCGTCGAGCGCGACGGTGCTGCAGCACGTCTCCAGCCAGCGCGCCGTGACGCACACGCAGGCCGTCGCGGGCGCGTATGCGAGCGGCCTCGCGCTGTGGGCGGCGGTCACGCGCGACGAGGCGCTCACCGCGCTGCTCGCGACGACCGCGGACGCCGCGGAGGCGGCGGTCGCAGAGGCGGAGGCCTGGGCCGCCGGGGCGCTGGAGGAGCTGACCGTCCCGCCCGCGGCGATCGCCGTCGGCGGCGGGACGGCGTGGGCGGCGGCGGCCGAGCTCGCGTTGATGCTCAAGGAGATCTCGCGCATCCCGGCCGAAGGTGTCGAGACGCGCGAGGGGGCGACATCGGCGATGTTCGGGCTCGACCGCGGACACCTGATGGTGTCGCTCGACGCGGAGGGCGACCCGCTCGGCGACGAGGCCGTGCGGCTGTGCGCCGCCGCAGGGGCGGCGACGTTGCGGCTCCCGGGCGTGTCGGGCGTCGACTCGCGCCTGTCCCCGATCACGACGCTGCCGGCGGCGTCTGCGCTGGCAGCAGAGCTCGCACTCGCGGCTGGCCACGACGTCGACCGGCCGACGTGGACGGACGCCTACTACGAGACCGCGAGGAGCGCGACATGAGCCCGGTCCGGCTCGGCGTCGTCGGCTGCGGGAGCGTCTTCTGGACGCCGTACATGAGCCTGATCGACCGGCTCCGCGGCGAGGGGCGCGTCGACGTGGTCGCCGTCTACGACTCCGACGCCGAGAAGCGCCGGCTGGCGGCTGAGCGGCTCGACCTCAGTCCCGACCTGCCCGGCGACGCGGCGGTCTGCACCCACCCCGAGGTCGACGCCGTGCTCGTGCTCACCAGCATGGTCGAGCACGGGCGGCTTGCGCGAGCGGGGCTCCAGGCCGGGAAGCACGTGCTCGTCGAGAAGCCGGTCGCGACGACGCTCGCGGAGGCCGAGGCGGTGCTCGCGGCCGCTGCGGACGCGCCCGGCCACCTGATCTGCGCGCCGCATATCCTGCTCTCGCCGACGTACCGGGCGATGTACGCGCGCGTGCACGCCGGCGAGATCGGCGGGCTGCTGACCGCGCGCGGCCGCTACGGCTGGGCAGGCCCGGACTGGAGTGCCTGGTTCTACGAGCCGGGCGGCGGTGCCCTGTTCGACCTCGGCGTCTACAACGTCACGAGCCTGTGCGGCTTCTTCGGGCCGGCGCGGCGCGTGACGGCGATGAGCGGAGTCGCCATCCCCGAGCGGTTGATCAATGGCGAGCCGACGCGCGTGCAGGCGGACGACAATGCGCACGTGCTGATGGACTTCGGCGACGCGCGCTACGCGGTGGTCACGACCGGCTTCACGATGCAGCGGTACCGCTCGCCCTGCATCGAGCTGTACGGCACGCACGGCGTGATGCAGATGCTCGGCGACGACTGGGCACCCGAGGGCTACGAGCTGTGGCGCAACGACACGGCGGCATGGGAGCTGCACCCGGAGTCCGACCCCGCATGGCCGTGGACGGACGGCCTGCGCCATCTAGTCGAGTGCATCGAGACCGGCCAGGCGCCGGTGACCCGTCCCGAGCACGCCTACCACGCGCTCGAGGTCATGCTCGCCGCGCAGGCGGCGGGCGCCGACGGCCGAGCACGCGACATCGCCAGCGACTTCCCGGCGCCGGACCTCGCGCGGCTCGGCGCCGCCAGTGGCCGGAGCGAGCGCGTGCACGACCCCCGGAGCGCCCTGTGAGCCTCGCCGAGCGCCCGGCGCCCCCGGCCTCCTCGCCGCGGCCGGTGTTCGACGGTCCGGCCCTGATCCGGCGCTCCGATGTGACGCGCCACGTCTGGGGCGATGCGGCGGCGGGCGAGGTCTACGACTGGATCTATGCCTCGACCGACCGCGTCCACATGCTCGTCTTCGGGCTGCCGCCGGGCGGCGGCTTCCGCCACTCGGAGGACTTCCGGACGATCTTCGCCGCCGACGAGCTCCTGCACGTGCTCGAGGGCGTGCTCGTGATCGCCGATCCCGAGACCGGCGAGGTGCAGCGCGCGGCGGCGGGGGAAAGCGTGTTCTTCCGCCGCGACACCTGGCACCACGCCTACGCGCTCGGGCCCGAGCCGCTGCGCGTGCTCGAGCTGTTCGCGCCTCCGCCGGCTGCGGGCGCCTCGAGTGCCTATGCGCGCGCCCAGCCCTACCTCGAGGTCTCCCGCTACGCCGACGACGCGCTGCTCGGCGGCTGGCCGCCGGCCCGCCCGCTCGAGCCGCGGCTGCGCGTCCTGCGCCCGGACGACGTGCTGTGGCGGCGCGACCTGGGCGTGCTCTGCGGCATCCTGATCAGCACCGAGCACCTCACGGTCGCGACACTCGAGCTCGGCCCCGGCGAGGTCGCCGAGCTGCACGAGCATGGCGGCGACGAGGTGCTGATGGCGCTCGAGGGGACGCTCTGGGTGCGCGCGTGGCACGAGGGCGGCGTACACGTGTTCGAGCTCGAGCCCGAGGACGTCTGCTACCTGCCCGCCGGTAGCCGGCACGAGTACCGCAACGCGGGCGGCGGGGCGGTGCGCGCGATCTGCGGCATCGCGCCGAGCTACCTGCCGTGACGATCGCCCTCGGAGTGGACGTCGGGGGGACGAAGATCGCCGCCGCGCGGGTCGACATGCAGCGTGGCGCGATCCTCGCCGCCCGGCGCCGCCCTACGGCGCCCGCACGCGGCGCGGATGCGGTGCTCGCCGACTGCCGCGCGCTGGTGGCGGAGCTGACGGGTGACGACGTCACCGCGGTTGGGCTGGCGGTCTGCGAGCTCGTCGATCCGCACGGCCGCCTCCGCAGCGCCGAGACCGTCGACTGGCGGGACACCGACCTGCTCGAGTCGTTCGACGCGGTCGACTCCGACGTGCGCGCCGCGGCCGTCGCCGAGTCGCGCTTCGGCGCTGGGCGTGACGAGCCGGACTTCCTCTACGTCAGCGTCGGCACCGGCGTCAGCCACTGCCTGATGGTCGACGGGCAGCCGCGGCTGGGGGTCCGCGGCTGTGCGATCGGCACCGGCGCCCCGCTGGTCGAGCAATGGGCGGGCGGGCTCGCGCTCGCGCGGCTGACCGGTCACGCGACGGCCGAGGCCGCGCTCGCGGACCCGGGGGCGGAGCGGATCGTCGCCGACGGCGCCCGCCGGCTCGGCCTCGCGCTCGCCGCGCTCGTCAACGCGCTCGATCCGGGCGCGATCGTGATCGGCGGCGGCCTGGGCCTGAACGACGGCTACCGCGAGCGCGTCGAGCGCGCGCTGCGGGCCGCGGTGTACGACCTGGACGCACGAGAGCTGCCGGTCCGCCCGGCCGAGCTCGGACGCGACGCGTCGGTCGTCGGGGCCGCGCTGGCGGCGGCACGTGCCTCCTAGCTCGCACGCGGTGCCGTCGCGCGACGTGCGCCCGAGCAACGAAACGGTCCCGCGGGAACGTCTAGGAGGTGCGGCGGAACTCCTGCACGATCCGCGCCTCGCCGACGCCGGAGTTCCACAGGCGATGAGGGGCGGACGTGCCGATGCGGGCCTCGCCCTCGACACCGAGCACGCGC
>CAVVCR010000005.1:0-231315 GCA_963746795.1 uncultured Solirubrobacteraceae bacterium
AAGGCCCGCGCCCAGGCGCGCCGGCCGCCATCTGGCGACGTCGTCGCCGGCGGCCGCTCGGTCTTGACAATTTCGGTGGCTTTAGCGTGGGGGAAACACCTCTTCCCATTCCGAACAGAGCAGTTAAGCCCCACAGCGCCGATGGTACTTGGCCTTCGCGGGCCTGGGAGAGTAGGTCGCCGCCGTTTCTTCGTTCGAGCCGCCCGATCGGCGGCTCGAGTGCGTTAAGCGCTGAGTTCACCCGGGCCACGGGGAACTCCGTGCATCTCGCTCTCGCGATCACGCCGAGATGCGCGTTCTTCCCCGCGCACCGGCCATTCCCCAGCCTCCCTACCCAGCCGCCGTTGACGTTCGCCGGCGCAACGAGTCGGACGGGAGCGACTCGTCGTCGATCTCGCGCAGCGCTCGGTGCGGACCGCGAGCGAGGAGGGGCGGTTCGAAGCCCTGGAGATGACTGCCGCCGCCCGACGATCGCGCCGGGCGGCGGAGCTTGGTGCCGCCCGTGGGCGGCGAGGTCTCGAGTCGGGCTCCAAGCGCTCGAGCCGCCCGCAGGCGGCCCGAGGGCGTTGGAGCTCGAGCCCGACCGGCTCTCCCCGTCCTCCCAGACCGGGCGCCGGCGGGCTGGTCAGTCGCGCCGCGCCGGGTGATGGGGGACCGGCGTGACGCAGACCTGTGCGCGTCTCGCCGGCGATCCTGGCCGGCGGGCGCGCGGGTGACGACCGAGTGGCCGGCGGTGCGGGTGCTCGCGCGTGGGGGCGGTGGGGGCCCGGGGCGTGAACCGCCCCGGAGCCTGTGCCTCACCCAGCGTTGCGAACGACGTGGCCGTGTCGACGGCGCCGCGCACCAGCTCGCGGAGCGAGCGCTTCTTCGGGCGGCTCGTGGTCGTCGGGGGGAACATGTGTTCGCAAGGCTACGGAGGCGGTCGGACGGAACCCGCACGTTGCGGGCGAACACCCGAGGATCGCCACGGATTTGGCTCAGGAGCGGGCGTCACGACCTGCGTAAGTGCAACGGATCTTGCACCGCCCGCGAGTGGGAGCCGGGTTGAAACGAGCCAGGCGGCAGCGGAACGAGCCGGGGCGGGGCGGCGGAACGAGCCGGGGCGGGGCGGCGGAACGAGCCGGGACGGGGCGGCGATGCGCCGGACGGGCGCGCGCGGCGATCCGAGGTAGCGGCGCGCCCGGGGATGCGGCCACGGTCCTCGTGGGTACGCTCGCCGGAGCATGGTCCACTTGCGGATCGTCACGCCTCCCGATCGCACGGACGCCGTGCTGGGGATCCTCGACTGCACGCCTTCGGTGATCAACATCATCAAGTTGCCCGGGGCGGCTCGCCGCCCCGAGGGCGACGTGGTCCTCGCCGACGTCGCGCGCGAGGACGCGAGCGTGATCCTCGAGGACCTCAAGCGCCTCGGCATCCACGAGGACGGCTCGATCTCGCTGGAGCTGATCGACACCGCGATCTCGCGTCACGCCGACGCGGCCGAGAAGCACGCCCGCGGGGCCCCGGCCGACGCCGTCGTCTGGGAGGAGGTCGAGCAGCGCACGAGCGAGAACGTCGAGCTCTCGGGCGTCTTCCTGCTGTTCATGGTGCTGGCCGGGCTGCTCGCCGCGGTCGGCATCTTCCTGGACTCGGAGATCCTGATCGTCGGCGCGATGGTCGTCGGGCCCGAGTTCGGCCCGATCGCCGGCTTCTGCGTCGCGCTGATCTCGCGCCGGCGCGAGCTCGCCGTCCGGTCGGGCGTGGCGCTCGCCGTCGGCTTCCCGCTGGCGATCGCCTGTGTCTACGTCGCCACGCTCATCTTCAAGGCCACGGATCTCACGCCGGAGGACTTCAACTCCACGGATCACCAGATCGCCGACCTGATCTCGAGCCCGGACATCTTCTCGGTGATCGTCGCCCTGTGCGCCGGCGCCGCCGGGATGCTCTCGCTGTCGACCGCCAAGTCCGGTGCCCTGATCGGAGTCCTGATCTCCGTCACGACGATCCCCGCCGCGGCCAACATCGGCGTCGCCGCGGCCTACGGCGACCGCGACGGCTGGGTCGGCTCGCTCGAGCAGCTCGGCATCAACCTGGCCGCCATCCTCGTCGCCGGAACCGCCGTGCTCGCCGTCCAGCGCATGCTCTACGAGCGCAGACGCCGGCACCACCTGCGAGCCGACAACCCGCCGCTCCCGCGCGACGCGCGCTCAGCGCGCGCCGAGCGATGACCAGACGTCGACCTTCGTGCGCACCTTCTCGACGACGGCGTCGGTGAACTCGGTGGTCGTCGACGTGCCGCCGAGGTCCAGCGTCTTGGTGCCCGTCGCCACGGTCTCCAGCACGCCCTCATACACCGCGCGCGAGGCCCGCTCGGCCCCCGCGACGCCGCCCACGGCGCCATAGGACAGCACCGCGCCGCACGCCAGCAGCATCGCCATCGGGTTGGCCAGGTCCTTGCCCATCAGCGACGGCGCCGTGCCGTGGGGCGCCTCGGCCATCGCCACGTCGACCTCGTAGTCGTCGTCGAAGGCCAGCAGGACCGACTCGGCTCCCGCGATCGAGCCGAACATCGGCAGCACCATGTCCGACAGGCAGTCGCCGTCGCGGTTCAAGGCGGGAATCACCAGCGGCGTCTCGGCGGCGCCGGTGAGCAGCCCCGCGTAGGTCGCGTCGATGAGCACCGGCTGATAGTCCACGTCGGAATGGCGCGCGGCCGCCGCGTCCATCTCCTCCTTGAGCATGCCCTCGTAGACGGGGGAGACCGTCCACTTCGGCCCGCCGTAGACCCGGGCCTCCATTCGCTCGGCCGTCTGGAACGCGTACTCGGCCACCGCGCGGCACGTGGAGCGCGTGACCTTCTCGGTCCGGTACGCGACCTCGTCGTCGGCTCCCTCGGCACCCTCGCGCCACTGCTTGGCGCCGTAGGCGTCCTCGATCGCCATTCGCACGACCGAGATCGGGTGGTGCACGCCGGAGACCGGCCCGACCACGCCCGGGATCCGCCGGCCCGTGCGCACGATCACCTTGCCGCCGACCTCCTCGCGCAGGATGCGGTTGGGGGAGCCCACGTCGTCCGCTCCCTCTGGTGTGATCGTCGCCGCCTTGAGGCCGTAGCCCGCAGAACGCATCGCCCGCGCTGCCTCCATCACCACCTCGTTCGAGGTCTCCCGACGGTGCTCAAGGGAGAGATCGAAGCGCTCGAGCTCGAGCTCGACTGCCAGCACGTCCGGATCGAGCACCCGAACCGCTTGCTCGAGCAGCTCCTGGCCGGTCTCGTCGCCCTCGAGCACGACGATCCGCATCACGCGACCGCCTCGCGACCCCCGAGGCCCAGCTCGTCCGACCGCGACTCCAGCGCGGCGATCACGAACGCCACGTGCTCGTCGAAGTCGACGCCGAGCTTCTCAGCGCCCTCGCGCAGCTCCTCACGGTTGACCGCGGCCGCGAAGGCGGGCGTCTTCATCTTCTTCTTGACCGACTTGGGCGTCATCCCGTGGATGCCCTCGGGCCGCACGAACGCGCACGCCATCACGAAGCCCGACAGCTCGTCGACCGCGAACAGGGTCTTCTCCAGCTGCGAGTCGCGCGAGACCTCCAGGGCGTCCGCATGCGACGCGACCGCGCGCACGAACTCGGCCGAGAAGCCGAGCCGCTCGAACTCCTCCAGGGCCATCCGCGGATGCCCGGTCTCGAGGTCGGGATAGCGCTCGTAGTCGAGGTCGTGCAGCATCCCGACGAGCCCCCACTGCTCCTCGTCCTCGCCGAAACGGCCGGCGTATGCGCGCATCGCGGCCTCGACCGCGAGGACGTGCCGGCGCAGCGACTCGGACTCCGTCCACGAGCAGAAAAGGTCCCAGGCCTGATCGCGCGAAAGGGGCTCTGACATGGCTGTTACCCTAGCCCAGCCTCGGGGCCCCAGCCCCTCCACCCTTATGGAAAAGCTCCTGATCGAGGGCGGGGTGCCGCTGTCCGGCACGATCGTGCCCGCCGGCAACAAGAACGCCGCATTGCCGCTCCTCGCGTGCAGCCTCCTCACGGACGAGGAGGTGGTCCTCCACAACGTCCCGCGCATCCGCGACGTCGAGGCGATGCTGGAGATGCTCGCCGACCTCGGCGTGCGGACCGAGTGGCGGAACGAGAACACCGTCAGCCTGCAGGCCGACCAGGTCCGCGACACGCACGTGAGCGCGGCGCTGGCCGAGCGCATCCGCGCCTCGTTCCTCGCCGCCGGCCCGCTGCTGGCGCGCTTCGGCGAGGCCCACATGCCGCCCCCGGGCGGCGACGTGATCGGCCGCCGCCGGCTCGATCCCCACCTCGATGCCTTCCGCGCGCTCGGCGCCACCGTCGAGCACGACGCCGCGGAGATCCGCATCCTGGCTCCCGACGGCGGCCTCGCGGCGTGCGACTTCCTGATGGACGAGCCGTCCGTGATGGGCACCGAGAACGCCCTCATGGCGGCCGCGCTGACCGATGGCACGACGGTGATCCGCAACGCGGCCTCCGAGCCCCACGTGCAGGACGTCGCGCGCATGCTCAACAAGATGGGCGCGGCCATCGAGGGCATCGGCTCCAACGTCATGCAGGTCCACGGCATGGGCAAGCTCGGCGGCTGCGAGCACCACGTCACCCCCGACCACATCGAGATCGGCTCGTTCATGGCGCTCGCGGGCGTGACCGGCGGCGAGCTGCGGATCGAGGGCTGCGTGCCGGACGACATGCGGATGATCCGCATCGTGTTCTCCCGCCTCGGCCTCAAGAGCGAGCTCGACGGCGACGACGTCGTGATCCCCGGCGGCCAGAAGCTCGTCGTGGCGCGCGACGCCGGCGACTACCAGAGCAAGGTCGAGGACGGGCCGTGGCCCGCCTTCCCGGCCGACCTGACGAGCATCGCGGTCGCCCTCGCGACGCAGTCGGAAGGCTCCGTGCTGATCTTCGAGAAGATGTTCGAGAACCGCCTGTTCTTCGTGGACGAGCTGATCACGATGGGGGCGGAGATCACGATCTGCGACCCGCATCGGGCGATCGTCATCGGCCACCGCCGCCTCCGCGGCCAGCGGCTGTCCTCCCCGGACATCCGCGCCGGCATGGCCAAGCTGATCGCCGCGCTGTGCGCCCAGGGGACGAGCGAGATCCACAACGTCCAGCAGATCGATCGCGGCTACGAGCGGATCGACGAGCGCCTGCGGGCGCTGGGCGCGCGGATCGAGCGCGTCGCGGCGTGATCCACCCCATCCCCAGCGGCACGCGCGACGTCCTGCCGGACGAGATGCGCGAGCTGCGCGCGATCACCGAGGCCCTGCGCGAGGTGTTCGAGGCCGGCGGCTACGGGGAGGTCGCCACGCCCGCGCTCGAGTACGAGGCGACGCTCACCCAGGGCGATCCCGCCGCCGCCGACCCCGCCTACAAGCTGTTCGACGAGCACGGGAACGTGCTGATCCTGCGCTCGGACATGACGATCCCGATCGCGCGCGTGGTGGCCAACCGCTACGGCGCCGCCGAGCCCCCGCTGCGCTTCTGCTACTTCGCCCACGCCTACCGCTCCGTGCGCCCCCAGCGCGGCCAGGCGCGCGAGATGCTGCAGGCGGGGCTCGAGCTCGTCGGCGCCCCCGGGCCGGACGGCACCGCCGAGGCGCTCGCGGTGCTGTGCGCGGGGCTCGAGGCGGCCGGCCTCGAGAACTACAGGATCGGCCTCGGCGACGCCTCGCTCTACCCGCGCCTGCTCGACCGGCTGGAGGTGCCGGCGGGAGCGCGGCCGCAGATCCTCCACGAGCTCGTGAGCCGCGACTTCGTGGGGCTGGAGCGCGAGGTGGCGGTCCACGGGCACGACGAGCTGCTGCGGGTGCCGCAGCTGCGCGGTGGGGTCGACGTGCTCGACGACGTGCCTGAAGCGACCGAGCTGCGCGCCGTGTACGACCGGCTGGAGCCGGCGGTGGCGGAGCGCGTGATCTTCGACCTCGGCCTCATCCGCTCGCTCGGCTACTACACGGGCGCCGTGTTCGAGGTCTACGACGCGGCGCTCGGCGCGCCGATCGGCGGCGGCGGGCGCTATGACGACCTGCTCGGCCGCTTCGGACGCGACCTGCCCGCGTGCGGGTGGGCGCTGAACGTGGAGCGGCTGCACATCGCCCGCGTGGGGGAAGGGCGCTGAGCGTGGGATCGGCTCAAAACTCGACGGTTGCAACGATGCGCGCAGGCGGAGCGAAAGGGTGAGCCTCGAAGGCCTGCGGCTCGCGGTGCCCCGGGGGTCGCTCCTGGGCGACACGCTCGACCTGCTCGACCGCCTCGGCGTGGAGACGGGCGAGATCCGCGGCAACGACCGCAAGCTGCTGTTCGAGGACGCCGGCCTCATCACCATGCGGCCGTCCGACGTCCCCACCTACGTCGAGGCGGGCGCCGCCGACCTGGGGGTGACCGGCAAGGACGTGCTCGCCGAGCAATCCGAGCGCGACGTCTACGAGCTGCTCGACCTGGGCTTCGGGCCCTGCCGGATGGTCTTCGCGACCGTCGCGGGCGACGACCCGGCCGCCGAGGCCCTGCGGCGACTGGGCGTCATGCGCGTCGCCACCAAGTACCCGCGGATCGCCGCCCGCCACTTCGAGCGCACGGGCCGCCAGGCCGAGATCGTGGAGGTCAAGGGCTCGGTCGAGCTGGCGCCGCTGACCGGCCTCGTCGAGGGCATCGTCGACCTGACGGCGACCGGCACGACGCTGCGCGAGAACGGGCTCGTGATCCGCGAGGAGATCGCCGCCTCGACCGCGCGGCTGATCGCCAACCCCGTTTCCCACAAGCTCAAGGCGGCGGCGATCGACCGGCTGCTGGAGCGCATCCGTGCGACTTGAGTGCACGGCTGCGGACGCCGCGGTCGTGGCCGCCCGGCTGCGCGGCGCGGTGGCCGGGATCGATCCCGGCGAGGTCACCGCGATCGTCGACGACGTGCGTGCGCGGGGCGACGCGGCGGTGCTCGACTACGAGCGGCGCTTCTCCGGCAACGAGTCGATCGTCGTCGCCCCCGGCGAGCCGGCGGCGGCGCTGGAGGCGCTCGACCCGGCCGTGCGGGCCGGGCTGAAGACGGCGATCGCCAACGTGCGTGCGGTGGCCGAGGCCGGCCTCGACGCCGAGAGCGAGGTCAGGCTGCCGGAGGGTCAGACCGTGCGCCTGCGCGAGGTCCCGGTGCGCCGGGCCGCGGTCTACGCGCCGGGCGGTGAGCACCCGTATCCGTCCTCGGTCGTCATGGGCGCGGTGACCGCGCGCGCGGCCGGGGTGGAGGAGGTCGTGGTCGCGGCGCCCGGCCATCCGGCGATCCTCGCCGCCGCCGCGCTGTGCGAGGTCGACGAGGTGTTCCGCATGGGGGGCGCCCAGGCCGTCGCCGCGCTCGCCTACGGCACCGGGACGGTCCGCCCCGTCGACGTCATCGTCGGCCCCGGCAGCCTCTGGGTGCAGGAGGCCAAGCGCCAGGTCGCGGGGCGCGTGGGGATCGACGGCTTCGCAGGGCCCAGCGACCTGACCGTGATCGCCTCCGGCGACGCGGACCCCGCCCCGCTGCGGCTCGACCTCCTGGCCCAGGCCGAGCACGGGCCCGGCTCGCTGACCGTCGCCGTGAGCGACGACGCCGCGCTGCTCGACGCGCTGCCCGGCACCACGGTGCTGGCCGCCGACATGGAGGCGGCGCTGGCGTTCGCGGAGGCGCTCGCGCCCGAGCACCTGCAGCTGGCGGGCGCCGCCGCCGAGGCGCTGGCGCCGCGCGTGCGCAGCGCCGGCTGCCTGTTCGTCGGCATCGAGTCCGGCACGGCGTTCGGCGACTACGTGGCCGGCTCGAACCACACGCTGCCCACCGGCGGGGCCGCGCGCTTCGCGTCCGGCCTGTCCACGCGCCACTTCCGGCGGCGCATGGCCGAGGTCCGCGTCGGGCCCGCCGCGCCCGCCCTGGCGCGCGCCGGCGCGCCGATCGCCCGCGCCGAGGGATTCGAGCACCACGCCGCCTCGATGGAGATCCGGGAGAATCCGGCATCCGCATGACCCGCACCGCCCAGATCACGCGCAGGACCGCGGAGACCGACGTCTCGCTCACGATCGGCCTCGACGGAACGGGCGCCGGCACGCGCGGCACGGGCGTGGGGTTCCTCGACCACATGCTCGACCTGCTCGCGCGTCACGGCAAGCTCGACCTCGACGTCAAGGTCGCCGGGGACCTCGAGACCGGCGCCCACCACACGGTCGAGGACACGGGGATCGTGCTCGGCCAGGCGCTCGACCGCGCGCTCGGCGAGCGCCGCGGGATCGTCCGCTACGGGCACGCCGTGGTCCCGATGGACGAGGCCCGGGCGGCGTGCGCGATCGACGTGTCCGGCCGCCCGTTCGCCTCGATCGAAGGCTTCGAGCGGCTGCCGGCCGGCGACATCGCCGGCTTCGAGCACGAGGTGGCCGAGGAGTTCTTCCGCGCCGTGGCCTCCGCCGCCCGGCTCACGCTCCACCTCGAGCTGCAGGCGGGCACCAACGCGCACCACATGATCGAAGCGTGCTTCAAGGCGTTCGCCCGTGCGCTGCGCACGGCGGTGGCCGAGGACCCGGGCGAGACGGGCGTCCCGTCCACCAAGGGGACACTTACGTGAAAACCGGCCATCGGCTCGAAAACGAGCGCTAGGCTGCCGCGCGCATGCGGAGCAGTGTGATCGCGATCGTCGACTACGGGATGGGCAACCGGCGCAGCGTCGAGAAGGCGCTCGAGCACGTCGGTGCGCGGGCGACGATCACCGCCGAGCACGACATGATCCGGTCCGCCGACGGCGTCATCCTGCCGGGGGTCGGCGCCTTCCCGCGGGCGATGCGAAACATCGAGGCCGCCGGGCTCGTCGAGCCGCTGCTCGACCGCTACATGGCCGGCGGGCCGATCCTCGGCGTGTGCCTCGGCATGCAGCTCCTCTTCGGCCGCTCCAGCGAGCACGAGTCGTCGGCCGGGCTCGACTTCCTGGCCGGCGAGGTCCGCCGTCACGACACGCGGGGCGAGCGGCTCCCGCACATCGGCTGGAACCTCGTCACCTTCCGCCGACCGTCGCCGCTCACCGAGGGTCTCGGCGACGCCGCGGCCTTCTACCACGTGCATTCCTTCTCGTGCGAACCGGCCCAGGACGAGGACATCGTCGGCCTCGGCGAGTACGGCACGCCGTTCGTATCGATCGTCGAGCGGGACAACCTGATGGGCGTGCAGTTCCACCCTGAGAAGTCGTCGCGCGACGGGCTCACGCTGCTCAGCAACTTCGCGCGCATCTGCGGCCGGGTGGCGGCATGATCCTGTACCCGGCGATCGACATCATGGGCGGGCGGGCCGTGCGGCTCGTCGAGGGCCGCTTCGAGGACGCCACGACGTACCACGACGACCCGCTCGAGGCGGCGCAGAGTTGGGTCGACGCCGGCGCGCGCTACCTGCATGTGGTCGACCTCGACGGCGCTCGCGACGGCGAGCCGCGCTCGCTCGAGCACCTGCGCCAGATCGCGGCAGGCACCGGCGTCCCGGTCCAGTACGGCGGTGGCCTACGGACCGTCGACGCCGTGCGCGACGCGCTGCGTGCCGGGGCCGAGCGCGCGATCGTCGGGACCGCGGCGTTCCGCGACATCGACTTCCTCGACGAGATCGTCGCCACCTTCGGGCCGCGGATCATCGTCTCAGTCGACGTGCGCGGCGGGTTCATCTCCACGTCGGGCTGGACCCAGACGACCGAGCTGCCGGCGGGGGAGGCGATCCACCTGCTGCACGACCGCGGGGTCAGCTCGTTCGTCTACACGAACGTCGATCGCGACGGCAGGCTCGAGGGCCCGGACCTCGACGAGGTCGCCGCAGTCGCGGAGGCCGTGCGCGGCCACTTCCTCTACTCGGGCGGGATCGGCCGGCGGGAGGATCTCGAGGGGCTGGCGCGGCTGCGCCAGGTCAACCTGTCCGGCGTGATCGTCGGCAAGGCGCTGTACGAGAAGCGTTTCACGGTCGCCGAAGGGCAGGCGGCGCTCGACAGCGCGCACTGACGTCGCCACGATTGGCGTCATGCTGCTGGAGCGCGACGCCACGCTGACGGTCCTCGACGGCGCCGTCGCCGACGCGGCGGCGGGGCGGGGCTCGGTCGCGCTGGTGTCCGGTGAGGCCGGGATCGGCAAGACGAGCCTGGTTCGCACGTTCGTGGTCGGCTCCACGGGCCGTGCTCGGCTGCTGGTGGCCGCGTGCGACGATCTGATGGCTCCGCGCACGCTGGGGCCGCTGCGCGACGCGGCGGGGACGGCCGGGCCGCTCGCGACGGCCATGGCCGGCGACGTGGACGGTGTCTTCGGCGCGCTGCTCGAGGAGCTGGCGGCGTCGCCGCCGACGGTGCTGGTGGTGGAGGACATCCACTGGGCCGACGACGCGACGCTCGACGTCCTCGGCTACGCGGCGCGGCGCATCGACCGGGTGGGGGCAGTGCTGGTGCTCACCTGCCGCGAGGAGGTCGGGCAGGGGTTGCGGCAGTTCCTCGGCGCGCTCGCCGGCGCGCCGGTCCACCGCCTCCCGCTCGAGCCGCTGAGCGTTGAGGCAGTGGGGCGCCTGGCCGACGGCACGGGGGCCGACGCGGCGCTGCTGCATCGCGTGACTGGCGGGAACCCCTTCTTCGTCACCGAGGCGCTGGCGTCGCCGGGAGAGGCGGTGCCGGCCAGCGTGGTCGAGGCAGTGCTGGCCCGCGTGGGGCGGCTCGGGCCGGAGTGCCGGGACGCCCTCGAGCGGCTGTCCGTGGTCCCCGCCCAGGTCGACGACGCGCTGGCCGCCGCGCTGCTCGGGCGGGGCCTCGAGGTCCTGGAGGAGGCCGAGCTGGCGGGCGTGCTGGAGGTGCTCCCCGGCAGCCTCGCGTTCCGCCACGAGCTGGCCCGCCGCGCGATCGAGCACAGCCTTCCGGCGATCCGCCGGCGCGCGCTCAACGCGGACGTCGTCCGCGCGCTGCTCGCCCGCGAGCGGCCCGAGCGCGCCCGCGTCATGCATCACGCCGTCGAGGCGGGCGACGTGGAGACGATCGTGGCGGTCGGCCCGGCCGCGGCGCGCGAGGCCGACCATGCGGGATCGCACCGGCAGTCGCTCGCGCACTACGAGTCGGTCCTCCCGCATGCCGAGCGGCTCGCGCCGCGCCAACGCGCCGAGCTGCTCGACGGCTACGGCTGGGAGCTCTACAACGCGCACCGCTTTCGCGAGGCGGTGGACGCGGGCCGCGAGGCGGTACGGCTCTACGAGCGCGTGGGCGACGCGGTGGCCGCGGGGGAGTGCCTCGTGCGCGTCTCGCGGCACCTGTTCATGGCCGGAGAGACCGACGAGGCCGAGCTGGCCGCCTCGCGCGCGGTGATGCTGCTCGAGCCCACCGGCCACGCCGGCGCGCTCGCCCACGCATCGCTGTACGAGGGGGCGATCCTGGCCTTGACCGACGAGCCCGACCGCGCCGCCGGCATCCTCGCGTCGGCGCGTGACCTCGCTCTGCGGGCGGGGCGCGCCGACTTCGCGGCGCTGTCGCTCAACTACCTCGGCATCGCGCACTTCGAGCAGGGTGAGCCCGACGGACTCGACCTGTTGCGCGAGAGCGTCCGGGCATCGATCGCCGGGCGCGACTTCGAGTACGCGGCGCGCGGCTACTGCAACCTCGGCGAGCTGCTGTTCCGCTCCGGCCGCCTCGACGAGCTCGACGCCTGCGTGCGCGAGGGGCTGGCGTTCACGCGGGAGCGGGGGTTCTGGTCGCACGCGTACAACCTCGAGGTGCATCGCTGCCTGGCGCTGCTGCGGCGGGGGCGCTGGGATGCGGCGCTGGGCGGGCTGCGCGAGCTGGCCGAAGGCGTGGACGACCCCGGGATGCTCTACGCCTACAGCATGCCGTGGCTGGGGCGGCTCCTGGCCCGGCGCGGGGACCCCGCGGCCGGGGACATGCTCGCCGCGGCCTGGGAGCACGCACGCCGCCAGCGCCTGCTGCTGGGCATCGCCTACGCGGGGCTTGCGTACGTGGAGTGGGCATGGCTGGCGGAGGAGCCGGACGTGGCGCGCGAGGTCGCCGAGGCGCTCGAGCCGCGCACGCTGCATCCCGGCGGGGCGCCGTTCCGGGCGGAGCTGCGGCGCTATCTCTCTCGCGCCGGCCTGGGGGCCGAGGTGTTCGCCGGCTGTCCGGAGCCCTGGGCGGCCGGTCTGCGGGGCGACTGGCGAGCGGCCGCCGCCGGCTGGGAGGCGGCCGGCGACCCGTATGAGCGGGCGCTCGAGCTCGTCGGCTCAGGCGAGCCGGCCGCCTCGCTGGAGGGGTTGCGGATCCTCGACGGCCTCGGCGCGGCGGCCGCGGCGGCGCCCGTCCGGCGCCGCCTGCGCGCCGCCGGGGAGCGGGTTCCGCGCGGCCCGCGGTCGGCCACGCGCGCCAACCCGGCGGGCCTCACGGCGCGCCAGCTCGCGGTGCTCGATCTCATGCGCGAGGGGCTCACGAACGCCGAGATCGCCGCGCAGCTGGTGGTCTCGGTACGCACGGTCGACCACCACGTCGCCGCCGTGCTCGTCAAGCTCGGCGTGCGCTCGCGGCGGGAGGCGGCCGCCGCGGCGCACGATCTGGGGATCCGCTAGGGGGTGCCCAACGGGACATCGCTCAACGCGGAATGCCCGTTGGGCGGGGCCCCCGGCTCTTAGTCCACGGCGAGCTGGATGGTGCCGGGCTCGAGGCCCGAGCTGTCCACCGTGTCGTCGCCGCCGAGCGTGGCGATCGCGAGCGTGTCGAGCGCCCCCTCGGCGTGGCTGATGCCGACCTTCACCGGCAGACCCGCAACCGTGACGGACCCGCTGACCACCGCGCGGCCGGTGACCGTCACGGCGTCGTCGCCGTTCGTGCCGGTCACGGCCACGCGGTCTGCGGCGCCGTCGCCGCTCGGCGTCCCGAAGCTGGGTGCGAGGCTCGCGTTCACCTCCTGCACGGCGGTCCCGCGCAGGTCGCCGATCGTGAAGACGTCGGCGCCGCCGAGCGCGATCGAGTCGACCACCTCGACGTCGACGTCCATCACGATGCTCCCGACGTCGCGCGTGAAGCGCAGGCGGCGGCCGTCGGCGGCGAGGTCGAAGGCCTCGGCGTCCGCCGAGCCGGTGAAGAACATCGAGTCGCGGCCGCCCTGGCCGTTGACGACGTCGCTGCCGTCTCCGGGCCGCCAGGTGAAGCGGTCGAAGTCCGCGCCCATGGAGGCGACGTCGTCGCCCCGCCCGCCGGCGACGTCGTCGAAGTCGGCGCCGCCGAGCAGCACGTCGTCGCCCGGGCCGCCGAGCACGGTGTCGCTGTCGTCGCCGCCGTCGAGCGTCATCCTCATCGCGGCGGTCGAGGTGCTGAGCAGGTCGCGGCCGCCGCGACCGTTCACGCGCAGGCGGTCGGTGGTCTCGGCGCCCTCGATCTGCACGAACGTGGGGCCGAGCACGAACACGGCGCCCCCGAATCCGGTCACGAGCGTCTGCTCCTGCTCGTTCGAGGTGCTGACGATCACGCGGTCGACCGAGCCGTCGGCCTCGCCGAGGTCGAGGTGCACCTCCTGCACGCCGGTGGCGGAGAGGTCGTCGACGGTGATCGCGTCGGCTCCGGCCCGGCCGGTGACGTCGAGCCGCTCGACGGAGTCGAACTGGTAGCGGTCGGCGAGGTCGACCTCGTCGCCGGCAGGCGAGCCGTCGATCACGAGACGGTCGAAGCCCTCGCCGCCCTCGACGCGGATGCCGGTGAACCGCCGCCGGCTGACCTCGTAGTCGACGACGCCGTCGTCGCCGAAGTCGATCTCGAGCCGCCGCTCCCCGCGCAGCACGATCGTGTCGTCCTCGGCGGTGCCTGTGATGATCAGCGTGCGGCGCTCGACCCGCGCGCGGCCGGCGGTGGCCGCCTCGACGAACTCGCGCTCGCCGTAGCTCGTCTCGGCGCGGCGGAGGTTGCCGCCGATCCGCTCGGCGAACGTCCGGGCGAGCTGGGTGTCGGCGCGGTCGGCCACGAGGAGCAGGTGTCCGTCGAGCGTGACCGATCCGCCGAACAGCCGCTCGCGGGCATCGGCGTCGGCGAGCAGGCCGTCGCGCAGCGCCTGGGCCGTGACGCCGGGCACCTCGAGCTCGATCGCGTCCGCGTCGGGGTCGTGCTTCGGCAGGTGGTCGAACGTGAGCACGGACTGCTGAGGAAGCGGCGCCGGATCGTCTCCGCGATGTCGTGCAGCTCGCCGTCGCTTACGTGGTCGACGTCGAAGGCGCGGGAGCGTTCGAAGGTGGTGCCGCCGAGGTCGGAGGAGAAGAACACGCCGTCGAGCAGCTGGGACCCGCGCGGGGTCCCGCCGCCCTCGTCGATGATCCGGGTCACGCGGCGGGCGAAGCCGTTGAGGCGGGCGTCGAGGCGGGGGTCGTCCGGGTCGGTGATCAGCGCCGTGTTGTTCGTCGCGAAGATCTCAGCGTCGGGTGGCTTGTCGTGCGCGGCGGCGGCGGGAGCGGCCGCCGCGAGCACAGCGAGCGCCAGAGCGAAGGGTCGGAGCATGGGAGGTCGGTCCTCTCGGTGCGAGTTCAGGCGGCGAAGGCGGGCTCGCTCAGCGCGCCGACGAGCTTCCCGCGGGCGCGGTGGAGCCGGCTCATGACGGTGCCGATCGGGATCTTCAGGCTCTTCGCGGCCTCGGCGTAGGTGGCGCCGGCGACGTCGACGGTGGCGACGACCTCGCGCAGCGGATCGGGCAGCGCGGCGATGGCGGCGTACAGCTCGCGCGCACCGAGCGCCGCCTCCGGGCTTGTGCCACCCGGCACGGCCGGCGGCTCGGCGACCGGCACGGGCCACCGGTGCGCGGCTCGGCGGTGGTCGGCGTGCACGTTGCGCAGGGTGGTGGCGAGGTAGGCGAACTCGCCGACGCCGCGCAGCCGCCGTGGGCGGGCGAGCACGCGGGCGTAGGTCTCCTGAGTGAGCTCCTCGGCGAGGTGGCGGGAGCCGCAGAGCGACCAGGCGAGGCGGAAGAGGCGCGGCAGATGGGCGGCGGCGCGTTCGGGGTCGAGCGTCGATGACATCGTGCGCCGACTGTCGCTTAAGGGCTTCAGCGCGCGCATCGGCAACGATTACCGATCTTTGGGCAGGGGCCTACCTACTCTTCGAGTCGTGCACTACAAGCGCATCATCCCGTGTATGGACGTCGACGCCGGTCGCGTCGTCAAGGGAACCCGGTTCATCGACATCCGTGACGCCGGAGATCCCGTCGAGCTGGCCGCTCACTATGACAAGACGGGCGCCGACGAGCTCATATTCCTCGACATCACGGCGACGTCGGACAAGCGGGCGACGGTGGTCGAGCTGGCGCGGCGGGCGGCCGACGAGGTGTTCGTGCCGTTCACGATCGGCGGCGGGGTGCGGGAGGTCGGCGACGCCCAGGCCGTGCTCGACGCGGGGGCGGACAAGGTGGCCGTCAACTCGGCGGCGGTCGCCCGGCCGGAGCTGTTGTCGGAGATGGCCGGGGTGTTCGGCGCGCAGTGCGTGGTGCTGGCGATCGACGCCAAGCGGCGCGAGAGCGGCTCGTTCGAGGTCTACGTGGCCGGGGGCCGCACGCCGACAGGCCGCGACGCGGTCGAGTGGGCGCGCGAGGCGGTCGAGCGGGGGGCGGGGGAGATCATGCTCACGTCGATGGACCGCGATGGGACCCGGGACGGCTACGACCTCGAGCTCGTGCGCGCGATCAGCGGCGCCATCGAAGTGCCCGTGATCGCGTCCGGCGGGGCAGGCGAGCCGGCGCATCTCGTCGACGCGCTGTCCGCGGGGGCGGACGCCGCGCTGTGCGCCTCGATCTTCCACTACGGCGAGTACACGATCGCCGAGGTTCGCGAGGCGCTGCTGGCCGCCGGCGTCGCCTTGCGCCCATAGTGCGGCTGGCCTCACTGGCGCGCGGGCTCGGCGGCCCGTAGCGTCTGTCACGAAGGCCTCTGCGCTCTCTTTTCTCACAGCTCCTGTTCGCCGCGGACCGCTCCTGAGCGGCCCGGCCGCGCTCGTGCGGCCGCGGTCCCCCAGCGTCCGTCCTCGTTCGTTCGTTCTCAGGAGCTCGACTTGCCTCAACATCCGCTCGCGCGCCTCGGCTGGCGCGCGGAACTGCAGTCCGACCTCGACGCGATCGGCGATTCGTCGCTCGTCGCCGCCCGGGTCACCGCCGTCGATCGCGGCAGCGTGATCGTCGACACCGGCTCGCGTTCGTGGCGCGCCCCGCTCGCCGGCCGCCTGCGCCGCGCCTCGGCGATGCCGGCGACCGGCGACTTCGTGGCCGTGCTGGGAGACGACGGCCCGGTGCGGGCCGTGCTGCCCAGACGCGGCGTCATCGCGCGCCGCGTCGAAGGCGCCCGCCCGCAGGTGCTCGCCGCCAACGTCGATCTCGCCCTGCTCGCCACCTCGCTCAACCGCGACCTCAACCCGCGTCGACTGGCCCGCTTCCTCGCCATCACGGCGCGCGGCGAGGTCGACGCTGTGGTGCTGCTGACCAAGGCCGACCTCGCCGAGGATGCGGTGCGGGTGGCGGCGGAGGTCGGGGAGGGCCTGGACGGCACGCCGGCGTTCGCGGTCAGCGCGGTCGACGGCCGCGACATGGACGCGGTGCGAGCGCTGCTCGAGCCGGCCCGGACGGCCGTCCTGCTGGGCACCTCCGGCGTCGGCAAGTCGACGCTGCTCAACGTCCTGCTGGGCGAGGAACGCCAGGCCACGAAGGAGATCCGCGCGGGCGACGACCGCGGCCGCCACACGACGGTCCGCCGCGAGCTGGTGTCACTCCCGGGAGGCGCCCTGCTCGTCGACACGCCCGGGCTGCGCCTCGTGGCCCCGCTCGAGGAGTCCGACGAGCCGGTGCCGCTGCTCGACAAGGCCCAGGTCAAGCGCGAGCGCCGGGCCCGGGAGCGGGAGTTCCACCGCGGGGTGTACCGGGAGATGCGCGAGAAGCGCCGCAGCCGGGAGGCCCGGGATCGGCGGCGGGGTTGACTTCGGACGAACGTCAAAGTCAACGGCGGCTGGGTAGGGAGGCCGGGGTGCATAAAGTCGACCTCGCGGCCATCCGGCGCACGAAGTTGACGTTCGGCACCTATACGGTGCATTTCGTCGACCTCACGAGCGAGACCGTCGCGAAGTCGACGTTACGCACCCTCACCGCGGCCGGACTGCTCACCCTTCCTCCCCAGCCGCAGTTGACGTTCAGTCGCGCTTCGCGGGCGGCCCGGCGGCGCTTCCTCTTCGCGGCCTTCTTCTTCGCGGCCTTCTTCTTTGCGGCCTTCTTCTCCTTGCGTTCGGCGGCCGCGCGCTCCTGAGCGGCGCTCTTCGGGATGAAGGCGGCGACGGACGAGTAGCCGGTGAGGTAGATGATCTCGCCGTCGGACACGACCGCGTTGTATGCGCCGCGCGACGAGTGGAAGGCGCGCTTGCCGGTGCGGGCCCACATGCCCTGGGTGTCGCCGTTGCCGCGGTTGGAGTAGTAGACGATGTCCCCGACCACCGTGGCGGCGCCGGAGATGTTGCCGCCGTCGCGGTGTGCCCAGCGGGTCCCGCCGGTGCGCGCGTCGAGCGCGTAGAAGGTGCCGTCGTAGCTGCCGAAGTAGACGGTCGGCTTGCCGCCGCGGACCTGGGCGACGGCCGGGGAGGCGTACACGTAGGACCCGGTCCCGCGGCGCCAGGCGAGCCGGCCCGACGCGGCCGAGAACGAGTACATGTTGCCGTCGGTGTTGCCGATATACACGCGCCCGTAGGCGACCGTGGGCGTCGCGTAGAAGTTGCCGGCCGACAGGCCGAGGTTCGCTCCGCTCGTGCCGGCGTGCCAGACCTGGCGGCCGGTGCGGCGCGAGATCGCGTAGACGTGCCCGCCGTAGGTGCCGAAGAACAGCCGTCCTTCGGCCAGCGCCATCCCGCCCTTGGCCGCGCCGGCAGCCCGGAAGGTCCACTCGATCGCGCCGCCGCGGGCGCGCATCGCGTACACGGTGCCGTTCTCGGCCCCGAAGTAGATCGTGCCCTCGACGAACAGCGGTGAGGACTCCGTGCGGCTGCTGAGGTCGCGCGACCACTCGATCTTGCCGTCACGGGCGCGCAGCGCCGCGACACGGCCTGCGCCGGCGCCCTTGTCGCGCTCGAGCACGGTCACGAAGACCTTCCCGTTGCCGTAGGCGGGCGACGACGCGGCCAGGTAGCCCATGTCGCGCCTCCAGACCCGCTTGCCCGTCTTGCGGTTGAGCGCGGTCACGACGCCGGCGTTGTCCATGATGAAAAGCCTGTCGCCGACGATGATCGGCGAGAACTCGAGCAGGACGTTGGCGCTCCAGCTCCACTGGCGCTTGAACGGCGGGCGGACCGACGCATCGGCCTGCAGGAAGCGGCGCCGATCGGGCGTGTAGCCGTAGGTCGGCCAGGCGAAGCCGGCCAGCGGATTCGCCTTCTTCCGCTTGCGCTTGCCGGCGCCGGCGTCGTCGGCCACGGGCGTGGGAACCGACGTCTGGGTCGGCTCCTCGCGGAACTCGACATCGCTGTTGAACACGTCACCCGGGCGGGTGAGCGCGAAGACGGCGGCTGCGCAGGCGAACACCGCTGCGAGGGCCCCGAGGACGATGACGAGCCGCCGCCGGTACCACGAAGAACGCTCCGACGACACGCGTTCAGGGTACCCAGGCGCCAAGATGCGTCCCGTGAGGGACGTGCTCGAAAGCCTCGGGAGACCGCCCGCCGTCGCCGCGCTGGACGGCGAGGAGGCCGTGTACGTCGTGGGCGGCGCCGTCCGCGACCTGCTGCTCGGCCGCCGGCCGCACGAGCTGGACTTCGTGGTCGAGGGCGACGCGGTCGCGGTCGCCCGCCGGGCCGCCGAGCGGATCGGCGGGCGGGTGACGGCATACGAGCGGTTCGGGACGGCCACGGTCGCCGCGCCGGGGGCCACGTTCGACGTCACGGCCGCGCGGCGGGAGCGCTACCCGCGGCCGGGCGCGCTGCCCGAGGTCGAGCTCGGCGCGAGCCTGCGCGAGGACCTCGAGCGGCGCGACTTCACGGTCAACGCGATCGCCCTGCACCTGGCCGACGGCCGGCTGCTGTCGCTCCCCGGCGCGGAGGAGGACCTCGCCGCGCGGCGCCTGCGGGTCATCCACGACGGCTCGTTCCGCGACGACCCGACGCGCATGCTGCGGCTCGCCCGCTACGCCGCGCGGCTCGGCTTCGAGCCCGATCCGGACACCGACGCGCTCGTCGACCCCGCGCTCCTGCCCACCGTGACCGGCTCGCGGCTCGGCGCCGAGCTGCGGCTGCTCCTGCGCGAGCCCCAGCCCGCCGCGCTGCTCGCGCTCGAGCGCCACGGCCTCGGCCGCGCGCTGCTGGGCGACGAGTTCAGTGTGGACCCGGAGGTCGTGACACGCGCTCAGGCGCTGACCCCGCCCGACGCTCGCGCCGACCTCGTCGCCCTCGCCGCGACGATCCCCGGTGCCGTCGGCCCGCGCCTCGACCACCTCGCGTTCCCGGCCGCCGAGCGCGACGTCGTCGCCCGTGCTGCGGCGGCATCACCCCTCCGTCCGTCCGCCGATGTCGACTTGTGGCGCTTGCTGAGGCGCGAGCCGGCCGAGGTGGTCGCGGTCGCAGGCGCGCGGGGGGACGCGGCGCCGGCGCGGCGGTGGCTCGACGAGGTGCGGCACCGGCGGCTCGCCATCACCGGCGACGACATCGTCGCGGCCGGTCTCTCCGGTCCAGCGGTCGGGGAGGCGCTCGACGCCGCGACGGCGGCGATGCTGCGCGGTGAGGCGCCGGGGCGAGAGGAGCAGCTCGCCGCCGCCCTCGGGCGCCGCGCCTAGCATTGGGCGCCATGGCCGTCGCCGCGCTTCCGGAGCTGCGCCCGCCGTTCCGCTGGGACGGCGAGCACATCGCGGCCGACCTTCCCGGCGCAAGGGCGCTGTTCACCACCCGGCTCGGCGGCGTCTCCACCGGCCCGTTCGCCTCGCTCAACCTCGGCCGCCTGACCGCCGACGACGGCGCCAACGTCGACGAGAACCGCATCCGTGTGGCGGGGATGACCGGAACGCCCCGCGAGCGGTTCCTCTACGGCCGCCAGGTGCACGGGGCCACCGTGCGCCGCGCCACCGAGCCTCCCGGGCCGGCGCGCCCGCCGACCGAGGAGGACGGACAGGCGACCGCGCTCACGCATCACCCCGCGCTCGTCTTCACGGCCGACTGCACCCCGCTCCTGCTCGCCGCCGAGGGTGCCGTGGCCGCGATCCACGCGGGCTGGCGCGGGGTTGCCGCCGGCATCATCGAGGAGGGCGTCGCCGCGCTGCGCGAGGTGGGCGGCAGCGGGCCGGTCACGGCGCTCGTCGGGCCCGCCGCGCGCGGCTGCTGCTACGAGGTCGGCGAGGAGGTCCATGCTCAATTCGGGGGCCACGACGCCCGCCGGGGGGAGCGCAACCTCGACCTCCCGGCGGTGATCGCCGCGAAGCTCGGCGAGCGTCCACGACGTGGGCCTCTGCACGATGTGCTGGTACGGGCTCTTCTTCTCCCACCGCCGCGACCGCGGCGTGACCGGCCGCCAGGCGGGGGTCGTGTGGCGGGTCTGATCACAGGGCTCGACGCCGGCCGCATCAGCGAGAACCTCGCACGCATCCGCGAGGAAATGCCCCCGGGCGTGGAGCTCCTCGCGGCGGTCAAGTACGTGCCGCTCGAGGAGCTGGAGACGCTGGCCGCCGCCGGCGTCGAGCTCGTCGGCGAGAACCGGGCGCAGGACCTCGAGGCGAAGGCCATCGCCCATCCCGGCGTCTTCCGCTGGCATTTCATCGGCCAGCTCCAGAGCCGCAAGGTCAAGGCGATCCTGCCGCACGCCGAGCTGATCCACTCCGTGGCGTCGGACTCCGCGCTGCGCCAGCTCGAGCGCCACGGAACGCCGGAGACCGAGATCCTCGTCGAGGTCAACGTCGCCGGGGAGGAGGGCAAGGCGGGCGTCGCGCCGGACGATCTCGGCGCCTTCGTCGCGCGCAGCCCCGTCCGCGTGGTCGGGCTGATGACGATGCCGCCCTTCACAGAGGATCCCGAGGCCAGCCGCCCGCACTTCGCCGCGCTGCGCGAGCTGGCGCACGAGCACGGCCTGCGCCGGCTCTCGATGGGCACCTCCCAGGACTACCGCGTCGCGGCCGAGGAGGGCGCGACGATCGTGCGGATCGGCACGAGCCTCTACGCGTAAACTGCCTCCGAGCAGGGAAACCACGCTTTCACGCGAACCTCTCCCGCGCATGGCCTTTCGCGACACCTGGCACCGCACGCTCGTCTACTTCGGCCTGGCCGAGGACCGTGACACGTACGACGAGGAGCCGCCCGACCCTCGCGAGCCCGAGGCCGAGCTGACGGACCGCTATAGGGAGCGGCCGAACGTCCGCCGCCTGTCGCGCCGCCGCCGCGACGAGATCGACGACATCTTCGCCGACGACGCGCCGTCCGAGCGCAGCACCACGGCGCTCCGCTCCGTCGGCGCCAACCCGGAGCGAGCCGCCAACGGCCGCGGCGACGTCCGCGTGCACCTCGTGATCCCGAAGTCCTTCAACGACGCCCAGGACGTCGCGGACAAGTTCAAGGACTCGATCCCAGTGATCCTCAACCTCCAGGGGTCCGACGCGGACCTCTCCAAGCGCCTGATCGACTTCGCCTCGGGACTCACCTACGCGCTCGACGGCGGCATGCAGCGGATCGCCGACAAGGTCTTCCTGCTCACGCCGCGCAACGTCGAGGTCTCCGCCGAAGAGCGCGCCCGGCTGATCGAGAAGGGCTTCTTCAACCAGTCCTGACGCCGGAACTGCCGATCTGCGGTCGCGACGTAGTCGGGGGCGCGGATCGGCCGCCGATATGTTTGGCGTCATGCAGGTCGGTTTCATCGGCGCGGGGAACATGGCCCGGGCCCTCGCTCGCGGCTGGGGCGAGCCCGTGCTGTGCACGGATTCCGGCTCCGGCCGGGCGCAGGCGCTGGTCGACGAGTTGGGCGGCGAGGCGGTCGGCTCGAACCGCGAGCTGGCCGAGCGCGCCGACCTCGTGATTCTCGCGCACAAGCCCGCCCAGCTCGACGACATCGCCGCGGAGGCGGTGGGAGCGAAGGCGGTGGCCTCGGTGCTGGCCCGCACGTCGCTGGCCGACGTACGCGCGGCCTACCCCCGCGCGCAGGCGTTCCGAGTGATGCCCAACACGCCGGTGGAGCTGCGCAGCGGCGCGATCGCCTTCGCGCAGCGCGACGAAGACACCGATCCCGAACTCTACGCCCGGATCCGCGAACGGTTCGAGCGCATCGGCACCGTCGTGGAGGTCCCCGAGAAGCTGATGGGCGTCGCGGGTGCCTGCGCCGGCGTCGGCCCCGCGTACTGGGCGTTGCTGGTCGAGGCGCAGGTCGACGCCGCGGTGCGCCGCGGGCTGCCCGCGGCGCTGGCGAGCACGCTGGTGGTCGAGACGATGGCGGGGTCGGCCGAGCTGCTGCGGGCGCGCGGGGGCGACACGTTCGCCGTGCGCCGCGAGGTCACCTCCCCGGGTGGCACGACGGCACAGGGCCTGGCAGCGCTCGAACGCGGCGGCGTGCGAGCGGCGTTCGCGAGCGCGATGGACGACGTCGTGGAGGGCTGAGATGGAAGCCCGCGAGCAGATCGCCGACTTCCTCGCGACCCTGATCTGGGTCTACACGCTGGTCGTGATCGGGTGGGTGATCACGTCGTTCGTGTTCGCCATGGGCGTCCGCGTGCCCTACTCGCGGTTCCTCAACGCCGTGCTCGACTTCCTGCGCGACACCGTCGAGCCGTACCTGCGCATCTTCCGGCCGCTGCCGCTGCGTGTCGGCCCGCTCGACCTGACGCCGATCGTGGCGATCCTGGCGCTGCAGATCGTGGGCGGCATCGTCGTGGGCCTGATCAGGCCGTGACGCCGGGATGGCGGGCGGCGGCTGTCGCGCTGGCGACCGTCGCCGCCGACCAGGCCGTCAAGGCGATCGTGCGGACGACGATCGAGCGCGGGGAGGAGGTCGAGCTCGTGCTCGGCATCCAGCTCGTCAACGTGCGCAACCGCGGGATCGCGTTCGGCCTGTTCGCCGGCGGAGGCGTGGTGCTCGTCGCCTTCGCGCTCGCCGCGCTCACGGCGCTGCTGGTCTTCTTCGCGCGCCACCGCGACCGGCCGCTGGTGTGGCTGCCGACGGGATTGCTGATCGGCGGCGCGCTCGGCAACCTGATCGACCGCACGGTCGAGGGCGCGGTGACCGACTTCGTCGACCTCCCGCTGTGGCCCGCCTTCAATCTCGCCGACGTGGCGATCACGTTCGGCGTGCTGACGCTGCTCTACGTGCTCGAGGGGCCGCCGCGGCATGGACGGCGATGAGCTCGTCGTCGGGCCCGAGGAGGCGGGCGAGCGGCTCGACGTGTTCCTCGCCCGCACGGCCGGCTCGCGCGCCGCGGCACAGCGGCTGATCGCCGCCGGGCTCGTGGAGATCGACGGCGAGCGGCGCGCCAAGCGCCACGTGGTCGCCGCCGGCGAGCGCGTGCGGGTGGCGCCGGAGCCCGAGGCGCCCGCGCCTGACATCCCAGACGCGCCGTTCGAGGTCGCCTACGAGGACGACCACCTGCTCGTGGTCGACAAGCCGGCCGGCGTGGTCGTCCACCCGGCGCGCGGCCATGCCGCGGGCACGCTGGCGCAGGCGCTCGCGGGGCGCGCCGGCGGCGGCGAGGACCCGGGCCGCGCCGGCATCGTCCACCGCCTCGATCGCGACACCTCGGGCCTGCTCGTGGTGGCCCGGACCGAGGCGGCGCACGCGGCGCTCAAGGAGCAACTGCGCCGGCGCGAGATCACGCGCGAATACCTCGCGCTCGTGGAGGGCCGCCCGGCGGCGCGCGCGGGGACGATCGACGCCCCGCTCGGGCGCGACCGCCGCGTGCGCACGCGGATCTCGACCGACACCGACGACCCGCGCGCGGCCGTCACCCACTTCGAGGTCGAACGGCCGCTGCCCGGCTTCACGCTGCTCCGCGTGCGGCTCGAGACGGGGCGCACGCACCAGATCCGCGCGCACCTGCTCGCGATCGGCCATCCGGTGGCCGGGGACCCGGAGTACGGCCGCGCCGGGCTGCTCGGCCTGCGCCGCCAGTTCCTGCACGCGGAGCGCCTCGCGTTCCGCCATCCGGTCACCGGCGAGGCGGTCGACGTCAGCTCGCCGCTGCCCGGCGACCTATCCAAGGCGCTCGCGCGAGCTTGCGAGCGCGAGTGAGCCGCATACGTTCTCCTCGATACACTCGAGCGTCCGTAAACCGACCCCGGGCGGCCTTCCAACTCCGTCCCCGAGGCCGCGACCCTGCCCGGCGACCATCGCCGGGTCCGCATCGCCTCGATCGCCCGGGCTGCACGTCCAACTCACGCAAAGGGAGCAAATTCCGTGGCTCAGGTAGGAATCCGCGAGCTGCTGGAGGCCGGGGTCCACTTCGGCCACCAGACACGCCGCTGGAACCCCAAGATGCGCCGCTTCATCCATGGCGAGCGCAGCGGGATCTACATCATCGATCTGCTGAAGACCGAGGCGCTGCTGTCGCAGGCCCAGAGCTTCGCCTCCGACGTCGCCCATCGCGGCGGCACGGTGCTGTTCGTGGGCACCAAGAAGCAGGCTCGCGACGGCATCAAGGAGATCGCCGAGTCGGCCGGCCAGCCGTACGTCAACCACCGCTGGCTCGGCGGCCTGCTGACCAACTTCCAGACCATCTCGCTGCGCATCAAGCGCCTGCACGACCTCGAGCGCTACGCGTCCGACGGCCAGCTCGCGCTGCTGCCGACGCGCGAGCGCCTGTCGGCCGAGGCCGACCTCGAGAAGCTGCAGGCCAACCTCGGCGGCGTCAAGAACATGCAGCGCGTGCCCGACGCGATGTTCGTGGTCGACCTCAAGACCGAGGCGATCGCCGTTCGCGAGGCCCAGCGCCTGCGGATCCCGATCATCGGTCTCGTCGACACCAACTGCGATCCCGACGGGATCGACTACGTGGTGCCCGGCAACGACGACGCGATCCGCGCGTGCACCCTGATCACCCGCGCGATCGGCGACGTGGTGGCCGAGGGCCGCAACCGCTTCCGCGCCGAGGAGGAGCAGGCCCGCCGCGAGGCGGAGGAGCAGGCGCGCCGCGAGGCCGAGGAGCGCGCGCGGCAGGAGGCCGAGGAGCAGGCGCGCCGCGAGGCCGAGGAGCGGGCCGCCGCCGAGGCGGCGGAGCGCGCGGCCGCCGAGGCGGCGGCGCCCGTCGCCGAGGCGGCGGCGCCCGTCGCCGAGCCGGCCGCGGAGACGCCGGCGCCCGAGCCGGTTGCGGAGGCGCCCACGCCTGAGCCGGTTGCGGAGGCGCCCGTCGCCGAGCCGGCCGCGGAGACGCCGGCGCCCGAGCCGGTTGCCGAGGCGCCCACGCCTGAGCCGGTTGCGGAGCCTGCGGCCCCCGAGCCCGTGGCGGAGGCAGCGCCGGCGGCCGAGCCTGAGGCCCCGGCCGCCCCCGAGCCCGAGGCGGAGGCTCCGGCCGAGCCCAAGCCGAAGAAGCCGCGGGCGAAGAAGGCCCCGAAGAAGACCGAGACCCCGGAGGAGAGCAGCAAGTGAGCGTCACGATCACCGCTGCGCAGGTGAAGGAGCTGCGCGACCGCACCGGCGCGGGCATGATGGACTGCAAGAACGCCCTCGCCGAGACGGGCGGGGACATCGAGGCCGCGGTCGAGCTGCTGCGCGTCCGCCTCGGGGACAAGGCGCTCAAGGTCGGCGGCCGCGAGGCCACCGAGGGCACCGTGGCGTCCTACATCCACGGCGGCGGCAAGGTCGGCGTGCTCGTCGAGGTCGACTGCAACACCGACTTCGTGGCCCGCAACGAGGACTTCCAGAGCTTCGCCCGTGAGGTCGCCGTGCACATCGCCGGCTCGCCGACCACGCGGTACGTCTCCGAGGAGGACATCCCGGCCGAGGCCCGCGAGTCCGAGCTGCGCGTGTTCGAGCAGCAGGCGGCGGACAAGCCTGAGAACGTGCGCGAGAAGATCGCGGAGGGCAAGCTGCGCAAGTGGATGGAGGAGGTCGTGCTCCTCAACCAGCCGCACGTGAACCTCGACAAGTACGACGGCAAGACGATCGAGCAGCTGCGTGTGGAGCTGGCCGGGACCACGGGCGAGAACGTCGTGATCCGGCGCTTCGCGCGGTTCGCGGTCGGCGCGTGAACCAGTCCCCGGCCTTCCAGCGCGTCCTGGTCAAGCTCTCGGGCGAGGCCCTGATGGGCGACCTCGAGTTCGGCACGGACGCGGGGACGGTCGAGGCGATCGCGCGCCAGCTCAAGGGGGTGCACGACCGGGGCGTGGAGGTCTCGGTCGTGCTCGGCGCCGGCAACATCTACCGCGGCCTCAAGGGCGCGGCCGGGGGCATGGACCGCGCGACGGCGGACTACATGGGCATGCTCGCGATCGTGCTCAACGCGCTCACGCTGCAGGACGCGCTCGAGAAGCAGGGCGTGCACACGCGCGTGCAGTCGGCGATCACGATCTCCGAGGTCGCCGAGCCCTACATCCGGCGCCGCGCCATGCGCCACCTGGAGAAGGGCCGCATCGTGATCTTCGCGGCCGGCACCGGCAACCCGTTCTTCACCTCCGACACCGCGGCCGCGCTGCGCGCGCTCGAGATGCACGCGGAGATCATCCTGATGGCCAAGAACGGGGTCGAGGGCGTCTACACCGCCGACCCCAAGCAGGACCCGGATGCGGAGTTCATCAGCGAGATCACCGCGCGCGAGGCGCTGCAGCGAAACCTGCGGGTGATGGACTCCACGGCACTCTCGCTGTGCATGGACAACCACCTCCCGATCGTCGTCTTCAACATGAACGACGAGGCGAACATCGACCGGATAGTCTCCGGCGAGCGGGTGGGGACGCTGGTGAAACCGGAATGATCGACGAACTGCTGCAAGACGCCCGGGAGCACATGGAGAAGTCCGTGGACGCGACGCGGGGCAAGTTCGGCTCGGTGCGCACGGGGCGCGCCAGCACGGCCCTGCTCGACCGCATCACGGTCGACTACTACGGCGCCCAGACCCCGCTGCGGCAGCTCGCCACGGTGTCCGCCCCCGAGGCACGGCTGCTGACCGTGCAGCCCTACGACAAGAGCTCGATCAAGGGCATCGAGAAGGCGATCCTCGAGTCCGACATCGGCCTCACGCCCAACAACGACGGCCAGATCATCCGCCTGCAGGTCCCGGAGCTCACGGAGGAGCGGCGCAGGCAGCTCGTCAAGGTGGTGCGCAACCTCGCCGAGGAGGGCCGCGTGGCGATCCGCAACATCCGCCGCGACACGATGCACGACCTGCGCGAGCTGCGCGACGCGGGCGAGGCCGGCTCGGACGACGAGCATCGCGCCGAGGAGGCACTGCAGAAGCTCACCGACGAGAAGGTCACGGAGCTCGACGCGGTCCTCAAGGCCAAGGAAGAAGAGATCCTCGAGGTGTGAGCGCCTCGTACGTCGCCATCATCACGGATGGCAACGGACGCTGGGCCCGGCAGCGGGGCCTGCCCGTCGAGGAAGGGCACCGGGCGGGGGCCGACACCGTCAAGGCCCGCCTCCGTGACGCCGTCGACCTCGGCGTGCGGGAGCTGACGGTGTACTCGTTCTCGACCGAGAACTGGTCGCGCGCGCCCGAGGAGGTGGCCGCGCTGATGGCGATGTTCTCCGAGCGCATCCTCGCCGAGACGCCCGATCTCGACGGCGAGGGCGTGCGCATGCGCTTCATCGGCCGGCGCGAAGGCGTCGCTCCCGAACTGCTCGAGCAGATGCGCTGGGCGGAGGAGAAGACCGCGGCGAACGAGCGCATCAGCCTGTTCGTGGCTTTCAACTACGGCGGGCGGGCGGAGATCGTCGATGCGGCGCGCGCCTTCACCGGCACCACCGAGGAGGAGTTCCGGCGCCACCTGTACGCGCCTGAGATGCACGACCCGGACCTCATCATCCGCACGAGCGGCGAGCAGCGGCTCTCGAACTACCTGCTCTGGCAGTCGGCGTACTCGGAGCTGCACTTCACCGAGGTGCTGTGGCCGGACTTCTCGCGCGAGGACTTCGAGGCCGCGCTCGGCGAGTACGAGGTCCGCCGGCGCCGGTTCGGCGGCCGATGAGCACCCGTCGCGCCCGTCCGCGGCGCCGGGGCGTCGGCGGCGACCTCGCCCGGCGAGCCCTCGTCGCCATCCCCGCGATCGCGTACGCGATCGCGATCATCGTGGCCGGCGGCTGGATCTTCGCGGCCGGCATCCTCGTGCTCGGCTTCGTCTGCCTGCACGAGTTCTTCCGCATGTACGAAGCCGTGCGCCCGATCAAGCTGGCCGGCTTCCTGGCGCTCACCGGGCTCGCCGTGGCGGCGCTCGAGGGCGATGAGCGGCAGGTGCTGCTCGCGGCCGTGGCGTCACTCCCGCTGATCTTCCTGCTCGGCCTCATCATGCCCCGGCGCGACGGCGCGACCCTCACCGAGGGCATGGCCATCACCCTGTTCGGCACGTTCTGGGTGGGGATGGCGGTGGCCCACGCGATCCTCCTGCGCGAGCTCGAGCACGGCGACGGGATCGTCGTCGACGTGCTCGTCGGCACCTTCCTGGGGGATACCGGCGCATACCTCGGCGGCCGCTGGTTCGGCACGCGGCGGCTGTCGCCGCGGATCTCGCCCAACAAGACGGTCGAGGGGCTCGTGATCGGCTTCCTGACCGCCGTCCTGTTCACATGGGCGGCCGGCCTCTACCAGGACTGGCTGACCCACGGGCAGGCGCTCATCCTCGGCGCCGCGGTCGGCATCGTGGCCCCGCTCGGGGACCTCGTCGAGTCGGCCGTCAAGCGCGACGCCGGCACGAAGGACGCGGGGGCGATGTTCGGGCCGCACGGCGGAGCCCTCGACCGCCTCGACGCGGCGTTCTTCTCGCTCGTGACCGGGTACTACGTGTGGCTGGCGCTCCTATGACCGACGAAGAGGACCGCACCGAACGGCAGATGGCCGAGCTCCTGCAGGAGCTGCGGATCGCGCTGCCCGGCGTACAGATCCTCTTCGCGTTCCTGCTCACCGTCCCGTTCGCCCAGGGCTTCACGCGCGTCACGAGCTTTCAGAAGAACCTCTTCTTCGCCGTCCTGCTGACGACGGCGGCCTCGACGGTCTTTCTCATCGCGCCGACGGCGACGCACCGGCTGCGCTTCCACAAGGGCGACCGCAAGTACGTGATCGAGTCCGCCCACCGCCTGATGATCGCCGGCCTCGTCTTTCTCGCGCTCGCGATCGTCGGCGCGATCGTGCTGATCACGGACTACATGTTCGGCCTGGACGGTCAGTGGTACTGGCCGCTGCTCGTCTCCATCGCGATCGTCGCGATGTGGTTCGTGCGGCCGCTGCTGCGCAGCGGTTCATCGGGGCCTTAGCAAGCCGTTGCCACAATGGGTCGCCGATGAAGCGGCTCCTCATCCTCGGCTCGACCGGGTCGATCGGTACCCAGGCGCTCGACGTCGTCTCCCGTGCGGGTGACGCGTTCGAGATCGTCGGCCTGTCCGCCGGGACCGATCACGACTCGCTGGTCGCGCAGGCGCGGGCGCACGGCGTCCGGCGCATCGGGCTGTCCGATGAGGCCGCCGCGGCGCGCGCGAGCGAGGCGTGGACGGACGGGGAGGTGCTCGGCGGGGCCGAGGGGCTGGTCGAGCTCGTTGCGGGCTCGGACGCCGACCTCGTGCTCAACGCGATCGTCGGCTCGGCGGGGCTCGGCCCGACGATCGTCGCCCTGACCGAGGGGATCGACCTCGCGCTGGCCAACAAGGAGTCGCTGGTCGTCGGCGGCGAGCTCGTCACCGCCCTGGCCGAGGCCACCGGCGCGCAGATCATCCCGATCGACTCCGAGCACACCGCGATCCACCATCTGCTCACGGGCGAGCCCCCGGGGACGCTCGAGCGGCTGACGATCACCGCCTCGGGTGGGCCGTTCCGGGGCCGGTCGCGCGACGAGCTGGCCGGCGTGACCGTCGAGCAGGCCCTCCGGCACCCGACGTGGGCGATGGGCGGGAAGATCACCATCGACTCTGCCACGCTGATGAACAAGGGCCTCGAGCTGATGGAGGCCCACCACCTGTTCGGCACCCCCTACGAGCAGATGGACGTCGTCGTCCACCCGCAGTCGATCATCCACGGGCTCGTCGGCCTGTGCGACGGCTCGACGCTCGCGCACATGGGGTATCCCGACATGCGCGTGGCGATCGGCTACGCGCTCTTCCATCCCGACCGCGCCGATCTGCCGATCCCCCGCCTGGATCTCGTCGCGCTCTCGCAGCTGACGTTCGAGGCGCCGGACGAGGACGCGTTCCCGGCCCTGCGGCTGGCCCGCGAGGCAGCGGTCGCGGGAGGCACCGGGCCATGCGTGCTCAACGCCGCCAACGAGGTCGCCGTGCACGCCTTCCTCGACAGGCGGCTCGGCTTCATGGGCATCCCGGCGGTGATCGAGGCGACGCTCGAGCGCGTCGGCGCCGAGCGCGTGCACGGTTTCGACTCGCTGTACCGGGCGGACGCCGAGGCCCGGGGAGTGGCCGGCGAATTGATTGGGACTCCCACCCGCCCCCACGCATGAGCTTCCTGCTCGCCTTCCTCGGCTTCGCCCTGCTGATCATCCTCCACGAGGCCGGCCACTTCGCGGCCGCCAAGGCGGTCGGCATGCGCGTCGAGCGGTTCTCGCTCTTCTTCCCGCCGCTGGTCGCGCGCAAGAAGCGGGGGGAGACCGAGTACGCGATCGGGTCGATCCCGCTCGGCGGCTACGTGAAGATCACCGGCATGAACCCGGCGGAGGACATCCCGCCGGCCGTCGCCCACCGCGCCTACTACCGCCAGCCGGTGTGGAGGCGGATCGTCGTCATCGCCGCCGGCCCGGCGGTCAACATCGTGCTCGCGTTCCTCATCCTGTGGGTGCTGATCTGGGCCAACGGGGTCGGCGAGCCGACCACGAGCATCGAGCAGATCAACGCGCCTCCGGCGCGAGGCGCGCTGGCGCCCGGCGACCGGATCGTCGCGGTCGACGGCGTGCGGGGCGACTTCGAGCGGCTGAAGGCGCAGATCGCCTCCCATCGCTGCGCGGAGGAGGTCGACGGATGCCAGGCGAGCACGCCCGCCGCGATCACCGTCGTGCGGCAGGGCGAGGAGCGCACGGTCCGCCTGAAGCCGGTCTACGACGCGGGCACCAACGACATGCTCGTGGGCTTCGGGGTGGGATCGGTGACGCGGCCGGTGGGGCCGGTCGACGCCGCCGGGCGCTCGGTCTCGGAGCTGTGGTTCTTCACCACGAAGACCGTGGAGACGATCGCGGGCATCTTCGAGGCCGACAAGCGCGAGGACATCTCAGGCGTCGTCGGCTCGTACGAGGTCACGCGCCAGACGATCGAGCTGAGCTTCGAGCGCGCTGTCTATCTGCTCGCGATCATCTCGCTGTCGCTGGGCGTGATCAACCTGTTCCCGTTCCTCCCGCTCGACGGCGGGCACATCTTCTGGGCGCTGGCGGAGAAGGTCCGTGGACGGGCGATCCCGTTCAGCGTCATGGAGCGCGCGGGCTTCGTCGGCTTCGTGCTCGTGATCGCACTGTTCATGATCGGACTCACGAACGACCTCGGGCGCCTGACGGGGGACGGCTTCGGCGTCAGGTAGGCAGGTAGCCCCAGGCGGCGGCGATGCCGCGCAGGGGCTCCGGGACCTCGCCCTCCGGCGGCGCGGCCGGCTGGACCTGCCCGGACTTCAGCTTCTCACTGAAGTCGCCGATCCCGCGGCGATAGCGGCCGTGCTCCCCTGAGCCATAGTCGAGCATCGCCGGCTCCCACGGCACGCCGAGGAACTCGCACAGGCGCTTCGTCCCGGCCGCCGGGTCGGCCGCCAGGTCCTCGTAGCGCACGGTCAGGCCGTCGTAGCTGCCGCGCGCGGCCTCGACCGCCTCGCAATAGCGCAGGACGCGAGCGACGTTGTCGTCGAGGTCCTCGGAGCCGATCCGCTCGCGCGAGCGGACGATGGAGAGCGGGTGGCGGAGCAGGAAGACGAACCGCGCGTCCGGCCAGCACTCGCGGATGCGGTCGGCGATGAAGACGTCGCTCGGCGTCTTGTTGACGAGGATCCGCTTGCCGCTGCGCTCGAGCTGGCGCTGCAGGATGCGGTCCCAGAGCAGGTAGGTCAGCTGGTTCGGGTCGAGGTCCATCTCGTGCAGCGCCCATTCGGTGTTGTGATGCCTCGTCTTGACCCAGATGTTGCGCAGGTGCAGCTCGTGTGGCGCGTGGATCTGCGAATGCGTGTTCAGCAGCACCCGCAGCAGCGTCGAGCCCGACCGGACGCTCGAGAGCACGAAGGCGGGGGCGGTGAGGAGCCGGTCGCCGGCGTCCGGCGACGCTTGGGGGAGCGGCGGCGGTGCGGCGAGCCGATCGCGCACGGTGGAGGGGAGGGCTGCGTTGACCCGGCTTTTCCAGGACACCGGCGGCCATCCTAGACTGGGACCCATGGCTTCTGAGCGGTCCGTGAGCGTCGGCGGCGTGCAGATCGGCGGCGGCGCGCCCGTCGTCGTCCAGACGATGACGAAGACGGAGACCGCGAACCTCGGCGCCACGATGGAGCAGATCCGCAAGGTGGCGGACGCCGGCGCCGACCTCGTGCGGGTTGCGGTGCCGCGCGACAAGGACATCGAGGCGCTGAAGACGATCGTCGTCGAGTCCCCGATCCCCGTGATCGCCGACATCCACTTCAACCACACGCTGGCGCTCAAGGCGATCGACGCCGGTGCGCACTGCATCCGCCTCAACCCGGGCAACATCGGCGGGCCGGAGAAGGTCGCCGAAGTGGCCGGCCGGGCGCGCGCCGCGGGCACGCCGATGCGCATCGGGGTCAACTCGGGCTCGCTCCCCAAGCACCTGCACGAGCTCGAGCGCGAGAATCCGGTCGAGGCGCTCGTCACGGCCGCCGTGGAGTTCGTCGGGCTCATGGAGCGCCTCCAGTTCGAGGACTTCAAGGTCTCCATCAAGTCGACCAACGTGCCCTACACGATCGCCGCCAACCGGCTGCTCTCCGAGCGCATCCCGTACCCGCTGCACCTGGGGATCACCGAGGCGGGGACCAAGTGGTCGGGCTCGCTCAAGTCGGCGGTCGGGCTCGGCACGCTGCTGGCCGACGGGATCGGCGACACGATCCGGATCTCGCTCTCGACGTTCCACGCCGAGGAGGAGGTCAAGGTCGCCTGGGAGATCCTCAAGGCGCTGAAGCTGCGCGAGCGCGGCCCGGTCCTGATCGCCTGCCCGACCTGCGGGCGGCTGCAGTTCGACATGGACACGGTGGTGGCCGACATCGAGCGCCGGCTCGAGGCCTACGAGGACCCGATCGAGGTCGCCGTCCTCGGCTGCGCGGTGAACGGGATCGGCGAGGCCTCGCACGCCGACTTCGGCATCACGGGCGCCAAGAACGAGGGCCTGATCTTCTCCCGCGGCAAGGCGCTCAAGAAGGTCCCGCAGGAGCGGCTCGTCGACGAGCTGTTCCTCGAGATCGACAAGTACGCGCAGACGAAGCGGATCGACGTCGACGCCGACCAGCAGGCCGCCGGCGCCGAGTGGCTCCAGCGCATCGAGGAGGAGAACGCCGGCGAGCTCACGCCCGAGCGGCTCGCGAAGCTGGAGGCCGAGTCCGCGCGAGCGGACGCCGACGCGATGGACGACGTCCTGCTCGACGAAAAGGCGTCGCCCACCGAGGGGCGACGCTTCACTCGCGCGTGAGCAGCGCGAGCCGCGCGCGCCAGGTCTCCGGGCGCGCCGGCCGCGCCGCCTTGATGCCGTGAATGGCGGCATTCAGAGAGGGACCGGTGGATCAGCACTCCCGGTCGTGGTTTTCGGGCGTGGCCGGTGTGCATTTCGTCCACTTCGCGCACCTCCCGCCCGCGACGTGGACGTTCTGCTCCTCTGGTGTGCATTTCGCCCACCTCGCGAGGCGAGCCGTGGTGAGGTGGACGAAATGCTCCCTCGGTCACGCCTCCACGAGGCTCAGCGTGGCCGGTCTCTCCCCCTCAATGCCGCAGTTGGAACGCAGGCGGCACAGAGGCGTGACGAAACTACGCGACGGACGAGTAGCGCTCGCCCACGGCGTCCCAGTTGACGACGTTCCACCACGCGTCGATGTAGTCCGGGCGCTTGTTCTGGTACTTGAGGTAGTAGGCGTGCTCCCAGACGTCGACGCCGAGCAGCGGCGTCTGGCCGCTGGAGAGCGGCGTGTCCTGGTTGGCGCTGCCGACCACGGCAAGGCCGGAGCCGTCGTGGACGAGCCAGGACCAGCCGGAGCCGAACTGGTTGACGCCGGTCTCCTTCAGCGTGCCCTGGAAGTCCGAGAACGAGCCGAACGCGGAGTTGATCGCGTCGGCCAGGGCGCCGCTCGGCTCGCCGCCGCCGTCGGGGCTCATCCAGGTCCAGAAGAGCGAGTGGTTGTAGTGGCCGCCGCCGTTGTTGCGGACGGCCTTCTGCTTGTCCGCCGGCAGCGCGTCGAGGTTCTGGAGGACCTCCTCGATCGGCTTGCCGTCCCAGTCCGTGCCCTCGAGCGCCGCGTTGACCTTGTCCACGTAGGCCTGGTGATGCTTGTCGTGATGCACGCGCATGGTGGCTTCGTCGATGTGCGGCTCGAGCGCGTTGTACGCGTAGGGCAGGGCGGGAACCTCGTAGGCCATGTCTCTACTCCTGTCGGTCGTCGTCAGTCAGAGACAGACTAGGCTCTCGAACCCGATGACCAGGCTCTCCCGCTACTTCCTGCCCACCGAGAAGCAGGCGCCCGCCGATGCCGAGGCGCTCTCACACCGGCTGATGGTGCGCGCCGGGCTCGTCCGGCAGCTCGGCGCCGGCATGTGGACGTGGCTGCCGGCCGGCTGGCGGGTGCACGAGAACGTGGCGCAGATCGTCCGCGAGGAGCTCGACCGGATCGGCTGCCACGAGATGCTGATGCCGGTGCTCAACCCGGCCGAGCTGTGGCAGCGCAGCGGGCGCTACGACATCGAGGAGCTGTTCAAGCTCAAGGACCGCCGCGGCGCCGACCTCGTGCTGGCCATGACGCACGAGGAGGTCATCACGACCCACGTGGCGCCCGTCGTGCGCTCCTACCGCGACCTGCCGCTGTTCCTGTACCACATCCAGACGAAGGAGCGCGACGAGCCGCGGCCGCGCGCCGGCGTCCTGCGCACGCGCGAGTTCATCATGAAGGACGCGTACACGTTCGACCGCGACCGCGAGGGGCTCGACGACTCCTACGAGAAGCACCGCGAGGCGTACGACCGGATCTTCGATCGCGTGGGGCTCGAGTGGTACCGGGTCGAGTCCGACGTCGGGATGATGGGCGGCTTCGGCGCCCACGAGTACATGGCGCCGTGCCCGGCGGGCGAGAACGACGTCGCGCTCGCGCCGGGCTACGCGGCGAACGTCGAGGTCGCCAGCGCGCAGGCGCAGCCGGTCGAGCTGCCGGAGGGGATCGCGGCGCCCGAGGAGGTCGGCACCCCGGGACTGACCACGGTGCGCGAGGTGGCCGACCGCCTCAGCGTGCCGGCGGGCGCTCTGCTGAAGGCGTTCCCGGTGATCGTGGAGGACCGCGGGCTGGTGATGGTCATCGTCCGCGGCGACCACCGCGTGAACGAGATCAAGCTCGCGAACGCGCTCGGCGCGCCGTTCCGGCCCGCGCGCGAGGACGAGTTCGCCGACCGCATCGGGCCGGCGGGGTACATCGGACCGGTCGGCGTCGACGTGCCGATCCTGCTCGACGATGCCGTCGAGCCCGGCCCGTACATCACCGGCGCCAACCGCGACAACGCGCACCTGCGCGGGGTCGAGCCCGGCCGCGACTTCCCGTTCAAGCGCGGCGACGTGCGCCGCGTCGAGCCCGGGGACACGGTCGACGGGCACCCGATCCGGATCGAACCGGCGATCGAGGTGGGAAACATCTTCAAGCTCGGCACCCGCTTCTCCGAGCCGCTCAACGCGACCTATCTGGACGAGTCCGGCACGCCGCACCCGATCTGGATGGGCTCCTACGGCATCGGCCCGGCGCGCATCACGGCCGCCGCCGTCGAGCAGTTCGCCGACGAGGCGGGGATCTCGTGGCCGCGCGCGATCGCGCCGTTCGACATCCATCTCGTCGGGCTCGGCAAGGAGGGCAGCGAGGAGCGCGAGCTCGCCGAGAAGCTCTACGGGGAGCTGGAGGAGACCGGCCTGCGCGTGCTCTACGACGACCGTGACGCCGGCCCGGGGGAGAAGTTCGCCGACGCCGAGCTGCTGGGCGTCCCGCTGCGGCTGACGGTAGGGCGGCGGACGCTGGCCAACGGAGAGATCGAGGCGCAGCTGCGGCGCGGGCGCGAGACGCGCACGCTGGCGCTCGAGGGGGCCGTCGAGGCGGCCGTGGACCTGTGGCGGACCCTTCCCTGAAGGGCACCCCGGGCGAGCGGGCGGCCGAGGCTGCCGAGCGCGCCCGCCTCACGTTCCGGCGCCTGTTCGGCCTCGATCGCTCGGGCCCTCCGCCGCCGCAGACCCTGCGCGGCCAGCCACTGCGGCCGTGGACGATCCCGAACGCGATCGGCTACGTCCGCCTCGCGCTCATCCCCGTCTTCCTGATCCTCGCCTTCTCGTCGGAGAACGGGCAGAGCACGCTCGCGGTGATCGTGTTCGGCGTGATCGGCTGGTCGGACTACTTCGACGGCATCGCGGCGCGCGTGACCGGCCAGTACTCGCGGCTTGGCGCGCTGCTCGACCCGCTCGTGGACCGCATGCTGATCCTCTCGGGCGCGGTCGTCTGCTGGCACTTCGAGCTGCTCCCGAGGTGGGGGCTCGCGGTGCTCGCGGTGCGCGAGCTGTTCATGCTCGGCCTCGTGCGCTGGGGCCTGCGTCAGGGTGCGGACATCAAGATCAACTGGCTCGGCCGGCTGGGCGTGTGGCCCGTCATGAGCGCCCTCTTCTTCGCGATGGCGGGGCTCGAGACGGTCGGCGCGGTGCTGCTCTACATCGGCATCGCGATGGTGCTCGGATCGACCGCGCAGTACGTCCGCGAGGGCCTGCGATTCCGCGCGTCTCGACCCTCAAGTACAGGTTGATGAATTCGCTATGCTCGCCGACATGGACACCTTTCCCGATCTCGGCTCGCTCTCCGATCAGGAGCTCAAGGACCTCATCCAGCAGCTCACGGACGAGGAGCAGGAGGTGTCCTACCGCCGACGGATCCTGCACGGGAAGATCGACATCCTGCGCGCCGAGCTGGTCAACCGGCTGCGCAAGAAGCACGAGGGCGGTGAGGACGTCATCTCGGGGGCGGACGTCCAGCGCCTGACCGACATCCTCGCGGGCCGCGCGGCCGGCGCGGGCGACGAGGTCTAGCGCCCGGGAGCGCCCCGGATGGCGCGCCACTGCCCCGAGTGCGGCTTCGTCGTCAACGAGGGGGCCAACTACTGCACGCGCTGCGGCGCCTTCGTCGGGACGCGCGAGCCGCGTGATGACGTGACGACCGCGACGTACATCATCGACGAGCAGACGGGCGAGCTGCGGCCCGTCGATGTCGGCGACGTCGCCGCCGAGAGCGGCGCGCTCGTGATCCGCTCGGGCGGCGGCCGGGTCGGCCAGTCGTTCCCGCTCACCGGCGAGCGGATGACGATCGGCCGCTCCCCCGAGGCCGAGATCTTCCTCGACGACGTGACGGTCTCGCGCGACCACGCCGTGCTCGTGCGGCGGTCGGGTGAGTGGTACCTCGACGACTCCGGGTCGCTCAACGGCACGTACGTCAACCGCCACCGGATCGACTCGCACAAGCTCGAGGACGGCGACGAGCTCCAGATCGGCAAGTACAAGCTGACCTATCTGGCCCGGTAGCGGTGTCGGACGACCCGCTCATCGAAGCCCCCCTCCCGCCGCCTGCGGAGGACGAGGCGCCGCGCAAGTCGCTGACCATCGGGGCGGTCTGCAAGCAGCTCTCGCAGGAGTTCCCCGACATCTCGATCTCCAAGATCCGCTACCTGGAGGATCAGAAGCTGCTGTCGCCCCGGCGCACGCCCGGCGGCTACCGGCTCTACGCGCAGACCGACGTCTCGCGCCTGCGCACGATCCTGCGCCTGCAGCGCGACGAGTTCCTGCCCCTGCGCGTGATCCGCCAGGAGCTGGCGGCGGGCCGCGCCGAGGACGAGCCGCCGCCTGCGCCGGGCGCCGCCGCGCCGGCGCCGGACGCGGCACGCCCGGGTGCCGCCCTGCGCCGCCTGACGTTCTCCCTGCGCGACCACGGGGCGCTGTACTCGCTCTCCGATGTGGTCGAGGAGACCGGCGCCGAGCCGCGGCTCGTGCAGGAGATGGAGGAGTTCGGGATCGTGCGCGGTGAGGTCCGCGGCGGGACGCGCTACTACGACGAGACCGAGCGCGAGATCGTGCGTGCGGTCACCGAGCTGGCGCGCTACGGCGTGGCCGGGCGCAACCTGCGGGTGTTCAAGACCTCGGCCGAGCGCGAGGCGGCGCTGCTGCAGCAGATCCTCGCGCCGTCGCTGCGCTCGCGGAACCCCGAGCGGCGCAAGGAGGCGATCGAGGCGCTCGAGAACCTCGCCGCCGTGGCGTCGCACCTGAAGCACCTGCTGCTCGTGCGCGACCTGCGCCGGATCGCCAAGTGAGCGACCTGGGCGAGCACATCCGCGACATCCCGGACTTCCCGAAGCCGGGCATCCTCTACAAGGACATCACGCCGCTGCTGCTGGACGCGGACGCGCTGTCGGACGCCGTGGGGCAGCTCGCCGACTGGGCGCGGCCGCGCGACGTCGACTTCGTGGTGGCGGCCGAGGCGCGCGGCTTCATCCTCGGGGCGGCGATCGCGCGCGAGCTGGGCGCGGGCTTCGTTCCGGCGCGCAAGCCGGGCAAGCTCCCGCACGAGACGGTCTCGGCCGAGTACATCCTCGAATACGGCGTCGACGCGCTGGAGATGCACGCCGACGCGCTGGCCGACGGCGCGCGGGTGCTCCTGCACGACGACCTGCTCGCCACCGGCGGGACGGCGCGGGCGCTGGCCGAGCTGATCGAGGGCGCGGGGGCGCGGATCGTGGGCTGCGCGTTCCTCGTCGAGCTCGCGTTCCTCGGGGGCCGCGAGCGGCTGACCGGCTACGACGTCCACGCGCTGCTGCCCTACGACGGCGAGTGATCGTCACCCGCTCCCGCACCGTGGCGGCCGCGCCCGAGCGCGTGTGGGCCGTGGTGGGGGAGCCGCGGGCGCTGGCCCGCTGGTGGCCGCGCGTCGAGCGGGTCAAGGCGATCACGGCCGACGGGTGGACGACCGTGCTCCGCTCCGACCGCGGCCGGGCGGTGCGGGCCGACTGGCGGCTCGACGGCCAGGAGGCGCCGCGCCGGCGTGCGTGGGCGCAGGAGATCGAGGGAACGCCGTTCGCGAAGGTGCTGGCCGAGCGCCGGGTCGAGGTGGTCCTGGAGGAGGCGGGGGACGGGACGCGGGTCACGCTCGAGCTACGCCAGCGCGGCCGGGGGATGGCGCGCTTCGGGCGCTTCATGCTGCGCCGCGCGGCGCGCCGCGAGCTGGCCGCCGCGCTCGAGCGCCTCGACCACGCGGTGCGGTGAGGCGCGAGCCCACGATCCCGTCGCGCCCGTGAGGCGCGAGCAGGTGTTCTGGGGCTGGGGCGAGCCCGGGGCGGGGCCGTCGCTGCCCGAGCACGCCGTGCCGTTCCTTCGTGACGCGCTCGGCGTGGACGGCCGCGTCGTGTCGCGGCCGGTGCCGCTCGAGGCGGTGCGGCTGCTCGAGCCGGCGCTCGAGGACGTGGTGCGTTCGCGGCTCGAGGCGATCGTGGGATCCGATGCGGTGCGCAGCGACCGGGCGGCGCGAGTGCTGCGCTGCCGCGGGAAGTCGTACCTCGACCTGCTCGCCCAGCGCGCCGGGCAATGCGAGGACGCGCCCGACGCGGTGGTCGCGCCCGCGAGCCGCGAGCAGGTGGCGGCGGTGCTGGCGGCGTGCGCGGAGGCCGGGGTGGCGGTCGTGCCGTTCGGCGGCGGCACGAGCGTGGTCGGCGGGCTCGAGCCGCTGCGCGGCCGCTTCCCGGCGCTGGTCTCGCTCGATCTCGGGCGCATGGACGGCGTGCTCGCGGTCGACGAGCGATCGCTGACCGCGACGCTCGCTCCCGGGCTGCGGCTCCCCGAGGCGGACCGCGCGCTGGCGGCATACGGTCTCACGCTCGGCCACGTCCCGCAGAGCTACGAATGGGCCACCGTTGGCGGCTGCGTGGCCACCCGCTCCTCGGGCCAGGCCTCGACCGGCCGAGGCCGGATCGACGCGAGCCTCGTCGGCGTGCGCCTGGCGACGCCGGCCGGCGACCTGGTGGCGAGAACGCTCCCCGCGAGCGCCGCCGGGCCCGACCTCCGGCAGCTCGTCGCCGGCTCCGAGGGATCGCTCGGGGTCATCACGGAGGTCGCCCTCCGGCTGCATCCCGCGCCCGCGGAGCGGCGCTACGAGGGCTGGGTGATCGCGGGCTTCGAGGCCGGCTGCGAGGCGCTGCGCGAGCTCGAGCAGGCCGGAGCGGCCCCGGACGTCGCGCGGCTGTCGGACGAAGACGAGACCCGAGTCACGCTCGCCGTGGCGGGAACGGGTCCGCTCGCGCGAGCGGCGATCCGCGTCCGCGCACGCGGCGACGGCGCGTGTCTCATCCTGCTCGGGTGGGAGGGCCCTGCGGAGCTCGTGGCCCGACGGCGCGCCGAGGCTGCGTCGCGGCTTCGCCGGGCCGGCGCGCGGAGTCTGGGGCAGGGCCCGGGGCGTGCGTGGGCGGCCTCGCGGTTCGCCGGGCCGCACCTTCGTGACGACCTGATGGATCGCGGGGTCATGGTGGAGACGCTGGAGACCGCGGCGCCGTGGTCGCGGCTCGCCGCCGTTCGCGCGGCGGTGCGGGCGGCGCTCCCGGGCATGCTCGTCGGCTGCCACGTCTCGCATCTGTATCCCACGGGGGCGTCCTTGTACTTCACGGTCCTCGCTCGAGCCGACACCGCCGATCCCGCCGGTCAGTGGCGGACGGCCAAGGCGGCCGCGACGGACGCCCTGCTCGAGGCGGGCGGAACGCTGACCCACCACCATGCTGTAGGGCGGGACCACGCGCCGTGGATGGAGGCCGAAGTCGGCGCGCTCGGCCTGTCGGTGCTGCGCGACGTCAAGGATCGCTGCGATCCGGCGGGGATCATGAACCCCGGCAAGCTCGTCGGTCCCTGACGCGCGCCACGACTCGCGGCGCTATGCGCCCGGATCGGGCGGCCGCGAGCGGATGGCGGCCACCTCTCCGCGCAGCTCTCCCGCCCCGGCGGCATGGGGCACGAGTACGACCGAGCCGCGCGCAAACGGCAGCTCGCCGCCGCCCTCGGTGGCCAGCGTCCCCGATCCGGCCGTGCCGACGAGGATCGAGAAGCCCCGATCGAGCGGGGCGCCGCCCGTGAGCCACTCGGCGCGGAAGAACGGATCGGCCGCCTCGGGGAGCGTGTGGCCCGGGGGTTCGACGGCCGTGCGATCGAGTGCCTCCAGCGCGCGGTCCCAGCCGAGCTCGAGGTGGCCTTCGGCCTCGGTGAGCTCGAAGCCGTCCCACTCGAGCAGCACCGAGAGGTCGGTCGGCTCTTGGAGCTCGACGATCAGGATGCCGGCGCCGATCGCGTGCGGCATGCCGGCGGGGATGAAGATCGCGTCTCCGGCGCTCACGGGGAGCTCGTGGAGGGCGTCGAGCATCGCGGGCGAGTCCTGCTCGCGCATCCACCCGCGCACCTCGGCGAGCTCGACCTCGCGGCGGAAGCCCGCCCACACCGCGGCGCCCGGCTCGGCCTCCACGATCAGCCACGCCTCCGTCTTGCCGTACGGGCTGCCGAGCGCCTCGCGGGCGAAGGCTCGATCCGGGTGGAAGTGGACCGGGAGGCGCTGCCCGGCGTCAAGCAGCTTGACGAGCAGCGCGGGATCGGCGCCGAAGCGGCGGACGTGGTCGGCTCCCAGGTACGCCTCCGGGTCGCCGGCGATCGCGTCTCGGACGAGTGTGCCGTCCTCGAGCCGGCTCAGGCCGCGCTCCGCGTGACCGAACGCCGTGTTGACGGCGCCGAGCCACTCCTCGGGCATGTGGTCGGACTCGAGCTCGAGCCCGCGCAGGTCGGCGAGGCGAGCGCCGCCCGCGTAGAAGTGGCGCAGCACGTTCGGCGGCAGCACCTGGGGCTTCACGGTGGCGGGACCTCCCCGGATCCTCGGATGACGAGCTCGGTGGGCACGACGACGCGGCGCGGCGGATTCTCGCTCCCTGCGAGCCTGGCGAAGGCGATCTCCGCGGCTTGGGCGCCGAGCTGCCGGCTGTCGTGGCGCACCACTGTGGTGGGCACGGCGAGCAGCTCGGCCAGCTCGAGGTCGTCGAAGCCGACGAGCGCGATTTCGCGCTCCGCGCCGCGCAGCGCGTGCAGCGCGCCCACAGTGTTCCGGTTGTTGCCGGCGAAGAGCGCCGTCGGGCGCCGCTCGGGCGCCAGCGCGAGCAGCTCGCGCACGGCCGCCTCGGCCTGCTGCGCGTCGTGCGTGCCGGTCCGGACCAGCTCGTCGCGGACGGGGATCCCGGCGGCCACGAGCGCCTCGCGGTAGCCGGCCAGGCGCTCGGCGGCGGTGTAGAGGTCGCCGGGATCGGCGACCATCGCGATCCGCTCGTGGCCGTGCGCGAGCAAATGCTCGACGGCCGACCGGGCGCCGCCGAGGTTGTCCAGCAACACGACGTCGGCCTCCAGGCCGACCGGCGGACGGTCGACGAACACCACCGGGGTGCCCTCGCTGCGCGCCGCCTCGAGGTAGCCGTGGTCGTGCGAGGCGGGCACGAGCAGGAGCGCGTCGACGCGACGCCGGAGCAGCGCCTCGACCAGCTCCCGCTCCCGCTTCGGGTCCTCCTCGCACGACGCCGTGATGAGCATGAAGTCTCGCTCGCGGGCGACCGCCTCGACCGCCTGGGCGATCGCGGAGTAGAACGGATTGGCGACGTCCTCGATGACGAGGCCGAGCGTGGATGAGGTGCGCCCCTGGCGCAGCGAGCGGGCGAGGTCGTTGCGGCGGAAGCCCAGCCCGGCGATCGCCTCGCCGACCCGGCGGGTGGTCGCGTCGGCGACGCCCGGCTCGTCGTTGATCACGCGCGAGACGGTCTTCAGGCTCACGCCCGCGAGCGCCGCGACGTCGCGCATGGTTGGCCTGCGGTCGCCCGACAACGTTGTCAGGTGGCGGAAGCTATCAGCCGGTGCCGGCCGGCAGCGTGCCCTCGAGCACCGCAGGGCCGGGTCGCTTCGCCTTCGCGTCGGTCTCGCGCGTGACGAGCACCTTCTCGTACGTCGCGAACCAGCGCGGGAACGCGTCCTCGTCGCCCTTCTGCGGCCCGCCCGTGGTCAGCACGCCCTGCTTGGTGACCTGCGACTGGGCGAATCCGAGGCGTCGCGGCTTGCTGCCCTCGCGCGTGAACCACACCGCGTACACCTCCCGACCCTCGTTGGCGGGAACGTCCTGGGCGGCGATCGCGAACTGCACCGCGCCGTCCTCGCGCCGGATGAGGCGCATGAGGCCCGCCGCCTTCGAGCCGTCCGGGCCCTGGAGCACGATGTCGTTGCCGGTGGCGGCCGGCGTCGCGGTCGCCGCGGTCTCGGACGCCGGGGCGGTCGCCTGCGGGTCGTCGTCGTCGCCGCGACCGAGGATGAGGTAGAGGGCGCCGCCGACGACGAGCACGAGGACGGCGATGAGGATGGCGCCGCCGAGGCGCGACGAGCGCGGGACGCCGGCGGCGGGCGCGCGCGACGGGCGGTCGCGGACCTCGCGCGGGCGCGGCGCGGCTGCGCCGCCGGACGGCGTCGCGGCGGGCTCCGAGGATGGCTCGTCGCCACGCACCGCGGCCGGCTCGTCGCCCGGCACAGCCGGGATCGCGCCCCCGAGCTCGCGCAGACGGTCGCCGGCGGTGGCGGCCCAGTCGCGCGCGAGCGGGTTGCGGGCCACGGCGGCGCGCGTTCGGTCCGCCTCCGCCTCCGGCTGCTGGCCGAGCAGCCAGTCGGCGATCCGGCCGCTGTCGACGCCCGCGTCGGGCTCGCCCGCGAGCGCGCGGACGCCGGCGTCGGCTCGGGCCCGGACGTCGCGCTCCGGGATCCCGAGCAGCTCGGACAGCTCGCCGTAGGAGCGGCCCTGGCGCAGGACGAGCTCCAGCACCGCGCGCTGGTCCGGGGCAAGGGGCACGAGCCTGAGGGTAGTGTCCCGCGCTTGACTGCCACCCCGTTCGAAGGCTGGCCCGTCGGCTTCGACCGCCTCTACGGCCTCGAGCTGCTCAGCTACAGCGACGAGGAGGTCCGCGCGCAGGTCGCGGTGCGCGACGAGCTGCGCCAGCCGGCCGGGCTCGTGCACGGCGGCGTGTTCGCCTCGATCGCCGAGACGATGGCCTCGATGGCCACCTGGATGGCCGTGCACGAGCAGGGCCAGACCGCCCAGGGGCTCTCGAACCAGACGAGCTTCCTGCGCCCGATCGTGGACGGGACGATCCACGCCGTCGCACGGCGCCGCCACCGCGGGCGCACGACCTGGGTCTGGGAGGTCGAGATCACCGACGACGACGATCGCCTGTGCGCGCTCGTGCGGATGACGATCGCGGTCAGAGAGCTACCGGCGGGCGGCGGCCCGGCCGGTACGCGTTCGTGATCGGCATCCGCCGGTCACGCCCGAACGCGCGCGGGCTGATCTTGATGCCGGGCGGCGCCTGACGGCGCTTGTACTCGGCGCGGTCGACGAGCGCGATCGCCCGCTCGATCGCGTCGGCCGGCAGGCCGGCCCGCTCGAGCTGATCGGGCTCGAGGTCCTCCTCGATGTAGCCCTCGAGGATCTCGTCGAGCGTGTCGTAGTCGCCCAGCGAGTCGCTGTCGCGCTGGTCGTCGCGCAGCTCGGCGCTCGGCGGCCGCTCGATGATCGAGCGCGGCACGGGAGGCTGGGCGGCGCGCGCGTTGCGGTAGTCGACGAGCCGGTACACGAGCGTCTTGGGCACGTCCTTGATGACCGCGAAGCCGCCCGCCGAGTCGCCGTAGAGCGTCGAGTACCCGACCGAGTTCTCGGACTTGTTGCCGGTCGTGAGCACGAGCCAGCCGAACTTGTTCGAGAGCGCCATCAGGATGTTGCCGCGGATCCGCGCCTGGAGGTTCTCCTCGGTGATGTCGCTCTCGCGGCCGGCGAACACGTCGGCGAGCAGCTCGTCATAGACCTCCATCGAGCGGCCGATCGGGATCTCCAGCAGCTCGACGCCCAGGTTCTCGGCGAGCACCCGCGCGTCGTCGCGCGTGCCCGACGAGGAGAAGCGCGAAGGCATCGACACGCAGGTGACGCGGTCGGCCCCCAGCGCGTCGACTGCGACGAGCAGCGTGAGCGTCGAGTCGATGCCGCCCGAGAGGCCGATCACGACGTGCTCGAACCCGTTCTTCTCGACGTAGTCGCGGGTGCCGAGCACGAGCGCGGCGTAGACCTCCGCCTCGGGCTCGAGCAGCGGCGCGACGTCGCCGCCGATCGGCCCGCCGGCGGCCTCGCCGCGCGGGAGCGGGCCGATCCGGCGCACCTCGGGCAGCGCGCGGCGCACCGGCGTGCGCAGCCGCGTGTCCCGCAGCCGGGCGGTGAGCGCAGCCTGGAGATCGACGGTCGCAACGGTGAGCGCCTCGGCGAACTGCGGCGAGCGGGCCAGCACCGTCCCCTCGTGGTCGATCAGCAGCGAGTGGCCGTCGAAGACCAGCTCGTCCTGCCCGCCGACGAGGTTGCAGAACGCGACGGCGGCCAGGTTGTCGCGCGCGCGCTGGATCAGCATCCGCTCGCGGTCGACCCCCTTGCCGGCGTGGTACGGCGACGCGGAGCCGTTGAGGATCAGCGCGGCGCCCGCGAGCGCCTCGTCGGAGGCGGGCGGGCCGGGCGTCCAGATGTCCTCGCAGATGGTCAGGCCGAGGCGCACGTCGCCCAGCTCGAGCACGGCCCCGCCGTCGCCGACCTGGAAGTAGCGCTGCTCGTCGAACACGCCGTAGTTGGGGAGCACGGTCTTGCGGTAGGCGGCCTGCAGCGCGCCGTCGGCGAGCACGGCGAGGGCGTTGTAGACGTCGTCGGCGCGCTCGGGGAAGCCGACCAGCGCCACGATCCCCTCCGCCTCGCGGGCCAGCGTGGCCATCGCCTCGCGCGTCGCCTGCAGGAAGTGCTCCTTCAGCAGCAGGTCCTCGGGCGGATAGCCGGTCAGTGCAAGCTCGGGGAACAGCACCAGCTCGGCGCCCGCGTCGCGCGCGGCGTCGATCTGCGCCGTGATCCGCGCGGCGTTGCCCTCGAGGTCGCCGACGCGCGGGTCGATCTGGGCGAGCGCCAGCCGAAGCGGCGGGATGAGGCCGGCCATGCCCCTCATTCTCCCAATCCGCGGCCAAGCCACGCTTCCGCGAACCGGAGCAATCGAGGATCGCTCGGGTCCGGGGTGCTCAGGATGCGGCGCCAGGCGAGCGCGGTGGCCGCACCCGCGCCTGTGCGCGGGGCGAGGATCACGGCCTGGCCCGCGGCCGCCAGCTCGGCGTCGAACGGCCCGCCGACCTCGCGCTGCACGCGTTCGAGGACCGTGCCGGGGTCCGGGGCGTCGTAGAGGAAGACGACGTTGCCGAGCTCGAGCGCATGGATGAGCTGGTCGTCGGTGAGTGGCCGGCGGTCACGGGTGACGAGGACCGGCCGGTGCGCGCCGCTCGTCGGCGGCTCGGATCCGCCGCGGCCGGCGGGCGCGTCGTGGCTCGCGCCGCGGTCGGGGCGTAGCTCACCCGGCCCCTGGGCGGTACCGACCTCCGCGTCGTCGAGCGCGCCCAGGACGAGCACGAGCGCCAGCAGGGCCACCGCGGCGGCCACGATCCCGGCTGCGACCCGCCTCAAGCGGTGCTCTTGGTCCGCCGCCGCGCCGGCCTCGCCCGGCCGCGGGACCGGGGCGGGACGCCCGCCGCGGCGGCCAGCTCGTCGATCGCCGAGCGCAGGTCGGCCGCGAGGTCGTCGATGTCCGCCATCGCCTCGTAGTCGCCCAGCAGGCCGAAGAAGATGCGCCCGTCGTAGGACATGATCGCGATCCCGAGCGCGGTATTGAGGACGAGCGGCACCTCGGGATAGAACGCGCGCAGGCGCCGGCCGAGCATGTAGATCGGGAACTGCGGACCGGGGACGTTGGTCACGGTGACGTTGAAGAGGCGCTGGAGCGACTGCAGCCGCGCGCCCTGGTCGAGCAGCGTGGGCGCGGCGAAGCCGGCCATCTGGGTCAGCGTCTCGGCGCCGATCGCCTGCGCCGAGCCCTTCAGGTCGCCGAGCGCGTCGTGCACGATGCGGTAGCGCTCGAGCGGATCCTCGACGCCGACCGGGAGCGGCGCGTAGATGGCCGCCACCTTGTTGCCGAGCGACCCCCGCTCGTCCGCCGTGCGCACGGACACCGGCACCATCGCCTTGAGCTCGAGGCCCTCGGGGTCGCGCCCGCGGCGGATCAGGTGGGCGCGCAGCGCGCCGGCGACGACGGTGAGCACGACGTCGTTGACCGTGCCGCCCACGGCGCCCTTGACGGCCTTGAAGCGGTCGAGGTCGGCCTCGACCCACGCGAAGCGCCGGTGCGAGCCGATGCGCACGTTGAGCGGGCTCGGCGGCGCGCCGCCGAGGCCGGCCCCGGCCATCGAGGCGAGCCCGGCGAGCGTGCGCGCGACCCGCTCTCCGGCCCGGCGCGGGCCGGCGACCGCGCCGGCCGCGGCCCGCACGGCGTCGAGCGGCGCGGCAGCCCCCGCGGCGAGCGCGTCGGCCAGCAGCGCTGCCCCCGAAGGCTCGGGGCGCGGGTACCAGCCCGGACCCGGCTCGCGCTCGGGCGGGTCCTGCTCGAGGTCGAACAGCACGGTCATGATGTCGACGCCCGAGATCCCGTCGACGAGCGCGTGGTGGGTCTTGCACACGAGCGCGAATTGGTCCTCGCCGACCCGGTCCACGAGCCAGATCTCCCACAGCGGCTTCGCGCGGTCGAGCTGCTGCGAGAAGACCCGACCAGCGAGCCGCCGCAGCTCGTCCTCGCTCGCGGGTGCCGGCAGTGCCGTGTGGCGCACGTGGTAGCGGGTGTTGAAGTGCGGGTCGTCGACCCACACCGGCCGCGCCTGGGCCAGGGGCGGGAACGCGAGCTTCTGCCGGTAGCGCGGGACGAGGTGCAGCCGGCTCTCGATCGCCGCCACGAAGTCGTCGTACGGCGGCGCCTCGCCGTCGAAGACCAGCACCGAGCCCACGTGCATGTGCGCGCCCGCCTTCTCGAGTGCCAGGAACGACGCGTCGAGTCCGGTGAGCCGGTCCGGGTTCCCCATCGGGAGCGATTCTGGCGGGTGCCGGTGGGTTCTACAAACATTCGACACATAGTGTTGACAACCTTCTACATCGTGTACACTGTCGCTCGTGAACCTCTCAGACCCCAAGACCTTCTCCCGCGTGTACGACGAGCACGCTCCGGGCGTGTACGCGGCGGCGTATCGGATCCTGGCCGACGGGGCCCGCGCCCAGGACGTCGTGCAGGACATCTTCCTTCGCCTCTGGCGCCGGCCGGAGGCGTTCGACGCCCGGCGCGGCGAGCTCGGCTCGTACCTGCGCCTGATGGCGCGCTCGCGCGCGCTCGACCTCTGGCGCGAGGCGCAGGCCGCGGGCCGCGCGTCGGACCGCTTGAAGATCGTCGTCGCCGCCGACGACGGAAGGCCGGAGGAGCGCCCGTCCGACGCCGCGGAGCTGGGGGACGCGCGGTCGACCGTGCGTGACGCGTTGACGCGGCTGCCCGAGGCGCAGCGCGAGGCGCTGGTCCTTGCCTACTGGGGCGGCCTGACGGCCGATGAGATCGCGCGCCGGTCCGCGGTGCCGCTGGGTACGGCCAAGAGCCGGATCCGCCTCGGGCTCGCGAAGCTGCGCTCCGAGTGCGGCGACGAGCTGGCCGTCGCCGCAGTGTGACGTCGCGCACGAAGTTGTGCGAGCAACCACGCTAGTCTGCTCGGCCGTTCGGCCATGCCGAGCCGCGGCGCAGGAAGCGTCCGCGGGCGGGGGGATACCGGCCCCACCCATCCCGGCGCGCTCGATGGTGCGCCTCAATCCCCCTCGTAGGCACACCGGCCGCGATCCAAGGAGGTCCCCTTGCGACCGCGACCCATGCTGCGCACCGCCTTTGCGGCGGGCGCGATGAGTCTTGTACTGCCCATCACGTCCGCGGCGGCTCAGTCCACCGCGGCCGCCTCGCTTCGCTCGTCACCGGCGGCGACTTCGTCTTCGCCTCGCGCCTCGGCCGGGGTCGAGAAGAAGCGCATGCACGTCCGCGCCGGCGAGCGCGTCGTCGTCACGGGGGCCGCCGGCCCGGGCAACGCCGGCGTCGTCGCCTCGCTGCAGGTCAAGCGCGACGGCCGCTGGCGCACGCTCGACCGCGACCGCACCGGCTCGGCCGGCAACTACATCCTGCGCGACCGGGTGCGGCAGCCGATGAGCGCTCCCGCCCGCGTCCGCGTGGGCACCGCCCGCCGGCACGTGGGGCGGCTCAATGTCTACCGCACCGCGTACGCGTCCTGGTACGGCCCCGGCCTCTACGGCAACCACCTCGGCTGCGGCGGGCGCCTGTCCCCGAGCCACCTCGGCGTGGCCCACAGGACGCTGCCGTGCGGCTCGAAGGTCACGCTGCGGCGCGGGACCCACACCGTCCGCGTGCGCGTCATCGACCGCGGGCCGTACGTGGCGGGGCGCGAGTACGACCTGACCGAGGCGACCGCGCGGAAGCTGCGGTTCACGGGTCACGGGTCGATCCTGACCACGCGCTAGGCGTTCGGCCCACGTCAACCGCGCTGGGTAGGGAGAGCGGGGGTGCCGGCCGGGGGTGCATAACGTCGACCTCGCGGCGGCCGCGTTCGTGAAGTCGACGAAATGCACCGCATAGGGGCCTAACGTCGACCTCGCGAGTCAGAGCGCGACGAGGTCGACGAAATGCACCCTCACTGCGGCCGAACCCCTCACCCTTACCCAGCCGCAGTTGACGCGCCGTTGGCCGGGGTCTGCGACCGCCACCGGGCGTACGCTTGTTCGCGTGCCACGGAAGCGGGTCATCGCCCACCTCGACTGCGACGCGTTCTACGCGACCGTCGAGCTCCTGCGGCGCCCCGAGCTGGCCGGCAAGCCGGTCATCGTGGCCGGCTCGGGGCCCCGCGCGGTGGTCACGACCGCCAGCTACGAGGCGCGCGAGTTCGGCGTGGGCTCGGCGATGCCGGCCTCTCGCGCCCGGCGGCTGTGCCCCGACGCGATCACGATCCCGCCTGATTTCACGGCCTACCGGGAGACGTCGGCGAAGGTCTGGGAGGTCGTCGGCGAGCGGCTCGACCGCGTCCAGCAGCTCGGGCTCGACGAGGCCTACGCCGACCTCACGGGCGTCGAGAAGCCACTGCGCGTGCTGCGCGAGGTGGTGGCGGCGGTCAAGGAGGCGACCGGGATCGTCGTCTCGGTCGGCGTCGGGCCGTCGCGCCTGATCGCCAAGTGCTGCAGCGACCTCGGCAAGCCCGCCGGCTTCGTCGCCATGGGACGCGAGGAAGCGTGCGTGCGGTTCGCCACCGCGCCCACGAGCCGCGTGCCCGGCATCGGCCCGAAGACGGCCGACCGGCTCGCCGAGCTCGGGATCCGCACCCTGGGACAGCTGCAGCGGGCCGACGAGGAGCGCCTCGCCGGTCGCTTCGGCTCGAACAGCGCGCGCTTCCTGATCGCGCGCGCGAACTTCGAGGACCACTCGGAGGTGGAGACCGAACGCGGCGCCGCGAAGTCGCGCTCCAACGAGCGGACCTTCGACGAGGACATCGCGGACCTCGCGCAGCTCGAGTCGGTGCTGCGCGAGATGGGGCGCGAGCTGGCCGAGGCGCTGCGGAATCGCGGCCGGCGCGGGCGGACGATCGCGATCAAGGTCCGGCTGAACGACTGGACCACCGTCACCCGCGCGCGCACCGTCGAAGCGCCCACCAACGATCCGGTCCTCGTCATCGAGACCGCGGTCGAGCTCCTGCGGGCCTACGCCCCGGCGCGGCCGGTCCGCCTCCTCGGCGTCCGCGTGGCGGGCTTCGAGGACGTCGAGCCCGAGCAACGCCGCGCGCCGATCGCACCGGCGGGCCAGCTCGCGCTCGACGTATAGGCTGCACCGTGCGCGCCCGGGCGAGCGCGCCTGGCTCGCAGGCAGGACCCGAGGTCCGTCGCCCGTCGCACGACCGCCTGAACTGCCGCTCGCGATCGACCTCGGGCGCACGGGCTGCGAGCACCAGCGCCGACGGAGGTGATCGTTGATGGACATCGACATCGACCAGGCGCGGCGGAGGGCCAAGGAGCTGCTGCGCGCGGCCCGCGCCGGGAAGGCGCAGCTGCGCGACGACCGCGCCCCGCGGCTGGCGGACGCCCAGCACGCCGTCGCCCGCGAACTGGGCTTCCCGTCCTGGCCGGCGCTCGTCGGCCACGTGGAGGCGTCGCGCGGCGACCGCGGCGAGCGCCGTTCGCGGCTCGTGCGCGCGGCGCTGGGAGGCCGCGCCGACGTCGCCGAGCACCTGCTCGCGCACGACCCTTCGCTGGCCCGCGCGGGCTTCGACGTGGCGCTCGTGCTCGGCGACGCCGCCGCCGTCGCCACGGCGCTCGACGCCGATCCGGAGCTGATCGACCGCGACGTGGACGGCGTGGGGAGGAGGCCGCTCTCCTGTGCCTGCCATTCGGTCTTCCTGCGCCCGTCGTCGCCGCGAGCGCCCGGCGTGCGGCGGACCGTCGAGCTGCTGCTGGACCGCGGTGCCGACGTGAACGAGGTGCACCACAACGAGTACGGCGCGATGTCGGTCCTCTACGGCGCCGCCGGCGAGGCCCACGACCTCGACACGACGCGGCTGCTGCTCGACCGCGGGGCCAACCCCGACGACGGCGAGTCCGTCTACCACGCCGTCGAGGCCGACGACACCGCGTGCCTGGAGCTCCTGCTCGAGCGCGGCGCGACCGTGCGCGACACGAACGCGCTCGGCAACGCGATCGAGGATCCCGTCAAGGTTCGGGTCCTGCTCGAGAAAGGCGACCTGCGCCCGTCGGACCCCGAGCTGCGGGACGCGCTCCTGCACGTCGGGGACCCGGCCGTAGCCGAGCTGCTGATCGAGCACGGCGCCGCGCTCGACGCCCGCGACCGCAACGGGCTGACGCCGTATGCGCGCGCCGCCCGCTTCAAGAGCGGCGCGATGATGCGGCTGCTGGCGGCGGCGGGGGCGCCGATCGAGCTCGACCCCGTGGCCGAGTGGATCGGCGCTGTCGTGCGCGGCGAGCCACACGCTCCGCAGGCGCCCGGGCCGCTGCGCTGGGACGATGCCGAGCTGCTCCCGCGCTGGGCGAGCGCCGGCGACGACGAGGTCGTGGCGCGTCTGCTCGACGCGGGCGTCCCGCTGGACGCGCGGGGGATCGACAACGGCACCGGCCTGCACTACGCGGGCATGTGGGGGCGCCCGTCGACCGTCAAGCTGCTGCTCGACCGCGGCGCCGACGTCGAGCTCGCGAGCGCGCACGGCACGGCGCTCGGCTGGACCGCCTGGGGCTCACGCGAGCTCCCGAGCGCGGCGGAGCGCCTCGAGGACTACCTCGAGGCAACGCGCTCGTTGCTCGCGGCCGGCGCGCGCGTGGAGCCCGGCATGATCGAGATCGCCGCCGACGATGTCGCGGTGCTGCTCGAGGAGGCGTCGCCGCTGTCGGCGGCGCGCGCCGGCTGGGGCGAGCGGGGGGAGATCGAGCTCGACACCGGCCTCGTGTACGCCCTCGGGAAGCCGGTCCGGGTGCACGTGCGCAAGCGCGGGGGGACCCGCTACGAGCTCGACGACCTCGGCGGCGCGCTGGCCGCGGCCGCCGAGCCGGAGGGGTGGACGCCTGTCGCCGAGCGCGTGGTCGAGCGGTTCGGGCTGAACGTCAACCGACCGGGGCGGGTGTTCGTGACGGCACCCGAGGGGCGTGACCTCGACCGGCTCGTGCGCCAGGTCGCCGAGACGTCGGTTGCGGTCTACGCCGCGCTCCTCGAGCTGTGAGCCACTCGAGGGAGCGGGGGCGGCCGCAGACGCGCCGCCACCCGGCGAAGGCGTGCTCGAGCTCGTCCTCCGTGAAGCGACGAGGCAGCACGTGCACGCCGCCGCCGCGCAGGCCAGGGCGCATGTGCTCGAACAGGTACAGCTCGCCGGTCTGCTCGACCCAGGCGGCGCGGAAGGTGGCTCCCGCGCGGCCGCGCCACCACAGGCCGACGTCGCGCTCGCGCGAGCTGCGGCGGCGGTCGTCGCCGGCGTAGAAGGCGTCGAGGGTCGGATAGGTCATCCGCGATGCACCTCCGTCGCGCCGAGCGCGTTGAGCGCGGAGAGCTCGGCGATGTCGCGGCGGAACAGGGCGGCGGTCAGCCAGTCGGTCATCACGCGCGAGCGGCGGGTGATCGACGGCAGCTGCAGCAGGTGGTAGCCGCGCGTGACGACCCAACCGGCGTAGCCGCGCAGGCGCATGCCGGGGATCTGGGCGATGCCGCGACGGTGCCCGAGGGAGGCGACCTGGCCGAGCGTGCGGTAGCCGTACGGCTTCGCGCGGCCCCGCAGGTTGCCGGCGAGGCGCCTCGCCTGGCGCAGCGCGTGCTGGCACGTGGCCGGGTCGAGCACGCCCGGGGTGGCCGTGTTGGGCACCGCCGCGCAGTCGCCGAGCGACCAGGCGTGTGCCATGCCCTCGACGCGCAGGTACTCGTCCACCACTACGCGGCCGGAGCCGTCGGTCGGGAGCCCGAGCGTCTTCACGAGCGGGTTCGACGTCACCCCGGCGGCCCACACGAGCGTCGCGGTGTCGACGCGCGTGCCGTCGGACAGCGTCGCGCCGTCGGCGTCCACGCTCTCGAGCCGCGTGCCGAGCCGCACGTCGATGCCGCGGCGGCGCAGGTCGCGCAGCGCGTAGTCGCCGAGCCCCTCGGGCGCCTGGGCCAGCACCCGGTCGCCTGCGTCGACCAGCAGCCAGCGGGGCTCGACGTCGCGCAGGCGCGGGTAGTGGCGCATGGCGCCGCGCACGAGGTCGTGGAGCTCGGTCAGCGCCTCGACGCCCGCGTAGCCGGCGCCCACGAACGCGAACGTGAGCCGCCGCTCGGCGGAGTCGAGGTCGGCGTCGGCCAGATCGAGCTGGTGCAGCACGTGGTTGCGGAGCGCGATCGCGTCGGCCAGGTCCTTGAACTCGAGCGAGTGCGCGCTCACCGCCGCGGGCGGCTGGCGCGAGAGAGCGCCGAGCGCGATCACGATCTCGTCGTACGTCACGCGCACGAAGCCGGTCTCGGTCTCCACCAGCGCGGCGCGCTGGTCGGCGTAGATCTCCCGCACCGAGCCGACGAGCAGCTCGGCGTCCGGGCACATGGTCCGGATCGGCACGGCCACGCGGCGGGGCTCCACGGCGCCGGACGCCGCTTCGGGGAGCAGCGGCGTGTAGAGCATGAAGTTCGTTGGATTGACGATCGTCGCGCCCGCACGGCCGAGCCCGCGAGCGACGTAGCTGCCGGCGAAGCCGCCGCCGACGATGAGCACGCCACCGCGAGCGGCGCGGCGGGAGATGGGGAGGAGCGAGGTCATGCCGCCAAGCTACGGCTGAGCGACCCTGGTCGAATCCGGAGAGTCACCAGTCGGAACCCCAGTCTGCGACGAGGGTCCCGCGGGAGCGCCCCCACGAGGTCCCCGCCAGCGCGTAGGATCGGCTGATGCTGATCGGTCGGGAGACCGAGACGGCAGGGCTCGGACGACTATTGGAGGCGGCTCGGGGCGGCACGAGCGGCGCGCTGCTCCTGCGCGGCGAGGCCGGGATCGGCAAGACCGCGCTGCTCGAGGAGGCCGCGGCGGCGGCGGAGGGGTTCCTCGTCCTGCAGGCGACCGGCATCGAGTCCGAGGCCGAGCTGCCGTACGCGGCCCTGCACCAGCTCCTGCGGCCGCTCGAGGACCGGATCGAGCACCTGGCCGGGCCGCAGGCCTGCGCGCTCGGCTGTGCGCTCGGCCTGTTGAGCGAGCGGGACACCGATCGCTTCCTCGTCGGCGTCGGGACGCTCACGCTGATGGCCGACGCCGCCGAGGAGCAGCCGGTGCTGGCGATCCTCGACGATGCAGCATGGTTCGACCAGGAGTCGGGCCACGCGCTGGGCTTCGCCGCGCGGCGGCTGCAGGCCGAGGGCGTCGTGCTGCTGTTCGCGGTGCGCGACGAGCCCGGCCGGCCGTTCGCGCTCCCGGGTGTCGCGGAGATGCGCATCGAGCGGCTCGCCGAGGAGCCCGCGCGGACCCTGCTGGCGGCCCGCTACGGCGACGGCCTCGACGGCTCCCGGCGCGACGACATCCTGCACCGCGCCGCCGGCAACCCGCTCGCGCTGCTCGAGCTCGCGCGCGACGGCACGACGGCCAGCGGCGCCGAGCAGGCCTTCGGCGAGCGCGTCCTCGAACTGCCGGCCAGCACGCAGGAGCTGCTCCTGATCGCGGCGGCCGACGCCACGCGGTCGCTCGCCGTGATCGGCCAGGCGGCGCATGACCTCGGGCTGGATGCCGCGGCGCTCGAGCCCGCGGAGACGGCCGGGCTCGTGCATGTGGCGCACGGGACGTTCGAGTTCCGTCATCCGCTCGTGCGCTCGGCCGTGTACAACGGGGCGCCGTTCGGCGCGCGCGCACGCGTGCACCTGGCGCTCGCCGGCGCCCTGACCGCCGACGAGGACGCCGACCGCCGGGCCTGGCATCGCGCGAGCGCCGTCCTGGGCACCGACGACGAGGCGGCGGGCGACCTCGAGTGCACCGCCGATCGGGCGCAGGCCCGGGCCGGCCACGCCGCCGCCTCGGCCGCGCTCGAGCGCTCCGCAGAGCTGACGGCCGACGGGGGTGTCCGCGCGCGGCGCCTGGTGGCCGCCGCGCGAGCCGCCGGCATGGCCGGCGAGAACGAGCGCGCGCTCGCACTCGTCAACCGGGTCGGCACCCTCGCGGATCCGGGCGATGTCGCACTCGTAGCGCTCATCCGCGCGGCGAGCGCGATGCATCGCACGTCGCCACGCGAGTGCCTGGACTGGTGCATGCATGCCCTCGAGGCCGGCCACGACGCCGCCCCGGCAGTCGCCCTGCAGGCGGCGATCATCGCGACCGAGGCGTGCGCCCAGGGACGCCTCTGGGAGCGGCTGCCCGATCTGCGGGCGCTGGTCGAGGTCACCCGCGCGGAGACGGACGACGAGCGCGCCGCACTTGCGACGGCGCGTGGCTTCTGCGCGTTCGCAGCCGACGACTTCGACGTGGCCTTCCCGGCGCTCGAGCGGGCGCTGGTCCTCGGCGCGGAGTCCGACGACCCGCTCACACTGCTCCACGCCGCCTGGGCCGCCGCCTACACCGGCGACCTCGTGCAGCCGGCGGCGCTGGCGGCCCGTGCCGAGCGCGCGGCCCGGGCGACGGGGGCGCTCGCCGCCCTGAGCGTCATCCTCACCACGCGAGCGACCTGGGAGAACGCAGCCGGGCGCTACGCCGCGGGCGAGTCAGCCGCCATCGAGTCGCTCGCCCTGGCGAAGGAGACGGGGCAGGACGGCCTCGCAGCCGTCAACCTCGCGATGCTCGCGCTCGCCGATGCCGTCCGCGGGAACGAGGCGTCGTGCCGCGAGCGCGCGGCCGAGGCGATCGCCGAAGGCGAGGCGTGGGACAACTGCCATCCCGTGTCGGCGGCAACGGCGGCGCTGGGCCTCCTCGAGCTCGGCATGGGTCGGCCGGCCGCGGCCGTCACGCGGCTCCGCACCGTGTTCGAGGAAGGCCACATGACGTATCGCCACACGGTGGTCGACGACCTGATCGAGGCCGCCGTGCGCGCCGGACAGCCCGACGATGCGCTCGACCCGCTCGCCGCATGGCAGCGCTGGGTGCGCCATTCCGGCCTGGTGGTCGGCGACATCGTCATCGCGCGCGCCCGCGCGTTCCTCGCACCGCCCGAGGACGCCGATGAGCGCTTCCTCGAAGCGCTCGCCGCGCACGAGCGCGTCCCCTGGCCGTTCGTGCACGCGCGGACGGAGCTGGCGTACGGCGAGTTCCTGCGCCGGGCGCGGCGCAAGACCGACGCGCGGGTGCAGTTGCGATCGGCGCTGGCGCGATTCGAGGCGCTGGACGCCGCGCCGTGGGCCGACCGGGCGGCGGCCGAGCTGCGGGCGACGGGGGAGACGGCCCGCAAGCGCGATCCGAGCACGCTCGCGCAACTGACGCCGCAGGAGCTGCAGATCGCGCGGCTGGTGGCCGAGGGCGGGCGCAACCGGGAGATCGCGGCGCGGCTGTTCCTGAGCCCGAAGACGGTCGAGTACCACCTGCGCAAGGTCTTCCAGAAGCTCGACATCGCCTCCCGGAACGACCTCATCCGGCTCTTCGGGGGCGGTCAAGCGCCCTCCGAGCTCGTGCCAGCCGCACCCTAGCCCGCTCACTAGGGACGGCACTCGGGACGTTCCTGATTCGACCCGGGGCGGTCGCTGAGAGCTTCCCCGGCCATGAGCACCGCGGTTGCCCTCCCCAGGCCCCGAGCGACCTCGAGCCGGCTCCGCTTCGTCTTCTCCGAGCTCGCGCTGTGGCTCGCCCTCTACCCGACCTACCTCGCGATCCGCGGGCTCTCCATCGACGGCTACGGAACCGCGCTGGCCAACGCGCATGACCTGATCTCGGTCGAGCGCACGCTGTCGATCTTCCACGAGGCGGCCGTCCAGGACGCGCTGTCCGCGCTGCACGGGCCGCTTTCGAGCTACTACATGCTCGGGTTCGGGCCGGTGGTGGCCGGCACGCTGGTCTGGCTGGCGTTCAACCAGCCCGACCTCTACCGCCGGCTGCGCACCGCGCTGCTCGTCTCGCTGGGCTTCGCGGCCGTCTCCTACGCGCTGCTGCCGATGGCGCCGCCGCGGCTCGTGCCGGACATCGGCATCGCCGACACGGTCGGCCTCGCCGGCGGCCACGACACCGGCTCGTTCGGCGGCGTCGTTCCCTTCAACCCGTACGCGGCCATGCCGAGCATGCACGTCGGCTGGAGCCTGCTCGTCGGGATCTTCGGCTTCCGAGCCCTCCGCGGCCGCCCGCTGCGCTGGGTCTTGGCGGCCCACCCGGTCGTGATGGCCGTCGCCGTGACGGCCACCGGCAACCACTACTTCCTCGACTCGGCGGCCGGTGTCGCCGTGGTGCTCAGCGCCCTCGTGGCGATCCGGCTGCTCAACCCCAAGGAGAGGTAACCCTCATGGCACAACGTCTGTACCGGCTCGGAGGCTGGGCCTTCGAGCACCGCAAGCGCGTGCTCGCGCTGTGGGCGCTCGTACTCGTCAGCGTGATCGCCGCCGCCGCCGCCTTCGGCGGCAAGACCAACGACAAGTTCTCGGTGCCCGGCACCGAGTCGCAGGAGGCACAGGCGCTGCTCGAGCAGAAGTACCCAGCGGCCTCCGGCACCTACGCAAGGCTCGTCTTCGCTGCACCTGAGGGCGAGAAGCTGACCGACGCCGAGAACAAGGCCGCCGTCGAGGCGAGCCTCGCCAAGGCGACCGCGGCGCAGGACGTCTCGGGGGTAACGAACCCGTATGAGACCAAGGCGCTGACCGAGGACGGGCGCGTCGGCTACGCCGACGTCATCTACCCGGTCACGGCCGACAAGATCGACGATCCGGCTCGCGAGCAGCTCGAGGCGAGCGGCACCCCGGCTGAGGAGGCCGGGCTCCAGGTCGAGTTCGGCGGAGGCCTCGTCGCCGACGAGTCCGAGGTCAACTCGGAGTCGTTCGGCCTCATGATCGGCTTCCTGGTGCTGGCCATCACGCTCAGCTCGCTGCTGGCCGCCGGCCTGCCGCTGCTGACCGCGATCGTCGGCGTGGGCATCGGCCTGGTCGGACTGCAGGCCTTCACCGGCGTCTTCGAGATCTCGGAGACGGCGCCGATCCTCGCCACGATGCTCGGCCTCGCCGTCGGCATCGACTACGCGCTGTTCATCCTCACCCGCTACCGCCAGAACCTCGCCGAGGGCAAGGACGGTCGCGAAGCCGCCGCGCACGCGACAGCGACCGCCGGCAGCGCCGTGGTGTTCGCCGGAGCCACCGTCGTGATCGCCCTCGTGGGCCTGCTGGTGGTCAACATCCCGTTCCTGACCGTCATGGGCATGGCGGCGGCCGGCACGGTGAGCATCGCCGTGCTGATCGCGCTCACGCTGCTGCCCGCCGTCCTCGGGTTCGCCGGCCACCGCGTGGCGCGCTCGAACCGCGTGGTCTCGTGGCGGCCCCGCCGCCGCGCCGCCGGCGCGGACACGATGAGCGTCCGCTGGGCCAAGCTCGTCACGCGGCGCCCGCTCGCGATCGTCGCCGTGAGCGTCGGGCTGCTCGGCGTGATCGCGATCCCGGCGACGCACATGGAGCTCGGCCTGCCGGACGCGGGCTCGGACCCGGCCGACTCGACCGAGCGGCAGGCGTATGACCTGCTGACCGAGGGCTTCGGTCCCGGCTTCAACGGTCCGCTCACCGTCGTCGTCGACGCGCCGAACCTCCCGGCCGACCAGCAGAAGCAGGTCGCGAGCGCCGTGGCCGAGGGCCTCGAGGACTTCGACGGCGTCGCCGCCGTGTCCCCGCCCACGCAGAACGAGAAGGGCGACCTGACCGTCGTCTCGGTCACGCCGACGAGCGGGCCGACGACGCAGGAGACCCGTGACCTCGTCACGCAGCTGCGCGACACGGCCGACGACGTCCGGGCGGAGTCCGGCGTCGAGGCCTACGTCACCGGCCAGACCGCGATCAACATCGACACGGCCGACCGGCTCAACGCGTCGCTGCTGCGATACATGCTGGTCGTCGTCGGGCTGGCGCTCCTCCTGCTGACGATCGTGTTCCGCTCGATCCTCGTGCCGGTCAAGGCCGCGCTCGGCTTCCTGCTGAGCATCGGCGCCTCGCTCGGCCTCGTGGTCTGGGTGTTCCAGGACGGCAACCTCGCCGAGCTGTTCGGCGTGGCGAAGCCGGGACCGATCCTCAGCTTCCTCCCGATCCTGCTGATCGGGATCCTGTTCGGGCTGGCGATGGACTACGAGGTCTTCCTCGTGTCCCGCATGCGCGAGCACTTCCTGAAGACCGGCAGGGCCAGGGAGTCGGTGATCTCGGGCTACGGAGAGAGCGGCCGGGTGGTGACGGCGGCCGCGATCATCATGACCGGCGTGTTCGCCGCGTTCATCCTGAGCCCGGACCCGATCACCAAGTCGATCGGCCTGTCGCTCGCCTTCGGGGTGCTGGCCGACGCGTTCATCGTGCGCATGACGATCGTGCCCGCGGTGATGGTGATGCTCGGCAAGCGGGCGTGGAGCCTGCCGCGCCGGCTCGGCCGGATCCTGCCCCACGTCGATATCGAGGGCGAGGGGCTGGCGAAGGGCGCCGGCGCGCGCTAGGGGGCGCCCAGCGGGATATCGCTCCGTACGGAATGGCCCGTTGGGCCGGGCCCAAGGCCTAATACAGCGCGCTGGCCAGCTTGCGGCGCGACTCGCGCGCCAGGGGGTGTTCGACGCCGAGCTCGTCGAGCACCCCCACCACCACGCGCCGCAGGTCCTCGCGGCGGTCGCCGTCCCCGTTGGCGGCGATCGCCGCGATCAGCTGCTCGAGGCCGGCGTCGGTCTCGCCCGCGTCGAGGGCCTGGAAGGCCGCGGCAGCTTCGGGGTCGGTCGGCTCGAGGCGCAGGCGGGCGGCGAGCCCGTCGGCCGCGAAGGAGCCGGTGACGTTCTGCAGCACCTGCTGGGCCTCGTCGCGCGCGCCGCGGGCGATCAGCAGGCGGGCGAGCGGGACGGCGGCGTCGGCCCGCCCCGGCTCGAGCTCGAGCGCGCGCCGGAGCGCGGCCTCGTCGCCGTCCTGCACGAGCGCGTCGGCCTCGGAGGGGACCAGCCCGTCGAAGAAGCGCTCGACCTGTGGCGGAGGCAGGGCGCCGACGAACTCGTCGACGACCTTGCCGTCCTTGAACGCCTTCACGGCCGGGATGCCCTGGATCTGGAACGCGGCGGCAAGCTGCTGGTTGGCGTCGGTGTCGAGCTTGGCCAGCGCCACCTTGCCCTCGCGCGCGGTGACGGCCTTCTCGAGCACGGGGGTCAGCTGCCGGCACGGACCGCACCACTCGGCCCAGAAGTCGACGACCACGGGCATCTCCCGCGAGCGCTCGAGGACGTCCTGCTCGAACGTCTCCTCAGTCGTGTCGAAGATCACGTCTCCGAGGATAGTCTGCGGGCGTGGCCGGCTTGGCGATCGAGGAGGCGGGGGAGGGGGTCCCCGTCGCCCTGCTCCACGGGCTGACCGCGACGCGGCGCTACGTCGTGATGGGCTCGAAGGCGCTCGAGCGCGACGGGCATCGGGTGATCGCGTACGACGCGCGCGGCCACGGGCAGTCGGCGCCGGCCTCGCCCTACTCCTACGAGGCGCTGGCGGGCGACCTTGAGCGCGTGCTCGACGATGCGGGCGTCGAGCGAGCCGTGCTCGCGGGCGCCTCGATGGGTGCCCATACCCTGGTCCGGTTCGCGCTCGAGCACCCGGAGCGCGCGCTCGCGCTCGTGATCATCACTCCCGCCTTCGATCCGGACGGCGACGAGGGCGACCTCGAGCGCTGGGACGCGCTGTCCGAAGGCCTGCGCTCGGGCGGGGTGGAGGGATTCGTCGAGGCCTACGGCGAGCCGGCCGTGCCCGCGGCGATGCGCGACACCGTGCGCACCGTGCTGCGCCAGCGCCTCTCCGCCCACGAGCACCCGGACGCCGTGGCGGACGCGCTTCGAGAGGTGCCGCGCTCGCGCGCGTTCTCCTCCTGGGACGACCTCGCGCGGCTCGACCTGCCGGTCACCGTCGTGGCGAGCCGCGACGAGGCCGACCCTGGCCACCCGTACGCGATCGGCGAGCGCTACGCCGCCGTCATCCCGCGCGCCGAGCTCCTGTCGGAGGAGCCCGGCAAGTCACCGCTCGCGTGGCAGGGAGGCCAGCTCTCCCGCGTGATCGCCGAGACCGCTGCACGCGCGCGCTGAAGCGGGTTACGATCGGGCCATGCGGGACGCGCGCGACGATCTCGCGAACCGGATCGAGACGTTCGTCACCACGCGCTTCGCCGGGCTGTGGCAGGCGATCCAGCGGTTCCCTGCGCTCCACTCGCGCGTCAGCGCGAGGCTCGTCGATCGCGCGATCCGCAAGATCCCGACGCGGCCGAACCCGCTGAGCACGATGAGCGACTACACGTCGTGGGCCTCGCTCACCGACCGGGCGTGGGACTCGCGGCACCTGCCGGCGGGCGACGACCGGCCGCTCCCGCGCGCCGACGCCGTGGCCGCGCTCTTCAATCGCGACGGCGAGATGATCCCGTGCGCGAAGTCGACGGTGCTGTTCCCGTACTTCGCGGAGTGGTTCGTCGACGGGTTCCTGCGCTCCGAGCGGCCGTACCCCGACCCGGCGACGGGCGAGGTACGGCGCGACCCGGCGCGCAACGAGTCGAACCACGAGATCGACCTGATCCAGATCTACGGCCTGAACGCCGAGGTCACGCACCAGCTGCGCGCGGGAGAGCACGGCCTGCTGCTCTCGCGGGAGCTCGGCGGCGAGGAGTACCCGCCGTACCTGTATGACGGCGACCGCAAGCGGTTCGACAAGGTCACGGTCGTGCGGGCCGAGCAGATCACCGACGATCAGCGGCGCCAGCTGTTCGCGTTCGGGAGCGACACGGGCAACCTGCAGCTCGGCTTCGTCCTCATGGGAGTGCTCTTCCTGCGCGAGCACAACCGCATCGCGCGGGAGCTCGAACGAGAGTACGGCTGGGACGACGAGCGGCTGTTCCAGACGGCGCGCAACATCCTCACCGTGATCCTGATCAAGATCGTGGTCGAGGAGTACATCAACCACATCTCGCCGTACCACCTGAAGCTGCTCGCCGACCCGACCGGCTTCCGCAACCCGCGCTGGTACCGCCAGAACTGGATGTCCATCGAGTTCAACCTGCTGTACCGCTGGCACAGCCTGGTGCCGTCCCGGTTCGTGGTCGGCGGGCGGGAGGTGGCGGTGCAGGACACGCTGTTCAACACCGACCTGGTGGTCGAGCACGGGCTGGGAGCGTGCCTCGAGGACGCCTCGCGCCAGCGGGCCGGCCGCGTCGGTCTGCGCAACTCGCCGCCCGAGGTATGGGACGCCGAGCTCGCGAGCGTGCGTCAGGGGCGGGCCGTGCGGCTGGCGCCGTACAACGAGTACCGCCGCCTCGCCCGCTTCCCGCGCGCCAAGCGCTTCGAGGACGTCTCGAGCGACCCGCAGGTACTGGGCGGACTGCGCGAGCTGTACGGCAGCGTCGACGAGATCGAGCTCTACCCGGGCCTGTTCGCCGAGGACGTGCGGCCCAACGCCGTGCTCCCGCCGCTGATCGGCCGCATGGTGGCGATCGACGCGTTCTCACAGGCCTTCACCAACCCGCTGCTCTCCCCGCGCGTGTTCAACCCTGGCACGTTCTCACCCCTCGGCTGGGAGCTGATCCGCTCCACCAACACGCTCTCGGACCTGCTCCACCGCAACGTGCCCGGCGACCGGCGCTACGAGGTCACGATGACTCGGCGGGACTGGGTGAGAGCGTGAGGGCGGCCCTGGACGAAACGTGGTCCGGGCTGCGGCTGGTGATCCGGCTGCGCGAGCGTTAGCTTGGATCGCATGACGGATCCCCTCCCTGCCGACCAGCGCCTCAAGGACATCTCGCCGAAGGCCTACGAGCATCCGGCCGACCGTGCCGCGACGGCCGCCCTGCAGTCCATCCCGATGATGGACACGGTCGTGCGCAAGCTGATCGAGTACGGCTACGAGCGGGCGCTGCGGCAGGTGTTCCTCGCGGGCTCCGTGCGCCTCGGGCCCGAGCAGCTGCCGGAGGCGTGGGCGTCGCACCGGGCGGCCGTCGCCCGGCTCGACCTCGCGGATGTCCCCGACCTGTACCTGACCCAGTTCCCGATCACGAACGCGGCGGCGATCGGCTCTGGGCGGCCGATGGTGATGGTCAACTCGCGGACGATCGAGCTGCTGGATACCGGCGAGCTGCGAACCGTGCTCGGCCACGAGGCCGGCCACATCCTCTCCGACCACGTGCTGTACCGGACGGCGCTGATGATCCTGCTCGCGCTCGGGGCGGGCGTCGCCCGGCTGCCACTGATGGCCGGCCTGCCGCTGCTGGCCGTCAAGCTCGCGCTGCTCGAGTGGTTCCGCGCCGCCGAGCTGAGCTGCGACCGGGCGGCCACGCTCGTCAACCGCGATCCGCTCGCCACCTCCCGCACGCTGATGGTGCTCGCCGGCGGCGCCGCTTCGCGCAAGCTCAATCTCGACGCCTTCCTGAAGCAGGCCAACGAGTACGCGGAATGGGAGCCGGGGTGGGACAAGCTCTCGCGCCTGCGCGTGGAGCTCGCCCAGACGCATGCCTTCCCGGTCAAGCGTGTGTCCGAGCTGATGAAGTGGGTCCACTCGGGCGACTACGACGCCATCATGAACGGCCGCTACGTGCGCCGTGGCGACCCTGTCGATCCGCGCCGCGAGGCCGGCGACGCGGCCGACCACTACGCCGAGCGCTTCCGCAACCTGTTCAAGGAGGCCGGCGTCGGCGTCGACAAGGCCGGCGACACGGTCGGGGACGCCGCCGAGAAGCTCGGCGAGTGGGTGCGCAGCCGCCGCTGACGGCGGCCGCGCGAACGCCCACCTAGCGCGCGGGCTTGATCGGGTGGTTGGAGCGGAACAGGTCGCCCGCGTCGATCTGCGCCTTGATGCGGCTCAGCCGGCGGTGGGTGACCTCGTCGTAGAACGAGCGCGAGTCGACGGTCGACTCCTCGAAGTTGAGGTAGCCGGTGCCGGCGTCCCACTCGGCCATCGCGTCCTTGAACCGCGGCAGCGCGGCCCGCAGGCCGGTCACCATCTCGGGCGAGAAGGCGGGGCCGCCGCCGAAGAGGACGTAGCCCGCGTCGAGCTTGGCGAGGGCGCCGTGCCCGGCCTCGACGCGTCCGAGCGCGCCGCCCAGGTGGCGGATCTCGGCCATCAACAGCGTCGACCCGGACTCGGGGCCGGCGACGGCGAGGAACGCGTCGACCGCCTCGGCCGGCAGGTCGCGCAGCAGGCGGTGCTCGGTGAGCGCCGGCATCGGCTCCTCCGGATCGCCGTGGATCCTTGACAGCGCGACGGGCGGCACCATGTCGAACGTGTCGATCTCCGGCCCGAGCTCACGCAGCGCGGAGATGACCTCGGCGCCGTGGGCGCGGTCGCCGATCACGGCGCCGTCGATCGTCACGAAGCTGCGGCCGCGCAGGAACTCCGGCACCTCCTCCATCGGCGGCATCTGCATGATGCGTGCCGACGTCGTGGCCTCGTCGGGCGCCGTCTTCGTCCACTCGCGCCACGCGTGCAGGACCTCGGCGGAGCGCTCCCAGGGCCAGAACATCGCGCCCGCGTACATCTGCGAGTACGGGTACAGCGCGAGCTCCATCGCCGTGACCACGCCGAAGCTGCCGCCGCCGCCGCGCAGCGCCCAGAAGAGCTCGGCGTCGTGGTCGGCGTCGACGCGGCGCAGGCGCCCGTCGGCGGTCACGAGCTCGATCGCGAGGATGCTGTTGGCGGCCAGGCCGTGCTTGCGGGCGAGCCAGCTCACGCCGCCGCCGAGCGAGTAGCCGACGACGCCGACGTCGGGCGAGGAGCCGGACAGCGGCGCGAGGCCGGCCTCGGAGGCGGGGCCGGTGACCTCGAGCCACAGCGTGCCGGCGGCGACGCGGGCGCTGCGCGCCTCGACGTCGATGGTCACGCCGCGCATGCGCGAGGTGCTGAGCAGGATCGTGTCGTCGAGCGAGCCCAGCGGGCCGGCGTTGTGGCCCGTGCCCTGGGGCGCGATCCGCAGCCCGTTCTCGCGGGCGTACCGCACGACCGCCACGACGTCCTCGGCGCTCTCCGGGAAGGCGACCAGCGCCGGACGCTGGTCGTGCGCGAAGTTCCACGGGCGGCGGGCCTCGTCCCAGCGCTCGTCAGTGGGCGCGACGACCTCGCCGTCGATCAGGTCACGGAGGGCGGGGAGGTCACGAAGCGCACGCTGGCTGCTGGGCATCAGGGGGAGTTCTCCTGGGGAGGGGGAGGGAGGAGACGATCCTGATCCGCCCCGCCGGCGGCCGCATCGGGGGGTTCCCTAGTCGGAGGTCGCCCGGCGAACGTCAACGTCAGCGGGCGAAGGCGGCCAGCCGCTCACCCTCGTCCTGGACCGCTCGACGCGTCGCGGCGTCCAGCGGAACGAACGGCTCCACGACCACCCGGCCCTCCTCGAGCCGCCATGCGCCCGCCACCGCCCCGTCGACCAGGAACGTCGAGACCCCGTGGGGCACCTTGATGCTGAACACCCGCGGGCGGAGCTCCTCGGGCAGGATCTGCGTGCGACGCGCGTGGACGAGCAGCGTCGCGTCCCAGACGGGCAGGAAGCGGACCGGGGCCGGTGTGTCCGGGTCGGGGAGCGGGGCGTCGGGCAGGTCGAGCAGCTCGTCGCCGTCCGGGCCGCGGAAGCGCCGGAGCTCCATCCGCTCCAGCGCCGGCTTGACGTCGCCGAGCTTGAGGCCGGCCCAGTTGGCGATGTCGCCTCGCGGGGCCGGGCCGAAGCCGCTCAGGTAGCTGCGGATCACGTGCTCGACCGCCTCCGCCTGGGACACCGCGACCGGCGGGAGCCAGTCCTCGGCGAGGCCGTAGAGGTCGGCTCGCCGCCGCTCCCAGGTGCCGAGCGGCGGCACGCGGACGAGGTCCAGCCACAGCCCCACGCCGCGGGCGGCCTCCTTGCCGAGCAGCGCCTCGACGTCGCGCCGCAGGAGCGGCCCGTCCGCCAACCGGCTGCGCAGCCTGCGCGCCGCGCGGGCCATGGCCTGCGCGGACGGCGCGTCGGGCCGCCCGCGCAGGAAACCCTCGCGGCGGGCGCTGCGAACCGCGACCGCCCACGGCCAGAAGTCGTCCGCCGCGACGAGGTGGATCGTCGAGCGCAGCAGGGTCGCCTGGATGACGCTGCGGTCCTCCAGCGCGCGCGTGACCGCGTCGCGCTCGAGGTCGGCGACGCGCGACCACAGCCCGAGGTACATCGCCGGCGCGTACTGCGCCTGGATCCCGCCGATCCGCCGCAGCGCGCCCGGCAGGTCGGGCGGGAAGCGCTCGAGCAGGCCCTGGCGAGCCAGCAGTGCGCGGTTGAGCTCGCGTTGGCTGAGGATCACAGCCGCAGCGGCGGCGGGCCGAAGCGCTCCTCGGCCGCGCGCAAGGTCCGCGTCGCGTCCTCGACGGTGCGGAGCCACTCGAACGCGACGCCCTTGCAGTGCAGGGTCTCGACCCCCGCGCGGCGCATCTGCTCCAGGCCGCGGCGATGCTCCACGTCACCGGTGGTGTACGCGGCGTCCTCCGGGACGACGACCCGGAAGCCGAGGTCGTGCAGCTGGATCGCCGACTGGGCGACGCACGTGTCGGTCTCGAAGCCGCCGACGACCGCCGTGCGCCGGCCCGTGTCGCGGATCGCCGCCACGGCGCCGTCCTCGGCGACGAGGCTGAAGGTCTCCTTGCTGAACACCGGCGTGCCCGGCGGGAGGCGCTCGAGCAGCTGCTCGTCGGTCGACCCGTTGCGCTGGGGTCCCTCTTCGACGACCACGGCAGGGACCTCGAGCAGCGCGGCGAGCCCGGCCAGCCAGCGCAGCCGCTCGAGCGCGGCGGCGCCCTGTGCGCGCTCCTCGTCGGTCATCGAAGGCTGGTCGAAGAACACGCGCTGCGCGTCGACCACGACGAGCGTGCTGTCGGCGCGATCGACGAGCGGCATCCGCCTAGCGTACGCGCAGGTACAGCCGGCGGCGGGTGCTGCCGACCTGCGCGACGATGCGGTAGCTGCCGCGGGAGCGGGGCTTGATCGAGGCGCGGAAAACGCCGTCTCGGACCGGGATCATCTTCACGCGCTCGCGTGTCCAGCGGCGACCGATCCGGCGCTGCGTCTTGACCCGGACCGCGGTGGCGGGCTCTGCGGTGCCGACGAGGCGCACGCGGCGGCCGAGCCGCATCTCGCGGCGGCCGAGGGCGGCGCTGAGGTCGGCGGCGACGAAGATCTTGCGCGGGTTCGAGGACATCGGCCCGCGCGACGCGTCGCCGCGGAACACCGCGCGGACGGTGCCCGAGCCGGGGAACTCGACGGTCGCCCGGTAGCTGCCGTCCGCCCCGCAGATGGCCGTGGCCAGCGGGCCCCAGGCAGCGCCGGTGACGCCGCGCGGGATGTACTCGACGTCCACGGCCGCGCCGGCGGCGGCCGAGCCGTCCGGGAAGCGCAGGTAGCCGGACACGTTCACGGGCCGCAGGCCGCGCAGGCGCGTCAGCGTGTTGAGGCTGATGCCGACGAGCGGGCCCGCGAACTGCGCGGCCGCGCTGCGTAGCGCGTCGAGCTGGCCGTAGAGCACGGTGCCGGGGCAACTGGTGTTGTTGGCGTCCCGATGCCCGGAGATGCGCTGGAACGTGACGAGCGCGCCGGCCGGGTAGCGGTTGCTCGGGCCGCCGGCGGACGTGACGGTCACCTCGCCCTGGGTGGGCACGGCGTGAACCGAGAGCTTCCAGCCGATGAGCCGTGCGAGCGCGTTCATCGCCACCGGCGTCTGGGCGATCGTCGAGAAGTTCCCGAGGCAGGCGATGCCGGTCGACACGCTGTTGTAGCCCTGGGCCTGGGCTCCCACGACGGCCGCCTCGATTCCCCCCGCGCGACCCTCGAACACCTGGCCGTACTTGTCGACGAGGAAGTTGTAGCCGATGTCGTTCCACCCGTTGCCGTTGCGGTGGTAGCGCGCAATGGCCAGCACGATCGCGGCAGAGTCCTCCGGGTCGTAGTCGTTCGCGGTCACCGTGTGATGAACGAACGCGAGCTGGACCTGGCCGTAGACCGGAGCCGAGCGCGGCGGCACTGCGGCGGCGCCCCACGCCGCGCGCGGGATGATCGCGGGCGCGCTCGACTGGGCGACGCGGGCGACGCCGCCGCGGAGGCGCCGCGCCAGCCGGCGCGCCACGCTCGCGGTCGGGAGCGCGCGCACGAAGCGCGCGCGCAGGCGGCGCGGGTTGCCGCGCAGGCGCAGCTGGAACTGGTCGGCGGCGCCGACGAAGGCGGGGTCGGTGCCGGCCGGGGCGCGCCCGCGGTCCGGCCCGTGGTCGCCCGCCGGGTGCAGCGTCGCCCACTCGGTCCAGTGGCCGCCACGGCGGCGAGCGCGTACCTGCGCGTCGGCCGAGGAGCCGTGCGCCCACGTCAGGCCGACGAGGTCGAAGCGCCGCGGCGCGTCGAGCACGCCACTCCTCCGCCAGCCGCCGGCCGCGGCGGCCGTGGCACGCGTCGAGAGCCCGTCGAGCGGCAGCTCGAACAGCGCGGCGGGCCGTGCTGCGAGCGCCGGGGAGGGCGGGCGGAGCCCGGTCGCCGCGGCGACCGCGGCGCCGGCGCGGAGGACCTGCCTGCGGGTGAGGGAACGGCGGGGCACGACGGGTTGCAACACCTGGATCGGCCGAAAGGTCCGCACTTTGTGGCCTGCACGAACCCGTGCGGACGGTAGCGCGGCACGCACCGTTTCGCGGTGTGAGCAGGCCTTCCTGCGCTTGCGACCCTACCGCGCGGCGCAGTCGGGACAGGCGCCGCGGAGCACCACGTCGTGCGCGCCCACCTGGTAGCCGAGCCGCTCGCCCACGTCGTGGAGCAGGCGCTCGATCTCGTCGTCCTCGAACGGGTCGAGCTTGCCGCAGCGGTCGCAGATCGCGTGGTGGTGGTGCTCGCCGCTGGGGTCGGCCGGCTCGAAGCAGGCGACGCCGTCGACGTCGATCCGGTGCACGAGCCTGAGCTGGGCGAGCACGTCGAGCGCGCGGTAGACGCTGGCCAGGCCCACGGCCTTGCCGCCGCCGGCTCGCAGCCGGTCGTGGATCGCCTGTGCGCTCAGGCAGCAGTCCTGCCGATCGAGCAGGGAGAGGACCTCCTCGCGCGCGCCGCCCGCCCGGTGTCCCGCGCGCGAGAGCGTCAGGTGGGCGTGCTCCCTCCACGTGCTCATGGCGGAGCATTGTATTGAGAATGAGAATGACTTTCAATACTATCCGGCGCCGTGATCCTCCGGCTGGCCATCCTCACCGCGTTGATCGGCGTCCTTCTCGCCGGGTGCGGGGAGGAGGACGCCGCGGGCCCGGGGGTGGCGCTCGAGGTCGTCGCGACCACGACCCAGGCGGCCGACCTCGCGCGCAACGTCGGCGGCGACCGCGCTGTGGTGACCGGCCTGCTGGCGGCCAACGGCGACCCGCACGACTACGAGCTGCGTCCGCACGACGTGAAGGCGATCGCGGAGGCCGACCTCGTCGTGCGCTCGGGCGGCGAGGTCGACGAGTGGCTGGACGAGGCAATCGAGGCCTCGGGCTCCGACGCGCCGGTGCTCGACCTCTCCGCGCACGTCCGGCGGCGCGGCGACGACCCGCACTGGTGGCAGGACCCCGTCAGCGCGCTGGGCGCCGTGGCGGCCATCGATGCCGCGATGAGGCAGGCAGATCCCGGCGGCGCCGCGGCCTACCGCGACAACGTGGGTTCCTACGCCCGCCGCCTGCGGCGGCTCGATGCGGCCGTCGAGCGCTGCGTCGCGGGCATCCCGTCGGCCGCTCGCAAGCTGGTGACCACCCATGACTCGCTCGGCCACTACGCCGACCGCTACGGCCTCGAGGTCATCGGCACCGTGATCCCGTCGCTCTCGACCGAGGCGCAGCCGTCTGCAGGCGACACCGCGGAGCTGATCGAGACGATCCGCGAGGCGGGGGTGGAGGCGATCTTCGCCGAGAGCTCGGTCAGCCCCAAGGTCGAGGAGGCGATCGCGAGCGAGGCGGGCGCGCGGGTGGGCGCCGAGCTGTGGGCCGACTCGCTCGGGCCGCCCGGTTCGACCGGAGACACCTACGTGCGCTCGATCGCCGCCAACACGCGCGCGATCGCCGAGGGGCTCGGGGGGCGGCGGTGCTCGCTGCCTTCGTGAGCTTGCCCGAGCCGTTCGACATGCCGTTCATGCAGCGCGCGCTGCTCGAGACGCTGCTGCTCGCCGTGCTCGGCGGCGTGCTCGGGCCCTGGATCGTGCTGCGCCGGCTGGCGTTCTTCACGCACGGCACCGGCACCGCGGCGTTCCCGGGGCTCGTGGTCGCCGGGCCGTGGGGCGTGCCCGCTCAGGCGGCAGCGCTCGGCACCGGGCTGCTCTACGCCGGCTCGGTCGAGCGGCTCGGCCGGCGCGCCGGACCGGACGCCGCCACGGGGCTGCTCCTCGTCGGCGCCCTGGCTCTCGGCGTCGTGCTGGCCAGCGACGTCTACGAGTCCGGCTCGGGCGTCGACCGGCTCCTGTTCGGGAGCGCGCTGGCCATCAGCGACCGCGACCTGTGGGTCACCGCCGTCACCGTCGCCGTCGTGCTCGGGCTGGACGCGGCCCTGCGCCGCGCCTGGCTGGCCGGCGGCTTCGACCCGGTCGCGGCGCGCTCGCTCGGCGTCCCGACCGCGGCCGCCGACCGGCTGCTGCTCGCCGCGGTGGCGGTCGCCGTCGTCGTCGCGCTCGACGCCGTCGGCTCGCTGCTCGTGACTGCAGTCCTCGTCATCCCGGCCGCCACGGTACGGCTCGTGGCGCGCGACCTGCGCACGCTGCGGCTGGGCACGGTGACGCTGGCCGCGGCCGAGGCGATCGCCGGCCTGTGGCTCGCCGACCGCATGAACGTCGGCCCTGGTCCCGCGGTCGCCGTGCTCGCCTCCGCCACGTTCGCAGCCGTCGCACTTGCCACCGCGGTGAGAGGCCGCGCCGCGAAGCGGGCGGTGGCGCGATGACCGAGGCGGTTCGCACCGCCGCGCTCGGGGGCGGATACGTCGCCGGGTGCCGACGCGCTCGCGGACGTGGAGTTCGCGCTCGAGCCGGGGCGGATCGCGGCCGTGCTCGGGCCCAACGGCGGCGGCAAGACGACGCTGTTCCGCGCCCTGCTGGGCGAGCTGCCCTTCCGTCGCGGCGCCGTCGAGCTGGCCGGCCGGCCCGCGTACGTGCCGCAGACCGACCGCACGCGGCTCGACTTCCCCGTCAGCGCGCTCGACGTCGCGCTGATGGGCGCCTACGGACGCACCCCGTGGTGGCGCCGCGTCGCGAGCGCCGACCGCGCCGCCGCCCGCGACGCGCTCGCCCGCGTCGGGCTCGCCGACGCCGCGCGCACGCGCTTCGGCGCGCTCTCTGGCGGCCAGCGCCAGCGAGTGCTGATCGCGCGCGCGCTGCTCCAGGACGCGCCGGTGCTGTTGCTCGACGAACCGCTGTCGGGCGTCGACGCGGTGAGCGGCGACCGGATCGAGGCGGTCTTCCGCGAGCTGCGGGGGGAGGGGAGGGCGCTCCTCGTCGCCACGCACGACGTCGAGCAGGCGCGGGCGTGGGACGTCGTCCTCTGCCTGCATCGCCGCCAGATCGCCTTCGGGCGGCCCGCCGAGGTGCTGACGACCACGGTCCTGCAGGAGACGTACGGGCACGAGCTCGTGGTCATCGGCGAGCGCCGCGCCGTCGCCGTCGAGCACCACGAGCACTGATGCTCTCCTGGCTGACCGACCCGTTCGCGAGCGACCTCATGCGGCGCGCGCTGCTCGAGGTCCTGATCCTCGCCGCCGCGTGCGGGCCGCTGGGCGTCTGGGTGCTGCTGCACCGCCAGAGCTACGCCGCCGAGTCGCTCGCGCACGGAATGCTCCCCGGACTCGTCCTCGCCGCACTGGCCGGCGCGCCGCTCGTGCTCGGCGCGGCGGGCGGCGTCCTCGTCGCCGCGGGAGCGATCGCGCTCGCCGGGCGCGACGAACGGCTCGGGGGCGACGCCGGCGTGGCCGTCGCGGTCACGGGCCTGGTCGGCGCCGGCGCGCTGCTGGCGCTCTCGCCCGAGGTCCCGGCGCGGCTCGGCGAGCTGCTGTTCGGGGATCTGCTGGGGGTCACAGGCGGCGACGTCATCGAGGCCGCGATCCTCGCCACCGCGGTCGTGGCGGCCCTCGCCGTTGCGCACCGGCGGCTCGCGCTCAGCGTGTTCGACGCCACGGCCGCGCCGTCGCTCGGCGCCCGGCCCGCCCGCTGGGAGGCGTGGCTGCTCGTCGTGCTCGCGGTGGCGACCGTGGCGGGCGCGCGCGGCCTCGGCAGCCTCCTCGTCGTCGCCCTCATCCTCGCTCCGGGCGCCGCGGCACTGAACCTCGCCGAACGCATGCCGGCCACGCTCGCCCTGGCGGCCGTCTTCGCCGCCCTCGCCGGCGTGCTCGGCCTGCTGGCGTCCTACCACTGGGAGGTCGCCGCGGGGGCCTCCGTCGCGCTCGCCGCCCTCGCCGTGTTCGCGGTCACCCTGGTGGTCGCTGGGCGGCGCGGGCGAACGGCAACGGCGGCTGGGTAGGGAGGTTGGGGTGCCGTCCGCGGTGCAGAAGTGGACACGCGCGGTCGTTCGGGCGGGGGCGTGGCCGGGGTGCCGTGGCGGTGCATAAGTGGACAATGTCCCGCTCCGGAAAGTGGGAGTGTGCACTTACAGGCCGCGGGCGGTGTACAACCGGCCACGCGCCGGTTTCCGTGTCGCTCGTGGCCGGTTCGTGCACCCTCATCGCCGCCGGGCTCCTCGCTCTCCCTACCCAGCGCAGTTGACGTACGTCAACGCGCCGCGAGAGACTCAGGTTTAGGCCTGCCATAATCTATGTCATGGCCAGCCGCGACAACGCGTTCTCACCCGCAGTGGAGGACTACGCGAAGGCGATCTACCAGCTCGGCGAGCGCGCCGGCGGGGCTGTCAGCACGACCGCGCTGGCCGAGCGCCTCGAGGTCACGCCGGCTTCGGCCTCGGGCATGGTGCGCAAGCTCGACGAGCTCGGGCTCGTGGCCCACGTGCCGTATCGCGGCGTCGAGCTGACGGACCGCGGGGTGCGGCTGGCGCTCGAGGTCCTGCGCCATCACCGGCTGCTCGAGCTCTATCTCGCCGAGGACCTCGGCGTCCCGTGGGACCGGGTGCACGACGAGGCGGAGGTGCTCGAGCACGTCCTCTCGGAGGAGCTCGAGGCGCTGATCGCCGCCAAGCTCGGCAACCCCACGCGGGATCCGCACGGCGACCCGATCCCGTCGGTCGACCTCGTGATCGACGAGGAGCCGACCAGCTGCCTGGCCGATCTCGAGCCGGGCGCGGCGGCGACCTTCGTGCGTGTCTCCGACTCGGACCCGGCGATGCTGCGCTACCTCGCGGAGCGGGGGATCGCTCCGGGCGACGCGTTCGAGGTGGTCGACAAGCAGCCGTTCGACGGGCCGTTGTTCGTGCGCTTCGGCGACGCTGTGCATGTGCTCGGGGGCGCGCTGGCGCGCGCTATGCGGGTCGAGGCTCCCGCGTGAGCTTGCCAGCGGCGGTCGAGGCCCGGGCCATCGCGCTCCGGGGGCGCCGGCGCGGGCGCGTGCGGGCCGCGCTGCCGTTCATCGGCCCTGCGTTCGTGGCCGCCATCGCCTACGTCGACCCGGGCAACTTCGCGACCAACATCGCCGGTGGTGCGGAGTTCGGCTACCTGCTGCTGTGGGTGATCCTCGCCGCCAACCTGATGGCGATGCTGATCCAGTTCCTGTCGGCCAAGGTCGGCATCGCCACGGGCCTCAGCCTGCCCGAGCTGTGCCGGGAGCGGTTCCCGCGCGCCGTGTCGTTCGGGCTCTGGGTGCAGGCCGAGCTGATCGCGATGGCCACCGACCTCGCCGAGTTCGTGGGTGCGGCGATCGCGCTCAACCTGCTGTTCGGCATGCCGCTCCTGCCCGCCGGCCTCGTGACCGCGGTCGTGGCCTTCGCGCTGCTCGGGCTCCAGAGCCGCGGCTACCGCCGCTTCGAGATCGTCATCGCCGGGATGCTCGGCGTGATCCTCGTCGGCTTCCTCGTCGACACGCTGCTGATCGACCACGACGCGGCGGGCATCGCCGGCGGGTTCATCCCCGGCTTCGCGGGCACCGACTCGCTGCTGCTCGCCACCGGGATCCTCGGCGCGACCGTGATGCCGCACGTGATCTACCTCCATTCGGCGCTCACGCAGCGGCGCGTCCGTGCGAAGTCCGACGACGAGAAGCGACGACTGCTGCGGTTCCAGCGGGTGGACGTGGGCATCGCGATGGGCGTCGCCGGCCTGATCAACATGTCGATGCTGATCATCGCCGCCTCGCTGTTCCATGGGTCCGCGGCGCCGGATGTCGACTCGATCGAGGGCGCGCACGCCGCGTTCGGCGACATGGTCGGTCCCGGTGCGGCGCTGGCGTTCGCGCTCGCGCTGCTGGCCTCCGGGTTCGCCGCATCGAGCGTCGGCACGTACGCCGGCCAGGTCGTGATGCAGGGCTTCATCAACCGCACGATCCCGCTCGTCGTCCGCCGCCTGGTCACGATGGCGCCGGCGCTCGTCGTCCTTGGCGTGGGGCTCGACCCGTCGCGCTCGCTGGTCCTCTCGCAGGTGGTGCTCTCGTTCGGCATCCCGTTCGCGCTCGTGCCGCTCGTGATGCTCACCCGGCGGCGCGACGTGATGGGCGCGCTCGTCAACCGGCCGGCGACCACGGCCGTCGCATCGCTCGTCGCCGCGATGATCATCGCCCTGAACGCCTTCCTGCTCGTTCAGACCTTCGCCTAGGGTGCCCAACGGGGATATCGCGGAATGGCCCGTTGGGCGGGGCCCCCTCGGTTGTCCCTTGACTTGACAGGGGTGCGCGAGGACGATCGCCCGCGATGGCGGCGCACGCGATCCCGACCCCGCCGCACCGGCGGTGGCCCGCACGAGTGGCGGGGATCCTCGCCACGGCCGCGCTGCTCGCCTGCGGCGTGGCGATCGCCGTGATGGTCATCCCCTCGTCCGAGGAGGAGGTCGCGGCTCCGGCGCGGCCGCCCGCCGCCGAGCAGCCCGCCGCCGAGGCCGCGAAGCCGGGCCTGACCCCGGTGCAGCGCGCCGACCGCCGCGCTGCCGTGGCGGCCCTCGCGGAGGAGGGCTTCAAGCCGGTGCGGCTGGCCGACTGGCGGGCCGGCGCCGAGCTGCGGGTGCTCGTGGGGCGCCACGAGGAGGGCGGCAACCGTGCGTTCTTCTTCGTCGGCAGCGACCTCGTCGGCTCCGACGACCCGCTCGTGAGCGGCAAGCTCCGCGTGACCGAGGCGCGCAAGCGCTCGGTCACTCTCGCCTACGGGCTCTACGAGGCCGGCGACGAGCCGTGCTGCCCGGGCGGCGGCGAGGCCGAGGTGTCGTTCCGCTGGCAGGACGGGGCGCTCGTGTTCGATGGGACAGTGCCGCCGCTCGCCGAGCGCCGCGCCACCTAGGGGTGCCCAACGGGACATCGCTCCACACGGAATGGCCCGTTGGGCGGGCCCCCGAGCGAGATAGCCTGAATCCCATGTGCGGGCGCTACACGCTGACCACCCCCGGCGGGCGTGCCCTGGCCGAGCGGTTCGTGCTCTCCGACGCCGACGCGCTCGAGCCCGCGACACTCGAGCGCTTCAACGTGTGCCCGACCGAACCGATCGCGATCGCCACCGCCGACGGCGACGGCACGCGCGTCGCCCGCACGGTGCGTTGGGGGCTCGTGCCGCCGTGGGCACGGGAGCTGAAGGGCTTCCAGCCGATCAACGCGAAGGCCGAGACGGTCGCCGTCAAGGCGCCGTTCGCCGAGCTGTACGCGCGGAGCGAGCGGCGCTGCCTCGTGCTCGCCGACGGCTGGTACGAGTGGCTGAAGGCCGAACGCAAGGCCGGCGAGCGGCTGCCGTTCCGCTACACCGTCGACGGTGGCGGGCCGTTCGCGTTCGCCGGGCTCTGGCGCCGCACCCGCGTCGGCGGCGAGCTGGTGCATTCCGCGCTCATCCTCACGTGCCCCGCCAACGCCGTCGCCGCTCCCGTGCACGACCGCATGCCCTGCGTGCTCGCCGGCCCGGACGAGGAGGCCGCCTGGCTCGAGGGCGACCCCGACGGCCTGCTCGGCCCGCTCGACGCCGGGCGCACCTCGGTCGCGGCCGCCAACCCGGCCGTCAACAAGGCCGGGGTGGAGGGCCCCGAGCTGCTGGTGCCCGCACCGGCGCCGCAGCTCAGCTTCGACGCCTGATCGCCGCCGTTCTGGCAGGGTTCCGGCCCACGTGAACGACGAGGGACAGCTCGTCCTGATCGTCGGGGTGCTGCTCGCGGCCGGGCTGGCCGCCTCCCTGGCGGCCGGGCGCCTGCGAATGCCCGGCCTGGTGCTCGTCCTCGCGCTCGGGATGGCGATCGGGACGGACGGGCTCGACCTGATCGACTTCCGCGACTTCGAGCTGGCCCGCCAGATCGGCGTCGTCGCGCTCGCCTTCATCCTCTTCGAAGGCGGCCTGTCGGCCGGGTTCGACGAGATCCGGCCCGTGCTGCGCGCCTCGATCCTGCTCGCGACCCTGGGAACGCTGGGCACCGCCGCGCTCACCGCGTTCGTCGCCGAGTTGCTGTTCCCCGAGCTCGAGCCGCTGGAGGCGCTGCTGCTCGGCTCCACCGTGGCCGCCACGGACGCCGCCGCGGTGTTCGCCGTGCTGCGCGGCTCGACGCTGCGACGCCGGCTCGCGCGCACGCTCGAGGGCGAGTCGGGCATCAACGACCCGATCGCGATCCTGCTCGTGATCGGCTGCATCGAGGCGCTCGAGGACCCCACGTGGGGGCTCGACGACGCGCTGCTGCTCGTCGTGGAGGAGCTCGGAATCGGCTTCGTCGTCGGGCTCGCCGTGGCGGCGCTCGCGGTGCTCTTCCTGCGGCGCGTGACGCTGCCGTCGGCCGGCCTGTATCCCGTCGCCTCGGTCGCCACGGGGGCGCTGGCGTTCGGGGCCGCGGAAACGCTGCACGGCTCCGGGTTCCTGGCCGTGTTCCTCGCCGGCCTCGTCCTCGGCACGGCCTCGACGCCCGCCCGCCGGACGATCGTGACCTTCCATGAAGGACTGGCCTGGGTCGCCCAGCTCGGGCTCTTCCTCACGCTCGGCCTGCTCGTCTTCCCTTCCGACGTGATCGATTTCGCGTGGCAGGGGACGCTCGTCGCCATCGTCACCGCCGCGCTCGCGCGGCCCGCCGCGGCGGCGCTCGTGACGCTGGGCGAGGGGTTCGAGCTGCGCGAGCGGCTGATGCTCGGCTGGGCGGGCTTGCGCGGCGCGACGCCGATCGTCTTCGCCACCTTCCCGGTCACGGCCGGGCTGGAGGACGGCCTGCTGATCTTCAACGTGGCGTTCTTCGTCGTCCTGCTCTCGACCATGCTGCAGGGCACGACGATCGAGCCCGTGGCGCGGCTGCTCGGGGTGACCTCCGACGAGGCGGCGATCCCGGTCCCGCTCGTCGAGCCCGTGTTGCTCAGCCGCCTCGGGGCCGAGGTCGTCCAGTTCCCCGTGCGCCGCGGGCACGCGGTGGTGGGCCATCCGGTGCGCGAGCTCGGCCTGCCCCGAGAGGCCCTCCTCAACGTCATCGTGCGCGGCGAGCGCGCGATCCCGCCGCGCGGGTCGACGATCATCCAGGCCGGCGACCAGCTGCACCTGATCGTGCGCCAGGAGGTCGCGCTCGAGTTCCAGAACCTGCTCGCGCGCTGGCGCACGGGCCCGCTCGAGGCGCACAAGCGCCCGCGCCCGCGCGTCCTCAGCCGCCCGGCGGTGACCAGCGTGCGCCCGTGGGAGGCCGAGGACGGCGACCCGTCCCGGCCGGCCAAGGTGGCCGGGCTGGAGGTCGTGGACCAGCTGCGCACGCGGCGCGACGAGCCCGGAGCGCTCGTCGCGCTCGCCGACGGGCGCTTCGCGGTCACCGGCCGCCTGCTGGCGATCGGCCCGGCCGGAGAGCTCCAAGGCGTCGCCCGCCGAAGGTTGGCGCGCGCGGATTCACCGGGCGAGCGCGCCTGGTGGCAGGAGGTCGTCGGAGCGCTGGCGCGCTGAGGGGCCTAGACGGGCTCGCGCTCGAGCAGGCCACTGGCCTGCGCGGCGGCGACCGCGGCTGCCCGGTCACACACGCCGAGCTTGCCGAAGGAGCTCAGGAGCAGCGTGTTCACCGTGGCCGGGGTGAGCTGGAGGCGGCCGGCGATGTAGGGCGATGACAGGCCATCCGCGGCCATGAGCAGCACGTCCCGCTCGCGTGACGTGAGCTCCTCCAGCTGCACGGCCTCGTGCGCCATGGCCGAGCACGGTAGCGCGTTCGCAGGCGGAACCCGTCGTTCGTCACTCGACGGCGCGGCCGACGCGGCCCTGGCCGGCGGCCACGAGCTCGGAGACGAGTGCCGGCGGGCGGCGTTCCCTTGGCCAGCTCGCGTGACCGTCCGCGACGAAGACGCGCGTCCGGCGCGTCGTGGTTTCCGATCCGTCGGTCACCGCGGCCAAATGGTGATGCGGGCGCCCAGGCACCGCCACCCCGTTCGGACGGTCGTCAAAATGGCGGGGTGGACCCGTACTCGATCCTCGGCGTGGCGGAGGGCGCCGGCCTGCCCGAGCTGGCCGCCGCCTACCGCTCGCAGGCAAAGCGATGGCATCCGGACCGGGGCGGGGGAGAGCAGGCGGCGCGGCGCATGGCCGAGATCAACGCCGCCTACGACCTGCTGCGCGCCGGGATCGCGCACGAGGGCGCGCGGCGTCGCCCGCCGCGCGCCGGACCCCGCCGCCGCGGCTCCTGGCTGCCGGTTGCGGTGCAGCGGGCGCTCGGCCCGGAGCTGATGGAGGCGCTGCGCGAGCGCGAGGCGGTCCGGCTGGTGACACCCGCGAGCACGTGGGCGAGCCCGCGGGCCGTGCTGGCGGTGACCGAGCGGCGGCTCCTGTGGCTGCTCGACGACGCCCCCGTCGCGCGCGTGCGCTTCGTCGCCTTCCGCGACGTCGCCGCGGTCAGCCTGCGCGTGCACCGGCTGCGGCGGCAGGCCGCCACGCTGAGCCTTCGCACCACCGGCGGGCGCCGCCTGAGCTTCGCGGGGCTGCGGCCGCACACGGCGGCCGCCATCGAGCACCACGTGCGTGAGGGGCTCGGGGTCGGCTCGCCGCCTGCTTGACGGGTGCTTCGCAACGCGCGTAGGGTCGCTCTGGCACGAGCTTCGGCTGCTCTCACGTCGTACACCCCCAAGGAGGGAGCCATGTCGCCGAACCGCATCGTGGCGATGCTGACCCCCGTCTTCGCCCTGGCCGCCGGCGCCTGCGCCACGTGGCTCGCCGAGCATTTCCCGACGCTCGACGTCCCTGCGAGCGCGCTCGAGGAGATCTTCATCGCCGGCGCGCTGGCCGTCCTCGCTCCCGCTCTGCAGTGGCTCTACGGCTGGCAGAAGTTCGAGGCGCGCGAGGCCGAGGCGCAGTTGGCCGCCGAGAAGGTCGAGGCCGGGGTGCCGGACGTCGCCGTCATGGTCACCACGGACGAGTCCGACGACGAGCTCGACCAGCTCGACGACCTCGATCTGGGCGTGGACGACGACGAGCTCGAGGCCGAGCTCGCCGCGCTCGAGGCGGACGACACGGTGCCGGCCGGCGGCTGAGGGAGCTCACGATGGCCGATCCGAAGCTCATCCAGCGGCTCCAGGCCGGCGGTATCAAGGCGCCCGAGATGGCGATCGCCGAGGCCCGCAACGCCGGGCTCGACCTGGCGTACGCGTGCGCGCTTCTGCAGAAGGAGTCGGGCGGCGGCGCGAACGTGTTCGGGCACGACCGCGACGGCAACGGCCGCTACATCTTCCCGGCGCGCGACGGCGCGGTGCCGGTCACGGAGGAGCTCTACCGCGAGTACAAGCGCCGCCGCAAGGCGAGCGGCAACCGGATGATGCAGGGCGTCGGCCCGGCCCAGCTCACCTGGTGGGAGTTCCAGGACGAGGCCGACCGGGAGGGCGGCTGCTGGAAGCCTGCGGTGAACATGCGCGTCGGCTTCCGCCGGCTGGCGGCCCTGATGCGCCAGCACGGGGAGGCCGACGGCGCGCGGCGCTACAACGGCTCGGGCTCCGCGGCGGTGGCCTACAGCGCCGACCTGCGCGAGAAGGCGCGCGCGTGGCAGGCCCGCCTCGCCGGCGTGCCCGTGCCGGCGGCGCCGCGGCTGCTGCGGCGGGGCGACGAGGGCAGGCTGGTCGAGAAGCTGACCAAGCGGCTGTCGTACGTCCGCCGCAAGGGGTCGCGGGATCGTTACCTCGACGGGGCGCGCAAGCAGCTCGACGCGGAGGCCGAGGCCGCCGTGAAGGCGTTCCAGCGCGACCATGGGCTCGACGACGACGGCGTGGTCGGCCCGAAGACGGCGCTCAAGCTCAACCGGGCGGTGCGGCTCGAGACGGCGCGACGCGAGAAGGACCGCAAGGACGGCCCGGCGCCGGTGCCCGCGCCGCCCGGCCCGGGCGGCGGCGGCGCCCCTGTCCGGCCGCCGCGGCGCCGGAAGGCGCGGCTGCCCGCGCTCGTCGAGCAGCTCAAGCAGCACGACGCCGAGACCGACCGCGCGTGGACGGCGATCGCGGGCTACGGGGAGCGGCGCCGGCGGCTGCTCGAGCGGCTCCAGGAGCGGGGCGCAGCCGCTCCGCCGCCCGCGGCGCCGGAGGGGCTGGGCGAGATGACGGCGATCCTGCTGCGGATCGAGGCCAAGCTCACGCAGCTCGTCGAGACCGAGCAGCGCGAGCTGGCCGGGGCCCCGCCGCCGCCCGCCGGGGGCGGTGGCGGACCGCCGGCGGAGATGCGGGCCGGCGACGGTCCCACCGTGTTGCAGGTGGCCCCGACGACAACGGTCCCGGAGGCGCCACCGACCGGGGACGCGGCGGGCAACGGCGTGTTCGCGGGCCCGGCGCCGGCGCCACGCGACCTCGACGACCTCGCGGACGCCGAGCTGCTGCAGCGAATCGAGCGGCTCGACCGGGCGCTCGGCCGCGCCCGTGCGGTGCTGATCCGGCGCTACGCAGCGGTCGAGGCGGAGCTCGCACGGCGCGGCGTGAAGCCGAAGCCCGGTCCGAGCCCGGCTCCCGCGCCGAAGCAGGGCGAGCCGAAGCGTGGACCCGTGCGGGATCCGGCGCGCAGCGAGACCAACGTCATCGACCCCGGCGACAAGGCGTGGCGCGTCAAGCAGTCGAAGGTGGCGCTGGCGCGGTACCTCAAGCGCCACCGGCGCGAGACGACGCGCGGGCTCCGCCGCAAGCTCCTGACCGAGGTGCGGACGCCGAGGACGGCCCGCACGGCGACGCCGGCGTGGGAGCGCGCGGTGCGCGAGGCCCAGGCGATCGCCAAGCAGCCCGTGACCGGCCGGCTCGACGAGGCGCTCGAGAAGGTCCTCGCGCCCTTGTGGCCGAGCGAGGCGACGATGCGCCGGATCGTCCGCTCGACGCCGGCGTGGCGGGTGCTGCCGGGCCAGGTGACGCGGAACTTCAAGCTCGCCGAGTTCGCGTGCAACGACGGCACGCCGTACATCGACGGCCTCGTGCGCGAGCAGGGGCTGACCAAGAAGCAGGCGAAGCTGCGCGCCAAGCAGCTCGCCGACCGGCTCGAGCGCCTGCGGGCCCGGGAGGGCAACCGGCCGCTGCGACCGAACTCCGTGTTCCGCAGCAGGACCTACAACGCGAAGGTGGGCGGGGTCGTGGGCTCAGCCCACACGCGCGGCTACGCCGCCGATCTCCCGGCACCGGCAGGCATCACCCTCGCGGCGCACCGCGCGCACGGGCGCGCGATCTTCGAGGGCGGCGTGGGCTACTACCCGTCGCAGCACTTCGTGCACGTCGACTTCGATCCGGGCGAGCGAGGCGACAACTGGGTCGGATGATGTGACGGGGCGGGCCTCTGCGGCCCGTCCCCGCCACCCGGTCATGGATCACCACCGAACTGCTACGTCCCAGGACTTGTGTGTCATGCCTGGGCGGCTGTGACACTCGCGGTCACCTGGACAGGCCACCCGCCCGAAGGCCGGTGCGTTGCCACGGCTGGGAGCCGAAGCCCCCGCGACCGAGTCGGCGATCCGCCGGACGTCGAAGACTAACGCCTGATCCCGCGGTCGATACGGGCCAGGCGCCGGATCCTCGTATTCAATGCTCGAGAACGTGCGTTATGTCGACCTGAAACGGAACGGCTGCCTCCTGGACTAGCGCCCGACGTATCGGTCGGCGACGACGCTCGGGCGCTCGACCGGGCGGCCGGCGTCGATCGACCAGGCCAGGCGGACGAACTGGGCGTGCGTCCACGCCAGCGGCGTCGCGGACAGCGTCCCGGTCCCGGGCGCGAAGCCGGGCCGGCCTGACGGCGGGTTCTCGTCCCAGACCTGCTCGGGCAGCATCAGCCCGTCGCCGGCCGTGGCGGCGATCGCGGCCAGCCGCGCGGACGCGCGTCGTCGCGCGTCGGCTCGATCGCCGGTGAGATCGCCGAACGCCAGCTCGTACTCGCCGCGCTCGCCGGCCAGCAGCGGCCACAGCCGGCCGGTGTTGCCCGGGCCCGGGAACGGGCCGCCGTCGGGCGTCTCCCCGTACCCGTCGTGGTTGTAGCGGTGCCAGAACTCACCGTTGGGTGTCATAACGCCGAGCTCCCGGTCCACCACCGGCAGCGTGTCACGGATCGCGCGGTCGTCGGCGCGCTTGACGCCGAGGCGCACGAGCTCGAGGTAGCTGGTGTCGACCACGCGCCGCTGGTCGATCATCGGGCCTCCGTCGCCGATCGTGTACCTCGTGCCGGCGTCGGCGTTGCCGTCGACGGTGAGCCTCAGGTAGTACGGCCGGTCCGACAGCGGGCCGTTGGTCGTGCGGGTCCAGGCCTCGACCGAGCGCTGCCAGCGGTCGGCGACCTCGCGATAGCCGGCAGCGGTGCCGGCCGCGCCGTTTCGCTCGGCGATCTCCGCGGCGCACACGAGTGCGGCGATCGTGGCCGCGATCGTCGCCGGCGAGTAGCCCTCGGCGTTCTCCCACCGCTCCTGCGACGCCGGACCGCGGGTGAGGATGCAGCCCACGGCACGCTCGACGTGGCTCCAGGTGTCCGCGTCGAACCGACGGAGCTGCCAGGCCAGGAGGATCGGGTCGGCGACCTCGTCGAGCTGGAGGTTGGGCCAGTGCGGCGAGCCGTCCATGTTGCTGTTCTGCGGGAAGCAGCCGTCGGGCTGCTGCTGGCGCTTCCACAGGTACTCGAGCGCGCGCGTCGCCGACGCGCGATCTCCGGCCGCGATCTGGGCCGTCGCGACCTGGTAGAGGTCGCGCGACCAGACGAGGTGATACGGCCCGGAATAGCCCGGGATCGTCCCCCACACCCACGCCATCGACGGCGATGCGATGCCCGCGCCGGGATACGTCTTGTCCTCGAGCGCCGCCATCACCATCAGCGATACGTCGTAGAGCGTGCCGCGCCCGGCCGCGCTGCGCGGCCGCGAGAGGCCGGCGAGGTAGGCGTGCCAGCCGCGGGCGTACGCCCGGGCCGCGGCCGTGAAGTCGCCTCGCACGGCCGCCGCGGCGGTGCGCTCGGCGGCAGCGGCGGACGGCGCAAAGCCGAGCGAGAGCGTCGCCTGCCTGCGCCGGCGCAGGCCGTTGAGCGGGAGACGGGCGGTCTGGACGACGTTCCCGGGCGCGGTCGCACGGTCGTAGCTGAAGTCCATCCGGAAGTCGTCGCGCAGGTCGGTCCAGCCGTCGCTCGCGCCCATGTACCCGACCGAGGTGCGACGCGGCGCCGGCTCGCTCGCCAGCGCCACGGCGTGGCGATCGTCCCACGCGGCCGCGCCGCGGGCGCGGTCGTCGTCGCCAGTGTTCGAGAGCGCCGGATCGAGCAGCGCGTAGAGCTTGTACGGGCGGCCGGTGAGCGACTTCAGCCGCACGCGGACGAGCACCGCCGAGCGGGCCGGGTCGGTGACGTAGGTCTTCGTGATCCGCCAGCGCCCCGAGCGAGCCGTGTTGACCTGGCGGTAGGTGAGGCTCCGCCGGTCGACGAGCTCGACCCGGTGCCGCGCGTCCTCCCGCTCGCGCTCCGCGAACGTGCGACCGTCGGTGACGACGAACTGCAGGTCGCGCACGCTCGGCGTGCCGAGGTCCGGCGCGTACACCTCGGTCATCGCGCCGTCGTCCAGAGTCAGCCAGACCTTGCTGGCGCGCTGTGTGGCCGCGCCCATGGCGTCCTTGTCGCCCTCGGTCCAGGTCGCGACGGCCCCGGGCGCGCCCGGAGCCTCCGCGGCGACTGCGCTCCCGGCCGGCAAGACACAGGCCACGCACACCAGGGCCGGCAAGACACGACGACGTTCGAACACCCGCAGCACCTCCCGCCCAGTGCCTACCCCCTGATCCCGACCGTCGAACCGTGCGGGGTCAGTTGACGGCCGCGGTACACGCCGTCCACCTCGACGACCTGGTCACGTGAACGCTCGGTCGACGTTGCGGATGTGGCGGCTCTACAGTCAGCGTGATGCCCGAGGCCGTGCTGCTCGTGGACGACGATGCTCCCATCCTGCGGATGCTCGAGCGCACGCTGGCCGCCGAGGGCTATGCCGTCGCGGCGGTGCCGGACGGTGGTTCGGCGCTCGCGCAGGTCGAGCGGTCGGTTCCCGACGTGATCGTGCTCGACGTGGCGATGCCCGGCCTCGACGGGCTGGCGGTGACGCGCCGGCTGCGGGAGAAGGGCCTGGCCGTGCCGATCCTGCTCCTGACGGCGCGTGACGCGCTGAGCGAGCGCGTGGCCGGTCTCGACGCCGGCGCCGACGACTACCTGGTCAAGCCGTTCGAGGTCGAGGAGCTGACGGCGCGGGTGCGCGCGCTGCTGCGGCGGAACCATCCGCCCGGCGAGCAGCTCGCGTACGCGGACCTCGCGCTGGAGCTTGGGACCGGCGCGGCTCGCCGCGGTGGGCGCGACGTGGAGCTGACGCGCCGGGAGGCCGAGCTGCTCGAGCTGCTGCTGCGCAACGCGCGTGCCGTTGTCACCCGCGAGCTGGCGCTCGAGCGCGTCTGGGGCGGCGAGGCGGAAGCGAGCCCGAACGTCGTCGACCGCTATGTCGCCTACCTGCGCCGCAAGCTCGGCGAGCCGCCGCTCATCCACACCGTGCGCGGCGTCGGCTTCCGCCTCCAGTGAGACTCCAGGCGCGTGTCGCGGCGGCCGCCGTCGCGGCGATCGTGCTCGCTGTGACGGCGCTCGGCGTCGCCGTGCTGGCCCGGCTCGACAACCAGCTGGACGACGCGCTCGACCGCTCGCTGCGCGAGCGCGCGACCGAGGTGGCGCGCCTGGCTGCATCCACCCCGGACCTGCTGCTCGAGCCCGGCACCCTCGAGGGCCGCCTGGGCGGCAGCGCGCTGCTCGTGGAGGTGATCGACGGACGAGGCCGGATCGTGGCCCGCTCGAGCGGCCTCGGTAGCCGCGTCCTGCCGGAGGCGCCCGCGGTGCGCGCCGCGCTCGAGGACCGGCGGGCCGGGTACGGCGACGCACTGCTCGGCAGCGATCCCCTGCGGCTCTACGCGGCGCCGCTCGGCGAGCTCGGGCGCGGCCCGGCCGCGGGTGGCGCCGTGATCGTGGCCGGCACGACGGCGGAGATCGAGGAGACGCTCGACAGCACGCGCCGCTTCGTCGTGCTGGCGGCCCTGGCCGCCGCGCTCTTGGCGGCGGCGCTCGCCACCGGCCTCGCCGGCCGCGCGCTGCGCCCGCTTCGGCGGCTCTCCTCGGGTGCGCGCGAGATCGAGCGCACCGGCGACGTCTCGCAGCGGCTGCCGGTGCCGCCCACCCGCGACGAGGTCGGGACACTCGGCACCACCCTCAACGGCATGCTCAGCTCGCTCGAGCGCGCCCGCGAGGCCGAGCACCGGTTCGTGGGAGACGCCTCGCACGAGCTGCGCACGCCGCTGACCGCGCTGCGGGGCAACCTCGCGTACGTCAGCCGCCACGGGGCCGAGCCGGAGGTGCTGCGCGAGATCGAGGCCGACGCCGCGCGGCTCAGCGCCCTGCTCGACGATCTGCTCGCGCTCGCCCGCGAGGACGCCGCGGCGCCGGTCCGCGGCGAGCCGGTCGACCTTGCCGCCGTGGCGCGCGAGGCGGCGGACGAGGGCACGGACGTGACGGCGCCGGAGGCCGTGTTCGTGCGCGGCGAGCGGCCCGCGCTCGAGCGTGCCGTCGGCAACCTGGTCCGCAACGCCCGCCGGTACGGCCCTCCGGAGGGCCGGATCGCGATAGCGGTGACACGCGACGGCGATCGCGCCCTCCTCAGCGTCGAGGACGAGGGCCCCGGCCTCACCGCGGCGGAGGCCGACCAGGCGTTCGAGCGCTTCTGGCGCGGCCCGGCGGCCCAGGGCCCGGGCTCGGGGCTCGGCCTGGCCATCGTCCGCGCCATCGCCGAGCGCCACGGCGGCCGCGTGACCGTCCAGGGCTCGCGCTTCACGGTCGCGCTCCCCGCGTCTCACGGATCTCTCAAGGACCGCCCGTAGAACTTCCTCGTCACCATAAGACGAAGGACATCCTCCCCATGAGACGACTCAGAACCGCATCCCGCCGCCGCCTCCTCACCCTCGTCGCGGCCGTGCTCGCCCTCGCCGCCGGCGGCGGCATCGCCCAGGCCGCGCTCAGCGGCGCCGGCCCCACGCCCGATCCCAAGCCGCTCGACCGCGCCGTCCACGACGCGCTGAACGCCCCCGAGGTCGAGGGCATCACCGCACGCGTCACGTTCACGAACGGCCTCCTCCCCGCCGGCTCCCTCCCCCAGGGCTCGGCGTCGCCGCTGGCCGCGGGCGCCGAGGGTCGCCTGTGGCTCTCCCCCAGCGGCGGCGCGCGGCTCGAGCTGCAGTCCGACGCCGGCGACGCCCAGATCGTGGCCGACGGCGAGCGCGTCACGGTCTACGACAGCGCCACCGAGACCGCGTACACGATGCCGATCCCGGACGAGCACCAGGAGGCCCGCGAGGAGAGGGACGCCGGCCTCGCCGACGTGCGCCGCGGCCTCGACCGCCTCGCGCGCGCATGGACGCTGTCGGGCGCCCAGCCGACCTCGACCGCCGGCGAGCCGACCTACACGGTCCGCATCGCGCCCAAGGACGACGGCGGCCTGCTCGGCGCCGCCGAGCTGGCGTGGGACGCCGCCCGCGGCGTGCCGCTGCGCGCCGCCGTCTTCGCCCAGGGCCGAGACGAGCCGGTGCTCGAGCTCGAGGCCGACGACGTCTCCTACGGCCCGATCGACGCCGACGTGTTCGACGCGAAGCCCCCGGCGGGCACCGACATCGTCGAGCTCGACCCGGCCGTGGACAAGGACGGCAAGCCGAGCCGCGTGCGCGGCGTCGACGCCGTGCAGCAGCGCGTCGGCTTCCGGCTCAGCGCACCCGACGACCTCGCCGGCCTGCCGCGCACCGGCGTCCGCCTCGTGGACGCCGGCGGCGCACCCGCCGCCCTCAGCGTCTACGGGGAGGGCATGGGCGCGATCCTCGTGCTCCAGCGCGAAGCCGGCGACGAGCGCAAGGTCCCGGACGGGCTCCCGCGGATCAACATCGACGGCGCGACCGGCACCGAGATCGCGACCCCCCTCGGCACGCTGGTGACGTTCGAGCGAGGCGGCGTGAGCTACACGGTCGTCGGCTCCGTGCCGCCGGTCGCGGCCGAGAACGCCGCGCGGGGGTTGTGATGGCGCCCCCGCCGATCGAGGCGCGCGGCCTGGTCAAGCGCTACGGCGAGATCACGGCGGTCGACCACGTCGACCTCACCGTGCAGGCTGGTGACGTCTACGGCTACCTGGGTCCCAACGGGGCCGGGAAGACCACCTCGCTGCGGATGCTGCTCGGCCTCATCCGGCCCGACGAGGGCACGGCCCGGCTGTTCGGCCGCGACCCGCTGCTCGAGGGCGCGCGCGCCCTCGACGGCGTGGCCGGCTTCGTGGAGGCGCCACGCTTCTACCCGTACCTGAGCGGGCGCCGCAACCTCGAGATGGTGGCGGACCTCGACGGCGACGGCGCCGCCGGGCGGATCGAGGAGGCGCTGGACACGGTCGACCTCGCCGACCGCGCCAAGGACAAGGTCGGCGGCTATTCCCACGGCATGCGCCAGCGCCTCGGCATCGCCGGGGCGCTGCTGCGCGCGCCCCGCCTCCTGTTGCTGGACGAGCCGACGACCGGCCTCGATCCGGCGGGGATGCGCGACATGCGGCGGCTGATCCGCCGGCTCGCCGACCAGGGCATGACGGTGCTGCTCTCCTCGCACCTGATGGCCGAGGTCGAGGAGCTGTGCGACCGCGTGGCCATCGTGGGCGCCGGCCGGGTGCTCTACGAGGGCGCGCTGGGTGAGCTGATCGCGGGCACGGACGGGCGCTACGAGCTGCGCACGACCGACGACGGCGAGGCGGCCGAGATCGCCGCCCGCGTGGTCGGCGAGGTCGAGCAGACGTCCGACGGCCTGGCCTTCCGGGGCGACGAGGCGACCGCCGCCGAGATCACGGTCGCGCTGGGCAGCGCCGGCATCGGCATCACCGCGCTGGTGCCGCGCAGGGCCACACTCGAGGAGCTCTTCTTCCGGATGACCGAGCCGTCGGCCTCGAACGGCCACGTCCAGCTCGAGGAGGCGGTCCGATGAGCGCCGCGACGGTCGCCCTGCCGCGCGCGGGCCGGCGTCCCGGCGTCGGCGCCGTCTACCGCTGGGAGCTGCGGAAGCTGCGCGCCCAGAAGCGGACCTACATCGGCCTCGCGGCCGCGGTCGCGATCCCCCTCATCTTCATCCTCGCTCTGGCCGTCGACAACTCGGGCGGCGGCCCGGAGGAGCTGCCCTTCTCGGCCTTCGTGCGCGAGACCGGCTTCGCCATCCCGCTCGTCTGCCTCGCGTTCGGCGCGTTCTGGCTGCTCCCGCTGCTGACCGCGCTGGTGGCCGGCGACATCGTCGCCAACGAGGACCACAACGGGACGCTCAAGACGATCCTCACGCGCTCGGTCGAGCGCTGGCACGTCTTCGCCGGCAAGGTGCTGGCGGCGCTCACGTACACGGGGGCGGTGCTCGTCGTCTACGTCAGCGTGGGCTTGGTCGTCGGCGGCCTGGTCTGGGGCTTCGACCCGCTCACGACGCTCTCCGGCACGCGCATCGACGCCGGCCGCGCGCTCGTGCTGACCGCGGCCGGCACCCTCGCCTACGCGCTCCCGCTGGGCGCGATCGCGGCGATCGGCCTGCTCCTCTCGACCGTCACGCGCAACTCGGCGGCGGCCGTGGTCGGCACGCTCATGGTGTCGATCTTCATGCAGATCATCGCCGCCATCTCGGCGCTCGACGCGCTCGACCCCTACCTCCTCTCGACCCAGTTCAACGCCTGGCAGGGCGTCCTGCGCGAGCCGGTCGACTGGGACCCGATCCTGCGCTCGGCGTGGGTCTGCGGGCTGTACGCGTTGCCGTCGCTGGGCTGGGCGCTCACGTCCTTCCTGCGACGCGACGTGACTGGCGGCTGACGTATCGTGCACCTGGATGCAACGCCAGCTGAGGCCGCTGTTCGACCGCGTGGTGATCAAGGAGCTCGACCCCGACCGGGTGCGGCGGTCGGGGCTGGTGGTCCCGCCCGGCGACCATGAGCCGCCGCCGCAGCACGGCATCGTGCTGGCGGTCGGGCCGGGCGTGGACTGGTGGGAGTCGGCCGGCGTGGCCATGCCCGTCAAGGCCGGCGACCATGTGGTGTTCCCCGCCGCGGCGGGCGTGTGGGTCGAGGTCGACGAGGAGCGCCTGCTGGTGTGCCGCGTCGGGGAGCTGCTGGGCGTGATCGAGCAGGCCGCCGACTGGGAGTACACGCCGACGTGATCTCGCTCGAGGAGCTCCAGCTCGCCGCGCGCAACCACGGGATGCCGCTCGAGAGCCTGCGGCACGAGCTCACGCCGCTCGGCCTGCACTACCTGCTCGTGCACTACGACATCCCGGCCGTCGATCCGGCGAGCTGGCGGCTGACGGTCAGCGGCGCGCGAGAGCTCGAGCTCTCGCTCGACGACCTGCTCGCCCGCGAGCCGGTCACGATGCCGGTGACCATGGAGTGCGCGGGCAACGGCCGCGCCCGGCTCGAGCCGCGTCCCGTCAGCCAGCCGTGGCTCGCCGAGGCGGTCGGCACCGCCGAGTGGACGGGCGTGCTGCTGGCGCCGCTGCTCGCCGAGGCGGGCATCGGGCCCGACGCGGTCGAAGTCGTGTTCACCGGGCTCGATCGCGGTGTGGAGGGCGGCGTCGAGCAGGACTACGAGCGCAGCCTCTCGCTCGCCGACGCGCTGCGCGACGACGTGCTGCTCGCCTACGCCATGGGCGGCGAGGCGCTGCTCCCCCAGCACGGCTTCCCGCTGCGGCTGCTGGTCCCCGGTTGGTACGGGATGACGAGCGTCAAGTGGCTCGCGCGCATCGCGGTCGTGGACGAGCCGTTCACCGGCTACCAGATGACCCAGGGGTACCGGATGCGGGCGAGCGAGGACGACCCCGGGACGCCGGTCACGCGGATCGAGCCGCGGTCGCTGATGGTGCCGCCGGGGATCCCGGACTTCCTGACGCGCCGCCGCTTCGTGGCCCCCGGGCGAGTGGAGCTGCAGGGGCGCGCGTGGTCGGGCTGGGGCCCGATCTCGCGGGTCGAGGTGAGCGTCGACGGCGGCTCGTCGTGGGCCGCGGCTTCGCTCGGGGCTGCTCCCGGGCCAGCGGCGTGGGCGCCGTGGTCGTATGTCTGGGAGCCGGTGGCGGGCGAGTACGAGCTGTGCGTCCGCGCGCACGACGCGACAGGGCGCTCGCAGCCGCTCGACGCTCCCTGGAACGTGGGCGGCTATTCCAACAACGCGGTGCAGCGGGTGGCGGTGACGGTCGCGTGAGCGCCGAGTTCCTGCTGACGACGCTGGTCATCGTCGCCACGCCGGGGACCGGCGTCCTCTACACGCTGGCGGCCGGCCTCGCCCGCGGCGGCCGCGCGAGCGTGCTCGCCGCCTTCGCGTGCACGCTCGGGATCCTGCCCCACATGCTGGCGGCGATCACGGGCCTGGCCGCGCTCCTGCACACGAGCGCGGTCGCGTTCCAGACGCTCAAGTACCTCGGCGTCGCGTTCCTGCTCTACATGGCGTGGAGCACGCTGCGCGAGAAGGGCGCGCTGACCGTCGAGGAGGACGCCGCGCCGCGGTCGGCCCGCAAGGTGATCGTCTCCGGCGTGCTGATCAACATCCTCAACCCGAAGCTCACGATCTTCTTCTTCGCGTTCCTGCCGCAGTTCGTGAGCGCGGGCGAGGCGAGCACGGTGGGGCGCATGCTCGAGCTGAGCGCGGTCTTCATGCTCGTCACGTTCGTCGTCTTCGCCGGCTACGGGCTGTTCGCCGCCGCCGTCCGCCGGCACGTCGTCTCCCGGCCGGCGGTGATGAACTGGATGCGTCGCGTGTTCGCCGGCTCGTTCGTCGCACTCAGCGCGCGTCTTGCGTTCACGCCGCGCTAGCCCTAGGCGGCGGCCACCGCGAGGAGGCCGGTGAGGGCGAGGGCGACGCCGGCCGCCTGCGGTCGCGAGACGCGCTCCTCGAGCACGAGGCGGGCGGCGACGACGGTGAGCACCGGGTCGGAGGACGAGATCACGGACACCAGTGCCACGTCGCCCTTGGCCATGGCGGCCGCGAGCGCGAAGTCGGCGATCGCGAGGAAGAGCCCGACGGCCAGCAGCGGCCGGGCCGCGACGGCGGGCGGGCGCAGCGCCGCGACGCCGCCGGCGCGCAGGAGCGGCGGGACCGCGGCGAGGGCAGAGCCGACGGTGACGAGACCGGCGATCCAGAGCGGGTTGGCGCTGGTGCCCACCGCGGCGTCGAGCACGACGAAGTAGGAGCCGAAGCCGGCCGCAGCAGCCAGCGCGAGGGCGATCGCCGTCCGGTCGGCCCGTGCACCGTCTCCGCGCGCCTGGGCGAGCAGCGCGACGCCGGCCAGCAGCACGCCGGTGCCGAGCGCGGCCAGCAGCGCGGTGCGCTCCCCGCGCAGGACGCCGACGGTGACGGGCAGGACGAGCCCCGCGGCGGCGACCGGCGCGAGCAGCGACGCGGAGCCGCGCTTGAGGGCGCGGTAGTAGGCGACGGCGCCCGCCCCGGCCACCAGTCCGGCCGCGAGCGCGGCTGCCATCGCGGCGGCGTCGGGCGGCGCCGACGTGGGAAGCGCCGCCGCGAGCAGGACCCCCGACGCGATCACATGCGCCCACAGCGCGACGGCGGCCGGCCGGACCCGCCGGACGGTCCGGGCGGTCGTCACGTCACTCGCCGCGTAGCCCGCGGCGGCCACCAGTGCCAGCAGCGCGCTCATCGTCAGGTCGTAACTCCTGTTCTGCTTTCGTTGGTTAGTAGTAACCTACCATGTCATGACGCCGGTTGACTACCTCCCTCTGCTGCACCCGGGCGACACGCGGCCCGCGCCGGGCGGGCTGGTCGTCGTCCAGGCGCTCGTGAACACGCTGGATCGCGAGACGGGCGACGACGCCCTCGCCTCCCCCACCGCCGCCGCCACCTGGCTCGCCCGAGCGGGCCTGCGTGAGCGCCTGAGCCGCGACGACTGGCAGCACCTGATCGCGGTCCGCGAGGCCCTGCGCACGCTGCTCGCCGTCAACGCCGGGGTGGAGGGCGGCGAATCGGAGGGCGCGGCCGCCACACTGCGCGCGGCCGCGCGGCTGACGGCCGAAGTGGCGCCCGACGGGCACGTGACCCTGCGCGGCGAGGGCGAGGGCGCGCAGCGCCTGGTCGCCGACGCCCTGCTCGCGATCCACGACGCACAGGTCGCCGGCACCTGGCCGCGGCTGAAGGCGTGCGGCAACCCGACATGCCGCTGGGCGTTCTACGACGCCTCGCGCAACCGCGCGGGCGCGTGGTGCTCGATGGCGGAATGCGGCAACCGCGAGAAGGCCCGCCGCTTCCGCTCGCGCCGGCGAACGTCAAAGTCAGAGGCGGCTGGGTAAGGAGGTGAGGGAACCGGCCTGGTCGGCGATCCCCGCGAACTGCGTGCGATTGGCCTCGGATCCCGGGGGCAAGTCACGCACAGTTCGCGACCGCCCGCTCACCGCGTGTTCTTTCCCCGAGCGGCGGTCGGCTTCCCAACCTCCGAACCCAGCGCCGTTGACGTTGTCGGCACCCGGCTACCGTCCACGACGTGCCCGATGCGATCACCTTCACCGGCGAGGCGCTCGACCGGGCGGCCGAGCGCCGCGGCGACGAGGCATGGCTCGCCGCCCAGCAGGCCGACCCCAGCGCCCGGGCGGTGGTGGTCGGCGACGCGGGCGTGCACATGGCGGACGGGCGGCTCGCGCTCGTACCCCTCCGCACCGTCGAAGCGTCCGGGCAGCCGCTGTTCCTCGGGCTCGACGACCAGGGACCGATCTTCGCCGTCGACGCCGACGGGCCGCGCGAGAACGGCGCCCGGCCGCCGCTGGTCGGCGCCCACGGCGAGCAACGCGCCCAGGACCGCCAGATGGTCGGCCTGCGAACCGCGGCCGCGCTCCTCGCCCAGTCAGACGCCGGGCTCGCGGCCCACGCGGCGGCGCTCGTGAACTGGCACCGGCGGCACCCGCACTGCTCGGTCTGCGGTGCCCGCACGACCGTGGCCGGGGGCGGGATCCTGCGGCGCTGCGAGCACTGCGGCAGCGAGCACCATCCGCGCACGGACCCGGTCGTGATCATGCTCGTCACGCACGAGGACCGGGTGCTGCTCGGCCGCCAGCCGAGCTGGCCGGCACGGCGGTACTCGGCCCTCGCCGGCTTCGTCGAGCACGGTGAGAGCCTGGAGGAGGCGGTCGCGCGCGAGGTCAAGGAGGAGGCGGGCGTCGACGTCGGCCCGCCCGTGTACGTCGCCTCGCAGCCCTGGCCCTTCCCCACCTCCCTGATGGTCGGCTTCATCGCGCCCTGGAGGGCCGGAGAGCCCCGCCGCATCGACGACGAGCTCGAGGACCTGCGGTGGTTCACGCGCGACGAGATCGTGGCGGCTGCGCGCGAGAAGGGGCCCTTCGGCCTCCCGCCGCGCTTTGCGATCGCCCGCCGCCTGCTCGAGCACTGGCTGGATGCGTGAAAAGGGCTCGCCCCCGCTCGCCGACTGGGCTAGCCTTCGCAGTGGAGTGACGCTCGAGGGGTGGATCTTCATGGTCGGGCTACGCGTCTTCGACATCGGCGCGCTGATCGTCTGGCTGGTCTGGTTCTTCCGGCTGCGGGAGGACGACGACGACTCGGACGACGGCCGCGGCGGAGGCGGGAACGCGCCCGAGCCGGACCGGCCGTCAGGACCGTCGGGCGGCCTCGACCTCCCGCTCGCCCACTCGGATCCGTGGCCGAAGCGCCGGCGCGACCACGGCGGCGACCTACGCCCCGCCCCCGCCCACAGTCGCCGCGGCGTGCCCGAGCCGGTGCCGGCCCGGGCGCCGATCAAGCGGCGTTGACGGCCGCCTCCTGCTCCGTCCTCGGCGAGCGGCTCGGCGAGGACCTCGCGGCGACCGCGCCGACGGCGCGGAGGTTCCTCCTGCTCGAGCAGCCCGGGCCCTGGACGGGCCGCAACGCGGTCACCCACAGCGACCTCGACGAGGGGATCGCGCGGGCGCTGCTCGCGCGGGCGGACGAAACGGGCTTCAAGGTGCACCTGATCCGGCGCAGCTCGCGCCGGTCGGCCCCTGCGCGGCGAACGGTGTTCGTCGCCGACACGGGTCGCGACGGGCCGTGGCTGGCGCGGCACGAGCTGGGCGACCCGGCGGAGGTCCTGACGCTCGACCTCGACGGCGGCGAGCGCTGGGCCGAGCCGGTCTACGCCGTCTGCACCCACGGCAAGCGCGACCCCTGCTGCGCTCGCCGCGGACGGCCGCTCGCACGTGCGCTGCGCGCCGTGCGGCCTGACGAGACGTGGGAGATCGGGCACATCGGTGGCCACCGGTTTGCGGCCACGTTCATCGCCTTCCCCCACGGGTTGACGTTCGGGCGGGTGCCCGCCGCGACCGGGCCGGAGATCGTGGCCGCGTACGAGGCCGGCTCCGTCACGCTCGATCACCTTCGCGGCCGGGCCGGCGACCCCTGGGCCGTGCAGGCGACCGACGTGCTCGTGCGGCGGCGGCTCGGCCTGCGCGGGCTCGAGGACCTCGCGGTGGAGCACGTGGCGGCGGACGACCGCCGTGCGGTGGTGACGCTCCGGACGCGCGAGGGCACGTCGCTCCAGGCGACGGTCACGCGGCGGCTCGACGACCGGCTGCGGCCGATCTCCTGCGGTGACGAGCCCGAGGCCGTGCACGTGGTCGAGCTCACCGACCTGGTCGCCGCCGACCGCGCGGCGTGATGCGCGCGGCGCTGCTCGACGCACCGGGGCGCCCACTCCGCGTCGCCGACGTGCCCGAGCCGGCGCCCGGCCCCGGTCAGGTGCTGCTCCGCGTGCACGCTTGCGGCGTCTGCCGCACCGACCTCCATCTGCGCGACGGAGAGCTCGAGCCCGGGCACCTGCCGCTCGTCCTCGGCCATCAGATCGTGGCCACCACCGAGGACGGCGACCGCGTCGGGGTTCCGTGGCTCGCGTGGACCTGCGGCGAGTGCGAGTACTGCCGGGCCGGGCGCGAGAACCTGTGCCGACGGGCGCGCTTCACCGGCCGCGACGTCGATGGCGGCTACGCCGAGTACGCGGTGGCCGACGAGCGCTACTGCTTCCCGCTGCCTGCCGGCATGGGCGACCTCGAGGTTGCACCGCTCCTGTGCGGCGGGCTGATCGGCCACCGGGCGCTGCGGCTGGCCGGCGACGGCGAGCGCCTCGGTCTCTACGGCTTCGGCGCCGCGGCGCACATCGTGTGCCAGGTCGCGGTCCACGAGGGCCGCCGCGTGTTCGCCTTCACACGCGCCGAGGACGAGGCCGCCCAGGCGCTCGCCCGCTCGCTCGGCGCGGAATGGGCGGGCGACGCGCTCGCGCCCGGCCCCGAGCCGCTCGACGCCGCGATCATCTTCGCGCCCGCCGGCGCGCTCGTCCCCGCCGCCCTGCGCGCCAGCGCTCCCGGAGCGACGATCGTGTGCGCCGGCATCCACATGTCCGACATCCCCTCCCTCCCCTACCGGCTGCTGTGGGAGGAGCGCACCCTGCGCTCGGTCGCCAACCTGACTCGCGCCGATGCCGAGGAGTTCCTCGCCCTCGCACCGCGCGTCCCCGTCCGCACCACGGTCCAGCCGTTCCCGCTCGACCACGCCGAGGAGGCGCTCACCCGCCTGCGCGACGGCCGGATCGAGGGCGCCGCGGTGCTGACGCCTGCGAACGGCGCAGGTGACGTTGCCGGCTAGTGCTCACAGATCCGCAGCCGTGAGCTGGCCGTCGTACGGGGCGCGGCCCGCGAGCTTGTACGCGCCGGCCCGCGCGGCGAGCTGCAGCGCCTCGTCGACCGGCAGGTCGGCGCCGAGCGCGTAGGTGAACGCGGCGGCGAACGAGTCGCCCGCGCCGTAGGAGTCGCGGCGGGGGCCGGGCAGCTCGCCGGCCTTCCAGGTGCCGGTCGAGCGGTCCTCGCCGATCCACTCGCCGCCCTCCTTGCCGGCCGTCGCCACCACGAGGTCGGGCGCGGGGTCGAGCCCCTCCTCGGCGTGCTGCTCGCCGGGGTCGGTGGCCGAGCGCACGAGCGCGTCGAGGTCGACGCGCGACGCCGCGATCGTGTCGTACGCCCGTGGCGTGGCGACGAGCCGGCGAGCGCGGCGCGCATCCTGGAGCGCCGCCACGTCGCCGCCGGTGAAGTAGACCGCGTCGACGCCGTCCAGTTCGCTCCCACGGCAGGTCGTCGTCGCCGTGCGGCACGATCCGCCCGCCGATCGTGGTGATCGTGCGCTCGCCGGCGTCGTCCAGGTGCACCCACGCGCGCCGCTGCGGCACGTCCCGGAAGGCGGCGTGCACCGTCACGCCGAGCTCACCCAGCCGTTCCGCGGCGCGCCGGCCGGTCTCGTCGCTTCCGAGCGCCGTGAAGAACGTCGCCTGCCCGGCCAGCTTCGCGAGCTGCACGGCGGCCACGGCGCCCGAGCCACCGACGTCCTCCCAGCTCTCGGTCGCCTGGACGATCTCCCCCGGCGCCGGCACGTGCGGCACGCGCGCGAACGTGAGCCACTCGACGTGGCCCACCACAGCGACACGGACGGCGACGGGCATGGACAGGCCTATGCCCGCAGAGCGGCGCCGGCGAACTCCGCCATGCCCGCGTCGAAGTCCTCGGCCGCGCGGAACCCGAGCCGCGTGCCCGCCCGCTCGGCCGAGGCGAACACGTGGCGCACGTCCCCGGCCCGCCACTCCCCGGTCACCACCGGCGACGGGCCGCCGACCGCCTCCGCCAGCGAGCGCGCCATGTCGAGCACGGTGCGCGGCGTGCCGCTGGCGATGTTGAACGCGCCCGGCTCACCGGCGGCCAGCGCCAGCACGTTCGCCCGCGCAACGTCGCGCACGTGGACGAAGTCGCGCCGCTGGCCGCCGTCCTCGAACACGCGCGGCGGTGCCCCCGCGGCGAGCGCGGAGCGGAAGATGCTCGCCACTCCGGCGTAGGGCGTGTCGCGCGGCATCCGCGGCCCGTAGACGTTGTGGTAGCGCAGCGCGGTCACCACGGCGCCCGTCTCGCGCGCCCACGCCGCACACAGGTGCTCCTGGGCCAGCTTGGTCGCCGCGTAGACGTTGCGCGGGTCGGCGGGGGCGTCCTCGGGCACGCTGCGCGGCTCCAGCGCCGCCCCGCAGGCCGGGCAGGGAGGCTCGAAGCGCCCGCCGTCGAGGTCGGCGGCCGTGCGCGGCCCGGGACGGACGATCCCGTGCGCCGGGCAGGCGTAGCGCCCCTCGCCGTAGACGACCATGCTCGACGCGAGCACGAGCGGGCCGGAGAAGTCCCGCGCGGCGAGGGCCCGGAGCAGCACCGCCGTGCCGAGGTCGTTGTGGCCGACGTAGTCCGCGATGTCGCCGATGTCGGTGCCGAGGCCGACCATCGCAGCCTGGTGGCTGACCGCGGTCGCACCGTCGACCGCCGCGGCGGCCACCTCGGGATCGCGCACGTCGCCCTCGATCCAGTCGGCCCGCTCGTCGACGTACTCCGGCCGCTCGCGGTGGGCGGCCGGGAGCAGCGCGTCGAGCACGCGGACCTCATGGCCGCGGTCGAGCAGCGCGTCGACGACGTGGGAGCCGACGAAGCCGGCGCCGCCGGTGACCAGGATCGGGCCGGGCATGGCGCGGCACCGTAGCGAATGATCCTGGTACGGCCACGATGCGCATACCGGGTAATGAGGGCGCATGCCTGACGTCGTCCTGCCGGTCCTCGACGAGCGCGAGGCCCTCCCCTGGGTGCTCGAGCGCATGCCCGCGGGCTACGAGCCGATCGTGGTCGACAACGGGTCGACGGACGGCTCGGGCGAGCTCGCCGCTTCGCTCGGCGCGCGCGTCGTGACCGAGCCGCGGCCCGGCTTCGGCGCGGCCTGCTTCGCCGGGCTCACCGCCGCCCGCGCCGAGCTCGTGTGCTTCATGGACTGCGACGCGTCGTTCGACCCGCGCGAGCTCCCGCGCGTGGCCGACCCCGTCGCCGCCGGGAGCGCCGATCTGGTGCTCGGAGCGCGCCGCGGCGCAGGGCCGCTGCACGCCCGGCTCGCCAACCGAGCGCTGGCGCTCGAGCTGCGGCGTCGCACCGGCGCGCGGCTGACCGACCTCGGGCCGATGCGGGCCGCGCGGCGCGACGGCCTGCTCGGGCTCGGCATCCAGGACCGGCGCTTCGGCTGGCCGCTGGAGATGGTCCTGCGCGCCGGCGCCGCCGGGTGGCGGATCGAGGAGGTCCCGGTCTCCCACCATCCGCGGGCCGGGCGCTCGAAGGTGACGGGGACCGTGCGCGGCACCGTGCGGGCGGTGCGCGACATGGCCTCGGCGCTCGGATGATCCACGGCGGCGCCCCGCACGCAGAAACGGATATGGGCCCCTCCCGCGCGGCACTGCTCGTGATCGCGAAGGCACCCGCGCCCGGGCGGGTCAAGACCCGGCTCATCCCGCCCTGCACGCCGCAGGAGGCCGCCGACCTGGCCGCCGCCGCGCTGGCCGACACCCTCGCCGCCGCGGCCGGGGCGCAGCTGTCCGGCGCGGCGCGTGCTCGTGCTCGACGGCGCTCCCGGGCCGTGGGTGCCGGACGGCTTCGACGTCATCCCCCAGCGCGGGGACGGCCTGGCCGAGCGGCTCGCCGCCGCGTTCACCGACGCGGGCGGCCCGGCCTTCCTCGTCGGGATGGATACCCCGCAGCTCACCCCCGCGCTGCTCGACGCCGGCCTCGAGGCGCTGGACGGCGCCGACGCGGCGTTCGGCGCCGCGCTCGACGGCGGCTACTGGGGCCTGGGGCTCCGGCGGCCCGATCCCGAGGTCTTCCGCGACGTGCCGATGAGCCACCCGCGCACGGGCCTCGTGCAGTCCGTGCGCCTCGCGGAGCTGGGGCTGAGCACCGCGGTCCTGGCGCCGATGCTCGACGTCGACACGATCGACGACGCCCGCCGCGTGGCCGCCGCCGCGCCGGGCACGCGGTTCGCCGCCGTGCTCGCTGACGTGGAGCGGGAGGCGGCATGACCGCGACCGCCGCACGGCCACTGCCCGCCGAGCTCCTCTACGGACGGCTGCTCGCCACCGCCGCGCGGGAGGCCCTGGACGGCACGCCCGCTCCCCCGGCCCGGCTGCGCCTCGCCGACGGGACGCTCGAGCGGCTGCCGCTGGACCGCTGGCTCGGGCCGGTCGACGCTGCCGACGCCGAGGTGCTCGAGCTCGCCGAGCCGCCCGTGATCGACCTCGGCTGCGGCCCCGGCCGCCACGCCGCCGCGCTACGTGCCGCGGGCACGGGGGCGCTCGGCGTGGACCTCTCTCCCGTCGCGATCTCGATCGCCCGGCGCCGCGGCGCCGCCGTCGTGCTCGGCGACCTCTTCACCGGGGTCCCGGACGCCGGCCGCTGGCGGACGGCGCTGCTGCTCGACGGCAACGTCGGCATCGGCGGCGCTCCGGAGGCGCTGCTGCGGCGCACGCGCGAGCTGCTCTCGCCGGGCGGGTCGGCGCTGGTGGAGCTCGACGCCCCCGGCGCGCCGACGTACCGTACGCGCGTGCGGATCGAGGCGCCCGGCGTGGTCAGCGACTGGTTCGCCTGGGCCCGGGTCGGAGTCGACGGGATCGAGGCGCTCGCGATCGCCGCCGGGCTCTCGGCGGGCGAGCCCTTCCGCGCCGGCGCGCGCTGGTTCGCGAGGCTGCTCGCGCCATGAGGCTCGCGCCACCGCCCGGGCCCTTCCGCTCCGGGTTCTGGCGCTCGCCGTTGCGTGGCCCGTGGCTCACCGCGGCGCTCGGCTCTGCGCTGCTGGTCCTGGTCACGATCGTGGCGGTCACCGGGTTCCTCTCGCACGCTGCGTACGAGCCCGACCTGCGCGGGAACGCGATCGTGCCGCGCGGCGCCGACCTGCCGCTCACGTTCTTCTCGTGGCCCACCAGCCCGTCCTGGCTGTACGGGCTCACCCAGGGCCTGCATGTGAACGTGGGCTTGGCCGCGGTGCCGCTGCTGCTGGCGAAGCTGTGGTCGGTCATCCCACGGCTGTTCGCCTGGCCGCCGGTGAAGAGCCCGGCCCAGGGGATCGAGCGGCTGGCGATCGCCCTGCTCGTCTCCAGCGCGATCTTCGAGTTCGTCACCGGGATCATGAACGCGCAGTACTGGTACGCGTTCGGCTTCAACTTCGTCATCGCGCACTACTACGGCGCGGTCGTCTTCGTCGCGTCGCTGGTGCTCCACGTGGCGGTCAAGACCCCGGTGATCGTGCGCGCCTACCGCACCCGCGGCTGGCTGCGGCCGCTGCGCGACGACCTGGCGCATACCCGGCCGGAGCCAGCCGACGGCGGCCTCGTCGCGCCCGATCCCGACCCGCCCACGATGAGCCGCCGCGGGCTGTTCGCCTTCGTCGGCGCGGGCTCGGCGCTGCTCGTGGTCGCGAACGCCGGCCAGTCGCTCGGCGGCCCGTTCCGGTCGCTCGCGTTCCTCGCGCCGCGTCGCGAGGACTTCCCGGTCAACAAGACGGCGGCCCGCGCGGGCGTGACGCGCGACATGGTCGGGGACGGGTATCGCCTCCGGCTCTCCGCCGACGTCTCCCTCTCGCGCGCAGAGCTGCTCGCACAGCCGCAGCACACGGCCCGGCTCCCGATCGCCTGCGTCGAGGGCTGGACGACGACGCAGGAGTGGACCGGCGTGCGGCTCGCGGAGCTGGCCCGACTCGCGGGCGTCGAGGAGCCCGACGGCGCGTTCGTCCGCTCGCTGCAGCCGGCCGGGATCCTGGCCGAGACGTCGCTGGACGGGGACGCGGTGCGCGATCCGGATGCGCTGCTCGCCCTCAAGGTCAACGGCGAGGACCTCTCGATGGACCACGGGTTCCCGGCGCGCGTCATCGTCCCGGCGCTGCCGGGCGTGCACAACACGAAGTGGGTCGGCTCGATCGAGTTCGCGAGCGTGGCATGAGGCGGCTCTACGGTGGGACCCCACTGCACCTGCTCGCGCACCTCGTGCTGCTGCCGCTCAGCGGCTGGGCGCTGCTGCAGGTGCTCGACACCAATCGCGCCGCACGGATCGTCGTCTGGCTCGTCGCCGCGGCCGTGGTCCACGATCTTGTCGTGCTCCCGCTCTACTCGGGCGCCGACCGCGCGCTGCGGGCGTCCGCGGGCGGCGCGATCAACTACGTGCGCATCCCGGCCGCGCTCTCGCTGCTCATGCTGGTCGTCTTCTTCGGGACGATCGCCGAGCGCGGCGAGCGGTCCTACAGCGCGGTGAGCGGGCTGACGTACGAGGGCCACGCGATGCGCTGGCTCCTCGTCAGCGCGGCGCTGTTCGCCGCGTCGGCCGCGCTCTACGGGCTCAGGCGCGGCGGGTCGAGGAGCTGAAGCACTCCATCCACCTTGCCCGTGACGAACACCCGCCCGGTGGCGGGGTCGACGGCGACCGTGTTCGGCTGGCGCACCGCCGGGAACGTCCGCAGCACGCGCGGGCGGGCGCCGGCGGACAGCTCGACGACCTGGTTGGTGGCGGTCAGCGTCGCCCACAACCGGGCTCGCACGCGGTCGACCGTGAGGCCGTAGGGCGACCCGAGCAGCGCGACGCGGCGGCTCAGCCGCAGCTCCGGCTTGGTCTCGAACACCAGCAGGCCGTCGCCGACGGTGTCGGCCACGTAGAACCGCCCCTGGCTGCCGGCGATCACGTGCGTGGGACCGGCGCCCGCCGGCGCGCTGCCGAGGCGCTCGAGCGTATCCGTGTCGTAGATCTCCACGACCCGCTCGCGCACGGAGACCACCGCCACCGCGCGGCCGCCGTCGATCGGCGCGAGCCCGCCGGGCTGCGTCGCGATCGGGAAGCTGCGCACCTGGTCGCCGTCGATCACCGACATCGTGTTGCCGCTCTCGTCGCCGACGAGGATCCGCCCGCCGGCCTGCGTGGCGTCGTGCGGGAACATGCCGACCGGGACCGAGTCGGCCTGGCCCCCGGGCAGCGCCACGCGCGTCAGCGCATCGGCTCGCTCGGCAGGGACGAGCACGGGACCGCCGTCGCCGGCGAGCTGCAGGTGCCGCGGGGCGCCGGGCAGTCGCACCCGCCGCTTCACCTCGCCGCTGCGACCGTCCACGAGCGCCAGCGCGGCCGGCTCGCGCAGACCGACCGCGACGAGCCCCGTCGCCGGGTCGGCCACGGCGCCCTCGGGCTTGAAGCCGACCGGCACGACGCGTCCTGCCGGCCGCTCGCGCAACGGCGGCGCCGAGGCCGGCTCTGCCGCGGGCGGAAGGTCGCCGGCGAACGTCGTGGAGCCGCAGCCGGCGGCCGCGACAGCGAGCACGACGGCAGCGCACGGGACCGCGCTGCGCCGGCGCGAGATCGTGGCATGTCTCGTTCCTCCCCGGCGTGCGATCGTGCGGAGGATGGCAGGGGTGCGTGAGGGGATCGCGCCAATCGCGGCGCGGGCGCTGCCGTGGGCGGCGGCCGCCGTGGCCGCGGTCACGGTCGCGGTCGGGCTTTACGTGCGGCGGGCCACGGAGACCCCGCTCGGCGTCCCGTATCCCCCCGCGCTCGGCGACTGGAGCCCGCAGGCCGACCCGCTGCTGCTCGTCGCGATCGCGTGCTTCGCGGCGGCCGTCGCACTCGCCCCGCGCCTGCTCTCGGTGCCCGCCTGGGCGTTCGCCGCGGCGACGCTGGGCCTCACGCTCGTCCTCCGGCTCGCGCTCGCGGCCGTCAGCGAGGGAACGGAAGGCTGGAGCGCGGTCTTCGATCCGGCACGCTCGTTCGAGGCCAAGAACGAGTACCTGCCCGCGCTCGGGGCGCTCGACTACGGCGCGGGCTTCTTCCTCGATCGCTTCGCCGAGCTCGTGCCGTCGTTCCCCGTACACGCAGCCGGCCACCCGCCGGGCCTGCTGCTGACCCTGCACGTGCTGGGAATCGACTCGGCCGGCGGGATGGCCGCGCTGTGCATCGGCGTCGGAGCGCTCAGCGGCCCGCTCGCCTACGCGCTCGGGCGCCAGGTGCTGGACGAGCACGGCGCGCGCGTCGCCGCGCTCCTGCTCGTGCTCGCCCCCGGAGCGCTGCTGTTCGGCGCGACTTCGGCCGACGCCGTCTTCCTCACGCTCGGCCTGCTCGCCGCGTGGCCGCTCGCCGCCCGCAGCTGGCCCGCACGGGCCGCCGGAGCGCTGCTGCTCGCGGTGGGCTCGTTCTTCGCGTGGTCGCTGCTGGCCGTCGGTGCGTGGGCGGCGATCGTGACGCTGCGCCGCGAAGGGTGGCGGACGGCCTTCGCACTCGCCGCCCTGTGCGGCGTCGTGCTCATCGCCTTCCACGCGCTCGTCCACGCGGCGACCGGCTTCGACCCGATCGGGACGATCCGCTCGACCGAGGAGGTCTACCGCGCCGGCATCGCCACGCTGCGGCCGTACTGGTACTGGCTGTTCGGCTCCCCGGTCGCGTTCCTGCTCGTCCTCGGGATCCCGATCGCCTGGCTCGGCCTTCGCGCGCTGGCCGCGGGGCGCACGCTGGCGATCGCCATCTTCGCGGTGATCGCCGTCGCCGCGGTCCTGGGCTTCACGAAGGCCGAGACGGAGCGGATCTGGCTCTTCCTCGCGCCCTTCGTATGCCTCGCCGCGGCCGAGTCCGGCGCGCCGCTGCGCCCGGTCCTCGCCGCGCTCGCCGCACAGGCCCTCGTCTACGAGGTGCTGTTCGAGACCGTGTGGTGACGCGGGCTAGAGCCAGTTGCGACTGACCTGTATCCGCCATGACATTCGTCACGGCTCTTCAACCACCACGTTGGGGCCGTGCATGTCCTCGAACCGATCCAGAACGCCCGAGTCGAGAAGCCGCTGCCGCGACTCCTGCGCGTCCGCGACGGACTCGAAGTCCAGGACGATGAATACGTGGTTCGGGTCCTCGACGCCGCGGAACACGCGCTGCCGCTTCGCCTTCTCGCGAGCCTGCGGCCGGTCCTGGTCGAACATCGGCCGCCAGGCGTCGTAGTCGCCAGTTTGGATCCGGGTGATGATGAACGCGGACAACTTCGCTCCTCCTGGCTAGACGGCCCCGCGACGATACGGTGATCCCATGGCGCTCGAGCTCTTCGCGGGAGTCCGCGTCAGCAACTTCGAGACGGAGCACCGCTACCTCTACATCGACGAGGACCCGTCCGGCGCCGGTCGAGCGCGCCACACGATCCTCGTCGACGATCTCGACGCCGACGGCGGCGAGATCGGCTTCGGCGGCGCGGTCGAGTGAACGCGTCGGCGGTTCAGGATCGGTGGTGGCGCGGTCTCGACGCGCTCATCCTCGAAGCTCTGCCTCGCGGCTCGCGGATCCTGGACGTCGGCTGCGGGGACGGCGCGCTCGTCGAGCGGCTGGCCGAGGGCGGACTCGACGCCGTCGGCGTCGACCCCCGCGCGCCCGCTCGACCTCGCCTCATCCAACAGCAGCTCGAAGAGCTCGACCCACGCGAGCCGTTCGACGCCGCCTGTGCGGTCATGTCGCTCCATCACGCCGACCTGGACCGCGTCGTGCCATCCATCGTCCGCCTGCTTCGTCCGGGCGGCCGGCTCTACGTCTTCGAATTCGCGTGGGAGACCTATGACGAGCATGCCGCGGCGTGGACGCAGGCCCACGACTCCTCCGGTTCGGACCGCACCGTCGCAGCCTGGATGACCGAGCACGCCGACCTCCACACCGGCTCGGCCGTGCACACCGCGCTCACCGAGGCGTTCGACCTCGACACCGATGAGCCCAGGCCGTACCTGGCGCGAATGGTCGGCGCACCCGAACTCGAAGCGGAAGAGCAGCGCGAGATCGCCGCCGGTCGACTGCCGGCCCTCGGCCGCCTCTGGATCGGCGCCGTCGCGCGCTGACCGGGCACCGCTACGCCTCCACGAGCCCTGCGTCGGAGTGAGGATCCGGCACGGGTCGACCGGACTCACGGAGATACGCGAGATGTGCAGCCAATGCCTCGCCGATCCGCGACTCACCTCCTCGCGGGTCAGGCCTCCCATGGCACACACGTTGGACAAGCGACCGCAGCGACGCCCGCTACCGGAGTACGCTGACAGCATGAGCCGCGAGGACGCCGAGCTGCGTGCCGCCGACTTCAACCGCGAGCATCCCGATCGCTCCAGCGCACGCTGGATCGCACGTGAACGGGACGGTGCGTGGGAGGTCGCCCGGATCTCGCTTCCCCCGGGGATGAGGATCGATCCCGTGACGGAGACGACCGAGGCCAAGCCGAAGCCTCCACAGCCCGGGGATCCGCGGCCGGCGTTCGAGCGGAACGTCGGCGGCCCGTACGGCCCCGTCTGAGCGCTCAGGCCGCCACGAGCGCGGCCTGGTCGGCCGGCCGCAGCACGACGACTTCGCCGGGAGCGTGCTCGAGCAGCCAGGCCACCTCGTCGGCGCGCAGGCCGTCCGTGTGGGCGGTGCCGGCGGCCACGACGATCCGGTCGTAGCGCTCCTGGGCGAGGAGCTTGCTGAGGGCGTGGCGGGGCGTGCGGCCGCGCTCGATCCGGCCGTCGACGGGCACGCCCGCAGCCGCCGCGCGGAGCTCGATCGCCTCCTGCAGCTCGAACGCCCGGTCGCAGACGCGCGGGATCGGCGCCGAGAGCGGCATCGCCATGGGAACCGGCGCCAGGTAGGCGGGCACGAGCGTCGCGTTCTCGACGCGCGAGATGCGCAGCGCGGCGTCGAGCGCCGAGGTCGAGAGCTGGGTGCCGACGTAGGGAAAGAGGATCCGCCCGGCCGTCGCAGGCGCCTCTCCCCCGCCCCGTCGGCGCACGACCAGCGCGACCGTGGCACCGATGGCCAGGCCGACGATCAGGAGCAGGGCCTCGATCATCGGGGCGACCACTCCCGCTTGGACCGGTCGGCCACGATCCGCACGTCCACGCCGGGCAGCAGCCGCACGAGCCGGTCGGGCAGCGCCTCGGCGAAACGCCGCAGTGGCGAGCGCGGCGCCGGGGTGCCCATCAACACGTACGTGGTGCCACGCTCACGTGCCATGCGGGCTGCCACCTCGGCCACGTCATCGCCCTCCTCCACGAGCACCTCCGCGCCGAGCAGCGAGGCGAGCCGATGCAGCGCCTCGAGCTGCTCGCGCTCCTCGGCCGACGGCTCGCGCGCCAGCACGACGAGGATGTCGAGCTCGCCCCCGAGCCGCTGGGCGCTGCGCCAGGCGCGCCGCACGACCCGCTGGGAGCCGGGTTGCAGCGTCGCCAGCGCCATCAGCCGCTCGGCCACGGCCTGCGGCGCCGCGTGGTCGGCCAGCCGGTCCTCGCGCGGCACGAAGACGTCTCCGCGGAGACGCTTCGCCTCGACGTCCTCGGCCACCTGCCGCAGTGCGACCTCCCGAAGCGCGGCCAGGTTCTCGACCCGGAAGAACCCGTTCAAGGCCGCCGGCACGCGCGCTGCCGGGTACACCTTCCCGGCCCGCAGTCGTTCGATCAGGGCAGGCGGCGTGAGGTCGACGAGCACGACCTCGTCGGCGGACGAGAGCACCGAGTCGGGGAACGTCTCCCGCACCCGCACGCCGGTCAGCTCCGCCACCTGGTCGTTCAGCGACTCCAGGTGCTGCACGTTGACGGTCGAGAACACGTCGATGCCCGCTTCCAGCACGTCGGCGATGTCCTCGTAGCGCTTGGTGTGCTCCACGCCGGGAGCATTCGTATGGGCGAGCTCGTCGATCAGAGCCAGCTCCGGCCGCCGCGTGAGCACCCCTGGCAGATCCATCTCCTCGAGCGGCACGTCCTTGTAGAGCACACGGCGCCGCGGAAGCACCGGGAGTCCGGCAGCCTGCGCCTCGGTCTCCGCGCGGCCGTGGGGTTCGAGGTAGCCGATCACGACGTCACGTCCCGCCTCCAGCTCGGCCCGCCCCTCCTGGAGCATGCGAAAGGTCTTGCCGACGCCGGCGGCCATGCCCAGGAAGACCTTGTGGTGTCCCGTCACGCCCCCAGGGCATTGTGGACCACCAGGTCGATGAGCTTGATGCCCACGAACGGCGCGATCAGGCCGCCGAGCCCGTAGATCAGGAGGTTGCGGCGCAGGAGCGCGGTCGCCCCCACCGGTCGGTAGCGCACACCGCGCAGGGCGAGCGGCACGAGCAGCGGGATGATCAGGGCGTTGAAGACGATCGCCGAGATGATCGCCGAGTGCGGCGTGCCCAGGTCCATGACGTTGAGGTCGGCGAGGGCGCCGCCGTAGGTCGCGGCGAACACCGCCGGCAGGATCGCGAAGTACTTGGCGACGTCGTTGGCGATCGAGAACGTGGTCAGCGACCCGCGCGTGATCAGCAGCTGCTTGCCGACCTCCACGATCTCGATCAGCTTCGTCGGATTCGAGTCGAGGTCGACCATGTTGCCCGCCTCGCGGGCCGCCTGGGTGCCGGTGTTCATCGCCACGCCCACGTCGGCCTGGGCGAGCGCCGGCGCGTCGTTGGTGCCGTCGCCGGTCATCGCCACCAGCCGGCCTTCGGCCTGGTGGGAGCGGATCAGCTCCATCTTCGCCTCTGGCGTCGCCTCGGCGAGGAAGTCGTCGACGCCCGACTCCTCGGCGATCTTGGCCGCCGTGAGCCGGTTGTCGCCGGTGACCATCACGGTACGGATGCCCATCCGCCGGAGCCGCTCGAAGCGCTCGCTCATGCCTTCCTTGACCACGTCCTTGAGCTCGATGACGCCGAGCACCTGCGCGTCGCGGGCGACCGCCAGGGGCGTCGACCCGGCACGGGCGACGCGGTCGAGCGCTGCCTCGAGCTCGCGCGGCGTGTGGCCGCCCTCGTCCGCGACCCAACGGACGATCGCGTCGCCCGCTCCCTTGCGCAGCCGGGTGCCGTCGAGGTCGACGCCGCTCATGCGGGTCTGGGCCGTGAACGGGATGAACCGCGCATGCTGCGCCTCGAGCTCGTGCTCGCGGATCCCGTACTGCTTCGCCAGCACCACGATCGAGCGCCCCTCGGGTGTCTCATCGGCCAGCGACGCGTATTGGGCGGCCTCGGCGAGCGCCGCCTCCTCCACCCCGGGCATCGCGTAGAACGCGGCCGCCTGGCGGTTGCCGAGGGTGATCGTGCCGGTCTTGTCGAGCAGCAGCACGTCGACGTCGCCGGACGCCTCGACCGCGCGGCCCGATAGGGCGAGCACATTGCGGCGCACGAGCCGGTCCATGCCGGCGATGCCGATCGCGCTCAGGAGGGCGCCGATCGTCGTCGGGATGAGCGCCACGAGCAGAGCGATGAGGACGACGATCGAGATGTCGGTGCCGGCGAACTCGGCGAACGGCCGCAGGGTGACGACGACGGCGAGGAAGACGATCGTCAGGCCGGCCAGGAGGATCGACAGCGCGATCTCGTTGGGCGTCTTGCGCCGCTCGGCGCCTTCGACGAGCGCGATCATGCGGTCGAGGAACGACTGCCCCGGCTCCTGGGTGATCTCGACGACGATGTGGTCGGAGAGCACGCGAGTGCCGCCGGTCACCGCGCTGCGGTCGCCGCCCGACTCGCGGATGACCGGGGCGGACTCGCCGGTGATCGCCGACTCGTCGACCGAGGCGATGCCCTCGATCACCGTGCCGTCGCCGGGGATGACCTCGCCGGCGTCGACGACCACGACGTCGCCGCGCCGGAGCTGGGACGCGGGCTTCTCGGTGCCGTCGCGCAGCCGCGCCACGGTCTCGGCCCGCATGGCCCGCAGCGTGTCCGCCTGCGCCTTGCCGCGGCCTTCGGCAACCGCCTCGGCGAAGTTGCCGAACAGCACGGTCAGCCACAGCCAGACGGCGACCGTGAAGGTGAACCAGGCGGGGTCGTCGCCGCCCCCCGGGGCCTCGGCGCCGAACGCCTGGGCGATCCAGATGAGCGTCACGAGGACGGCGCCGATCTCGACCACGAACATGACCGGGTTGCGGGCCATGAGCCGCGGGTCGAGCTTGGCGACCGAGGCGGTGATCGCCCGCCGCATGATGTCGGGCTCGAACAGCGAGCGCTCGGGGCGATCGGTCACCGCTGGTCCTCCAGTGCCTGGTTGAGCTCCACGACGTTGATGGACTCCTCACCCGCGATCCCGAGCAGTGGGCGGCTCGAGTGGTCGACGATCAGGTCGAGCACCCGGACGCGCGGCAGGCCGCGCTCCTCGGCGACGCGGTTGGCCTGGATCTCGGCGTTCTCGAAGGAGATATGCGGGTCGATCCCTGACGCCGAGGTGGTCACCGCGTCAGGTGGGATGTCACCGGCCTCGAGGCCGGGGGTGTAGGGCCGCTCGCGCTCCAGATAGTCCTCGACGTAGCCCGAGAGCTGGTCGGCCAGCGCCTGCTGGTTCGGGCCCTGGTTGTTGAAGAACGTCGCGCCGGGGGCGTACTCGGTGACCGACGGGCGAGCCTGGAACATGCTCGGATCGTCCGAGTAGTCCTGCGCCACGAGCGTCGCGTCGCCGTCGGCCTTGTCCGGGAGCACCACCTGGGCCACCCCGGTCATCGCCAGCGGGTAGGCCAGACCGAGGATCACGGTCAGTGCCACGGCGGCGATCACGGCGTTTCTCAGTTCGCGCATGTCAGAAGAGCTGGTCGGTCATGCCCTGGACCACCGGTCCGAGGAGCAGAGCGGGGACGAAGGTGAGCAGCGCGACGAGCACCACCACGCCGACGAGGACCACGACGAACGTGGGCCCGTCGGTGCGGAACGTGCCGGCGCCCGCGGGCGCGACGCGCTTGCCGGCGAGCGAGCCGGCGATCGCGAGCACGGCGAGCATCGGCAGGAAGCGGCCGAGCAGCATCGCGAGGCCGCCGAGCACGTTGGCGAACGTGATGCCGAACTGCTCCGCGTCCGCGGGCTGCAGGAAGCCCGTGTAGCCGGCGAACGCCGAGCCGTTGTTGTTGGCCTGCGACGTGTAGGCGTACAGCGACTCGGAGAAGCCCTGCGGCCCGGAGTTGTAGATCGACTTCTGCCCGTACTCGGTGGCGATCGCCAGCGCCGTTGTGACGAGCACGATCATCGGCACGCCGATCGTGCCGAGGATCGTGAGCTTGATCTCTCGGGCCTCGATCTTCTTGCCGAGCAGCTCGGGCGTGCGGCCGACCATCAAGCCGGACAGGAAGACGGCGAGGATCGCGAACAGCAACATGCCGTAGAGCCCGGAGCCGACGCCGCCGAAGATCACCTCGCCGGTCTGCATCTGCGCCATCGGCACGAGGCCGCCGATGCCGGACAGCGCCTCCATGGCCCCGTTGACGGCCCCGCATGACGCGGCGGTGGTGACGACGACCCAGAGCGCGGTGGAGGCGGCGCCGAAGCGCTGCTCCTTGCCCTCCATGTTGATGCCGGCGATGTTCGCGGCGTCCATCGCCGGGGTCGGTCCCGTCTCGGCGGCGTAGACCACGGCGACGGCGACGAGGAACAGCGCAAGCATGGCGCCGTAGATCGCCCATCCCTGGCGGCGGCTGCCGACCATGCGCCCGTAGGTGGCGGTCAGCGCCGCCGGGATGGCGAGGATGAGCAGCATCTCGACGAAGTTCGAGAACCATGTGGGGTTCTCGAACGGGTGCGCCGAGTTGACGTTGAAAAAGCCGCCGCCGTTGGTGCCGAGCTCCTTGATGACCTCCTGCGAGGCCACCGGCAGGTCGATCGACTGCGGCACGCCGGTGAAGACCAGGACGAGGGCGAAGACGACCGAGATCGGCAGCAGCACGTACGCCAGCGTGCGGAACAGGTCGACGTAGTAGTTACCGAGCGCGGCGCCCGAGCGGGCTGCGAGGCCGCGGATGAAGGCGATCGCGACCGAGATGCCGACCGCCGCCGACACGAAGTTCTGCACGGTCAGGCCGGCCATCTGCGAGAAGTTCGACATCGTCGTCTCGCCGCCGTAGAACTGCCAGTTCGTGTTGGTGACGAACGACGACGTGGTGTTGAAGGCCACGTCGTAGGGCGCCGAGTCGAGCCCGGCTGGGTTGAAGGGGTGGATCCCCTGGGTGCGCAGGATCAGGTACAGCAGCCCCCAGAACACAGCGGCCGACACCAGGACGGAGCGGGCGTAGCGCTTCCAGTCCTGCTGCGGGTACTCGTGCGGGCGCCGGTACACCCACGCCATGTAGCCCCCCAAGACGGGCGTCAGCGCGGTGAGGATCGCCACGTAGAGGCCGATCTCGATCCATCCGGCAGCGGTCACGTCAGAACCGCTCCGGGCGTACCAGCGCGACCATGAGGTAGGCGAACAGGGCCAACGCGATGATCAGCCCCACGACTTCGGCAGCACTCATACGCGATCGAAGGCTTCGACCAGCAGGAAGAGCGTCGCGAACGCGAGCAGCGCGAACGCGAGCGACGACACGTCCTGCAGTGAGTCGAGGATGGACGCAAGGAGCATGGAAACGACGCTAAGCGCGCCGCCGTCAAGCTCCCGTTCAGGTGTGCCGGGGCGGCATCAAGATTCCGTGAAGCGGTAGCCGACGCCCGGGTCCGTGCGGATGTGTTGCGGTCCGATCTTGCGGCGAAGGTTCGCGATGTGGGTGCGCAGGACCGCCGTGTCGTTCGCGTACTCGGGTCCCCAGACCTCGACCAGCAGAGCCCGGTGCGTGAGCAGGCGGCCGCGGTGGCGGGTCAGCGTGCGCAGGAGGTCGAACTCGATCGGGGTGAGATGGACCTCGTCCCCCTCCACGCGGACGATGCGCGTGGCGAGGTCCACCTCGAGGCCGTCGGCCCGCACGGTCGGCTCGTCGGTGGGGCGCCCGGCGCGCCGCAGGGCTGCCTCGAGCCGGGCGACCAGCTCGCGCGGGCCGAACGGCTTGGTCACGTAGTCGTCGGCTCCCGCGTCGAGCGCCCGGACCTTCTCTGCCTCGTCGCCGACCGCGGAGAGCACGATGATCGGCATCTGGCTCCATTCGCGCAGGCGGCGCGTGACCTCGACGCCGTCGCCGTCCGGCAGCACGAGGTCGATGATCGCGGCGTCGGGCGGGCGGACCGCGGCGCGGTCGAGCGCCTCCTCAGCGGTCGCGGCCGGCACCGCCTCAAAGCCGGCCTCGCGCAGTACGACGCGCAGCGCGCGCACGATCTGCGGCTCGTCGTCGCAGACGAGCACGCGCGTCACGCCGGCGTCCCCGCGATCGGTGCCGCGGTCGGCAGCGGCAGCTCGACCACGAACGAGCTGCCCTGGCCTGGCAGCGACTCCACCCGTACCCTGCCGCCGTTGGCCTCCACCAGCCCGCGCACGATGGCCAGGCCGAGCCCCGAGCCCCGGCCGTCCGACCCGGGCGCGCGGTAGAACGGAGCGAAGATCCGCTCGTGCTCGGCCGGCGGGATGCCCGCGCCCTGATCCACCACGCGCATGAGGATGCGCCCTCCGCTCACCCGGGCGCGCACCGACACGGGGTGATCGTCGCCGTAGCGCAGCGCGTTCTCGATCAGATTCGCCACCGCGCGCCGCAGCTGCCCGGCGTCGGCGCGGATCAGCGGGAGGTCGGGTGCCACGGCGACCCGCACGCGCTCCGGCGCCTCGGTGTCCTCGACCGCGGCGCGCACCACCTCCTCGAGCGAGCACCAGTCCTCTCGCGGCTCGGCCGTCCCGGCCTGGATGCGCGCGAGGTCGAGCAGCTGGTCGATCAGGCGCGTGAGGCGCCGGCTCTCGTGGGCGATCGCGTCCGTCAGCTCGATCCGGTCGTCGGGTCCCAGCGTCGCCGAGGAGAGCGCCTCGCCGGCGGCCACTATCGCCGTCAGTGGCGAACGCAGGTCGTGCGAGACCGAGCGCAGGACCGCCGTCTTGATCTCGTCGGAGCGCCGCAGCGCGTCGGTCTCCACGACCTCGCGCGTGAGCGCCTCGCGCTCGAGCGCGGCCGCCAGCAGAGCCTCGAGCGCGGGCGCCACGCGCTCGCGGGCGACGTCCGCGGCGCCCGCCGGGACCACGAGCGTCCCGATCTCGCCGAGCGGCACCGCCGCATGCCGCTCATCACCCGAGATGCGGTCGAGCACCACGGCCGCGGAGTCGATCCGCAGCGCGTCGGCGATCCGCTTGGCGGCCGGCGCGAGAACCGCCCGCGGCTCCGGCGTGCCGAGCAGCAGCCGCGCGAGCTCGGCGGCGAGGTCGGCCTCCCGCCGCCGGTCCTCGGCCTCCTGCGCGCGGGCGCGGGCCTGACCGGAGAGCGTCGAGGCGACGACGGCCACCACGAGGAACACGACGAGGGCCACCCAGTTCTCCGCCTCGGCGATCGTAAAGCGCCCGGTGGGCGGGATGTGGAAGAAGTTGAAGGCGGCGGCCGCCGCCACGCTCGTCGCGAGCCCGAGCGGCAGCCCGTAGAGCGTCGACACGAGCAGGACGGCGAGCAGGTACACGACGCCCAGCGACACGGCCGGCGCGATCTCCTTCAGCGGATAGAGCAGGAGCGTGGTGAGCGCGATCGAGCCGGCGGCCACGATCGCGCCGACAAGCGGCCGGGCCATCGTGGGGTCAGTCTGGCAGCCGTCAGCGCGGGCTCAGGCGCCGGCCGCCAGCGCCACGACGCCGACGAGCGTCACCAGGACGCCGGCGTCCTGGGCGCGGGTCAGCCGCTCGTGCAGCAGCGCGCGGGCCAGCAGCACGGTCACCGCCGGGTAGAGGGCGCCGAGCACCCCGACGACGCTGAGCAGCCCGCGCCCCGTGGCGAGCACGAACAGCAGGTTCGCGAGCAGGTCGAAGAGGCCGATGGCGGCGATCGTGCCGAGGGCACGCGGCGCCCTCGGCAACGGGGGGCGGCGAACCGCGCAGACCGCCAGGATGATGAGCACCTCGGGCGCGCGCGCGGCGACCAGCACCCACGCGACGTCGGCGGTCTCCTCGGCTCGGTCCATCCCGGCGAAGAACGAGCCGAAGCCCACCGCGGCCACGAGCGCGAGCAGCACGGCGGTCCGGTTGGTGCGGCGCGCCTCGGCGTCGGCGTCGCCCGCCTCGCGTGCGGCCAGCATGACGCCGACGAGGGCGAGCACCATACCCGCCACCTGCAGCGGACCCGGCCGCTCGCCCGACGCCAGCCCGACGAGCACCGGGACCGCAGCGCCGGTGGCGGACAGCGGCGCCACGATGCTCATCGTCCCGATCGCCAGCGCCCGGTAGAACGCGGTCAGGGCCAGGATGCCGAGCGTGCCCGCACCGGCGGCCCACGCCGTGGCCGCCGCGTCGTGCTCGGTCGGTACGCCGGCCATGATCACCACGAGCAGCACCACCAGCGCGGCGCCCTGCGACAGCAGGAGCACGGCGAGCAGCGCGTGGCGCCGGCTCTGCACGCCGCCCAGGAAGTCCGCCAACCCCCACGAGATCGAGGAGGCGAGGGCGAGCAGCGCGGCCAGCATGGCCGGGCAGGCTAGTGGGAGCTACGCGGTCGGAACGCTCGGCTCGGGCAGACGGTCAGGGGTCGACCTCGCCCTCGAAGACCGCGAACACGGCGCCCTGCGGGTCGCGCACGATCGCAAAGCTCCCGTTTGGGATCGGCAGCGGACCGGCGAGCGCCTCGCCGCCGAGCTCGCGCATTCGGGCGACGGCCGCCTCGGCCGACTCGACCATGAAGTACGGGCGCCAGTGCGGAGGCTCACCCTCCCGCGAGGCAGAGAAGTTCGCGTTGAGCGTCTCGCCGTTGTACGCGGCCACGATCGGCGGGCCGCCCGGGCCTGTGTCGACCATCTCCGTCGTCCAGCCGAAGACACCCTCGTAGAACGTGCGCGCCGCGTCGAGGTCGGTCGTCGCGAGCTCGTTGATGCACAGGCAGCCGAGGGCGTTGACGCGCTCGGCGCCGATCCGCGCGCGCGGCTGCCAGACGGCGAAGACGGCGCCCTGCGGGTCCTTGAGGACGGCCATCCGCCCGGCGTCCAGCACCTCGAAGGCGTCGTCGACCGCATCGCCACCGAGCTCCTTCACGCGCGTCGCGACAGCGTCCGCGTCGGCGACCGTGACGTAGCTCGTCCAGTTCGGCGGCACGCCGGTGGCGCGCATCTCCTCCGACATCTCGAACAGCCCGCAGACGGCGTCGCCGTCGATGCGGCACGTCGTGTAGACGGCACCGCCGCCGGCGTCGGTGTCCTCGGTGTCCCAGCCGAACAGAACGGTGTAGAACGCCGTCGCAGCGCCGGCGTCCGTGGTGGCCAGGTCGACCCACGAGAAGGTCCCCGGCGCATAGCTCGATCGCTGTCCCATCGACCGGAAGCCTCTCATCTTCCCGTTCCATGCGTCAGCTTCCGGACCGGTCAAATACCGGGACGCAAAGCCTGAATGGGTGATCGCGTTCGTGTCATGAACATCACCCGGCGACGGAGTCGAGGTGAGGACGGACGACAGGGGGACGGCATGTCGAAGCGACAGCGCGCGCTGGTGGCGGGGCGGCGGACGGCGATGGTTGCTGCCGCCGTGGGCGCCGCTGCGATATTCGGTCTCGAAGCGCGGCCGGCACCTGCCGCCGGCGACCCCTCCCTGCTCGGCCAGTGGCGTTTCGACGAAGGCAGCGGGCAGATCGTCGTCGACGACGGCCCCCAGCGGCTCGACGGCCGGTTGGGCGGCGTCGAGCTCCCCGACGCGGCCGACCCGAGCCGAATCGAGGGCGCATCCGGGCGGGCGCTGCGCTTCGACGGCGACCAGTTCGTGGGCTTGCCGGACACCGGCGCGCTCGCCGTCCAGACCCTCTCGGCCGAAGCCGTGGTGCGCGCCGGCGCGAGCCCGGGCCCGTGGCGCTACCTCGTCTCACGAGGAGGCCGCGGCTGTCTCGCAGGCTCCTACGGGCTGTACACGGCCGCGGCCGGCGGGGCCGCCCTCTACGTCTTCGACGGAGCCCGGTACGTCGTGTCGGCGACAGCTCGGCCCAGCGACGTCTGGAACGGCGGGTGGCACCACGTTGCCGGCACGTTCGATGGCCGCGCGCTGCGGCTGTTCGTCGACGGCCGCCCGGTCGGCGAGCCGATGGACGCGCCGCTGCGCATCGAGTACGCCGGCGTCTCCCCGCGCGCGTCGTTCGGTCACTACGTCGGCGAATGCCAGCTGAGCTTCAGCGGAGACATGGACCTGGTGCGGCTCTGGTCCGGCGCCCGCTCGGCGGAGGCGATCGCACAGACAGCCCCCGGTGTGCCCCCTGCCCCCGCCGGCGCGGGACCCCTGCCGGCCGCCGCACCGGGAACGGTGATCGCCGCCGAGGAGGCGGCTCGCGTAGGGGAAGGCCCTGCGGCGTCGGGCGGGCGAGGCTGCGTCGTGAAGGTCGTGCGCCGGCGTGCCCGGGGGAAGCGCGTCACCGTCGTGCACGTGCGCGTGACGGCGCGCAAGCGGCCGCTGCCGGCCACCGCCGTCGTCGCGCGTCGCACCGGCCGGCGCAAGGTGCTGGCCCGGGCGCGGACCGACGGACACGGGCGAGCGCGGCTGGCGCTCCGCTCGGGCCGCGTGAGCATCACCGCGAAGCGGCGCGCCGGGTGCACTCCAGCACGGGTGCGCGTGCGGTCGGCCTAGACTCCGGCTCGTGTCGTCGTCCGAGCCTTCGCGCTGCCGGGCGTCGTCGAGGCGCCCAGCCGCATCTCCGTCCCCGGCGCCCGGCCTGAGCCGTTACCGGCGCTTGGTGCGACCTTCGCGATAGAGGTCGGCCATCGCGCCGACTGATGCCCGGTTGGCGTTCTCGAGAACCGACGGCCCAGCTTGCGGCTTCCGTGCCTCATGGGCGCCTTCCGGAGTGTCTCCGAGCGGCTCGGGTCGCCTGAGCACCCGCCGGAGCCAGCGCGGCATCGCCACCTCGCCGCCCCACGGCTCCTGCTGTCGATCCGACATGTCAAGGCTCCTTTCGGTCCGCCCGATCCTACGTCTTGGCGATCCCCCGTGACAAGCTCTGGCTAGCGCGGCACGATCTCCTGCCTGCGGGCCCGGACCACGTCGGCGAGAACGTCCTCGGGCACCGGCTGCTCGGGCGAGAAGCGGATCGTCCCCTTGGCGAGGTCGAAGCCCTCCAGCCGATCTCTCACCGCCTCGACCGCCGCGGGGCTGAACGGAAAGATGCTCAGGTGGTTCTTGGCGGCCCCGAACCCGAGGAGCGGCCGCCCGGAGTAGATGAACGCCGGCATGCCATAGCTCGTCCCCTCCTCCGCGTCGGGCACCAGAGCACCGACGATCGACCGCACTCGCTCGAGGGCGGCCTTCTGCGCCGCCGGCAGCGGCTCGAGGTACTCATCCATCGCGGACACGAACGGAATGATCTCGCACGACTCAGCGCTGGGGGGCGCGGCGACTCGCGTCGCCGCGGCCCCGATCGCACGTCGTCAGATGACGCAGCGCTCGTAGTACTTCTGCCAGCGCACCTCCCACCACTTCGTCGCGGCCTCGTAGCCGCGCCGCTCTTCGACCTCGCGGAACTTGGCCTCGAGGCGCTCGAGGCGGGCGTCGCAGTTGGCGGGCTTGCCGTCCACGTCTGCCTGGGCCGGGGCGGCCGAGCCGATCGCCGCCGCGGCCAGGATCGAGGCAAGCGCGAGCCGCCGTCGCGTCCGGGTAGTGCTCATGGGTGCTCCTAGGGATGGGGAGGAACGGACGGCTCGAACCGTACGGGCGGTATCGCCGCCGTTCATGAGCCTTGTCTGAGCCTTTCGTGAAGCACGTGTGGCCGGGCCCTCACAGAAGCCGAGTGGCAGCAGCTCATGCAGCGGTCACACGATCGACGAGGCCAACGGCGGCGGGTGAGCAGCGACGTGCTCTGGCTGATCGGCGACCATCCGGGCCGGCGACTCGACGCGATCGCCGCGAGCACGTCGACCCCCAACTCCCCCACGCGGGCTGCGCCGCCTCGAGCACGAGGGACTGATCCAGCGACGGGGCGCGGGCTACGCGCTGTCGCCGCGCGGGCGCGCATGCGTGCAGAGGGACGAGCACGCCTGTGCCCCGCGTAGCGATCGCCCGGCGCCGGGACCAGACGTCGCGCATCGGCTCCGCGACGCCGTTGAAGTCGACCGACTCGGGGCGGGTGCCGCTGACTCCCGCCAACGGCCCGTCGATCGCCCCGAATGATGTCCGCCGACGTCATCGCCTCCGGAGCGCGGACTCGCAGCCCGCTGCTCACTGCATCAGGGGGATTGCGGGAGCTTCGCCGACCTGCGCCGCCTCGCCGGAGCCGAGGGCGGCGGCACGACCGGGCCGATGTCGCCGTCGGGCGCCTCGTCGAGGTCGACCATCACCGGCGCGTGGTCGCTTGGCCCGCTGCCCTTGCGCGCCTGCCGGTCGATCCACGCGGCCTTAACGCGGTTGGCCACGGGCGCGCTGGCGAGCACGAGGTCGATCCGCATCCCGAGGTCCTGGTGGAACATGCCCGCCCGGTAGTCCCAGTACGTGAAGACGCGCTCGTCGGGCCAGCGGTCGCGGACCACGTCATGCAGGCCGAGGCCCTGCAGCTCTGCCAGCGCCGCCCGCTCGGGCGCGGTCACATGCGTCTGGCCGACGTAGGCCTCGGGATCGAAGACGTCGTCGTCGGTGGGCGCAATGTTCACGTCGCCGCAGACGATGGTCGCCTCCGGGCCGGCGGCGACCATGTCGCGCAGCGACGCCAGCCACTCGAGCTTGTAGGCGTAATGCTCCGAGCCGGGCACGCGGCCGTTCGGCACGTAGACCGACACGATGCGCACGCCGCCGCAGGTGGCGGCCACCGCCCGGGCTTCGGGATGCGGGAATCCGGGCGCACCCGGAAGCCCTCTGACCACGTCGTCCAGCCCGACGCGGGAGAGGATCGCGACGCCGTTCCAGGCCGGCTCGCCATGGGCGGCGACCGCGTATCCCCGCTCTTCCAGCGGCCCGGCGAGCAGCTCGGCGAACGCGTCGTCGGCGAGCTTCGTCTCCTGGAGGCACACCACATCGGGCTGCCGCTCGTCCAGCCACGGCAGCAACCGCGGCACCCGCTGCTTGACCGAGTTGACGTTCCAGGTCGCGATCCGCACCGACCCCACGCTACCGACCGCTCCTTACTTCGCGCCCCAGCGGGCGAGGCCGTGTGACACGGCGGCCATGGCCTCGGAGAGCCAGCCGGCCACGACCAGCAGGACGAGCCCGAGCGGCACCAGCGCGAGGCCCTGGAGCCACGTGTCGGTCTCCCAGATGCCGAGCTCGATGGTGTCGAACGGCGGGAAGCGGGCGAGCAGGTAGGCGATACCCCCGCCAGGTCGTCGAATCGGTCCAGCGGATCTGGACGTTGCGTGTGCGGCGTTGACGGCATCGCGCATCGTGACGCCGTCCGGAGGCGCGGGAGGGCCACGATCGGAACCGCTACGGTCCGGTCGATGGCCGGCGACGAGGAGACGCTCGAGCTCGACGGGCGCGAGGTCCGGCTGTCGAGTCCCGGCAAGGTCCTGTTCGGCGAGCGCGGCGAGACCAAGCGCGACCTCGTCGACTACTACCTGCGGGTGAGCGAGCCGCTGCTGCGGACGATGGGCGGCCGTCCCGTGCTGATGGAGCGCTACCCCCGCGGCGCGGGAGGACCGTCGTTCTTCCAGAAGCGCGTCCCGCAGAACGCGCCCGAGTGGCTGCACACGACGACGGTGATGACGGTGAACGGGACGCCGTCGCGAGCGCTCGTGATCGCCGACCGCGCGCACGTCGCGTGGGCGGTCAACCTCGGCTGCCTGGGCTTCCACGTCTGGCCGTATCGGGCCGAGGACCCGGCTCACTGCGACGAGCTGCGCCTCGACCTCGACCCGCAGCCCGGCACCGACTTCACGCACATCCGCCGGGCGGCCGCGCAGCTCAAGGCCCTGCTCGACGAGCTCGGCATCACCGGCTACCCGAAGACGACGGGCAACCGCGGCCTGCACGTCTACGTCCGCCTCCAGCCGAGCTGGGACTCATACGCGGTCCGCGCGTCCGCCGTCGCCGTCGCCCGGGAGCTCGAGCGCCGCAACCCGGAGGTGATCACGGCGGCGTGGTGGAAGGAGGAGCGCGGCCCGCGGATCTTCGTCGACTACAACCAGAACGCCCCACACAAGACCGTCTTCGGCGCCTGGGGAGCCCGCGCCCGCCCCGGCGGCCAGGTCTCAGCGCCGCTGCGCTGGGAGGAGGTCTCCGAGCTCCACCCGGACGATCTGACCCTCGCGACGGTCCCCAACCGCCTGGACCGCCTCGGCGACCCATGGGAGGACATCGACGAAACCCCGCAGTCCCTCGAACCACTGCTCGCGATGCACGAGCAAGACCGCGCGAACGGCCTCCTCGACGCCCCCTGGCCGCCGGTCTACCCGAAGATGCCCGACGAGCCGCCACGAGTCGCTCCCAGCCGCGCGAGACGGAATCCGCCCGGCTAGTTGGGCGAATTCGCTGAGCCGCACTCGCGAGTGGTTCGCTTCGACACGCGGAGTTCGGTGCGGGCCGACGCATTCTTGTCAGCGAGCACTGAGCATGCGTGGGCGTGGGCAGGGCCGCTATCGCTGCCACAGCACATCCAGAGACTGCGACGATTGCAATGCGCTACCTGCTCGGCGACCTCGGACTCCCGGAAGTCCATGTGACGTCGTCGGCGATCCCGTTGCGTGCGTGAAGCGCCGCGTGCGAGCTGCCGACTGCTCCTTTTCGCCTGGTCGCAGGTGCAAGCGAGCGACTCGACGGGAGTGCCCCTTGTACCTCAAAGCAGCGGGCGGACGCTACGTGCGAACCACGCGGTCGCAGGAGGGAAAGGGGCCTCGGGAGGGAAGTGACAGGATGCTTGGGCCCGGGGCGCGCACACAAGCGCGCGGCGCCGGGACGGAATCACCACGTCGAGGGGGCAGTTGATGGCGGCAGAGCGTGGTACAGGCGGCAACACAGGGGGAATTGGTCTCGGTGGCATCCTTGTCATCGTCGGCATCGTCCTGATGATCGTGTGGAGCTTCTGGGTGGGGCTCATCGTCACGCTTGTGGGCCTCATCGCCTTCGGCGGCTTCGCGAAAGGCAAGTGGTACTGAGCGCCGCCCACGACGCAGCCCGTGGGCCGGCACTCGCGAGTCCGTTCTCGACAGCGGCCTGCGAGGCCGGCCGCGGCGCTCTCTCTCGCCTGTTCGCGGCACTGTCGCTTGTGCCGCCTCGAAGGAGCAGCATGCTCCGGGCGGAGGTCCAGTTTCCTGGTCAGTCGTGGTCCGGTCGCGTCGCAGGCTGCGACCAGGCCGCCGCGTGGATCTGAAATGGCTTCGGTTCGAGTTCGACGGCCCCAGCCCTGAGGTGCTCGAGAACCGGGGGGAACTCCAAACCCCTGCAGCCGGTGAGGAGGATTTCGCCTCGATTCTCGACCGAATGCGTCCCCCGACGGCGAAGGGTGACATGACCGCCGACGAGGTCTGGCGCGAGGCCATCAGGGGTGGTTGTCTCAGGCGACACGGCTCCAGACCGCGACGATCGCGAACAACGACGGTGGAGCGGGACGATGTGTCTCCACGCGACTGTCATGCCGGGCACACTCCCTTCGTGCGCTCGTAAATGGCCTTCGCGCCGATCGAGAGCGGCTTGACGAAGTCGCCCTCGCCCTCGTTGCCGATCACCATCTCGCAGCGGCCCTGCACCCAGAAGCCGTGGCCGATCGGATTGTCGTGCCTGTCCCGGCCGGTCCAGCCGCGCGCGCCTGGCACGCCAGGGACCGTGAAGCGCTTCGGTTTCGCCCCGGGGACCATGCTGTCGATCCCCTCGTCGCTCGTCTCGTATTCCAGCCAGTCGCGCGCGCCCTCGGCGGTCTTGAACAGAAGGACGGAGCTGACGCCGGCGTTACCGTCGTCGCCGCTGAGCGGCTGGAGCGTCATCGAGATGAACCCTGCGCGGCGCAGCCGCTCCACCTCGTCCGCAGAGAACCCGCCGGCAAGCGACTGCACGCCGTGCTCCGTCCGGGGCTCATCGATGGGCTCGAAGCCGGGCTCCTCGCCGGCCTGCATCAGGAACCGCTCGAGGTTGACCTTCGCTGGCTGCGCCTCGTCGCTCTCTGCGGCGGTCGTCGCAGTACTTTCGACGTCCGCGGCGGCGGTCGTCCCGCCCTCGTCCCCGTCGTCGTCGCCGCAGGCCGCGATGCCGAGGAGAGAGACCATCAGCAGCACCGTGACGGCGGTCCTGACCACGGCCTGAACGTATCCGCGCAGCCGCGTTGCGGTCAAATGAGCCACGACCGACGGACGCCTGTACTTTCAGATCCGCGAGGCCGCGACGCCGCATGCGTCGCACCCAGCGCATGCGAGAGACACGTCTCGCTCCTGCGTGCCATAAGAAAGGATCGAGGCGCCGCTGCTCCTTTTGCCTGCCTGCGCTACGCCGTCGGGCCGACGCTCGACTGTCGCTTCGCGCGACGTGCAGCGCCCGCGCTGCACGGTCGATCAGAGCCGCAGTGAGGCGCTGACGGGGATCATCGGCGCGCGTCGGGCGTGCACGGTCTCGATGATCTCGCGCGCTGTCGATGCCCTGCAGGTACACGCTGGTGATGCCGAGGTTGCTGTGCCCGAGTTGGCGCTGGATGACGATCAATGGCACGCCTTCGCGTGCCATCTCGACGGCATGGGCGTGGCGGAGCTGATGCGGTGCGAAGCGACGCCGCACTCCAGCCGCGGTCGCAGCACGCCGCAGCTCGGCACGTGCCGCCGCGGGCGACCAGTGCCGTCCGCGCGTCGCACCGTTGATGACGCACAGCAGGGGACCGGCCGGAAGCTCGCGCCGGACGTCAAGCCAGGGCTGAAGCTGTTCCCAGCCCCACGTGTCCATGCCGACCTCGCGACGGCGCCCGCCCTTGCCCCGCCGGATGAGCAGTGAGCCGCGGCGCTGATCGAGATCGCCCTCGGTGAGAGCGAGAGCCTCCTGGATCCGCAGCCCGGCTCGCCATATGATCACGATCAGTCCGCGCAGCGGGCGACCGTGAGCCCCGTCCCCGGCCGTGCGCATGACCGCGACGATCTCCTCGACCTTTGGTGGATCGGCCGGGTAGCGCAGGCCCTTGTTGCCTGGAGCGTGACCGGCGTGGAATCCCGGCATCGTCGCCGGCGATCGACGTCGACCGGCACGATCGAGCAGAAGTTCGGACATGACCCCTCCTCGGGCTCGTGGAACGAACCCGACTATCCGCGCGCGTCGATTCGCCGCCGACCCGGCTCACGCGAGCGGCACTGTCGCTCCGGTCAGCGCGCAGCGCCCACACCGGCTCGGGCCGCAGTAGCCTGGCTGCCTCGAAGCGATAGCGCAGCGAGCCGCGATCCGACCTTCGTCGCTCCTGCTCGCGCTACTCGTCCGGAAGCAGCAAGCGCCGCAGATCAAGCGTGGCAGCGTTAACGCCGGTTGTGCTCCACCTGAGGAGATGCCCTCTCCGCGGCCCCTACTGCTTCGCGCTCCAGGTGACGCTCCCTGAGTCGCATGTGTCGGTTATCGCACCGGTCGCGTCGTGATCGGTCGCCTTGAGTGACCACTTGCCGGAGGCCTTCGTGCGCGCCTTGTTAAACGTTCCGCGGATGCTCCCCTCGAAGTCGGTCGTCGTGCCGTCATCGTTGCGGCTAGTCGTCGGGCCGAACGATGCGTTGAACCTGCGCTGCTTGTTTACCGCCAGACGCCTGTAGCCATCGGGTAGTGTCGCGCTCGCGCCCGACGTGCAGGTCAGGCGGATTGCGATTGTGGCGTCAACCACCTTGCGCGCGTTCTTGTTCGTCTCGATTACGACCGGGAAGCGCTGGGCGGTCTCGCCGCCGTATACGGTGCCGCTCGCGGCCGCCGTCGTCGCCCACGAGCTACCGTGCTCGGGCCGCGCGGCCGCAGCGAGCGGAGACGCAACGATCACCATCGCGCCACCGACGACGGCGCACGAAACGCCGATCCGGCGCTGCCTGAACACTCCGAATCGCATAACGATCCTCCACGTGGGACCCACGCTCTTGCGAGCCTATATTGCGCACTATCTTCGGACGTACTCAGCGCTGTCAAGCGGACAGAGTTCGCTATCGACTGGTGCTCCGCCGCCGCGCCGGCAAGCGGGCTTGCTGAGTGCATCCGCGCACGCTGGCAGTCCGCTGGGCTTCGGGATGGCGGTAGGCGGCTGCCGCTTCCGCCTGGCGCCGACACTCAGTCGTTCGGGGGTGGCGTCTCAGAACTGCTGTAAATAGCCCCCGGGTGCCGTCGAGGAGACGGCGTAGGTTCCCTCAAGTCCTGCAAGACATCGAAGGAGGACCTACGCCGTGAGACGTACCGTACCGCCGTCGGCGGAGATCGAGGCGCAGATTGATCGGCTGTTGGCCGTGGGGGTCGGCGAGAACCCGCGCGAGTCGCTGTCTGAGCTCGCCAGGCTGGGCGCCCGGTTGATCATCCAGCGGGCGGTGGAGGACGAGTTCGACGCCTGGTTGGGTCGGGCCAGGTATGAGCGCCGGCCCGAGTATCAGCGCGGGCTGCGCAACTACGACGCGGGGCTGCGCAACGGGTTTCGCCCGCGCAGGGTGCAGACCGCCGAGGGAGAGCTACAGATCGAGCTCGCGCAGGTCCGCCAGGCCGCGGAGACGTTCGCTTCCAAGCTGTTCCCCAGGACTCCGAAGCTGTTGCGGACCGAGCCGCTGAAGGCGCTGGTGATCGGCGCGTTCGTGCGCGGCCTGTCGATGCGAGACGTCGAGTCGCTGTGCGACCAAGCCGGGCTCGGCAAGCTGTCGAAGTCGACCGCATCGCGCATCTGCGAGGAGCTCAGAGAGCGCTACGAGGCGTTCAAGCGCCGCAGCTTCTATGACATCCGGCTGGTGGCGCTGTTTTTGGACGCGACCTTCATCTCCGTTCGTCCCAGCGGCCCCAAGGAGGGCGTGCTGGTCGCCTGGGGATTCACCGCGGAAGGGCGAGCGCGTGCTGCTCTCGGTGACGCTGGGGATGCGCGAGGCCTACGAGGACTGGCAGGCACTCGGCCGCGACCTGATCGCCCGCGGCCTGGGGGCTCCGATGCTGATCGTCGCCGACGGCGCGCCGGGGCTGATCAAGGCGATCGAGCAGTGCTGGCCGGCGTCTGACCGTCAACGCTGCTGCGTGCACCGCGCCCGGAACCTGTACGCGAAGCTGCCCGAACGCGAGCGCGAACGGGTCAAGCATGCCTACTGGCAAGCGCTCGATGACGCGATCAACGACAACGACGCCAAGCAACGCCTGCGGGCGCTGGTCGACGAGCTCGACAAGGGCGGCTTCACCGCCGCGGCCAAATGCCTGGCCGACGATCTCGACGCGCTCGTCGTGCACCTGCGCTACCCACCCAGACACCGCCGCAGGTGGCGGTCAACGAATCTGCTCGAGCGATCACTCGGCGAGGTCAAACGGCGCACCAAAGTGATGGGCCGGTTCCCCGGCAAGGAAAGCTGCCTGACCTTGGTCTGGGCCGTCCTCGATCTCCTGATCACCCACGAGACCAACGGCATCAGGTTCACCGAGCTCGACCGCCAACGACTCAACCGCGTCAGATATCACGAACCCGATCACGCGATCCCCGAGGAGGTGACCGCCGCATACACTGATCCCCCGGGAACCCAGCCGCGGGGCGAATTCACAGCGGCAAAGAGACGCGACCGCGGGCATGATCGGCTCTCGCCGTGCCCGACTCGCGCAACCACCAGCCGGCTCGGCCGTTCAGGCCGTCGTCGCGGGGGCGCTCAGTCTGCGTGAGGACCATTGCTATCGGCTCGGAGCGAAGGTAAGGTCGCCTGGACCGGGACTCGGGCAGCTCCGGTCAACTTCGGTACTGGCGTAAACGGTGACCGTCATGCCCGTGACAGAGGCCAGCTCAGACAGCAGGTTTCGCCATCTCTTGGCCGCTGGCATCGTCTTGCTGGGTATCTTGCTACTCGGAGCCGCGTCGTGGATTGCTCTCCATTATGCCGACCCGGATGACCGTCCTGAGATGGCGAGGCTTGTGTTCGCTTCCACGGTTCCTTTGCTGGGGACCTGGATCGGTACCGTCCTGGCGTTCTATTTCGCCAGAGAGAATCTTGAGGCCGCCAGCAATGCACAGCAGCGGGCGACCGAGAGCACAGCCGCGCTCGCGGGGATCGCGCCTAGCACTCCGGTAGCCCAGGTGCTCATCCCGAGGGACAGAATTGACCCTCAAGAGGTAGTCGCGGATGAGGCCGCGGCGAACAGACTTAAGCTCCGTGACTTGTACAACCGAATGCGAGAAACGAAGCGGAGCCGGCTACCGGTGTTCGGCCCGTCGGGCGCGGCCCTGTACGTCGTGCACGAGCCCGACATCGACAAATACGCTCAGAGCGTCCCCGTGGCGTCAACTGAACTATCCGATGAGCACACGCTCGAGCAGTTGGTGAAGACGCCGGACCTTGGCAAGGCCGTCACAGCCTTCGCAGCGGTACCCCTCTCAGCCGACGTGGGCCAAGCTCGCGCAAAGTTACATGCGGACCCCGAATGCAAAGACGTGTTTGTCACTATGTCGGGACGCGCGGACGACGTCGCGTTAGGGTGGCTCACCAACCATGACTTGGCGAGGGCGGGCTAGAAACGTCGACGAGGCTGCCGCTGCCGCATTCCACGCGACTCGACATGCCGGCCGGCGTGCGGAGCCCACACCACCGCGCCCCTGCTATCGCCTGTCAGGACCACTCCCGCCCTTGGGCGCGGAGTGTCGCAAAGCGCGAGAAGCACCAGCAGGCCCGTGTCCTACCTGCTGAGGGGACGACTCCGGGGGCACCCCGTCGCGATCGTCGAGCTGCGGCCACGTGTGGAGGGCGCGCCGCATCGACAGGAACTGGAACACAGTGCGGCGCTCCCTGCTCGCCGACGCTGGGGCGAGCTCAGCAAGGGCGCAAGCCGGGCTGCCGAGGACCGACTCCTGCGCCCAGTTCCTTGCCTAGGCTCGCCATGTCGGATGTGCCCAAGCGCCACTGATTCGTCGCCTGTTCGATCCGCTCCTCGTGGCGGCGCTCGCCTCTGCAGGTCAGGTCGTGTCAGCGGACGGATTCCCTTCTGGAGTGAGGCGAAGGTCCGTAAGCGAGGGTGGGCGCTCGACATCCCAGACGCTGGCATAGGCCTCTGCGACGAGGGGCCAGACCTGCTGCAGGCCGTCCTCGACCGACTCGATCTCGTCGGCGAGAGTCTCCGGATATCGACGAACTCGTGCGGGATCACGCGGCCGGATGCATCTCTTCGCCCCAACGGATCGGGGAAGCGCAGCGCGACCATCTCGGCGGTGCGGTGACAGGTCGCCGGCTCGTCCTCGAGATCCGCGAAGCTGCGTTCGTAGACCAGGAGCGGGTCGGACAGCCCTCCCTTGAGGAGGAACCGGAACCCCCAGTAGCGTCCTCGAGTGGCCCAGATGAGCCTCTCGAGTCAGCGTCCTTGCCACGACGCACTACTTACCCCTGATGAGCAGCCTGTCCGTCTCGCCCCGGTCCAGGTCCAATTTGAACTGCGTCAGCGTCGCCGTCAGGTAGTCGTGGTGCTCCCTGGCCTGCTCGTTGATCTGCCTGAGTTGCGACTCGGCCATCTTGACGGCCACGATCAGTGCAGGGACGGCCTTCTTCGCGAAGGGGCCGACCTTGGGGAAGCTTGCCCACCAGCTTCCCAGCACCGAAGTTCTGCGCGGCGGCCAGGACGCTCGCCAAGGCCTCTGCGTTGTCTGCCAGGGTGTCCAGCACCTTCACCGGAATCATCATCTTCTCCTGCCACTGCACTCGGCGCTCCAGGGGAAGCAGTGAGGCCACCGGCAGGATGAGGTCCACGCCGACCCGTTTGGTCACATCGATCTCCACTGGCTCACGATCGGTCGAGGAGAGCTCGAACTTGGCCGAGGAGAGCAGCATGAAGTCCTCACCCAGTGACAGCGCTTCGGGGGTTACCACGAATTCTTGGAGCGTCTGCGCGGAGGTTGTCGATGTGATCGGCGGCTTTCCAGATGACGAGGTCGCGGAACGAGTGAACGTCCCAGTCCGGGAACAGATCCGCCTTCGATAGCGCGATGATCCAGATGCGCGGGAACTCGACCAGGCGGCCTTCGCCGGCCAGCAGGTCATCCTTGAGTTGCAGCAGCCCTTGGCGGAAGTTCGTCAGAAGCGACTTGAGGTACCGCTCCTCCTCGCCGTTGTTAGTCCAGCAGTTTCTGCCCATCGACCAGTATGAGCGCGACGTCGGAACGCAGCAGGGACCGGAACGTGTCAACACGTCGATTCGCCTCCTCCTCGCTGCTCGGCAACTCCTCGAACCATTCGCCCGGGTAGTCGTGCCACGCGAGGCGCAGGATGTCGAACGGCCGCTTCTTCGCTTGGGCGTCGGCGCCACCCTTCAGTTTCAGCGAGAAGTAGTAGGTCGTGCCTGCGAACTGAGTAGGCGGGGGCGCCGTCGCGTGGTCTCTCATTCCCACGTAGTTCCTGTAGAGCCGCGTACCCTGGCCGATGTCGTCGGCGACCAGGTCCCAGAGGTCGTTCGCCAACGACTTCTCTTGCGAAAGGACCGAAGAACGAGGAGGCCAGCACGGTCTTCCCCGAGCCGCTCTCTCCGAAGACAGCGATGTGTTGATCCCGGATTCTGGGGTACTTGGCCATCTCGAGACCGTACCTCACATCACGATCGAACCCCGTGCTGCCGGAACTCGGCCAAGGGATTTCCGAAATGGTCGGGTAGCTGCGTGCTAGTACCGACAACAAGGCGCGTGACGACTGAGAGGCGCGCCGGAACCGCACTGCGCAATCGCATGTGAACTCTGGCATGCCGTCGGTTCCAGAGTGTCGCTTCGCGCGACGAGCAACAGCAGAGGGGTCACGAGGCGCGCAGCGCGGCGGCGAAGAGTTCAACGATTGCGGCTGCCGACTCGACCGTGTCGATCGCTCCGACGCCCTGGCCGGCATACATCGCCATCGCCTCGATATCGCCTTCGCTGCCCGAGAGCGGCAGGTTGAGTGCGTAGCGGACGATGCCAGGAGCGACGTCCTCACCTTCGCCCGGGCGTTGACCGGGTTCGGGCCGGCCGGCCGCTTCCCACCGCTGGTAGGTGCTGTTACGGAGCACGCGATGCGGGGCGTCCCAGCCCAGGTCGAAAAGCCCAGTCAGCACGGTGTCGCGCGCCTCCGCCTGGAGAAGGTGCGCCTTGTAACGCGGATGCGCGTCGCACTCCTCGCTGGCTACGAACCGTGTCCCCATCACCACAGCCGTCGCGCCGGCGACGAGCGCAGCGCGGGCAGAGACAGGATCGGCGATACCTCCGGCGGCCAGCAATGGCAGCGACACGGCGCGGCTGACCTCCGCCAGCAGCGGCAGCAGCCCGACGACGCTTTGCACATGACCGCCAGCCTCAACGCCCTGCACGATCAGCGCGTTAGCACCGGCTTCTACCGCCGCGCGCGCCTCCTCCGCAGAGGCGACTTGCACCAAGGCGCGCGCGCCACCCGCGTGCGCTCGCGCGATCATCTCGCGACGCATGCCGAACGAGAACGACACCCAGGGAACGCGCTCCTCAGCCGCGACCTCCAAGCGCTCCTCCTGCTCGAAGTCGAGCACGAGGTTCACGCAGAACGGGCGGTCGGTCGCGCGCCCGATCGAGCGGATCTGCTCGCGCAGCATCGCCGGCTCGGTCCACGACGCGCCAAGCGTCCCGAGGCCACCCGCCTGCGACACCGCGATGGCAAGCGGCGCCGCCGCCCCCCGCCCCACCGGTGCCTGCATCAAAGGCACTTCGCAGCCGAGCACGCTCATAGGCGGGAGCGTACAAGCGGGTTGCCGAGCACCTGATCCACTTCTCGCCGGCTCGAGGACCAACTCCGGCGCCCCTCAGGGCGCAGTGCCGCTCTGCGCGAGAAGCGAGAGGCAGTTCATGTTGTGTCCTCCCATCGCTGACCTATTCGAAGCGTGCTGAATGAAAGGCCACGCCTGGCGGGCTGAAGGCTTGGTGTGCTAGTACCAGGTGACGGTGACCCCGGCCTCCACCGGATCCACTCCTGGTGGCCACCGTGTCTCGCGGTTGGCTCGCGCTCCTGTGAGCTGGGCGCCCTCGAGTTTGGCCTTTGAGAAGTCGTTGTTCTGCAACCTTGCACCGCGAAGGTCGGCTTCACGCAGGTCCACGATCTGCAGGTTCGAATCCATGAGATTCGCGCCACGGAGATCAGCGCCGGCCAGTGTCACGTTGGGAACTGGTTCATAGGATCGGATCGATGCTCCACGCAGCAGCGCGTGCCTGAGGTCGAGGCCCGGTACGAGACCGTGCAGGCTCGCGCCGCGCAGATCTGCTCCGGCGAGGTCGCCGAGCCTCCGCATCTCCTTTTCGTACACCACGGACACGCCGCGCAGATCGCGTCGGCCGTCAACGAACTGGTCCAGGGGGATCGGCTCGCCGAAGCGTTCGTCGGCCGGCTTGAATCCCTCGGGCCAGCGGACGCCCTCTTGTGCGTGCGCACCGAGTAGGTCTACGCCCGTCAGTACCGCCCCGCTCAAGTCGGCGTCGCCGAGCCAGGCGCCACGCAGGGTCGTGAACCTGAGTTGGACGCCGTCGAACTCGACGCCGCCGAGGTGAGCGCCTGAGAGGTCCGTCTCGGTAAACACGCTGTCGCGAAAGGTCGAGCCCGGCCTCCACCGAGCGCCGCAAAGGTCGCTGAATCCGACGTTGGCGACGGTCTTGCCTGTGTAGGTGGCGTCGGAAGAGGGATTGAGGTCGATATCTGCACCCTCGAGATCGCAGTCGAGGAAGCTGACGTGTCCGATGGACCACAAATGCGCTCCCTGTAGCGCGCAGCGATCGAAGCTCGCTGAGGCGAGGTTGGCGTCGGTGAAGTCGGCCCCCGGCGCCTGCACGCCGCTCAGCTCAGCGCCGCTCAGGTCTACGTTCCTGAGCGTTACTCCGTCGAGGCGCGAGGCTCGTATGCGGACCCCCGCAAGCGGAGATTTCCGGACATCCGCGCAGCGGAGGTCGACTCCGCGGAACACCAACGCACGACCTTCGACGTCACGCGAGGCGTCCCGGCGCGAGAGCACCGCAAGGGCGGCTTCTGCGTCCGGCGGAGGTCCGCCGCCGGGGCTGTGCTCGTCACGCGACCCGACGGGCGTCGCCGTCCGAACCAGGCCGCGCAGAACTTCGACGACCGCGGCATGCTCAGCGGGCTGCTGCTGCGCAACCTGCTCGAGCGCGTAGACGCCCCCGACCCGGGCCGCGAGCGACTCGTGGTTGCCGATCTGGTCGACGGCGTTCGTGAAGCGATCGACTATCTGTCCCTCCCGCGTGACCTTCACCGTCCGCAGTGTCAGGAACGCGCCGATCGCAAGGCCGAGCACGCCAAGGAATTGAATCGCGGCAGTCCGAACGTCATTGCGGGCCTTCTCCAGTCGCGCGTCGCCCTGATTGAGCGACTTCCCGTCGAGCAGCAGGTCCGGCGCCCAGACAAGCGCAGAAGCCGCGAACACGACTGCGGCGCCCGCGAACAATGCTGCCATGAGAGCGGGGGAGTACCACCGCGGCATGACGTCACTATCTCCGCTCACGCGTCGAACACGCAAGCTCGTTTCCACCCCCCGAGGAACGCGCATAGCCACAAGCGGCAGACCGGCCCGCTGTCGCTTATCTGAACTCGGGCCTGCGTCAAGGGTGGCGGCGAATGGTTGTGGTGGATGGTCCGGCGCGCCGCTCCGTGGATGCCCGGGCTTATCTGGGTCCGCGACCTGGCGGTCGGTGACGTGATGGTTGATGGGTCAGTCCACTTGGAGTGACTCCGGCCGCTCGTTCTTTGGTGGGCCGCCGCCCGGGGGCGGGAGCCGCGGCAGCTGCGGGAGCCGGCCGGAAGGATGCGAGTCATCGTGGAGGGGTGGGCGTGACGGAGCGCGGCAGGGTGAGGACGTCGGTCAAGGGGTCGCGACGGGTTCCAGGGCGGCGGGCCCGAGGTCGCGCAAGACGTGGGACGAGCGCCGCGCGAGCTTGCGCGCGATCGTCAACGACGCGCGCGTGTGGCGGAGGCCGCGGGCTTTGAGCGCGAGGTAATCGGCGTGGTCGGGGCTGCTCGGCCGGCAGGCCGCCAGCGCAGCTTCATAGAGCGCCCAGCGCAGCTGCGGAGAGCCTTGGCGGGTCAACTTGCCGGCCCTGGCGCGGCGGTCGGAGCGGTGCACGCCGATGTCGATGCCGGCGAGCCGGACCGCCTTGCGCGACGCCGACAGGCGTCTGACGTCACCAAGTTCGCAGAGCGTGACCAACGACGTCAGCTCGCCCATGCCGTAGAGGCCCATCAGCGCTTGGCAGCCGCGTTGGCGACGTGCGAGCTGACGCAGCTCGCGCTCCAGCGGTGCGATCTGCGCGTCGATCGCGTCGACCATCGCCAGCGCAACCTCAATCCGTTCACGCGCGTCACCCGGAACCTCGAGCTCGTCCAGGAACACGCGGCCGGCGCGAGTGCGCAGCTTGTCCGGGGTGCCGCTGACGCCGTGGTGATAGAGCGTCGCCTGGATGCGCTGCATCCACTGGGTGCGTTCGCCGATCAGGGTGTGGCGCAACCTGGCCCGAGAACGCCATTGGCGGACATGCTCGGGCGGGATCCACGTCTCCGGCAACCTGCCCTCGGCGAGCAGTTCGCGCAGCCACCGCGCGTCCTCGCGATCGGTCTTGGCGCGCCGCTTGCGACCTCGCAGCGCTCGCGTCTCGACCGGCTCCGCCAGATGCGGGACCGCGCCGGCGGCCACGAGCGCGTCACACACGAACAGCCAGCCCGTGCACGCCTCCACCGCGACATCGATCCGCCGCCCGGCAAAGCGACCGATCCAACTCGTCACAGCATCCGGCGTCGCGTCGATACGCCCACGCATCACCTCCCCTGAGTCGGTGTCGAGCGCGTCGAAGGTGATCTGCGCTCGATGCACATCAAACCCGGCTACGATCGCCATCAGGGGCCTCCTCTACAGCTCCGGCAATTGCCACCACGCGCGAGTCTCTCGCGCTGAGCGGAGGAGGCCCGAGTTCATGCCATCTTTGCGCGACGAGCAGCGCCCGCGCTGCGCCATCGATCAGAGCCGCAGTGAGGCGCTGACCGGGATCATCGGCGCGCGTCGGGCGTGCACGGTCTCGATGATCTCGCCGCTGTCGATGCCCTGCAGGTAGACGCTGGTGATGCCGAGGTTGCTGTGTCCGAGTTGGCGCTGGATGACGATCAGCGGCACGCCTTCGCGGGCCATCTCGACGGCGTGGGCGTGACGGAGCTGATGTGGCGCGAACCGGCGCCGCACCCCTGCCGCGGCGGCGGTTCGCCGCAGCTCGGCGCGTGCCGCGGCGGGCGACCAGTGACGTCCGCGCGTGGCGCCGTTGATGACGCACAGCAGCGGACCGACCGGGAGCCCGCGCCGATCGTCAAGCCAGGGCTGAAGCTGTTCCCAGCCCCACGTGTCCATGCCGACCTCGCGACGGCGCCCGCCCTTGCCGCGCCGAACTAGCAGCGAGCCGCGGCGCAGATCGAGATCGCCCTCGCCGAGAGCGAGCGCCTCCTGGATGCGCAGCCCGGCTCGCCACATGACCACGATCAGTCCGCGAAGGCGGCGGCCCTGGGTTCCGTCGCCGGCGGTGCGCATGACAGCGATGATCTCTTCGATCTTCGGCGGATCGGCCGGGTAGCGCAGACCCTTGTTGCCTGGAGCCTGGCCAGCGTGGAATCCCGACATCGTCGCCGGCGACCGACGTCGACCAGCACGATCGAGCAGAAGCTCGGACATGACCCTCCTCGGGCTCGTGGAACGAACCCGACTATCGGCGACAGGCGACGCGCGGCCGCCCCCGCCTCGGCCACGGGGCTATCGCTTCCCGCACCGAGCAGCGGTCAGCGTCGATCCGCGACGAGTATCGCGCCTGCCTCGGAGCAGCAGCGCGGCGGAGCAGGTTCGACTCCCTCGCCGCGCCGCCGCTGGAGGCGGTAGCCGACCTCGACTTGCCCGGCCTTCGTTAGTCGTCGTCCTCGCCGTGGTCGTCCGCAACGACGTTGACGACCAGGTCCCAGTTGTGGACGCCACCATCGTCGAACACGGCTTCGGTTCCAAGCGTGTGCCGGCCGGGCCGGAGATCCTTGAGCCATGCCACCCATCCCCACGCTGTGAACGTGGCGGGCCCTGCGGGAACGCCGAGGAAGTTGTCCGCCAGCAACTGCACGTGACGCTGGGGCGAGAAGATCTGATTGCGCCGGGTTTGCAGGTCGACCGGATTGCCTCCGTCGACGGTCAGCCGTATCGACTCGACGAACGGTGCAAGGGTCACCACCGCGCACTTGCGCTGGGCGGCTTCGTCAGCCCCGAAGAACGGTTCGGGCTCGACATTGTCGCAAAGGTTCGTGATCCCGATGACGTACACCGTGGTGCCTTCCGGGACGGTGCACGGTTGGAACCCGATGGCCAGCAGCACCTTTCCCTTGCGTCCCAGCCTCGCGCACTGTTCGCCGTTTCCGAACAAGGGATTCTCAGCGACTGGCAGCGTGAGGTTGCGATACCACGCCTCGCCCATCACTTGTCCGGCGTTCAGGCCGCCCACCGTGGCATGCGGCGGCACCAGATGACCACCGCCCATTTCCTGGTCGTGAGCACTTGCGACAGGCGCGGCGCACATAGCGACCGCCAAGGCCGGCAGGACGATATGACGGAGATGCCTCATGGCACCCTCCTCTGTAGATCATCCAACCCTCCCAGAACTGAGCCCCAACGTGCTCTCGTCTCAGGCAGCAGTCTTCAAGGCGTCTCCTGAGGCGCCCAGCATCGGGATCGCCGACTTCCCCTTCCAAATAGCGACCGGGCATTTGCCTCGTCGGCCTGGCACCCCGGCCGCGCTGCTCCTTATCTGTGTCGGGTCCCGCGTCAAGCGCGAGATGTTGTCGTTGGTGAAGACGGCGTCGGCTCGGGGGCGCGTGTGCGCGGTCGAGGGGGTGGGTGTGATGCGCGCGGGCGCCCGGCCTTATCTCGGTCCGCGATCCGGCCGTGCGGCCGGTCGGTGACGTGATGGTTGATGGGGTGTTCCCGCTGGCTGACGCGGTGCGGCCGCTCGGTCTTTCTGGGCCGGCCACGTGGTCACGGTGGCGGCTGGAGCATGCGGGGAGCCGGCCGCGGGGCATCGGTGTCTGTGAGGGCTGCGCGCGCACGGGCTGCGGTCAGACGGCGTGCGACAGGGCCTCGTCTCCGAGTTCGCGCAGGGTGTGGTAGCTGCGCTTGAGCAGCTTGCGAGCGACCGCCAGGCAGGCGCGGTTGCCGCCGAGCCGGGCGGCGGCTTGCTCGTAGTAGGCGTGGTCGGGACTGCCCGCCCGGCGTGAGAGCTGCGCAGCCTCATAGAGCGCCCAGCGCAGCGCGGGCGGGCCCTGGCGGGAGAGGTGCCCGGGCGCGCGGCGCTGATCGGATTGGTGGACGGTGATGTCCAGGCCGGCGTAGCGGACGGCGTGCCGCGAGGAGGAGAAGCGCCGGGCGTCGCCGAGCTCGGCCAGGATCGTGACCGCCGTCAGTGCGCCGATGCCGTAGTGCGCCATCAGGGCCCGGCAGCCGGGCTGGCGGCGCCCGTAGGCGCGCAGCTCGTGCGTGAGCGGTTCTGACTGATCATCGAGGGCGTCGATCACGCTCAGCGCGACCGTGACCTGCTCGCGCGCCGCCGCCGGCAGCTCGAGCTCCTCAAGCCATTTGCGCTTGTCGGCGGTGAGCAGATCGCGTCGCTGCGCGACACCGTGGTGATAGAGCACGGCCTGGATGCGCTGCTGCCACTCGCCGCGCTGGTCGACGAGCGTGTGACGCAAACGCACGCGGGCGCGGAGATCGAGCAGGTGCCCCGGCGCGATCCACGCCTCCGGCAGCCGTCCGACCATCAACAGCTCCCGCAGGTGGCGGGCGTCGGCGCGATCGGTCTTGGCGCGCTTCTTGTTGCCACGCAGGCTGCTCGTCTCGGCAGGCTCGGCGAGGTGCACGTCCGCGCCGATCGCCTGCAGTTCCTCCACGACGAACCGCCAGCCGGTCGTGGCCTCCAGCGCGACCTCGAGGTGCTGGCCGGCGAACCGGCCCAGGAACCGACGGACGCCGTCACGGTGCGCCGGCGTCACCCGGGCGCGGCCGACTTCACCCGTCTCGGTGTTCAGCCAATCGGCCGTGACCTGCGCTCGATGCTGGTCGAGTCCCATTACGATCGTCACCCGGGGCCTCCTCACGCTCCACGGTTGAAATACCCGGCACGCCATGCGCGCCTGAGCTGAGGAGGTCCCTACACACACGCCAGGACAGAAGCCCGGCTCATGCCATCTTTCGCCTGGGCGCGACACTGCTGCTCCTGTCTCGAAGCGAAAGCGGCTCGTGCCGCCGGTGGTCCGTGATCGGACTGAGCCGTTGACTTTCCTGCGCGGTCTGGAGGAAGGTCGGAGATCGGGACAGCCGCGCCACAGCTCCCGCGACGGGGCTCCCCGGTGACGCAGTGCTGCGTTGCCGACTCCGATGAAGGAGGCGGTCATGGGTATCAGGCTGGCGTCGAGGATGGCGGTGGTGGTCATCGCCGCGGTGACGGTCGCGTTCCCCTCCGCGGCGGCCGGTAAGCGGCACCCGCATGCCCCCGCGGTCACGGAGCTCGCCACCTTCGCCGCGCCCGGGTGCACCGGCACGTGCGGCTCGGGCAGCACGATCGGGCCGGACGGAGCGTTGTACGTGACCGACGGCAAGACCGGGCGGGTCCTGCGGATCGACACCCGCAGTGGGGCCGTCACGACCTTCGTTGCCGGGCTTCCGCTCATGAACACGCCGCCCGGCATCGGCGGCGCCATCGACGTCGCGTTCGTCGGCCACACCGCCTACGTCCTGGTCGCCAACGTCGGCCCCTTCTTCGGCGAGCCCGACGAGGTCGCGGGGATCTACCGCGTGCGCCGGAACGGCAGCGCTGTACCAGTAGCCGACATCGGCGCTTGGGCGGAGGCCAACCCGCCCGACACCGAGTTCGTCCTTCCGGGCGGGGTTCAGTACGCGATGGAGCCCTTCCGTGGCGGGTTCGCGGTCACCGACGGCCACCACGATCGCGTGCTGTACGTCCGGCGCGACGGTCAGGTGCGCGAGCTGCTCGCGGTTCCCAACGCCGTCCCGACGGGCTTGGCGGCCGCGGGCCGCACGCTGTTCATGGGCCAGGCCGGCGCGGTGCCCCATCTTCCCGAGGACGGCAAGGTCGTCGCGATCACGCCGCGGTCGGACGCCCCAGTGGAGATCGCGTCCGGCGCGCCGCTCGTCGTCGACGTGGAGTTCGGCCCCGATTGCCGCCTGTACGCGCTCTCGCAGGGCATCTGGGATCTGCCGCCCTTGCCCGAGAACGCCGGCGCACCGGCGTCGGCCAACACGGGGAGCCTGACCCGGGTCGACCGCCACGGCCGGCTCACGCCGGTCGCCGGGCCGCTCGACCGTCCGACTTCGGTTGCGTTCTCCCGTAGGAGCGCGTTCGTGGTGACGCTCACGGGCAAGGTCCTGAGGATCGATGGCATCGGGCACCGCCGCTGGTGAGGTCGCCCACGTCGGAGAGGGATGGATCCGCCGCATTGGAGCCAAGCGCCCTTTGCGGCGGCGGTCCGTTGTAGTCGCGGCGTGACGAGTCCAATCATGCGTCGCGCTGTTGCTATCGCCTGCCAGCGCTACGCAGCCGTTGTGGCGCGTGAGTGCTGCTTCGCGCGATTAGCAGCACTCGGCGGGCCTGGGGGGGAATGTGTTGGCGTTCGGCGGACGGAGGTAGTGCACTCGAGTGGTCTGAGCTCGCGTTCGACGAAACCAAGCCCGTAAACGCCCCTCGGGCGGGTGGCAGGGAAGGGCGCTTCGGGCCGGCGAGCTTTGCGGGGTCTTGCCGCGCGGCCGCGAGGTGCACGGGCGTGGACCGCAAAGTCGACGGCGGGTTCCATTTCCTGACAGGACCCGCCCGCCTGGGCGCCGATCCTGGAGCCGTTCAGTGCGGCAGCCAGGCCTCGTCGTCCGCGAGCAGGTCGCGGACGTGGGAAGGGAGCTGGCCTGCGGTCACGTCGGCGAGCGTGACCTGTTCGAGCACCGCGCGCAGGGAGGCTCGGACGGCGATCCAGACGTCGCGCATCGGCTCGGCGACGCCGGTGAAGTCGAGCGATTCCGGGCGAGTGCCGCTGACCCCCGCCAAGGGCCCGTCGATGGCCCGGATGACGTCCGCCAAGGTCACTGCCTCCGGAGCGCGTGCCAGCCGGTAGCCGCCGTCGGCGCCGCGCCGGCTCTCCACGAGGCCCGCGTGGCGCAGCTGCATGAGGATGTTCTCCAGGAAGCGCAGGGGGATCCCCTGCGCGGTGGCGATCCTCTCCCCCTTCAGCGGGGTCTCGCCGGAGACAGCGGCGAGCTCGAGTACCGCGCGGATCGCGTAGTCGGTCTTGGCGGAGACGCGCACGTCACGAGCTTACGGGCTCCTTCGTGACGCCCGTCGGATCGACGCGGATCTGCACGATCTGGCCCTCGCGGATCTCGAGCTGCTCGAACTCGGCGCGCGAGAGCTGGGCGATGAGCGGCTCCCCTTCGGGGGGAAGCAGTTCGACGCGCACCTCGAAGCCGAGCCGCGCCACCCGGGTGACGACGGCCTGCTCGCCCTCCGCGCCCGGCTCGGTGAGCACCTGCACGTCGTGCGGCCGGACCAGGCGGTCGCCGACCCGCGTGACCGGCCCGACGAACGACATCACGAACGGCGTCGCCGGCTGGTCGTAGATCTGGGCGGGCGAGGCGGACTGCTCGATCCGGCCCTCGTTGACGACCACGATCTGCTCGGCGATCTCCATCGCCTCCTCCTGGTCGTGCGTCACGAAGATCGTCGTGACGTGCATCTCGTCGTGCAGCCTCCGCAGCCACGCGCGCAGCTCCTCGCGCACGCGGGCGTCCAGGGCGCCGAACGGCTCGTCCAGCAGCAGCACGCGAGGCTCGACCGCCAGGGCACGGGCCAAGGCCATACGCTGGCGCTGCCCGCCCGAGAGCTGCGACGGGTACCGCTTGCCGAGGTGCGCGAGGCCGACGAGCTCGAGCAGTTCGGCGACCCGCGCCCGCGTGGCGTCCTTCGGGCGCTTGCGCACGGTCATCCCGAAGGCCACGTTGTCGGCCACCGACATGTGCTTGAAGGCGGCGTAGTGCTGGAACACGAAGCCGACCTCGCGCGTGCGCGCCGGGTGCGTCGTCACGTCGCGGCCCTCGATCAGCACGGTGCCCGAGTCCGGCACCTCGAGCCCGGCGATCACCCGCAGGAGCGTGCTCTTGCCGCTGCCGGAAGGGCCGAGCAGCGCGGTCAGCGAGCCCTCGGGGACGACGACGCTGACGTCGTCGAGCGCTTGGTAGTCGCCGAAGCGCTTGGAGATGTTGCTGGCCTCGATGGCCACGTCAGATCCTTCCGTGTCGTCGTTGCAGCAGGGTCATGACGGCCAGCACGCTGACGCCCAGGAGCGCCAGCACCACACCGGCGGCGTAGGCGCCCGTGAGGTCGAGCGACTGGTAGCGGTCCTCCACGTAGAGCGTCAAGGTCTCGGTACGGCCCTGGATCTTGCCGGATACCACTGCGACGGCCCCGAACTCGCCGATCGCGCGCGCCGTCGAGAGGATGACGCCGTAGGTCAGGCCCCACCGGATGGTGGGCAGCGTGATCCGCCAGAAGATCTGCCAGCCGCGGGCGCCGAGCGTGCTCGCCGCCTGCTCCTGGTCGGTTCCCTCCTCCTCGAGCACGGGCAGCACCTCGCGCACCACGAACGGGAGCGAGACGAAGATCGTGGCCAGCACGATGCCGGGGGTCGAGAAGATCACCTCGGTCGAGGGGAACCAGCCGTCGCGACCCCAGACGAGGATGAGTGCGAGGCCCACGACCACCGGCGAGACCGCGAACGGCAGGTCGATGAGGACGTCGAGCAGCCGCTTGCCGCGGAAGTCGTAGTGCGCGAGCACCCAGGCGGTGAGCACCCCGAAGATCGCGTTCAACGGCACGGCGATCAGCGTCACCGTGATGGTGAGGAAGAACGCGTGCTGGGCCGGCGGCGTGGTGACCGCGTCCCAGGCCGTGCCGAAGCCCTTCTCGAACGCGCGGTAGAACACCATCCCGACCGGGATGACGAGCAGCGCTGCGAGGTAGCCGAGGGCGACGGTGCGGAGGGCGATCCTCATCGCGCCACCCCTCGCCGGGCGATGAACGAGATCCCGAGCAGGACGATGAACGCGACGAGCAGCAGCAGGACGGAGACCGCAGCGGCCCCGGTGGTGTTCCCGCTCTCGATCTGCCCGTACACGAGCACGGACGCGACCTCGGTCTTGTACGGGAGGTTGCCGCTGATGAGGATGATCGAGCCGAACTCGCCGATCGCGCGCCCGAACGCGAGCCCGACGCCGGCGAGGATCGCCGGCCGCAGGGCGGGCAGGATGATGCGGCGGAAGGTCGTGAGCGGCCCTGCGCCGAGCGATTCGGCGGCCTCCTCGGCCTCGCGCTCGAGCCCCATCAGCACCGGCTGGACGGCGCGCACGACGAACGGCAGCGTCACGAACAGCAGCGCGAGCAGCACGGCGATCCGCGTGTAGGCGACGTTGATCCCCACCGGCCCGTTCGGCCCGTAGAGCGCGAGGAGGACGAGGCCCGCCACGATCGTCGGCAGCGCGAACGGCAGGTCGATCAGCCCGTTGACGATCCGCTTGCCCGGGAACTCGTCGCGCACCAGCACCCAGGCGATCAGGGTGCCCATCACGGCGTCGATGGCCGCGACGATCAGCGAGGCGATCACGGTGAGGCGGATCGCCGCCACCGCCTGCGGGGCCGTGATGGCGTCCCAGAACGCGCCGACGCCCTCGTCGAACGAGCGCACGACGACGGCCGCCAGCGGGATGAGGACGATGAGCGTCAGCCAAGCGACCGAGAGCCCGCCGATGATCAGCGGGCCCCCAGCCACTCGGGTACGCGGGGCCGGAACCCGGCCCGCGGTTGCGGCGTCAGCCGGCAGTGGAGACCCCCAGGTCGCGCTCGATCTTCGCCACCGAGCCGTTCTCCGCGTCGAAGAACTTGTCGTTGACCTCCGACCAGCCGCCGAACTCGTCGATCTCGAACAGGGTCTTCGGCTCGGGGTAGGTCTTCGCGTCGACGAGGTCGGGGAGCACCGAGCGGTAGCCCTTGTCGGCGAAGATCTGCTGGGCGTCCGGCGTGCGCAGCCAATCGACGAACGCCTTCGCCTGTTCCTGGTTCTCGGACTCCTTGACCACGGCGACCGGGTTCTCGATCAGGATCGTCTGGTCGGGGACCACGTAGTCGAGCTCGATTCCGGCCTTCTGGGCCGTGATCGCCTCGTTCTCGTACGCGAGCAGGACGTCGCCCTTGCCGCCCGCGAACGTCTGGAGCGCCTCGCGGGCCGACTTGTCCTGCACCGGCGTGTTGGCCAGGACCTTGTGCAGGAAGTCGAGACCTTCCTGCTCGGACTTGCCCTGCTCGGTCTGCGAGCCGTAGGCCGCCATCAGGTTCCACTTGGCGCCGCCCGAGGTGAACGGGTTGGGCGTGATCACCTCGACGCCCTCCTTCACGATGTCATCCCAGGTCTGGATGTTCTTCGGGTTGCCCTTGCGGACCGCGAAGACCACGACCGAGTTCGTGACGAAGCCGTCGTGGTCGTCCTCGGCCCAGCTCGCGTCGACGAGGCCGGGCTCGACGAGCTTGTCGACGTCGGGCGCGAGCGAGAGCGCCACGATGTCGGCCGGAAGGCCGCTGGCCACCGCGCGCGACTGGTCGCCCGATGCCCCGTAGGACTGGTCGAACGAGACGCCCTCGCCGGCGGTCGTCTCCTGGAACGCCGGGATGAGCTCCTCGTAGGCCTCCTTGGGCGTCGAGTAGGCGACGAGCGACAGCTTCGCTCCTCCCCCGCCCTCGGACGCACCGGCGGTCCCGTCGTCCTCGGCCGGGCCACCGCAGCCGACGGCCACCAGGGGCAGCAGCGCTAGCGAAGCGACGGCGAGGCCTCTGGCCGAGACAGGAGCGGCGAGGGCAGTCAGGCGTCTGATCATCAACACAATCTCCATCGAGTTGGTGAGCTTGCCCGCGGCAATTTAGCACCAAGCCGGTCGGGAATATGCTGAACCGGCGCAGAACCCCCCGTTTAGGGGCGCGTCACGTAGGCGGCAGCGTGCCCTCGGCGCGCTGCCGGCCGGCGGCGGTGACCTCGACCTTCCAGATCGGCGCCTCGGCCTTGACGCGGTCGATGATCGCGCGGGCTCCCGCGAACGCCTCGCCGCGGTGCGGCGCCGAGGCGGCGACGATGACCGACGGCTCGGAGAGCGCGACGGTGCCCGAGCGATGCTCGACCGCGACCGCGCACAGGCCGTGGCGCTCCGCCTCCTCGGCGGCGATCGCCTGGATGCGCGGCTCGGCCATCTCCGCGTAGGCCTCGTACTCGAGCTCGGGCACCTCGCGCGTGACGCCCTCGAAGAGGACGACCGCGCCGGCGCGCGGGTCGCGGACGGCTTCGGCGAGCGCGGCGAGGTCGAGCGCCTGGCCGGTCACGCGCACGCGCCGCACGGGACCGGCACCGCCGCTCACGGGCGGGACGAGCGCCACCTCGTCGCCCGCCTGCACGGGCGCGTCGGCGTCCGCGTACTCGCGGTTGACGGCCACGACGCATTCTCGCGGCCCGACGGCGCCGACGGGCGTCGCCGCCATCGCAGCCAGGACGTCCGCCACGCGCGCGCCGTCGGGCAGCTCGACCTGCAGACGGTCGGTCCCCGCGCGCTCGCGCAGGCCGGCGAAGAGGCGGACGGAGACGAGCATGTGAGCGATGCTAGTGAGAGCGCTGCCGGACCGCGGCGGCTCCCGAGCACCCCGCAGCCCCGTCCGCCGCCGCTGGCGCGCCAAGGCCCGTCGTCCAGGGCGTCGCGCCGTGGGCGGCCGCGTCGAGCGCGTCGACGGCGGCTGGGCAGAGCCCGGTGCCGCGCTGCTCGTGCAGGATCGCGAGCGCCTTCTCGCGCGGCATCGCGGCGCGATAGGGGCGGTCGGCGGTGAGCGCCTCGTAGACGTCGGCGACGGCGAGGATCCGCGCGCTGCGCGAGAGGTCGAAGGCGGGCAGACCGCGGTGGTAACCCGTGCCGTCGAGCCGCTCGTGATGGCTTGCGGCTGCCTCGACGATCCCGCGCAGGCAAGCGACGCGCGCGAGGATCTGCTGGGTGTAGCGCGGGTGCTCGCGCATGGCCGCGAGCTCGTCCGGCTCGAGCTTGCCCGGCTTGTCGAGGATGCGGCTCGACACCGCGAGCTTGCCGATGTCGTGCAGCAGGCCGGCGCGCCGCAGGTCGCGCAGCGCGTCCGGCGCGAGACCGAGCACCGACCCGGTGGCGACCGCCCAGCCGGCGACGCCCTCCGAGTGCCGCGCCGTGTAGGGCGACTTGGCGTCGATCACGCGGGCGAACGCCTCGGCGATCCGGTCCAGGTCGTCCTCCCCGACCGTCCGCACCCGGTCGGCGGGCTCCCAGAGCGCGAGCGACGGTACCGTGCGCGGGTCCTCGAGCGGGTCCCAGAGCCGGCGGTCGTCGCGGAGCGACAGGAGCGCGTCGACCAGCGCGGGATCGAACCAGCGGCCCCGGCGCTTGAGCGCCATGGCGAGCGCTCCCGGCAGCCCCACGGTGCGCACGAAGACCTCGACGGTCTGGGCCAGGCAGACGATGCGGCCGAGCAGCGGGATCTCCTCCCCGCGCCGGCCGGACGGCTGGCCGGCGCCGTCCCAGTGCTCGTCGAGCGCGCGGATTGCGGCCTGCGTGGCCGCCGGGAGGGCGAGCATGCGGGCGATCTCCGCGCCACGCTCGCAGCGGGTCCCGATCATCTCGCGCGTGACCTCATCCTCCTGCGTGAGGCGGCGCAGCTGGCGTGCCTTGGCCAGCGGACCGGAGCCGGGAGCGACGTTGCGGACCGTGTAGCGGGCCAGCGCCCCGCTGCTCGACCAGTCGATGCGCTTCATCTCGCGCTTGGCCTGGTGGTCGTGGGCGGCGAACAGCGACGACAGCCGCGCGGCGTTGCTCGAGCAGCCCGCGTCCTTGAGCAGCAGCGCGTAGAAGAGCGCCGACTGCGCATCCTCGCCGAGGCCGATCTGCTCGCCCAGTCGCATCCCGATCACCGTCGTGCGGACGGCGTGGCCCGGTGGCTCGCCTTCCGTGATGTCGAGCGCGTAGGAGAGCCCCCCGAGCACCTCCGACAGCGCGACGCGCATCAGCCCGCGTCCCGCAGCAGCGCCTCGAGCTCGTCCGCAGGCAGCGGCCGCGAGAGCAGGAAGCCCTGCGCGTGGTCGCAGCCCAGCGCGGCGAGCCGCTCCAGCTGGCCGTCGGTCTCGACGCCCTCCGGGATGACTCCCATGCCCAACGCGCGGGCCATGCCCACGATCGCCTGGACGATCGCGCCGTCGCCGTCGCCGTCGTCCCCGAGCCCGGCCACGAACGCCCGGTCGACCTTGAGGCCGTCGAGCGGGTAGCGCTGGAGGTAGCGCAGCGACGAGTAGCCGGTGCCGAAGTCGTCGAGCAGCAGCCGCACGCCGAGCATCTGCAGGAGCTCGATCGTGAGCGCCGTGGCCGGCGTCTCCTCGAGCAGCAGGCCCTCGGTGATCTCCAGACCCAGCGAGTCCGGGTCGAGCCCGGAGTCCACGAGCACGTCCTGCACCGTCTCGACGAAGTCGGGTGACGCCATCTGGCGGGCGGACACGTTGACCGTCAGTCGCAACCCGGCGTGGCCCGTCTCCTCCTGCCAGCGCGCCACCTGCCGGCAGGCCGCGCGCAGCACGCGCGCGCCGAGCGGGATGACGAGGCCGCTCTCCTCGGCGACGTGGATGAAGTCACCGGGCGGTACGTTGCCGCGCGCGGGGTGCTCCCAGCGGACGAGCGCCTCGACGCCGGCGAGATCACGTCCCGGGAGGCGGTAGTACGGCTGGTAGGCGACCCACAGGCGGCCCTCGCCGTCGAGCGCCCGGCGCAGGTCGCGCTCCACGCGGAGCCGGGCGGTGATGCGATCGCGCAGCCCGGTGTCGAACACCTCGGCGCGTCCCCGCCCGCGGTCCTTGGCCCGGTACATCGCGGCGTCGGCGTCCGAGAGCAGCTCCTCGGGCTCCCCCGGGGCCTCCGGATCGGTGATCACGAGACCCACTGAGACCGAGCCGAAGCGCTCCTCGCCGTCGACGATGAAGGGCTCCTCGAACGCGCGCACGAGCCGCTCGGCGATCGCGGTGCCGTGATGCTCGTCGACGATGTCCGAGCACACGACCGCGAACTCGTCGCCGCCGAAGCGGGCCACGGTGTCGGAGGCGCGCAGCTCACGGCGCAGGCGCGGCCCGATCTCGCGCAACAGCTGGTCGCCCGCCTGATGGCCGAGCGAGTCGTTGACGACCTTCAGGTTGTCGAGGTCGAGGAAGAGCACGGCCACGCGGCCCCCGTCACGCTCCGCGCGGGCCAGCGCCTGGCGCAGGCGGTCGAGCAGCAACGTGCGGTTGGGCAGCCCTGTGAGCGCGTCGTGCAGCGCGTCGTGGCGCATCTGCTCCTCGTAGCGCTGGCGCTCGGTCGCCGACGCGAGGATGTGGGCCACGGATTGCAGGAAGTCGACGTCGGTGGCGCCGAACGTGCCCGCATCGCGCGCGCCGCTCTCCAGGACGCCGAGGGCGACGTCGTGCTCCACCTCGAGGATCTCGGCCACGGCCCGCACCGCTGCGTCGCGGACGGTCGCGACGTCGACCCGCTCCATGACCAGCCGGCCGAGCTGCGCCACCGCCGACTGCTGCGCGAGCCGGCGGGCCAGCTCGGCGCTCCCTGCGCGGCGGGCGCTGATGTCGCGGGTCGAGCACTGGATCTCCTCGCCGACGCTGCGGGCGGTCGTCTCGACCCAGATGTAGTGCCCGTCGGCATGACGGATGCGGTACTCGAGCGTGACGACGCGGTTCGCCGAGGCCGAGGTCTGCAGCCCGATCTGCAGATGCGGCAGGTCGTGCGGGTGGATGAAGCTCCAACCCTCCGCGCCGACCACCTCCTCCGGCTCGTAGCCGGAGAGCGCCCGGACCGAGGGTGAGACGTAGAGGTGGCGGCCCTCGGCGTCGAGGAGGGTGACGACGTCGGTCGCGTTGTCGGCGAGCAACCGGTAGAGCCGCTCAGGCGTGGCCCTCGTCGTCAGCGACGTCATAGGACGTTGATCGGCCGCCGGAGCGCGAGCCTCAATACCATGGGTCGTGCATGGAAGGGTCGGCGCTCACGCACTTGGACGCCGCCGGGCGCGCTCGGATGGTGGACGTGAGCGCGAAGGCCCCGACCGAGCGCTATGCCCGGGCCCGCGCGGCCGTCCGCATGTCCCCGGCCGCGGCGGCTCGCGTCGCCGCGGGAGACACGCCGAAGGGCGACGTGGCGGGCGTCGCGCGGATCGCCGCGATCCAGGCGGCCAAGCGCACCGACGAGCTGATCCCGCTCGCCCACTCGCTGCCGCTCACCCACGTCGACGTGGACGTCGCCATCGACCCCGATGCGGGCGCGGTCACGGTCGTCGCCGAAGCCCGGACGACCGACCGCACCGGCGTCGAGATGGAGGCGCTCGTGGCCGCCTCGGTGGCCGCTCTGACGGTCTACGACATGGTCAAGGGCATCGAGCCGGGCGTCGTGATCGAGCGCATCGAGCTGCTCGACAAGACCGGCGGGAAGGCCGACTTCCACCGGTCCCGGACGACCCACGCCGCCTCCGATCAGGCGAGCCCGGATGGCGAGCGGAGGCCGGCGTGAGACCGCTCGTCGACGGCCATGGGCGCACGATCGGCGACGTCCGCATCTCGGTCACGGACCGCTGCAACTTCCGCTGCCAGTACTGCATGCCGGCCGAGGGGCTGCCGTGGCTTCAGCGCGACGCGCTGCTGAGCTACGAGGAGATCGCCCGTCTCGTGCGGCTGCTGGCGGGGATGGGTGTCCACGACGTGCGGTTGACCGGCGGGGAGCCGCTCGTGCGGCGTGACCTGTGGCGGCTCGTCGAGCAGCTGGCGGGCATCGACGACGTGCACGACCTGTCGCTGACCACGAACGGCTATCTGCTCACACGCCAGGTCGACGACCTCGTACGCGCCGGGTTGCGGCGGCTCAACGTATCGCTCGACTCGCTGGCGCCCGATCGGTTCTTCCAGCTCACACGACGCGACTCGCTGGCCCAGGTGCTCGAGGGCCTCGAGGCGGCGCAGCGGCACCCGGAGCTGCGGCCGATCAAGGTCAACGTCGTCGCGCTGCGCGACTTCACCGAGGCCGAGGTCGTGCGGTTCGCCGAGTTCGCGCGCCAGCACCCGTACGAGGTGCGCTTCATCGAGTTCATGCCCCTCGACGCCGACCATGCGTGGACGCGCGACAAGGTCCTGCCGAACGCCGAGATCGTGGCGATGATCGACGCCGTGTACCCGCTCGAGGCGGTCGGCCGCGAGCGCCACGGAACCGCACGCCGCTACCGGTTCGCGGACGGGAACGGCTCGATGGGCTTCATCTCGCCGGTCTCCGAGCCGTTCTGCGGTGACTGCAACCGGATCCGCCTGACCGCCGAGGGCGAGCTGCGCACCTGCCTCTTCTCGCTGACCGAGACCGACCTGCGCGGGCCGCTGCGCTCGGGCGCGACCGACGCCGAGCTGGAGGAGATCGTCCGCGACGCCGTCTGGCGCAAGGAGCTCAAGCACCACGTGAACGACCCGGGCTTCGTCCAGCCGGCACGGACGATGTCCCGCATCGGCGGATGATCTCGCTCGAGCAGGCGCTGGAGCTCGTCCTCGACGGGATCGAGCCGCTGGGCGCCGAGCGCGTCGCGCTCGGCGAGGCGGCCGGCCGCGTGGCGGCCGAGCCGGCGCTGGCCGCCGTCGACCTGCCGCCCTTCGACCGGTCGGCCATGGACGGGTACGCCGTGCGCGCCGCCGACACCGCGCCCGGGGTGACGCTGCGGCTCGGCGCCGGCGTGGCCGCAGGCGAGGTCGCCGCCGCGCCGCTCGAGCCGGGCATGGCCGCTCCCGTGTCGACCGGCGCAGCCCTGCCGCCGGGGGCCGACGCGATCCTGCAGTCCGAGCTGGCCCTCGAGCGCGACGGCGGCGTGGCGCCCGAGCGGGCGCTGGCCCCCGGGACGCACGTGCGGCGGCAGGGCGAGGACCTGCGCGCCGGCGCCGAGCTGGCGCCGCCCGGCGCCGTGCTCACCCTCCCCCGGGTGTCCGCGCTCGCCTCCGCGGGCGTGGGCGAGGTGACCGTGCATCGCCGTCCGCGGCTGGACGTGATCGTGACGGGCAGCGAGCTGCTGCCCGTCGGCGCGCCGCCCGAGCCCGGGCGGATCCACGAGTCGAACGGGCTGATGATCCGCCTGCTGGCTACGCGGGCCGGCGCGCAGGTGGTCGATCACGGCGTGGTCGGCGACGACCGCGAGGCCACCGACTCGGCCGTGGCGGCCGGTCTCGACGGCGACGTGCTGGTCGTCTCCGGCGGGGTGTCGGTCGGGCCCGCACGACCACGTCCGCCCCGCGTTCGAGGCTGCCGGCGTCGAGGAGGTCTTCTGGCGCGTGCGGGTCAAGCCCGGCAAGCCGCTGTGGTTCGGGCGCCGCGGGACGACGCTCGTGTTCGGGCTGCCGGGCAACCCGCTGTCGACGATCGTGGGGTTCTGCGTGTTCATCGAGCCGGCGCTGCGGCGTCTGCAGGGCGAGACGGAGGCGCGGCCGCGGCTCGAGGCCGGCCGACTCACGGCTCCGGCGCAGGCGTCGGACGGGCGCACGACCTTCCTCACCGCGGCGCTGCGGCCGGGCGCCGACGGCGTGCTCGAGGCGACGCCGACCGAGCGCCAGGGCTCGCACATGACCGGCGCGCTGGGTGAGAGCGACGGGTTCGCGGTCGCTCCCGAAGAGGCGGGCGAGCTACCCGCGGGCGCGGCGGTCGACGTGCTGCGGCTCCGGTAGGTCGCCCTCCAGCAGGCGGGCGAGCCCGCTCCCCGGTCGGACGTCCTCGGCGTCGAGCTTGTAGGTCAGCTTGTGGACGAAGCTGCCGTCGAGCTGCGCGCGCGTGCGCTCGGCGTCGTAGGGCTCCAGCAGGCTCCTGCTGTACGCCGTGGCGCGGCGGACGGGCAGGCGCGGCGTCGCGTCCCACAGCGCGGCGAAGCGCTCGTCGAGGTGGTACAGCACCTCGAACAGGTGGTGGAAGAGGTAGTAGTCGACCACGTGGTCGTAGGCGCTCCAGTAGGCGTAGTGGGCCTCGCGCAACATGGCCACGAGGTAGTGGTTCGGCTCGCTCGCCAGGAACCAGTTGCCGAGCCGCGCGTGGCGGTAGGTGAACGCGAAGAAGCCGCTCTCGAGCAGGTCGGGGACGGCGTCCTGCATGCGGGCGCGGGGCAGGCAGGTGGCGTCCATCCACGCGCCGCCGTAGGTGGAGAGGAGCTCGAGCCGCAGCAGGTCGGAGAGGCGCGTCCAGTCGTGGCCGAGGCGGCCGGCGAGCTCAGGCGGCACCTGCGCGTGCTCGCGGGCGGTCGTCGCGTCGAGGAACGCCACGTCCCCTTCCCGGTGGTGGCGCCGGACCTCGGCGGCGCAGCGGCGCACGATCGGGGGCGCGGCGTCGATCCCCTGGGCCCAGAAGACGAACACCTTGAACCCGGCGTCGCGGGTCTCGCGCGGGCGCTCGAGCGCGCCGGCGCGGATGTCGTCGAGCCGCTCGGCGACGAAGCGGCCGATCCCGCGGCGCACCGCAAATCGCCCCGGGCTGGCGGCCGCGAGCCGGCGGTCGAGCTCCGTGGCGTCCGGGTCGCGGGCGAGCTTGGCGGCTTGGCGGGCGCGCTTGCGCTCGCGGGCGGAGCGGGCCTGCGCGCGGGCGTCGCCCGGGGTCTGGGCCGGCGCGTTCTCCCAGTGGCCGAGGTGCTCCCGCGCGCGGGCGATGGCGGCGTGCCACTGAGGGCGCAGCGGGTTGCGCTCGATCGCCGCCTCGTAGGCCTCGATCGCCGCCTCCCACTGCTGGGCGCGCGCCCTGGCGCGGCCGAGCTTGGCGTGGTGGCGCGCGTAGCGGTCGTCGAGTGCGATCGCCCCCTCGTACGCGCGCGCGGCGGACTCCCAGTTCTGTGCGCGCATGTGCGCCTTGGCGAGTGCGAGGTGCCAGTGGCGGTTGGCGGGGTGCCACGAGATCGCCCGCTCGTACGCCTGCGCGGCGGCCGTCCAGCGGCCGCGGGCGGCGAGCCGTCGCGCCCGGCGGGCATGGAGGGCGGCGACCCGCTGCTTGAGCCGTTTCGACACGCGGCGAAGGTAGCGGGTCAGGTTCCCGGCACGTACCGCTGGCAGCGCGCCGGATCGCCCGTCCGGAAGCCGTCCAGCCACGCCGCCCGCCGCTCGTCGGGCGTGCCGTGGTGCTGCTCGGCGCCGAAGTCGAAGTCGCCGACGGCCTGAGCCGTGGAGATGGCCTGCTCGACGTCCTGCTCGTCGTAGCGGCCGGAGCGGTAGACGGCGTTGCCCCACAGCCCGGCCATGCAGTCTGCCTGCAGCTCGAACGCCTTCACGCCGTCCTCGGGCCTGAGCAGCCGGTAGAAGCCGAGCTCGAACTGCACGTTGTGGGCGTACTCGTGCGCGATCACGTAGGCGAGGCCGAACTCACCCACGGCGTTCCCGCGGCCGGCGCGCTCGCCGGGCAGGTCGTCGGCGATGCCGCGATAGACGGCATCGGCGAACCGCGCGGCGATGTAGATCGTGTCGTCGGCCGAGCAGTAGAACGCGGCCCGGTCGTCGGCGACGACGCGGCAGGCGGTGAGCACCCGGCCGCCGGGCGGGACCCAGTAGTAGCCGACGCGCGGCTCCTCGAGCCCGGAGGCGCGCAGCGTGCGCGTCCAGTAGCCGTCGACGCTCTCGCGTACCTCCTCCATGAAGGCCTCGAGCGCAGTCGGCTCACGCACCTGCGGGGCCGGCAGCGAGGCCTCCGGCACGGCTTGCCGGATCCCGTCCAGCACCTCGCGGACGCGCTGCCCGAACTCCTCTGACGCCGCGCGAGCACGGTCGCGCAGCCGCTCGCCTTCCTCCTGCAGGCGCTCCACGCGCTCGCGGGCGCTGTCCGCCACCTCGCGGGCGTCCTCCTCGCCGCAGGCGGGGGCGACGAGAAGGAGCGCCGCGAGGGCGGCGAGGGCGGTCAGGCGGCGCACGCTGTGCTGTCTACCCGTGTGGTGGGCCGGAGAACGTCAGCGGCGGCTGGGTAGGGGAGTTGACGTTCGCTCGCGTCACCGGGCCTCAAGCATCGCCTTCAGCACGCCGAGCCGCTCGCGCCAGTAGGCCTTGAGCTCCTCGGCGATCTCGGCGTCCGGCACCTTCTCGTGCACGAGCGCCACCTGACTCTTGGCCTCGCCCTTGTCGACGAAGCCGACGACGAGGCGCGTGGCGCCGTCCTCCCAGTCGAAGCGCGCCGAGCGGTACGGCAGGACCGTGCGCTCGCGCACCCTGTCGCCGGGCAGCCAGCGCTCGCGCAGCTCGGGGTCGACGAACGCCGCGTAGAGGCGATCGACGGGGACGGCGATCGTCCGGTTCGCTCCGACCGAGAAGAGGCCGTCGCGGCCGCTCCCCGGCGAGCGGAGGCCGCGCGCCCGCTCGTATTCGACCGTGATCCCCTGCGCCCACCAGCCCGCGACGCCATGCTCGCTCGCGAGCCACGATGCGATCGCCTTGTGCTCGCGCTCGGCGGCGCCCCACTCGTCGAGCAGCGCGAACCACTCATCCCACTCGCGGCCGGTGGCGCGGCGCACGGCGTCGGCGGACATGCGCGGCTCGTAAGCGGGCGCCGCCTCGTCCTCGACGGGCAGCAGGTGGGCGCGCGCGGCGGCGTAGCGCTCCCCCGTCTTCGCCATGCGCTCGCGAACGGTGCGCTTGAACGACTTCTGCGTGGTCATCTAGGTGGCTCCTGGATCAGCGGCGGCCCGGCCGGGACTCACGCTCCCGCCGCCCCGCCGTGACAGGGCACCACATCGCTTCGTCCCGAGTGCGCCAGGGCTCCCTTTGCCCCCTCGAGCGGCGGCGTGAGCGCCGAGCGGGGGTTGGGCGCGGGACACGCGCCGCCCGGAACTCTACCGGCGCGATCTCAGGTCCGCAACGGCTCGCCGCGGACGCGGTCGACCGCGAGCTGGGGCATGTGATCGGGCGGCGCCGAGCCCGCCTGCTCCGGGAAGTCGAACACGGCCACCATCATCTGCAGCGGGTAGTCCGGCGCCTGACTGACGGTCTTCAAGTGCCGGTCGTCGGCGAAGAAGTCGACCCGGCCGGGACGCCACTCCGCGGCGTAGACGTGCGGCTCGGCGACGTCGATCTCCAGCCGCGGCGCGTCGAACTCCCACGTGAGCGCCGGGTCGCGAAAGGGCTTGATGCCCGTCCCCACGGCCGCGCTCCCGGGCTCCAGCGCGTCGCCGAAGACCTCGAAGACGCAGATCTCGCCCGAGCGCGTCGGGGTCTCCTCCAGGCCGACCATCCAGACGGAGGCCATCGAGCGTGGGCTCAGCTCCATGCGCGCGCGGACCTCGAGCCGCCCGTACTCCGGCGTCCACCCCCAGTGGGCCGGCTGGGACTCGCGCACCACCTGACCGTCGCGGAAGGGCTGCTGGCCGACCGTGGTGCCGGCCTCGCCCGCGAACACGCCGGACTGGATGCCGGAGACGCGCAGCGGCGGCTCGTGGTCGCCGGCGCACCACACCTCCTGATCCGGCGGGATCGTCAGCCGCAGCTCGGACCCGGCGACCTCGTAGGTCGCCGCGCTCTCCGCCCGCGAGCTCCACTGCGGCAGGTAGTGCGGGACCCAGACCGCGAGGTCGAGCTCCGGCCCGTCGAAGTCGTCCGCGAAACCCAGATCGCCGGGCGTGTCGACGTCATCCGGATCGGCCACGTGGCCGACCTCGACGGCGCCCACCCGGGCGTCGCGCAGCAGGTCGCGGAACCCGGTGTCGCCCCGCAGCTCTCCGGCACGGGCCAGCAGCGGGCGTCGCAGCAGGACCGGGTGGCCGGGCACGCCCGCGTAGGTCGCTCGCACGGCGTCCTCGTCGCCGCGGTCGTCGACCAGCGCCTCGACCGCGGCGACCGTGAGCCCCGGCTGGTCGCCGAGCACGACGAGGACCGCGTCGGCGCCGTCCAGCGCCGCCAGCCCGCAGCGCAGCGAGGCCGCCTGGCCCTCCTCCCACCCGGGGCAGACCACGGGCGTGGCGCCGTGCAGGTCGACGCCGGCTTGGATCTCGTCCGCCGCGTGCCCGAGCACGACAACCCGCGGCGAGACGGGCGCCACGGCGGCGAGCGCGTGCTCGAGCAGCGGCCGCCCGCGCAGCGTCGCCAGCTGCTTGGTGGCGCCGTAGCGCCGGCCGGCCCCCGCGGCGAGCACGAGCGCAGCGGTCGTCACTCCAGACCCGTCTCCATCAGCTCGGCGAGCGCCTCCAGCGACGCGATCGAGTTCCCGGGCAGCAGGTGGTCGACGTGCGGGAGCGCTGCCTGCATGCCGCGCGTGAGCGGCTCGTAGCGCGGGTCGGCGGCCAGCGGATTGAGCCACACCACGCGATGTGCGCAGCGGCGCAGCCGCGCCATCTCGTGTTCGAGCACTTCGGGATCGCCCCGGTCCCAGCCGTCCGAGAGCACGACGATGACCGCGCCGCGGCCGATGCGCCGGCCGTGCTCGCGGTTGAGCTCGGCCACGGCGGCGCCGATCCGCGTGCCGCCGGACCAGTCGGCGACGTGATCGGCGGCGCGGGCCAGCGCGCGGTCCGGATCGCGGCCGGCCAGCTCGCGCGTCACGCGCGTGAGCCGCGTCCCGAACACGAACGCCTCCACGCGGGCCCGGGCGGCGACGCTGGCCTGCAGGTACTGGAGCATCATCCGCGAGTACGGCGCCATCGAGCCCGAGACGTCGCAGACGAGCACGAGCCGCCGCGGGCGCTCGGCGGGCTCGCGGTAGCGGCGCTCGAGCAGCTCGCCGCCGTGCCGCAGCGAAGCCCGGACGGTCGCCCGCAGGTCGTGCAGCTCGCGCCGGCGAGCGGTGCCGCGCGTGCGGCGGGAGAGCCGCTGCGGCGAGCGGCGGGCGAGCTGGACGAGCAGCGCCCGCGCCAGCGCGCGCTCGGCGTCCGTGTAGTCGGCGAAGTCCTTCTCGCGCAGCAGCTCCTCCTCGCTCCACGCGGCCGGCACGGGGACCTCGTCGAGCACGGGCGTCGACGACGTCTCCGCGGGAACGCCTGCCCTCGGCGCGCTCTCGGGCTCGATCAGCCGTGGCGTGCCGAGCGGGCGCCTGTCTTCGACCTGTCGGCCGAAGACGGCCGCGAACGCCTCCGCGAAGAGCCCGAGATCGGCGCGTGACGAGCACAGCGCGGCGCGCAGCGCGAAGAACGCGTCGGCGCGCGAGGAGGGGTCGACGGCGGCGAGCGCGCGATGCGCGTCCAGCAACTCCCTTACCCCTACCGGCGCCCCGCCGGCCCGCATCGCCCGTGCGAGCTCGGAGAGGCGATCGGTGACGACCTCAGACACCGTGGAGCACTCCGCGGTCGCGGACGCGCTCGATGTCCTCCCGCACCTTCAGCGCCACGCCGAGCGTGCCCTCGAGGTCGCCCTCGCCGTCGAGCGCCAGCAGCGCGCGTGCCCACGTGATGGTCTCCCCCACCCCGGGCAGCTTGTACAGCTCCTCCTCGCGCAGGCGGGCGACGGCCGTGCAGACGCGCTCCGCGATCGCCTCGGGCACCCCGGGCAGCCGGGTGCGCACGATCTCGGCCTCCCGCGCCCGGTCGGGGTAGTCGATCCAGTGGTAGAGACACCGGCGCTTGAGCGCGTCGTGCAGCTCGCGCGTGCGGTTCGACGTGAGCACGACCAGCGGGCGGCGGCGGCCGGTGACCGTCCCCAGCTCGGGAATCGTGATCGCGAAGTCCGCCAGGAACTCGAGCAGGAACGCCTCGAACTCGTCGTCGGCGCGGTCGACCTCGTCGATCAGCAGCACGGCTGGGCCGTCGTGCTCGAGCGCCTCGAGCAGCGGCCGCCGCAGCAGGAACTCGCGGCCGAACAGCTCGCGCGCCTGGGCCCCGGCCTCCGCGGCGCGGATCGCCAGCAGCTGGCGCTGGTAGTCCCAGTCGTAGACCGCGTGGTGCAGGTCGATCCCCTCGTGGCACTGCAGGCGGATCAGGCGCGCGCCTTGAGAGCTGGCCAGTGCGCGGGCCACCTCGGTCTTGCCGACGCCGGCCTCGCCCTCGAGCAGCAGCGGCTGCTCGAGGGTGGCGGCGAGATACGCGGCGGTGCTCAGGGCCTGGTCGGCGAGGTAGCCCTCGCCGGCCAGGGCCCCTGTCACGTCGGCGGGCGTCCCGAACGGCACGGGCTCATGATGACGCCTGCTCGAGCGCCCTCCGGCACAGCACCCGCGCCAGGTGCCGCTTGTAGTCCGCCGTGGCGTTGAGGTCCGACGGCGGCTCGGTGTCCTCCGCGGCCAGCTCGGCGGCCGCGCGGATCCGGTCGCCGTCGAGCGGCTGCCCGCGGAGGGCCTGCTCGGCGGCCGTGGCGCGCAGCGGCGTCGAGCCCATGTTCGTGAGGCCGATGCGGACGTCCTCGCACGAGCCGTCGGCGCCCTTCTTGACCAGCGCGCAGACGGCCACCATCGCCCAGTCCTCGTTGCGGCGATTGAACTTCTGGTAGCCGAAGCCGTAGCCCTCGAGCGCCGGCAGCCGGACCTCGGTGAGGATCTCTCCCTCGCCCACCGCTGTGGTCAGGAACTCCTGGAACAGGTCGCCGGCAGCCACCTCGCGCTGGCCGGAGACGCCGCGGATCGTCACCGCGCCCTCGGCCGCCAGCGCCACCGCCGGCATGTCCGAGGCCGCGTCGCCGTGGGCGAGCGAACCCCCCAGCGTCCCCCGGTAGCGCACCTGCGGGTCGGCGATCGTGCCGGCCGCCGCCGACGCCAGGCCGAGGCCGCCGCCTGAGACCTCGTAGTGGGAGGTCATGGGGCCGATCCGCCACGAGTCACCGTCTCGCTGGATCCCGGACAGCCCGGGCACCCGGCGCAGGTCGACGAGCAGCGAGGGCGCGGCCATGCGGAGCTTCATGAGCGGGATCAGCGAGTGCCCACCGGCCAGGACCTTGGCGTCCTCGCCTCCGTCGCGCAGCGCGGCGAGCGCCTCTTCGAGCGACTCAGGTGCCACGTACTCGAACGCGGACGGGATCACGATGCACCTCCTTCGGCATCCTGGATGGCCTGCCATACGCGCATCGGCGTGAGCGGCATCTCGAGCTCGGTCACGCCCAGCGGACGCAGGGCGTCGAGCACCGAGCTGACGACGGCGGGCGAGCAGGCGATCGTCGCCGCCTCCCCCACGCCCTTGACGCCGAGCGTGTTCGTCGGCGTCGGGGTCTCCGTCCGGTCGGTCTCGAAGCTCGGCACGTCCGCGGCGCTGGGCAGCGCGTAGTCGAGGAACGTGCCGGTGATGAGCTGCCCGTCGGCGTCGTAGACCACCTGCTCGTAGAGGGCCTGCCCGAGGGCGTGCACGATGCCGCCGTGGATCTGGCCCTCGATCAGCCGCGGGTTGATCGCCGGCCCGCAGTCGTCGACCGCGACGTAGCGCACGACATCCACCCGGCCGGTCTCCACGTCGACCTCGGTGACGCAGGCGTGGGCACCGAACGGCCACACGAAGTTGGGCGGGTCGAAGAAGCAGATCTCGTCCAGCCCCGCCTCCATGCCGTCGGGGAGGTCGGCCGGGATGTAGGCCTCGCCCGCTACCTCGGCGAGCGTCATGCCGCGACCCGGCGAGCCGCGCACCTGGAAGCGGCCGTCGGCCAGCTCGATGTCCTCCGGCGCCGCCTCCATCTTGTGCGCGACGATCCTCCGCGCCTTGTCCTGGAGCTTCTCGGCGGCGCGGGCGAGCGCCTCGCCGCCGACGGCCAGCGATCGCGAGCCGTAGGTGTTCTTGCCGAACGGGCCCGTGTTGGTGTCGCCGTGGATGATCTCGACGACGTCGGGCGTGACGCCGACCCGGTCGGCCACGATCTGGGCGAAGCCCGTCTCGTGCCCCTGGCCGTGCGGCGAGACGCCGGTGTAGGCCGTCACGGCGCCGGTCGGATGCACGCGGATCTGGGCGGACTCGAAGTAGCCGCCCTGCATGCCCCAGCCCTCCGGGCCGAGCGCCCGGGACGGGCCGAGCCCGCAGATCTCCACGTAGGTCGAGAAGCCCACTCCGCGGTACACGCCGCGCCGGCGCGCCTCCTCCTGCTCGCGCCGGAACCCCTCCAGGTCGAGCTTCTCCAGGCACTTTTCGAGCGTGCCGTGGTAGTTGCCGGAGTCGTAGATGAAGCCGTGCGGGCGCTCGTTGGGGAACTCGGTGATGAAGTTCTGGCGCCGCAGCTCGAGCGGGTCGATGCCGAGCTCCTCGGCCAGCGCGTCCATCGTGAGCTCGATGAAGTGGGTGGCCTCGGGCCGCCCGGCGCCGCGGATCGCGTCGGTCGTGAACTTGTTGGTGAACACGCCGACGATGTCGGTCTGGACCGCCGGGAAGTCGTAGCACCCGCTGATCACGCACGCGCTGAACGTGGGGATCACCGGACCCTCGATCAGGTGGTAGGCGCCGCAGTCCTGGACGATCTTGGCGTGGATCCCGGTGACCTTGCCGTCACGCGTAGCGCCGATCTTCACGTAGTCGATCTGATCGCGCCCGTGGTGCGTGACCAGCATCTCCTCCGATCGGGTCGCGGTGTACTTCACCGGCCGCCCGGTCTTGCGCGCGCACCAGCAGGCGAGCACCTCCTCGCCGTACACCTGGAGCTTGGAGCCGAAGCCGCCGCCCACCTCAGGGGCCACGACCCGGATCTTCTCCTCGGTGATCCCGAGCTGGATCGAGAGGAGCACGCGGCAGATGTGGGGGATCTGGGTCGAGCTCCAGAACGTCAGCTTGCCCTCGCGCCACTGCGCGAGGAAGCTGCGCGGCTCGATCGCGGCCCCCGCCGTGCGGTGGTTGACAAATCGCTTCTCCACCACCACGTCGGCGTCGCGGAGGGCGGCCTCGATGTCCCCACCGCCGAGGGACCACTCGAACACCGTGTTGGTGCCGAACTCCTCGTGGATGATCGGCGCGCCGTCCTCCAGCGCCTTCTCCGGGTCGACGACGACGGGCAGCGGGTCATAGTCGACGACGACCTGGCCGGCCGCGTCGACGACCGCGTACTTGTCGGTACCGAGCACGACGGCCACGGCCTGGCCGACGTAGCCGACCTTCCCGCGCGCGAGCGGCCAGTGGTCGGGGATCCGCATCTCGACGCCGGGCGGCAGGAAGACCATCGGGCACGGCGCCTCGAGGTTCTCCATGTCCTCGCCGGTGAAGACGGCGTGGACTCCGGGCATCTCGCTCGCCGCCGACGTGTCGACCGACAGGATCCGGGCGTGCGCCTCCGGCGAGCGCACGATCGCCGCGTACAACATCCCCGGCAGCACCATGTCATCGGTGTACGTCGCCCCGCCCGTGATCAGCCGGGGATCCTCCTTGCGCTTGAGCGACCGACCGACGTACCCGTTGCCGCCGGGCTCGGTGCGCTCGGCCGTCTCGGCACCCGGAGCGCCCATCACGCGGTCACCTCCTCACGCGCAGGCTGCGCGGTCTGAGTGGACATCTCGCTCGCGGCCGCCCGTACCGCCTTGACGATGTTCTGGTAGCCCGTACAGCGGCACAGGTTGCCGGCCAGCGCCTCGCGGACCTCCTCCTCCGACGGCGACGGATTCTTCGCGATCAGGTCCACTCCCGCCATGATCATGCCCGGCGTGCAATAGCCACACTGGAGCCCGTGGTGCTCCCAGAAGGCCGCCTGCATCGGGTGCAGGTCACCCTCGGCGCCGAGGCCCTCGATCGTCGTGACCTCCGCGCCGTCGGCCTGGACGGCGAGCAGCGTGCAGCTCTTCACTGCGTCGCCGTCGACGTGAATGGTGCACGCCCCGCAGTTGGACGTGTCACACCCGACGTGGGTTCCGGTGAGGCCGAGCTTGTCGCGTATGAGGTGCACGAGGAGCAGCCTCGGCTCCACGTCCTCCGTGTACCGAACCCCGTTCACCTTCAGCGACACCCGTGCCATTCAGCGTCCCTCCATCCGATCGCTTCGACCGGTCTTGGAGCCTACCGGTTGCGGGGTGCCCAACGGGACATCGCTCCACACGGAATGGCCCGTTGGGCGGGCCCCCCGGTTTGTTCAGCCGCCGCGGTGGTATGCGAGCGCCAGTGAGGCGAGCAGGAGACGATCGTCGCGCGCCAACTCCTCGAAGCGCAGCCCGAGGCCGGTCTCGGTCACGCGCACGGCGCTCACCTGCGCGACGACCTCGTGATGAGCGACCTGGATCGCGAGCTCGAACGGGCCGTCGGGGACGACCGCTCCCTCGCGCGCCACGCCGGCGCCGCCGGCGCTGATGTCGCGCGTCGTGGTCGCCACGTCGCCGTCCGGCAGCCGCAGCGTGGCGGGCAGCGCGAGCGGCGCGCGGGAGAAGCTGCGGCGCTGCCCGAGCCGGATGCCGTCCGTGAGCTCGAGCACGACCTCGTCGCCCGGCGGGGCGGCGATCCGCCCTCGCAGCGCGTGGACGCGCCCGCCGGATTCGAGCAGCAGGTAGCCGGGATCGCCGATCTCGAGCTCCTCCGGCTGCTCGCCGAGCGCGAGCACGACGTTGGCGTGACTGAACCCGATGATGCGGCACGCAAGGCTCGTCCCGACGTCCAGGCGCGCGGGTTGGCCCTCGAGGATCTGCGGTGCGGCGGCCGACACTTCAACGGGATATCGGCCGCCGGCGCGCAGGGGTTGAGAGGCGCTACGGGCCGGTGATGCGCGTGATCCAGTTGCTCCGCAGCCCGAGCTCCGCGCGGATCGTGGCGCCTGACACCACGGTCGTCCCTCCGCGGCCGACGATCCTGAGCGTCGCGGCGCGGCCCGAGGCGCTGCGGGACGCCACCCGCAGGCGGCGGAACCGCCCGCGCGTGTACTCGCGCAGGAGACTCGCGACCTGGGCGCGCGAGAACCGGGCCTGCCAGCGGTGGTACGGCGACAGGTCGTCGTGCGGGTCGTCGACGGGGCGCAGGTAGGAGTACGGCGTGCCGCCCCACTCCTCCTCGTTGCCCTGCGTGCGGCCGCCCGAGGTGGAGAAGAAGAACGTCTGCGCGATCGCGCCGCCCGCCAGCACCACGCGGCGCCTGGTGGCGCGCACGGCGTCGTTCGTGGTCGCGACCTCGCCGGTCACCCCGCGGTAGACCTGGGAGCGCACGTCGGCGTACACGTCGTAGGGCAGCCCCGAGCGGCGGCTCGTGAGCGCGTACGAGCGAGCGACCACGGCCTGGGCCCTGAGCGCCTCCGCCGGCCACGACGACGGCATCTCGGCGGGGACGACGCCGAACAGGTAGGGCTCGAGCCCGACGTGGTTGACGGCGAGCACCGACCCGCCGCTGCGCGACAGCACCATGCGCCCGCGGTACAGGCCGCTCGCCACGCCGTTCTGGGCGAGGCCGCGAAGGCGGGTCGTCGCCCCGCCGGAGACGCTCACCGGCCCGCGCAGCCGAGCGCGGCGCCGTCCGGTCCGCTGGTCGACGACCGCGAGGCGACCGCGGCCGGCCGGGGTGAACGCGTAGGTGCGCAGGGCGGAGAGCCGGATGCGCCGCCCGCCGCCGCTCGCCGCGCTCGCTCCTGCGATCCGCGGCGCGCCCGTCGCCTGGAGCAGCACGCGCATGCGCGTGGCCGGCGCGTCGCCGAGCGTGGTGCCGGTGTAGTAGTGCTCGAGGATGAAGCGATGGTCGCGGCCCTCGCGCAGCGCATAGCCGTAGGCGCCGTACTGGGACATGCCGATCCCGTGGCCCCAGCCGCGACCGTCGATCACGACGTCGGCGGCGGAGGCGCCGGCGGGGACGGCGAGGAGCAGGGCCGTGGCGAGGAGGAGGGAGCGCATCGACATTCCCCAACAGCCCGGGAGCCGCCGGGTTGCGGTGCCATCCTGTGGTCCCATCTCCGCCAGCGACGCCCGCACCTCGACGCCCTCCGGCTCGCCCCTGTCGTGGGCGGGCCTCGCCATCTCGCTGTTGGCGGTGGCGGGCGTGGTCTGGTGGGCGTCGCGGCAGGATCCGCCGGAGCTGCCGTCGAGCGGGAGGGAGCTCGCCGCCCTGCTCGGGGCGATCGCGCTCTACGCGCTGGCCACCGTGGTCCGAGCGGAGCGCTGGCAGCGGCTGCTGGAGGACGAGGGCGCGACGCCGTCGCGGTCGGACACCTACGCGCTCACCTGCGTCGGCTACGCGGGCAACAACGTGCTGCCGGCGCGCGCGGGGGATGCGATCCGCATGGTGCTGATGGCTCCGCGGGCGGGCGTCTCGAAGCGCTCGGTGATCGGCACGCTGCTGGCGGAGCGGCTGCTCGACATCGCGGTGCTGCTCGTCCTCTTCGTCGTCGTCGGCTACGGGCTGCTCGGCGAGGTCGGCGGCGACAAGCTCGAGATCGTCGGGCTCGTGCTGGCCGGCGCAGCCGTCCTGGGCACGGCCGTCTATCTCCTCGTGCGCCGCGACGAGCGGCTGACCGCGTTCCTCGCCCCGATGGCGTCCGCCACGCTCGGCCTGCGCCGCGCCCACCACGGGCTGCTGCTGCTGGGCATGACGGTCGTCATCTGGGGCATCGAGGCGGGGGTGTGGATGTCGACGGCCGCGGCGATCGGCTTCGGGATGGACCCGATCGAGGGCCTCTACATCGTCGCCCTGGCGTCGGTCTTCTCGCTGATCCCCTCCGGCCCGGCCTACGCCGGGACGCAGGACGCCGCCGCGATCCTCGGCATCAAGGCGCTCGGCGCAACGGGCGCGCAGGCGGTCGCCTACATCGTGATGCTGCGGTTCGTGATCGTGGTGCCCATCACCGTCGTGGGGCTGGGACTGCTGGCGGCGCGCTACGGAGGCTTGGCGCGCCTGCGCGGCGTCCGGGCCGAGGCCAGTGGCTGAGGCCACCCTCGCGCAGCCGGCCGCCGAGGCGGCCACCCCGGCAGCCCGCCACCCGCGCGGGGAGCTCGCCGCCTACGGGCTGCTGGTGCTGGCCGCGCTCGCCGTCCGGCTGATCGACCTCCCGGACCGCCCGTTCCACCACGACGAGAGCCAGGACGCGTTCTTCTCGTGGGTCTTCTTCACCACCGGCGAGTACGAGTACAACCCGCTGCTGCACGGCCCGCTGCGCTTCTTCCTCACGGCCGGGCTCTTCGCGGTGCTCGGCGACTCGGACTTCACGGCCCGCCTCGCCCCGGCGCTGATGGGCACGGCGATGGTGCCGCTGCCGTACCTGCTGCGCCACCAGATCGGCCGCGTGGGCGCGCTCGCGGCGGCGGTGCTGCTCGCCTTCGGGCCCTCCTACCTGTACTTCTCGCGCTTCGCGCGCGAGGACATCTACATCGCGGCGATCACGCTGGCGATGCTCGTCGTCGCGTTCCGCTTCTTCGAGCGGCCGCGGCGGCACCAGCCGGCGCTGTTCGGCGCCCTGCTGGCGCTCAGCTTCGCCACCAAGGAGTCCACGTTCATCACGGCCTTCGTGGCCGGCACGTTCTTCCTCGCCGTGCTCGCCACGCGGCACCGCGGGCTGCTGCTCGGGCCGGTGCGCGCCGTCGGCCGCGAGGCGTGGGGATGGGCCCTGGCGGCCTTCGTGGGCGTCTACACCGTCCTCTTCACCACGTTCCTCACGCATCCTGGCGGGCTGGACGGGATCTACACCGGCCTCGAGTACTGGCTCGGGCAGCACGAGGTGGGGCGCGGCGGCGAGCCCTGGTACTTCTACGGCCTGCTCCTGTTCGGCGTGGAGTGGCCGGTGCTGGTGCTCGGCTCCGTGGGCGCGGTTGTGGCGCTGCGCCGCCCGACGCTGCTGCGCGTGTTCCTCGTGTGGGCGTTCGTGGTCTCGCTCGTCGTCTACTCGTGGGCGGGCGAGAAGTTCGCCTGGCTCGTCCTGCACCCGCTGCTGCCCCTGCTGCTGCTGGCAGGGGTCGGCGTGCAGGCGATCTGGGAAGCGCGGCGACACGTCGCCGGGAAGGTCGGCCTGGCGGTGATGGCGCTCGCCTTCGCCTACGCGGGCTACGCGTCGTTCCTCGTCAATGCGGTGCACCGCGCCGACCCGCGCGAGCTGCTCGTCTCCACCCAGAGCTCGGAGGAGGTCGCGCGCGTGGCCGACGAGGTCGTCGCCTTACGGCCGTCGTCGGTCACGGTCGACGCATCCGAGGGCGCGACGTTCCCCTGGGCGTGGTACTTCCGCGACCTCGACGTGGAGTACCCCGAGCTGGCCACGCGCGGCAGCGTGCCGGACTCCGACGTCGTAATCCTCACCGAGGCGGCTCGCGACCGGCTCGCGCCGGAGCTCGGCGGCTACCGCGGCCGCGAGTTCCCGTTCCGCGTCTGGTGGGTGCGCGACGGCTCGAAGATGTCCCCGGCGTCGTGGTGGCGCTGGCTCACCAAGCGTGAGCCGTGGAACGAGACGGGCGGCATGCCGGAGTGGCTCTACGTGCGGCGCTGAAGCCGCCAGACGGCGGTGCCTCCGCGGTCGAGGACCTTGGTGCCAAGGACGTCCCACTTGGCCAGCCCGGCGTCACCGTAGGTGGTCCGCTCGATTGGCCCGTGGACGATGTAGGCGACGTCGAACCGGGCGATCAGCTCGCGCGCCTCCGTGACGTCGGTCGTGCGATAGAGGCGACGGACGTCGGCCTCGCGGGTGCCGGGCTCGTGGTCCCACTGCAGCTCGTGGCCGGGCCAGCCGAGCACCGTGGGCCGGCCCGTGAAGGTCGAGATTCGGGCGTGGCCGAAGGCCGAGTAGTCGTCGCCCACCGCCTCGAGCACCACGGCCGAGCCGGAGGCGTTGTGGCGCAGCCAGTCGATCGCCGCCGGGTCGCCGGGGGCGCGGTCGCGCAGCCAGCCCAGCCCGTCGAACGACGGCGAGCGCGCGAAGGCGTCCTTGCGCGCGTAGGTGCCGGCGTAGGGGTAGACGGCGCCGAGCAGGAGCAGCACCGCGGCGCCCGCCGCCCACACGGGCCAGGCGCGACGCGGCAGCCACTCGCCGGCCCAGGGCAGCGCGCACGCTGCGGCCAGCGCGAGCAGCAGCCAGCCCTGGTAGCCGAGCTTGAAGACGGTGTTCATGCGGTAGGAGGGGCCGCCGTCGAACGCGTCGCGCACGTAGACGAGCTCTGGCAGCAGCACGCACGTGGCGGAGCCGGCGACGAGCAGCCACAGGAAGCGCTCGCCTGCCCCCAGCCGGGGCGAGAAGAGCGCGGCGAGCGCGACGGCGAGCAGCGCGGCGAGCGCGCCCGCGCCGGCGAGGTCGACGGTGGCGAGCAGCGAGCCCGCGAAGATCGCCGCCACGCCGCCCCACGCCGCGGCGCGCCACGGGCGGCGCGTGGCGAGCAGGCGGGCGGCGAGCGCAGCGGTCAGCAGCCACGCGAGGATCCCGTAGATCAGCGCCAGGTCGCCCATGAGCTCGCCGAACGGCGCGCGCTCCTCCACGAGCCCGAGGCCACGGGCGGCCGGGTCGAAGGTCAGCCAGAAGGGGAGCACGAAGACGACGCCGGCGAGCAGCACGAGGCCGAGCCAGACGGCGGCGTAGCCGCGGCGGCCACGGGCCTCGGCGCTGCGCGCCCAGGCCGCGACGGCGAGCACGAGTAGGCCCGCGGCGACCGGGTACGACCATGAGTTGATGGCGTAGAGCACGCCGATCGCGAGCCCGGCGGCGAGGGCCTCGGCGACCGCGCGCAGCACGGAGCCGCCGCGCGGACCCGCGAGCAGGACCTGCAGCGCGAAGGCGAGCGCCACGAGCGTGAACGGGATGGCGAGGACGTGCGCGTGCAGGTCCTGCAGGAGCAGCGAGAACGCAGGGAACTCGTTGATCGTGCCTTCGATGACGCGCGAGGGCGCGAACCAGTCGTAGTCGGCCGGCGGGTCGCTGGCGTCGATCCACGCGCTCACACCGGCGAGATTGCCGAGCACGAGCCCGACGACCACCGCGACCAAGCCGACCGCCACCGGCCCGCCGCGCACGTTCGGCCGCGCCGCCGCCCACAGCGTCCCGGCGAGCGTGAAGACGGCGGCGGCCGAGAGCGCCCCGAGCAGCGCGAAGGCGAGGTTGTAGCCCTGGTCCGGCGCGGTCCCCATGACCTTGACGAACATGGCCATCGAGAGGTGGCCGAGGTAGTAGTAGTTGAGGTCCTCCCCCGCCATCCAGGGGTCGTGCGGCGGGAACGACGACGAGGCGTTGGTCGCCGCCACGAACGCCATGTCCATCGGCTTCTCGGTCCCCCACACGTCGGGCGAGTAGGCGACGAGCAGCGCCATCACCGCGAAGGCGACCGCGAAGACGATCTCCGAGCCCAGCCACAGCGACCGGCGCACCGGGTCCTCGCGCGGCAGCGCCCGCACGGCGATCCGCTGGGCGCGACGGCGCGCCCACCAGCCGCCGCCGCTCTCCCCCAGGCGCGCCGCCAGCGCGCGCTGGCGCAGCGCGGCGAGGAGGCCGGCCGCCGCGAGCAGCGCGGCGGCGCCGAGCACGGTGCCGGTGCCGTACGGGGCGATGCCGAGCGAGACGACCATCCAGACCAGCCAGGTGACGAGCAGGAGGCCGAGCGGCTTGGCGAAGCCGAGCCCAGCGCCGGGCAGCCGCCCGAGGACGAGCCCGGCCAGCGGCACGGCGGCAAGGCCGACCACCTCGACCAGCGCGAAGAAGCCGAGCGCCTGCAGCATCTGGGCGCGCATGCTAAGGCGCTCCCAGGAGCTTGCGACTGGGAGCAAGCCGCATTCTGTCTCGGGCGTGTCTCATAGGCTGCCCGAGCATGAGCACCTATGAGCGCGTCGCCGACCTGCCCCTCGTGATCGACGACTATGCGCTCGAAGGGCTCACCCGCACGGTGTCGAGCGGCTTCGAGCGGGTGACCACGGTGATCCGGCTGCGCGGCGGCGGCGAGGAGGGCGTCGGCGAGGACGTCACCTACGACGCCGACCTCCAGCGGGCCCAGCAGGAGCACGGGCCGCAGCTGCCGCTGGCCGGCGAGTGGACGTTCGACTCGTTCTCCCAGCACCTGGGCGAGACGGACCTGTTCCCGGCCGGCGCGCCGGACCGCGAGGTGTACCGCAACTACCGCCGCTGGGGGTTCGAGAGCGCGGCGCTCGACCTGGCACTGCGGCAGGCCGGCCGCTCGCTGGCCGACGCGCTGGGCCGCGAGCTGCGTCCGGTGACGTTCGTGGTCTCGTCGCGCATGGGCGACCCGCCGACGCTCGAGCCCGTCACCCGGCGGCTGGCCCGCTACCCGTGGCTGCGCTTCAAGCTCGACGGGACGCCCGACTGGGACGACGCGCTGATCGACGGGCTCGTCGAGTCGGGCGCGGTCGACTCGATCGACTTCAAGGGCGCCTACAGGGGCACGCCGGTCGACGTCGACACCGACCCGGCGTTCTACCGCCGCATCGCGGAGACGTTCCCGGAGGCCTGGCTCGAGGATCCCGACCTCGAGACCGACGGCGCGCGCGAGGCGCTCGCCCCGTACGAGGACCGCATCACCTGGGACGCGCCGATCCACTCGGTCCAGGACATCCTCGACGCGCCGGTGCTCCCGCGCACGGTCAACCTCAAGCCCTCGCGCTTCGGCAGCCTGGAAGCGCTGTTCGCGGGTTACGACTTCTGCGAGGAGCGCGGGATGGGCGCGTACGGCGGCGGCCAGTACGAGCTCGGCCCGGGGCGCGGCCAGATCCAGTACCTGGCGTCGCTCTTCCACGCGGACGCGCCGAACGACATCGCGCCGTCCGGCTACGACGCCCTCGACCCCGAGCCGGGCCTGCCGGAGAGCCCGCTCGACCCCGACCCCGAGCCCACCGGATTTCGCCGGCGGTCGTAGACTTCGAGGTCCGCTCATGCCTCCCAAGCCGCGTCAGATCAAGGTCGAGCAGAAGGGCGCGCTGGCCGCCATGCAGCGGCTCGAGGGCCGCTCGGACGAGGAGCTCGAGGCGGAGACCCGCTTCCGCGCCGCCGCGCAGGCAATCCTCGGCGCCCGCGCCGCCGAGCGGATGGACGCCAAGCGCTCGCGCGAGCACTTCCGCGCGGCGATCGCCGCCGGCCCGCCCCCAGGAGCGCCTGCAGCTGCGCCGGATGGCCGAGGCGTCGCTGGCGCTGGCCGAGCGGCGGGCCGGCGACCTGAAGGTCGCGGCCGAGAAGCTCGGCCAGGCACCGCCCTCCAACCGCCAGCTGCTCGTGCTGCAGCTGATGGGCTACATCGTCCCGCCACCGGGGTCGAGCATCTTCCGCCGCGTCGGCGGCATCGTGCTCCTGATCGTGATCATCGTCGCGCTGCTGGCCGTCGGCTGGGGGCTCGTGCAGCTCATCGCGCTGCCGTTCGGCGGGATCGGAACCGGCGTCTCGCTCTTCTGGGGCTTCGTGCTCGTGGCCGTCGTGCTCGGCGTGCTGGCCGTGGTGGGGCGGCGGCGGCAGAAGCGCGCGCGGGCGCGGGCGGCGGAGCAGCGGGCTGACGCCGTCAGCGGTCGCCGATCTTCGTAGCGGCAACGGCAACGGCGCCATTGACGTGTGCACGGGGAGGGTGCATAACGCCCCACTCGCGAGGTTCTCGTCATCGAGTGGTGCGAAGTGCACCCTTGCCACGGCCGATCTCCCCGCGCTCCCTACCCAGCGCAGTTGACGTTGGCCGACGCAACGAAACCCGCGCGAAACTCACACCAGACGCGCGTGAAACGTTCAACCCCCGTGCAGCTCCCACCCTTCTGGACCCTCGTCGAGGCCCACGGCGACGAGCTGCTCGTCCACGCCCGGCGCGTGGCCGGTGAGCAGCACGCCGAGGATGTGCTCCAGGACGCGCTGCTGCGCGCCCTGCGCGCGTACCCGCGGCTGACCCACGCCGACCACCTGCGCGCCTGGCTGTACCGCGTGACGACGACGGCGGCGATCGATGCCCACCGGGCTCGCCGCCGCGAGCTGCCGACCGACGACGTGCCGGCCGTCCCCACCCACGACACCTACGACGAGGGCGGCTTCGAGACCCTCATCGCCCCGCTGCCCGACGGCGCGCGCATCGCGCTGCGGATGCGGTTCGTCGACGACCTCGACTACGAGGGCATCGCCGACCGCCTCGGGATCTCCGCGGTCGCCGCGCGCCAGCGCGTGTCGACCGCCGTCCGCACCCTGCGAGAGAGGCTCGCCGCATGACCCCGCTCCCTGACGCCCTGCTCGAGTCCGTCGCCGCCGCCGCGGTGCGCGAAGGCCTCGCCGACGCCGTCTTCACCCGCCTCAAGTCCCCGATCGGGCGACTGCTCGTCGTCCAGGGCGAGCGCGGCGTGGTCCGGATCGGGTTCGAGGACGAGCCCGAGGACCGGGTGCTGGCCGAGGTGGCCGCCCGCTTCGGGCCGCGCCTCGTCGGCTCCGACCGCGAGCTCGCCCCCACCCGCGACGCGCTCGACGCCTACTTCGCCGGCGAGGGCGACCCGCAGGTCTGCCCGTCGACCTCTCGCTCGTCGCCGCCCCGTTCCGGCACGCCGTGCTCGAGACGCTGCACGACGAGGTCGCCCGCGGCCAGGTGGTCACCTACGGCGATCTCGCCCGCCGGGCCGGCAACCCGCGCGCGTACCGCGCGGCGGCGACCGCCTGCGCCCGCAACCCGATCCCGATCCTCGTCCCCTGCCACCGGGTGCTGCCCGGGGGCGGCGGGCTCGGCGCCTACGGCGGCGGCCCGGAGCGCAAGCGCGCGCTGCTGACGCTCGAGGGCGCGCCGACTACCGTGCGCTGACCTCGACCGAGGCGATGACGACGGGCTCGATCGGAGCGTCGTTGGCGGGGTCGGTCTCCAAAACGCCGATCTTGTCCACGACCTCCTGCCCGCTCGTCACCTCGCCGAGCAGCGCGTATTGCGGCGGGAGCTGCGCGTCCTCGGCCGTGACGACGAAGAACTGGCTGCCCGACGTGCCGTCGGCCTCGGTGCCGGTCTTCGCCATCGCCACCACGCCCTTGGTGTACGCGAGGTCAGGCGGCGGCGCCTCGACGACCGAGTAACCGGGACCGCCGGTGCCGTCGCCCTTCGGGTCCCCGCCCTGGATCACGAAGCCGGCCACGATCCGGTGGAACGTCGAGCCGTCGTAGAAGCCGTCGTCGGCCAGCGCCTTGAACGAACCGCCGGTCCGGGGCGCCTGCTTGGCGTCGAGCGTGATCTCGAAGTCGCCGCAGTTGGTGGAGACGGTGGCGACGTAGGTCTTCGAGCGGTCGAGCCGCGCCCTCGGCTCGGCCAGGTCGCCCTCCCCCTTCGGCTCGGGCGCCGTGGCCGAGTCGCACGCCGAGGCCGCCGCCGGCGTATCGGTGGCCTCGGTCTCGTCCGGGGGCGAGTCGTCGCCGCAGGCGGCGAGCGCCACCGCACAGAGGAGGACGATCGCGAGCCTGGCCATGCGCGGCGATGATAGAGACGCCTCCACTAGCCTCCCCCGGCCAATGGACCGCCCCGTCCGCCTGATCGTGAACCCCTCCGCGGGGGCCGGACGCGCCGCCCGGCTGCTACCCGAGGTGGAGGCCGCCCTGCGCTCGCACGGAATCGCGTTCCGCGTCGATCGCACGACCTCGATCGAGCACGCGCGGGAGCTCGCCCGTGCCGCGCGCGACGGCGGCGAGGTGGCGGCTGCGATGGGCGGCGACGGGCTGGCCGGCGCCGTGGCCGGAGAGCTGCGCGGGAGCGACGGCGTGATGGCGATCCTGCCCGGCGGGCGCGGCAACGACCTCGCGCGAAAGCTCGGGATCGGCAGCGATCCGGTGGCCGCCACCGAGATCCTCGCGGCGGGACGCGAGCGACGGATCGACGTCGCGGAGGCCGACGGGGCGACCTACGTCGGCATCCTCAGCGCCGGCCTGGACTCCGACGTGCAGGTGGTGGCCAACGGCACCCGCCTGAAGCGGCTCGGGCCGCTCGTCTACCTCTACGGCGTGCTCGTCGCCCTGCGCCGCTGGCGGCCGGCGCAGTGGGTGGTCGACATCGACGGCGCGCCGCACACGTTCCGCGGCTACGCAGTCGCGGTCGCCAACTCCGGCGTCTTCGGCGGCGGGATGTGGCTCGTGCCCGACGCGGCACTCGACGACGGGCTCCTCGACGTCGCGTTCACGCTCGACAAGCCGAGGACGGCGTACCTGCGCGGCCTGGCCAAGGTGTTCCGCGGCACCCACGTCGGCGAGCCGGGGTTCGAGATCCACCGCGGCCGGGAGATCGCCTTCCGCGCCGACCGCCCCTTCACGGCCTACGCCGACGGCGACCCGATCGCCGAGCTGCCCGCCACCGTGCGCGTCGTGCCGGCCGCGCTGCGCGTGATCGCCCCGTGAGGCTGCAGGCCGGCCTCCTCGCGGCTCGCGCCACGGGCGCCGCCGCACGTCTGACGGGGCGGGGCGGCACCTCGCTCCCCGGCAAGGTCCTGATGCGGACCGAGCCGCGCGCCATCGCCCGGCTCGCGGCGCGGCTGCCGCACGGCAGCGTCGTCGTCTCGGCCACCAACGGCAAGACGACCACGGCGGCGATGGTCGCTTCGATCCTCGGCCGCACGGGCACGCGCCTCGTCCACAACCGCGCCGGCGCGAACATGGCGGGCGGCGTGGCCGCCGCGCTGGCCGCCGAGCGCGGCGACATGGGCCTGTTCGAGGTCGACGAGTTCTGGCTCGGGCCCGTGACCGCGCAGCTCGCCCCGCGCGCCGTGCTGCTCGGCAACCTGTTCCGCGACCAGCTCGACCGCTACGGCGAGCTCGAGATCATCGCCGACCGCTGGGCGGGGATCGTGGCCGGCCTAGAGGCCGGCACATCCCTTGTGCTGAACGCCGACGACCCGCTCGTGGCCGACCTCGGGCGCAAGCGCGAGGCGCTCTACTACGGCGTGGAGGACGACGCCCTTGCGCTGCCGGAGATGCAGCACGCGTCGGACTCCAAGCACTGCCGCCGCTGCGGGCACGCCTACGTGTACGAGGCGGCCTACCTCGCCCACCTCGGCCACTACGCCTGCCCGAACTGCGGCGCCCGGCGCCCCGCGCCCGCCGTCACGGCGACCGACGTCGAGCTGCACGGCATCCGCTCGGCGGCCTTCACGCTGCGCACCGGCGCGGGCGAGCGACGGATCGAGCTCCCCCTGCCGGGCCTCTACAACGTCTACAACGCCCTCGGCGCCGCCGCGCTGTGCCTGTACCTCGGCACCGGGCTCGACGACATCAGCGCCGGCCTGGCCGCCGTCGAGCCGGCCTTCGGGCGCGCCGAGACGCTCGACCTCGGCCGCCCGACCTCGATCCTGCTCGTCAAGAACCCGGCGGGCGCCAACGAGGTGCTGCGCACGCTGGCGCTGGAGGGCACCGAGCTCGACCTGTTCGGGATCCTCAACGACCGCACGGCCGACGGCCGCGACGTCTCCTGGGTGTGGGACGCCGACTGGGAGCTCGTCGCCCCGCACGTGCGCCGTCTCACCTGCTCCGGCACCCGCGCGGCCGAGCTGGCGCTGCGGCTCAAGTACGCGGGCGTGCCGGCGGAGCGGCTCGAGGTCGAGGAGGACATCGAGCGCGGCCTCGATCGCGCGCTGGCCGCCGGCGAGGGCCCCCTGTACGCGCTGCCGACCTACACCGCGCTGCTCGAGCTGCGTGACCTGCTCGCCCGCCGCGGCCAGGCCGAGGCGTACTGGCGATGACCAGCGTCGTCTGGCACGACGTCGAGTGCGGCCGCTACGCCGCGGACCTCCCGCTGTGGGCTGAGCTGGCCCGCGAGGCGGGCGGCCGCGTGCTCGACGTCGGCGCCGGCGCCGGCCGGGTCGCGCTGCGTCTGGCGGTCGCCGGCCACGTGGTCACCGCGCTCGACCGCGACGCGGAGCTGCTCGAGGTGCTGCGCGCGCGGGCCGACGCCGCAGGCCTCCAGGTCCGCACCGTCGTCGCCGACGCAGCAGGCTTCGATGCCGGCGAGGCGGCGTTCGCGCTCGTGGCGGTCCCGATGCAGACCATCCAGCTGCTCCCGGATGCCGCCGCACGGGCGGGGTTCTTCGCCTCGGCGCGGCGCGCGGTCGCTCCCGGCGGCCTGGTGGCGATGGCCATCGCCGAGGACCTCGAGAGCTTCGAGGAGGAGGCGCTGATGCCGCTCCCGGACGTCGCCGAGCGCGACGGCTGGCGCTACGTCTCGCAGCCCACGGCCGTCCGCGAGCGTCCCGAGGGGACGCGGATCGAGCGGCTGCGCCAGACGATCGCACCGGGCGGGACGCGCACCAGCGAGGAGGACGTGATCGTGCTCGCGCGGGTCAGCGTCGCCGGCCTGCACGCCGAGGGCGCCGCCGCCGGCCTGCGCCCTGAGCGCACGCGTCACGTCGAGCCGACCGCCGACCACGTCGGCTCGGAGGTGGTGGTCCTGCGTGGCTGAGCGAATGCTGCGGGTCGGGGCGCTCTATCCCGACCTCCTCAACATCTACGCCGATCGCGGCAACCTGCTGCTGCTCGAGCGGCGCTGCGCCTGGCGCGGCATCGGCTTCGAGCTGCGCGGCATCGGCCTCGGCGAGGCGCTCGACCCCGACGCCCACGACATGCTCTACATCGGCGGCGGCCAGGATCGCGACCAGGCGCTGTGCGCGCGCGACATGGTGGACACCAAGCGGGAGGCCCTGCACGCCGCCGCCGACCGTGGCGCGGTGATCTTCGCGGTCTGCGGCGGCTACCAGCTGCTCGGCCACGGCTACGCGCTGGGCAGCGAGCGCCTGCCCGGCGTCGGCCTCGTCGACCTCGAGACCGTGCGCGAGGACGGCCCGCGGCTGATCGGCAACGTCGCGATCGAGCTGGCCGACGGCCACGTCCTGGCCGGCTTCGAGAACCACGGCGGCCGCACGCGACTCGGCCCGGGGGCGCAACCGCTCGGGCGGGTGCTGCGCGGCCACGGCAACGACGGGCGGTCCGGCTACGAGGGCGTGCGCGGCGGGCCGCGCGGCACCGTGGTCGGCACCTATCTCCACGGTCCGTTGCTTCCCAAGAACGCCCACTTCGCCGACTGGCTGACCGCCACGGCGCTCGGCGTAGAGCCATCCGCGCTGCCCGTGCTCGACGACGAGCTCGAGTCCGCGGCGCACGCGGCGGCGCGCCGGGCTGCGGGCGTCTGAGTCCGCGCCGACCCGACGGGGTACGCTTTCGTTCCCGGCCGCCCCGGGGTTCCTCTGTGACGACAGCCAACACCGCCCAGTCCGAGGGGCCGTCCGCGTCCCGTCAGGCAGCCTCTCTGGAGTTCCGGGGCGCTACCAAGCGTTACCCCGGAGCCGACCGCCCGGCCGTCGACCACCTCACGCTCGAGGTCCCGGCCGGCGAGATCTGCGTCCTCGTCGGCCCGTCCGGATGCGGCAAGACGACCGCGATGCGGATGGTCAACCGGATGATCGACATCACGGAGGGGGACATCCTCGTTGGCGGCCGTAGCGTCAAGGAGCGCGACCAGGTCGACCTGCGGCGCGACATCGGCTACGTGATCCAGCAGATCGGCCTGTTCCCGCACCGGTCGATCGGCGACAACATCGCGACGGTGCCGCGGCTCCTGGGCTGGGACAAGCGGCGCACGGCCGCCCGCGTCGAGGAACTGCTCGACCTGATCGGCCTGCCGCGCGAGATGACCGGCCGCTACCCGGCGCAGCTCTCCGGCGGCCAGCGCCAGCGGGTCGGGGTTGCGCGCGCCCTGGCGGCCGACCCGCCGCTGATGCTGATGGACGAGCCGTTCGGGGCGATCGACCCGATCAACCGCGAGCGGCTGCAGAACGAGTTCCTGCGCCTCCAGGCCGAGATCCGCAAGACGATCGTCTTCGTCACGCACGACATCGACGAGGCGATCAAGATGGGCGACCGGATCGCGGTGCTGCAGCAGGGCGGCATCCTCGCCCAGTACGCCCCGCCCGCGGAGCTCCTCACAAGCCCCGCGAGCCCATTCGTTGAGGACTTCGTGGGCGCCGACCGCGCGCTCAAGCGGCTCGCGCTCGAGCGCGTGCGCGACGTCGACCTCTGGACGGCCCCGCTTGTGCGACCGGGCGAGCCGGTGCCCGAGGCGCGGGCCAGGGCGGCCGCGTCCGAGGTTCCGTATCCGCTGGTCGTCGACGACGACGGCCGCCCGCTCGGCTGGCTGTCCGAGCGCGGGCTCGCCGAGGATCGGGTGCGCGCCGAGCTGGTCTCTGCGCCCGAGCCGATCGTCGACCTCGACGACGTGCTGCGCGACGCGCTGAGCGACCTGCTCGCCCATGAGGTCCAGTACGGGCCGGTCATCGACCACGAGGGCCGCGTCGTCGGCGTGCTGTCGATCGAGCTGCTCTCGCACGTGATCGCCACCACGCCGGAGGTGGCGTGACGGCGCTTTTCTCCCAGCTCCAGCGGCGTGAGCGCAGCGGCGAGGACTGCGTCGCCGACAACGGGATCTGCCCCGACTGGATCGTCGACAACTTCGACCGCTACGTGACCCCGTTCTGGGAGCACGTGTACCTGACCGTGGTCTCGGTTGGGATCGGCTTCGGGATCGCCTTCGGCCTCGCCCTGCTGGCACACCGCTGGCGCTGGCTGACGCCGCCCATCACGCAGGTGACGGGGATCCTCTACACGCTGCCCAGCGTCGCCGTCTTCTTCCTGCTGCTGCCGATCACCGGCCGCGGGAACACGACCGCGATCATCGCGCTCGTCTCGTACACGCTGCTGATCCTCTTCCGCAACGTCATGGCGGGCTTCGAGAACGTGCCCGCCGAGGCACGCGACGCGGGCCGCGGCATGGGGCTCACGGCCCAGCAGCTGCTCTGGCGGGTCGAGCTGCCGCTCGCGCTGCCTGAGATCATGGCCGGCCTGCGGATCGCCGTCACGACGACGGTCGGGCTCGCGGCGCTCGCGTTCCTGGCCGGCGCCGGCGGCCTCGGCGGGGCGCTCTTCGACGACATCAACTTCCGCTCCAACGTGGTGGTGGCCGGCGGCCTGGCGATCGGGCTCGCCGTCGTCCTCGATCTGCTGATCCTCGGCCTCCAGAAGCTGATCACCCCCTGGATGCGGGTAGCGCAATGACCAGCACCGTGGCCTTCCTCGGCGAGTTCGGCGACGCCTTCGACTACATCTTCAACTCGCGCGAGTCCCAGGCCGGCGGTGCCCGGGTGGGTGGCTCCGAGCTGCTGCCGCTGCTCTGGACGCACCTCCAGGTCACGGCGATGGCGATGGCGATCGCGATCGCCATCGCACTGCCGATCGGTCTGGCCCTTGGCCACACGGGCCGCGGCGCGTTCGCGGCGATCTCGATCTCCAACACCGGCCGTGCGGTGCCGAGCGTGGCGCTGATCGCCTTCTTCGTCGCGTTCTTCCCGTCGACCCCGGAGTTCTGGAACGTGACCGTGGCGCTGGCCCTGCTCGCGATCCCGCCGATCCTCACGAACGCCTACGTAGGCGTGCGGCAGGTCAGCCGCGACACGGTGGACGCCGCCCGCGGCATGGGGATGTCGGGCGTGCAGGTCGTCCGCTCGGTGGAGCTCCCGCTCGCCCTGCCGCTGATCTTCGGCGGCATCCGCACGTCGACCGTCAACGTCATAGCCACCGCGACGATCGCGCCGCTGGTCGGCGTGCTCACGCTCGGCGACCCGATCATCGCCGGCAGCGTCCACGGCCGCGCGGGCCAGATCGGCGCCTCGATCGTCGTGGCGGCCCTGGCCATCGCCGCCGAGGTGAGCCTGGCCGCCGTCCAGCGCGCGACCACGCCAACCGGCATCAAGCTCGAAAGAGAAGGCGCGGGCGCCCGCCCGGCGCGCCTCGGAACCCTCAAGAGGAGGATCCAGACCGTCCCATGAGACCCATCAGACTGCTGATCGCACTCGTGCTCATCGCCTGCTCCGCCGCGTTCGTCGTGGCGTGCGGGGACGACGACGACGAGGGCTCGGCGCCGCAGGCCGAGTCCACGGCCGCCGCGAGCGGCAAGATCCAGCGCAACGAGGACAACAGCAAGGTCCAGCTCACCATCGGCTCCAAGAACTTCACGGAGCAGAAGGTCCTGGGCGAGATCTACGCGCAGGGGCTCGAGGCCGCCGGCTACCAGGTGAGCAAGGACCTCAACCTCGGCGACGAGAAGACCGCGCTCGCGGCCGTCAAGTCCGACGAGGTCTCCGCCTACCCGGAGTACACGGGCACGGCGCTGTTGTCGTTCTTCGGCAAGCAGGCCGACGAGCTGCCGAAGGACCCGCAGGCGGCATTCGAGGAGGCGAAGGCGGGCTTCGCGGAGGACGGCCTCGTCGCCTTCCCGCCGACGCCGTTCACCTCCTCCAACGAGGTCGCGGTGACCCAGGAGACCGCCGACGAGCTGCAGTTGAAGACGATCTCCGACCTCAAGGGCAAGTCGCAGGAGCTCACGCTCTACGGCTCCCCGGAGTGCCGGCAGCGGCTCGACTGCCTGCTCGGCCTGCAACAGGTCTACGGGCTCAAGTTCGCCAAGTTCGTCCCGGTCGATGTCGCCCAGCGCCACGAGGTGCTGACCTCCGGCCGCGCGGACGTGTCGATCGTCTTCACCACCGACCCGCAGATCCAGCGCGAGAAGGAGGTCCTGCTCGAGGACGACCAGGGCATGTTCCCGCCCTACAACTCGACGCTGGTGATGAAGCAGGAGACCGCCGACGCAGCCGGCGACGACCTGCAGGCGACGATCGAGCTGCTGCAGGAGCAGCTCACTGACGAGAACATGCAGGAGCTCAACGCCCGCGTGGACCTCGACAAGAAGGACCCCGCCGTGGTCGCCGAGGAGTACCTCACCGAGACCGGCCTGATCGGCGGCTGACCCAGAGCCGCGCTACCCTGCGCCGCGGTACGCCGTGGCGCGGGGCCGCGGCGGGCAGTCAGGGAGGCGGCACATGCGAACGAGGCATCTCGCGCTCGTCGTGACGATCTGCGGGACGCTCGGCTTCACCACGCCGGCGCTCGCGAGCGACCCCCAGGCCGGCGAGCCGATTCCAGGCCGCTACATCGTCATGGTCGAGCAGGGCCACGACGCCGACGACGTGGTGCGCGGGCGCAACCAGCAGGTGTTCGACTCGCTGAACGGCTTTGCGGCGTCGCTCGACGCGGCTCAGGTGCGGGCGCTGCGGCGCAGCGCGCGCGTGGCCATCGTCGAGCAGGATCGGGTCGTCGAGGCCAGCGCCACGCAGTGGATCCCGTCGGACCCGTGGGGCCTGGATCGCATCGACCAGCCCGGACTGCCACTGTCGCGGAGCTTCACGTACAACGCCGCTGCCTCGAACGTGACGGCGTACGTGATCGACACCGGCATCTCCACGAGCAACGGCGACTTCGGCGGCCGAGCCCGCAACGTCTACGACGCGTTCGGCGGCACCGGGGAGGACTGCAACGGCCACGGCACGCACGTGGCGGGCACGATCGGCGGCACCACCTGGGGCGTCGCCAAGGGCGTGAACCTGCGCGGCGTGCGGGTGCTCAACTGCTCGGGCTCGGGCTCGACCTCCGGCATCGTCGCGGCGCTCAACTGGCTGAGGACCAACGCGGTCAGGCCCGCCGTCGCGAACATGTCGCTGGGCGGCGGCTACTCCTCGTCGCTCAACAGCGCGACCAACAGCCTCGCCAACTCGGGCGTGTTCATGGCGGTCGCGGCGGGCAACGAGAACCAGAACGCGTGCAACGTCTCCCCCGCCTCGGCGTCGGCGGCGTACACGACGGCCGCCTCGGACCGGAACGACCGGCGCGCGTCGTTCTCGAACTGGGGCTCGTGCGTGGACGCTTACGCGCCCGGCGTCGCGATCCGCTCGGCGTGGCTCTCAGGCGGCGCGAACACGATCAGCGGCACCTCGATGGCGAGCCCCCACGTGGCGGGCGTTGCCGCGCTCTACAAGGACACGATCTACAGGAACACCCGCCGCGACGAGTCGTCGGCGACGATCTCTTCGTGGATCACGGGCAACGCCACGCCCAACGTGATCGGGTACAACCGCACAGGCACGCCCAACCGGTTGCTGTACAAGGCGGGTCTGTAAACGCAGATTGCGGACTGGCGAGGGCGGTGCCGCCGGGCCGGCGGCTACCGTGCCGCGATGGCTCTCGACACCGCCCTCGACCAGCTGCACGTCCGTCTGCTGCGCCCCGGCGCGCACGCTCCCGTACGGACCCGGCCGGGTGACGCCGGCTACGACCTGCGCTGCGTCTCGGGCTTCTCGCTCTGGCCCGGGGAGCGGGCCACGGTGCCGACCGGCGTGGCCGTCGCACTCCCGCCCGCGGTCGCCGGGCTCGTCGTGCCGCGCTCCGGCCTCGCCGCCCGTCACGGCCTTTCGGTCGTCAACGGCCCGGGACTGATCGACCCCAACTACCGCGGCGAGATCCGCGTCGTGCTCGTCAACCTGGGAGACGCGCGCTTCGAGGCGGCGCCGGGCGACCGCATCGCCCAGCTGGTGCTCGTGCCGTTCGTAGCTCCGGATCTGCTGGTGGTCGAGGAGCTGCCGCCGTCCGGCGACGACCGCGGCGAGAACGGCTTCGGCTCATCGGGTCGCTGAGCATGACGGCTCAGGCCGCGATGGCCGGCGCGGCGGCGCGCTCGCCCGCCGCCGCCGCGAGCAGTGTGGTGGTCGCGTGCTCGTACCGTTGCTGCGCTTCGGCCGCCGTGTCCCCGATCGCCGTGAGGCCGACGCGTCCGAGGCGGTCGAGCGAGCTCAGCATGTGAAGCACGACGCCGCGCCGGCGCAGTCGGTCGAAGCCGAGGCCGGCGCGGACGAGGGCGAGCGCGCCGTCGCGCCCGAGGCCGCGCAGCGACGGCGACTCGAGGTGATCGGTCGCGACGTAGTGCTTCGAGATCCCGTGCGGGGTCGTGAAGCGCGCGGCGGCGGGGTCATACCCGCCGCCGGTGAGCTGCTCGAGCGCGGCGAACGGGTGGGTGGTGCCGCCCTTCCGGAGGTTGATCTCGATCGCGTACGGCCGCCAGCCGCACTCGCGGCGGGGGTCGCGGACGACGACGAAGTCGACGGCGGACCGCCCGATGACGCCCGCGGCCGCGAGCTCTCGACCGATCCGGCGGGCGAGCTCAGTGATGACCGGTGCGTAGGCGGGCTCCGCGGGGAAGCGGCAGCCCAGGTAGCTCTGCCCGCTCGGGCCCCCGAGCAGCTGGTCGTGCGTGGAGACGATCTCGACCTCGCCCGCGGGCGTGAGGCGCAGCTGGACGCTGGGGCTCCGCACCTCGGCGCCGGTGATGCGCTCCTCGACGATCCCGCCGCGCGCCGCGAGCTTGGCGAGGTAGGCCTCGACACTCACGTCCCGCGCCTCGAGCTCCATCTGGCCCAGACGAAGATCGACGATCGCGTTGCCCTCGCCGCTCACTCCCTCGTCGAGCTTGACGACGACCTCGGCGAGGTCGGGCCTGACCGCGTGCAGGTGCGCGAGCGCGGCGCCGAGGTCGCGCACGTTCTCGACGCCGAACGGATGCGGCACGCCGGCGCGCGCGAACAGCTCGCGACAGCCACTCTTGGTGCCCAGCACCGCGTGGCACGGGTCCGCGCCGTACAGCGGAAGGTCGAGCTCGAGCGCCAGGTCGCGCTCCAGCGCGGTCGTCGTGTACGGAACGAGGTGGCAGAGGCCCTGGGCCGGGATCGCCCGCCGGATCCGCGCGAGCAGCGCGGGCCGCTCGAGCAGCTTCTCGGCCAGCGGGCGGGTCGAGGCGTCGCCCGCTGACAGGAGCGTGAGCCGTGCGCGCGCACCGCGGCGCAGCGACCGCGGGAGCAGGCTCAGGTAGTAGTCGACGATCGCGGGCGCGACCGGCACCGAGGTCACGTAGGCGATCCGCAGACCGGGATCCCGCAGCGAGAGCAGCAGGCACAGCAGCCGCTCCTCGTAGGCCTGCGTCTCGGCCGGCGGCTCGTGCCACTTGTCGATCGTCCGCGACGGGACGACGACGATCGAGCGCCCGGGGCAGCCGGTGCGCATCGCCGCGTGGACCGACACCATCCGCTGCTGGAGCTCGTCGAAGGAGGGCATGCCTTCACTCTCCAGCGCGTCACCCCGGCGTCCCAGCCCCCGCAGGGTGACAAGATCACACCCCCATGTTCTCCGGCTTCAGCTCCGATGCGTTCGCGTGGTTCGCTGGGCTCGAGCGTGACAACACGAAGGCGTATTTCACCGCCACGCGCGAGGTCTACGACACCCAGGTGCGGGATCCGCTCGAGGAGCTTCTCGAAGAGCTCACGGGAGAGTTCGGCGGGCAGGTGAAGCTGTTCCGACAGAACCGCGACGTGCGCTTCTCGCCCGACAAGTCGCCGTACAAGACGACCACCTACGGGATCCTGTACGGCGTCACGGTCCCCGGCGACGGCATGTACGCCCAGTTGTCAGCCCGCGGGCTGTACGCCGGCACGGGCTACTACCGGATGGCGCGGGACCAGCTGGAGCGCTACCGCGAGGCGGTCGCCGACAACCGCGCCGGCCCCGGGCTCGAGCGGGCGACGGCCGCGGCCGAGGAGGCGGGACTCGAGCTCGCCGGCGACAGCGTCCGGACGGCGCCGCGCGGCTACGCGCGTGACCATCCGCGGATCGAGCTGCTGCGCCGCAAGGAGCTGGTGGCGGGCCGCGCCGCGAGCGGCGGTGGCGGGATCGACCGCGACGCCGCGCTCGCGCACGTGGCGGGCTCGTGGCGTGCCGCGGAGCCGATCAACGCGTGGCTTGACGCTCACGTGGGGTCGAGTCGGATGCCGCCGGAGGAGCGCTGGCGTCGCCGGTGACGAAGTCCGCCGGCGCCCGCTGGCGTCGCGACAGCGCGAGGAACGGCAGCGCGAGCGCCGAGATCGCGGCGCCCAGAAGGTAGCTCGGCGCGTAGCCCCAGGCGTCCGCTGCGCGGCCGAGCACCGGCTGCGACCACACGCCGCCGGTCGAGTTCATGAGCGAGTCGAAGGAGATGATCGTGGCCCGCTGCTCCGACGGGATCATCCCGTTGAGGTAGGCCTGGTGGATCGGCATCGTCGCCGCGAACAGCAGCCCCCAGACCACGATCAGCGCGATCACGACCCAGAAGCTCTCGAGTGCCCCGATCAGCGCGAGCGTGACCGTGCTGAGCGCCGCCGTCGCGATCAGGGCCGAGGTGCGGCGGCGGAAGAGCCGCCGGATGCGCGGAGCGGCGATCCCGCCGAGGATCTGCGCGCCCGCGACGATCGCGGCGACGAGACCGGCGATCTGGTACGCCTCGGGGTCGCCGTACAGCTCGAGCAGGTACGGCTGGAGCGCATAGAAGGCGTAGAAGCCGACGCCGCCGGCGAACAGCCCCTGCACCATCAGCCACTTCACGGCCGGCACGCGCCAGCCGTACTCGATCGAGGCCGACGCGATCCGGCGCATCTCGGCGACCGGCCGCTCGCGCGGCGCCGGCTTGAAGCCGACGTCGTGCATGAGCCGGAACGCGACCGCGAACATCACGACGAGCACGGCGCCGCGCAGGACGAACGGAACGCCGAGGCTCGTCAGCTGGGCGATCAGCCCGCCGGCCGCCGAGCCGCCGAGCATCGCCACGCCCGAGACGACCTGGCCGCGGCCGAACACGGTCTCGAGCTGGCCGGTGAAGCCGGTCGCATCCAGCGCGTCGACCAGCCACGCCTCGACCGCCCCGGAGAAGAACGTGAACCCGAGCCCGAGCAGCATGGAGGCGACCGCCCACTGCCAGAACGGCGCGCCCACCTCCCACAACAGGACGTAGAGCAGCGTCGAGAGCGCGAGCGTGACGGTGCCGAGCAGGTAGGACGCCCGCCGGCCGACCGTGTCGGCCACGATCCCGGTCGGCACCTCGAAGAGCACCATCCCGGCCGTGAAGAACGCGTTGGCGGCGAACGCCTCGAGGTTCGAGAGCCCGGCGTCGAGCAGGAAGATCGTGTTGATGCCCCAGATGAACGACGCCGCCAGCGTGTTCCCGAGCATGAGCACCAGATAGGTGCGCTGGATGGACCGGGGGGTCGGCGTCGCTACGGTCCCGCGCCGTTGACCGCGTAGCGGTCGAAGCGCTCGGCCACCACCGACGGCAGCCGCGCCTGGATGCGGACGCCCTCCGGCGTGTCGGTGCGCTCGAGGTCGCCGGCGAGCTCGTGGAGGTCGGACAGCATGCCGCCCTCCGAGAACGGCACCAGCAGCTCGACGTCGCGCAGCGTGCGCTCGAACTCGTCGGCGATCCGCTCCTGCAGCTCGTCGAGTCCCTCACCGCCGATCGCGCTCACCAGCACGGCCTCCGGGTGGCGGAACGCCAGCTCGCGGCGGCGATCCTCGTCGAGCATGTCGGCCTTGTTGAGCACGAGGATCCGCGGCTGGTCGCCGACCCCGATCTCCTCGAGCACGTCGTCGACCGCGCGGGTCATGGCCACGAGCTCCTCCTCGGGGGCGCTCGCGTCGACCACGTGCAGCAACAGATCGGCGCGCTTGGTCTCCTCCAGCGTGGCCGCGAAGGCGTCGACGAGCTGGTGCGGGAGCTTGCGGATGAAGCCGACCGTGTCGGTCACCAGGTACGTGCGGGGCGGGCGGGGCCCCGATCTACGGGTGGCGCGCGTGGTGGGGTCGAGCGTGTGGAAGAGCCGGTCGCCGACGCCGACGTCGGCGCCGGTCAGCGCGTTCAGGAGCGTCGACTTGCCAGCGTTCGTGTAGCCGGCCAGCGCCACGGAGGGCAGGTGCGCGCGCTCGCGCTCGGCGCGCTGGACGGCGCGGTTGGAGCGGACGTGGTCGAGCCGGCGGCGCAGCGCGGTGATGCGATCGCGGGCCAGGCGCCGGTCCGTCTCGATCTGGGACTCGCCCGGGCCGCGGGTGCCGATGCCGCCCACGCCGCGGCCCGCGCCGAGACGCTCGAGATGCGTCCACAGGCCGCGCATGCGGGCCATGTTGTACTCGAGCTGGGCCAGCTCGACCTGCAGCTTGCCCTCGGCCGAATGCGCGTGGCCCGCGAAGATGTCGAGGATCACCGCGGTGCGGTCGACCACCGGTAGCTCGAGCTGCTTCTCCAGGTTGCGCTCCTGCCGCGGGCTGAGCTCGTCGTCGGTGACGACCAGGTTCGCGTCGGCCGCCTTGATCAGCGGGCCGAGCTCCTCGACCTTGCCCGGCCCGAGGTAGAGGTTCGGGTGCGGCTTGTCGCGGATCTGGACCACCTCGCCGACGGTCGCCACGCCGGCCGTGCGCAGCAGCTCCCGCATCTCGGCGAGATCGGTGGGCTCTGGGGAGGCGGCGACGACGAACGCGCGTTGCCTGGCGCGGCCCTGGCTGGGCGACGCCGCGTATTGGGATTGTGCGGTCCGGCCGCTTCTCGACTTCTCCAAGCTGCCATCCAGTCTAGACGCCCCGCCCGTGGCTCCCGACCCCCGCTAGGGTGCGCGCTCATGGGCGACGACGAGCTCGGTGAGCGCCTGGCGGCCCGGACCCTCGAGCTGGTGGACGTGCCCTCGGAGTCGCGCGGCGAGGGGCTCCTGGGCGGGCATGTCGCGGCTGTGCTGGAGGCCGGCGGCGTGCCGGTGACCGACCTCGGCGACACCTGCCTGCGTGCCGGCCGCGGCGCCTCGGTGCTGCTCGCCGGCCACCTCGACACCGTCCCGGCGCAGGGCAACCTGCCGGGCCGCCGCGACGAGCAGCGGGTGCACGGCCTGGGGGCGAGCGACATGAAGGGCGCGCTGGCGGTGATGGTCGAGCTCGCGCTGGCCGGGGCGCCGTTCGACCTGCTGTTCTTCGGCCGCGAGGAGCTGCCCGCCGCCGACAGCGCGCTCGCCCCGATGCTCGGGCGCGAGCGGCTCGACCACGAGCTCGTGGTGGTGATGGAGCCGACCGGCAACGAGCTCCACGCCGGCTGCCTGGGCAACGTCAACGCGACCTGGACGTTCACGGGCCGCTCGGGGCACTCCGCGCGCCCCTGGGACGCCGACAACGCGATCCACGCGGCCGCGGGCGGGATCGCCGCCCTGGCGACGCACGAGCCCGAGGAGCACCGATTCGACGGCCTGCCGTTCTACGAGGTGGCCTCGGTCACGCGGATCGCCGGCGGGATCGCCGACAACGTGATCCCCGACCGCGTCGAGTGCCACGTGAACTATCGCTACGCCCCCGGGCACAGCCCGGCCGAGGCCGAGGCGCGCCTGCGCGAGCTGTGCCCTGGCGGGGAGCTGCGGATCGACTCGCTCGCCGCCTCCGGCCCGGTCGCCACGAGCAACCCGCGCGCACGGGCGCTGATCGCAGCCGGCGACCTCGCGGTCGCGCCCAAGCAGGCGTGGACGCCGGTCGCCGAGTTCGGGGCGGCCGGCCTCGACGCCGTCAACTTCGGGCCCGGGTCGCCGGCGCAGGCGCACCGGCGCGACGAGTCGGTCGAGGTCGCGGCGCTCGTGCGCTCCTACCGCGTGCTGGAGGCGTTCGCGGCGTGAGGGTCTCCCCCGTGCTCGCCGGCCTGCGGTCGTACCCGTTCGTGCGGCTCGCCGACGCGCGGCGCCGCCTGGAGGCCGCCGGCGTCCCGGTGATCGACTTCGGGATGGGCGAGCCGCGCGAGGAGACTCCGGCCTTCATCCGCGAGGCGCTCGTACTCGACCCGCTCTCGAAGTACCCGGCCGCAGACGGCCTGCCCGAGCTGCGGGAGGCGATCGCCGCGTGGGTGGGGCGGCGGTTCGGCAGCGCGCTCGACCCCGCCACAGAGGTCGTGCCGACCTTCGGCTCCAAGGAGGCCGTCTTCCACCTCGCCCAGGTCTTCGACGGCGAGCTCGTGGTGGTGCCGCAGCCGGCCTACCCGGTGTACGAGCGGGGCGCCGCGTTCGCGGGGAAGGCCGTGTTCCAGATCCCGCTGGCGGCCGAGAACGGCTTCCTGCCCGACCTCGACGCCGTCCCCCCGGCGATCTGGCGCCGCACCGCGGTGCTGTGGCTCAACTACCCGAACAACCCGACCGCCGCCACCGCGCCGCTCGCCCTGTACGAGCAGGCCGCGGCGCTGGCCCGCGAGCACGACTTCGTGCTCGCGTCGGACGAGGCGTACTCCGAGCTCTATTTCGGCGACGAGCCGCCGGCGTCGGCGCTCCAGCTCGAGGACCGCACCAACGTCGCTGTGTTCAACACGCTCTCCAAGCGCTCCTCGATGCCCGGCTACCGGTCGGGCTTCGTCGCCGGGGGAGCGGAGCTGGTCGCCGCCCTGAAGCGCTACCGGCCGAACGTCGGCGTCGCGCCGCCGGAGTTCATCCAGCGCGCCGCCGCGGTGGCCTGGGGCGACGAGGCGCACGTGGCCGAGGTCCGGGGGCTCTACCGGGCCAAGCGCGACGTCCTGCTGCCCGCCGTCGAGGCCCGCGGCATGCGCCACGTGGGCGGCGACGCGACGTTCTTCCTGTGGCTGGCGGGCGCCGAAGACGGAGAGCACGAGCGGCTGCTCGAGCGCGGCATCGTGCTCGCCCCCGGCTCCTACTTCGGGCCGGCGGGAGAGGGCTATCTGCGGCTCGCGCTCGTCCCGACGCTCGCCGAGTGCGAGCGGGCGGCCGAGCTACTGGCCGGTATGTAGCGTCGCGTTGAGGCCGCCCCAGGTCCCGCTGCGCTGCCACGCCTCGACCGCGCCGGTCTGGGAGTTGCGGCGGAACAGGAGGTTGCTCGCGCCGCTCAGCTCGAGCGCCTTGACGACCTCGCCGTCGGGCAGCGTCACGCGCGTGCCCGCCGTCAGGTAGAGGCCGGCCTCCACCACGCACTCGTCGCCGAGCGAGATGCCCAGGCCCGAGTTCGCGCCCAGCAGGCAGCGCTCCCCCACCGAGATCACCGCCGTGCCGCCGCCGGAGAGCGTGCCCATGATCGACGCGCCGCCGCCGACGTCGGACCCGTCGCCGACCACCACGCCGGCGCTGATGCGGCCCTCGACCATCGAGTGCCCCAGCGTCCCGGCGTTGAAGTTCACGAAGCCCTCGTGCATGACCGTGGTGCCCTCGGCCAGGTGGGCGCCGAGGCGCACGCGGTCGGCGTCGGCGATCCGCACGCCGCCGGGCACCACGTAGTCCGTCATTCGCGGGAACTTGTCGACCGAGAAGACCTGGAAGGGACTTCCGCTGGCACGCAGCCGGTGCTGCACGGCGGGCAGCGCGGCGGGGTCGACGGGGCCGTGGCTCGTCCAGGCGACGTTGTTGAGCACGCCGAAGAGGCCGTCGAGGTTCGCCTGGTGCGGCCGGATCAGGCGGTGCGAGAGCAGATGCAGGCGCAGGTAGGCGTCGTACGCGTCGGCGGGCGGGTCGGCGAGCGAGGCGATCGACACCGTCACGGGCGCGACGTCCACGCCGCGGACCTCGTCGGCGGCGCCCTGCCCGCGGCGGTGCACGCCGGGATCCACATCCCCGCCCAGCTGCGGCTCGGGGAAGTACACGTCGAGCACCCGGTCGCCGGCGAGCGTGGCCAGGCCGGAGCCCCACGCGCGGTCGGTCAGATGGTCGGTCATCGCTCGCGCACGCTAACAACGCCGCTCATGGCCCTGGTCGACGATGGCGGCGACGTCGCAGGTTTCTCCACCTCGTCGAGCCGATTGGAGGAGAGCAGCACCGTCCGCGGCGGGGCGTGTGCCTCGGCCGTGCGGCGGAACCGCGCGGCCCGTCTCATCCCTTCGGTTGAGAGAGCTCGGCGAGCAGCTCCTCGCTCAGCTCGCCGCGGTAGACCGGGACGGCCCAGCCCGTGAGGTCGACGTGCAGCGCCTCGTCGACGTCGACCTCCAGCTCGCCGCCGTCGAGACACACGGTGAGCGGCGAGTCGCCGCCGCGCAGAACGTGGGCGACGGCTGCGCCGCACGCGCCGGTGCCGGACGAGAGCGTCTCCCCCACGCCGCGCTCGAAGATGCGGGCGCGGATGGTGGTGGGGTCGAGCGCGGTCCAGAACGACGTGTTGGTGCGGTTGGGGAACTGGGGGGCGTGCTCGATGGCAGGCCCGATGGCCGCCAGGTCGAGCTGCTCGAGCGTGCCGCGGTCGGGGATGTGGATCGCGCACTGCGGGTTGCCGATCGACACGTGCTGGAACCGGTATCCCTCGACCTCGCCCTGGCCGTCGGGCGGCCCATCCGGGTAGTCCTTCGAGCGCAGCGACGCGCGCCCCATGTCGACGCGGCAGGTCGTCGGGCCCGTGATCGTCGGGCGGATCTCTCCGGCCGCGGTTAGCAGCGAGAACGTGTCGGCGCTCGTCCAGCCCGCGCGACGCAGGTAGAGGATCGCCTGGCGGGCGCCGTTGCCGGACAGCTCGGCCTCGGAGCCGTCGGGGTTGAAGATCCGCAGGCGGGCCACGTAGCCGCGCTCGGTCGGCGGCGACAGCTCGAGCACGCCGTCGCCCCCGGGGCCGAAGTGCGGGTCGCACAGGCGCCTGACCGTCTGCGGCGTGAGGTCGAGCGAGCCGTGCTCGACGATCAGGTAGTCGTTGCCGAGGGCCTGCCACTTCTCGAACCGCACGGGCGCCATGCTCGCAGGGCCCGGTGCAGCTCGGCGGCGACGTCCTCCGGCTCGCGGCCGGTGACGTCGATCAGGCGCACGTCGGTCAGCTTGCGCATCCAGGTCAGCTGCCGGCGCGTGTAGCGATGGGTGCTGCGGCGCATTGCCTCGACGTCGCCCGCCAGCAGCTCGCGGAACCCGAGCGCCTTGCGCACGGTCGGCGAGGCGCCGCGTCGTTCCGCAGCGCGCACCTCGTCGGCGGCGCCGGCGGCGACCATCGCCTCGATGCGGGCGTCGATCCGCCGCTTGAGCGCGTCGCGCTCCATCGTCAGGCCGGCGAGCAGCGTCGGGTGGCGGGTGGCCGAGGCCCACAGCTCATCGCCGGCGGGCGGCGCGTGGCCGGCGTCGAGCAGCTCGAGGGCGCGCACCACGCGCTGACTGTCCGTGGGTCGTACGGCGGCGGCCGCGGCGGGGGCGCGGGCGGCGAGCTCGGCGTGCAGGGCGGCCGCGCCCAGCTCGTGCAGCTGCGCGCGGCGCCGCTCCCGGATCGCGTCGGGTACGGGCGGCCGCAGCTCGAGGTCGGCGAGCGCGGCTCGCAGGTAGAGGCCGGTGCCGCCGACCACGATCGGACGCCGGCCGGCCTCCAGCAGCGCGTCGATCTCGCGATGCGCCAGCTGTGCGAAGCGGCCGGCGCTGAACGGCGCGTCGGGATCGAGGAAGCCGAGCAACCGGTGCTCGAGCCGCTCGCGCTCGGCGGCCGTCGCCGCGCCGGTGAGCGTCTCGAGCCCGCGATAGACCTGCAGCGCGTCGGCCGACACGGCCACGGGGTCCTCGCCGTCTGCGCGCAGCAGCTCGGCCACGGCGATCGCGACCGCGGTCTTCCCCACGCCCGTGGGTCCGAAGATGGCGAGCATCGTCGGCGGCACGCGACGAGTATGGGCGGGTGAACGGCGAGGGGTATCGTCGTCAGCGATGGCGTTGCTGATCGGTACCGGCCTGTCGACGAGCCCGGACCCGCGCGCCGGGGCGCTCGAGGCCTCGCTGACGGCGCGCGAGCGCCTCGGCGGGATGCCGTGCGACCTCGCGGTCGTGTTCGCGTCCGGCACGCACCTCGCGGCGCCCGAGGCGGTGCTCGAGGCGGTCCACGAGGCGCTGGCTCCCGCGCAGCTCGCCGGGTGCGCGGCGGGCGGCGTGATCGGGGCGCGGCGCGAGGTCGAGACCGGGACCGCCGTGACGGTCTGGGCGGCCCACCTCGGCGGCGGCGGCGCGACGGTCTTCCACGCCATGGTCGAGGAGGTCGAGGAGGGCACCGGCGCCCTGGCCGGGATGATCGACCTCGAGGGCGCCGCGGGCGCCATCCTCCTCGCCGACCCGGCCACGTTCCCCACCGACGCGGTGCTGCGCTTCCTTTCGGAGGCCGCGCCGACCGTCCCGCTGATCGGCGGCCTCGCCTCGGCGCGCACGGCGGGCGGCACGACGGCCCTGTTCGCGGGTGACCGAGTGGTCGACGAGGGCGCCGTCGGGGTCCGGCTCGACGGCGTCGAAGTGCTGCCGTGCGTCTCCCAGGGGGCGGCGCCGATCGGACCAGAGCTGACGATCACGGCCGCCGAGGGCCACGTGATCGACGAGCTGGCGGGCCGCCCCGCGCTGGAGAAGCTGCGCGAGACGATCGAGGAGCTGCCGGAGCACGACCTTGCCCTCGTCCAGGGCGGTCTGCTGATGGGCATCGTCGTCGAGGCCAACAAGCCCGACTACGTGCAGGGCGACTTCCTCGTGCGCGGCCTCGTGGGCGCCGATCCGGCCACGGGCAAGGTGGCGGTGGCCGCGGACGTCCACCCGGGCCAGGTCGTCCGCCTCCACGCGCGCGACGCCGAGAGCGCCGACCGCGACCTGCGCGAGGCGCTCGGCATCCGCATGCGCGCGCTCGGCGGACGCACGCCGGCCGGCGCGCTCGTCTTCGCGTGCAACGGCCGCGGGCGGGACCTCTTCGGTCATGCGGACCACGACGCCGAGGCCGTCGCGGAGGAGCTGGACGGAGCCCCGGCCGCGGGCTTCTTCGCGGCCGGCGAGATCGGCCCAGTCGGCGGCGAGACCTTCCTCCACGCGTTCACGGCCACCGTCGCGGTCTTCGCGTGATGCCGCCGGCACCCGCCGCGCGACCGCCGTCGCGCCGGGCCGCGCGGTCTGCGACGGTTCCCGCGTGAATCTCGGTGGACGGACCGCGCTCGTCACGGGCGCCAGCGGCGGGCTCGGGCAGGCGATCGCGCGGGCGCTCGCCCGCCGGGGCGCGTCCGTCGTGCTCACTGCACGGCGGGCGGAGGTGCTCGAGCCGCTCGCCGCGGAGATGGGCGGGCGCGCGGTCGCGTGCGACCTCTCCGACCGCGGTGCGCTGGAGCGACTCGTGGACGAGGCGGGTCCGGTCGACGTGCTCGTGGCCAACGCCGGGATCCCGGGCAGCGGGCGAATCGACTCGTTCTCGGTCGAGGAGATCGACCGTGCGCTGGACGTCAATCTGCGCGCCCCGATCATCCTCACCCGCCTGCTGGCCGATGGCATGGCCGCGCGCGGCGGCGGCCACATCGTCTTCATGTCGTCGCTGAACGGCAAGTCGGCCCCGCCGGGGACGCCGATCTACGCGGCGACCAAGTTCGGCCTGCGGGGCTTCGCCCAGAGCCTGCGGCAGGACCTGCGCCCCGCCGGGATCGGCGTGTCGGCGATCTTCCCTGGATTCATCCGCGACGCCGGGCTCTTCCACGACGCGGGCGTGAAGCTGCCCGCGTACGTGCGCACCAAGGCGCCTGACGACGTCGGCCGCGCCGTCGTCGACGCGATCGAGAAGGATCGCGCCGAGGTCGACGTCGCCCCGCTGCCGATGAAGATCGGCACCGTGCTCGGGGGCCTCGCGCCGGACGCGGCGGCGATCGTCCAGCGCCGCCTGGGCGCTGCCCGGCTCTCCTCGCAGTTCGCGTCCGGTCAACGCGACAAGCGCTGAGGCCGCGATGGAGCGCGCCCTGCTGTTCGCGGTGATCGCGTCGAGCGCGCTCGTGGTCGGCAGCTCGGTCGGGCACATCGTCGGCGAGACGGCCATCACGTTCGACTGAATGCAGTCAGAACAGTGGCTGCTGCTGCTGCTGCGCCGCGGGCCTCACCTCCTCGCGCGGAGCGCGGCCTCGCCCGCGGTGGCGGAACCGGTCGGCGTATGAGCGCCGCGCCCACGGCGCGCCGGCCGCGACCTCGATCGTCCGCCGTTCGTCCGCGGGCAGATAGGCGCCGCGCGCGTATAGCTCGCTCGTAGCGCTCGAGGAGGTCCGGCCGGTGCTCGCGCAGCCACCCGAAGAAGACCTCCTTCACCGAGCCGCGCAGGAAGAGCGTCTGGCCTCCGATGTGGACGGCACCGGCCTCGGTGGCGAGTGCCACGATCCGCTCCACCTGCTCCGGCGCATCGTTGATGCCGGGCATGAGCGGCGCGATCAGGATCCCGGTCGGGATGCCGAGCCGGTTGAGCTCGGCCACCGCCTCGAGACGCGCGCGCGGATGGGGCGTGTGCGGCTCGGTCGCCCGCCACGCCCTCTCGTCGAGCGTCGGCACCGACAGGCATGCGCTCACCTGCGTGCGCTCGGCGATCTCGCACAGCAGGTCCGCGTCCCGCAGCACGAGCGGGGACTTCGTGAGGATCGAGCACGGATTCGCAAAGTCGCGCATCGCCTCCCAGATCCCGCGCATCAGCTTGTAGCGCCCCTCGACCCACTGATACGGGTCGGTGTTCGTGCCGAGCGCGATGTGCGCCCTCTCCCATGACGGCCGCCCGAGCTCCGCCCGCAGCACCTCCGGCACGTTCACCTTCACCACGATCTCGCGCTCGAAATCCCGCCCCGCGTCGAAGTCGAGGTACTCGTGCGTCGGCCGGGCGAAGCAGTTATGGCTGACCACGCCGTTGGCGATGAAGTCACCCGTGCCGGTCGTGATGTCGTAGAGGCGCATGGCGCCGGGCAGCGGCTCGATCGAGACGACGCGGAGGTCGGCGTCGGTCTTGATCGCGTGGCCCTCGAGGTCCTGCTTGCGGGTGATCGCCGGGTCGGTCCTGTGGAAGAAGCGCAGGCGTTCGGCGAGACCGCCGCGGAGTCGTACGGTACGCACGCCATTCGCCCTTGGCGGTTCGAGCACGTGACGGAAGCCGAAGCGCTCGAGTGACGAGCAGATCCATTCGAGGATGGTCGGATCGCCGTTCGAGATGCCGAGTGCGTGCTGTGAGCACGAAGCCCTCGGCATCGAAGATCCCGGCGAGGAAGCCCTTGCGCCAGCTGTCGGACGGGACTGCCGGCCACCGGGTGAGCTCGCGGATTCGCTCGACCCGCCGGTAGCTGCTCGCGGAGATCGCCACGATCTCGCGGCGGCTGCCGGTCGCCGCCGCGAACACGCGGTCACCCGTGGCCACCGCGAGGGTCCGCAGAAACTCGCTCGTCCGATCCAGTGCCTCCCGATCCGTCAGCGCGAGGCGAAATCGATGACAGATGTCCGTGGCGCCGTTCCGACGCGTATCGGCGTACGAGCCCAGATGCGCGTCTCCTCGCACCATGCCGCAGAGGTATCCGATCTTGTAGTCGACGTCGTGCTCCGGCCGATCAGCGAGCATGCCGACCCCGAGCAGCTCGCCGCCGATGGTCAGGTGCGGCCGACGCGTCCTGCCGTTCCCGGTGCCAGTCACGTGCTTCCAGCCCCGACTTGTCAGGAACCGATGGTCCCCGCTGGCCACGAGCTCGGTGCCGTCGGCCAGCGTGACGCGGTACGCCCGCTTGATCGTCGACCAATGCGCCATGACCTCGGTTCGTGCGAACCGGCGATACGACCCGCGCCGGACCGTGCCGTAGATCGCATCCCCGACCGCCAGCTCGGCGAGCGCGCGGTGGCTTCCGTCTGCCATGAGGATGCGCGTGTCTCCCCGTGCACAGTACGCGCACGCATGAGAGCAGCCTCGGTAGGGATTGACCGTCCAGGCGAACGGGAGCTTGGTGGCGTGCGGGACGCGGTTGATCGCCGACTTGGTGCGGACCTCGTGGAAGCGGGTGTCGAGCGCCTCCGGCGCGTCGAACCGGCGGACCACGACGTCCTCGGCGAAGCCCGGCAGCCTCGGGTCGCGGGCCGCCTCGACGGTCTGGGATTGCCAGCGCACGAACGTATGTTCGCACACGCGTCGGACGGAGCGCCGGGCGGGAGCAGTCCCCGCCCGGCGCCCCTCGGGGGAGGGTCAGCGGAAGGTGCGGGTGATCTCGAAGCCGCGGTAGCGGCGCACTTCGTTCCGGTTGACCCACACGCGGTCGCGGCCAGCGCCGCCCAGCAGCCGCTTGGCAGGCCGGCCGGCGGACGCGGCGTTGACCCGGTCGTTGCCCGCGCCCGCGTTCGCGTAGTCCCGCCCGAAGCCGGTGTTGAGCGAGTCGGCGGCAGCGCCCCCGGAGAGGCGATCGTTGCCGAGGCCGCCGGTCAGCTTGTCGCGGCCCTTCTGGCCGAACAGACGGTCATTGCCCAGCCCGCCGGCGACGCGGTCCGCACCTCGGTTGCCGTCGAGGCAGTCCTTGCCGCGCCCACCGTCGACGTGGTCGTTGCCGCCCCGCGCCAGGATCCGATCGGCGCGGTTGGTGCCGGTGAGCCTGTCGGCTCGATTGGTGCCGATCACCACGAACCTCGGGCCGGATCCACGCAGGCACCGACTCTTCGGCAGCGTGCCGTCGTTCGCTTGCCGGCGGGCCTCGAGCAGCGAGATCACCGTGCCGCCGGAGGGTCCCTGGAAGGTGGCGCCGACCACGATCACGCCGCCTGGAGCGCCCGCCTCGTAGATGACGCAGACGTTGCGCGCTACGTCGTAGGTCGCGCCCGTGGGGCATATCTGCGCCCCGCCGCCGCCGGTCTGGCAGGCGTCACCGGACGCGGTGGCCTCGCCGAGCACGAGCTGCGTGGTACCGACGTCCAGGATGAGCGCGCGTCGCGTCGTGCCGTCGAACTGGTTGGCGCGGATCCGCACGGCGCCGATGGTCTGGTCGAGCGGGCGGTCGGCGATCACGTTCACTGGAGTGCCCCCGACCACGAGGGCGTCCACGCGCGAGGAGCCGGACGCCGTCGACACACCGCTGTTGCACGCGACGAACTGGCTGGACGTGACAGCGCCGACGCTGATCGCCGAGCCGCCGAGGGCGAGCTGGGCTGACTCGACGCTCGCGGTCGCCGCGAGCACGCCGGCCTCGCGGCGGGTCAGCGCGGACGGCTCCGAGACCGTGAAGGGACCCACCGGAGCGGCATCGGCGGGCTGGGCCGTGTCGCTCACACAGGGCGAGCCATTGACGTTGGCGACCGCCGGCTCGGATGTGGCGGACGGTGGGCTGGCGAAACGTGCGGCGCTCGCCCGACAGTTGTCGGTCGGGGCCTGCGCCTGTGCAGGTGCAGCGGTCAGCGCGGCGACGCAGAGCGTCGCGACGATGTGAACGACAACGCGAGCTCGCGAGCTCGCAGACGTTGCCTGGGACAAGGACCCGCCACCTCCTGGGAAGGCTGCAGCGGTCGGACGGCCCTCTGCAGCGTGCTGTTACTGGGAGGAACATTTGCCCCGTTGCTGGAGTCTCAAACATCCACTTTTCCGATCAAGAACTTGGAACGGTGATACCGGTCCGCAAACTGACGCCTGATCGTCTATTCAGCCGGCACGAGCGCACAGCCTCATCTCAGCCGAGCGCGCGCATCACCTCGTCGACGCCCGGGCAGCAGCGCCTCGTCCGTGGCGGCTTCCTCGATCATCCGCACAACCAGTTGCGTTCGGGCCGGCGTGTCGCGACGCCCCCCGCAAGGTGATCTTCGATCCGCGGTTCAGCCGGCGCGGGCGAGCAGCGACATCTCGCCCGTGAGCGTCTGGCTCGTGGCGGCCGCGATCTGGACGGGGACGATCTCCCCCGCCGAGGCCAGGCCGTCGAAGTTGACGACCTTGTTGTGGCGGGTGCGGCCGCGGAGGCGGGTCGCGTCGGTGCGCGACGTGCCCTCCACGAGGACGTCGAGCGTGCGGCCGACGAACCGCTGGGCACGCTCGCGGGCGCGGCGCTGGACGACCTCGACGAGCCGCTCCATCCGCTCCACGGCGACGTCGTGCGGCACGAGGCCGTCGGTCATCTCCGCCGCCTCGGTGCCGCGGCGCGGCGAGTAGATGAAGGTGAAGGCGCCGTCGTAGCCGACCGCTTCGGCCACCTGCAGCGTCTCCTCGAAGTCGGCCTCGGTCTCCCCCGGGAAGCCGACGATGATGTCGGTGGTCAGCGCGCAGTCGGGCACGTGCTCGCGAATCAGGGCGACGCGATCCATGTACCGGCCGCGGTCGTACGTGCGCCGCATCGTCTTGAGGATGCGCGACGAGCCTGACTGCAGCGGCAGGTGGATGTGCTCGCACACGGAGGTCAGCGTCGCGTGGGCGAGGATCACGTCCTCGCGCATGTCCTTGGGATGCGGGCTGGTGTAGCGGATGCGGTCGAGCCCCTCGACCGCGTCGAGGGCGTGCAGCAGCTCGGCGAAGCTCGCCCGCTGCGGCCTGAGGTCGCGGCCGTAGGAGTTGACGTTCTGGCCCAGGAGCGTGACCTCGCGAACGCCCTCCGCGGCGGCTTGCTGCGCCTCGGCCACGAGCTCCGTGAACGGGCGGCTGACCTCGCGGCCGCGGGTCGACGGAACGATGCAGTACGAGCAGCGGCAGTTGCACCCGACGGAGATCTGCATCCACGCCTGGAACTCCCGCGCACGCTTGGCCGGCAGGTGGCCGGTGAAGCCCTCGAACTCGAAGAAGCCCTGGGCGGTGATGGAGTCGCTCGTGAGGAACTCGGCGAGCTTGTGGACCTGGCCCGGGCCGAAGGCGACGTCGACGAACGGGAACTGGCGGAACACCTCGTCCTTGACCGACTGCGCCCAGCATCCCCCGACCCCGATCACCCGCTGCGGGTCGCGCCGCTTGAGGATCTTCGCCTCGTGGAGGTGGGCGACGAACCGCTCGTCGGCCTTCTCGCGGATCGAGCAGGTGTTGAAGAGGATCAGGTCCGCTTCGACTCTATGGGGGACCTCCGTGTAGCCGAGGGACTCGAGCATGCCTTTCATGTGCTCCGAGTCGTGCTCGTTCATCTGGCAGCCGAAGGTGGTGACGTGGAACTTCATGCGTGGCGTGAGGGTACCGGCCAACCTCGGCATTGAGGAGGGTCCGGGAGGGGGCGAGATTCCGGCTGGGGCTGCTAGCTGTCGGTATGCGACAGAAATCAGCCCCAACCGCCGATCGACGACTTTCGCAACGCGCTGCGGCACAGTACGGAGTCGTGAGCCGCGCCCAGCTCTGGGCGATGGGCTTCGACGACTCGGCGATTCTCCGACGGGTTCGGGCGGGGCGGCTGCACCGACTCCACCGTGGCGTGTACGCCGTCGGGCACACGGTGCTGAACCGTCAGGCTCGCTATCTCGCCGCCGTGCTCGCCGCCGGCGACGGCGCGGTCCTGAGCCATCGGAGCGCCGGGGTGCTCTGGGGCATCCATCGCAGCGACGCGGCCAGGATCGACGTCACCGTCGCCCGTACATGCGGATTTCGGAGCACGAGTACGATCGCCGTGCACCGGCCTCGCCTGCCGCCGGCGCCGATGACGCACTCCGGGGTCCCCGTCACGACGCCCGGGCGCACGCTTCAGGACCTCGCCACCGCCCTCCCACGCCGCGCTCTTGAGAAGGCCGCCGAGATGGCCGAGGCCCTGCGACTTCACGTCGAGCTCGACCCCGCCCACCCCGGCGCCGGGCGGCTCAGAGCGGTGCTCGACACCCACGACCTCGGAAGCACCACACGCAGCCCGCTCGAGGACGACTTCCTCGTGCTGTGCGACCGCCATGGCATCCCGCGGCCGCTCGTCAACGCCGAGGTCGAGGGCTTCGAGGTCGACTTCGTGTGGCCGGACGCGCGGCTGATCGTCGAGACCGACGGTGGCCAGCACGTGACGCGTGCGGCGTTCGAGCGCGATCGCGCGAAGGACGCGCGGCTCACCGCGGCGGGCTGGCGCGTGATGCGCTTCACGAGGCGGCAGGTGCGGACGGAGGCCGGCGTGGTGGCCGACCTCCTGCTCCTCCTGCTCGACCTCGCGCCGCTCGCCGTCGCGGCGGCTGGTGCTCAGCGGGCGTAGTCCGTCGCTCGCGACTCTCGGATGACCGTGACCTTGATCTGACCGGGGTACTCGAGCTCCTGCTCGATCTCGCGCGCGATCTCGTGCGAGAGCAGGACCGCGCCGTCGTCGTCCAGCGAGCTGGGCTGCACCATCACGCGGATCTCGCGGCCGGCCTGCATCGCGTAGACCTTGTCCACGCCGGCGTGCCGCGTGGCGATCTGCTCGAGGTCGCGCAGGCGCTTGACGTACTGCTCGAGCGACTCGCCGCGAGCGCCCGGACGGGCGCCTGACAGCGCGTCGGCGGCCTGGACGATGACGGCCTCGATCGTCTGCGGCTCGACCTCGTTGTGGTGGGCCTCCATCGCGTGGGCGACGGCCTCGGTCTCGCCGTGGCGCCGGGCCAGGTCGCCGCCGACGAGCGCGTGCGGGCCCTCGACCTCGTGCGAGACCGCCTTGCCGATGTCGTGCAGCAGCGCCGCACGGCGCGCGGTCTTGGCCGAGGCGCCGAGCTCGTCGGCCATCATCGCGGCCAGGTGGGCGCACTCGACCGAGTGGGCGAGCACGTTCTGGCCGTACGAGGTCCGGTACTTGAGGCGCCCGAGCGTCTTCGTGAGGTCGGCGTCGAGGCCCTGGACGTTGGCGTCGAAGCACGCCTGCTCGCCCGACTCGGCGATGTGGCTCTCGAGCTCCGACTTCGCCTGGTAGTAGGTCTCCTCGATCCGGGCCGGGTGGATGCGGCCGTCCTGCAGGAGCTTCTCGAGCGTGAGGCGGGCGATCTCCCGCCGGACGCCGTCGAAGCCCGAGAGGATGACCGCGTTGGGCGTGTCGTCGATGATGAAGTCGACGCCCGTGAGGTGCTCGAGCGCGCGGATGTTGCGGCCCTCGCGGCCGATGATCCGGCCCTTCATGTCGTCCGCCTGGAGCTGGACGACCGACACCGTCGTCTCGGCCGCGTGACCCGCCGCGAGCCGCTGCATGACCACCGAGAGGATGTTCCGCACGCGGCGCTCGGCGTCGCGCTTGGTCTCCTCCTCGATGGCGCGCAGGCGGCGGGCCGACTCATGCCGCACCTGGTCCTCGAGGTCCTTGAGCAGCAGGGCCTTTGCCTGGGAGGCCGACAGCCCCGAGGCGCGCTCGAGCTCGCGGATCGTCCGCTCGCGCACCTCCCCGATCTCCCCTTCGGCGTCAGCGAGCCGGCGCTCGCGATCACCGAGCTCGGAGGCCCGGACGTCGAGCGCCTCTTCGCGCGCCCGCAGCCGCTGCTCGAGCCGGCCCGCCTCGGCGTGGCGCTTCCCCGTGCCGTCGTCGGTCGTGGCGGTGGTCGGCGGCGGAGCAGCCTTCGGACGGCCGTTGGCCGTCACCGGCGTCGGCGCGCGCTTGGCCACGACGGTCGCCGCCACCACCAGCCCCAGTGCCACCAAGACCGCTGCGATCACGATCTCCATTGCGTTTCCTCTCCCCGGCGCCGTCCTGTGCGGGCGACGCGAGATCCTCAGTCACCTGTGTCAGAAGGCGGCAGGCCGAGCCTTGCCTCGGCGCTGGCGGAGGAGACGAGCAGGAAGGCGGCCCTGGCCGCCGCGTCAGATGGCGGCTGTCGTGCGCTGTTGGGTCGGTGGTTCCGGGCGCGCTCGCCCGGCGGCGGTGCCTGATCGTCCGCGAAGGTGGTTCTCGGTGGTGGCCGTCGTCACTGAAGCTGCTGCTTCCGCTTCAAACAATCGAATTTGCTGGGAGTTTCACGAGCCTGGGTCGGCCCGACCTGTCGCTGCCCGGATCGTAGTACCGGCGGCACCGCTGCGCAATCACCCCGGTCAGTCATACGCCGGAGCGCCCGCGTGGCGCCGAATCGCGGCGTGCGCCAGCTCGAGCTCGTAGCCCTTGCGGACGAGGACGCCGAGCGCGCGCTCGCACTCGCGCGGAGTGGCCGGCGGCTGCGGGAAGCGGCGGCGCAGGAGGGCGAGGGCAGCCTCGAGCTCCTCGCCGTGGTCGCGCTCGCCGACGGCTACGGCGATCAGCTCGGGCTCGACCCCGAGCGTGCTCAGACGGCGCTCGATCCTCTCGGCGCCCCAGCCGTCCAGCTCCCGCCGATCCTCCGCGAAGCGCCGGGCGAAGCGGGCGTCGTCAAGGTAGCCCTGCTCACAGAGCTCCCCGACTACCGCCCCGATGACCGCCGGCTCGGCGCGCTTGCGGGCCAGGAGACGAGCGATCTCGGCGACCGTGTGATCGCGGCGGTTGAGCGCACGCCACGCGACGTCACGGCCGTGCTGGAGGCGCACCTCGGGATCGAGCGCCCGCTCAGGGGGGAGACGATCCCCGGGAGCCGCCCCGGGGTAGCCGGGCGGCACGCCGGGACGGACGAACGGCTCGTCGGGAGGGACGCCGGGCACGACGCGGGTTACGCGACGGCGATCTCCGGCACGGGCGGAGCGTCGGCGTCGCGCTCGATCGGCTGCACGAGGTCCTGATCGAGGTTGAGCACCTCGTAGACCTTCGCCTCGATCTCGCGGGCGATCTCCTGGTGCTCGTCGAGGTACGCCTTCGCGTTGTTGCGGCCCTGGCCCAACCGCTCGTCGCCGTAGGAGAAGAACGAGCCGGACTTGCTGACGATGCCGTGCTCGAGCCCGAGGTCGAGGATGCAGCCCGAGCTGGAGATGCCCTTGCCGAACTCGATGTCGAACTCCGCCTGGCGGAACGGCGCCGCGACCTTGTTCTTGACGACCTTCACCCGGACGCGGTTGCCGACCGCCTCGGTGCCCTCCTTGAGGGTCTCGATCCGCCGGATGTCGAGCCGCTGGGACGAGTAGAACTTCAGCGCGCGGCCGCCCGGCTGGGTCTCGGGCGAGCCGAACATGACGCCGACCTTCTCGCGGATCTGGTTGACGAACAGGCAGAGCGTCTGCGTGCGGTTCAGGTTGCCCGCCAGCTTGCGCATGGCCTGGGACATCATCCGCGCCTGCACGCCGACCGTCTGATCGCCCATCTGGCCCTCGAGCTCGGCCCGCGGGGTGAGTGCCGCCACCGAGTCCACCGCCACGACGTCGACCGCACCGGAGCGCACGAGCATGTCGGCGACCTCGAGCGCCTGCTCGCCGTAGTCGGGCTGGGAGACGAGCAGCTCGTCGATGTTCACACCGAGGTTCTTGGCGTACAGCGGGTCCATCGCGTGCTCGGCGTCGATGAACGCGCAGACGCCGCCGAGCTTCTGGGCCTCGGCGATGATGTGGTAGATCAGCGTCGTCTTGCCCGAGGACTCCGGGCCGAAGATCTCCACGATCCGGCCGCGCGGGCAGCCGCCGATCCCGAGCGCGATGTCGAGCGACAAGGCTCCGGTGGGGATGGCGTCGACCTTCACCTGGGCGCCTTCGTCGCCCATCCGCATCACGGTGCCCTTGCCGAACTGGCGCTCGATCTGCGCGAGGGCGCCCTGGAGGGCGGCGTCGCGCGCCTTGGCTTCCTTGACGTCCTGGGTGGCGGTCATCTCGTCTCCTGCGATCTCGTCACGTGAGTTCCACAGCTTGGGGGGTCGATCGGACGGAACCCCAGCCTGCCGCCGCCCGTGTGACCGAACAAGGCGCGGGTGTGACAGGTCAGCGCAGAGTCACGCGCGAGAGAGCCTCGTAGCGGGCGCCGCGCGGGTGCAGGCGCGAGACGAAGAGCGTGACCGTGTCCGCGCGGAGCTCGAGCGGCTCCGGCTCCGCCGGGACCGACCGCGGCGCCCGCTCGCGCGGGCGCAGGCGAGCGACGGTCGCGTGTGCCCGGAACGGCCGCCGCTCCGGCACGAACACCCCGGCGCCCTCCAGCCCCGCGCTGATCCGCCCCTGCAGGGCGGCCAGCGTGCCGTCCGGATCGGCGAGCGAGACCGCGAGGACCCGGGAGCGCCGCGGCGGGAGCAGCAGCGCCGAGCCGAGCGCCAGCCGCGGGGGCGGGCCGCCCGCCTCGCGCAGGACCGCGGAGATCGCCTCCACATCACCCGCGGGCCGGCGCCCGAGGAACGCGAGCGTGAGATGCAGCGCCTCCTCCGGCACGTATCGCCAGACCTGCGGATCGGCGGCCGCCTCACGGAACGACACGAGGGCGGCGCGGGCGGCCGCGGGGAGCTCCAGCGCAACGAAGAGCCTGAGGTGCGCGTCGGGCGGCGACGAGGCCGGGTCCGGCGGCAAGGCCGGATCCGCTGCCGAAGCGGGGTCTGGCGGCGCGAACGTCAACTGCGGCTGGGTAGGGGCGTGAGGGCGCGGCGGAGCATGTGCATCGCGATCGTCGTGCTCCGGTCGCGGATGGTGGCTCGGTCGCCCGGGATGACCACGGTGCGCTCCGACACCTCGGCGCCGAACGCCACGCAGAGGCACACGGTGCCGACCGGCTTCTCGGGCGTCCCGCCGCCAGGGCCGGCGATGCCCGTGATGCCGACCCCCAGTGAGGCGCCGAACTGGATCGCGGCGCCCGCCGCCATCGCGCGCGCGACCTCCGGGGACACGGCGCCGAACCGCTCGATCGCGTCGATGGGCACGCCCGCGTGCTCGACCTTCGCCTCGTTGGAGTACGTCACGAAGCCGCCGAGCATGTACGCCGAGGAGCCCGCCCGCTCCGTGAGCCGGGCCGCCATCAGCCCGCCGGTGCAGGACTCGGCGACCGCGATCGTGCGCACGGGCGGCCCCAGCAGCAGCTCCGCCACGATCTCGTCGACGGTCGAGCCGTCGCGGGAGAAGACCCGGTCGCCGTGGCGCTCGAGCAGCGCCGCCTCGAAGCCCTCGTACGCCGCGCCCGCCGACGCCGGGAAGGTCGTGGCGATCTCGAGCTCGCCACGCCGCAGGCACGTCGTGACCTCCAGCGCCCCATCGAGTGACAACCCGCGCAGCGTGCGGGCCAGCTCGGACTCGGGGAGCCCCGTCATACGGATGATCCGCGTGTCGAGGCCCGACCCGCCGGCCAGCAGCTCCGCCAGAAGCGGCACCGAGAGCGCCGCCTCCCACATCGGCTGCAGCTCCCGCGGCGGGCCCGGCAGGACGAGCACCAGAGGCTCGCCGGGCACCACCAGCCCCGGCGCGGTCCCCACCGGCTCGAGCACGGCCGCGCCCGCCGGTACCAGGGCCTGCTTGCGCGTCCCCTCGCGCATGCCCTCCTCGCTCACCTCGCGCCAGCGGTCGCGCAGGCCCGACACCACGCCCCAGATCCGCTCCTCCAACCCCCCGTCGACCGCCATCGGCAGCCCGAGGAACGAAGCGACGACCTCCGCGGTGAGGTCGTCCGCGGTCGGCCCCAGCCCGCCGCTCGTGACGACCAGGTCCATCCCCTCGCCGGCAAGGAACCGCAGGGCGGCCGAAAGGTCACCAGCGCGATCCCCCACGACCATGACATGGGCCACTTCGACCCCCCGCTCGCGAAGCGCGGTCGACAGCCATGGCCCGTTCTCGTCCCGCACGAGCCCGGACAGCACCTCGGTGCCCGTGACCACGATGCCGGCGCGCACGCTCACGCCGAGCAGTCCGGCCGCGCGCCGTCCGCGAGCAGCCGCGGGCGCCGGCCCGGCCGCAGCTCGTAGCCGACCGGGTCCGCGCTGGCCGCGACCGCGTACGTGCGGCCGTTGACCCGCATGCGCACGTTGTCGTTGCCGAAGTTCGTCCGGAAGCGGCGGCTGCGATAGACCCGCGTGCGCGCCCCCGCCGCCAGCGTCTCCTCGTCGATCACCTGCCGGCCCCGCGCATCCACGAGGCACACGTAGACCGGCCCGGAGGCCACGAGCTGGAGCTGCACCTGCCGCGGCCGGCGCTCGCGCTCGCGCTCGGGTGAGCGATCCGCGGACGGCGCGCCGTCCGGCGTCGCCGTGGGCTCCACCCGCGCCGGCACGCCCGCGTCGTCGTCGTCGCCCCAGGTGCCGAGCGCGTAGAACACCACGAGCAGCAGCACGAGGCCGCCGGCCAGCACCGCCACGGGCCCCACCAGCGAGAGCCGCCGCCGCGAGCGCCGCGGGGCCCGCCGGAACGGCGTCAGCTCCTGCGACGACGGGCGCTCGAACCGCTGCCGGTACTCCTCCACCAGCAACCGCGCGTCGAGCCCCAGGTACTCGGCGTAGGTGCGCAGGAACGTCTTGACGAACGTGGGGCCGGGGAGCAGGTCCCATTCCTCGCTCTCGAGCGCCCGGAGGTACTTGCCGCGGATCTTGGTCGCCGATTCGACCTCCGTCATGTCGATCCGCCGGCGCATCCGCGCCTCGCGCAGCGTCTCGCCGATCTCTGGCATGGGTCGATCAGGCTACTCGGGGTCCTCCTCCAGGACCGGTACGGGCTGGTCGCCGAGCGCCGCCAGCACGCGCGGGAGGTCGCCCTCCGTCACGAGCACCTGACGCGGCTTGGAGCCCTCGTAGCCAGAGATCACGCCGCGGCGCTCGAGCATGTCGATCAGGCGCCCGGCGCGCGTGTAGCCGAGACGCAAGCGCCGTTGCAGCATCGACGTCGAGGCGGTCTGCATCTCGGCCACGAGCCGGATCGCGTCGCCCAGCAGCGGATCCTCGTCGGGGTCGAACCCGTCCTCCCCGCCGCCGGACTCCTCGGGGGCATCGACCTCCTCGAGCAGCTCCTCGACGAACTCGGGCTCGCCCTGACGCTTCCACTCCTCGGTCAGCGCCGCGATCTCGGCCTCGTCGATGAACGCGCCCTGGATCCGCTGCAACCGGGAGGAGCCCACGGGTGAGAACAGCATGTCCCCCATCCCCAGCAGCGTCTCGGCGCCGTTCTGGTCGAGGATCACGCGCGAGTCGGTCTGGGAGGAGACCGCGAACGCGATCCGCGACGGCACGTTGGCCTTGATCATGCCGGTGATGACGTCCACGCGGGGGGACTGCGTGGCGAGCACCAGATGGATGCCGACCGCGCGCGCCTTCTGGGCGATACGGATGATCGAGTCCTCCACGTCGGCGGGGGCGACCATCATCAGGTCTGCCAGCTCGTCGATCACGCACAGCACGTACGGGAGCCGGGCTTCGCCGCGCCGCTCGCGCACCGCGTTGAGGTCGTTCAGCGTGCGCGTGCGGGCGAGCGACATGTACGAGTAGCGCTGCTCCATCTCGCGCACGAGGTTCTGCAGCGCGGTGGCCGCCTTGCGCGGCGAGGTGATGACCGGCGTCAGGAGGTGCGGGATCGAGTCGTAGTGCGTGAGCTCGACCTGCTTGGGATCGACGAGCACCATCCGCACCTCGTGCGGGGTCGCGCGCAGGAGGATCGAGGAGAGCATCGCGTTCACGGCGCCCGACTTGCCGGCGCCCGTCGTGCCCGCCACGAGCAGGTGCGGCATCTTCGCGAGGTCGGCACCGATCGCCCGCCCCGCCACGTCCTTGCCCAGCCACACCGTCAGCGGCGACCAGTCACCGGGCGGTGGCTGGTAGACGTCGCCGAGGTGCACGATCCGGCGGCGCGCGTTCGGCACCTCGACGCCCACGGCCTGCTTGCCCGGGATCGGCGCCAGGATGCGGATGTCGGCCGCGGCCAGCGCGTACGCGAGGTCGTCCTTGAGCTGGGCGATCTTGCCGACCTTGATCCCGGGCGCCAGGCGCAGCTCGTAGCGCGTGATGTGCGGCCCCGAGACCTTCCCGATCACCCGCGCGTCGATCCCGAAGTGGCCGAGCGCTTCGAGCAGCTGGGCCGCGACCTTCTCCTGCCCGGCGGTGTCCGGCCGGGACGCCTCCTCGGAGGACTGCTTGAGGAACGCCGGATCGGGAACCGCCCACTTGAAGTCGGCCGAGTCGGTGACCGACGGCCGGAAGCGCCCCTGCGGGGTGAGGTCCGCCGCCGTCGTCGTCCGCGTCACCCCGGGCTCGTCGGTCTCGGGATCCTCCGCCAGCCGCGGTTCCTCCTCGGTCAAGACCTCCTCGACGATCGTCTCCGGCTCGAACGGCTCCGGCTCCTCCCCCTCCCACTCGATCGTCTCGGCGGGCGGAGTTCCACGTGAAACGCGGGGCTCCTCGCGCTCGATCTCGGCCAGCTCCTCGACCGGTCGTCGCCGCGCGACGGCGGCCCGCATGTCCCGCGTGGTCGTGGAGACCGACGTGCTCGTGGCCTTCACCACGCCCGCGATCGACGCGCCCGTGAGCAGCAGCGCCGCCGCCACGAGGAGGAACACGCACACGATGTGGGCGCCCACGGTGCCGAGCGCGGTCGAGACGCCCCAGTACAGGCCCTCCCCCACGAGCCCGCCGCGCGGCCGCACCCATTCGGCCTCCCAGCGGACCTCCGCACCGCCCGGGCCGAGCCCGAGGGTGCCGGCCGCCAGCCCGAGCGCGAGCGCGACGAACAGGCACAGCCCGCCCGCCCGCAACGGCTTCACGGCGGGCAGCATGTCGCGCAGCACGAGGATCGCTCCCGTGGCCATGAGCGCCACGGGCACGCCGTAGTGGACGGCGCCGAGCAGCCGCTGAAGCCCGTCGACGGCCCAGCTGCCCGCCTGGCCGCCGTCCCAGCGCAGATAGATGAGGAAGGCGAAGAAGACCGACGCGGCCACGAGGCCGAGCCCGATCAGGTCGATCTGCCGCTGCTCGAGCGCAGGCAGGCGCAAGCGCGCGGCCGGCGCGCTGCGTCGGGCTCGGGGCTTGGGCTTGCGAGCGGCCATGTGGCCCGCACCTCTTCGACGGCGGCCGAGAAGACCCTGCCGCGGGCGGAACGTCACCCCGGCTGGCGCCCCAGCCTCCCTCCCCAGCCGCCTTTGATGTCCCCGCCGGGGCCACGAGCGCGTGGAGGCGCCGGGTCGATCTCCGCGGGGCCTTACCATCATGGGTGCGATGGAAGCCTCCGATCGCCCCGTTCGCGTGCTCGTCGTCGAGGACGACACCGAGATCGCCCAGGTGCTGCAGCGCTCGCTGCGGCTGGACGGCTACGACGTCAAGCTCGCATCCGACGGCGTCCAGGCGCTCGACGAGGCGCACGCCTTCCTGCCGGACCTGATCGTGCTCGACCTCGGCCTCCCGCGGCTCGACGGGATCGACGTCGCACGCCGCCTGCGCGACGACGGAGACGACGTGCCGATCCTCATCCTCACAGCGCGCGACGCTCTCGAGTCACGCGTCGAGGGCCTCGACATCGGCGCCGACGACTATCTCGTCAAGCCGTTCGAGCGCCAGGAGCTGCTGGCGCGGCTGCGCGCGCTGCTGCGGCGCCGGCCGCCGCGCGGCATGGCGCCCCTGCGGGTCGGCGACCTGATGCTCAACCCCGACACCCACGAGGTCACCCGCGCTACGCGGGCGATCGACCTCACGCAGCGCGAGTTCGAGCTGCTCGAGTATCTGATGCGTAACGAGCGCCTCGTGATCTCGCGCCAGAAGCTCCTGGACGAGGTGTGGGGCTACGACCCGTTCTCGATCACGAACACGATCGAGGTCTTCGTCTCCAACCTGCGAAGGAAGCTCGAAGCCGATGGCGAGCCTCGACTCCTCCATACGGTCCGCGGCGCGGGCTACGTCCTCCGCGTATAAGCGCCTGCCCATCCGCTGGCGCCTCGCCGGCGGCTCCGCAGCGCTGACGCTCGTGATCCTGTGCGGCTTCGCGGTGATCGTCGGCGTGCTCACCACGCGGCAGATCCACGACGACTTCCGCACCGACGTGTCGCGCAGCGCCGACAAGCTCGAGCAGGAGGCGGAGCTGCGGATGGTGATCCGCAACGGCGTGCCCCAGCTGCGACAGGAGCCCGACTCGCTCGACCTCAACGACTTCGCGGCCAACGAGAGCGCCGCCATCCGCGTGATCACCAAGGACGATCTGGTCGGCTTCAGCACGCCCGGCGCGCCCGACTTCGGGCCGCCGAACCGCCGCAGCTTCGAGACCGACGAGTGGCGCGTGGAGACGCGGCGCGTGAGAGTCGTCAACCTGCCCGCCGGGTGGTGGATCCAGTACGCCCAACGGACCTCGGCGATCCAGGACACCGCCAACCGCGTGAAGGTCTTCGTCGCGTTCGGCGTGCTCGGCGGCGCCCTGCTGGCGCTGCTCGCGGGCCTCGCCACGGCGAGCCGGGCGATGGAGCCGATCGCGCAGCTGACGGCGGCCGCGCGCCGCATCGAGGAGTCGCGTGACGCCTCGCTGAAGCTGCCCCATCCCGAGGCCGACGACGAGGTAGCCGAGCTGGCCCAGACGCTCGACGCGATGCTCGCGGCGCTCGACAGCGCGCGGTCGGAGACCGAGGCCGCGCTCGTGCGGCAGCGCGAGTTCGTGGCCGACGCATCGCACGAGCTGCGCACGCCGCTCACCTCCGTGCTCGCCAACCTCGAGCTGCTCGAGGAGGAGCTGACCGGCGAGCCGCGCGAGGCCGCGGCCTCCGCCCTGCGCTCCTCGCAGCGCATGCGCCGCCTGGTCGGCGACCTGCTGTTGCTGGCCCGGGCCGACGCCGGCCGCTGGGCGCCGCACCGCCCCGTCGACCTCGCGGAGGTGGTGACGGAGGCGGCGGCCGAGCTCGAGCCCGTGGCCGGCGGCCACGACATCTCGGTCGCGGCCCCGGCCGGCGCCCAGGTCGACGGCGCGCGCGACGAGCTGCACCGCCTGGTGCTCAACCTGATGGAGAACGCGCTCCGCCACACCGACCCGGGGACCGCCGTGGAGGCGACCGTCGAGCGCCGCAACGGCGAGGTCGTCCTCTCGGTCGAGGACGACGGGCCCGGCATCGCGTTCGACCAGCGCGAGAAGGTCTTCGAGCGCTTCTATCGCGGCTCGGGCGATCGCAGCGGGTCCTCGGGGCTCGGGCTCTCGATCGTACGCGCGGTGGCGGAGTCCCACCGCGGCAGCGTGCGCCTCGAGGAGCCGCTGGACGGCCGCGGAGCGCGCTTCGTGGTCCGCCTGCCGGGAATCTGAGCGCATCAAGCGCCGCCCGCTGCGGCCGATTACTCCTTCGACTCCACTCTGCGGGAGCCCGTCATCCATGTCCAACGTGACCCCACAGCTGCGGTGAGCGGCGCCAGCCACGTCCTGTCCCCCGAGGCCATCGCGGCGCTCGTCGACGCTGCGCGCGACGGGCGCCTGCCCGAGGAGCCGCCCCCTCCCCGCCGCCGCCGGCGCATGCGTGCCGTCGACTTCACGCTCCCGACGAAGTTCAACTCCGAGCAGGAGCGCCGGATCAAGCGCGGGCTGGAGGCGTTCTGCCGTACGGCCTCGACGCGCCTGTCGGCCGAGCTTCGGGTGCCGCTGGAGCTCGAGGTCATCAACTCCACGCAGCTCACGTGGTCCTCTGCGCACGCGCAGGTGCCGGCGAACTCGATCACCGCGCTCGTCGAGGCCTCGCCGCTCGGCACGCGCCTGATGCTGAGCTGCGAGCCCGGTCTTCTGGTGGGCGCGATCGAGCTGCTGCTCGGCGGCGCGGACGTCGCGGATGTCCGTGAACGACGGCTGACCGACATCGACCTCGCGCTGGCACGACACCTCTGCGATCGCCTGGTCGGGCAGCTCTCGCTGATCTGGACCGACATGGCCGAGATCGAGCTGGGCGTCGTCGGCCTCGAGTCGCACATGGAGACCGCCCAGATGGTCCCGGTCTCCGAGCCCACCTTCACGCTGACGATGGAAGCGCGGCTCGACGGGGTCTCCTCGACCGTCGCGCTGCTGCTGCCGTGGTCGGCGATCGCCCCCGTGGCCGAGCGCTTCGGGGCGCACGACGAGGCGCCGGACCGCGGCGAGCACGAGATCCAGCGCGTACGCCGCGCACTCGGCGGCGTGGACGTGACCGTTCGGGCCGAGGTGGCGGCGATCGAGCTGCCGATCGAGGAGGTTCTCGCGCTGCGCCCGGGCGACGTGCTGCGGCTCGCGGCGCCCGCCGAGGCCGGCGTGACGCTCTATGCCGACCAGGTGCCCGTGCAGCGGGCGAAGCCGGGCCGCAGCGGCAGCCGTCGCGCGGTGCAGATCATCGGGCCGGTGGCGAGCCCGTGAGCGACGACGCGCTGATCCGGCTCGGTCGCTCGACGCTGGAGGCGATCACGGGGATCCTCGAGATGCACGCGCCTGGGCAGGTCGCGCCGGGCGACGTGACGGTCGTCTCAGATCCGTTCGAGCTCGTGCCGGCGCCTGCCGTGGCGTCGAGCGTCGCGTACGTGGACGGGGTGACCGGCGGCAACGTGTTCGTGATGACCCTCGATGGCGCTCGGCGCCTCGCCGCGGCCATGATCGGCGGCGACGAGCACGGCGACCAGGCCGCCTCCGAACTGTCCGAGCTCGAGCTCTCTGCCGTCGCCGAGGCGACCAACCAGATGATGTCATCCGCGGCCATCGCGACCTCGGCGGTGCTCGGCACCGAGGTCGAGATCGGCGCCCCCACGACGCGGACGTTCCTGGCCCCGGCCGACGCCCGCGACGTGTATCCCGCCACCCCCCACGCGGTGCGCGCCGAGCTCTCGGTGTGCGGTCGGCCCTGCTCGCTGGTTCAGCTCATCCCGAGCGCCTTCGTGGTGCGGATGACGCGCGCGCTCGACGAGCTCGACGCCGAGATCGTCGCCGCCGAGCCGGCGCTGTCCCGCCCGCCCGCCGTCCCTGCGCCGAGCGGCGGGCCCTCGCTGGCGGGCATCCCCGTGCGCGTGTGGGCCGAGCTGGGGCGAGCGCGGATGCCGTCCGCCCGCGTCGTCGGCATGCCCGCCGGTGCGGTGGTCGAGCTCAACCGGTCGGCCGACGAGGCGATCGACGTGTACGTCAACGGAACCCGCTTTGCGTCGGGCCGCCTCGTCGTCGTCGACGGCACGGACTGGGCGGTGAGGATCGAGGAGATCCATGCCTCGGTGGACCCGGAGGCGGGTCGATGGCCCGCATCCTGATCGTCGACGACGCCACCTTCATCCGGAAGGTCCTCGGCGACGTGCTCACGCAGGCCGGCCACGAGGTGGTCGGAGAGGCCGGCAACGGGGTCGAGGCGATCGCCAGCTTCCAGTCGCTCAAGCCCGAGGTCACGACGCTCGACATCACGATGCCCGAGAAGGACGGCCTGGCCGCGCTGAGGGAGATCATCGCGCTCGATCCGTCCGCCCGCGTGGTCATGTGCTCGGCGCTGGGCCAGGAGTCCAAGGTCCTCGAGTCGATCAAGCTCGGCGCCAAGGACTTCGTCGTGAAGCCGTTCCAGGCCGATCGCGTGATCGAGGCCGTCGGCAAGGCGCTGGCCTCGCTATAGCTAGGCGCCGGCGCCGTCCCGGTTCAGCGCGCGGTCCAGAAAGCCGACCACGCGCTCCTCGTACTCGCGCGGGCGCTCCCTGAGCGCGGCCGTGTGGCCGGCGTCCGCGTCCCAGTGCTCGGCGTGCGGCGCGGCTTCGGCGTACAGCTCGTTGAACTGGCGCTCCTCCTTGATGCCGGCGCCGATCAGCATCAGCGGCTCCTCGATCTCGGCGACCTGATCCTGCAGCGGAGGCGGCGGCGCGTCGCCCGTCAGCACCCGGATGGTGCTGAACATGACCCAGCCGGGCACGGTGCCGAGCTCGGTCCCGCGCAGGCGGGCCCAGTCCTCGAACGAGCCGGCCGCGGCGCCGTCGGTCACGACCGCCGCGAGGTCGTCGCGTTCGGCGGCCACCTGGAGCAGCGCGTCGGCGCCCGTCGAGAGGCCGAGCGCGCCGATCCTGTCGCGGTCGACGTCGGGGCGGCCGTGCAGGTACTCCAGGGCGCCTGAGATGTCCTTCTCCCAGTCCCACCCGTAGCCGTTGGGGCTGCCGTCGCTCTCGCCGCGCCCGCGGGCGTCATAGACGAGCACGCCGTAGCCGTTGCGAGCGAGCATCTGCGCGTGGCGCACGGCGCCGGTCCGGTCGCCGCCGCCGCCGTGCACGACGAGCATCGCCGCGCCGTTGCTCGAGGGCCGGTACCAGCCCTTCAGGTCCAGCCCATCGCTCGCCTCGAAGGCGATCGGCTGGTACGCGGCGTTCGGCGCGTCGCCGATCGGCTCGCGCCACTTGTGGGCGTCGAACTGCGCCATGCCGATCGGGCCGAGCACGGTGATCGCCACCACGGGGAGCGCGACGGCGGCGAGCGCCCGGCTGCGCCAGGTGCCGGTTCCACGATGCCGCCACGGGATGGCGACCGCCAGGCCGACGAGCACGAGGCCGGCGGACGCCGCCAGCACGCCGGTGAGGTCGCTGTGCGACGGGCCGTCGACGCTGATGTGGTTGAGATGCTGGAAGCCGTTGACGACCGCCAGCGAGCCGAAGGCCAGCGCCACGCCGGCACGCAGCCCGGGCCGCAGGAACGGGAACGCGGCCACCGCGGCCACCGCCCCCACCACCGCGATCGCGGCCGCGAGCGCATGCTGGCCGAGGCCGAGACCCGGCTGGCGGTGCAGGAAGGCATCGTCGAGGGCGTGCAGCAGCGCGACGGCCGTCGCGGCGGAGAACACGAGCACCTCACCGGAACGAGCGGCGCGGCGGAGGCGAGAGGGAGCGGGCAGGGTGGCAGTCATCGCCGTCCACCGTCCCATCCGCCACACCGCACCGAAATCGAGCCTGCCAGCGTCACGCCGGGCAAGAACGCCGCACACCGGGTGCGGTTCACCGCATGGGCCCTGACGTGCCGATGGCCTCGGAGGTAAACCTCCGAGGCCATCGTCTGGACGCATGTTGTATTACGCCCTGTCCAAGACCGCCGTACCGTTGCTTCGCGTCAGTTGAAGCAGATCACTCAGGACGGCGGTGGCAGCCGCACGTCAAGGGGGAAAGGCGGGGTCGTGGGATTCAAGAGCTAGTGCTGACCTGAAACGAGCGCCCAAGTTCGGGCGCTCGTCTCGTTAAGCGTGGTATCGGCTCCAGAAACCGATCTTCGATCGGATACTCGTCTATGCCGCCGCGCGCGGGCGCGCGTAGTCTCGGACGAGCCGTTCGAAGGCCAGCTCGCGCTCGAAGTCGGCCTCGTCCCCGTGGCGGAATTCCACGCGCCCGGACTCGATCATCGTCACGAACGCCTCGACTACCTCGGGGTCCAGCTGCGAACCGGCCACCCGCCGCAGCTCGACGATGGCCGCTTCCGAGCTCACCGGCCGGCGATACGAGTCGCGCGAGGTCATGACGTCGTAGGTGTCGGCAACGGCGATGATCCGGGATCCGAGCGGGATCTCCTGGGCCATAAGGCCCGCCGGGTAGCCCCGACCGTCGACTCGCTCATGATGGCTATGAACGATCTCGGCGACGGGACCGTAGCCTTCGATCCGCCCGACCAGCTTCGCACCCTGCTCGGGGTGCAGCTTCACCGTCTCCCACTCCTCGTCGGTGAGCTTTCGGTCAGCGAACAGGATCGAGTCGGGGAAGATGAACTTGCCAATGTCGTGCAGCAGCCCTGCAGTGTGGATCAGGTCCTGCTCGCGCTCGCTGACGCCCAGCATCCGAGCCACTTCGCGCGCGTAGCGCGCGACCGCGGTTGAGTGCCGGGCGGTCATCGCGTCGCGCATCGACAGCGTCTGCAGCACCGTGCTCAGCAGCCCGACCTGCAGCGACGCGAGCTGGTGGGTACGTGCGGCCAGCTCCTCCCCGCGCTCGTATGCGTTCACGCCGGCACGCAGCAAGTACTGGAACACGAACAGGACGACGGCGGCGAGCCCGACGGCGCCGCTGCCGACGTGTCCGTAGCTGAACGCGACGCCCGCAGTAAGGAGCCCGCTGCAGAACTCCGTCGGCAGAACGGTGATGTAGATGTCGCGCGTGCTCCTGACGATCGACGTGCCGTCGGCCGCCTTGTGGAACGTGGCCACCATGAGGAAGTTCAGGACGTTCGTGGCCATGAAGACGCCCAGCACGACCGCAGCGAAGGACAACGCGTCGGATGCCATCGGCACGCCCGCGATGAGTAGTGCGTCGGCGAGGAGGCCGCCGACGAGCGGGAAGGTCGCCCACGTGGCGACGTTGTTGAGGGCCCTGTCCCAGCGCCGCCGAGACAGGAGGGCGTCGATCAGGGCGGATGTCGCGCCGATTGCAGCTGCTGGAGCGGGCCCGAGCAGCGTCATCGCAAGCACGATCGCGAGGAACGCTCCGGAGACGCGCATGTCGCGCACCTCGACGGTGAGCATGTCGCTGCCGACGGCAAGTACGAAGAGGAGGAAGACGAGCTCGAGCGGCTGCCAATCGGCGGCCTTCGAGGTGAGCGCGGCGACGCAGACGGCCGCGGCTAGCAGGGCCGTCTGGGCGCCGAAGATGAGCCCCTGACGTCTCGACACGACTCGTTCGTCATCGGCAAGCCCCGATAGTGACTTGATGTCACGCCCAACATCGAGGGGTGGACATTCGTCCGCTTTCGGCCGGGAGGCGTCGAGGGCTAGCTAGGCGACGAGGGCGCGCGGGCGGGCGTAGTCCGCGACGCGGCGCTCGAAGGCCAGCTCGAGCTCGAAGTCGGCCTCGTCCCCGTGGCGGAACGCCACGCGGCCGGCCTCGATCATCTCCACGAACGTCTCGACGACCAGCGGGTCGAGCTGCGACCCGGCCACGCGGCGCAGCTCCGCGATCGCGGCCTCGGAGCTGACGGGCCGCCGGTAGGAGTCGCGCGAGGTCATGACATCGTAGGTGTCGGCTACCGAGATGATCCGCGAGCCGAGCGGGATCTCCTCCGCGCTCAGGCCTGCCGGATAGCCGCGGCCGTCGACGCGCTCGTGGTGGCTGTGGATGATCTCGGCCACTGGGCCGTAGCCCTCGATCCGCGCCACCAGCCGCGCCCCCTGCTCCGGATGCAGCTTGACGATCTCCCACTCCTCGTCGGTCAGCTTGCGATCGGCGAACAGGATCGAGTCCGGGAAGATGAACTTCCCGATGTCATGCAGCAACGCCGCCGTATGCACCAGCTCCTGCTCCCGCGGCGGCAGATCGAGCATCCCGGCCACCTCGCGCGCGTAGCGGGCGACCGCCGCCGAGTGGCGCGCGGTCATCGGATCGCGCATCGAGAGCGTCTGCATCACGGTGCTGAGCAGGCCGACCTGCAACGACGCCAGCTCCCGTGTGCGCTGGCCGAGCTCCTCACCGCGCTCGAACGCCTGCACGCCGGCGCGGAAGAGGTACTGGAAGACGAAGATCACGACGGCGAGGAGACCGACCGCCCCCACCCCGATGCGGCCGTAGATGAACGCGACGCCGGCCGTCAGCAGGCCGGTGGCGAACTCGGCCGGCAGGACCGGCAGGAACGCGTGCTCGACGGCGTCGCGGAACGAGATCCCGCCCGGTGCCCGGCGCATCAGCACGACGAGCATGAAGTTGAGGGCGTTCGTGAGCATGAACACGAACAGCACGATCCCGGCGAAGCCGAGGGCGGCGTGTCCATGGTCCCCGGGCTCCCCGGCCAGCGAGGTCATGAGCAGACCGCCGACGACCGGGAACACCGTGTAGATCCACATGTTGTTCAGCACCTGCCACCGCGGCGCACGGGTGATCACGCCGTCGACCAGCATCGAGCCGGCTCCGATCGCAGCGGCGGGCGCCGGGCCGAGCAGCGCCATCGCCAGGACGATGGCCAGGAACGACGCCGAGATGCGGAATCCGCGGAACTCGATCGTCATGACCTCGCTCCCCGCAGCGAGCACGAACAGCAGCAGCACGAGCTCGATCGGCTGCCAGTCGGCGACCCTCGAACCGAGCAAGGCGACACCTACGGCGGCGGCTAGCGCGGCCGTCTGGGCGGCGAGAATCAGCCCCTTGCGTCTCGACACAGCCCTCGGGTAATCGGCACCGGTCAATACTGACTTGATGTCAGAAACCCCTCGAGGAGGTGGACATCCGTCCGCATTGGAGTCCGACCGCCGAGGGACTACGATTGGGCGGATGCGGGGGCGCTTTGCACCATTGGCCGTAAGGCCGTTCGGTCGACTCCTGTCCTCGTACACGCTGAACGAGCTCGGCGACAGCGTCGGGCTCGTCGCGCTCGCCGTCCTCGTCTACGACCGCACGCAGGCCGTCGCGCCCACGGCGGCGTTCTTCTTCGCCGCCAAGTTCCTGCCCGCGCTCGTCGCGCCGCCGCTCACCGCACGCTTCGACCAGGCGGCCCTGCGACGGAGCCTGCCGCTGCTCTATCTGGCCGAGGCGCTCGCCTTCGCCGCGCTCGCCCTGCTGGCCGAGACGACGTTCGTGCTTGGGCTCGTGCTCGCCCTCGGGCTCCTCGACGGCGCGCTCGCCATCACGGCCCGCGGGCTCACGCGCGGCGCGGTCGCCACGGTGCTGCAGCCGGCCGGGCTGCTGAAGGAGGGCAACGCGCTGATGAACATGGGCTTCGCGTTCTCGGCCGTGGGCGGGGCCGCGCTGGCCGGCCTCCTGATCGGCAAGTTCGGGGTGGCCACCGCGCTGCTCGTCGACGCCGCGTCGTTCCTCGCCATCGCCGCCATGCTGGCGGTCACGAAGGGCCTCCCCGCCGCGCACGTCGTGCGCGAGCCGTGGCGGGAGCGGCTGACGGCCGGCATGCGCTTCGCCCGCAGCAATCCCCTCGTCCGGCTGCTCCTGATCGGCGAGGCCGTGGCGCTCATCCTCTTTACGCTCGTGATCCCGATCGAGGTCATCTACGCGAAGGAGAGCCTCGGCACCAGCGACGCCGGGTTCGGCTTCCTGCTCGCGTCGTGGGGAGCGGGGATCGTGGTCGGGAGCCTGGTGTACCTGCTGATCAAGAACCGCTCGACGATGCCGCTCATCATCGGCGCGACGGCCGCCATCGGAGCCGCGTACCTCGGCCTCGCGACGGCCGAGACGCTGCTCGTCGCCTGCCTGGTGTCGATCGTCGGCGGGGCCGGCAACGGCGTGCAGTGGATCGCGGTCGTCACCGCCCTGCAGGAGGCGACGCCGTCCGACTACCAGGCCCGCATCGTCGGGCTCCTCGAGTCGCTCGCCGCCGCTATGCCCGGCGTGGGTTACCTGCTCGGCGGGGCGCTCGTCGCGATCGGGTCCCCCCGCACCGCCTACGCGGTCGCGGGAGCGGGCGTGCTCCTCCTCGTCCTCGGCTTCATCGCGCTGCGGCCGCGGCTCGAGCAGCAGCCTGCCGCGCGCCGGCGCACGAGCGAGCTGCCCGTCATCGCCGAGCGCTGACCCGCGCGCTCTCTAGACCTCGACGACGACCGGCAGGATCATCGGGCGGCGCTTGAGGCGCTCGTAGACGAACGCCGCGATGTCGTCGTGGAGCACGGACTCGAGGACCTCGATCTCGGTGATCCGCTGCTCGGCGGCGCGGTCGAGGGAGTCCTCGACCGCCTCGCGCAGCTCCTCGATGATCTTGCCCTTGTCGTCGAGGAACGGGACGCCGCGGGCGAGCACCTCGGGCGGGACGACGGACGAGCCGTCCTGCTCGTTGATAGTGGCCACGATGATGAAGATGCCGTCGGCCGACAGCATGCGCCGGTCGCGCAGCGCGACGTCGGCGACGTCCCCGATGTCGACCCCGTCGACGAACACCAGGCCCGCGGTCTCGGGGCGCCCGAGCGAGGCGCCGCGGGCGTCGATCTCGAGCGGCACGCCGTTCTCGGTGCGGAAGATGCGCTCCGCGTCGACGCCGACCGCCTCGGCGAGCTTGGAGTGCAGCAGCATCCGCTTGTAGTCGCCGTGGACCGGCATGACGTAGCGCGGCTGCGTGAGGTTGAGCATCATCTTCAGCTCCTCCGCGTAGCCGTGGCCGGAGGCGTGGATCGGCTCGTCGCGGGCGGTCACGACGTCGCAGCCGATGTGGTACAGCCGGTCGATCGTCTCGTTCACCGCCCGCTCGTTCCCGGGGATCGGCGTGGCTGAGAAGACCACGGTGTCGCCGCTGCGCAGCTCGACGGCCGGGTGGTCGCGGTAGGCCATGCGGCGCAGGGCGGACAGCGGCTCGCCCTGCGAGCCGGTGGAGACGATCACGACCTTCTCGTCCGGGTAGTGCTCGAGCTCGCGCGGCGGGATCAGCTGGCCGTCGGGGATCGCGATGTGGCCCAGCGAGCGGCCGATGTTCACGTTCTTGCGCATCGAGCGGCCGATCAGGGCGACCTTGCGGCCGTTCGCGGCGGCGGCGTCGACCACCTGCTGCACACGGTGGATGTTGGAGGCGAAGCACGTCACGACGATCCGGCCGGGGCAGTGCGCGAACAGGCGCTCGAGCTGCGGGCCGACGACCGACTCGCTGGTCGAGATGCCCGCCCGGTCGGCGTTCGTCGAGTCCCCGCACAGCAGGAGCAGGCCCTCCCGCCCCAGCTCGGCCAGTCGCGCCATGTCGGCCGGCGCGCCGCCCACCGGCGTCTGGTCGAACTTGTAGTCGCCCGTGAAGAGGATCGTCCCGAGGTCGGTCTTGAGGGCCACGCCCGCGGCGTCGGGGATCGAGTGGGTGAGGTGGACCATCTCGATGCCGATCGGCCCGGCGTCGGCCACCTGGCCGATCGGGAGCACATCCAGGTTGACCTCGCGGAGCTTGTGCTCGTCGAGCTTCGAGCGCGCCATGGCCACGGTCAGCTGCCCGCCGTAGACGACGGGGACGCTGTCCTGGCCGAGCTCCCGCAGCACCCAGGGGAGCGCGCCGAGATGGTCCTCGTGGCCGTGCGTGATGACGATCGCCTCGATGTCCTGCACCCGCTCGCGCAGGAACGTGAAGTCGGGCAACACGAGGTCGATGCCCATCATCTCGGCGGTCGGGAACCGCAGCCCGCAGTCGACGACCACGATCCGGCCCTCGTACTCGACGACCGTGAGGTTCTTGCCGATCTCGCCGACGCCTCCCAGCGGGAGGACGCGCAGCTTGCCGCTCACGCTGTGGGTACTCCGGTCAACAGACCCTGCCGCTCGAGGGCGCCGCGCACGGTGGCGAGCTCCTGCTCGCTGGCCTCGACGAGCGGGAGCCGTAGGCCGCCGACGTCGTGCCCGAGGAGGTTGAGCGCCGTCTTGACGGGGATCGGGCTCGACGTGCAGAACATCGCCTTGTAGACGTGGCGCAGCGAGGCGTCGATCTCCGCACGGTTGCCCGGCTCGTCGAACATGCGGCGCATCTCGCTGCCGACCACGTGGCTGGAGACGCAGATGCCGCCCGCTCCGCCGAGGTCCAAACAGCGCGCGAGGTCCTCGTCGTTGCCGGTCAGGAGGGTCATGCCGTCGATCGGGCCGAGCTCGGCGGAGTTGGACTGCTTGACCGCCGCGATGCCGTCGATCTGCGCCAGCTCGGCGAGCAGGTCGGGCGCGAGGTTGACGGTCGTCCGGCTCGGGATGTTGTAGACGATCACCGGCGTCCCGCCCGCCGCGCGGGCGACCTCGGCGTAGTGCCGGACGATCCCGCGCCGGTTCGGGCGGTTGTAGTAGCCGGTCACCGAGAGCAGCGCGTGGGCGCCCGCGGCGGCCATCCGCTCCGCCAGGTGGCAGGCGTGGTGGGTGGCGTTGGAGCCGGCGCCGGCGGCGATCGTGGCCTCCGCCCCCAGCTCCCCCACCATCGCCTCCACGAGCGAGACCATCTCATCGTCGGACAGGGTCGGCGACTCACCGGTCGTGCCGCAGACGACCAGGCCGTCGGAGCCGTTGGCGAGCAGATGCCGGCCGAGCGCCAACGCGCCGTCCTCGTTCACGCGACCGTCCGCGTGGAACGGGGTCACCATCGCCGTGAAAAGGCCTTCGAGCGGACGCATGCCCCAAGTCTGCCACGCGAGCGGACGGAAGCTCCCGCTCAAGGCTCTCCGCCGACCGCCGATCTTCGTCCGAGAGGCTCATGGTCCGCAACCTGACACGCACGGCGTCCCAGCCTGGTCATCTCGACGAGGCGGTCGAGCGGCTGGGCCGGTTGCCGGTGCTCAGCGCCACCGTGCGGCGCGTGAAGGCAATCGCAGAGACCGAGGACGCCGGCATCGGGGAGATGGTGGCGGCGCTCGAGGCCGACCAGGGCCTGACGGCCGACCTGCTGCGCTACGCGAACTCGGCCGCGTGCGCGCGACCGCTGCGGGCGCGCAGCATCCGCGCCGCGGTGACGCTGGTGGGCCGCCGCGCGATCGCACAGCTCGCGCTCGAGGCGGCCACCTACCGCTTCTTCCAGCGCGCGCCCGGCAGCGGCGGGCGCTCGATCGGGCACCTGCATCTGCACGCCGCCGCGGTCGCCGGGACCGCGCAGGCGATCGCCGAGCGGACCGGCGCAGCCCCGGACATCGCGCATCTCGGCGGCCTGCTGCATGACGTCGGCAAGCTCGTGCTGCCGCTCGCCTTCGGCGGCGACCGGCTCGACGCGATCGCCGAGCACTCCGCGGGCGCCGCGCGCGCCGCGGCCGAGCGCCGCGAGCTGGGCGTCGATCACGCCGAGGCGGGCGCGCTCGTCGCCCGCGCGTCGCAGGCCGAGGAGGCGGTCGAGCGGGTCATCGCCTTCCACCACGGCGGCCCGTCCGGCACCGCGATCCCCAGCCCTGAGGTCGCGTGCGTGATCGTCGCCGACGAGGTCGTCGGTGTCGCGTCGCGCCCCGCACCCGACTACGCGCTGCTTGGTCTCGCGCTCGAGATGCTCGGCCTCTGCGACGACGACTTCGACGACCTGGCGCTCGAGGCCGCGCGCGGCGGCAAGGCCGGCGCGTCGATGGCCGCACGCGTCGCCGAGCTCGAACGCGAGGCGCGGGTCGACGACCTCACCGGCGTCCTCAACCGCCGCCACTGGCTCGCGACGATCCGCCGCGCCGTCGAGCAGCGCGAGGCCGGCAGCGTGCTGGTCTGCGACATCGACCATTTCAAGTCCGTCAACGACGGGCACGGCCACGCCACGGGTGACATGGTGCTCACGGAAGTCGCGCGGCAGCTCGCGAGCCAGGGCGTCGTCGGGCGGCTCGGCGGCGACGAGTTCGCCGTCTGGGTGCCGGGAGCGCCAGGCCGTGGCGACGAGGCCGCCGACGCGGTGCTGCAGTCCGTCGCGAGCGCGTTCGAGCACGAGCGCGAGGGCCTCGAGGTCAACGTCTCGATCGGGGCCGCGAGCCCGGGCGTCGAGACCGACACGCTCTCCGCAGTCCTCTCGCGGGCTGACGAGGCCTTGTACGAGGCCAAGCGCGCTGGACGTGGCCGCGCCGTGCGGTACTAGGGCTCGAACTTCAACTGCGCTGGGTAGAGAGGCTGGACGTGCCGGCGTCGGCGAGTGTCGACTTCACGGCGATATTCGCCGTCAAGTCGACACTCGGCGATTCGCGCTCCCCTTCAATGCCGCCGTTGACGTTCACGCCCGGCGGTGCCGCAGCGCATCGGTGAACCGCCGCGGCACCGCGGCCTCGTCGCCCTCCTCCCACAGCGTCACGACGACCAGCTCGTCGCGCGGCCGGTCCCAGACGCAGACGTAGACGAGGTCGCTCCGCTCGACGTCGCGCACGTGGACCGCGCCCCGCTCCGCCGGCGTCGTGGCTCCCGCCTCCCACCCCCGCCGCACGCGGCCCGCGATCTCCGGCCGCGCGTCGAGCACGCCACGCACCCGCTGCAGGTAGCGCTCGACCGCATGGTCGGTGACCGCGATGCTAATCAAGGCGCTCGCACGAGCTTGCGAGTGCGAGTAAGCCGCACACTTAGTCGAGCAGGTGCTCGAGCCCCACGACCGGGGACTCGGGCAGGTCCGCCACGCGGCGGATCGCCAGCAGCACGCCCGGCATGAAGCTCGTGCGGTCGGTGGTGACGTGGCGGATCGTGAGGGTCTGGGCGACGTCGCCGAGGATGACCTCTTGGTCGGCGACCAGGCCCGGCAGGCGCACGGAGTGGATCGGCACGTCTCCCTCCATCATCTGCGCCGTCCGCGCGGCGGTCCCCGACGGGGCGTCGAGCTTGGCCTGGTGGTGGAGCTCGATGATCTCGGCGCGCTCCATGTGGCGCGAGGCCTCGGCGGCGAAGCGCATCATGAGCACCGCGCCGATCGCGAAGTTGGGGGCGACGAACGCGTTCGCGCTCGCCTCGCGCGCGGCCGCGCGCAGGCCGTCGAGGTCGAATCCCGATGTGCCGATCACGACGTGGACGCCCGCGGCCAGGGCCTCCTGGGCGTTCCCCAGCGCGCTGTCCGGCTGCGTGAAGTCGACCAGCACGTCGGCGCCCCCGAGCACATCGCCCACCGCCGTGCCGAGCTGCGGGTCGGCACGGCCGCTCAGCTCCATGCCGTCGGCGCCCTCGACCGCGGCGCACACCATCTGGCCCATCCGGCCCGCGGCGCCGGCCACGGCCACACGGATCATGCGGCGACGCTCGCTCCGGGGCAGACGTCCTCGACGGCGGCGCGGAAGGCCTGCTCGTCGGGACCGATGCCGGCCGCCGAAAGCCGCTCCGGCTTCCACAGCTCGTCGGTCAGCTCGCGCAGGTCGTCGAGCGTGACTGCCTCGAAGCGGGCGATCACCTCGTCGGCCTCGAGCAGCGGCAATCCGTAGAGCAGCGAGGCGCCGAGGCGGTTCATGCGCGCACCGGTCGACTCGAGCGCGAGCACCACGCGCGCCTTGACGTTCTCGCGTGCGCGCTCGAGCTCCTCCTCGGTGGCGGGCTGCTCGCGCAGGCGCTCGAGCTCGTCGCCGACCACGCTCATCGCCTCCCCCACCTTGTCCGGCCGCGTGCCCACATAGAGGCCGATCTGGCCGGTGTCGGCGTACTGGCCGGCGAACGAGTAGACCGAGTAGGCGAGCCCGCGCTCCTCGCGCACGGCCTGGAAGAGGCGCGACGAGGAGAGGCCGCCGAAGATGGCGTCGAGCACGCGCGAGGCGAAGCGGCGCTCGTCCCCGCGCGGGAGCCCGACCGCCCCGAGGCAGACGTGGCACTGCTCGGTGTCCTTGCGCTGGAAGCGCACGGTCGGCGCGGGATCCGCGGGGGCGGGCTCGATCGCGGGCGCGCCCTCCGCCGGCCGCCCGCCGAGCGTGCGCTCGGCCAGCTCGACGACCTGGTCGTGGTCGACCGACCCGGCGGCGGCCACGACGACCGACCCCGGGACATAGCGAGCCGCGTGGAACGCGGCGATCCGGTCGACCGGCGTCTCGCGGATGACCGGCGCGCGGCCGATGATCGGCCGCCCGAGCGGATGGCCGCCGAACACCGCCTCGCCGAGCACGTCGAAGACCGTGTCCTGCGGGTCGTCCTCGTACATTGCGATCTCCTCGAGCACGACCTCGCGCTCGGGGTCGACGTCGCGGAACGCGGGCCGCCACACCATGTCGGCGATCACGTCGAAGGCGCGCGAGAGGTGCTGGTCGAGCATCCGCGCGTAGACCGTGGTGCTCTCCTTGTCCGTGCCGGCGTTGAGCTCGGCGCCCATCGCGTCGAACAGCTGGTCGATCTCGGCCGAGGCGTAGCGGTCGGTGCCGCGGAAGAGCAGGTGCTCGAGGAAGTGCGAGAGGCCGGCCTCGGCGACCGACTCGCCGCGCGAGCCGGTGCCGACGAAGAAGCCGAGGGCCGCGGACCGGACGGAGGGCATGACCTCGGTCGCGACCCGCAGCCCTGAAGAGAGCTCCGTGATTCGGTGGCTGGACATCAGGAGACGGGTGGCCGGAACGACACATTCTTCCGTGCCTGGAATGCTCGGCACGAATCGAGGGTGCCGACTGTGTCGTTCCGGCAGTTACCTCTAGCTGCGGTCAGGGTCCCGGTCGCCGCGGGACTCGCGGCTGCCGCCACGGTCGCGGTCACGGCCCCGGCCGCCCCCGTTGCGGCGGTCGCCGCCGCGGCCACGGCCGCGGTCCCCGCCGCCCCCACCGCCGCCGCCGCTGCCGGCCGAGACGGTGGCGAGCTCCTCCTTGGACTTCCCGGCGATCTCCGGGTCCTCGGCGAGGCGCAGGCCGATCCGGCCGCGCTCGCGGTCGACCTCGACCACGCGCACGGAGATCTCGTCGCCCTTGTTGAGGACCTCCTCGACCGTCCCGACGCGCTGGCCGGGCGAGACGTTGGAGATGTGCAGGAGCCCGTCGGTGCCCTTGGCGAGCTCGACGAAGGCGCCGAACGTGGTGGTCTTGACGACCTTCGCGCCCGGGAACTCGTCGCCGACCTCGACCTCCTTGGTCATCGACCGGATGCGGTCCACGAGCGCGTCGCCCTGGGCGCCGGTCTGCGCGTAGACGCGCACGTTGCCGAGGTCGTCGACGTCGATCTGCGCCTCGTACTCCTCCTGCAGCGCGCGGATCGTCTCGCCGCCCTTGCCGATCAGCAGGCCGATCTTGTCGGGGTCGATCTTCACGGCCGAGATGCGCGGCGCGAACTCGGAGAGCTCGGTGCGCGGCTCGCCGATCGCGTCGGCCATCCTGCCGAGGATGAACGAGCGCCCCTCCTTGGCCTGGGCGAGCGCGTCGCGCAGGATGTCGAAGGTGACGCCGGTGATCTTGATGTCCATCTGCAGGGCGGTGATGCCCTTCTCCGTCCCGGCGACCTTGAAGTCCATGTCGCCCAGGTGGTCCTCCACGCCGGCGATGTCGGAGAGCACGACGTAGTCGTCGCCCTCCTTGATCAGCCCCATGGCGATGCCGGCCACCGGCGCCTTGATCGGCACGCCGGCGTCCATCAGCGACAGAGTCGAGCCGCAGACGGAGGCCATCGAGGAGGAGCCGTTGGACTCGAGGATGTCCGACACGACGCGGATCGTGTACGGGAACTGCTCCTGGTCGGGGATCATCGGGACCAGCGCGCGCTCGGCGAGCGCCCCGTGGCCGATGTCACGCCGCTTGGGGCCGCGCATGAAGCCGGCCTCGCCCACCGAGAACGGCGGGAAGTTGTAGTGGTGGAAGTAGCGCTTGGACGTCTCGAGCCCGAGCGAGTCGATCCGCATCTCCTCGCGCGTCGTGCCGAGCGCGACCACGGACAGCGCCTGCGTCTGGCCGCGGGTGAAGAGCGCCGACCCGTGCGTGCGGGGCAGCGGCTTGATCTGGATGTCGATCGCGCGGATCTCGTCCGGCTGGCGACCGTCGGGGCGCTTCTTGTGGATCGCGATGCGCTCGCGGATGACCTTCTTCTCGAGTGCGTCGAAGGCGATCTGCGCCCGCTGGCGGAACTCGGCCCACGTCTCGGCGGCGGGGTCGCCGGAGTACTGGGCGAGCACCTCCTCCTCGACCTGCTTCGTCGCGGCCTGGCGCTCGAGCTTGTCCTCGACCGAGGTGGCGCGGTCGAGCGCGGCGCCGTGGGACTCGGCGATCTGGCGGGCGAGCTCCGGGTCGGCCTGCGGCACCTCGACCTCGAGCTTGGGCTTGCCGGCCTTCTCGGCCAGCTCGCGCTGAGCGGCGACGAGCTGCTTGATCGCGCCGTGCGCGATGTCCAGCGCGTCGAGGATCTCGGCCTCGGGGATCTCGTCGGCGCCGGCCTCGACCATGAGGATGGCCTCGTCGGTGCCGGACACGACCAGGTCGAGCCCGGACTCCTGCAGCTGCTCCTCCGTCGGGTTGATGACGAAGTTGCCCTCCAGGTCCTTGCCGATGCGCACTGCGCCGACCGGCGTCGGGAACGGGATGTCGGAGATCGCGACGGCGGCCGACGCGCCGTTCATGGCGAGCACGTCGTAGGGGCCCACCTGGTCGACGGAGAGCGGCATGCTCACGAGCTGCGTCTCGCGGCGCCAGCCCTTGGGGAAGAGCGGACGGAGGGGGCGGTCGATCATGCGGGCGACAAGCGTCGCCTTCTCGCCTGCGCGGCCCTCGCGCTTGAAGAATGAGCCGGGGATCTTGCCCGCGGCGTACATGCGCTCCTCGACATCCACCGTCAGCGGGAGGAAGTCGACGTCACGCAGGTTGCCTGCCGTGGCGGTGTTGAGGACGACGGTGTCGCCGGAGCGGACGACAACGGCTCCGGAGGCCTGCTTGGCCATCCAACCGGTCTCGAACGAGATCTCCTTCCCGCCGATCTCCACGGAGACCTTGTGCACTTCTGCCATGTGTTCCTTTCGTGCCCGCCACTCGTCGGCGGGCCCTCTGCATCGTCTCTGACGCTTCGGTAGTCGTTGACACCCATGGTAGTAGCTGAGCGAACGTGGGTATGCGCTCGAACTCAATGGCTACGCGTCGCATCATCGTCTTCGGAGCCACGGGCTTCACCGGCCGCCTGGTCGCCGAACGCCTCGCGGCGCAGGGCGCGCCCGCCGTCCTGGCCGGTCGCACCGAGGCGTCGGTGCGCGAGCTGGCCGAGCGGCTCGGGATGGAGTGGCGGGTCGCGGACTCGATGCGCCAGAACTCCGTCTTCGCGCTACCCGAGCGCGGCGACGTGCTCGTCAGCCTCGTCGGGCCGTTCTCCAAGTGGGGCGAGCCGGCCGTGCGGGCGGCGATCGCCGCGGGCGGGATCTACATCGACTCGACGGGCGAGCCGGTCTTCATCCGCCGCGTGTTCGACGAGTTCGGGCCGCCCGCCGAGCGCGCCGGCGCCGCGCTCCTGCCCGCCATGGGCTACGACTACGTGCCGGGCGCACTGGCCGGGGCCCTGGCTCTGGAGGAGGCGGGGCTCGACGCCCAACGGGTCGACATCGGCTACTACGCGTTCGGCGCCGGGTCGAGCGCAGGGACACGCGCGTCGTCGGTCGCCGTCGCGCTGGACGACGGCTACGCGTTCCGCGGCGGCGCCGTCCAGACGGCGCGGATGGCCGAGCGCCTCCGCGCGTTCAGCGTGCGCGGCAAGGACCGCGACGCGGTCTCGATCGGCGGCACCGAGCACCTCACGCTCCCGACCAGCTATCCGAACCTGCTCGAGGTCAACGTCTACCTCGGGTGGTTCGGCGCGCTCGCGAAGCCGCTGCAGGCCGGGAGCCTCGCGGGCTCGCTGGCGATGCGCGTGCCGGGGGTGCGCCCCGCGCTCAAGGCCGCCGCCGACCGCCTCGTCGGCCTCGCCAGCGCCCCGGATCCGGAATCGGGCATCTCGTGGGTGGTGGCCGAGACGTTCGACGCCGCCGGCGACAAGCTCTCGGAGGTGCACCTCACCGGCGGCGAGCCCTACTCGCTGACGGCCGGGATCCTGGCCTGGGCGGCGCGGCTGGCCGCCTCCGACGGTGTCGAAGGGACGGGCGCCCTCGGCCCGGTGCAGGCGTTCGGGCTCGAGGCTCTGGAGGCTGGGTGCCGGGAGGCGGGCCTCGAGCGGGTCGTCGCGCCGTAAACGAACGTCAACTGGAGGCTGGGGTGCCGGCGCCGGCGCGTGTCGACTTGACGGCGATATTCGCCGTCAAGTCGACACTCGCCGATTCGGGCTCCCCTTCAATGCCGCCGTTGACGTTCGCCGGTACCCAGCTCGGCCTCAGCGCCGGAGCCGGCGGCTGAGGCCCCCGACCGCCAGCGCGCCGCGGGAGAGTAGGCCGCTCGCCTCCACCCCGCCGTCGCCCGTCACCCGCAGCGGCGCGCGGGCCGGGCGGTGGAACAGCTTCCAGCGAAGCCTGTCGAGCGTCCGCGCCGGGCCGAGCACGGCGGGCTCGCGCAGCTTGAAGGTCTTGCAGCGCGCCGCGTCCGAGCCGGTGCGGTCCAGGATCACGTTGACCGCGCGACGGGCGGCCTCGTTGGCGCCCTCCATCGTGGCCAGATCGGTGTCCGTGCGCACGTAGTCGGCGGCGAGCAGCAGGTTCGGGATCCGGGTCGTCACGCCCGGGCGGTCGGCCCACGACCCCGCGGTGTTGATCAGCAGCGGCTCGAGGTTGGTGGCCTCGGTGGGGTTCGGGAACTCGATCGCGGGGTCGAGGAACCAGGCCAGCACGTGCCGCTCGTCGAGCTGGCCGTCGTCGAGATGGTCGACGAGCTGGCCCCAGACCTCGGCGCGGATCTCCTCGCGCGAACACCGCATCGCGACCTTGCCGGTGCGGCGCCCCGGCGTCGTCCAGTCCGAAACGTCGACCGAGAGGATCCCCTTCGTCCGCCCGTCTCCGTAGCGCGCGAGGTCGACGCCGCGCCAGAACTGCGCCTGCGAGATCGAGGTCAGCGCCCACTCGGAGTCGATGTAGATCGCGTGTCCGTGCACGAGCGGCACGTCGCGGTCGAGGTAGAACAGCGCGCCGTTCATCCAGCGAGTGACGAGGCGGTCCAGGCGGGCGAACAGCGGATCGAGCGCACGCAGCGGCGGCCCCGCGAGCGTGCGGATGACCTCGACGGGGAGCGCGGCGACGTAGTGGTCGGCCGTCACGGTGCCCGACGGCGTGGTGACGCCCGCGATCCGGCGGTCACGCACGGTGAGCCCCTGGACCGGCGTGCCGAGCCGCAGGTCGACGCCCAGCCGCCCCAGCTCCGCGACCCAGGGGTCGATCCACGCCTCGTTGGTCGGCGCGTTCAGGACGCGGTCGGCACGGCCGCCCGCCTGCGTGAGGTCGAAGATCAGCTGGGCGAGGATGAGCCCGCCGGTGCGGGCGCTGATCTCGCGCGCCCGGGCTGCCACGAGCGTGCGCGTGAGCCCCTCGGCGAGGAACTTGCGGAACGCGACCGAGCGCTCCTCGGCGCGCACGAAGTCCCACCAGCTCTCGAGCTCCCACTGCTCGTAGCGCCGCTCGTCGCAGCTCGTGAGGAGCGTCAGCAGCCGCTCGACGAGCCAGGCGTGCTCGTGCGGCGGGATGCCCAGCGAGGTCATGAGCTCGAACAGGAAGCGGCTCAGGACCGCGAGGTCCTCGAGCGACTCGGGCAGGTGTGCGCCGGACACCAGCTCGTTGCGCCCGCCGGCCTGGGCGAGCAGGATCCGCGTCGCGCCCACCAGGTTCTCCAGCACCGTCGAGGAGCCGTCGGGGATCCGGCCCATGGTGTCCGGGACGTGCCGGTAGAACCCGGGAAGAAGCGGAAGCCGTGCTCGGCGGGAAGGTCCGCGCGGCCGCCGGTCCCGGACCCGGGGACCGGCAGGCTGCGCGCCTTGCCGCCCGGGATGTCGCGCGCCTCGAGCACCACGACCTCGAAACCGCGCGAAGCCAGCTCGTGGGCCGCCGTGAGGCCCGCAACGCCGCCGCCGAGGATCGCCACACTTGCCATCCCGCAATCTAATCAAGGCGCTCGCGCGACTTGCGAGTGCGAGCAAGCGCGCCCTGTCACATTCCGGAGGGGTTGCTGCGAGTATCGGTCAGGAGCGCACATGGCCAGCGACGAGGACCTTCTCCTCTCGGGCGATCCCGAAGACTTCGGGCGCTTCTACGACCGCTACGTCGAGATGCTGCTGGGTTACTTCGCACGCCGGGTCCATGACCCCGAGATCGCCGCCGACCTGACGGCGGAGACGTTCGCGGCCGCCCTCGTGGCGCGCAAGCGGTTCCGCCGCGGCCCGACGCCCGCGGTGGCCTGGCTGTTCGGGATCGCGCAGCACAAGCTCGCAGACGTTCGCCGGCGCGGCGCCGCGGAGGACCGGATGCAGCGCAGGCTGGGCATGGAGCGCGTGGCCGGTCGGCGAGGAGGACGTCGAGCTGATCACGCTGCTCGGCCGCGACGCCGCCTACAGGCTGATCGACGAGCTGCCGGCCGACCAGCGCGACGCCGTGCGCGCGCACGTGCTCGAGGATCGCGCCTACACCGACATCGCGCAGGCCGGGAAGACGTCAGAGGCCGTCGTGCGCAAGCGCGTGAGCCGCGGCCTCGGCGCGCTGCGCGCCCGGATGGGAGCCCGGCGATGAGCTACGTCGAGCAGCTCCGCGAAGAGCTCGTGGCGGCTGCCACCCGCGAGCAGCCCCGGACGGGCTCCGCCTGCAGCCTGCCGCCGCTGCGTCCGGTGGCGATCGCCACCGCCGGGCTGGCATTGACCGCGATCCTCGTGATCGCCCTGGCGACCGGCCTGAGCACGGACCCGCCGCGCGACGATCGCTCGGCCCAGCCACCCGCGCCTCGAGGGCGCCAGCTGTTCCGAGGCACGCTCGTGCCCGACGAGCGGTACCTCACGCGCGGGTTCGTCCCTGCGCTGTCGTTCGTCGTCTCCGACGACAACTGGTACGTCCCGACACCGACGTCGCCCAACGTTCTCGAGCTCATCCGCGTGAAGCGGGGCGGACCGAACGAGGCCCGACCGCCCCCTGCCACGCTCGCCTTCGACCGGATCCTCGAGGTCTACGATCCCGCCGTTCGCGGCTCGACGCGTCGCGGACCGCCACGCCCACGACCTCGTCGCCTGGCTGCGCGACCATCCCGACCTGCGCGTCGGCACGTCGGAGCCGGTGACCGTCGCCGGAGTGCCCGGCACGAGCATGCCGATCGAGGTCGACTTCACGCGCCCCGCCCACAACGACCTGTTCTGCCGCGAGAGGAGGCTTCGCTGCACGCTGATCTTCCCCACCGCGTCGGCCGACGGCACGCGGGTGCGCCTCATCGTGCTGCGCACGCGAGCCCGAGCCGCTCGTCATCACCACAGCCGCCGCCGACGCGCGCCGCCTCGCCGCGCTCGAGCGCGTGGCCGCGCCGGTGCTCGACTCGCTGCGCATCGGGATCCGCTGAGCGCCGCGCGCCGTACCCGGAGGGTGTTCGGCCATCACGTCCTACGCCGCGAGCAGCGGCTTCCCGCGCCGCCCGCCGAGGTCTTCCCGTTCTTCGCCGAGGCCGGCAACCTGGAGGCGATCACCCCGCCGTGGCTGCGCTTCGCGATCGTCCCGCCGCGCCCAGCCGATCTCCGCGCAGGCACGCTCATCGAGTACCGGCTGCGCCTCCACGGCGTCCGCGTCTCGTGGCTGACGCGGATCGAGGAGTGGGTACCGGCGAGCGATTCGTCGACGCGCAGCTGCGCGGCCCCTACGCGATGTGGCATCACACGCACGAGTTCGAGGCCGACGGCGAGGGCGCGCACGCTGATGCGCGACACCGTGCGCTACGCGCTGCCGTACGGGCCGTTCGGCGAGGTCGCACGCCGCCTGTTCGTGGCGCGCGACCTGGCCGCGATCTTCGACTACCGCACGGAGCGCGTGCGGGCCGCGTTCACTCGACCGTGAGCGTGCCCGACATCGACTGCCGGTGGCTGCCGACCGGGCAGTAGTACTCGTACTCACCGCTTCGAGCTCGGCGGAGTACCTCGGTCTCGCTCTCGGTCACCGTCTCGCTCTCCTCCTCGACGCCGTTGCCCTCGATCTCGACCGGCGTGCGGCGATCGTCGAGTCGTTGACGAGCTTGATCGTGACGGTGCCGGCAGGAGCCGTCAGCTCGCTCTTGTCCCACGAGATCGCGCCGCCCGGGTCGGCCGTCAGGGTCAGGGCCTCGCCGCCCCGGCGGCCTCCTCGGTGGCCTCCTCGGTGGCCTCGGGCGTCGCGGCGCCGCCTCCGCCCTCGTCCTCGTCGTCTCCGCAGCCTGCCGCCAGCAGGACGCCGCGCTCAGCAGGAGCACGAGCAGATGGGAAGTGCGTCGCATGGCGGTGGTACGCGCGCGGCGGCGGAGCGGTTCAGGACAGACGGGCGGCGAGCACCACGCGCCGCACGAGCCGCCGTCACGATGGCCGCGGCGCACGATCCGGATCGCGTCGTACTCGCCCTGGCGCAGGGCGGTGGTGAGGACCGCGTACGCGCTGCCCTTGCCGTCGGTGTGGAAGGTGCCCGCGGTCGCGGTCCACGCCTCGGCGTCGCACAGCACCTCGTAGACGGCGTCCTCGTCGCGCGCCAGGCCGTTGACCCACAGGTGCAGCGTCGTCCCCTCGGCGCCGGTCTCGAGCGTCGCCCGGCCGCTGGCAGCCTCCGGCGTCGACGGGGCGGAGCGCCACGTCGTAGACGGGCGGCGCCGGAGGGACGTCGCCGTCGCCGGTGAGCACGACGGCCAACAGCGCGGCGGCGGCCAGCCCGGCGGCCAGCGCACCGCCGGCGAGCCAGCGCGGCCGCGGACGACGGCGCCGCATGCGCGGCCGCGTGGCGTGGTCGCGGGCATAGGCGTCCAGCAGCCGTTCCTCGAAGGCCGGCGACAGCGGCTCCGCGACCGCGCGTGCGCGCCCGCAGCGTTGGCCAGCAGGCCGGGCAGCGGGGCCAGCGCGTCGTACTCGGCCTCGCATGCGGAGCACCCGGCGAGGTGCGGCGCACCGCGGCCGCGTCGTCCGGGTCGA
>CAVVCR010000006.1:0-182909 GCA_963746795.1 uncultured Solirubrobacteraceae bacterium
GCCGTACACGTGGCCACCGCCGGATGCGATCGACGAGGTTGTTGTTCAGGTGCCGTACGACGCTCGCAAGCGAGCACCGCCGGCGTTGACGAACCTGGACGCACATCGATCGCTCGCCACGGCACGAGGCCATGGCTGATCGGTGCGCATGCTGTTGAGTTTTCAAAGACCGCTGCGCCTCGGAGAGGGGATTCCTCGATCTGGGCACGCTCAGGGGCAAGCCCCAAGCGGGCAATGGAGTGTAGCGCGTCCGGACCAGCCCGACCAGCGCCTCCATCGCGGCGCGGAAGGCTAGCAGCGGGCCTTCAGGCCACGCGCAGCCGGCGGTAGCGGCGCTTGCCGACCTGCAGCACCCGTCCGTCGAGCTCGGCGACCGGCAGATCGAGCGCCGTCACCGGCTGTTCCGTCGAGCCTCACGCCGCCCTGGGCGATCGCCCGGCGCGCCTCCGACCGCGAGCCGCCGAACACGTCGGCGATCAGCTCGGGGAGGTGCACAGCGCCGTTCGCGGCCGGCACGACGGCCTCCTCGATCTCCGCCGGCAGCTCGCCGGATACGAACACGCGGTCGAAGCCGGCCTCCGCCTCGGCCGCCGCCTCCGCCCCGTGGAAGCGCTCGACCAGCGCCCGCGCGAGGGCGCGCTTGGCGTCGCGCGGCGCGAGATCCGACCGGCACCGGCTGGCCCAGCAGCAGGCCGTACCAGGGCTCGAGTGCCGTGTCGGGAATCGACAGCGTCCGGCCGTAGATCTGGTCGGGCGGCTCGGTGATCCCGATGTGGTTGCCGATCGACTTCGACATCTTCTGGACGCCGTCGGTCCCCGGCAGCAGCGGCATGGTGAGCATCGAGCTGCGGCGGCCGGCCGTACGCGGTCTGCAGCGCCCGGCCCATCAGCAGGTTGAACGTCTGGTCGGTCCCGCCGAGCTCGATGTCGGCCTCGATCGCCACCGAGTCGTACCCCTGCAGCACCGGGTACAGGAGCTCGAGCAGCGAGACGGGCTCGTGCGCCTTCATCCGGCGCGCGAAGTCGTCGCGCTCGAGCATCTGCGCGACCGTGGGCACGCGCGCGAGCCGGAACAGCTCCTGCATCCCCATGTCCAGCCATTCGCTGTTGTGGCGCAGCTCGAAGCCGCTCGTCGGTGCGCAGCACCTTGCCGGCCTGCTCCACGTACGTGCGCGCGTGCGCGTCGATCTCCTCGCCGGAGAGCACCGGGCGCGTGGCCGAGCGCCCGCTCGGGTCGCCGACTCGCGCCGTGAAGTCGCCGATGATCAGCACCACGGTGTGACCGCGCGTCCTGGAACTCGCGCAGCTTCTGGAGCACGACGGTGTGCCCCAGGTGGACGTCGCTCGCCGTCGGGTCGAGCCCCAGCTTGGCGCGCAGCGGGGCGCCCGCTGCGCAGCCGCTCCTCGAGTGCGCCGGCGGGCAGCACGTCGACCGCGTTGCGGGCCAGGTGCGCAGCCGTCTGCGCGGCGTCGTCCATAGGCCCCGATGCTAGCCTCCCAGCGGGTCTGGACCGTCCGTGCCATCCCCCATCATGCGGGGCGCCGGAGGCCTCGGCGTGGAGCGCCGAAGCGCGTCCAGACCGCCCTGTATGAGCGATTCCGAACGCATCCTCGACCCGGCTGCCTCCGCCAGCAACGGCGGCGGCGACGGAGCGACCGTCGTGCCGCTGCGCCCCGAGCACGGGGACGGCGCGCCGCCGCCGCTCGCCGTCGCGTGCGGATCCGCAAGCTGCGCCTGTTCGCGCTGCTGCTCGGCCTCGGCGTGCTGGCCGCCGTCTCGACGGTCTTCGGGATGATGATGGCCGTCGCCTCCGACCTGCCGACGCTCGACCGCCCGGCCACACGCAACTCGATGCTGGTGGACCGCAACGGCAAGCGGATCGGGCTGCTCACCGGCAACCAGAAGCGGCTGTTCCTGCGCGAGGAGCAGATCGCGCCGGTGATGAAGCAGGCGATCATCGCGATCGAGGACCAGCGCTTCTACACCAACGACGGCGTCGACCTGCGCGGCATCGGGCGCGCGCTGTACCAGGACATCGTGCAGCAGCGCGTGGTGCAGGGCGGCTCGACGATCACGCAGCAGTTCGTCAAGAACGCGCTCGCCGCCCAGGACGAGCGGACGATCTTCCAGAAGCTGCGCGAGTCCGCCATGGCGTACCACCTCACGCGCAAGTGGACGAAGGAGGAGATCCTCCGCAACTACCTCAACACGATCTACTTCGGCAACGGCGCGTACGGGATCGAGGCCGCCGCGCGCACGTACTTCCAGGCCAGCCACCAGGGCTGTGACGAGAAGGGCGACGAGCCGTCACGTGCGCGTCGCAGCTGCTGCCCCACGAGGCCGCGCTGCTGGCCGGCATGGTCGCCTCGCCGACCGGCTACGACCCGATCGTCAACCCCGACGCCGCGCGCGACCGGCGCGACACCGTGCTCCAGAAGATGCTCGAGCAGGACATGCTCACCCAGGACCAGTACGACGACGCGATCCTGCGAGCCGCTGCCCGACCGCGGCGACCTCCAGCCGCCGGTCGAGGAGGGCCAGTACCCGTACTTCACGTCGTGGGTCCGCCAGCAGGTCGTCGACCGGCTCGGCGGCGGCCAGGAGGGCGCGCGGCGGGCGTTCGAGGGCGGCCTGAAGGTGGAGACGACCATCAGCGGCAAGATGCAGGCCGCCGCCGAGAGCGCGGTCGACCAGTGGCTCCCGAACCGTGACGGCCCGCGCGCCGCGCTGGTGGCGCTCGAGAACAAGTCCGGCGAGGTGCTCGCCATGGTCGGCGGCGACGAGTACAACGAGCTGCCGTTCAACCTGGCGACCCAGGGCCAGCGCCAGCCCGGCTCGTCGATCAAGCCGTTCATCCTCGCCGAGGCGCTGCGCCAGGGCATCTCGACCGACTCCGTCTGGTCCTCGCGCAAGCTGGAGATCGACGTCCCCCGCTCGAAGGGCGAGGTCTTCACCGTCAACAACTACGAGGACGCGTACGCGGGCATCACCACCCTCGCGCGCGCGACGACGTTCTCGGACAACTCGGTGTACGCGCAGGTGGGCATCAAGGTGGGCACGAAGAAGTCGCCCGGCTCGCCGAGCGGATGGGCATCCGCACCAACGTCTCGACGAACTACGCGATGACGCTCGGCGGGCTCAAGCAGGGCGTGACACCGCTCGACATGGCGCACGCGTACCAGACCTTCGCCAGCCGCGGCCAGCTCGTGTAGGGCACGCTCAGCCCGGGGGCCGAGAACCGCCGCAGCCAGAAGGCGCCCGGCCCGGTCGGCATCCGGCGGATGGCCGAAGGAGAGCGACGACAAGAGCAAGCCGATCGAGCTGCCGAACGGCGAGAAGGCGGTCAACAAGCGGCTCGACCGCCGGATCCTCGACGAGGGCGTCGCCGACCAGGTCGGCTCGATCCTCCAGGGCGTCGTCCAGTCGGGCACGGGCACGAAGGCGCAGGTGCCGGGCGTGACCGTGGCCGGCAAGACCGGCACCACCGAGGGCTACGGCGACGCGTGGTTCGTCGGCTGGACGCCGAAGTACACGGTGGCCGTGTGGGTCGGCTACCCGAACGAGTTCAAGGCGATGGAGACCGAGTTCGCCGGCCAGCCCGTCGCGGGCGGCACGTACCCGGCCAGCATCTTCCGCACGTTCGTCGCCGCGGTCGCGGAGCCGGAGGAGGACGAGGAGCCCACCACGCCGACCCCGGGAACCGCCACACCCGCCCCGGCCGCGCCCACGACTCCGACGGCGCCGGCGCCCGAGGCCCCCGCGCCGACGGATCCCGAGCCCGAGCCCGCCGAGCCCGCACCGACGCCGGCCGCGCCGGCGCCCGAGGTGCCGGAGGGCGGCGTCCCGGCTCCGGACGGTGGCGGCGGCGAGCCGTAGCTCGAAGGCGGCGTGCGCCGCCGGCGTTGAACGTCAACTGCGCTGGGAGGGAGGGCGGGTGGTCAAGCCGGGGGCGTTTGGTGCAGCTCAGTGATCGGGCGGGCATCGAGATCCGCTTTCTCCTCTCGACGGGGAGAAACGTGCATCCGGGTGAGCCGGCACGCACCCAGATACACAAACTCCCACGCGCAGCGGTCAAACCCCCAACCTCCTTACCCAGCGCAGTTGACGTTCCCCGGAGCGACGACGCTGCGTCAGGCGGCGAGCAGGCCCGGCGGCCATGGCCGGGAGACCGTCCGCGCACCCACGGCGCAGAACCGCCACGGCAGCTCGACTCCCTTGGTGATTCCGATCCGCGTCCCCGCGACCGCGGGGAGCGGGTCGACCGGGGGCTCGACCGCACCGGGCCCGGACGCCAGCGCGGTGCCGTTCATCTCGAGCCCGATGCCCAGCGCCTGGGTGAGCTTGCCCGGCCCCGAGCAGAGGTCGTCGCTCCGCCGCCGGGCGCGCATGATCTCGATGCCCTCGACACGGCTCCAGCGCCCGGATCAGCACCGCGGCGCCCACGTCCTCCGGCTCGCAGACGACGTTCAGCAGCGCGTGGATCCCGTACGAGCGGTACACGTAGGCGATCCCGGGCGGCCCGAACAGCGTGCTCGTGCGGGCGGTCAGGCCGACGTAGGCGTGGCACGCGGGCTCGGAGTGGTGGTACGCCTCGGTCTCGACGATCACGCCGGCCGTGTCGCCGCAGCGCACGACGCCGCCCAGCAGCGCACGGGCCACCTCCGCGACCGGCCGCTCGTAGAGCGTCACGCCGGCTGCCCGTCGAGCTCCGCCCGCGTGCGTGGGCGAGCTGCTCGCGCACGCGGCTGGAGGCCGTCCCGCCCTCGGAGACCTTCGACTCGAGCCACGAGCGGGCGGAGAGCACCGAGTAGTACTCGTCGTCGAGCGCCTCCGAGTGCCGCGCCAGCTCGTCGCGCGTGAGCTGCGGACAGCGTGCGGCCCGAGTCGACCGCCTCGCGCACCAGCCCGGCGACGATCCCGTGCGACTGCCGGAACGGCACGCCGCGGCGCACGAGCATGTCGGCGACGTCGACCGCCGCGATCATCTCGTCCGCCGCCGCGCCCGCGAGCCGCTCGCGGTCGAACGACACGCCCGCGAGCATCCCGGTGGCCGCCTGCAGGCACAGATCGAGCGTGTCGGCGGCGTCGAACAGGTGCTCCTTGTCCTCCTGCATGTCCTTGTTGTAGGTCAGCGGCAGGCCGTGGAGCACGCCGTGCAGCGCCGCCAGGTGCGCCACCACACGCGGAGCCTTCGCGCGCAGGAGCTCGGCGGCGTCGGGGTTCTTCTTCTGCGGCATGATCGAGGAGCCCGACGCCCACGCGTCCGACACCTCGCAGAACCCGAACTCCTCGCTCGACCACAGCACGATCTCCGCCCCCAGGCGGGACAGGTGCGTGGCGCAGGTGGCCGCCGCCGACAGGTAGTCGAGCACGAAGTCGCGGTTCGAGACCGCGTCGATCGAGTTCGGCGCCACGCTCGCGAAGCCGAGCTCGCGCGCCACCAGCCCGCGGTCGGTCTCGAAGTTCACGCCCGCCAGCGCGCCCGCGCCCAGCGGCAGGTCGCTGGTCGCCCCCAGCACGTGCTCGAACCGCCGCGCGTCGCGCCGGAACATCCAGAAGTAGGCGAGCAGGTGGTGGGCGAGGTAGACCGGCTGCGCGCGCTGCAGGTGCGTGTAGCCGGGCATCGCCCAGTCGAGGTGGCGGTCGGCGAGCTGGACGATCGTGCTCTGCAGGTGCCCGAGGCGCTCGATCGTCGTCAGCGCGTGCGCGCGCGTGAACATCGCGACGTCGGTCGCCACCTGGTCGTTGCGCGAGCGCGCGGTGTGCAGCCGCCCGCCGACCGGGCCGACGATCTCGGTCAGCCGGCGCTCGATCGCCATGTGGATGTCCTCGTCGTCGGCGTGGAACGGGAAGTCGCCGCTCTCGAGCTCGGCCTCGACCCGCTCGAGCCCGCTCAGGAGCTCGTCGCGGTCGGACGCGCTGACGATCCCCGCCTCGGCGAGCATCTTCACGTGCGCGCGCGACTGCGCCACGTCGTAGGGCCCCAGCCGCCAGTCGAACGCCAGCGAGGCGTTGAGCTGCTGGAAGACCGGATCCTGCGGGAGGGAGAAGCGCGCCATGCCGTCGGCCATGATGACTCACATGACCGTCGCGGTCCGACCCGCCACGCCGGACGATCCGGCCTCCGAGCTGCTCTACCTGTCGGCCAAGCCGTACTACGACGCCTACGCCGGCTCCGAGCAGCGCGCCCGCGCGCTCGTGACCGCGCTGTACCCGCGCGCCGGGCACGCCGCCAGCTTCGACGTCTGCGCGGTGGCGGAGCTCGACGGCGCGCTGGCGGGCGTGCTCGCGAGCTTCCCGGTCGGCGAGAGCGACGCCCGCGCGCGCCGCTTCGTGCGCCTCACCGCGCCGCGCGTGCCGCCCTGGCGCTGGCCGGCGCTGATGCGCCACCTGCGGGCCGCCGGCGCTCCTCTCCCCCAACCCGCCGCCCGACACGCTGTACGTCGACGCGCTGGCCGTCGACGCGCGCTTCCGGCGCCGCGGCGTCGCCCGCACGCTGCCTCACGCGCGCGGAGGCCGCCGCGGCCGCGGGCGGGTTCGCGGGCGTCTCGCTCGACACCGGGCTCCAGAACGACGCCGCCCGCGCGCTCTACGCCGCGGCCGGCTACGAGGAGCGCGAGGTCCGCCGCGCGCCCAGCCGCGCCGTGGCCGCCGCGGTCGGCGGCCCCGGCTTCGTGAGCTACGTCAAGCGCGTATGACGGCGTCGAGGGCCGTCGGCCACCTGCGCGACCTCGCCCTCGGTCATCTCCGGGTAGAACGGCAGCGCGACCGAGCGCGCCGGCGACGTCCTCGCAGACCGGGAACTCGCCCTCGCGGTGCCCGAAGCGCTCGCGGTAGAACGACATCAGGTGGATGGCGGGCAGGTACGGCTTGGACTGCACGCCGCGCTCGAGCAGCGCCCGGATGGTCGTGTCGCGGTCGAGCCCGCGCGGCAGCTGGACGACGAAGACGAACCAGCCGCGCACGTCGCCGCCGTGGTCCTCGCACGGCAGCTCCACCGCGCTGCTCCGCCAGCGCCGACCGGTACCAGCCGGCCACCCGCGCCCGCGCGGCGAGCATCTCGTCGAGGCGCTCGAGCTGGGCGAGCCCGATCGCGGACGCCACGTCCGTGAGCCGGTAGTTGAAGCCGAGGCGATCGTGGTCGAGCCAGCCCATGTCCGGCGCGCGGCCCTGGTTGCGCTCGGAGTCGACCCGCTCCTTGTGCTCGGCCGAGCCCATGGTGAGCATCCCGCCCTCGCCGGTCGTGAGCTGCTTGTTGGCGTAGAAGCCGAACGCCGCCGGGTGACCCGCGCCCGCCGACCGGCGTGCCGTCCGCGTGCCGCGCGCCGAGCGCCTCGCAGGCGTCCTCGACGATCGGCAGGCCGTGGGCCTCGAGCGCCGGCACGTCGGCCGGGTAGCCGAAGATGTGCACCGGGAGCAGCGCCGTCGTGCGGCCCGGTGATGGCCGCCGCCGCGGCGTCGGGGTCGAGGTTCAAGGTGACCGGGTCGATGTCGGCGAACACCGGCTTGGCCCGCTCGTAGAGGATCACGTTGGCGGAGGCCACGAACGACAGCGGCGAGGTCACGACCTCGTCGCCCTCGCTCACCCCGACCGCGCGCAGCGCCAGGTGCAGCGCCGCGGTCCCGGAGGAGACCGCGCTCGCGTGGGCCACGCCGAGCCGCTCCGCGAACGCCCGCTCGAAGGCCGGCACGCGCGGGCCGAGCGAGAGCTGCCCCGAGCGCAGGACCTCGAGCACCGCCCGCTCCTCGGCGTCGCCGAGCACGGGCCGCGCGAGCGGGATCACGCCTGGGGAGCCCGCGACCGCACCATGCCCGCCTCGAGCGAGTCGACGAGCGCGTCCCAGCTGGCCTCGATCACGTTCTCGTGCACGCCGATCGCGCCCCACGTGTCGCGGCCGTCGGTGGCGTCGAGCAGCACGCGGGTCGTCGCGCCCGTGGCCTTCCACTCGTCGAGGATGCGGACCTTGTAGTTGACGAGCTTGATGTCGCGCAGGTGCGGGTAGCGCTCGCCGATCGCGGCCCGCAGCGCGGCGTCCAGCGCGTGCACCGGGCCGTTGCCCTCGGCCACCCGCACGTACCGCTGCCCATCGACCCAGATCTTGATCGTGGCCTCGGTCTGCACCAGGCCGTCCTCGCGCTTCTCGGACATCACGCGCCAGGACTCGAGCCGGAACAGCGGCTCGTACTCGCCGGTCTCGCGCCGGATCAGCAGGTCGAACGAGCCGTCGGCGGCCTCGAACTGGAAGCCGCGGTGCTCGAGCTCCTTCACGCGCTCGACCACGCGGCTCGCGGCGGCGTCGTCGAGCGCGCCGCCGGCGTGGGCGATCACCGTGCCCTTGCCCGACAGCTCGGAGACCAGCACCTCGCGGCTGTTGCCGACCGCGGCCGGGTCGATGTGCTCGAACGTCGCGGGGTCGGCGTTCACGCCCGCGACGTGCAGGCCGCCCTTGTGGGCGAACGCGTTCTTGCCCACGTACGGCTGGTCGGGGTCGGGCGTGAGGTTGAGCAGCTCGTCGAGGTAGTGGGCGGCCTCGGTCCAGCCCTCGAGCGACGGCAGGCACTCGTGGCCGAGCTTGAGCTGCAGGCTGGGGACGATGCTCGTGAGGTTCGCGTTGCCGCAGCGCTCGCCGTAGCCGTTGACCGTGCCCTGCACGAGCACCGCGCCCTCGGCGACGGCGGCGAGCGAGTTCGCCACGCCGCACTCGGCGTCGTTGTGGCAGTGGATGCCGAGCGCGGCGGCCGGCGCGGCCGCGCGGACGGCGCGCACCGCCTCGGCGATCTGCGCGGGCAGCGAGCCGCCGTTGGTGTCGCACAGCGCGACGTTCTCGGCGCCCGCCTCGGCGGCCGCGGCGCACGCAGGCGACCGCGTACGCCGGGTCGTCGCGCCAGCCGTCGAAGAAGTGCTCGGCGTCGTAGTGCACGCGCTTGCCCTCGCCGACCAGGAAGGCGACCGACTCGGCGATCATCGCCAGGTTCTCCTCGCGGTCGACGCGCAGGACCTTCTCCACGTGCAGGCCCCACGACTTGCCGACCAGCGTGCAGACCGGGGCGAACGAGTCGGCCAGCACGCGCAGCGCGGCGTCCTCGTCGGCGCGGATCCCGCGCCGGCGGGTCATGCCGAAGGCGCACACGTCGGCCTGCAGCCGCTCGTGCTCGAGCCGCGCGAACAGCTCGGCCTCCTTGGGGTTGGAGGCCGGGAAGCCGGCCTCGATGAACGGGATCCCGAGCTCGTCGAGGACGTGCGCCACCCGCACCTTCTCCTCGACCGAGAGCGACATCCCCTGCCCCTGCATGCCGTCGCGCAGGGTGGTGTCGTAGATCGCGATCTTCGTCACGGAGCGGGTGCTGCCTGGGGCACGACGTCGAGCCAGCCGGCGTAGCGGTCCGCGCGGCCGTGCAGGGCGTCCTCGAACACGGACTGAACCTCGCGCGTGATCGGTCCGGGCTCGCCGCTGCCGATCGGCTGGTCGTCGATCTCGCGCAGCGGCGTGAGCTCGGCGGCCGTGCCGGTCATGAAGATCTCGTCGGCGAGGTAGAGCTCGCCGCGGGCGACGTCGCGCTCGACGACCGTGTAGCCGAGGTCGCGGGCGATCTCGATCGCCGACAGGCGGTTGATGCCGCCGAGGATCGAGGAGTTGAAGCCGGGGGTGGCGATCACGCCGTCCTTGACCAGGAACAGGTTCTCGCCGGTGCCCTCGCAGACCATGCCGCGCTGGTCGAGCAGGATGCCCTCCTCGTAGCCGGCCTTCTCGGACTCGATCTTGGCGAGCACCGAGTTGAGGTACTGCCCGTTGGCCTTGGCGGCGGGGATCAGCGCGTCGGGACCGATCCTGCCGCCACGAGACGACCTTGCCGCGCACGCCGCGCTGCTTGCCCTCGTCGCCGAGGTAGGAGCCCCACTCCCAGACGGCGATGAAGACGTCGACCGGGCAGTCGAGCGGGTACAGGCCCATCGGGCCGGCGCCGCGGTAGACGACGGGACGGATGTAGCAGGACTTGAGGCCGTTGCGGGCGATCAGGTCGAGCGTCGCCTCGCGGATCTGCTCCTTCGAGTACGGGACGTCCATGTAGTACATCTGGGCCGACTTGAAGAGGCGGTCGACGTGGTCGTGGTGGCGGAAGACCGCGGTGCCGCGCGCGGTCTCGTAGGCGCGCACGCCCTCGAACACGCCGGTCCCGTAGTGCAGCGCGTGCGTGAGCACGTGCACCTTCGCGTCCTCGTACGCGACGAACTCGCCGTTCATCCAGATGAGGTCCGCTTGGCTCACGTCAGCTCCTCCATGACCGCGCGAGTCGCGTCGGCGGTCGTCGCCGTCCCGCCCAGGTCGCCGGTGCGCAGCCCGGCCTCCAGGGCCCGATCGACGGCCGATTCTATCCGCGCGGCAGCCTCCTCACGGCCGAGTCCGTGGCGCAGGAGCATCGCGGCGGAGAGGAACATCGCGAGCGGGTTGGCGATGCCCTGGCCGGCGATGTCGGGCGCCGAGCCGTGGACGGGCTCGAAGACGCCTGGTCCTCCATCGCCCAGCGACGCGCTCGGCAGCAGCCCGATCGAGCCGGTGATCATCGCCGCCTCGTCGCTGAGGATGTCGCCGAACATGTTCTCGGTCAGCAGCACCTCGAAGTGCCGCGGGGCGGCGACGAGCTGCATCGCGGCGTTGTCGACCAGCAGGTGCTCGAGCTCGATGTTGGGGAACTCGGCGGCGTGCACGCGCATCACGACCTCGCGCCACAGCCGGCTGGTCTCGAGCACGTTGGCCTTGTCGACGCTGGTCACGCGCGAGCGGGCGGCGCCGAACGCGACGCGGGCGATCCGCTCGATCTCGGTCTCGGTGTAGGCGCAGACGTCATGGGCGCGCCCGTCGGCCCGGCCCTTCTCGCCGAAGTAGATCCCGCCGGTGAGCTCGCGCACGACGAGCAGGTTCGTGCGCTCGATCACCTCGCGCTTGAGCGGGCTGGCGTCGTAGAGCGCCGGCAGCGGGCGCACGGGACGCAGGTTGGCGAACAGGCCGAGCCCCTGCCTGAGGCCGAGCAGGCCCTGCTCGGGACGCGGCTTCTCCGGATCGGTCGTGTCCCACTGCGGCCCGCCGACGGCGGCGAGCAGCACCGCGTCGGCGCGCGCGACAGGCCTCGAGCGTGTCGTCGGGCAGCGCGTCGCCGGTGGCGTCGATCGCCGCGCCCCCGATCAGGTGCTCCTCGTACATGAGGTCGGGAGCGACGTCGGCGAGCACCTCGAGCGCGGCGGCGAGCACCTCGGGACCGATCCCGTCGCCGGGCAGAGTGACGATCGTGGGCATGCCGCCCGGACGCTATCGAGCCGGCGTATGGGAGGCTCAGAGCCGTGCTGATCGGTCGCGACGAGGAGCTCGGACGCCTGCTGCGCGCGCTGGAGACCGCGCGCGGCGGCGGGAGCGAGGTGCTCGTGGTGCGAGGCGAGGCCGGGATGGGCAAGACGGCGCTGCTGCAGGCCGCGATCGAGGCCGCCGAGGGCATGACGGTGCTGCGGGCGCGCGGCGTCGAGTCGGAGGTCGGGGTGCCGTTCGCGGCGCTCGCGGAGCTGTGCGCGCCGGTGCTCTCCCTGGGCGCCCGGCTGCCGGAGGCGCAGGCCGCGACGCTGGCCGGCGCGCTGGCGCTCGAGCCGGTCGCGCCGCAGGCGCGGCTCGCGATCGGCGCGGCGCTGCTCGGGCTGCTCTCGCTGGCCGCCGAGGAGCGGCCCGTCGTGTGCCTGGTGGACGACGCGCAGTGGCTCGACGAGCCGTCGCTCGACGCGCTGCGGTTCGCCACACGGCGGCTGGCCGACGGGGGCGTCGCCGTCCTGCTCGGCCAGCGGCCGAACGGCGACCCGGGCGAGGACGTCGAGACGATCGAGCTCGGCCCGCTGACCGCCGACCGAGCGGCCGAGCTGCTGCAGGCGGGCCGCGAGATGCCGGTGCCGGAGACCGTCGCGCGCCGCGTGCTGGAGACCGCGGCGGGGAACCCGCTCGCGCTGCTCGAGATCCCCGGGATGCTCTCCCGCGAGGAGCTCGACGGGCACGCCCCGCTCGAAGGGCCGCTGCCGCTCGGGTCGACGCTCGAGCGGGTGCTCGCGCGCCGCATGCACGCGCTGCCCGACGCACGCGCCGCGCGCTGCTCGTGGCGGCCGCCGCCGACGTGCGCCGGGGCGACGTGGTGCTCGGCGCGCTCGCCGCCGCCGGCCTCGACGTCGCCGCGCTCGAGCCGGCCGAGAGCGCCGGCATCGTGTCCCTCGGGCCGGGCGAGATCACCTTCCGCCACCCGCTGCTGCGCGCCGCGTCCTACCACGAGGCCGAGACCGTGGCCCGCCGCGCGGCGCACCGCGCGGTCGCACACGCGCTGCCGGCCGACGACCCGCGGCGCGCCTGGCAGCTGGCCGCGGCCGCGGCGCTGCCCGACGAGGGGGTGGCGGGCGCGCTCGAGCGCGCCGCCCAGGCCGCGCGCGCCAGCGGAGGCTTCGCCTCGGCCGCGCACGCCCACCTGCGGGCGGCGGAGCTCTCGCCCGACCCGCTCGAGCGGGCGCGGCGACTCGTGGAGACCGCGCGCGACCTGCTGCCGGCCGGCCAGCCGGACGTCGGGCTCGCGCGGCTCGAGCAGGCCGAGCGCGTGCTGGCCGTCGCGCACGGCGAGGTGACGGCCGTGGTCACCGAACTGCGCACGCTGCGCGCCCAGCTCATGCTGCGGACGGGCCGCACCGGCGAGGCGCGCGACCTGCTGCACGCCCAGGCCGAGCGGCTCGAGCAGAGCGCGCCGCCGACCGCCGCGATGCTGCTGCTGCTCTCCGCCCTCGGCGCGATGGCCCTGCGCGACCACGAGGGCTGGCTGGCGGACGCCGAGCGAGCCGTCGCGCTGGCGGGCGACGTCGAGCTGCTCGCCGCGCTCGCCTTGCTGGCCGCGGGCGCCGCCCGCATGTCGGTGCCCGACGTCGCAGAAGGCCGACGGATGCTGGCCGAGGGCGAGCGCCGGCTCGGCGACGACATCGCCCTGGCGCTCTCGCTCGCCCCCGAGGTGGTGGCGCTGGCCGCCCACGGCTGGCTGTGGATCGAGGAGTACGAGCACGGCGTCGAGGTGCTCGACCGGCTCGTGGCGACCGGGCGCGGCGCGGTCGCGGTCGGCGCCCTCCCCTACCCGCTCGCCGCGCGCGCGCAGGGCAACCTCGCGCTCGGGCGCTTCGGGCAGGCGCGCGCCGACGCCGAGGAGGCCGTCGCGCTCGCCGAGCAGACCGGGCAGGACCCCGCGCTCGTGATCGCGCTCGGCATGCTGGCCGCCGTGCACGCGTGGCGGGGCGACGAGCCGGCCGCCGTGGCCGCCGCGGAGCGAGCGATCGAGCTCGGCGAGCGGCGCCGCGTGCCGTTGCCGGCCATCTACGCGCGGTACGCCCTCGGCACGCTCGCGGCGGCGGCTCCGGAGGGCACCGACGAGGCGATCGAGCGCCTCGAGGCCGTGCGCGCCGAGGCCCTGCCCGGCAACGTGCTGTGGGCGCCGCACCTCGTGGACGTCTACGTGCGTGCCGGCCGGCACGAGGACGCCGCCGAGCTCGTCGAGCACTACGCCCGCAACACCGAGCACCGGCGGATCGCGCCGGCCATGCTCGAGCGCCTGCGCGGCATGACGGCGGCGCCGGACGCCGCCGAGGCGCACTTCCGTCGCGCACTCGAGCTCCACGAGGCCGGCCCGGCGCCGTTCGAGATCGCGCGCACGCAGCTCGCCCTCGGGGAGTGGCTGCGCTCGGTCGACCGCCGCGACGAGGCGCGCGAGGCGTTGCGTGAGGCGCTCGCCGGGTTCGAGCGCGTCGGCGCGCTGCCGTTCGCGGAGCGCGCCCGGCGCGAGCTGCGTGCGGCCGGAGCCGTCGCGCGCGCGCCGGAGCGCAGCGAGGAGCCGGAGCTCACGGCGCACGAGCTGCGCGTCGCCCAGCTCGTCTCCCAGGGCCTCACCAACCGCGAGACCGCCGCGGCGCTGTTCGTGAGCACCAAGACCGTCGAGCACCACTTGCGCAACGTGTTCCGCAAGCTCGGCATCCGCCGCCGCGCCGAGCTCGCGCGGCTGATGGCTACAGGCTCGTCGTGACCGGGCCCGAGCGCTCGCGGTCGCGCTCGTAGGCGTCGATCGCGCCGCCCTGCTGCAGGGTCAGCGCGGTGTCGTCGAGCCCGTTGAGGAGCCGGTGGCGCGTCTCGTCGTCGAGCTCGAACGCCGCGGCGCGGCCGTCGAAGCGCACCTCGCGCGCCTCGAGGTCGACCTCGGCCTCGCCGGCGGCCATCAACGCGCGGACGTCGTCCTCGGGCAGCCGCACGGGCAGCAGGCCGATCTTGGTGCAGTTGTTGAAGAAGATGTCCGCGAAGCTGGCGGCGACGACGGCGCGGAAGCCGTAGTCCTGGAGCGCCCACGGGGCGTGCTCGCGCGAGGACCCGCAGCCGAAGTTGGGGCCCGTGACGAGGATCGGGTTCGCCGGCAGGTCCCAGCCGTCCTCCTGCGCCCAGTCGTAGAACAGGAACTCGCCGAAGCCGGTCCGCTCGACCCGCTTGAGGAACTGCTTGGGGATGATCTGGTCGGTGTCGACGTCGGCGCGGTCGAGCACGCTGACCTTGCCGGAGACGGTGGTGACGGGATCCACTAGTTCCACTCCCGGATGTCGACGAAGCGGCCCTCGATGGCTGCCGCGGCGGCCATCTGAGGCGAGACGAGGTGGGTGCGCCCGCCGCGGCCCTGGCGACCCTCGAAGTTGCGGTTCGACGTCGAGGCGCAGCGCTCGCCCGGCTGCAGGATGTCCGGGTTCATGCCCAGGCACATCGAACACCCCGCGGTGCGCCAGTCGAAGCCGGCGGCGCGAAACACCTCGTCGAGCCCCTCGGCCTCGGCCTGGGCGGCGACCTGCTGCGAGCCGGGGACGACCATGGCGTCCACGCTCGAGGCCACCCGGCGCCCCTTGACGACGGCGGCGGCTGCCCGCAGGTCGCCGATCCGCGAGTTCGTGCAGGAGCCGATGAAGACGCGGTCGAGGCGGATCTCCTTCATCGGCGTGCCGGCCTCGAGGCCCATGTACTTGAGCGCGCGCTCGTCGCTGTCGCCGCGCGGCTGCGGGACCGCCTCGGTCACGGCGACGACCATGCCGGGCGTCGTGCCCCAGGTCACCAGCGGCGAGAGCGCGCTGGCGTCGACGTCGATCTCGGTGTCGAAGCTCGCGCCGTCGTCGGTGTGGAGCTCACGCCAGGCGGGGTCGAGCTCCGTGGGCGCCGCGGGGCGGGGTGGGTGGGGATCCAATACCCACTCGAACGTCGTGTCGTCGGGCGCGATCATCCCCGCCCGGCCGCCGCCCTCGATCGTCATGTTGCAGATCGTCATGCGGCCCTCCATCGAGAGCCCCTCGATCACCGGGCCGGCGTACTCGACCACGTGGCCGGCGGCGCCGTTGGTGCCCATCTGGCCGATCGTGCCGAGGATCAGGTCCTTCGGCGTGACGCCGAAGCCGAGCTCGCCGGCGTAGTTGATGCGCATGCTCTTCGGCTTGCGCTGCGCGAGGCACTGCGTGGCGAGCACGTGCTCGACCTCGCTCGTGCCGATGCCGAACGCGAGCGCGCCGAAGGCACCGTGGGTGGCGGTGTGGGAGTCGCCGCACACGATCGTCATCCCGGGCTGGGTAACGCCGAGCTCGGGCCCGATCACGTGCACGATCCCCTGCCGGTCCGAGCCGATCGAGTAGACCGGGACGCCGAACTCCTCGCAGTTGCGCTCGAGCGTCTCGACCTGCACGCGCGAGAGCTCGTCGCGGATGCGCGCCGCCACGGGCGTACCGTCGGTGGGCACGTTGTGGTCGGCGGTGGCGAGCGTGCGGTCGGGCCGGCGGACGGGCCGGCCGGCGAGGCGCAGGCCATCGAAGGCCTGCGGGCTCGTGACCTCGTGAACGAGGTGGAGGTCGATGTAGATCAGGCCGGGCGCGACCTCGTGCGCGGCCCAGATCTTGTCGAAGAGGGTGCTCGGGCTCATGAGCGGCGCAGCCCCGCCGAGACGACGGCCAGCAGGACGGCCTCCTCCTTTCCGGGGTTCTCGAAGTGATGCGGCAGGTCGGCGTCGAAGGTCACGGTGTCGCCGGTCCCGAGGCGGTGGCGCGCGCCGTCGACGAGCAGGTCGACCGTGCCGGATTCGACCACGGCGGTCTCGCGCGCTCCCGGCTCGTGCATGGGCGGGTCGCCGGGGCCGCCGGTGGCCGCTGCGGGAGCGAGCCGGTGGCGGGAGAGCTCCGCGCGCAGGCCTGGGAGCGGCGGACTGAGGATCTCGTAGCGGTGCCCGTCGGCGCCGCCGGCGCGCCCCTCGCCGGCCTTGACCACGCTCACGGTGCCGCCCTCGTCGAGCCGCAGCAGCTGCGAGAGCTGCAGCTCGAGGCCCTGCGCGATCCGGGCGGCCACCTGCAACGTCGGGCTCGTCTCGCCGCGCTCGACCTGGGAGAGCATGGGCGCGGACACCCCGGAGCGGGTCGCGAGGTCCCGCAGCGAGAGATCCATCGCCTCTCGCAGCGCCCGGACGCGCGGGCCGATCGGCGCAGCGGTCGCCATACGTTCGTACGCTATCACGTACACGGGCGGCAGCTCTCACCGTCACCTGCGCCTGGCCCGGCGCCACGGCAGGCGCGTACGAACGTCAACGGCGGCCGGCACCACAACCGACAACCACGGACGCTCGCCACGACGACCGGCGCCGACGGACGAGCGCCCGCCACCACGACCGCCGCCCGCAAACCGCCGCCCGCCATGATGAGGGGCGTGTCCGAGCCGATCGCCGAGCTTCCCGACACGCTCGTGCTCGGCGCCGGCGGCACGCTCGGCGAGGCGTGGCTACGCGGGGTGTTGAGCGGGATCGAGTCCGTCTCCGGGCTCGACTTCCGGCGCTGCGAGTACGTGGTCGGCACCTCGGCCGGCGCGATCGTGGCCGCCGCGCTGGCCGGCGGGCGGCGGCCGGAGGCCGGTGACCGGGCCGCGCGCGAGTGGGGCGCGGCTGCCGCTCCGCCGCCGGCGGGCCCGGTGCGACGGCTCAGCGGCGCAGCGCTGCGCTTCGGCACCACCGCAGCCTCGCCGCTGGCGCCCCTCGCGCTCGGAGGGCTCGAGCCGGCGGGGCGGCTCGCGCGCGCGGCGGCGCTGGCCACGGCCCCGCGCCCGCAGCGCCGGCTCGACCGTCTCGGCCGCCAGCTCGAGCGGCTCGGTGCGCGCTTCGACGGCCGGCTGCGGATCGCGGCCGTCGACCGCCGAAGCGGGCGGAGGGTGCTCTTCGGGGCCCCGGCCGCGCCCGCCGCGAGCGTCGCCGACGCGGTGCTGGCCTCGTGCGCGGTCCCGTGGCTCTTCGCGCCGGTTGAGATCGGCGGGCGCGAGTACGTCGACGGGGGCGTGTGGAGCCCGACGAACCTCGACGCAGCGCCGGGCGGGCGCGGCGCCCGCGTGCTCTGCCTCGCGCCGACCGCCGGGCCGCCGAGCGCGGGCTCGGTCGCCGGGGCGCTGCGAGCGGTCACCGGCACCGCGCTCGCCGCAGAGGAGATGGCGTTGCGCGCGCGGGGCATGCCGGTCCGGACGATCGCGCCCGACGCCGCCTCGGTCGCCGCGACGGGCCCCGACCTGATGGCCGCGGCGGCGATCGAGGAAGTCCTCGACGCCGCCTTCGCGCAGGGCCGGACGCTCGCTACGGCGTAGGCGTCAGCTCGGGCGCCTCGGCCGCCTCGGCTACCGCCGCGACCTTGCGTTCCGCGTTCGCCAGCGCGCGCACGTACGCGAGCGCCGCCGCCTCGATGATGTCGGTCGACACGCCCTGCCCGGCCGCGGACTGACCCGCCATCTCGAGCACCACGCTCGCCTCGCCGAGCGCGTCCTGGCCGCCGGTCACCGCGTCGATCCGGAACTCGCGCAGCCGCGCCTCCCGTTGGGTCGCCACGTTGATGGCGCGGAAGATCGCGTCGACCGGCCCGTCGCCGGTGAAGTCGCCCTGGACGACCTCGCCCGACGGCAGCCGGACCGCGACCACGGCGTGCGGCGGGCGGCGGGAGGACGCCTCGACGTCGAACCACTCGAGCGTGTAGGAGGCGAGATCGGAGCGCAGCTCGTCGGTGACGAGCGCCTCGAGGTCCATCGCCGTGACCTGCTTCTTCTTGTCCGCGATCTCCTTGAAGCGCTTGAACGCGGTGTTGAGCGCCTGCCCGTCGACGGTGAAGCCCAGCTCCTCGAGCGCCGACTTGAGCGCATGGCGGCCGGAGTGCTTGCCGAGCACGATCGAGGACACGTCGTCGACCCCGACCGACGCGGCATCCATGATCTCGTACGTCGAGCGCTCCTTGAGGACGCCGTCCTGGTGGATGCCGGACTCGTGGGCGAACGCGTTGCGCCCCACGATCGCCTTGTTGGGCTGGACGGGATAGCCGGTGAGCCGGGACACGAGCCGGCTCGTGCGGGCGATCTCCCGCGTCTGGACCTCGCACCTGAGCCCGACCGCCTCGGCGCGCGTGTGCAGGAGCATCACGAACTCCTCGAGCGACGCGTTGCCGGCGCGCTCGCCGAGCCCGTTGATCGCGCACTCGACCTGGCGCGCCCCGGCCTGCACGCCGGCGAACGAGTTGGCCACCGCCAGCCCCAGATCGTCGTGGCAGTGCACCGACAGGACCACCCCGCGCAGCCCCGGGACGAGCTCGTAGAGTCGCCCGAGGAACCCCGCGTACTCGTCCGGCATCGCGTAGCCGACCGTGTCCGGGATGTTGATCGTCGTCGCCCCCTCCTCGACCGCGGCAGCCACGACTTCGGCGGTGAACTCGACGTCGGCGCGCGTCGCGTCCATCGGCGAGAACTCGACGTCATCGACGAACGACTTGGCGTGGGCGACGGCGGCGCGGGCCTGGCCGAGCACGTCCCCGCGGGTCGACTGGAGCTGGTGCTCGATGTGGATGTCGGACGTCGAGATGAACGTGTGGATGCGCGGTCGCTCAGCGTCGCGCACCGCTTCTGCCGCGCGCTCGATGTCCGCGGCGTGGGCACGAGCGAGACCGGCGACGACCGGGCCGTGGACCTCGCGCGCGATCACCTGGACGGCGTCGAAATCCCCCGGCGAAGCGATCGGGAAGCCTGCCTCGATGACGTCCACGCCGAGCCGCGCGAGCTGGTGCGCGATCTCCAGCTTCTCGGTCGCGTTCAGCGAGATGCCCGGGGACTGCTCCCCGTCTCGCAGCGTGGTGTCGAAGATGATGACCCGGTCGTTCATGGCGCGTGCTCCTGTCGGCTTGTCGTCTGCTCCTTCTTCGTGCTGGGCTTGCGGCTTCGCGGCCGCCACGCGCTATTCCCCCCGAAGGGGGAGGAGAAGAAGGAGGTCGAGCCGGGGACGCGCCATGAACGACGCAGGTTACCTCACACGGTCCGGAGCGTCACGGCGAAGCCGCGCGACGCCGCCTTGGCGAGGATGCCCTGCACGGTCGGGCCCTCCTCGCTGCAGGCGCCGGCGCACAGGCGGCTGACGATGCCGAGGGCCTTGCCGGTGCGGATGTGCACGAGCGGGCCGCCCGAGTCGCCCCAGTGGATCGGGCCGCTGACGTCGTAGGTCGACGCGTCGTCGAAGCCCATGACGGCCTTGCGCTGCTCCTGCGTGACAGGCGTCGTGCCGTAGCCGAGGCCGTAGCCGGAGAGCTGGATCGAGTCGCCGGTCAGCGTGTCGGTCGGGACGGTCGAGCCCTTGGGGAACGCCGGATGGCCCTTGACGGCCGGGCTCACGCGCCCGAGATCCTCGGCGTCGACCTCGATGAACGCGAAGTCCCAGGCGGTCGTGTTCGCGTCGCCGATGAAGGCGACGCTGCCGAACTCGGCGCCGTCGATGTCGCGCACGCGCTGGCCGACCGACTCGACGCAGTGGGCGGCGGTGCCCAGGTACGTCTTGCCCGCGCCGGAGTAGGCGAAGTTGAGGGTGCAGGACCCTGCGTCGGTCTCGTGGTAGGCGCCGGGCTGCAGCGTGACGGCGGCGGAGGCGGCCGTCGGGGCCGCGAACGCGACGGCGATCGCCGCGGCTGCGGTGATGAGAGTGCGTCGGAGGTTCATGGCGGCTACAACGCGAGCGCGCCACGTTTCTTGCGGTGCGCTATTGCGACTTGGGGGCGCGCCCTACCGGCGGAGAACGCGCGGACCATCCGCCGGTAGGGCACCCCTTAGCGCGAGACGTGGATCCCGAGCGCCCGCGGGGCGGCGCAGACGGCGCGCGTGAGCGGATCGGGCCGCCGGCCGGCGGCCTGCAGGCGCTCCGCGCGCAGGAACGCGCTGCGCACCAGATTGCCCCCCAGCCAGGCGAGCGGCTCGGGCGGGACCACGGCCGGCGCCGGGTCGACGAGCGCGAGCCGGCGGTCCTCCTCGCCGAGCGCGAGCCCGGCCAGCACGCCGCCGGCCAGGTGCGACGGCCCGACGCCGTTGCCGGTGAAGCCGAACGCGTAGTGCACGGGCCCGTCGGCGAGCGTGCCGATCTGTGGCAGGTGGCTCGGCGAGACGTCGATCGGCCCGCCCCAGGCGTGCGTGATCCGTCGCCCGGCAAGGGCCGGAAAGAGCTCGACGAGGTGCCGGTGGACGGTGCCCGCCACGCCGGCATCGACCTCCACGCGCCCGTCCAGCCGCGCCCCCCAGGCCAGCCGGCCGCCACCCCAGCCGAACGCGATCCGCCCGTCGGGCGTGGTGCGGAAGTAGTGCACGAACGTCCGGGCGTCGGTGATCGCCTCTCCCCCGGTCCAGCCGATCTGCTCCAGCACATCGGGAACCGGCTCGGTGAGCACGATGTGCGACGAGGTGACCGACAGCCGCCCGCGCAGCGGCCGCACGCCGCGCGTCGCGGCGTTGACCGCCAGCACCGCCGCCCCGGCGCGCACCCGCGCCCCTGCGGTCTCGACGTCGACGGACCGCGGCGCGACCCGCAGCGCCCGCACGCGCGAGTGCTCGTGGACGGCCACGCCGCGCTCGATAAGCCGCCGGCGCAGGCCGAGCGCGAGCCGCGCCGGCTGCACGGTCGCGTCGTCGGGAACCAGCACCGCGCGGCGGAAGCGCGGCGATTCGCAGCGGGCGCCCACGGCGGCGCCGTCCAGCGGCACGACGCGAGCGGACGGCTCGTCACCGGCGACGCCGACGGCCCGGGCGGCGGCGAGCACGCGGTCGAGCGTCGCGTCCTGGGCCTCGTCGGTGGACGCGAGCACGAACCCCGCGGGGCGGAACCAGGCATCGACGCCCTCACTCTCGCACCATGCGCCGATCGCCCCCACGCTCTCCGACGCGGCCCGGCAGACGGCGAGCGCGCGCTCGTCGTCGAAGCGCTCGCGCAGCGCCGGCAGGTTCGACCAGAAGGTCTCGACGAAGCCGCCGTTGCGGCCGCTCGGCCCGTGCCCGCAGACGTCGGCCTCGAGCAGGACGACGCGGGCGGACGGGTCGCGCTCGAGCACGTGCCAGGCCGTCCACATGCCCGCGTAGCCGCCGCCGATGACGACCACGTCGGCATCGAGGGCGCCGGTGGCCGGCGCGGTCGGCGCGACGCTCCCGGCCTCCGCCAGCCAGTACCCGTGCGCGTCGTGACGCATGCTGGGACTGGGGGCCCCGCCCACCGGGCGAGTCCGTGTGAAGCGATGTCCCATCGGGCACCCTAAGCGGCGAAGAACCGCTCGGAGGCGTCGGCGAGCACTACCTCGGTCTTGGCCACCATCTCGTCGAGCTCGCGCCGGCCGCAGATCAGCGGCGGCGACAGGTGCAGCACCGCGTCCCCGCGGTCGTCGGGGCGCGCGATCAGCCCCTCCTCGAGGAGCCTGCCGGCGAGGAAGCCGCGCAGCAGCCGCTCGCGCGCCTCGGCGTCGAAGCGGGTCGCGTCGGCGTCGCGCACCAGCTCGAGCGCCCAGAAGTAGCCGGCGCCGCGGACGTCGGCGACGATCGGCAGGCGCTCGCGCAGCTCCTCGAGCCGGTCGCGCAGATAGCCCTCGTGCTCGCGGACGTTCTCGAGCACGCCCTCGCGCTCGAAGATCTCGATGTTGCGCAGGGCGATCGCCGCGGCCACCGGGTGCCCGCCGAAGGTGATGCCGTGCAGGAGCATGCGACCGTCGTCGTAGAGCGGCTCGGCGATGCGGTCCGAGACGACCACGGCGCCCATCGGCGCGTACGCGGAGGTGATGCCCTTGGCCAGCGTGATCACGTCCGGCGTCGCGCCGTAGAGGGCCGACGCGAACCACTCGCCGATGCGCCCGAAGCCCGTGATCACCTCGTCGGCGACGAGCGCGATCCCGTAGCGGTCGGCCAGCTCGCGCAGGCCGGCCCAGTAGCCGTCCGGCGGCACGAGCGCGCCGCCGGCGTTCTGCACGGGCTCGGCGATGATCATGGCCACCGTCTCCGGCCCGGTCTCGACGATCGTGCGCTCCATCTCCTCGAGCAGACGGGCGCAGTGGGCGGCCGGGTCATGCTCGAGCTCGTGGCGGAAGGCGTTGGTGTTCGACACCCGCACGACCGGGATCGGCGCGGCGCCGAACGGCTCCTTCATCGGCCGCACGCCGGTGAACGAGAGTGCCCCGAGCGTCACCCCGTGGTAGGCGATCTCGCGCGCGATCGCCTTCGTGCGCTGGGGCTCGCCCTTGGCCAGGTAGTGCTGGCGGACGATCTTCCACGCCGCCTCCACCGACTCCGAGCCTCCGCTGGTGAAGAACACGCGGTTGAGGTCGCCGGGCGCGCGCTCGGCCAGCGCCTCGGCGAGCCGGATCGCCGGCGGATGGGCCGTGGCCCAGTTCGTGTTGAACGCGAGCGTCGAGAGCTGCTCGCCGGCGACGGCCGCCATCTCCTCGCCGAACGAGTAGCCGAGCTGGCAGCAGAACAGCGAGCTGAGCCCATCGAGGTAGCGCTTGCCGTCGGTGTCGAACACGTACGCACCCTCGCCGCGCTCGAGCACGAGCAGCCGGTTGCCCCCCGGTCCGAACGCGCCGTTGCGCGTGAAGTGCATGAGCAGGTGGCGATGCGCGAGCTCCTGCAGATCCTCGGTGCCGACGGCGTCGATCGCGGTCATGGCGAGGATCGTCGTTCGCGTTCGCTGAGGCGACAATGGTCGGAGCGTCGCGTCTGGCGGCGTTTCGGCCGACGAAACGTCAACGTCGACGGCCGCTACCCAGCCGCAGTGGACGTTCGGGATGCGCGGCCGCCGGCCCGCGGCACGAAGCGAGCGCCCACGTGACGGTCGCCCACCGCGCCAGTCTCGCAACGCAGCCGTCAGACTCCCCGCCATGGCCGCGAGGCTGTACGCGATCCCCGGCTCGCACCCCGCCTACGCGGCGGAGCTGATGCTGCGCCACAAGCGGATCGCGTACGAGCGCACGGACCTGCCCCAATGGCTCCATCGCGGCATGCTGCGCCTGTTGCGCTTCCGCCACGCGACCGTGCCGGCGCTCGTGCTCGAGGACGGCCGCCGCGTGCAGACCACCCGGAGGATCGCCCGCGCGCTCGACCAGATCCGGCCCGACCCGCCGCTGGTCCCGCATGACCGCCGCACGGAGGTGGAGGCCGCCGAGGCGTGGGCCGACGGCGAGTTCCAGCAGCTCGCGCGGCGCATGACGTACTGGGCGCTGCTCCGCGACCCGGACGCGGTCGAGAGCTACCTCGAGGGCTCGAGGCTCGTCTTCCCCCGGCCGCTGGTCATGCCCGCCGCGCCGCTGATCATCCGCATCCTCGCCCGCGCCCACGATTCGAGCGACGCGGCGATCCGCCAGGACCTCGCAGACCTCCCGCGCACACTGGACCGCGTCGATGGCTGGATCGCCGACGGCCTGCTCGGCGGCGAGGCGCCCAACGTCGCCGACTTCCAGGTGGCCACCACAGTCGCCCTCCTGCGCAGCCACGATGCGCTACGACCGGCGATCGACGCCCGGCCGGCCGGAGCGCTCGCGCAGCGCCTGGCGCCGGGCTATGCGGGCCGGACGACGGCGGAGTATCCCGCCGAGTGGCTCGCCGGGCTGCGCTGACGGCGCGGTTCACGAACTCAACCGCGGTGAGTGAGGAGGTGAACGAGCCGGCGTGGCCGCGGCTCAGGCCGCCGCGCGGCGACGCCGGAAGGCGAGCGCGCGGACGGCGAGGTGCAGGCCGAGCACGGCGTCCTCGTCGTCGAGCGAGACGTCGAGCAGCTCCTCGATCCGGCGCAGGCGCAGGTAGAGCGACTGGCGCTCGAGGTGCAGGGCGCGCGCCGCCAGGGCCTTGCGGCCGCCCGCCGCCAGATACGCCTCGAGCGTCTCCAGCAACGCGCGGTGGCGCGCCGAGCCGGCCGCCACCAGCGGGCCGAGCTGCTCGTCGACGAACGCGTCGAGCGCCGGGGTGTCGCGCAGGTCGTGCAGCAGGTCGCCGACGCCCGGTCGCCGGGCGTCGTACCAGCGCTGGACGGGCAGCGCGGTCGCTGCGCCCGCCGACCGGCGCACCCGGCGCAGCCCGTCGCCGGCCGCGGCCCACGTGTCCGCCGGTGCGCCGATCGCCAGCGCCGCGTCGTCCGGGCCCGAGCCGGAGCGCTCGAGCACGCCGTGGAAGAGCCCGGCGACATGCTCGGCCAGTGCCTCGTCGTACTCGCGCGGCCCGAGCGCGAGCAGGACGAGCAGGTCGACGTCGCGGGGGCCGAGCAGGACGCCGAGGCCGGTCGAGCCGAGCGCGCCCCGCAGGTCGCCCGACAGCCGCGTCCACGACAGGTCGTCGTCCCGGCGCGCGCGCGGGCCGCGCCAGCTCGCGGCCACCGGAAGCAGCGAGCCGCGCGCGGTGCTGGAACCGAGCGCCGCCGCGCGGCGCCGGCGGTCGCCCTCGGGCGCGCCGCGGAGGCCGAGCGCCTCGGCGCGGCGCCGCGCGTCCCCCTCCTCCACGCGCCCGTCGGCGAGGTCCGAGAGGAACGCGCCGCGCGAGCGCGCGCGCAGGTGCTCGTCGTGCTGCTGGCCGAGCAGGTCGATGGCGACGGCGAGCGCGGCCCGCTCGCACGCGACGCGGTCGAAGTCGTCGAGCGGCTCGTCGACGGCGAGCGCGATCAGCCGGCCCCACGAGCTGTCCATCAGCCGGACCTCCACGAGCAGCGCGCCCTCGGGCGCCTCGCCGCGGTCCTCGGCCCGGTGCAGGTCGGTCCACGCCGACAGCGCCACGTCGTCCCCCGAGCGCCCGCTGACGTAGTACACGAGCCCGTGTCCGGCGTCCTCGAGCACGACCGGGTTGCCGACCGCCGCCGCCAGCTCGGCCAGGATCTCCGGCACGCCGCGCCCGGCGAGGATCAGCTCGGTGAAGCGGCGGTGGATCTCCTCGCCGCGCCGCAGCAGCTCGTACTGGCTGTTGAGCACCGCGCCGTGCACCGCCTCGGTGATCTCGACGAAACGGACCTGGCGGCGGAACGCGATCAGCGGCACGCCCGCGGCTGCGCACGCCTCGACGACCGGCTCCGGCACCCGCTCGCGCCACGTGGAGCCGAGCTCGACGGCGATCGCGGCGGCGCCCTGCCCGATCAGCGAGGCGATCCATTGCTTCTGATCGCGCGCGCGTGGGCCGGGCCCAATTCCCGTGGTGAGCACGAGCTCGCCGCCCTTGAGCACGTCGTCGGGGTCGGCGAGCTCGATCACGTGGGCCCAGCGCAGCTCGCGGTCGAGGCCGTCGGCGCCTGCCACCACGTCGGGCAGCGCGCGCCGCACGACCGGCAGCTCGAGGATGTCGCGGAGCGAAAGCATACGTTCCGTCAGCCATTGTGAAACAAGACACGCCGCAGTGTCCATTGCACGCGGTGCCCCGACGCGGAATGGTGGCGCGACTTGGAGGGTCACGATGATTGACGACGCGCAGGCCCATGCGCTGCTGGTCGACGGGCAGGACGCCCCCACGGCCGCCACGCGCACGGTCCACGATCCGGCCACGGGCGAGCCGCTCGCCGAGGTGGCCGACGCTACCGCGGCCGACGCCGAGCGGGCCGTCGCGGCCGCCCGCGCCGCCTTCCGGCGCGGCGACTGGAGCCGCGTGACGCCCGCCGAGCGGGCCGCCGTGCTCGACCGCCTGGCCGACCTCCTCGAGGAGCGGGCCGACGACTTCGCGCGCACGGAGTCGCGCAACACGGGCAAGCCGCTGAAGTTCTCGAGCGCCTTCGACGTCCCGCTCACGATCGACAACCTGCGCTTCTTCGCGGCCGCGGCGCGCAACCTCGAGGGCAAGGCCTCGGGCGAGTACCTCGAGGGGCTGACGAGCACGATCCGGCGCGAGCCGATCGGCGTCTGCGCGGCGATCGTCCCCTGGAACTACCCGCTCAACATGGCCGCGTGGAAGATCGGTCCCGCGCTCGCGGCCGGCAACACCATCGTCCTCAAGCCGTCCGAGCTGACGCCGCTGACCGCGCTGATGCTCGGGCACCTCGCGCTCGAGGCGGGCCTCCCGCCGGGCGTCCTGAACGTGATCCCCGGCCCCGGAGCCGAGGTCGGCGGCACGCTCGCCCGCCACCAGGACGTGGCGCTGATCTCGGTCACGGGCTCGACGCGCACCGGCGCCAGCGTCATGCGCGACGCCGCCGGCACCGTCAAGCGCGTGCACCTCGAACTGGGCGGCAAGGCGCCGTTCGTCGTCTTCGAGGACGCCGACCTCGAGGCGGCGGCCGAGGGCGCGATCGTCGGCGCGTTCGCCAACTGCGGCCAGGACTGCACGGCCGCCACCCGCATCTACGTGCAGGACGGCGTGCGCGACGCGTTCCTCGAGCGCCTCCTGCACAAGGTCGACCGCCTCGTCGTCGGCGACCCGATGGACGACGCGACGAACCTCGGGCCGCTGATCGCGTTACAGCATCGAGACCGCGTCCACGGCTTCGTCGAGCGCGCCGTCGCCGCCGGCGCGACCGCCGCCCGCGGCGGGCAGCCGCTCGAGGGCGCGGGCGCCTTCTATCCGCCGACCGTGATCACCGACGCCGACCAGGGCTCCGAGATCGTCCAGAACGAGGTCTTCGGGCCGGTCGTCTGCGTGCTCGGCTTCGCCACCGACGACGAGGGCCTCGCGATGGCCAACGACACCCGCTACGGACTCGCCGCGTCGGCCTGGACGCGCGACGTCTTCCGCGCCCAGCGCGCCGCGCGCGAGCTCGAGGCCGGCACGGTCTGGATCAACGAGCACCTTGCGATCGGGTCTGAGATGCCGCACGGCGGGGTAAAGGGGTCGGGCTTCGGCAAGGACATGTCCATGTACGCGCTCGAGGAATACACGGCGATCAAGCACGTGGTCTTCGAGCTCACGGGTTCGCCCCGGAAGGAGTGGTACGACGCGGTGTCGACCCCGGAGACGACATGACGAGCGACGAAGACATCCGCCTCGAGTCCGTCACCAAGCGGTTCGGCGAGGCCATCGCGGTCGACGACCTCACGCTCGCGATCCCGCGCGGCGCCTTTTACGCGCTGCTCGGCCCGTCGGGCTGCGGCAAGACGACGAGCCTGCGCATGATCGGGGGCTTCGAGGACCCGACCGCGGGCCGCGTCTACCTCGGTGGCGAGGAGGTCACCCAGCTCCCGCCCTACAAGCGCGACGTCAACACGGTCTTCCAGTCCTACGCGCTGTTCCCGCACCTCTCCGTCGAGCGCAACGTGGCGTTCGGCCTCGAGCGCAAGAAGGTGGACCGCGCCGAGGTGCGCAAGCGGGTCGGCGAGGCGCTGGAGATGGTCCAGCTCGGCCAGTTCGGCAAGCGCAAGCCCGCGCAGCTCTCCGGTGGCCAGCAGCAGCGCGTAGCGCTCGCCCGCGCGCTCGTCAACCGCCCGCGCGCGCTGCTGCTCGACGAGCCGCTCGGTGCGCTCGACCTGCGCCTGCGCAAGCAGCTCCAGCTCGAGCTCAAGCGCATCCAGCGGGATGTCGGCATCACGTTCGTACACGTGACGCACGACCAGGAGGAGGCCATGAGCATGGCCGACACCATCGCCGTCATGCACGCCGGGCGGATCGAGCAGGCCGGGACGGCCTCCGAGCTGTACGAGACCCCGCGTACCGAGTTCGTGGCCAACTTCCTCGGCGTCTCCAACCTCGTGGCCGCCCGCATGCGCGCCTCCAGCAACGGCCACTCGACCGCCGAGACGCACGACGGCGCCACGCTGAACGTGCCGACCGGCCGCATCGGCCCGCACGGCGGCGACGCGGTCAAGGTCGGCGTCCGGCCCGAGAAGGTCACGCTCTCCCCCGCCGGCACCGACGTCGCGAGCGGCCACAACGTGCTGCGCGGCACCGTCGTCGTCGCGTCGTTCCTCGGTGTGTCGATCCAGTACGTCGTCCGCGCCGCGGGCGGCGAGGAGCTGACCGTCTTCCAGCAGAACGTCGACGGCGCAGAGCCGGAATCGCTCGGCGCCGGTCGCGAGGTGCAGCTTTCGTGGGATCCGCAGCACACCTTCGTCGTTGCCGCGGGCGATGGCTGAGCCGCTCACCCGCCGCCGCTTCCTCGAGACCGGCGTCGCGCTCACGACGCTGCCGGCGATCTTCGCCGCGTGCGGGATCGAGGGCACCGGGCCGACCGAGGAAGAGGCCGCCCAGGCGGCCCAGGAGGTGCGCCACCCCAAGGAGCAGATCGGCAACTGGACGTTCTCGAACTGGCCGCTCTACATGGACAAGAAGGTCCTGAAGTCGTTCGACAAGGAGTACGGCGGCAAGGTCCGCTACCTCGAGGAGATCAACGACAACTACGAGTTCTTCGGGAAGGTGGGCCAGCAGCTCGAGCAGAAGAAGCCGATCGGCCGCGACATCGTCGTGCTGACCGACTACATGGCCTCACGCTGGGTGCGCAACGCGTACGTCGAGGCGATCGACAAGGCGAACGTCCCCAACGCGGCGAACCTCGTCGACAACCTGGCGACCATCAACTACGACCCCGACCGCCGGTTCACGCTGCCGTTCCAGTCGGGCGCGATCGGGCTCGGCTACAACATCAAGAAGACCGGCCGCGAGCTGAACTCGGTCAAGGACCTGTTCGACCCGGCGTTCAAGGGGCGCACGAATATGTTCTCCGAGCCCTACGACTCGGCCTGCACCGTGCTGCTCGGCGACGGAATCGACGCGTCGAAGGCGAACATCGACCAGATCGTCGGCGCGATCGAGAAGCTCGATGAGGTCAATCGCAGCGGCCAGTTCCGGCGCTTCACCGGCAACGACTACACGACCGACCTGGCGAAGGGCAACGTCTGGGTCTCGCTCGCCTACTCGGGCGACGTCGTGTCGCTGCAGAGCGACAACCCGGACCTGCGGTTCGCCTACTTCGACGAGGGCAACATGGCCTTCAACGACAACCTGATGATGCCGGCCGAGGTCGAGCATCCGTACGCGGCCGAGACGATGATGAACTACCTCTACGAGCCCGAGGTGGCGGCCAAGCTGGCGGCGTACATCAACTACATCTCGCCGGTCAAGGGCGCCAAGGAGGAGCTCGAGAAGACCGACCCGGAGATCGCGAACAACCCGCTGATCTTCCCGCCGCCCGAGATCCAGGCCAAGCTCTACCCGTATCCGTCGCTGACGCCGCAGGACGAGCGCACGATGCAGGAGGAGATGGCGCGGGTGACGGGAGCCTGATGCTGCGGCTGTCGCTCCACCAGCGCCGCAAGCTCACCCCGTGGCTGTTCCTCGCCCCGGGCCTGATCTGGCTGATCGTCTTCTTCCTGATCCCGCTGGTCAACCAGTGGAACGTCTCGCTGATGACCGGCAACCCGGAGGAGGGCTACACGTTCACGTGGGCGTTCAGCACCTACACCGATGCGATCAGCGAGTACAGCGAGCAGTTCCTGCGCTCGATCGGCTACGCAGCGGCGGCGACCGTCCTCACGTTCACGATCGCCTTTCCGCTCGCCTACTTCATCGCGTTCAAGGCCGGCCGCTGGAAGAGCTTCATGCTGCTGCTCATCATCCTGCCCTTCTTCGTCTCGTACGTGTTGCGGACGGTGAGCTGGCAGCTGATCCTCGCCGACGACGGCTTCGTGGTCGACACCTTGAAATCGGTCGGCCTGGTGGAGGACGACGGGCGGCTGCTGGCCACGCGCACGGCGGTGATCGCGGGCATCACCTACAACTTCCTGCCCTTCATGGCGCTGCCGCTCTACGTGTCGCTCGAGAAGATCGACCGGCGGCTGATCGAGGCGGCCACCGACCTCTACGCCAGCCGCGCCACAGCGTTCCGCAAGATCACGCTGCCGCTCGCGCTGCCCGGCATCTTCGCCGGCTCGCTGCTCACGTTCATCCCGGCGTGCGGCGACTTCATCAACGCCGCGCTGCTCGGCACGCCGCGTCAGTTCATGATCGGCAACGTCATCCAGAACAAGTACCTGGTCCTGCAGGACTATCCCGAGGCGGCGGCGCTCTCGTTCGTCCTCATGACGTTCATCCTGATCGGGATCTTCCTGTACGCCCGCGTGCTCGGCGCTCGCAACCTGACCGAGGCGGCGATCTGATGGCGGTCGAGGCCCCTCCGGCCGCCGGAGAGCCGCTCGCCGCGCCGGCGCGGCCCTCGCGCGCGCGGCGCAACGACAACGCGCGCTCGTGGGCGCTCGGCATCTGGTCGGCGCTCGCCCTGCTCTACCTCTTCATCCCGATCTTCGTGATCGTGGTCTTCTCGTTCAACGACCCGGCGGGCCGCTTCAACTTCACCTGGCAGGGCTTCACGCTCGAGCACTGGGCGGACCCGTTCGAGAACCCCGATCTCGCCACGGCGATGAAGAACTCGTTCCTGATCGCACTGGTCTCGACCGCGATCGCGACCGTGCTGGGGACCTTCATGGCGATGGCGCTCGTCCGCTACGGCTTCCGCGGGCGCTCCTTGGTCGACTTCTTCGTGTTCCTGCCGCTCTCGACGCCCGAGGTCGTGATCGGCGCCGCGCTGCTGGCGCTGTTCCTGACGATGTCCGTCAACACGGGATTCGCGACGATCGTCATCGCCCACGTGATGTTCACGGTCTCGTACGTGGTGGTGACCGTGAAGGCGCGACTGGAGGGCATGGATCGCCACATCGAGGAGGCGGCCATGGACCTGGGGGCGACAGAGTGGACGACGTTCCGCAAGGTCACGCTGCCGATGATCGCCCCCGGCGTGGCCGCCGCCGCGCTGCTGGCCGCCGCGATCTCGGTCGACGACTACGTGATCACGAGCTTCAACGCCGGGCAGACGATCACGTTCCCGCTCTTCATCTTCGGCGCCACCCGCCAGGGCGTCCCGCCGGAGGTCAACGTACTCGCCACCGGACTGCTGCTGATCGTGCTCGTCCTGATGGCGCTCAACGTGCTGCTCCAGCGGCGGCTCGCACGGCGGGACGTCGCACGCCAGGCGCCCTAAGGGCGCCGACGAGACATCGCTCGACACGGAATGGCCCGTTGGGCGGGCCCCCGTGCGCGATCGCTCAACCGGCGCGCCCGGTCGGCCGATACGAGCGGGGATGCTCGCTCGCTACGCGCTGGCCACCGCGGGGGTGGCGCTGCCGCTCTTCGCGCTGTCCCTGACTGGCGCGCGAGAGGTGCAGCCGAGCCCGCTCGCCCACTTCTGGCCGGTCCTGCTGACGGCGGGGACGGCCGCGATCGTCGCCGCCGGCGTGACGGTGGCCGGCGTCCGCGCCCGCGACGGCCGCGCCATCCTGCTCGGCACCGCCTTCTCGACCACGACCGCGCTGCTCGCCGTGCACGGCATGGCCACGCCCGGCGTGCTCACGGGCCCGAACGGTGTGATCGCGCTCGCCGGCGGCGCATCGCTGCCGGTCGGGACCGCGCTGCTCGCCATGACCGCGCTGCCCGGCCTGCGGCGCCCGCGCCGGATCGCGCCGCTCCTCGTCCTACAGGCCGTCCTGGCGCTCGCCGTCGTCGGGCTCGCGGCACTCGCGCTCGCGGTCCCCTCGCTGATCCCGGCCGTCCCGAAGGCCGGCAGCCCGCCCGCCGTCGCGCTGCTCGTCTTCGGCGTCGCGTGCCTCGCCATGCTCGGCCACCGTGCGCTGCGCACCCACGCGCTCACGCATCGGCCGACCGACCTGCTCGTCGTCACCGGCTGCGGCTGGCTGCTCATCTCGCTGTTCACGCAGCTCGGGCTCGGGCCGGGGAGTGTCGCGTTCTACGGCGGCCACGCGCTCGAGCTCGGCGGTATCGCGCTGATCGGCATCCCCACGGTGCTCGACCTCATGCGCGGCGGCGCCTCGCGCCCGCTGGTCGGCGACCTCGGGGCGACCGACCTGGTGGCCGCCGAGGAGGCCTATCTCGGCACCCGGGTGCGCGCTCTGATCGTGCGGCTCGCCGAGCGTGACGCCTCGACCGAGGAGCACACCCGTCGGGTCGCACTGCTCGCGGCTCGCGTGGGCGAGGAGATGCGCCTGCCGGCCTCCTCGCGGCGCGACCTCGCGGTCGGCGGCCTGCTGCACGACATCGGGAAGCTCTCCGTCCCGCTCGCCATCCTGGGCAAGCCGGGGCCGCTCGACGACGAGGAGTTCGCCGAGATCCGCCGCCACCCGACGGCCGGCCGCCGCCTGCTCGAGGAGCTCGGCGGCTTCCCGGAAGCCGTCCGCCGCCTCGTCTCCGACCACCACGAGCGGCTCGACGGCACCGGCTACCCGCGCGGCCTGTGCGGCCCCGACCTGCCGGTCGAGACGCGCATCCTCGCCGTCTGCGACGTCTACGACGCGCTGGTCTCAGACCGGGTCTATCGCACCGCCTGGAGGCCGGAGCGGGCGCTCGCGCTGCTGCACGACGAGGACACCGCGTACGACCCGCCGGTCGTGGCGGCGCTCGAGCGCGTCGTGGCGCCCGCAGGGTCCCCGTCCTGGATCGCCGGACTCACAGGATCGACACACGGTCCACCGGTCGTCCGGCCATCCTGGACAGTGCACCCGTAGAGCCCGACCACGGAGGTCGCCTACAGTGACCGACATGACGGAACTTGTCACGACCGCGCGCCGCGAGGGGACCGGCGAGCTGCTCCTCACCAGCGGGCTGCTCGTGGTCTACATGAGCCTGCGCGGCACCGCGCGGGCGCTCCGCTCGCTCGAGTCCGTCGTCAGTTAAGCGCTCAGCCGCCGAGCGCCACCGCGCGCCCGGCGATGAATCCGTCGGAGGCGACGATCTCGTCGATCAGGGCGGCGGGCACCGGCGTGTCCGTCGTCACCGCCATCACCGCGAGGTCGCTCCCGGCCCCGGGGGGCTGGCGACCGACGGCCGCGGAGGAGATGTTCACCCCGTGGCCGCCGAACACGGTGCCGACCCGGCCGACCATGCCTGGCACGTCCTGGTAGCGGAACAGCACCAGGTGACCGTCGTCCATCTGCAGGTTGAAACGCTGGCCCCACGCCTCGAGCAGGTGCGGGCGGTGGAGCTGGCCGAGCGTCGTGCCGACCACGCGCGTGCGCTCGCCGTCGGCCACCACGGTCACGCGCAGCAGGTCGGTGAAGTCGCGCGCGGCGGTCTCGGTGCGCTCGGAGACCTGGATGCCCCGCTCCTCGGCCAGCGACGGCGCGTTGACGAGGTTGACCTCCTCCTCGGTGTGGCCGGCCAGCAGGCCGTTGAGCACCGCGAGCGTGAGCAGCCGCGTGTCGTGCTCGGCGATCCGCCCGAGGTACTCGACCTCGACGCGCTCGACGCTCGACGACTCCCCGAGCGCCATCGCCAGCCGGCCCAGGCCGCGCCCGAGCGGGACGAACGGACCGAGCGCCTCCATGTCCTCGGCGCTGACGGCCGGGATGTTGACCGCGGTCGAGACGACCCCGCCGGTGAGCGCCGCGACGACCTGCTCGGCGGTCTGCACGCCGGCGCGGTCCTGTGCCTCGGTCGTCGAGGCGGCCAGGTGCGGCGTGACGACCACGTTGGGATAGCCGAACAGCGGGTGGTCGGTGACCGGCTCCTCGGTGAAGACGTCGAGAGCGGCGCCCGCGACCTTGCCCGAGTCGATCGCGGCCTTGAGCGCGTCGTCGTCGACCAGCTCGCCGCGGGCGCAGTTGATGATCCGGACGCCGTCGCGGCAGCGGGCGAGCGCCTGGGCGTCGAGCCACCGGCGCGTCTCGGGCGTCTTGGGCAGGTGCAGCGAGATGAACTCCGCCTGGGCGTACAGCTCGTCGGAGGACTCGGCCTTCTCGACGCCCAGCTCGCGGAAGCGACCGGCGGACACGAACGGGTCGAATGCGATCACGCGCATGCCGAAGCCGTGCGCGCGCGCCGCCACGAGCTGGCCGATGCGCCCGAACCCGAGCAGGCCGAGCGTCTTCTCGTACAGCTCGACGCCGCCCCACTTGGAGCGCTCCCAGCTCCCGCCGGTGAGCGCGGCGTGCGCCTGCGGGACGTTGCGGGCCAGCGCGAGCAGCAGCGCGACCGTGTGCTCGGCGGCGGTGATGACGTTGGACTGCGGCGCGTTCGCGACGATGATGCCGCGCTTGGTGGCGGCTTCGACGTCGACGTTGTCGACCCCCACGCCGGCGCGGCCGATCACCCTCAGCCGCTCCCCGCGGGCGATCAGCTCGGCGGTCAGCTTCGTGGCCGAGCGGATGACGATCGCGTCATAGGCGCCGATCCGCTCGGCGAGCTCGGCGTCGTCCCACTCGGTGCCGATGTCGACGTCGAACCGCTCGCGCAGGAGTGCGACCCCCGAGTCGGCGATCGGCTCCTTGACGAGGACGCGGCAGGGCTCGGCGAGGACGGTCACGCGGCGGCGGGGACGCCGGCCTCGAGGAAGATGCGCTGCGCCGCGCCGGCGCCCGCGCCGTGCTCGACCTCGCGCCCGAGCTGTGCCAGCACCATCTCGAGGCCCGACAGCGACGTGAGGATGTCGAACGCGCCGAAGTAGCCGCAGTGGGCGATGCGCAGGATCTTGCCCTTCAGGTGGTCCTGCCCGCCGTTGGCGGTGATACCGAGCCGCCGCAGGCCGCCGGGCACCTTGCCGCCGTCGACGTCCTCCGGCAGCTCGATCGCCGTCACCACGGTCGAGCGCTCGTCGGGATCGCCGTACAGCTCGAGGCCCATCGCCGCCGCGCCGGCGCGCGTTGCGCGCGCGAGCAGCTGGTGGCGTGCCATGACGCCGTCGAGGCCCTCGCGCTCGATCATCTCGAGCGCCACGTCGAGGCCGAAGAAGAGCGACACGGCGGGCGTGAACGGGCTCGCGCCCTTGCGCTGGCTGTTGGCGGTGCGGCCCCAGTCGAAGTAGTAGCGGCCGCCGACGCGCTCGGCCGCGTACGCGAGCGCGCGCTCCGAGACCGAGGCGAAGGCCAGGCCGGGCGGGCACATCAGCGCCTTCTGGGAGCCCGAGACGACGACGTCGATCCCCCACTCGTCCTGGCGCAGCTCGGCGGCGCCCAGGCCCGAGACGGCGTCGACCACGAGGATGACCTCGTGCCGGGCGGCCACCTCGGCGATCGCCTGCACGTCGTGCACGATGCCCGTCGAGGTCTCGCTGAGGGTGGCGAACGCGACCTTGACCTCGGGGCTCTCGTTCAGGAGCCGGTCGACCTCGACGGGATCGAGCCGCTCGCCCCAGCCCGGCTCGTAACGGACCTGGTCGGCCCCGTAGGCCTCGCCGAGCTGGATCCAGCGCTCCCCGAACTTGCCCGCCGCGCAGGTCAGGATGCGGTCGCCGGGATGGACGAGGTTGGCCATCGCCGACTCCATGGCGCCCGAGCCGCTCGATGCGAACGCGAGCACGTCGTTGGCCGTGCGGAACACGCCCGGCAGGCGCGAGAGCACGCGCTGGTAGAGCTCGTCGAAGGCGGGCGCGCGGTGGTAGAGCATCGGCGCGGCCATGGCCTGCGAGACGGCCGGCGGGATCGGCGTCGGGCCGGCGGTCATCAGATACTGCTTCGTGAACGGATTCGGCGTCATAGGGGGCCGATGAGGTTAGCCGGGATTCGAATGGCGAATTCCGGCTAGCTCGACGAACGGCGCTCGAGATCGCGGCGGACCTCCTCGAGGTCGACGCCGAGCGCGACGAGAACGATCCAGGCGGCGACGACGAGCAGCCCGAGCACCACCCCGATGATCCCCAGGATCACCCCGCCGCGGGCCGACCCTTCGCCCTGGTCGGTGATGCCGGCGGCGACGCGCTTGCGGCTCTGGGCGCCGGTGACCCAGGCGGCGATCGAGACCGGCAGCGACAGCGGCGCGAAGATCACGAGGAGCAGGCCGACGATGCCGAGCACGAGCGACGTGGTCGCCAGCCCGTTCGGCTGCGACGGGGCGCGCGACGGCGCGAAGACAGGGCGGTCGGAGGGCATGCCCCAGGCTGCGACCACGTCCTCCTGCGGCTCTGGCGCCGGCTCGGGGTCGGGCGGAGCCGGCTCGAACTGCGGAGCCGGCCGGCCTCCCGGGGCGGCGGGAGGCAGCCAGCCTCCGGCACTCTGCTCGTCGGCCATCAGCTCAAAGTGTGACAGCGGGGCCGAGGCTCAGAACTCGGTCTCGATCCAGTCCATCATCGAGCGCAGCTGCTTGCCCTCGCGCTCGATCTGGTGGCCGGCCTGCTCTTCGCGCATGCGCTTGAAGTTCTCCTGGCCGGCGCGGTTCTCCGCGATCCACTCGCGCGCGAAGGCACCCGACTGGATTTCGCCGAGCACGTCGCGCATGGCCTGGCGCGTCGCCTCGGAGATCACGCGCTTCCCGCGCGTGTAGTCGCCGTACTCGGCCGTGTTGGAGACCGAGAAGCGCATCCCCGTGATGCCCTTCTCGTACATCAGGTCAACGATCAGCTTGAGCTCGTGGAGACACTCGAAATAGGCGAGCTTCGGGTCGTAGCCGGCGTCGACCAGCGTCTCGTAGCCCGCCTGCACGAGCTCCGACACGCCCCCGCAGAGGACGGCCTGCTCGCCGAAGAGGTCGGTCTCCGTCTCGTCCTTGAACGTGGTCTCGATCACGCCGCCGCGCGTGCAGCCGATGCCCTTGGCGTACGCCAGGGCGAGCTGCTGCGCGCCGCCCGAGGCGTCGGCGTGGACGGCGATCAGCCCCGGGACCCCGCTGCCCTCGACGTACTGGCGCCGCACGAGATGGCCCGGGCCCTTCGGCGCGACGAGCGCGACGTCGACCTCCGGCGGCGGCTCGACCTCGCCGTAGTGGACCGAGAAGCCGTGGCCGAAGAGCAGCAGGTTGCCGGGCGCGATCCCGTCGCTGATCTGGGCGCGCCAGACCTCGCCGTGCTTCTCGTCGGGGAGCAGGACCATCACCACGTCGCCGCGCGAGGCGGCCTCGGCCACGTCGGTGACCTCGAGCCCGTTGGAGCGGGCCTGCTCGACCGAGGCGGAGTCCGGTCTGAGACCGACGACGACGTCGACGCCGGAGTCCTTGAGGTTGAGCGAGTGGGCGTGGCCCTGGGATCCGTAGCCGAGGATCGCCACGGTCTTGCCGCCCAAGAGGCCGAGGTCGGCGTCGTTGTCGTAGTACATGAGGCGCTCAATCTAACGTCGCACGATCGGTGAGGAGCTTGCGACGTCCGATCGGGCGAAACCGATTACGCCGTTCCGGCCGCGACCCACGTTCGGGCGGGGATGGTGAGCGAGCCGTCGTCGGCGGCCCACTCGGCCGCGCGCCGCTCGAGGGCGGCGAGGATCTCGTCCTCCTCCTCGCGGCCGAGCCCGGCCACCGCGTCCTGCACGCGCATCGACATCGCGGCCTGCATCTGCCACCACTCGTGCACGGACCCGTAGCGCACCGTGAAGTCGACGGTGGCGACTTCGTAGTCGACGAAGCCGGCCGTCTCGAGGTTCTCGGCCACGGCGCCCTCGGCGGCCCAGGCGAACTGGCCGGGGCCGGGCCCGGCCGGCTCGGCGCGGCCGCGCGCGATCAGCTCCTCGACCGGGAGCGCGCTCCACGGGTTGGCCTCCGCGGCAGCCCACGCCGCCAGCGCCAGCCGCCCGCCGGGCCGGAGGACGCGGCGGGTGTCGCGCAGGGCGGCCTCCCCGTCGGTCATCAGCATGTAGCCCCAGCGGCAGAGGACGACGTCGAGGCTCGCGGCGGGCTGGTCGATCGCCTCGGCGTCGATCTGCCGGAAGCGCACGTTCTCGACCCCGAGCGCCTCGGCCCGCCGCTGGGCGGCGCTCAGCATCTCGGGCACGAAGTCGGAGGCTACGAGCGTGCCGCCGGGCGCGATCAGCTCGGCGGCGAGGAAGCCCGTGTCCCCGATCCCGGCCGCGAGGTCGAGCACCGTGTCCCCCGGCTGAGGCTGGGTCGCTTCGAGCATCCAGGCGGTCACGGGCATCGTGTCGCGCCGCACCGCGTCGGCATGGCGCTCCCAGCCCGCGGCGGTCGTCGCCCAGCGGCGCCGGCTCTCCTGCCGGTACTCGCTCATGTCAGCCGCGGCTCGATCACCGAGGGGAGGCTAGTGTCTGAGCGGTGAGCATCACATGGACCTCGGCGGCCGAGTTCGAGGACATCCGCTACGAGACATCCGGCGACGGGATCGCGAAGCTCACGATCGCGCGGCCCGAGGTCCGCAACGCGTTCCGGCCTCAGACGATCGTGGAGATCTCCGACGCGCTCGAGCTGGCGCGCGAGGACGCCGACGTCGGCGTCATCGTGCTCACCGGCGAGGGACCGCTCGCGTTCTGCTCGGGCGGCGACCAGCGCGTGCGGGGCGACACCGGCTACCTGGCGGACGGCGCGGCGGTCGGCCGCTTCCACGTCACCGACCTGCACGTCCAGATCCGCCGCCTGCCGAAGCCCGTGGTGGCGATGGTGGCCGGCTACGCGGTCGGCGGCGGCCAGGTGCTGCACCTCGTCTGCGACCTCACGATCGCGGCCGACAACGCGCGCTTCGGGCAGACCGGGCCGAGGGTGGGCTCCTTCGACGGCGGCTTCGGGGCGGCGCTGCTCGCCAACACCGTCGGCGTCAAGAAGGCGAAGGAGATCTGGTTCCTGTGCCGCCAGTACGACGCCCGGCAGGCGCTCGAGATGGGCCTCGTCAACACCGTCGTGCCGCTCGACGAGCTCGAGGCCGAGACCGTCCGCTGGTGCCGCGAGATGCTCGAGCTCTCCCCCTTCGCCCTGCGGCTGCTGAAGGCGAGCTTCCACGCCGCTGAGGACGGGTTGAGCGGGATCCAGCAGCTCGCACACGACACGAACCTCTTGTTCTACGCCTCCGACGAGGCGCGCGAAGGGCGCGAGGCGTACAAGCGCAAGCGCAAGCCCGACTTCTCGCAGTTCCCCCGACGACCTTGAGAGCGCTGCACATCTGGCTCATGGCGGCCAGGCCCCGGACGCTCCCGGCCGCCGTCGCTCCTGTGTTGGTCGGGACCGCGCTGGCCGCCACCGAGGGCACCTTGCGGTGGCTCACCTTCCTCGCCGCGATGCTCGGCGCCCTTTTCATCCAGGTCGGGACGAACCTCTCCAACGACTACTCCGACGCGCGGCGCGGCGCGGATACGGAGGACCGGCTCGGCCCGGTGCGCGTGACCGCCGGCGGGCTCGTGCCGCCGCGCCAGGTGCTGGTGGCGACCTACGTCGCGTTCGGCCTCGCGGTGCTGGCCGGCGTCTACCTGATCGCGACCGCGGGCTGGGAGCTCCTGCTCGTCGGCGCCGCGTCGATCCTCGCCGGCGTGCTGTACACGGGCGGCCCGCGGCCGTACGGCTACGAGGGGCTCGGCGAGGTGTTCGTCTTCCTCTTCTTCGGCGTCGTGGCCGTGACCGGGTCCTACTTCGCGCAGACCGAGCGGCTCACCTGGGAGGCGTTCGTCCTCGCGGTGCCGGTGGGGCTGCTGGCCGCGGCCATCCTCGTGGTCAACAACGTCCGCGACCTCGAGACCGACCGTCGGGCCGGGAAGCGGACCCTCGCCGTGCGGCTCGGCCGCGGGCGCGCGCGGGGGCTTTACGTCGCGATGGTCTACGGGGCGTTCGTGTGCGCGCTGCTCCCGTGGCTGCTCGGCTCGGACGAGCTGTCGGCGTGGCTGGGGCTGGCCCTGCTCGCGCTGCCGCTGGCGGTGCCCGTCGTCGGGATCGTCCGCAGCCGTACCGATGGGCCGTCGCTGAATGGTGCGCTTGCACGCACTGGCATGCTCCAGCTCGTGTTCTGCGCCCTGCTCTCGGCCGGGATCCTCGCGAGCTGATGGCCCGGCTGACCGTCGAGACGATCAAGCTGCGCTCGCGCGCCCCGCTGTACGCCGCGTGGGGCGTGCTGCACGACCGCGAGCTGCTGCGGGTGCGGCTGGAGTTCGGGAGCGACGACTTCGGGGAAGGCGAGGCGGCGCCGCTCGAGGCCTACGACGGCGTGCCGCTCGCGGCCGTGCGGGCCGCGCTCGACGCCTACGCCGGGGTGCTGGAGCAGGCGAGCCCGACCGCCACGCACGCCGAGCTGCTCGCCGCGTGTGCCGCCGAGCGGGCGCTTCCGCAGGCGCTGGCCGCCATCGACCTCGCACTATGGGACCGCGCCGGCCGCCGCACCGGCTTCCCGGTCGCCAAGCTCATCGCGGCGGGCGCGGTGCGCGCGGTTCCCGTCAACGCCGTGATCGGCACCGAGGACCGCGCCGGAGCAGCGCAGGAGGCGGGCGCCGCCGCCGAGGCCGGGTTCCGGTGCCTCAAGCTCAAGGTCGGCGTGGGTGACGACGCGGGGCGCCTGGCCGCGGTGCGAGCCGCCGCGGGAGACGCGATGGCGCTGCGGGTCGACGCCAACGGCGCCTGGGCGACGGCCGACGAGGCGCTCGCGAACCTGCGCGCGCTGGCTCCGGTGGGGATCGAGCTGTGCGAGGAGCCGGTGCACGGGCTCGAGGCCATGCGCGCGCTCCGGACGCGCTCCCCGGTCCCCGTGGCGATGGACGAGACGGCCGCCGAGCGGGGAGCGCCCGGCTCGGGCGCCGCCGACGCCGTCTGCCTCAAGATCTCGCGCTGCGGCGGCATCTCGGGCCTCCTGCGCGACGCCCGAGCGGCGCGGGCGGCCGGGGCCAAGGTCTACGTCGCGTCGACGTTCGACGGGCCGCTGGGGATCGCCGCGGGGCTGCACGCCGCGGCCGGCCTGCGCGCCTCCGGCCCCGTGGGGTTCTGCGGGCTGGCGTCGCTGGGGTGGTTCGAGGGGCTCGCGGACGTGCTCCCGCCCGTCGACGGGGTCATCGCGGTCCCCGATGGGCCCGGGTTGCTAGGGGGAACGTCAACGACGGCTGGGTAACCCAACCCGGTTGACGTTCGGCCCCGCGACGTCAGCGCACGCTGAGCTCAGCCGCGGCGCTGACCGGGTCCGACGGCAGGTGGCGCGCGCCCGCGCCTGCGACCACGCTCGCGGTCGCCCCCGAGCCCCCGACGGCGATACGCACCCGGGCGGCCACGCGCGCGAGCCCCTCGGCGGCGGCGTACAGGGGGCCGGGCTGGACCGCGCCGATCACGACCTGGGCGGGATCGACAAGGCCGACGGTGCTCTCGAGCGCGTCCGCCGGGGTGTCGGGGCCGAGGTACGTGACCCGCCAGCCGCGGCGGTGCAGCGCGAGCCCGCAGCAGAGCAGGCCGAGGTCGTGCCGCTCACCGGACGGGCAGGCCAGGACCGCGCGCGGGCCGAGCCCGTCGTCCCACTCGCGGGCCAGGCCGCGGAGGCGGCCGGTGACGAGCTCTGTCGCGAAATGCTCCTGGGCGACGGAGAGCTCGCCGCGGGCCCACCGCTTGCCCACCTCGTGCATCGCGGGCAGCACGACGTCCCGGAGCGCGCTGTCGAGCGACCGCGCCCCGAGGATGCGGTCGAGCGCGGTGTGGGCGCCCGCGGCGTCGTAGCGCGCCAGCGGGGTGAGCAGGTCCGGCGTGCCGAGCGCCGCGGTCACCGGCGCGGCCGTTGCAGGCGGCGTCGCCATCGGCCCGCCGGCCGCCGGCGGAGCCTGGGCGACCGCGCTGGCGGCCTCGGCTGCAGCCAAGCCCCCCTCGATCAGCTCTCGCATGCGCCTCGCGCGGTCCTCGTCCTCGCGGTCGTAGACCCGATAGCCGCTGCCGGTCCGCCGTGGCCGCAGGACGCCGTAGCGGCGCTCCCACGCCCGCAGCGTCTCCTGACCGACGCCGACGCGGCGGCTGAGCTCGCCGATGCGAACGCCGGATGGCAGCGGAGGAACCATCGCGGACACGGTATTGACTTAGACATACCCTTGGCAATCCCTGCATGAAGTCTGTACACTGCCGTCGCGCCAGGTTGCTCATGGAACCGCTTCCAAAGACACTACTGCGCGATCCCGAGGCCTTCACGGCCGCCTACCGGAGCCTCGCGCCCACGGCCCAGGCCGCCGCCGCGTCCGTGCTGCGCGACGTCGACGCGGCGCAGGACGTGGTGCAGGACGTCTTCGCGAGCCTCTGGACGCATCCCGAGGCCTACCGTCCCGAGCGCGGCTCCCTCACGACGTTCGTGCGCATCATGGCCCGCAGCCGCGCGCTCGACCGCGTGCGCTCGCACGCAGCCGCCGCGGCCGCCCTCGGGCGCAGCGCCCGCGAGGTCCTCACGGGGCCGGCCGTCGCCGAGCCGACGTGCGACACCGTGATGCGGCGAGCCAGCAGCCGCGCGATGCTCACCGCGCTCGACGGCCTCCCCGACGGCCAGCGCGCGGCCGTGCTCTTGCACCACGTCGGCGGCCTCACGGACCGCGAGCTGGCGCAAGCGACCTGCGTCCCGCTCGGCACGGCGAAGAGTCGTATCCGTCTCGGCACCGCGCGCGCCCGCGACGCGGTCGAGCACACCGTCGCCGCCTAGCCAGGAGCGGTCGGGCCGGGCTGAGTCATCATCTTCACGTGCTCCTCGTGCGTGAGTCCTCCCCCCGCTCGCCCGCTCTCGAGGTCGCCGTCTCGCACGCGCTGGTCGAGCAGGTGAGCGAGGGAGTGCTGGGACCCGTCCTGCGCGTCTACCGCCCGGCGCCGACCCTCGCGTTCGGGCGGCTCGACGCGCTGCGGCCCGGCTTCCCGGCGGCCACGGCGGCCGCACGGTCCCACGGCTTCGAGCCCGTCGTGCGGGCGCCGGGCGGGCACGCCGTCGCGTACCACGCCGGCTGCCTCGTGGTCGACGAGCTACTCCCCCACGCGGATCCCGTCGCCGGCCTGCAGGAGCGCTTCCGGCGCTCGGCGGACACGCTGGCCGAGGCGCTGCGCGAGCTCGGCGTCGACAGCCGGGTCGGGCGCATCGCCGGCGAGTTCTGCCCCGGCGAGCACACGGTCAGCGCGCGCGGCGCGGTCAAGCTCGTCGGGAGCGCCCAGCGCGTCGTCCGCCACGCCTCCCTGCTCGCCTCCTCGATCGCCGTCACCGACGCCGTCGCCCTCCGAGCGGTGCTCGAGGACGTATACGCCGCGCTCGAACTCGAATGGGATCCCGCGACGGCCGGCGGCGTGGCCGACGAGGTGCCCGCGAGCCTCGATGAGGTCGAACGCGCGGTCGTGGAGGCCTACGCGCGGCGCGGCGGGCTCGTGGCGGGGGAGCTCGCCACCGTCACGCTGACCCGGGCGAGGGAGCTCGCGCCCAAGCACGCGGTCGCTGAACTTCAACTGCGGCATTGAGGGAAGGGCCCGGGCGGTGGGGTTGCTCACTTGACGGCGCTATTCGCCGTCAAGTGAGCACGCACCGCCGCGCGAGCCGTCGCGACTCACCGAACCCGCCGCCTTCAATGCCGCAGTTGAAGTTCAGGCGACACCCAGCGCCCGCGCGCCTGCGGCGACGGCCGCCGCCACGCCGAGCACGACGAGCAGCGGCGCACGCAGGGCCAGCGCCACGGCCGCCGCCGCCACGCCGGCGATCCGCGCGTCAACCACCAGGGCGCGACCGTCGGCCGCCGTCTGGCCGACGACGAGGGCGGCGAGCAGCGCCGGGGCGAGCAGCGGCATGACCGCCGCCATGCCGCGAGGCAACGCGCGGTCGGCGAACACGAGCGTCCCGGCGCCCTTGATGCCGATCGTGGCGACGCCCACGCCGAGCACCGCGATCCAGGCGGCGGTCATCGGCGCACCTCGCGAACGGTGAGGGCGAAGACCGCGCCGAGCGCGGCGGCGACGATCGGGAGCCCCGGCGGGACGAGCGGGGTGAGCGCGAGCGCGATGACGCCGCCGGCGAGCGCCGCGACGCGGCCGCGCCGCCCGTCGAGCTGACCCACGAGGAGGGCGAGGAAGAGGGCCGGGAACATCGCGTCGAGCCCGTAGTCGGCCGGGTCCCCGAGCGCGCTGCCGCCGAGCACGCCGGCGACGGTGCCGGACGTCCAGGCGACCATGAGGAGCAGCCCGGCGCCGAGCAGCCGGCCGCGCTGGACCCGCCCGTCGCGCTGCGAGACCGCCCATGACTCGTCGACGGCGAGCTGGGCCTCGGCCAGGCGCCGGGGAGCCGAGCCGCGCAGGGCGGGAGCCACGGAGACGCCGATGGCGAGATAGCGCAGGTTCAGAAGCACCGCGGCGACGATCGCGGCGCTCAACGCCCCGCCGGCCTCGAGCACGGAGGCGACCGCGAACTGGGCGGAGCCGGCGAACGTCGTCAGCGACATCAGGATGGGCGGGACGATCCCCATGCCGGCGTCGCGCGCCAGCACGCCGAACGATGCGCCGAAGAGGGCGGCGGCGATCGCGATGGGAGCCGCGGCGCGCGCGCCGGCCACGACGTCGGGCGAGATTCGCCCGCGGACTTGCGGCGAAACCGCGGCGTCCGCCATAATGGTGCTTGCTTCCATGATGATGGACACTGTTCCATGGAAGTAGAACTTTGTCCAGTACGGTAGACCACACTCCTGAGCCGAGCGTCGACGCCTTCGTCCGCGCTGTGGCGTCCAACGTCCGGCGCCTCCGTGCCCAGGCCGGCCTGACGCTCGCCGACCTCGCGGTCGCCGCCAACCTCGGCAAGTCCACGCTGGCGCAGCTCGAGTCGGGCAAGGCCAACCCGAGCGTGGAGACGCTGTGGGCGATCGCCGCCGCGCTGGAGGTACCGTTCGCGCGCATCGTCGAGGAGGACCGGCCGTCGCTCCGCGTCGTCCGTGCCTCCGACGTGCCGGCCCTCCTCTCGGCCGAGACGCCCGGGTGGGCGGGCCGGCTGCTGAGCGCCTCGCACGGCCGCGGGACGTTCGACCTCTACGCGCTCGACCTCGAGGCAGGCGCCGTCCGGCACGCCGACGCCCACCACGCCGGCGTCATGGAGCACCTGCTGGTCGTCAGCGGCCGCCTGCGCGCCGGCCCCGCCGGGAACACGGTGGAGCTCGGCCGCGGCGACCTCGTGACGTTCGGCGCCGACGTCCCGCACGTCTACGAGGCGCTCGAGACGGCGCACTGCGTGCTCCTCATGGCGTACCCGTAGCTTCCCCGAACCCGCGCCGGACAACGCGCGACCCGCGGCTGGCCGACGGCGTCGCGGACAACCTCAACAGGTGGGAGCTCACGGAGAGCGAGAGGCTGCTCTTCGGCCGCAACTTCGGCGTCGGCACCGACATCCAGCCGGGACCCGACGGCGAGCTGTATGTCGTCTCGCTGTCGCACGGCGAGATCCACCGCCGCTGACGGGAAGGGGGCGGCGATCAGCCGATCGCCGCCGCCACCGCCTCCGGGCGCTCGAGCTGCGCGGCGTGGCCGGCTCCGTCCACCACCGCGACCCGGGCGTCAGGAAGTGCGGCGGCCATGCGCTCCGCGATGGCCCGGAACTTCTCGTCGCGCTCGCCGACGACGAGCGTGACGGGCATGGCGAGCTGCGGCAGGCGATCCCACAGCGGCGTCATCACCCCGGTCCCCAGGCCGCGCAGCGCGGCGGCCAGCCCCTCGGGCGTGTTGCCGAGGCGGTCGGCGTGAGCGGCGGCCGCCACGCGCGCGTCCTGGCCGGCGAACACCGGCTGGGCGCCCCACTCCTCCGCAAACGCCGGCACGCCGATCGTCTCGATGCGACCGGCGAGCGCCTCGTCCGCGCGGCGGCGCTGCTCGCGCTCGGCGGGGTCGGCGAGGCCGGGGCTGGCGCCGATCAGCACCAGCCGGTCGACGGTGCCGGGGATCGCGAGGGCGGTGTGGAGGGCGATCCGCCCGCCCATCGAGTAGCCGACGAGCACGCAGCGATCGCCCGCCAGCGCCCGCACGTATGCCGCGCACGCCGAGAACGAGGCGGGTCGCCGCTCCGCCGCCTGCCCGTGGCCAGGGAGGTCGGGCGCCAGCGCGCGATAGCGTCCGCCGAGCGCCGCGACCGTCCGCCGCCAGCTCTGCCGCGTCTGGGTGAAGCCGTGCAGGAGGACGAGCCGCTGCGGCATGCCGCCGAATCATGACGCCGACCAACGACGCCCACGACCCGCGCGACGCCGCCGGCTCGGACGACGCCCACGATCCCCGCGACACCTATCTCGGGCTGCAGGCGTTCGTCGACGAGCTCGCCCGCTGTGGCGTGCGCGAGGCGTGCACGTCGCCGGGCTCGCGGTCGACGCCGCTGGTGCTCTCGCTCGCGCGCGAGCCGCGGATCCGGGCGACGTCGCACGTCGACGAGCGCTCGGGCGCGTTCTTCGCGCTCGGCGTCGGCAAGGCCACCGGCGTGCCCGCGGTGCTGGCCTGCACGTCAGGGACGGCGGCGGCCAACTACGCGCCGGCGGTGTTCGAGGCGCACGAGGCGCGGGTGCCGCTGCTCGTCCTGACCGCCGACCGGCCGCCGGAGCTGCGGGAGGTCGGTGCCGGGCAGACGATCGACCAGGTGAAGCTCTATGGGACGGCGGCGAAGTGGTTCCTGGAGGTCGACGACCATCCCTGCACGCCGGGCCGGCTGCGGTGGCTGCGCCAGCTCGCCTGCCGCGCCTTCCTGACCGCGCTCGAGGGGCGGCCCGGCCCGGTGCACCTGAACTTCTCCCTGCGCGAGCCGCTCGTGCTCGACGGGCCGCCCTTGCCGCCACCCGACGGAGGCAGAGCCGGCGGGCGGCCGTGGGTGACTCGCCCGCGCACCGCGCCGCATGCGCCACCCGAGCTCGTGGAAGGTCTGCGCGCCGAGCTCGAAGCCCGCCCTCGCGCGGTGCTCGTCGCCGGCCGGGCGGAGCGCGACGGCGAGCTCGGCGCCGCACTCGCCGCGTTCGCCGAGCGCGCGGCGGTCCCGCTGCTCGCCGACCCGCTGTCCGGCGGCCGCCGCGGCCCGGCCGCCATCGCCCACTACGACGCGCTGCTGCGCGATCCGGCCTGGGCCGCCGCACACGCGCCCGATCTGGTGCTCCGAGTGGGCGACCTGCCGACCTCCAAGCCGCTCCGCCAATGGCTCGCCGGCCTCGACGACGCGCTGCAGGTGGCGTTCGACGCCGAGAACGCCTGGCAGGACCCGTCCGGCTCGGTGGCGACGCTGGCCGCGGCCGACCCGCGCGCCACGCTCGACGCGGTGGCCGGCCGGCTCGACGCCAGAGGGGGCCTCGGCCGCCGTTCGAAGCCGCGCGACCCCGCCTGGCTCGACGGCTGGCACCGCGCCGACCGAGCTGCCGCCGCCGCCATCGCCCGCGCGCTCGGCCCGGCCGGGCTGACCGAGCCCCGCGTGGCAGCCGAGCTGGGCGCCGGGCTGCCGCCCGAGGCCACGGTGGTCGTCGCCTCGTCGATGCCGGTCCGTGATGCCGAGACGTTCTTCCCGGCGCGCGAGCGACCTCCGCACGTGCTCTCCAACCGCGGTGCCAACGGGATCGACGGCACCGTCTCGACCGCGCTCGGCGTCGCCGCGACCGCGAGCGGCCCGGTCGTGCTCCTGATCGGCGACGTGGCGCTGATCCACGACCTCGGCGGACTGCTCGCCGCGTCCCGGCTCGGCTTCAAGCTGACGATCGTCCTGCTGCACAACGACGGCGGCGGGATCTTCCACTTCCTGCCCGTGAGCAGCGAGGGCCGGGAGTTCGTCGAGCACGTCGCCACGCCACACGGCCTCGACTTCGCCCACGCGGCCACGCTGTTCGGCCTGGGCTACGAGGTCGCCGCGGACGTCGAGGCGTTCCGCGCCGCGCTCGGCCGCGCGCTCGCCGCCGACCGCACCAGCATCGTCGCCGTCCACACCGATCGCGAGGCCAACGTGGCCGTGCACCGCGCCGTGTGGGACGAGGTGGCGGCCGGCTCAAGCTGAGCGCACCAGCGCTCGATGCAGAGCGTGATGCGCCGCCTCGCCGCGATCCACCTCGCCTGCGCCGCCCCGCTGGTCGCGCTCGCGATCTGGTTCGGCGTCATCGACTCGACGCCGTTCGGCGAGGGCCGATGTGCGAGCTGCGGTGTGGAGGACTACGTGATCGCGGCGCACGTCGCCGCCGCGGCCTGGCTGGCCGCGCTGGTGCGGTTCATCTCGCCGGGCCGCCTGACGACCGTCGCGCTGACCGCCGCGGCGCTCTTCGTCGCCGCCAGCCTGCTCTGGCATCCGCTCTTCGCCGTTCCCGCCTTCGTGGCCATGGTCGTCTCGCTGCTGCTCTTCCCCGCCGGGGCGATCTGGTGGGTGCTGAGCGGGGTGGCGCTTTGGCGCAAGCGATCCGCCGAAGGCATCGAGTTGCGGCGCCGCCTCGCGGCGGCGTGGCTCGGCTTGGTCGTGCTCCTGCCGGCCCACTTCGGCTGGGTCTGGGCCGATCGGGTCGAGTGGATCGTGTTCTGAGCAGCGCCCCCTTTACCCTCATCGGGATGGACGACGACGGCCCCCAGATCGGCTACAAGGCGCTGCCGCGCGGGGTTCCGGTGCACACCGCCGACGGCGAGCGGCTCGGCACCGTCCATCGCGTGCTCGACAATGCGCGCGAGCACATCTTCGACGGGATCGTCGTCGCGACGCCCGCCGGTCGCCGCTTCGTCGACGCGCCCGAGGTGGCCCGCATCACCGAGCGCCGCGTGACGCTCACGATCGACGCGGGCGAGGCGCGGGAGCTGCCCGAGTACGGCGGCAGGCGCGCGGCCATCCAGACTCGCGCACAGCGCGCCGGGCGGCGCTGGAAGCGCCGCCTCAGCCGCTGAGGACCGGGAGCAGCGCGCCGAGCTTGACCTCGGTCTCGGCCAGCTCGGCCGCCGGGTCGGAGTCGCGCACCACGCCGACGCCGGCGTACAGCCGCGCCTCGCGCCCGCGCAGCAGCGCGCAGCGCAGCGCGACGCAGAACTCGCCGTCCTCGTTCGCGTCCGTCCAGCCGACGGGGCCGGCGTACCAGCCGCGGTCGAGGCCCTCGAGCGCGGGGATCTGCGGCGCCGCGGCGGCGTGCGGTTCGCCGCCCACGGCGGGCGTCGGGTGCAGCAGCCCGGCCAGCTCGACGGCGCTGCGGGGGTGCGTGAGCTGGGCCCGGATCGGCGTCGCCAGGTGCTGGATGTTCGCGACCTTGACGATCGCCGGCTCCTCCGGCGCGGCCACCCACACGGCGTGCGGGCGCAGCGCGCGGGCGATCCGTCGGGTCACGATCGCCTGCTCCTCGCGATCCTTGTCCGAGCGCATGAGCTGCTCGCCGAGGTGGTCGTCGACCGCCGGGTCCGCGGACCGGCGGGTGGAGCCGGCGAGCGCCACGGTCGAGGCGCGGAGCCCCTCGCGGCGCACGAGCAGCTCCGGCGAGGCCGCGACGAACGCGGCGTCGCCGCGACCGGCGCAGAACACGTAGCAGGACTCGAAGGCCGCGCGCAGGACGCCGAACACGGCCGCCGCGTCGTGGTCGGCGGGAGCGTGCACCGCCACCTCGCGGGCGAGCACGATCTTCTCGAAGTCGCCGGCCCGGATCCGCTCGACGGCCCGTGAGACGGCAGCCACGTAGTGCTCGGGCGGCGCGACCGACGCGATCCGGAAGCGGCCGGCAGGCGCGGGATCGAGCAGCGGCAGCGGCGCCTCGCGCAGCTCGTCCGCGCGCCGCACCAGCCGCGTCGCGAGCTCCTCCGGGACGTCGTCGGGAGCGGCGAGGGCGGCCAGCGTGAGCCGCACGTCCGCTCCGCGGCGGGCGATTGCGACCTCCGGGACCACCAGGTCGCCCGCGCCGAAGCCCGTCCAGTGTGGCGCGGCGCCACCGTCCCCCGCGAACGCGAAGCCGCCCACGGCCACCAGGCCCGCGCCCGCGGGACCGTCGGGCGCGTCGGCCCGGGCGCTGCCCACCAGGTCACGCCACGCGGCGGCGACGCGCGCGAACCGTCCCGGCCCCGACGCACTCAGGCGGCGGACGCAGCCGAGCGTCGCGAGCGCGGCGCCGCCCCGGTCGGGCTGCTCGAAGCAGAACCACTCCTCCCCGGCGCCACGGGAGGCGAAGACCGTCGCGCTCGGGTCGACGTCCGGCCGCACGGCCACGGTGACACCCGCGAGCACCTCGCGGCCGGTGCGCCGGGCCTGCCGCACGGCAGCCTCGCAGCGGCGACGCACGGCGTGGTCGAGCGCGAGGGCCGTGAGCGTGGCGGTCACGCGTCCAGCGTACGGGCTAGGGGTGCCCAACGGGCCATCGCTCCACGCGGAATGGCCCGTTGGGCGGGGCCCCCACTCCTACGGGCGTGCCGTGAAGGAGACCGGACCGGTTCGGCAGCGGTCGATCACCCGGCCGGCGAGTGAGCGCGTCACGCTCGTGACGGACAGGCGGCCGCCCACGCCCGTCGCGGTGAAGCGACCGCCCACGGTCACCCGGAAGCGCTCACGCGCGTCGGCGAAGCGCAGCGTGAACCGCTCGCGCAGCAGGAAGCCGCCATCTGCCGCGACCGGGGCGCCGGGCGTCACGTTGATCCGCTCGCCGGCTGCCGAGCGGCAGCGAAGCCGGTACTCGAACACGGCGGTCGTGACCCGCGAGCCGTCGCGCTCGAGCAGGAACGCCCGCGGTCGCCCGCCGTCCTGGCCCGTGAGGCCGTAGTGCCCCGTCCCGGCCCGCCAACCGCGCTCACCGCTGCCGCAGCGCCCGACCACGCGGCCGCCGCGGCGGAACGTCAGCCGCACGCGCGCCGTGCCCGAGGCCGTCGCGCCGACTACGCGGCCCGCCAGCGCGAACCGGGCGACGCGCCGCACGCGGCGGTCGTCCGGCGCCCGCCCGCGCACGATGGCGACGAGCGAGAACGTCCCGTCGGGAGCGAGCGCGACCCGGCGCCGCACCGCCCCGGCACCGCAGCCGGCGAGCATGTGCGCTCGCACGACGACGGCGTCGGCGTCCGTGCGCAGGGTGACGACCGTGTCCGGCACCCGACCGCCGCCGAAGTCGGCTGCCGAAGCCGTCGCCGGCCACAAGAGCACCGCGGTCAGCACGACCGCGGCGCGCACTACGTCTCGCTGCGCCCGCGGGAGATCGCGATCTCGCCGGTCCTCGCCATCTCGACGAGGCCGAAGGGCCGCACCATGCGCTCGAAGGCCTCGACCTTCTCCCAGGTGCCGGTGATCTCGACGATCAGCGAACGTCGTGTCACGTCGATGATCTTGCCGCGGAAGATCTCGACCACCTGCATCACCTCGCCGCGGGCCACGCCGTCGGCCGTCACCTTGAACAGGGCGAGCTCACGGGCCACCGTCTCGGTCGGCTCGAGATCGCGGATCTTGATCACGTTGACGAGCTTGTGCAGCTGCTTGGTGACCTGGTCGATCGGGTGCATCGCCCCGTCGAGCGTGAGCGTGATGCGCGAGAGCGACTCGTCGTCGGTCGGTCCGACGGCCAGCGTGTCGATGTTGAAGCCGCGGCGGGCGAAGAGGCCGGCGATGCGGGTGAGCACGCCCGGCTTGTTCTCCACCAGGATCGAGAGGATGTGCTTGCGGCCGGTGCGGACGGCCGTCGTCGCCTCGAGCTCCTCGAGCGTCAAGGGCTCCTTGGTCCCCGGCTCCCCCATCAGCCGACCCCTGCTCCGCATGCGCACTCGCGCCCCGTTGGATTCGTCGAACCCGTCCGCATCATCCGACCATTTCGCGAGCGGCAGCGCCGGCGGGGATCATCGGGTACGTGTTCTCCTCGCGCGTGACGCGCACGTCGATCACCACCGGGCCGGGCGTCTCGATCGCCGAGCGCAGGTCGCCGACCAGCGTCTTCTTGTCGGTCAGCCGCACGCCGCTGGCGCCGTAGGCCTCGGCGAGCTTGACCCAGTCCGGCCACTCGCCCATGTCCACGTTCGAGTAGCGCTTGTCCCAGAACAGCTCCTGCCACTGCCGGACCATGCCGAGGTAGCCGTTGTTCATGATCACGGCCTTGACCGGGATGTCGTGCGCCCGGCAGGTGGCCAGCTCCTGGGTGTTCATCTGGAACGACCCGTCGCCCGTCAGCAGCACGCTTGGCACATCGGGGCAGCCGACCGCGGCTCCCATGGCCGCCGGCAGCCCGAAGCCCATCGTGCCAAGGCCGCCGGAGTTGATCCAGCGCCGCGGCTTGGCGAAGTGGAAGTACTGCGCCGCCCACATCTGGTGCTGGCCGACGTCGGAGGACAGGATGCAGTCGCCGCCCGTTGCCTCGTACAAGGCCTCGACGAGGTACTGGGGCTTGATCTCGCCGTCGGCGGAGTCGTCGTAGCGCAATGGGTGCTGGTCGCGCCAGCCCTCGATCCGCTCCCACCACGCCGCCAGCCGCGCCGGGTCGGGCGCCAGCGCGCGATACTCGAGCGTCAGCCGGGAGAGCACGTTGCGGGCGTCGCCGACGATCGGGATGTGCGCGGGGACGTTCTTGGAGATCTCCGCCGGGTCGATGTCGACGTGGACGAACTTCGCGCGCGGGGCGAACTCGGACAGCTTGCCCGTCACGCGGTCGTCGAAGCGCGCGCCGACGGCCACGATCAGGTCGGCCTCGTCCATCGCGTAGTTCGCGGCGCGGGTCCCGTGCATGCCGGGCATGCCGAGCCATTGCTCGTGCGGCGCCGGGAACGCCCCGAGGCCCATCAGCGTGCAGGTGACCGGCAGCCGGTCGCTCGTGACCAGCTCCTGCAGCTCGGCGCCGGCGTTCGCGTTGATCACGCCGCCGCCGGCGTAGATCACCGGCCGGCGTGAATTGGCCAGCGCCTTGGCGGCGAGGCGGATCTGCTTCGAGTTGCCCTCGGTGGTCGGCTGGTAGCCCGGGAGCCGGAGATCCTCGACGGGCTGGTAGTCGATCTCCGCGCGCGTGAGGTCGACCGGCATGTCGATCAGCACCGGGCCCGGACGGCCGCTGCGGGCCAGGTGGAACGCCTCGTGCACCGCCCGCGGGATCTCCGTCGGGTGCTGGATCATGAACGAGTGCTTGACGATCGGCATCGTGATGCCGAACGTGTCCGCCTCCTGGAACCCGTCCGTGCCCAGCAGGTCGGTCCGCACCTGGCCGGTGAACGCCACGAGCGGCACCGAGTCCATCATCGCGTCGGTGAGCGGGGTGACGATGTTCGTCGCACCCGGGCCGGACGTGGCGAAGACCACGCCCACCCGCCCGGTCGCCTTCGCATAGCCCTCGGCGGCGTGGCCGCCCCCGGCCTCGTGGCGGACGAGCACGTGCCGGATGCCGGCGTCGACGAACGCGTCGTAGGTTGGGAGATTGGCTCCGCCGGGGTAGCCGAAGACGACGTCCACGCCCTCGGCCTTGAGGCATTCCATGACGGCGTCGACGGCTCGCATATGGCGCGGCAGTCTAACGATGCGTCGTGGCCGATTCCGGCACGATCGCGAGCTCCGGGAAGTCCATGTCCTCCCCGCAGCGCATGCACACCTGGTCGTAGAGCTTGACCACGCTGCCACAGCGCGGGCACTGCCGGCGGACCTCGTCGCGCTCGTGGCGGTAGAGCACGGCGGCCAGCAGGCCGAGGAACGGGACCAGCGCCGAGATCAGGAACCAGAGCACGAACGACGACCCCTTGATGCGGCCGACCCACCCCCCGGCGAGGCCGAAGAAGAGGCAGATCACCAGGTACGCCATCCCTGCCCAGGGTACCGGCCCGGCCACGCGCCCGGGAGCAGTCTGGGCGGCCCCGCGGTCAGCGGGCGGCCGCGACCTTGCCGGCCGCGTCGAGCGCGGGCCGCATCTCAGGCGGCAGGCGTCGCCGCACGCGCCGGCGGGCGCCGCTGAAGGCGAGGTTGGCGACCGTCGCGAGCCCGTGCTCGTCGGTGCGCAGCGCGAGCAGGAGGTGGGCGATCCGGTCTGCCGACGGGAGCGTCTTGTCGTCGACGTGGACGCACCAGCAATGCACGCGCCGCCCGCCAGGGCGCACGAGGACCGCCCCGGACTCCCCCACCAGCCACACTCCGAGCGCGCCCCGCTCGAGCACGAGGCCGGTGCGGGCGTGCAGGTCGCGGGCTTCGTGGCCGACGAGGTCTCCGAGCAGCCCGAGCGCGGTCTGCTCGGCGCCGGCCGCGGCACGGGGCCGCGGCTTGAGCACGTTCGCGCCCCGCTTGGCGTACAGCGCGGGGATGACCCACGCATGGGCGAGGAGGATGACGGTGAGCGGCGCCGAGAGCGGCTCGAGCGCGAGCAGCACGCCGGACGCGATGCCGTACGGGATCGTGTGGGCGACCGTCGTCAGCGTCCAGATCCGGCCGCGCCGCACGAGCCGGCGGTCGTCGACCCGCGGTCTCCAGTAGACCGCCGCGGTCTCGCGGAGCGGCTCGACCGGGGGGTGCCCAACGGGACGTCGCTCTACACGGAACGGCCCGCTGGGCGAGGCCCCCAGGCTCATCACCCGCCAGCGATCGGGCGGCGGAGGATCACGAGCGGCGCTTCGAGCGGCAGCTCGTCGACCTGGCGCGCCCGCCCCTCGCCCTCGCTCACGACCGCGTAGTAGCCCGCGTCGAGCTGCTCGCGGAACGCGGCCACGGCCGCCTCCACCGCCTGCTCGTCCTCCGCGGTCCACTCGGCGACCGTCGTGTGCCCGGTCCCATCCATGCGGATCAATCTGGCCATGCACGGATGGTAAGGCACGAGCTTGGGCCTCAGACGCCGAGCTTCTCCCGGATCAGGCGGTTGACCTCGCCGCCGTCCGCCTTGCCTTTGGTCTCGCGCATGATCGGGCCCATGAGCGCGCCCATGGCCTTGCTGTTGCCGCCACGGATGCGCTCGACGACGTCGGGGTTGTCCTCCAGCACGCGCGCCACGATGCCGGCGAGCTCGGAGGAGTCCTCCATCGCCCCGAGGTCCTCGCGGGCGACGATGTCGGCCGGATCGCCGCCGTCCGCCACCATCCGGTCGAGGACGACGCGGCCGTTGCCGGCCGTGACCGTTCGGGCCTCGACGAGCTCGACCAGGCGGGCCAGCGCCGCGGGCTCGACGCGATCGGGCGAGTCGGCGCGGCCCCGCAGCTCGGTGACCCAGTTCGCCACGGCGCGCGGCTCGGCGCCGGTGGCAGCCGCCGCCGCCTCGTAGTAGTCCCCCCACTCCGGCTCGAACGCGAACAGGCGCGCCGTGTCGGGCGGCAGCGTGCGCTCGTAGCGCTCGGCGCGCGCCACGGGCAGCTCGGGCAGCGCCTCGCGCGCGGCGGCGAGCATCTCCTCCGTGGGCGCGACCGGCACGAGGTCGGGCTCCGGGAAGTAGCGGTAGTCGTGGGCCTCCTCCTTCGAGCGCAGCGAGCTGAGGCGGCCCGACGCCGGGTCGAAGTGCAGCGTCTCCTGCACGACCGGCTCGCCGGCCTCGACGAGCCGCGTCTGGCGCTCGATCTCGGCGTTGATGCCCTTCTCCAGGAACCGGAAGGAGTTCATGTTCTTGAGCTCGGTCTTGGTGCCGAGCGTCGTGCTCCCGGCCGGGCGGACGGACACGTTGGCATCGCAGCGCAGCGAGCCCTCCTCCATGTTCACGTCGCTCACCCCGAGCTGGCGCAGCGTGACGCGCAGCAGGTTGAGCCACTCGCGCGCCTGCTCGGCCGAGCGCAGGTCCGGCTCGGTGACGATCTCGGCCAGCGGCGTGCCGCCGCGGTTGTAGTCGACGATCGAGGCGGCCGACCCGTGAATGCGGCCCGACTCCCCCAGGTGCACGAGCTTCGCCGCGTCCTCCTCGAGGTGGATCCGGTGCAGCCGCACGTCGCCGAGCCGGCCACCCGAGCAGAGCGGGATGTCGTACTGGGAGATCTGGTAGCCCTTGGCGAGGTCGGGATAGAAGTAGTTCTTGCGGTGGAAGATCGACCGCGGCGCGATCTCCGACCCCAGCGCCATGCCCATCATCAACCCGAAGTGGATCGCTCGCGCGTTGGTGACCGGCAGCGACCCGGGCATCCCCAGGCAGACCGGGCAGGTGCGGGTGTTGGGCTCCTCGCCGAAGCTCAGCTCGCAGCCGCAGAACATCTTCGTGCGCGTGGCGAGCTGGACGTGGATCTCCAGGCCGATGACGGGTTCGAGCTGCGTCATGCGCGGGCCCCCGCTCCGTCGAAGCCGATCGCCTGCTCGAGCGCGTACGCCGCGTCGAGGATGCGGTTCTCGCTGAATGCCGGACCGGCGATCTGGAAGCCGACGGGCAGTCCCTCCGAGAGCCCGTTGGGGATCGAGATGGCCGGGATCCCGGCGAGCGGCATCGGCACCGTGCAGTAGTCGTTGAGGTACATCGCGAGCGGATCGGCGGTCTTGGCGCCGAGCTCGAAGGCGACCCCGGGGGCGGTCGGGGTGACGACGAAGTCGAACCGCTCCCAGGCCTGCTGGAAGTCCTGCGCGATCAGCGTCCGGACCTTCTGCGCGCGCCCGTAGTAGGCGTCGTAGTAGCCGCTCGAGAGCGCGTAGGTGCCGAGCATGATGCGGCGCTTGACCTCGGCCCCGAAGCCCTCCTCGCGGGTCCGCGTGTACATGCTCAGGAGGTCGTCGGCCTCGGCGCGGTGGCCGTAGCGCACGCCGTCGTAGCGGGCGAGGTTGCTCGACGCCTCGGCGGGGGCGATCAGGTAGTAGGCGGCGATGCCGTGCGGCGCGTGCGGGAGCCGCATGGTCTCCACCGTCGCGCCCAGCTCGCGGGCGAGCTCGAGCGTCTGCTCGAAGGCCGCCAGCACGCCGGGCTCGATCCCCTCGCCGCTCAGCTCCTCGGCGACGCCGAGCCGGATGCCGCGGAGGTCGGTCGCCTCCGGCAGGCGCACCGGCTCGGGCAGGCCCAGCGAGGTGGAGTCGCAGGGGTCGGCTCCGACCATGGCCTGGAAGAGCAACGCCGCGTCGGTGACGTCACGCGTCAGCGGGCCGGCCTGGTCGAGCGAGGACGCGAAGGCGATCATCCCGTAGCGCGAGATCGCCCCGTAGGTCGGCTTGAGGCCGACGATCCCGCACAGCGCGGCGGGCTGGCGGATCGAGCCCCCGGTGTCGGTTCCGATCGCCCACGGCACGAGGCCGGCGGCCACCGCGGCGGCGCTGCCGCCGGACGAGCCCCCGGGGACGCGCGTGCGGTCCCACGGGTTCAGCGTCGGGCCGTAGCCGGAGTTCTCGGTGGAGGAGCCCATCGCGAACTCGTCCTGGTTCGTCTTGGCGAGCACCGGCGCACCGGCCAGCATCAGGCGCTCGACCGCGGTGGCGGTGTACGGCGGCCGATAGCCCTCGAGGATCTTCGAGCCGGCCTGCGAGGGGACGCCCTCGGTGCAGAACAGGTCCTTGACCCCGATCGGGACGCCGCCCAACGGGCCGCTGGGATCGATGGCCTCCGGATCATCCCCCTCGCACACCCAGGTGAAGGCGTTGAGGTCGTCCGCCAGCGCCCGGTCGCGGTAGAAGCGCCACAGCTCGCCGCGCTCGAGGTCGCCCGCGCGGACACGCTCGGCCGCCTGGGCGGCCGTCAGCTCGAGCACGGCGGCGCTCATTGTGCCTCGCGCTTCGCGCTCGTCGCCGCTTCGCTACCGCCCGGGCTCGGCACGCGGAAGCCGCCGTCCGCGGCGTCCGGCGCGTTCTCGAGCGCCTTCTCGCGCGGCATCGACGGCCGCGGCTCGTCCTCGCGCAGCACGTTCTCCACGGCCACGACGTGGCTGGTCGGCTCGACGTCGGCCAGGTCACCCAGCTCGCCGATCTTCTCGATGTGGTCGAGCACGTTCGACAGCTCGCCGCCGAAGCGCTCGATCTCGTCGTCGGTCAGCTCGAGGCGGGCGAGCTTGGCGACGTGCAGCACCTGGTCACGGCTCAGCATCGGCAGCGATTCTAGGCGCCGGGCGCAGCTCCGGTTCGGGCCCCGGGGGTAGGCCGGGCACGTGCTCGTCGGCGAGCGAGAGCCACCCGCCGGCGACGATCGCCGCGGCGGCGAGCAGGCCGAGGTACGCGCCGGCGCGAACCTCGAGGAACTCGTCCGGTCCCGGCTCGTTCACGATCCGGTAGAGGACGAGCAGCGTCCCGAGGATCCCGGCGGTGACCGTGAGCACGCCGGCGGCGACCGGCAGCGCCGGACGGTCGCTGGTCACCTGCACGACCGCAAGCGCGATCGCCACCCCGGCGACGAGCACGAGCAGCACGTCGATCACGTCGAAGGCCGCCCACCCGGAGAGGGCCGCCTCCCCGCCGCGCGGGCCGTACCAGTCGAGGGAGAGCGAGGCGATCAGCCCGAGCCCGGCGAAGGCGGCGAGCCACTCTCCCACCCGCAGGCGCCTCATGCTGCCTTCGCCGCCTGGAGCGTGTTGCGCAGCAGCATCGCGATCGTCATCGGTCCGACTCCGCCGGGCACGGGCGTGATCAGCCGCGCGCGCTCGGAGGCGGCCTCGAAGTCGACGTCACCGGTCAGCCCGGCGTCCGTCCGGTTGGTGCCCACGTCGATCACCACGGCCCCGTCCTTCACCCAGTCGCCCTTCACGAGACCCGGCCGCCCGACGGCGGCGACGAGCACGTCGGCACGCCGGCAGACCTCCGCGAGGTCGCGCGTGCGCGAGTGGCAGGTGGTCACGGTGGCGTTGGCAGCCAGCAGCAACGCTGCGAGCGGCTTGCCGACGAGGTCCGAGCGCCCGACCACGACCGCCTCGGCCCCTTCGAGATCGACGTCGTGGCGACGGAGCAGCTCCATCACGCCCTGCGGGGTGCACGGCCGGAGCCCGGGGCGGCCCTTGGCGAGCAGCCCGGCGGCGATCGGCGTCAGCCCGTCGACGTCCTTGCCGGGGTCGATGAGCTCGGTGAGCGCCGGTCCGTCCACCTGCGGCGGCGTGGGGAGCTGGAGCAGGATCCCGGACACGCTCGCGTCGTCGTTGAGCTCGCGCAGCAGGCGCTCGACCTCCTCCTGCGGCGTGTCGGCCGCCAGGCGGTGGTCGAAGCCCTCGATGCCGACCTCGGCCGACGCGCGCTGCTTGCCGCCCACGTAGACCGCCGACGCGGGGTCGTCCCCGACCAGCACGGTGGCCAGGCCCGGCCGCGGGTTGCCGTCCTGCACCCACTCGTCGACCTCCGCCGCCACCTCGGAGCGCACGAGCTGCGCGATCGCCTTGCCGTCGATGATCTCGGCCGCCATTGCGGGCGGGCAGCCTAGCGTGGCGACGAACGTCAACGTCAACTGCGGCTGGGTAGGGAGGCTGGCGCCGACCGCCGTGCGAGGGCCGGCGCAAGGCGGGATAGGTGTACCGGCGCAGCGCGACACGATCACCCGGTCGTCAGACCGGCCGGCGACGAGGCATCGTCCCCACAGCGCGTGAGCATCGTCAGACGGCGGCAGACGCCGGCGAGGACGAGGTACGGCACGCGGTCGCCCGCGGCGTCTGCGAGCCGCGCGCTGCCCGCGGCGCCCGCCGTCTGCCCGGTCGCCCACGCGAGGTTGACGAGCGCGAAGGCGAACCCCTGGGCGACGCCGAACGCCTCGGCGCCGTCGCTCAGCATCGCCATGGCCGGCGTCCACAGCGTGCCGATCACCGGCGCGGCGACGATCACGAGCCCGCCCAGCACCCACGCCGAGCTCGGCCACGGGAGCGCCAGCATCACCAGCCCGCCGCCCGCCACCCCCGCGATGCTCGGGATGAGCCGTCCCCGCCGGTCCGACAACCGGCCGACGAACGGGTTGATGATCGCCTCGAGCGCCGCGGCGATCAGCCACGCAGCCGCGATCCCCGTGGCTCCGGCGCCCAGCTCGTCCATCCGCAGCGGGCCGAGCACGGCCAGCGTGCCGAACAGCACGCCGGGCAACGCGGTCAGCCACATGCCGGAGGCGACGCGCCGGTCGCCGAGCGAGGCGAGCAGCGTGCTCACGCGTGAGTCGCCCTCCGGCTGGGCGGCGCGCAGCCGCAGCGCCCACACCATCATCGCCGCGCCCATCGCCGCGACGCCCGCGAAGACCGGCGCCTGCCCGATCGCGCCCGCGGCGGCTCCCAGGACCGGCCCGAACAGCGCGCCCACGATCGCCGCAGCGAGCGCGGTGCCGATCAGCTCGCCCCGCCGCTCACGCGGAGCGGCGCCGATCAGCCACCCGAGCGCTCCCGCCCACGAAGCGGCGCCGCCGATGCCCTGGATGAAGCGCGCGACGTCCAGCACCACGATGCTGTCGGCGAACGCGAACGCGACGCTCGAGCCCACCAGCAGGCCGAGGCCGAGCAGCACCGTCGGCCGCGTCCCGGCCCGGGCGGCGAGCCAGCCGCCGGGCAGCGCGCCGAGGAACGTACCCGCCGGGTAGGCCGCGGCCAGCACGCCCGCCGCGGTCTTGGAGAGGTCGTGCTCGTCGCGCAGCTCCGGCAGGATCGGCGTGATCGCGGCATAGAAGAGCGTGTCGACGAAGACGACCAGGCAGACGAAGGCGAGCAGACCGCGCATCTCTCGCCGATGCTACGGGGCTTCGCCCGGCGCTCCGCGGCGCGCGGCGCCCAGGTGTCAGCGGCGCTTGAGGGGCGCGTAGTCGGCCATCAGCTTGCGCTCCCGGCCGTCGTCGGCGAAGCGCACGACGACGATGCCGCCCGGCTCGCTGCCGGTCACGACGCCCTCGCCGAGCGCGGCGTGCACCACGTCGTCGCCCATGCGGAAGACCTGGCCGGCCCCATCGCCGCCGGCCTCCGCGGAGGCCGCCGCGGCGCCCGACCACGAGGCGATGCGGCCGGTCGGGAGTCCCGCGGCCTCGCGTTCGGCCTGGTCGGTCAGCTCGCGCGGGATCTCCTCGACGAAGCGCGACCTCATGCCGAACGACTGCGCGCCGAACGCGTTGCGCCGCCGCGCCGAGGTCAGCGTGAGGTCGCGCATCGCGCGGGTGATGCCGACGTAGGCCAGCCGCCGCTCCTCCTCCACGCCACCCTCGTCGAGCGCGCGGGAGTGCGGGAACACGCCGTCCTCCATGCCGATGATGAAGACGATCGGGAACTCGAGGCCCTTGGCGTTGTGAAGCGTCATCAGCGTCACGAGACCCTCGTCGTCGCGCAGGGTGTCGGTGTCGGCGAGGAGGGAGATCTGCTGGAGGAACTCCTCCACGGAGCCGTTCTCGTTGGTCGCGTCGTACTCGCGCGCCACCTGCACGAGCTCCTCGAGGTTCTCGAGCCGCCCCTGGGCCTCGATCGTCCGCTCGGCCTCCAGCGCGTCCGTGTAGCCCGTCTCGCTCAGCGTCTCCTGCAGCACCTCGCCGACGGGCGCGCCGGCCTCCACGCGCTCCCGCAGCCGCTCCATCGTCGACATGAAGCGGCCCAGCGCCTTCTGCGCGGCGGTGCCGAGCCCGGAGACGCGCTCGGGATGCTCTGCCGCCTCCCACACCGAGATCCCCATGGTGTCGGCGTGCGACAGCACCCGGGACAGCGACGTCTGGCCGAGCCCGCGCTTGGGAGAGTTCGCGATCCGCGTGAACGTCTGCGCATCCTGCGGGTTGACGAGGAACGTGAGGTACGCGATCGCGTCCTTGATCTCGGCCCGGTCGTAGAACTTCGTCCCGCCGATGACCTGGTAGCCGATCTGCGCGCGCACGAGCATGTCCTCGAGCACCCGCGACTGCGCGTTGGTCCGGTAGAAGACCGCGATCTCGTTCCGCGAGACGCCCTCGTCCACGAGCCGCTGCACCTCAGCGGCCACGAACCGCGCCTCGGCATGCTCGTCAGCGAGCTCCCGGACCCGAACCCGATCCCCCTCCCCTACGTCCGTCCACAGCGCCTTGGTCTTTCGCCCCCGGTTGTGCGCGACGACCGCGTTGGCGGCGGACAGGATCGTCTGCGTCGAGCGGTAGTTCTGCTCGAGCTTCACCACGTGCGCGTCGGGAAAGTCTTCCTCGAAACCCAGGATGTTGTTGATGTCGGCTCCCCTGAACCCATACACCGACTGGTCGTCGTCGCCGACCACGGCGAGGTTGCGGTGCTCTGATGCGAGGAGCTGGAGGAGCCGGTACTGGGCGTGGTTGGTGTCCTGGTACTCGTCGACGAGGATCCACCGGAAGGCGGCCGCGTAGCGGTCGCGGACCTCCTGGAAGAGCGTGAGGAGGTCGACGGTGCGGAAGAGCAGGTCGTCGAAGTCCATCGCGTTCATGCGGTGGAGCTCGCGCTGGTAGTGCTCGTAGACGTCAGCCGCCGTCTGCTCGAAGAAGGAGCCGACCATCTGGCGGTAGTCCTCGGCCGACCGGAGCTTGTTCTTGGCGTCGGAGATCTGGGCCTGCATCGCGCGCGGGGTGAAGCGCTTCGAGTCGATGTCGAGGTCGTCGAGGACGCGCTTGATCAGGCGCCGCGAGTCAGCCGCGTCGTAGATCGTGAACTGGCGGGTGTAGCCGAGGCGGTGGGCGTCGGCGCGGAGCATGCGCGCGCATGCCGAGTGGAAGGTCATCACCCACATCGCGCGGGTGGCGCGGCCGACGAGCAGCTCGACCCGCTCACGCATCTCCTGGGCGGCCTTGTTCGTGAACGTGATCGCGAGGATCTCGTCCGGCCGGGCCTGGCCCGTGCGCAGGAGATAGGCGATCCGGTGCGTGAGCACGCGGGTCTTGCCCGAGCCGGCGCCGGCGAGGATGAGAAGCGGCCCCTCGCCGTGCGTCACCGCGTCTCGCTGCGGCTCGTTCAGGCCCTCGAGCAGGGCGTCGATCGCGGCAGACTGCGGCATCCCCGATTGACGGTAGCGGGCCGTCCGGAAGTAGCCTGCGGGCCATGGTGCTCATCGCCTACGACGGCTCCCAGCACGCCCGCGACGCGATCGCGCACGCGGGCGACACCCTGCGCCCCGGCCCCGCCGTGGTGGCCACCGCCTGGACCTCGTTCGCCGACGCCGCGCCGCACGCCCTGCTGCGTGACGCCGTGCGCCCGGTGGTCGAGGACCTCGACGTCGCCGGGCGCGAAGAGGCCGAGGCGCTGGCCGCCGAGGGCGCGGAGCTGGCGCGCGCCGCGGGCTTCGACGCCGAGCCACGGGCAGTGCGGGCGAGCGGCCCGTTCTTCGCGGCACTGATCGAGGCGGCCGACGAGCTGGACGCGCAGGTGATCGTGGCCGGCAGTCGCGGCCGCTCCTCGGTCGCCGCCGCGGTGCTCGGCAGCGTCTCGACCGGGCTCCTCCATCACACGCACCGGCCCGTGCTCGTCGTCCGCGGGCACTCGTGAGCCTGACGGACGAGATCCGCGCGGCCGCGGCGGAGGTGGCGGCCCGCGCGCGGCACGTCCGCATCGTGGACGAGGCGATCGAGCCGTACGCCGCGGAGCTGCCCGCCGAGTCGCCGCCCGCGCCCGACCTGGAAGGCGCGGGCCTGGAGGAGCGCGCGGCGTTCTCGCTGACCTTGAACGCGATCAACTTCGGCTCGGGCTGGTTCCCGACCCTCCGCAAGCAGGCCGGCATGTCGGGCTTCCGGACCGTCGAGGCCGGCCTGGTCGCCCACGGCCCGTTCACGGCCGGGCAACTGGCGACCATGACGCCCGAGACGATCGCCCGCACCGTCGGCCAGGACCCCGGCCACGAGCTGATGGGCCACTTCGCCGTCCACCTGCGCGAGCTCGGCGAGCGGGTGCGCGACGAGCACGACGGCGCCTTCCTCGCGCTCGCGCGCGCCGGCAACGGCTCGGCGAGAACGCTCGCCGAGCTTCTCGGGAGCTGGCCGACCTGGCGCGACGTCTCGCCCTACGACGGCACCGAGGTCCCGTTCTTCAAGCGCGCCCAGATCGCGGCGGCCGACCTCGCGCTGGCCGGCATCGCGCCTGCCGAGGACCTGCCCGAGCTCACCCTGTTCGCCGACAACCTCGTGCCGCACGTGCTGCGCATCGACGGCGTGCTCGAGTTCGACCCCGACCTGGTCGCCCGCATCGACGCGGAAGAGCTGATCGAGCACGACTCGCCCGAGGAGGTCGAGATCCGCGCGTGCGCGCTCCACGCGGTCGAGCGGCTCGTCGACGCCCACGGCGCCACCGACGCCACGACCGTCGACTACGTGCTCTGGAACCGCGGCGCCGCCGCGCGCTACAAGGCACACCCGCGCCACCGGGCGCGGACGACCGGCTACTGAGCCTCGACCGGGACCGACGGCTCGATCGTCGTTACCCGCACGCCGAGGCGTGCGACCCGGCCCGGCAGGTCGCTCGCCACCCAGCGCGAGTAGCTCCGCTTCATGGTCGAGAGGATGACCTCGTCGAAGTCCTCCGCGCGCACCGCGTCGTAGATCGCCTCGAACGCGTGCGGGCCGTCGACGAGCCCGCGCACGGGAGCGCCCGCCGCCGCCTCGAGCTGCGGGAGTGCGTGGTCGAGCGTCCAGTCGCCCATGCTGCGCTCCTCAGCGTCCGGGATCAGCAGCGTGAACTCGCACGGCCCGGCGGCCGCCCGCGCGCGCACCTCGTCGAGCAGCCGCGGCGTGGCTGCGGTCCGGTTCGCGACGACGAGGACGCGGGTCGGGCCCATGGCGATGCGCGGACTGTACCGCGCCCACGCCGGGTACGACCCCCGCCAAGGTAGTCGGGAGGGGGAGGCTTGATGTACGAGCAGGTGCTGGACCCGGTCGGCGGATCGCTGTTCGCGAGCGCGATCTTCGCGGCGCTGCCGCTGATCACGCTCTTCGTGCTGCTCGGCGGCCTCAAGCTCAAGGCCCACATCGCGGCGCTCGTCGCGCTCGCGGTGGCTCTCCTCGTCGCTGTCATCGCCTACGAGATGCCGGTCGGCCAGGGGCTCAACGCGGCGCTGCTGGGCGCCTGCTTCGGCCTCTTTCCGATCATGTGGATCGTCTGGAACGCGGTGTGGATCCACAACGTCACGGAGGCAACCGGCCACTTCGATGTGCTGCGCCGCTCGTTTGCCTCGGTCTCCGACGACCAGCGGATCCAGGCCGTCATCATCGCCTTCGCCTTCGGCGCCCTGATCGAGGCGCTGGCCGGCTTCGGCGCGCCGGTGGCGATCACCGCGGCGATGCTGCTCGCGGTCGGCTTCAAGCCGATGCAGGCCGCTTCCGTCGCGCTCGTGGCGAACACGGCGCCCGTCGCCTTCGGGGCGATCGCGACGCCGATCATCACGCTGGCCGAGATCACCGGCCTGCCGAAGGATGACCTGGGCGCGATGGTCGGCCGCCAGACGCCGTTCCTGGCGCTCGTGGTGCCGCTGGTGCTCGTCGGCATGGTCGACGGCATGCGCGGCGTGCGCCAGACCTGGCCCGCCGCGATCGTCGGCGGCTTCACGTTCGCGCTCGGGCAGTTCCTGTGCTCGAACTACCTGTCGGTGGAGATCACCGACATCGTCGCCGCCCTGCTCTCGGCGGGAGCCATCGTCGCGCTGCTGCGCGTCTGGCAGCCGTCGCAGCCGCTGCGCATGGAGACCGGCGGCGGCCGGCCCGCGATCGCCGGGGCCGCGATACACGACGCTACGCACGAGGAGGAGGTACGGCGGCGCAGCGACGACGTGCACGACTCCCGCGGCGACGTGCTCGCCGCCTACGCGCCCTACCTGATCATCATCGCCGTCCTCTCGCTGGCGCAGTGGGGGCCGATCAAGGACGCGCTGGCGAGCCTCACGCAGGAGATCGACTGGCCGGGCCTCAACGTGGTGAACGCCGACGGCGAGGAGCCGTCCTCCGCGGTCTTCAACTTCAACTGGCTCGCGACCCCGGGCACGCTGCTGCTCATCTCCGGGCTGCTCACGTTGCTGGTGCTGCGGATCTCGCCGGCGCGGGCGCTCGGCATCTACGGCCGGACGCTGAATCAGCTCAAGTGGGCGACGCTCACCGTCATCGCCGTGCTCGCGCTCGCGTACGTCATGAACTTCTCGGCCCAGACGCTCACGCTCGGCCAGTGGATCGCGGGAGCGGGCGGCGTGCTCGCCTTCCTGGCGTCGATCATCGGCTGGCTCGGCGTCGCCGTCACCGGCTCGGACACATCGTCGAACTCGCTGTTCGGGGCGCTGCAGGTGCAGGCGGCGCGAGAGGCGGGGCTCGACCCGACCCTGCTCGCCGCCGCGAACTCCTCGGGCGGCGTGCTCGGGAAGATGATCTCGCCGCAGAACCTCGCCATCGGTGCGGCGGCCGTCGGGCTCGCGGGGCAGGAGGGCGAGCTGTTCAGGCGGGTGCTCGGCTGGAGCCTTGCGCTCCTGCTGGTCATGTGCGTAATAGTCCTGTTGCAATCCACCGCGGTCCTCTCATGGATGGTCGTCTAGCCGCAGCCCCCGAAGGCCCCACCACCGCCGCGCCTGCCGCAGAGGCGGAGGCGGGCCCGCGCGACCTGCGCGCGCTGGTGGGGGAGCTGAAGGCCATCTGCGGCGACGAGTGGGTGTTCACCCAGGAGCACCAGCTGCGCACCTACGAGTCCGACGGGCTGCTGCAGTACCGGGCGATCCCGGCGGCCGCCGTCGTCCCCGGCGGCGCCGACGAGGTCCGGCGTGTGGTCGCCGCGTGCGCCCGCGCCGAGGTCCCCTGGGTCGCCCGCGGCGCCGGCTCGGGGCTCTCCGGAGGGGCGCTGCCGGTGAAGGACGGCGTCCTGATCGTGCTCTCGCGCATGAAGCGGATCCTCGAGATCGACCTCGACAACCACCGCATCTGCGTCGAGCCGGGCGTGACCAACGCGAACGTGACGGCCGCGGTCGCCCCCGCCTTCTTCTACCCGCCCGACCCGTCGAGCCAGATCGTCTGCTCGATCGGCGGCAACGTGGCCGAGAACTCCGGCGGCGCGCACTGCTTCAAGTACGGCTTCACGACCAACTACGTGACCGGGCTCGAGCTGGTCCTGCCCGACGGCGAGCTGGTCCAGGTCGGCGGTTACGAGCTCGATCCCCCGGGCTACGACCTTCTCGGGGCCTTCGTCGGCTCGGAGGGCACGCTCGGCGTGGCGACCAAGGTGTGGCTGCGGATCGTCCCCGCGCCGGAGACCGTGCGCACGCTGGTGGCGTTCTTCGACTCGACGCGCGAGGCGGGCGAGGCGGTCTCGGACATCGTCCAGGGCGGCGTCGTGCCGGGCGCGATCGAGATGATGGACGCCAAGGCGATCGAGGCCGCCGAGCAGGCCGCGCGCGCCGGCTTCCCCAACCGCGGCGCGGCACTGCTCGTGGAGCTCGACGGCCCCGAGCGCGAGTGCGACGCGCGATTCGACGAGGTCACCGCAATCTGCTCCCGCCACGGCTCCGACGACGTACGGGTCGCCCGCGACGAGGCCGAGCGACAGCGCTTCTGGAAGGCCCGCAAGGCCGCGTTCGCCGCCATGGGGCGGATCTCGCCGAACTACTTCGTGCAGGACGGCGTGATCCCGCGCACGACGCTCCCGGAGGTGCTCGAGCGGATCGAGCAGCTCGGCCGTGAGTACGGGCTGATCGTGGCCAACGTGTTCCACGCGGGCGACGGCAACCTGCACCCGCTGGTGTGCTTCGACGGCGCGGTCGAGGGCGAGGCCAAGCGCGCCGAGGAGCTGTCCGGCCGCATCCTCGAGGCGTGCCTCGAGGCCGGCGGTTCGATCACCGGCGAGCACGGCGTGGGGGTCGACAAGAAGCGCCACATGCCGAAGATGTTCGCGGAGGCCGACCTCGACGCGTTCCAGCGCCTGCGCTGCGCGTTCGACCCCGCCGGCCTCGCGAACCCCGGCAAGGTGATGCCGACGCCCAGGCTGTGCGGCGAGGTCCCCGGCGAATACCGCCAGCATCCGCTCGAGGCGGCGGGCCTGGCAGACCGCTTCTGATGACGGTCGAGGAGGCCGCCGCCGCGATCCGCGAGCACGCGCCCGTCCGGCCGCGCGGCGGGGGCACGAAGCTCGGCTGGAGCCCGCCCGGCGGCGGTGGACACGACCTCGTCACGCGCGGGCTGAACCGCATACTCGAGCACAACGAGGGCGACTTCACGGCGATCCTCGAGGCCGGCGTCCCGCTCGTGGAGGCCCAGGCGGCGTTCGGCGCCGCGGGCCAGATGCTCGCGCTCGACCCACCGCTCGCGCCTAGCGCCGGCGAAGCCGGCCGCGGCGACGAGGCCGCAGGCCGAGGCAGTGCGGCCGCGACGATCGGCGGCGCGATCGCCACGAACGACTCCGGGCCCCTGCGCCACCGCTACGGCGGCGTGCGCGACCTCGTGGTGGGAATGACGGTGGTGCTTTCCGACGGCACGATCGCGAAGTCGGGCGGGAAGGTGATCAAGAACGTGGCGGGCTACGACCTCGCCAAGCTGTTCGCCGGCTCGTTCGGAACGCTCGGGCTGATCGCGCGCGTGGCGCTGCGCCTGCACCCGCTCCCCGCCGACACCGCCACCGTGACGGCGTCCACCGACGATCCGGCGGCCCTGGCGGACGCCGCCGCGCGGCTGGCCGCGCTGCCGCTCGAGGCCGACTCGCTCGACGTCTCGTGGCGCGACGGCGCCGGCCGGCTCGACGTGCGCTTCGGCGGCGCCACCGCGGGCGAGCGAGCCGCGGCGGCGCGCGAGCACGTCGGGCTCGACAGCGAGCTCGACGAGGACGACGCGGAGCGGTGGGCCGAGCTGCGCGACCGCCAGCGCGGGGATCTCGTGGTCAAGGTGAGCGGCCGCCCGACCGATCTGCCGACCCTGATCGACGCCCTTCCCGCGGGCGGCTCGCTCGTCTCCCGCGCCGCGCTCGGCCTCTCGTGGGTGTCGCTGCCCCAGCCGGCGGACGTGGCGCCGCTCCGCGCGGCGATGGCCCCGCGCGCCTGCACGGTGCTCGACGGCGCCGAGCGCGTCGACGACCCGTGGCCCGCCGTCGACCCCGGCACGCTGGCCGTGATGCGGCGCGTCAAGCAGCGCTTCGACCCCGCCGGCGCGTTCCGGCCCGGCACCTTCGTAGGAGGCCTATGAGCACCGCCTGGGACGACACCCGGCCACCCGAGCTCGACCTGATCAAGGACTGCGTGCACTGCGGCTTCTGCCTGCCGACGTGCCCGAGCTATGCGGTCTTCGAGGAGGAGATGGACTCCCCGCGCGGGCGGATCGTGCTGATGCGGATCGGCCACGAGGAGGGCTCCGAGGTCTCGACGGAGATGACCACCCACCTCGACCGCTGCCTGGGCTGCATGGCGTGCGTGACCGCCTGCCCGTCCGGCGTGCAGTACGACCGGCTGATCGAACGCGCGCGGCCGCAGGTCGAGCGCCACGGCGCGCGCTCGCGCAAGGAGCGCCTCCTGCGCAGGGGCATCTTCGCGCTCTTCACGCATCCCGGCCGGCTGCGCGCCGCGGTGCCGTTCATGGCGCTCCCGGTCAAGAAGCCGTTCGGCCACCTCGCGCCGAAGGTGTCGGTGCGGGCGGCGTTCCAGCGGCTGCCGGAGGTCACCCCGGCCGTCGGAGAGCGCCGCGGCCGGATCGCGCTCATGCAGGGCTGCGTGCAGCGCGTCTTCTTCGGCGACGTCAACGCCGCCACCGTGCGCGTGCTGGCCGCCGAGGGCTGGGAGGTGCACGCGCCCCGGCAGCCGCGCTGCTGCGGGGCGCTGCAGCTCCACACCGGCGTCGAGGACGAGGCGCGCGGGCTCGCCCGCCGCACCATCGACGCCTACGCCGGCTTCGACCGCGTGGTCGTCAACGTGGCCGGCTGCGGGTCGGCGATGAAGGAGTACGGCTACCTGTTCGAGGGCGACGAGCGCGCCGAGGCGTTCTCGGCCAAGGTGCTCGACGTGCACGAGCTGCTCGCCGAGGACGAGCCGCGGGCAACGCGCCACCCGCTCACGCTCAAGGTCGCCTACCACGACGCGTGCCACCTCGCCCACGCCCAGGGCGTGCGCGAGCAGCCGCGGGCGCTGCTGCGGGGCATCCCCGGACTGGAGCTGCTCGAGCCCGCCGACTGGGAGCTCTGCTGCGGCTCGGCCGGCATCTACAACCTCGTCCAGCCCGAGCCGGCCGCCGAGCTCGGGCGTCGCAAGGCGGCGAACCTCGCCGCCACGGGCGCCGAGGCGATCGCCGCCGCCAACCCGGGCTGCGCGATCCAGATCGCCGCCCACATGGAGCAGCCGGTCCCGATCCACCACCCCATGACCCTGCTCGACCATTCGATCCGAGGGAGCCGACCGTGAGCCTGGACATCGCGCCGACCGACGACCGCCTCGCCACGATCCTCTCGGACGACGCGCTGGCCTTCGTGGGCGACCTGCACGCCACCTTCGGCGCCCGCCGCAACTCGCTCCTGCAGGCCCGGAGCGAGCGCGGGGCGCCGACCGGCTTCCTCGACGAGACGCGGGAGATCCGCGAGGGCGACTGGCAGGTCGCGCCGCCGCGCGCCGACTACGAGGACCGGCGGGTCGAGATCACCGGCCCGACGGACCGCAAGCTCGTCATCAACGCCCTCAACTCAGGCGCGCGCGGCTTCATGGCCGACTTCGAGGACGCGAACTCCCCCACCTGGCAGAACCAGATCGAGGGCCACGTCAATCTGATCGACGCGATCGACGGCACGATCACGTACGACAGCTCGGAGGGTCGCCGCTACGAGCTGAACGAGGAGACCGCGACCCTGCTCGTGCGCCCCCGCGGCTGGCACCTGCCGGAGAAGCACCTGCGGATCGACGACGAGCCGGTGTCCGGCGCGCTCGTGGACTTCGGCCTGCACGCGTTCCACAACGCCCGCCGGCTGCACGACAAGGGGCTCGGCCTCTACGTGTACCTGCCCAAGCTCGAGCACCACCTCGAGGCGCGGCTGTGGAACGAGGTCTTCTTCTTCACTGAGGACGCGCTCGGCGTTCCCGCGGGCACGATCCGCGCCACCGTCCTGATCGAGACGCTGCCCGCCGCCTTCCAGATGGACGAGATGCTGTACGAGCTGCGCGCGCACTCCTACGGGCTCAACGCCGGCCGCTGGGACTACATCTTCTCGATGATCAAGTGCTTCCGCGACGACCCGGCCTTCGTGCTCCCGGACCGCAACGACGTGAAGATGACGGTCCCGTTCATGCGGGCGTACACGGAGCTGCTCGTCAAGACCTGCCACGCCCGCGGCGCGTTCGCGATGGGAGGCATGGCCGCGCTCATCCCCTCGCGGCGCGACCCCGAGGCCAACGAGCGCGCGATCGCCGCCGTGCGGGAGGACAAGAAGCGCGAGGCGGAGGCCGGCTTCGACGGCACCTGGGTCGCGCACCCGGACGTCGTCGGCGTCGCGTTGGAGGAGTTCGACGAGGTCCTCGGCGACAAGCCGAACCAGATCGACCGCAGGCGCGACGACGTGGACGTGACGCCGGAGCAGCTGCTCGACGCCGCCTCCACCCCGGGCGAGATCACCGAGGAGGGCCTGCGCAGTGACGTCAGCGTCGGCTTCCAGTACATCTCGTTCTGGCTCGGCGGCCGCGGCGCGGCGGGCATCAACAACCTGATGGAGGACGCTGCGACGGCCGAGATCTCGCGCTCGCAGATCTGGCAGTGGATCCGGCACGGGAAGTTCTCCCGCGAGCACGTCGTCGACGTGCTCGACCAGGAGATGCAGCGGATCCACGACGAGGTCGGCGACGAGGTGTGGGAGAGGGGCCGCCCGCGGGAGACGCGCGAGGTGTTCGAGCGCGTGACACTGCGCGACGACTTCCCCGAGTTCCTCACGCTCCCCGCGTACGAGTACCTGGAGTAGGACGGGACCTCTCACGCGCGCCGCCTCATGTTCCGACGTGTCGCGACCAGCCCGGCGTTCCCGGACGCCGTGCAGTGGTGCTGCCGGGCGGCCTAGCCGCCGCCGAAGTCTCCGCCGCCGAAGCCGCCGCCGAAGTCCCCGCCGCCGAAGCCGCCGCCCCAGTCGCCGCCGCCGAAGCCGCCGTCGCCGAAGCCGCTCTCGTGGCCGATCGAGTCGCCGATCATCGTGCCCACCATCAGCCCGGGCAGCAGGCTCGCGCCGTAGAAGCCGCCGATGAACGGCGCGTACATCGGCCCGGCGGCCCAGTAGGGCATCCGCTCGCCGCCGACGGTCACCTCGCGGGCCTTCGGCTCCTCTCCCTCGTCGACCCGCAGCGCGTCCGCCTCGCAGGCCGGGACCATCCGCGATTCGCCGTGCGGCGGGGCCCACTCCACGTCGCGCGTCGACGGGCCGTGGCGGGGATCGAAGAAGCACGGCGAGCGGTGCTCGGGCGGCTCGACACCCTCGAGCCGGGCCTTCGCGGAGCTCATCGCCCAGCGACCCTCCTCGAGGGCGGAGCCGACGGGCTCGAGATCCCGGGGGCGACGGGCGCCCTTCCACTTGGTGTCGGCCACGTCATAGGCGTTCACGGCGCGCTCGTAGTCGGCGCGCGCGTCGGGCGAGACGCCGGGCATGTCGACGTCGAGGTCGAGGGCACGGATGTCGTCGCCGAGCGCTACCAGGTCGTCGCGGGCGTTGTCCTTGACCTCGGCGAACTCGGCAGCCTCGGCCCGGCGGCGACGGCCGCGGCGCACGAGCAGCGCGGCACCGCCGGCGCCCGCGAGGCCGAGGATGATCAGGCCACCCGAGCCTCCGCCATTGTCCTCGTCCTCCAGCGGCCGGGCGCCGCTCGCGCGGTCGACGAAGTCGAGCAGCACCGCGGCCGCCCCCTGGCCGTTGCTCGCCTCGACCGCCTCGGTTGCGGCACGCTCGACCTGAGGCGATCCGTCGACTTGGAGGGTGTCGCCTGTGACCACGGCGACCGACCCGCCCAGGCGGGATCGCAGCTCGGCCGCGAGGGCATTCGCCGACCCCGCCGACGGGGGCAGCACGGCGACGCGGACGTCGCCTTCGATGCGCCGGCGCAGGGCATCCGCCTCGCTCGCCGCCAATGTCCCCTCGGCATTCGGGTCGACGTAGACAGGGTCATCGCGCAGCGCCTCGGCCACGCGGTCGACGGCGTCCTGGGCTGCAGCCGGCGCAGCGAGGGCCAGGAAGGCGATGATCACCCCGAGCAGTCTCATGAGAGCTCCTCCCGCAGCCGCTCGAGATCCTCGGTGAGCTTCTGCTCGAGCCGCGGCTGGACCACGGGCAGCAGCATCTTCGCGGTGAACCCGCCGGCCTTGGCCTCGAGCGACTGGGTCAGCCGGGTGCCGGCGCCGTTGGCCCGGAGCGCGTACTCGGTGACGACCTTGATGCCGTTCGTCTCGAAGCGCGTCTCGGCGCCGCCGGGCGGGTCGTAGCGGGTGATCTCCAGCTCGACGTCGATCGTGCGGCCGCTGATCTCGAGCACCTGACGAACCCGGGTGCCGGTCTGGAGCGAGCCGTCGAGCTGCTCGTAGCGCTCCAGGTGGCCCGTCCAGCGCGGGACCTTGTCCTGCTCGAGCAGCCACGGGAAGACCTCCTCCGGAGGTCGGGGGATATTGACCGTATGCTCGAACCTAGCCACCGGCGGGGCTCGGGCCACCGACGGGCCGGAGCGGGACGACGTCGGCCTGGCTGGCAGGATCCTCGCCGCGTACGGCGGCCAGCTCGCGCTCGAGCTCGGCGATCCGGCGGGAGAGCTGCTTGAGGGCGTCGGCGATCGGGTCGGGCAGGTGGACCCAGTCGGCGTCCGGGCCCTCGGGGCGGCGGCCCTCGACGCGCACGGGATGGCCGGGGTTGCCGACGACGGTCGAGTTCGGCGGCACGTCGTGGATGACCACCGCGTTGGCGCCGATCTTCGCGCCGTGGCCGATCGTGATCGGCCCGAGCAGCTTCGCTCCCGACCCGATCGTGACGTTGTCCTGCACGGTCGGATGGCGCTTGCCGGCGGCGAAGCCGGTGCCGCCGAGGGTCACGCCCTGGTAGATCGTCACGGTGTCCCCCACCTCAGCCGTCTCGCCGATCACGACGCCCATTCCATGGTCGATGAACAGGCCGTCGCCGACCTTCGCCGCCGGGTGGATCTCGATCCCGGTCAGCGAGCGCGACGCATACGCGAGCGCGCGCGGGGCCACCGGCACGCCGGCGGCATGGAGGGCGTGGGCGACCCGGTGGCTGAGCAGCGCGTGCACTCCCGGCCAGGCGGCGAGCACCTCGGCCGGGCTCACGCCCTTGGCCGCGGGGTCGCGGTCGTACGCGGCGCGGACGTCGCGGCGCACCTCGCCCGCCACCCGGCGGAGGGTTCCGATCCCCAGCATGTTGTGAGTAAGCCTACGCGTCGCCGCAGTCGGGGCAGTCGGGGCGCCGCCGGGTGGTCACGCGCAGGACATCGAGCAGCGCGAGATCGATCTGAAGGAAGGCGTCGGTGAGCGCCGGCAGGCCGGCGAGGAGCTTGAGCGCCTCGAGCGCCTGGAGCGAGCCCACCACGCCCGCGGCCGGCCCCAGCACGCCCGCCTCGGCGCAGCTCGGCCGGGCGTCGGGCGGCGGTGGCTCGGGGAACGCGCAGCGGTAGCAGGCGGTGTGCCCGGGGCGGATGGCCATCACGAGCCCGCTCAGGCCGGTGACGCCGCCCTCCACGAGCGGGACCCCGGCCGCGCAGCACGCGGCGTTGATCGCGTAGCGGGCCTCGAACGAGTCCGTGCAGTCGACCACGACATCCTGGCCCTCGAGCATCGCTGGGTTGAAGCGCGCCTGGTAGGGCTCGATCACGATCTCCGGGTTGAGGTAGCCGAGCTTGCCAACGGCGCTGTGGGCCTTGGGCACCCCGACGTCGGGCGTGAAGTGCAGGTGCTGGCGATGCAGGTTGGAGAGCTCGACCTCGCCGTCGTCGACCACCCCGAGCCGGCCGACCCCGGCGCCCGCGAGGTAGGTGGCGACCGGCGAGCCGAGCGCTCCTGCGCCGACGACGAGCACGCTGGCGCGTTCGAGGGCGCGCTGGGCCGCCTCGCTCCAGTCGGGGAGCACGAGCTGCCGCGCGTAGCGCTCGAGCCACGGGTCGGCGACCGGTGCCGGCTCGTCCTGCCCTGGCGCGCCCGCCTCCTGCGCAGCGGCGCTGCGCGCCCTCGTCCGACCGCGCGATGTTGCGCGTGAGGCCACGCAGGAACGCCCGGCGATCGTTCATCGGCGGACGATCCGGATCGTGCTGCCTGACACTTCCACCTCGTGACCCGCCTCGGCGGCCGAGCGCGGCACGTTCTCGAGCGCCTCGCCAGGAGCGCACCGGACTTCGAGCGCCTCACCCGGCGCGATCCGCTCGAGTTCGAGCTTCGTCCTCACCCACGTCATCGGGCAGGTCAGGGCCGTGATGTCCAGCGTTCGGACCGCCACGCGGGTTACGGTAGCGGTGGTGGCGTCCCGCTCCTTCCTCCTCCTGCACGGCCTGCAGGCTTCCGGCCCGGGGCACTGGCAGACCTGGCTCGGCGCGCGCCTGCGCGCCGACGGGGAGCGGGTCGCGTACCCCGACCTGCCGGACGCCGACCTGCCCTCGCTTCCGGCCTGGCGAAGCACGCTGGACGGTGAGCTGGCCGCTCAGCCCACGGGCGAGGTCATCGTCGTCTGCCACTCGCTCGCCTGCCTCCTGTACCTGCACCACGTCGCCGACGGCGGCCCGCAGGCCGACCGCGTACTGCTCGCCGCGCCGCCCTCCGAGGCGTCAGGCGTGGCCGAGATCAACGGCTTCTTCCCGGTTCCCCTCCCCTCGTTGGGCGACGGCGCGAGGCTCGTGTGTTCCGACAACGATCCGTACTGCCCGGAGGGCGCCGCGAGCCTGTATGGCGAGCCGCTCGGCATCCCGGTCGATCTCCTCCCGGGCCGTGGCCACCTCAACCCCGAGGCGGGCTACGGTCCGTGGCCGGCCGTCGAGCGGTGGTGCCTCGACGGAGACCTGTCGATCACGGAGTAGCGTCGGGCGGGCCGTGGGACTCATGGGGCGGCAGGCCGTGAGCGCCACCGTCGGCACGCCATGAGGGTCACTCGTCGGCAAGCGCTGGCATTCCGGCTCGCGAGGCACCATCTCGGCGAGCGCGTCGCCGACGCCCGCACCGCGGCGGTCGTCGGGCTGCAGGACACGCCTCCGGGCACCGCGGCGGTCGCGCTGGCCGCGCGAGCCGACGTGCCCCCCGCGGCGCTCGAGTCGCTCGTGATCGTGCCCAGCGTGCGCGGCGCTCCGCTGGCGGTCGCCGCGCGCGACCTCGCCGTCTTCACGCACGGGCTCGCGCCACCGGACGAGGATGCGGCCAAGGTCGTGGTCGGCAACGCCTGGAAGACGCTGCAGACGATCGGCGCGCTGGACGCCCTCGATCGCGTCAGCGACGCCGTTCGCGACAGCCTCGCCGCCGGCCCGCTGGCGCGGGACGCGTTCCACCAGGCCCTGCGCGAGCGGCTTCCCGCGGAGCTCCTGTGGTGGTGCCGCGGCTGCGGCAGCCACCACGTCCACCCGTCGCTCTGGCGGGCGACGGGCATCCGCGGGGTGCTGGCGATCGTCGGCCGCGAGGGGCGCAGCGCCGTGTTCGGTTCCCCGCCGCGGGCCGAGGCAGTCGCCGATCCCGGCGCAGCGCTGGCACGTCGCTTCCTGCACGCACACGGCCCGGCGAGCCCGAAGCTGCTCGCCGCCTGGGCCGGGATCGCGACCTCGCACGCCGATGCCCTGTGGGAACGCGCCGGCGAGCTGACCGAGGTGGACCTCGAGGGCCGCCGGGGCTGGGTGCTCGCCGAGGACGCGGAAGCGGTCGCCGATGCGCCGCAGGCCCGCGGCGCCCGGCTGCTGCCGAACCTCGACCCGCTCGGCGCCGCTCGCGACCGCGAGGTCGTCGTGGCCGACCCCGCGCTGCGCAAGCGGATCTGGACGGCCATGGGAGGTCCCGGGATCGTGCTCGTGGACGGGCGAGTCGCCGGCCTCTGGCGCCCGGCCAAGAAGGGTCGCAAGCTCATCGTGACCGTCGAGCCGCTCGGCAGGCTCGGCAAGGGAGCGCGGGACGCGATCGCCGCCGAAGCGGATCGCCTCGCCCCGTTCCGGGGTGCCGAAACCGCCGAGCTGGCGTGGGCATAGCCGGATTCCCAGACCAAGGCGGGGTTTGGTGTACCTCGGCGTGGCTCGGATCGCCCGAATACACCATTGTGCTCTAGACGCGCATAGAGGTGTATCTCGGTGATCGCCGGCTCGCCGAAGTACACCTGATCCCGCCTTCAGCGAACGCGCGGCGGCTGGCACCCCAGCTCCCTACCCAGCTGCCGTTGACGTTCGGCGCCGAAAGCCGCGACGGGCGGTTACGGTGCCCGGATGCGCCGAACCGCGATCGCGCTGACCCTGGTCCTCGCTGCCGCGCTGACGCCCGCGAGCGCGGCCGGCGCCCAAGACGTCCGCAAGGGCCCGAAGGGCGACGCGTTCTACACGCCGCCGAAACCGCTCACGGGCCGGCACGGCGGGCTCATATGGGCACGCCGCCAGACGGGTTCCGACGCGCTCAAGCGCAACGCGCGGCTGATGCTCTACCGCTCCAAGAGCGTCGACGGCGACGTCGTCGCGGTCTCCGGGTCGCTGACGCTGCCGCGCGGACCCAGGCCGAGGGGCGGGTGGCCGATCGTCACGTATGCGCACGGGACGGCCGGCGTGGCCGACGGCTGCGCGCCCACGCGCGGCTACGACGAGAACCAGCTCGTGAGCTACGCCTACCCGCTGCTGCGGCGCTTCCTCAACGCTGGATTCGCGGTCGTGCGCACGGACTACGAGGGCCTGGGAACGCCCGGCGTGCACCCGTTCCTCGTCGGCCGTTCGGAGGGCCGCGGCGTGCTCGACGCGGTGCGCGCCGCGCGGGAGCTCGAGCCCCGCCTGTCGAACCGGTTCGTCATCGCCGGCCATTCGCAGGGCGGGCACGCCGCGCTCTTCGCCGCAGCCCTCGCGCCCCGCTGGGTGCCCGATCTGAAGCTGCGCGGGACGGTGGCGCTCGCTCCCGCGTCGCACCTGCGTGAGCAGTTCGAGGCCACGCGCGCGTTGTCGAACCCGGGCGGCGGCCTCGGGTCGTTCGTCGCGCTCGGCCTCCGCGCGGTCGACGCCGTGGCGCCGCAGGTCGGCGTCCCGCAGTTGCTCACCGAACGCGCCCGCGCCCTGTTCCCCGACACGCTGCGACGCTGCCACGACACGCTGTCGGCGGCCGACTCGTTCGGCGGCGTGCCGCTGAACGAGATCCTCCGCGGCGACGCCGACATCAACCGGCTGCTGCGCATCTTCGGCGCCCAGAGCCCCGAAGTGCTCCGCATCCGCTCGCGCGTCTACGTTCTCCAGGGCGCTGCCGACAGCACCGTGTTCGCCGGCTTCACGTCCCAGCTCGTCCGCAACCTCACCGTGCTCGGGACGCCGCTCGCCTACGCACTCTACGACGGGGTGACCCACGCCGGGGTCATCGAGGCGGGCGGTGCCGACGCAACGAGGTGGATCAGGCGGCGCTTGAAATAAGCGCTCAGGCGGCGCCGGCGCGCTCGGGCTCCGGCGCGAAGAAGGGCGTCGAGATGTAGCGCTCGCCGGAGTCCGGGAGCACGACGGCGATCCGAGCGCCCCGCGCCGCCGGCCGGGCCGCGACCTCGAGCGCGGCCCAGAGGGCGGCGCCGCACGAGATGCCGGCCAGCACGCCCTCGCGCCGGGCGGCCAGCCGCGCGGTCTCGATCGCGTCCTCGTCGTCGACGGCGATGATCTCGTCGAGCAGCGCGCGGTCGAGCACCGGCGGGACGAAGCCGGCCCCGATGCCCTGGATCTTGTGCGGCCCGGGGTCGCGGCCGGAGAGCACCGCGGACGAGGCGGGCTCGACCGCGATCACCTTCAGCCTCGGGTTGCGCTCCTTCAGGTACGAGCCGGCGCCGGTGATCGTGCCGCCCGTGCCGACGCCCGCGACCAGGTAGTCGACCTTGCCGTCGAGCGCCTCCCAGATCTCGGGCCCGGTCGAGCGCCGGTGGGCCTCCGGGTTGGCCGGATTGGCGAACTGGTCGGGCAGCCATGCATCGCCGTCACGGGCGAGCGCCTGGGCGGCGGCCACGGCCTCGTTCATCCCGCCGAGCGACTCGGTCACCTGCACCGTGGCGCCGTACAGCCGCAGCAGACCCTCGCGCTCACGGCTCATGCCCTGCGGAAGGGTGAGCACCAGGTCGTACCCGCGGGCGGCGCACACGAACGCGAGCGCGATGCCGGTGTTGCCGCTCGTGGCCTCGACGATCGTCGTCCGGCCCGGCTCGATGCGGCCCTCGGCCTCCGCGGCCTCGATCATCGCCACGCCGATCCGGTCCTTCACCGAGCCGCCGGGGTTGAGCATCTCGAGCTTGGCGAACACCTGGACGCCCTCGGGCGCGACCCGCGTCAGCTGCACCATGGGCGTGCGGCCGACGTGCTCGGCAATGTTGATCGGGATACGCGGCATTCGCCCCGACCAGGCTACCGTCCCGGTCCGCGCGCAGAGCCGCGTCACAATCCGTGGCATGGTCGAGCTCGCACCAGGCGACGAGTTCGCCGGCTGCCGCATCGAAGCGGTCGCCGGCCGCGGCGGCATGGGCGTCGTCTACCGCGCCACCGAGCTCAGCCTCGGCCGCCCCGTCGCGCTCAAGCTCCTGACGCCCGAGCGGGCGGGCGACCAGGCGTTCCGCGACCGCTTCCAGCGCGAGTCGCGCATGGCCGCGGCGATCGACCATCCGAACGTGATCCCGGTCTACGCGGCCGGCGAGCACGACGGCTCGCTCTACCTCGTGATGCGCTACGTCGGCGGGACCGACCTGCACGCGCTGCTGCGGGAGCGCGGCGCGCTGGACCCGGAGCTCGCAGCGGAGATCGTCGCCCAAGTGGCGTCGGGGCTCGACGCCGCGCACGCGGCCGGGCTCGTGCACCGCGACGTCAAGCCCGCGAACGTGCTGCTCGCCGGCCGCCACGCCTACCTGAGCGACTTCGGGCTCACCCGGCTCGCCGGCTCGGACAGCCAGCTCACCGAGTCCGGGCAGTGGATCGGCACCGTCGAGTACTGCTCACCCGAGCAGCTCCGCGGCGATCGCACCGACGCCCGCGCCGACGTCTACTCGCTCGGCTGCGTGCTGTACGCCGCCCTCACCGGTCGCCCCCCGTTCGCACACGGCACCGTGCCCGCGACGATGCTCGCCCACCTGAACGACGACGCACCGCCGCCGTCCGGCCGCGGCGCCCCGCGCGAGTTCGATCGCATCATCGCCCGCGCGCTGGCCAAGGACCCGGCCCGCCGCTACCTCTCCACCGGCGACCTCGGCCGGGCAGCGCTCGCCGCCGCGCGCGACGAGGCGGTCACCGAGTCCGAGCGCAGCGTCGCCGTCGGCCCGGCGGCCCCGGACGGCACCGGCAACGGCGACGTCACCCGCGTGATCGGTGACGAGCAGGTCACGGCATGGGACGCCGCCGCCCACGAGCCGACCGGCGTGACCGCCTGGGACCCGGCGGCCCACGAGGCGCCGGCGGACGACGCCGCGCCGGACGAGGGCGGCCGCCGCGTGATCCGAGCCCGCCGCTGGCCTGCCCGCGCGGTCGTGGCGCTCGCAAGCTTCGCCGGGCTCGTCGCGATCGGGCTTCTCGCCGGCGTCCTGCTCGGCGACCCGGGCGGCGCGTCGGCTCGCACCGGGCCGCTCACGGAGGACGAGGTGCGGGGCGCGGCCGAGGCGTTCGGTGAGGCGTACGCCGACGAGGACCCCGCGGCGCTGCGGCGGACGCTCTCGCGCGACGTCCTGCGGGTGCTGCCTGGCGGCCGCAGCCAGGGCCGCGAGCAGGTTGTCGACCAGTACGCTCGGCAGTTCGACGGCAAGGTTCAGGGCTACGACCTCGAGGACGTCGAGGTCCGCGGCGGGCGGGCGGGCCGTGCCAGCGGTGGCTACCGCGTCGATCGCGACGGCGGCGACCCGTACGAGGGCCGGATCGTGTTCGGCGTCGTCCGCGAGCGCGGCGAGCCGCGGATCGCGCTCATCGCCGCGACGCCGCGCACCTGATCAGCACTGCCGGGCCACGGTCACGACCACGACCGTGCCCCGCCGCACCTCGCTGCCCGCCTCCGGATCCTGCTCGCAGACCGCGGGCTCGCCGGGCAGCAGCTCGTCGAACAGCCCGCCGCGCTTGTCGAAGTCCGCCCGCAGCCCGACGTCCGAGAGCCGGCTCTCCGCCTCCTCCATCTCGAGCCCCGCAAGGTCGGGTACCTCGACCGGCAGCTCACGTGTGACGCGCAGCGCGGCCAGCGCGGGAGCACGACCCCGTGCGGTGGCGATCACGTCGACGACGTTCGCGCCCGGGTCGAGCCGGACGTCGGCCGTGAACACCCCGCCGTCCACCGCGGCGGCGCGGCCGGCCACCCGCACGGCGGCGCCCGCGGGCAACACGGTCCCCCGCACCCGCACCGAGTCAGATCGCACGACCGCCTCGTCGGACGGCTCACTCACCTCCAGCACGACCGGCACGAGCGCGCGCTGGACGGGCGGATCGTCTCCCCCACCGCAGCCGGCGGCGACCGCACCCAGCACGGCGGCGACGAGGAGAGGACGTGCGCGCACGGTCCCTAGATGTAGTACATGTGCGCCCCGGCCTGGCGGTTCTCGCGCTCGACGACGTCGGCGATCGTGGCCGCCTCGAGCACCGCGCGGGCTGCCGCGGCGGACTCGGAGAAGATGCCCTGGGCGCCCGCGCCGAGCGGCCCGTCGAGGAGCTCGACGACCTCGAGAACGGTCACCTCGGACGGCTCGCGGGCGAACGAATAGCCACCCTTGACGCCACGCTGGGACTTCAGGACGCCCGCTCGCCGGAGCGTGGCGAAGAGCTGCTCGAGGAACTGGACGGGGATGTCGCGGCGCTTGGCGAGCTCGCCGATCGGCACCGGGCCGGAGCCGCCGTTGCGGGCCAGCTCCGCCAGCGCGCGAACCGCGTACGGCGACTTCGTAGTGATCGAGAGCACCCGTTCATCCTGCCACCATCACCGGCCGATGCGCGCCATCTCCCGTTTCGGGCCGCCCGTCGCCCTCATGGCCGTGATCTTCTTCTTCTCGGCCCAGCCCGACCTGTCGACGGGCCTCGGGACCTGGGATCTCGTGCTGCGCAAGCTCGCGCACATGGCCGAGTACGGCCTCCTGTGGCTGCTCTGGCTGCGGGCGCTGGGGACCGACCACCCGCTCGCGGCTGCCGGCATCACGCTCGCCTACGCCGCGACCGACGAGCTCCACCAGAGCTTCGTCGAGGGCCGCCACGGGACGCCGGTGGACGTCGCGATCGATGCGGTGGGCGTCGCGATCGCCGCCGCGCTCTACGCGCAGCGCAGGGCTAGAGGTCTGTCCAAGAAGATCCGACCCGGCTAGGACCGTCGTAGACCGAGCCGGGCGCCGCACGAATCCCGAAGGGAATACAGACGTACTTCCGAGGGTTCGAGTGGCGATCCGGCGAAGGTGTCTACGGCGGTCCTGGACGTGGCGGGGGTCTTGGACAGGCCCCTAGAGCCAGCCGCGCTCGGTAGCGTGGAGCACGGCCTGGGCGCGGTCGACCGCGCCGAGCTTGCCGTAGATGTTGTGCAGGTGCGTACGCACCGTGCTGGTGGAGAGCGTCAGCTCGAGCGCGATCTGCTTGTAGACCATGCCCTGGGCGAGGCGCTTGAGGACCTCGAGCTCGCGTGTGGAGAGCGGGCACGGCTCGACCGAGCGCGGGCGGTCCTTGCTCGGGTACGGGAGGTCGTAGAGCACGGCGCGCAGCTCGCTCGGCCCGAAGCCCACCGCGCGGGCGGCCTTGAGCAGCTCAGTCGAGGAGACCGGCGATCCCTGGGAGTAGTGCGCGAGCATGTCCGCCAGGCGGACGAAGGCGCTGTCGCCGTCGGCGTCGTCGGCGTGGTGGCGCTCGATCGCGGAGGCGACGGCCTTCGGCATGTTCCAGCGCCGCGCGAGCACGCCGCCGACGAGCGCGTGGTCGACGCCCAGCTCGCGCCGCTCGTAGTGCAGCCGCTCCTCCGGCGTGCGCGCCGGGCCGTGGACCTGGCGCGGGTAGCCGGGGTAGGCGTGCATGAGCACGAGCTTGCCGACGTCGTGGAGCAGCGCCGTGACCAGCAGCCGGTCGCGGTGCGCGTAGCTCGAGGCGGCGGCCAGGCGGTCGGCCGCGCGCTGGACGGCCACGGCGTGAAGCCGGAACCGCTCGGGCGCCGCGTCCCACGTCTTGCCGCGCTCGAAGAACTCGAACGTCTCGGCGTCGGCGGCAAGCCGCTGGACGGCCTCCGGCGACAGCACCTCGACCGAGCCGACGATCGACTCGACCTGGCCGCGGCGCGGCGAGTCGAGCCCGTTGGCGAGGCGGAGAACGGAGATCACGAGCGCGACGTCGGACTCGATGGCGCGCACGACCTCGCCCGTGGACGGTCGCTCCTCGGACACGAGCTCGAGCAGGCGGTTGCGCGACTCGGCCAGCGCCGGGAAGACCTCGAGCGCCTCGAAGGCCGCGGTCAGCCGCTTGCCGTGGCCCTCGTTGCGGGAGCGGCCGACGACCGAATACGGCTCGCGTGAGCCGCCCGCAGAGCCGCCCTGGGCGGGGGTCCGGGGCGGGCTGGCGGAGGGTGCGGAAGGGGGCATCAGGCGTTCGTCGGGCGTCACGGCCGGTGGCTCAGACAGCGGGGTGCCGGGATCCCCCCGGCCTTCACCCTCTATCGGCATCTCTGGACGGATCGTTGAGCCACCGACCCCGCCGTCACGCCGATTCAACCTGCCCTCCTGCCGTTGAGCGCATGGTCCACCCGATTCAGGGTCTCATCGCGTCCGAGGAGCGCGATCGTCTCGAAGATACCTGGTGAGACGGTCGTTCCGGCGACTGCCACGCGCAACGGCTGGAAGACATGCTTGCGCTTGAGGCCGAGCTGCTCGGCCGCGCCGTCCAGCGCGGCCTGCACGGACTCCTCCGTCCACGGCTCGGGAACGGCCTCGAGCGCGGCCCGCGCCCCGGCCAGGGCCTCGCGCCCGCCGGGCGCCTCGAGCACTCTTTCGCGGGCCGCCGGGTCGTCGGCCGGGCCGTCGAAGAAGAAGCGCGCGAGCGGCCAGAACTCCGCCAGCGTCGAGATCTTGTCCTGCGAGATCGCCGCCGCGTCGCGCAACCCGGTGCGCCCGGTGAACGCCTCCAGCCGGGCGGTCAGCTCGTCGAGGTCCATCTCCCGCAGGTAGCGGCCGTTCATCCAGCGCAGCTTCTGCTCGTCGAAGACCGCCGGGTTCTTCGACACGCGCTCGAGCCGGAAGCGCTCCTGCAGCTCCGGGATCGTGTGGAAGGTGGTCTCGTCGTCGTACCCCCAGCCGAGCAGGGCGACGTAGTTGAGCACCGCCTCCGGGAGGTAGCCGGCGTCCCGCAGGTCCTGCACCGACGTCGCGCCGTGGCGTTTGGAGAGCTTCTTCCCATCCGGCCCGTGGAGCAGCGGCAGGTGGCCGTAGACCGGCGTCGGGACTCCCATCGCCTGCTGAATCAGCACATGCTTGGGGGTGTTGGAGTAGTGGTCGGCGCCGCGGACGACATGCGTGATCCCTGCGTCGGCGTCGTCCACGACCACCGCGAGATGGTAGGTCGGCGTGCCGTCGGCGCGAGCGATCACGAGGTCGTCGAGGAGCACGTTCTCGAACGCCGTCTCGCCGCGGATGACGTCGCGCACCACGGTCACGTCCTCGTCGGGGACGCGCAGGCGCACGGCGCCCTCCCCCTCGTCTGCCCCGCGGAAGCCGCGGTTGCCGTGCTCCGCCTTGTACGCCCTCACCTCGTCGGGGCCGGCGGTGGAGTGGTACGCGTGGCCGGCGTCGAGCAGCTCCTGCACGACCTCGGCGTGGCGGCCGGCGTTGGCCGACTGGTAGATCGGCCCCTCGTCCCAGTCGATCCCGAGCCACTCGAGCGCGTCGAAGATCGTGCGTACGTTCTCGGGGGTCGAGCGCTCGCGGTCGGTGTCCTCGATCCGGAGCACGAGCTCTCCGCCCTGGCCCCGGGCCAGCAGCCAGTTGTAGAGCGCCGTCCTCGCATTGCCGATGTGAAGCGCCCCCGTCGGCGAAGGAGGGAACCGTACCCGCATCGGCTAAGCATGCCACGATGCCCGAGCCATGTTGCTCGGTGCCCACGTCTCCCCTGCCGGTGGGCCCGCCAAGGCGGTCGAGCGCGGCACGGACCTCGCCTGCCGGGCGATCCAGATCTTCAACCAAAACCCGCGCGCCTGGAAGCCCACGACGTACTCGGACGAGCAGGTCGAGGCGTTCCAGAAGGCGATGGCGGCGTCGCAGGTGGAGGCCCTCGTCATCCACGCCGTGTACCTGCTCAACCCGGCCTCCGAGGACCGCGACATCCGCGAGAAGTCGGTCGCCTCGCTGACCGCGTCGCTGCAGGCGGGTGCCGCGCTGGGAGCGGTGTCCGTCGTGCTGCACCCGGGGTCGGCGCTGAAGAACGGCGGCGACGTCGGCATGGCGCTGGACCGTGCAGCGGAGGCGATCAAGGAGGCGCTCGCCGAGTCCGAGGGCTGCGCGCTGCATGTCGAGAACACCGCGGGCGCGGGCGGCACGCTGGGGCGCTCGTTCGAGGAGCTGGCGGCGCTGATCGAGGGCGCGGGCGGCGGCAAGCGTCTCGGCGCCTGCCTCGACTCCTGCCACTTGCTGGCCAGCGGCTACGACGTGCGTACCGCGGAGTCGCTCGCCGGCGTGCTCGATGAGTTCGACCGCGTGGTCGGGCTCGACCGCCTCGGCTCGCTGCACGTGAACGACTCGATGACCGAGCTGGGCTCCAACCGCGACCGGCACGCGAACCTCGGGGACGGCGAGATCGGCGCCGAGGGATGCGCCGCGTTCCTCTCCGAGCCGCGCTTCGAGGGCCTCGCGTGCATCTTCGAGGGGCCCGGCGCGTCCGGCAAGGCGATCGACCCCGTGGACATGGCGAACGCGTGGCGGCTCCGTGCCGAGGGGCTCACCGCCAGGCGCTGACGTCAGGCTGGAGCCACCGGCGCGGCGACCGGGACGCGTTTCGGGTATCGGCGCTCGGCGACCTGGTGCGCGACCGCGAAGGCGAGGAATCCGACCACCCAGAGGCCCGGTTCAGGCGGCGGCGCGGGCCGGCGCGAGCGCGGGCCCGAGGAGGTTGCGCAGCTCCGACTGCAGGCCGGCGTCGCGCCCCGCGATCTTGAAGCCGTCGCCGAAGCGCAGGCAGCGCACGCCCGATCGGGTGTGCATCTCGAGCACGAACTCGGCCTCGCCTGGGTAGCGCTGGAAGAGGTCGCGCAGGTCGTCGATCACGGCGGGCTGGAGGCGCGCGGCGTCGACCCGCAGCCTGAGCGATCCGGGCGCCGCGGTGGCGGCCAGCTTGGCGACCTGCTCCTTGGCCTTGTCGATCTCAGCCTCCGACGGGTCGAACCGCTCGGCGTCCTGGACGATCACGCAGCTCTTGCCTGCCTCTTTGTGGTCGACCCGGCCGCGCACGAGCACGATCTCGTCGGCCGCGATCACCTGCTGGACCGCCTCGAGCGTCTTCTCGAAGACCACGATCTCGACGCTGCCCTCGAGGTCGTCGAGCGTGGCGAACATCATCGGCGTGCCGGTGCGGGTGCGGATCTTCTTCGACTCCGTGATCATCCCGCCGACCTTCACCCAGTCGCCGTCGCGCTGCTCGGGCAGCTGGGCGCAGCTGCAGTCGGCCTTCACGCGCAGCGCCTCGCGGACCCGCTTGAGCGGATGCTCGGTGATGAACACGCCGACCGACTCCCGCTCGAGCGCGAGCAGCTCCGGGCGCTCGTACTCGTGCGTCGGGATCGGCGGGTGCGCCGGCGTGAACGCGGTCGTGGCGGCGGCGCCGCCGAGGCCGCCCAGGTCGAAGATCGAGCCCTGGCCGATCTGGGCGTCGAGCTGGGTCTTCTGACCCGCCGCCTGGGCCGACTCGAGCACTTCGAGCATCCCCCGCCGCGTGGCGCCCGTGGAGCCGAACGCGCCGCACTTGATCAGCGCCTCGATCGCCTTCTTGTTCACCGCGCGGCAGTCCACGCGCTCGCAGAAGTCCCACAGGCTGGTGAACGGCCTTCTGCCTCGGCCTGCGGCCTCGTCGCCGCTTCGCTGGTCTTCCCGCGCCCGCTTGATCGCCTCGACGGCGGCGTAGCCGACGCCCTTCACCGCGTCGAGCCCGAACCGGATGTTGCCCTCGACGACCATGAACTCGTGGTCGGACTCGTTGACGTCCGGCGGCAGGATCTCGATCCCCATGCTCTCCGTCTGGGCGACGAAGAACGGCACCTTGTCCTTCGTGTCCATCACCGAGGAGATCAGGGCCGCCATGTACTCGGACGGGTGGTTGGCCTTCAGCCACGCCGTGCGATAGGCGATCAGCGCGTAGCAGGCGGCGTGCGAGCGGTTGAACGAGTAGTCGGCGGACCGCTCGTTGACGTTCCACAGCGCCTCGATCACGTCCGGCGCGGTGCCGGACGCGCGGCAGCCCTCGATGAACTCGGGCTTGAGCTCGGCCATCGCGGCGCGGTTCTTCTTCCCGATCGCCTTGCGCAGGTCGTCCGCCTTCGGGCCGGAGAAGCCCGCCAGCGACTTGGCGATCTGCATCGACTGCTCCTGGTAGAGGATCACGCCCTTGGTCGGCTCCGTGATCGGGCGCAGGCGGTCGTCGATGTACGTGATCGTCTCGGGGTTGCGCTTCCCGCGCGCGTAGGTGGGGATCTGGTCCATCGCCCCCGGCCGGTAGAGCGCGTTGAGGGCGACGAGGTCCTCGAACTCGGTCGGCTGGACCTTCTTCAGCGCCTCCCGCATGCCTTCGGACTCGAACTGGAAGACACCCACCGAGTCGCCCCGGGCCATCATCTCGTACGTCTTCTCGTCGTCCAGCGGCAGCGCGGTCATGTCGAGCCGCTCGCCGGTCGAGCGTTCGAGGATCGACAGCGTGTCCTCGATCACGTCGAGGTTGCGCAGGCCGAGGAAGTCCATCTTGAGGAGGCCGATCTCCTCGATCGGCTTCATCGAGTACTGGGTGACCGTGCGGTAGGCCTTCTGGCCGTCCTCCGTGGTGCCGGCGTCGGCGAGCTGGAGCGGCACGATGTCGGTCAGCGGGCGGTCGGAGATCACGACCGCGGCGGCGTGGATCGACGCGTTGCGGACGATCCCCTCGAGCCCTTGCGCGACGTCGACGATCGACTTGGCCGTGGGGTCGCGCGCGACCTCCGCGGCCAGGTCGGCGCCCGGCTGCAGGCAGTCCTCGAAGCTCGGCGGGCGGCCCATGATCGGGTCGGGGATCAGCTTGGCCAGCCGGTCTCCCACCCCGTAGTCGTGCCCCAGCACGCGCGCGGCGTCGCGCGTGGCCGCGCGCGGGAACATCTTGCCGAAGGTGATGATCTGCGCCACGCGGTCGGAGCCGTACTTGGCGGTCACGTAGCGGATCACGCGCTCGCGGCCGCGCACGGAGAAGTCGATGTCGATGTCCGGCATCGAGACGCGCTCGGCGTTGAGGAAGCGCTCGAACAGCAGGTCGTAGCGCAGCGGGTCGACGTCCGTGATCTGGAGGCAGTACGCGACGAGGCTGCCGGCGGCGCTGCCGCGGCCGGGGCCGACCGCGATCCCCTGCTCCTTCGCATAGCGCACGAAGTCCCACACGATCAGGAAGTAGGCGTTGAAGCCCATGCGGTCGATGACGCCGAGCTCCATCTCCATCCGCTCGATCGCCTCGGCAGGCGGCGGGTCGCCGTAGCGGTGCCGCATGCCGCCCAGCACCAGCTCCCGCAGGTAGGCCTGCTCGTCCTTGCCGTCGGGGCAGTCGAAGCGCGGGATGAGCTGCTTGCCGAGCTCGATCTCGACGTCGCAGCGCTCGGCGATCTCGAGGCTGGAGGCGAGCGCCTGCGGCATGTCGGCGAACGCCGTGGCCATCTCCGCGGGCGACTTCAGGAAGAACTCGTTCGTGTCGAACGACATCTTGGGCTGGGCGAGCGTCGACTTCGTCTGCACGCACAAGAGCGCCGCGTGGTGGTTGAAGTCCTCCTTGCGGAGGTAGTGCACGTCGGCCGTCGCGACGAGCGGCCGGTGCATCTCGGCGGCGAAGCCGCGGATCGCCTCGTTGACCTGCTCCTGCTCGGCGAGCCCGTTGCGCTGGACCTCGAAGTAGACCTGCTCCGGCCCGAACGCCTGCACCAGCTCGTCGAGGTGCGCGCGCGCCTGCTGCGGCTTGCCCTGCAGAATGCGCTGGCTCGTGCGCGCCGCGAGGCAGCCGGTCAGGCAGATGACGCCCTCGGAATGGCGGAGCGAGCAGCTCGAGGTCCACTCCCGGCTTGCCGCGGTACAGGCCTTCGAGGAAGCCGGCGCTGGAGAGCTTGACCAGGTTGCGCAGGCCTGCGGCGGTCTCGGCGAGCAGCGTCAGGTGGTTGCGCTCGACCTTGCCCTCTCGCGCGCGCCGGTCGTCGACGAAGTAGGCCTCGAGCCCGACGATCGGCTTGATGCCGTGCTTGCGAGTGGCCTTGTAGAGCTCGACCGCACCGTTCATCACGCCGTGGTCGGTGAGGCCGAGCGCCGGCTGGCCGAAGCTCGCGGCCCGCTCGGCGAGCTCGTCGATACGGCAGGCGCCGTCGAGCAGCGAGTACTCGGAGTGCACGTGGAGATGGGCGCAACCGGGAGCCGTCACGGGCGCTGAAGAGTAGGTGGCGGACCGGACGTCGCCGGCGGGGTTCTCGCTCGTTGCGAGGTCCGCAGCCTGACGTGCCTGCCCATCCGTCGCGGTGGCGATCCTTGACGGAGCTTCGGCGACGCGACTACGGTCGCTCAGGTGAGTGTCCTCCCGATCGTGCGGACGACCGTGGCGACCCTGATCGCCGAGGACATGCGCGAGCACCTGCTCTCGGGCGCGGTCGCCCCCGGCACGCCACTGGGCGACGTGGATCTCGCGAACGCGACGGGCGCGCCGGTCCGCACGGTGCGCGAGGCGCTGTCCGAGCTCGAGCGCGACGGGCTGGTCGTGCACTCGCTCCACCGCGGGCTCGAGGTGACGCCGATCACGCGCGCGGATGTCAAGGACATCTACGCGGCCCGGCGGGTCTACGAGCACGCGGGGCTCGAGGCCCTGCTCGCCGCGCGCCCGGTCGACGTGAGCTGGCTACAGGCGGCGATCGAGCGCATGGGCGAGGCCGCCGTGAGCGGCGACCACCGCTCCCTGGTCGAGGGCGAGATGGCGTTCCACCTCGCGCTGGCCGCCGCCGTGGGCTCCAGCCGCATCACGCGCGCGGCCCAGGCCGCGCTGATGGAGCTGCGGCTCGTGCTCCCGGTCGCCACCCGCTCGGCCAACGACCTGCCGGCGCTGGTCGCCGACCACCAGTACCTCGTCGCGGTCTTCCGAGCGGGCGAGCTCACCGAGTCGGCGGCCGCGCTCGAGGACCATCTCGCGCGCGGAGAGGCGCTCGTCCTCGGGGCGCTCGACGAAGCTCAGGCCTGAGCCCGGCGCGTCCAGGCGGTCATGTGGGCGACGGCCTCGCGGTCGCCACGGATGATCGGCCGCTCGCCGCTCGCCACCGGCTCGGCGCGGACCAGGCGGTCGAAGACGTCGCGGGTCATCGAGACCGACGCGTCCGGAGTGCGGCCGCGCGCCGTCGGCGAGACCGAGAGGCCGGCCCCGTCGTCCGCGGTCAGGTACCACGTCTCGTTCGGTTCGCCGTCGATGACCTGCGCGATCGTGAACCGGTGGCCGCGCGTCCAGGACGGGTGGACTGCGTACGCGAGCGTCCGGTACACGAGCTCCGGCTCGAGCTGCGCTCCTGCGCGGGCCGCCTCGGCAAGGGTGGCGGTGGCACCGGGCAGCACGCGCAGCGCCTTCGCGCGCCGTTTGCGGCCGCGGATGCGGGCCGGGCCGAAGAAGCGCCCCATGCGATGCTCGACGCCCGCGAGCAGCTCCGCGAGCACGAGCGGCGCCGCACGCAGGTGGAAGTCGGCCTCTGCGCGGGAGCGCGGCTCCTCGATCGTCCGCACGAACGTCCTGCCGGCCGTCACCGAGACCGAGAACATGCCGACGCCGCCGATGCTCAGGTCGTACGAGAGCGGCCCCTTGACGGCGAGCCCCTGGGCGGGCAGCAGCGCAGCGAGCACCCGGCCGGCGAGCGCCGGGTCGTCATGCGCGAGCTTCACGATGGCGCCGCGCAGCAGCGGGTAGTCGCGCCGCGTGCTGCCGACCATCAACCCCCGCGCGGGAGGCCGCGCAGCCGGCACGATCCGGGGGCCGGCTGGGGCCGGCTCCGGCGCCGCGACGGCCTCCTCCGGCGCCGCGACGACCTCCTCCGGCGCCGCGACGACCTGCTCCGGCGCCGCGACGGCCTGCTCGGGCGCGGCGGTGACCGGCTCCGGCGAGGCCGCGACCTCCTCCGGCTGGCCGACGGCGGCGAACGGCGCGGGCTGGTCGGGGCCGCGTGCCGGGGTGGCCCACTCGACCGCGGGCTCGGCGTCCGGCGCGGGCGGCTCGTCGTCGTCCTCGTCCTCGTGGGCGACGGGCTCGACGCCCGGTCGCTGCCAGGCTGGGGCGGCGTCGCGCTGCTCGACGGCGCGGACGGGCTCGACGCCGGGCGCGACCGGCTCGCGACGCGGCTCGTCCCGGGCGTCCCACTCCGAGGCGGGCTCGGCGTCGGGAGCGGCCGGCTCGGGCGCCTGCGACCCGTCGGCGTACCGCCATGGGGCAGCGACGAGCTCGGCGTCCGGCGCCACCGGCTCCGGCTCCTCGGGCGGCGGCTCGGACACCGGCGTGCGGCTCCGGAGGGCCTCGGCCGCGGCGTCCAGGTCCGCCACCAGACGACTCGCGTCCGCAGGCTCGCGGGCTGCAGCCGCCTCCGACTGCTCACGGGCGAGCCGCTCGAGCTCGGCCACACCCGCCCGCGCCGCGTCGCCCTCCACGCGCAACCGCTCGGCCTCAGCACGCGCCTCGTCGCCCTCCACCCGCAACCGCTCGGCCTCCGCACGAGCCTCGTCGCCCTCCACCCGCAACCGCTCGGCCTCCGCCCGCGCCTCGTCGCGCTCGTGCCGCGCGCGCTCGAGCTCGGCTCCCAGGGACTCGCGGGAAGCGGTGGCGGCCTCGAGCTGTTCGCGGAGGGCGGCGCGGTCGGCCTGGTCCTCCTGGAGGCGATGATTGAGGTCCGCCGTGGCGACGTCGGCGTGCTCGAGACGGCCGCGGAGCTCGGCGGCCTCCGCGCGGGCGGCTTCGAGCCCGGAGCGCAGGTCCGACGCCTCGCCGCGCGCGGCCTCGAGCGCGAAGCGGAGGTCCGAAGCCTCGCCTCGGGCGCCGTCCAGCTCGGCTGCGACGTCGGCGGCGTGCACGTGCGCGGCTTCGGCCGCGGCGAGCCGGTCGCGGAGCTCTGCCGCCTCGGCCCTCGCGGCGTCGAGGTCCGCGCGGAGCGCGTCGCGCTCGGCGTAGGCGGCGCGTGCGCGGTCGAGCTCGTCCTCCAGCGTGGCGCGGGCGACGCTCTCGCCGTGGGCGCGCGCCTCGGCCGTCTCGACGCGCTCGAAGGCGGCGGCAAGCTCGGCCTCGCTCCGGGTGCGCGCTTCGTCTGCCGCCGCGAGGTCGGCCTCGCTTCGGGCGCGCGCCTCGTCGGCAGCCGTGCGGGCGGCGGCGAGCTCGGTGGCGAGGCCGGTCGCTCGTGCGTCGGCGCCGGTGCGCTCTGACTCGAGGACCGCGAGGCGCACGGCGTCGCCCGCGCGGACGATCTCGCTGGTGCGCAGGCGCAGCTGCCACTCACGCGCGCGGGCGCGAACCTCGGCGGCGGCCGAGAGCGCGGCGGTGAGCGCCTCGCTGCGCGCGCCGGGCTCGCGGGTGGCCAGGGCATCCCGCTCGGCGGTGGCATCCTCCAGGCGGCGCTCCAGCTCGACGGAGCGCAGCTCGAGCACCTCGACCGCCTTCAGCGCCTCGGCGGCGGCCCGCGCCTGGGCCTGCTCGGCGGCCTCCGCGCGGCGGGCCCGGCGCTCGGCGAGCACGGCGTGGTCGATGACCTGACCGCCCGGCTCGTCGGGCTCCTCCGGGCGCTCGGGCGCGGCGGGCACGCGCGGCGGCGCGGCGCCCCGGCTGAGCCGGGGCAGGCCGGCGCGGGCGCCGCTGGGCCATTCGACCCACAGCGCCTCCGGATCGGTCGCCACGAGCTCCGCGGCGACCAGGTACGTGCCGCGCCAGGAGTCCGGATCGCGGGAGAAGCGGGCGTCGGGGAGTGACTCGAAGCGGTGCTCGGTGCCCTCCACCCGCAGCGCGAGCGCCGGAAGGTCCGGCTCAGGAGCGGTGTCCGGCTCCCAGCGACCGCGGACCCGGACGAGCCCGCTGTCGGCTCCCGAGGGCAGCCACTCGACCGTCTCGAGTACGAGCCCAGGCAGGCCGGGGATGGCGGACGATTCGGCCACGTCCGGTGAATCCTCCCAGACCCGGGGGCGTCAGTCGTCCGAGCCGTTGTGCCGGAGGACCAGCACTGCCACGCCGGCGACGGCGGCGAGCACGGCGCCGGCCAGCAGCGGCCTGGGAACGTGGGTGGATCCGTAGCGACTGCGGAGAGCGAGCTTCCCGCCCTTCCAGACGACCATGCCGAGGAGCTTGTAGAACATGCGCAGGTTCTACCCGTTCCGGACGCGATGTGCCATCCGGGACTGCAGGGACCAGATCTCGATGAACCCGGGCGACGCCTGCTGGGAGAACAGCCCGCCCGACTCGGCGAACGTCGCCAGCTGCGCGTCGTAGACCGCGTTCGGGCTCTCGCGCGTCACAACGCGGACGGAGCCCTTGTAGAGCTTGAGCCCGATCGTGCCCGTCACCTGCTCGTTGACGTGCCGGATGTAGGCCTCGATGTCGGTCCGCAGCGGCTCCCACCACAGCCCCGCGTAGACGAGATAGCCCCACTGCTGGTCGAGCCGCGGCTTGAACTGGTTCTGGTGGAGCGTCCCGGTCAGGCGCTCGAGCTCGCGGTGGGCCTTGAGCAGGATCGCCGCCGCCGGGACCTCGTAGATGTCGCGGACCTTGAGCCCGACGATCCGGTCCTCGATGTGGTCGACGATGCCCACGCCGTGGCGCATCCCGAGCTCCGCGGCCGCCTCGATCAGCTCCACGAGGCCCATGCGGGTCCCGTTCAGCGCCACCGGCACGCCGGCGTCGAACTCCACGTTGACGACCTCCGGCTCGTCCGGGGCCAGCTCGGGGCGCGTGACGAGCTGGAAGACGTCGTCGTCGGGCGCGTGCGAGAGGTCCTCGATCCACTTGCCCTCGGAGGAGCGGCCCCAGAGGTTGTCGTCGATCGAATACGGGGCCGCCTCCGAGCCGCCCTTGACCGGGATCCCGTGCTTGCGCGCGTAAGCGATCTCCTCGTCGCGCCCCATCGCCCACGAGCGGACGGGAGCGATCACCTTCAGCTCGGGCGCGAGCGTGGCCACGGTGCTCTCGATCCGCACCTGGTCGTTGCCCTTGCCGGTGCAGCCGTGGGCGATCGTGTCGCACCCGCTGCTTCGCGCGTACTCGACCGCGAGCTTGGCGATCAGCGGACGCCCGAGCGCGGTGAAGAGCGGGTAGCCGTCACCGTAGTCGGCGTTGGCCTGGATGGCCGGGAGCACGTACTCGCGCGCGAACTCCTCCCGCGCGTCGACCACGTGGCAGTCGAGCGCGCCGAGCCGCAGCGCCTTGCCGCGCACGACATCGTAGTCCTCGCCCGGCTGGCCGAGGTTGACCGTGAGCGCGACGACCTCGGCCTCGTACTCGTCCTGGATCCACTTGAGCATCACGCTCGTGTCGAGGCCGCCCGAGTAGAGGAGCAGCACGCGCCCCACCTCGCCCGGCTGGGCCAGGTAGGTCGCGACGCGGGTCGCCTCAGGGTCGGCGACGCGGTGGACTTCGGTACGGGTCTTGGGATCGCGCGGCTCGTCGGTCATCGCCGGGCAGCGTACGACGCGCGGGAAATCATGGGGGCCCCGCCCAACCGGCCATTCCGTGTGGAGCGACTTGCCCCGTTGGGCGCCCCAGGTGCCTAGTAGCGGCGGCGAAGCGCGGAGACGGTGCGCACGTAGCGGAAGCCGTCCTCGTCCTCGTCCTCCGCGTACCCGCTGTCCTCGACCTGGTCCTCGGCGTCGCGCGCCTCCTCGAGCCAGCGCGCACCCGGCAGGTCGGTGAGGCCGGCGGCCTCGTCGAACACGCGGAAGGCGTCCGCGCCCAGCTTCTCGGCGCTGCGGCGGTGCAGCGGCGCGACGAGCAGGGCCTCGCCGTCGCCCGACTCGTCCGCGAGCGTCAGACCGACGAGCCCGAGCACGAGCGGACGCACGCTGTCGAGCCGGACGGCCATGGCGGCGACGCGTTCGCTCCAGGCGCACAGCAGGTCCGCGCGCCCGGGGTCGATCGCCTCGCGGAACGCGGCCTGCCACGCCGGTGGCGCCGTGCTGAACGCCTTGACCGCCCGCGCGATGCGAGAGTCGTCCGGGCTCGGGATCCGGCCCGCGTAGTAGCTCTCGTCCCGAGGGAGATCGAGGATCGCGAGCGCCGCGTGCACGTCCATTGCGTCAGTCAAGCACGCCGGGCCGGTGCGTGCGTGCAACGCACGGCTAGCTCGGGCCCATGCGGCGGCCCACCTGAGGCGCGGCATAGCCGGCGAGCGCGGCCAGCAGGATCAGCGCGATGGCGACGACCATCGGCGTCCCGCCCGGCACGGCGCTCGGGCCGGCGACGCCGCCGTTGCCGAACAGGCCCGGCCGGGAATCGGACTCGCCGCGCACGCCGCCCGACTCGCCGCCGTCGGAGGAACCTCCACCTGAGGTCGAGCCTGAGCCGTCGCCGACGGCGCCCGCACCTGCCGAGGCCGATGCGCCGTTGGTCGAGGCCAGCGACGTGATGGCGCCGTCGGAGTCGCCGCCGCCCGCGCCGCCCGCCGTCGCCGCGCCGGAGCCGTCGGCACCGCCGCCGCAGCTCCCGCCGCGGGCGAGCGCGCGCACCTTGCGCAGGCCGCTGCGCTCGATCCGCATGACGCGGCGCACCCGCAGGTCCAGGCGACGCGCGACGCGGGCCCGCGACCGCGGCGGCCCGGCGCCCACGCCGGCGCGCAGGATCAGCACGCGGCGCTGCAGCTTGGAGACGTCGTCGAGGCAGGAGCCGAAACGGAGCACCGCGCGCCGCAGGCGCCGCGTGGCCGCGCGACGCCGCTGCGCGAGCGAGCGCGTCGACCGGCTGCCGCCGCGCCGGCGCGCCGCGCGTGCCCGGCGACTCGCTGCGCGAGCCGTCCCGCCCGGCGAGCCCGTCGTGCCGCCGGCGCTGCTGCCGCCACCGCCACCGCCGGAGCCACCACCGCCACCGCCGGAGCCACCGCCGCTGCCGCCACCCGTGGCGCCACCACCGCCGCCGCCGCCGCCGGACGAGGAGGTCGAGCCGCCGCCGCCTCCTCCGCTTCCGCCACCGCCGCCGCCTGACGACGAGCCGCCGCCGCCTGACGACGAGCCGCCGCCGCCAACCGACGGCACGGACGGGACCGGAACGGGCGCGGACGGTGCGGGCACCTTCGGGACGGGAACCTTGGGCACGTCCACCTTCGGCACCGAGGGGACCGACGGGACGGACGGGACGGACGGAACGGAGGGAACCGGCGGGGGCGCCGGCAGCTGCGGGACCGGGACGCTCGGCACCGACGGCGCGCTCGGCGTGGGCACGCTGGGCACCTGTGGGATCTGTGCGGACGCGACGGCCGGAACGGCAGCCACGATCGTCACCGCCAAGAGAAGCATCCAAGCCTTATGCACTGCGTCCTCCGCTCCGTGGTCCCAACCGAGTTCTCCGTGATTACGGATACCGGGAAACAGGTGCGACGAAACCTCACGAAGGTCGAAATTCAGACCCAGAGCCAAACCCGCTCCACCGCTGGCCTCCGAGAGATCGGTGGAGACGCGCTCAGGTGAGCAGCGCGGCGACGCGAGCGAGGGCATCGTCGACCTCGGCCTCGCCGATCACGAGCGGCGGCAGGAAGCGCAGCGTGGCGGGCCCGGTCGCGTTGATCACGAGCCGTTGCTCGAGGAGCGCGCGGCGCGCGACGGCCGGCGCGTCGGCGTCGACGTCGGCGGCCACCATGAGACCGCGGGCGCGGACCTCGAGGACGCGTGGGAGTTCGCGCAGGCCCTCCGCCAGGCGCTCGCCCAGATCGCGCACGCGCGCGAGCAGCGCCTCGTCGTCGAGCACGTCGAGCGCCGCGTTGGCCGCTGCGCAGGCGAGCGGACCGCCGGCGAACGTCGAGCCGTGGTCGCCGGGCGCGAACACGCCGGCCAGCCGCGGGCCGATGACGAGCGCGCCGATCGGCATCCCGCCCCCGAGCCCCTTGGCGAGCGTCATTGCGTCCGGCACCACGCCGGACTGCTCGTACGCCCACAGCGTGCCGGCGCGGCCCATGCCGGTCTGCACCTCGTCGAACACGAGCGCGGCGCCCTTCGCGTCGCACGCCTCGCGGGCAGCACGCAGTACCTCGTCGGGCATCGGGTGCACGCCCGACTCGCCGAGGATCGGCTCCATCAGCACCGCGGCCGTGCGCTCGTCGACCGCGTCGCGCACGGCGTCGGGATCGATCGCGATCGCCCGGAACCCGGGCACCAGCGGCGCGAACGGCGCCTGCTTGGACTCCTGCGGGGTGGCCGACAGCGCGCCGTAGGTACGGCCGTGGAACGCACCGTGGAAGACCACGACGTCGCCGCGCGGGCGCGCCTTGCGCACGAGCTTGATCGCGGCCTCGTTGGCCTCCGCGCCCGAGTTGCAGAAGAACACGACGCCGCCTAGCGAGCGAGCGGTCAGCCGCTCGGCGAGCCGTAGCATCGGCTCGTTGAGGTACAGGTTCGACACGTGCATGAGCCGCGCCGCCTGGTCCTGGATCGCCTGCACCACGTGCGGATGGCAGTGGCCGGTGTTGCACACCGCCACGCCGCTGAGGAAGTCGAGGTACTCGGCTCCCTCGGCATCGACCAGCACGGCGCCCGACCCGGAGGCGAACTCGACCGGGGAGCGGGCATAGGTCTCCGCGAGGGCGCTCACTGAGCCGGCCTGATCTTGGTGCCCTGGCCGGCGTCGGTGAACAGCTCGAGCAGCACCGAGTGGGGCATCCGGCCGTCGACGATGTGGGCGAAGCTCACGCCGCCGTGGATGGCGTCCAGGCACGCCTGGAGCTTCGGGCGCATGCCGCCGGCGGTCGCGGGCATCGCGGCCTCGACCTCGTCCGCTCCCGCCTCGGAGATCACGGACGCCGGGTCCGAGGGGTCGCGCAGCCACCCCGGCACGTCGGTCAGGAACATGATCTTGTAGGCCGCGACAGCGCGCGCCACGGCGGCGGCGGCCTCGTCGGCGTTCACGTTGTGCGAACGGCCCGCGCGGTCCGCCCCCACGGAGGCGATGACGGGCACATAGTCGACCGCAATGTGCTCGATGATGCCGGCGTTGACGCGCTCGATGCGGCCCACGAAACCGATGTCCTCCCCCTCGGGGCCGCCGATCGTCGAGACCCGGAACAGCGCCCCGTCGTCGCCCGAGAGGCCCACGCCGGGCTGGCCGTGGCGGTTGATCCGCTGCACGATGTCCTTGTTGACCTTGCCGACGAGGACCATCTTCGCCACCTCGACGGTCGCCTCGTCGCTCACCCGCAGCCCGCCCACGAACTCCACAGGCAGGTTCAGTCGCTCCATGTAGCGGGTGATCTCCGGCCCTCCGCCGTGGACCACGATCGGATTCATACCGACGTACTTGAGGAGCACGACGTCACGCGCGAAGTCCTCGCGCAGCTCGGGGTCGCTCATCGCCGCCCCGCCGTACTTGATCACCACGGTGCGCCCGTGGAACTCGCGGATATAGGGCAGCGCCTCGAGCAGGGTCCCTACGTCGCGCATCAGGTCGTGTACTCCGCGTTGACCTTGACGTAGTCGCACGAGAGGTCGGAGAAGAAGACCTCGGCCTCCGACCCCTCCCCCGGCAGGCCGACGACGTACTCGACCTCGTCGCCCGAGACCGCGCCGGCCAGCGCCGCCTGGTCGAACGGCATCGCCGCCCCCGCGCGGCACACCTGCACGTCCTCGATCCAGACGTCGACCGGCAGCGGTGCGCGGTCGTGCGCGGCGGCGCCGACGGCCTGGGTGATCCGGCCCCAGTTGGGGTCGCCGCCGTGGAGCGCGGCCTTGACGAGCGGGGAGTCCGCCACCGCCCGAGCGGCCCGGACCACGGTCTCGGCATGCCCGCCGTGGACCACGACGCGCCCGACGCGCCGCGCCCCCTCGCCGTCGCGCACGATCAACAGCGCGAGCCGGCGCAGCAGCATGTCGAGCGCCTCGCCGAGCTTGATCTCGTCCTCGGACTCAGGGGCCACGACCACCCCGCTCGCGCCCGACGCCATCAGGATCACGGTGTCGTTGGTGGAGAGCTGCCCGTCGACGGAGATGCGGTCGAAGGAGCGCTTGACGCAGACGCCGAGCAGCAGGTCGGCGGTGCCGGGCGTGAGCGCGGCGTCGGTCTGGACGAAGCAGAGCATCGTCGCGAACGCCGGCGAGATCATCCCGGCGCCCTTGGCCTGCGCGGACAGCCGGACGGTGCCCGAGGGAAGCTCGACCTCGAGCGAGGCGCTCTTGGCGAACAGGTCGGTCGTGCGGATCGCCTCGCCGAAGGTGGTGTCGCCGTCGGGCGCGAGCTCCCGGCGGGCGTCGGAGATGCCGCGGATCACCTTGTCCGTGTCGAGCGGCACGCCGATCACGCCGGTCGAAGCGACGGCGACCTGCTCCTCGTGCGCGGCTGCCGCCATCGCGGCGGCGCCCTGCATGCGCGCGGCGTCCTCGAGGCCACGGCGGCCGGTGGCCGCGTTGGCGTTCCCGGCGTTGGCGACCACCGCGCGCAGGCCACCGAGGCGGCAGCGCTCCTGCGTGAGCAGGACGGGCGCGGCGAGCACGCCCGAGCGGGTGAAGCGCGCCGCGCTCACCGTGTCAGCCGCGTCGGAGACGAGCAGGCCGAGGTCGCGGCCCCCGGAGGGCTTGAGGCCACACGCCACGCCTGCCGCGCGGAACCCGGCCGGCAGGCCGCCGGAAAGCTCCTGGACATGCGCGGGAACGTCCACCCAGCGAGACTTCACGTGAGCCCCTCGCTCTCGTCGCGGCTCAACATCAGGTTGAGGTTCTGGATCGCTTGTGACGATGTGCCCTTCCACAGGTTGTCGATCGTGGCGAAGACGATGATCCGGCCCGTGCGGTCGTCGCGGTGGACGGAGATGCGGCAGAAGTTCGTCTCACGCACCTCCTGCATTCCCGGGGGCTCCTCGACGACCTCGACCCAGGGCTCGTCGTCGTACGCGTCCAAGTACAGACCGCGGATATCGGTTTCGCCGGCCAGGCGAGACGCTCCTTCGGCGACGTGACTCGCGGGCGCCACGTAACAGGACACCAGCTCCCCGTGGGAGACCGGGACGAGGTGCGGCGTGAAGGTCACCCGCACGTCGCCACCCAGCTCCTGCTCGATCTCGGGCGTATGGCGATGTCGGCCGACCTTGTACGGGGTGACGGTCTCGTCGACCGCCACGAAGTGCTTGTCGTGCGTGGGCTCCCGACCGGCCCCGCTGACGCCCGACTTTGCGTCGATCACCACGTCGCCCAGGAGCCCGGCGCGCGCGAGCGGGGCGAGCGCGAGGATCGCGGCGGTCGGATAGCACCCGGGATTGGCGACCAGGTCCGCACGGGCGATCTCGCGGCGGTGCAGCTCAGGCAGCCCGTAGGCCGCGCGGCCCACGAGCGCCGGCGCGCCGTGGACGCCGTACCAGTCCTCGTACACGGCGCGGTCGTGGAACCGGAAGTCGGCCGACAGGTCGACGACCCGCACGCCGCGCTCGCGCAGCTCGGCGACGACCGGGGCGGCGGCCCCGTGCGGGTAGGCCACGACCGCAGCATCGACCTCCGCATGACGGTCAGGGTCGTACGTCTCGAGCTCGAGCGGGACGCGCGTGCGCGGGTGCACCGCGTCGAGCCGCCGGCCCGCCTCCGAGCGGGCCGTCACATGCGCGAGCTCGAAGTGGGGATGGCGATGCAGCAGCGCGCTCGCCACCGCGCCCGCGTACCCGGCCGCGCCCAGTACGGCCACGCGCTCACCCACGGGGCTCCCCCCCGAGCCGCTCGGCCACCGCAGCGTCGATCTTCGCCCGCCGCTGCGCCACCTCTTCGTCGGTGAGCGTGCGGTCGTCGGCCCGGAAGCGCAGTCGTACGGCGAGCGACACCCGGCCCTCGGCGGGGTAGACGTCGAACACCTCGGCTTCGCGCAGGAGCGGGCCACCGGCCTCGCGCACGGTGGCGACCACTTCGGCGGCGGCGGTCTCGGGCGCGAACCACCAGGCGCGGTCCTGCAGCACGGCCGGATACGAGGTCAGGTCCTCGTAGCGCGGCACGTGCACGGCCGCCCGCTCGAGCGCCTCGAGGTCGAGCTCGAACGCAGCGCCGGCCTCCAGGTCCCACTCGCGCGCCACGGCCGGGTGCAGCTCGCCCAGCCAGCCGGCCTCCTCGCCCGCGACGAGCACGCGAGCGGTGCGGCCGGGGTGCAGGAACGGCTCGCCGGCGCGCTCCACGTGCCAGCCGACGCGGAGCGTGCGGAGCAGGCCCTCCAGCACGGCCTTGGCGGCGAAGAAGTCGGCCTGCGGCGGGTGCTCCTCGCGCCAGGTCGGTGGCCGCAGCGCGCCGGTCAGCAGGGCGCCGAGGCGGCGGCGCTCGTCCGGCAGCGGCTCGGGCCGGCGCTCGCCGGGCCGCTCGCGGTCGAAGTAGGTCGCCCCCAGCTCGAACAGCCGCACATCCGGCATCCCGCGGGCGCGGTTCAGCCGCGCGCCCTCGAGCAGCGAGCCGAGCAGCGTGGTGCGCAGCACCGACTGATCCTCGGACATCGGGTTGCGGACCGCGACGACTGCGTGGCGCGGGTCGTCGGGCGGGATGCGCAACCGGTCGACCAGGTCGGGTGCGGCGAAGCTCCAGCCGACCATCTCGGACAGGCCGAGGCCGGTGAGCGCGTCCTCGGCGCGCCGCCGCAGTCGCTGCTCGGGCACCAGCACGCCGACCGCGCCGCGGCGCGAGGGCAGTGTGGCCGGCAGCTTCTCCAGCCCCCACAGGCGCGCGACCTCCTCCACGAGGTCGGCTTCGCGCGTGACGTCGTCGCGCCGGAAGTACGGCACGGCGGCGTCGAGCCCGTCGGGCGCCTCGGAGACCTCGAACTCGAGGGCGCGCAGGATCTCGACGCTCTCGTCGCGCGGGATCGCGGTGCCGAGCAGGCGCTCGAGGCGGGCGTCGCGCAGGTGGATCGTCCGCGGCGGTGGTCCTGACCCGCCCACGTCGACCGTCCCGGGGACGAGCCGGGCGCCGGTCAGCTCGAGCATGAGGATCGCGGCCAGGCCCTGGCCGTCCATGCCCTGCTCGGGCTGCAGGCCCTTCTCGAACCGGCCCGACGCCTCCGAGCGCAGGCCGAGCCTGGTGGAGGTCCGCTGGATGTTGGGCCCGTTCCAGGTCGCCGCCTCCATCAGCACGCGCGTGGTGGTGTCGCGGACCTCCGAGCGCTCGCCGCCCATGATCCCGGCGATCGAAGTCGGCCCATCATCGTCGGCGATGATGAGCGTGTCGGGATCGAAGGTGCGCTCGACGCCGTCGAGCGTCGTCATGCGCTCGCCCTCGCGCGCACGCCGCACCACCAGGTGCCCGCCGGCCACGAGGTCGAAGTCGAAGGCGTGCATCGGCTGGCCCGAGACCAGCATCACGAAGTTCGTGATGTCGACGACGTTGTTGATCGGCCGCATGCCTGCGGCGGACAGGCGCGCCTTGAGCCAGTCCGGCGACGGACCGATCGCCACGTCCTCGAACAGGCGCGCCGTGAAGCGCGGGCACAAGTCCGGGTCCTCGATCTCGATCCGCACCCCGGGTACCTCGCCCAGCGTGCTCGGATCCTCGCGCCACGGCGGCGGGGCGAGCGCTGCGCCGGTGGCCGCGTGGACCTCGCGCGCGACGCCGTAGACGCCGAGGCAGTCGGGCCGGTTGGGCGTGATCTCCAGCTCGAGCACGTCGGTGGCGATCGGCAGGACGTCGGCGAGCGGCGTGCCCGGCTCGAGCGACGGATCGAGCACGAGGATCCCGTCGTGGTCCGGGCCGATGCCCAGCTCGTCCTCGGCCAGGATCATCCCGTTGGACTCGACGCCGCGCAGCTTGGCCCGCTTGAGCCGCGTGCCGTCGGGCATGATGGCCCCGGTCCCGGCCACAGCGACGATCTGGCCGGCCGCCACGTTCGGCGCCCCGCAGACGATCTGGCGCACATCGCCCTCGGCGACCTCCACCGAGCAGACCGTGAGCCGGTCCGCGTCCGGGTGGCGCTCGGCGCTGAGCACGCGGCCGACCGCGAAGTGCTCGAGCGCGTCGACGCCGTGGCGGTGCACCGCCTCGACCTTCGTGCCGGTCATCGTCAGCCGGTGCTCGAGCTCGTGCGTGCTCAGCCCGGGGTCGCAGTAGTCGTGGAGCCAGAGAACGGGAACCCGCATCAGCCGAATTGCTCCAGGAACCGCAGGTCGTTCTCGTAGAACAGCCGCAGGTCGGGGACGCCGTGCTTGAGCAGCGCGATCCGCTCGATGCCCATGCCGAACGCGAAGCCCTGGTGGCGCTCGGGATCGTAGCCATGCTCCCGCACGTACTCGAACACGTTGGGGTCGACCTCGCCGGCGCCCAGGATCTCGATCCAGCCCTCGCCCTTGCACAGCGGGCAGCGCGAGCCGTCGCCCAGGAAGCCGTCGCGGCAGTTGAAGCAGGACACGTCGCACTCCACGCTCGGCTCGGTGAAGGGGAAGAAGTGCGGGCGCAGGCGCACGCGCCGGTCCTCGCCGAAGATCGCGCGGGCGAAGGCCAGCAGCGTGCCCTGGAGGTCGCCGAGCGTGATGTCGTCGTCGACCGCGAGCCCCTCGACCTGGTGGAACTGCGGCGTATGCGTGGCATCCGAGTCACGCCGGTACGTGCGGCCGGGGACGACGATGTAGAGCGGCGGCGGGTGCTCCTCCATGGCCCGGATCTGCATCGGCGAGGTGTGGGTGCGCAGGACCACGTCGTCGGCCGTGTAGAACGTGTCGGTCTCCAGCCGCGAGGGGTGCTGGGGACTGTGGTTGAGCGCGTCGAAGTTGTAGTAGACGAGGTCGGTCTCCGGCCCCTCCATGATGCGGAAGCCGAGGCCGAGGAACACGTCCTCGATCTCGCGCCGGGTCGAGGTCAGCAGATGCAGCCGGCCGGCCGTCACGGCCGGCGCGCCTGGGAGCGTGACGTCGGCAACGTCCGTCTCGAGCCGCGCGTCGAGCTCGGCGGCCTCGAGCTCCGCGGTGCGCACGTCGATCGCGGCCTCCAGCGCGCGGCGCGCCTCGTTGGCGGCGCGGCCCACCTGCCCGCGCTCGGCCGGCTCGAGCTGGGCGACGCCGCGCAGGAGGTTCGGGAGCTCGGCCTTGCGCCCGAGGAAGCGCACGCGGACCTCCTCGAGCTCGGCGGTGTCCGCCGCGCCGTCGATCGCCGCCTCCCCCTCCGCTCGCAGCTCGCTGATCCGCTCGGTCATGGGCGCCGCATCCTAGGCCGCATCTCGTATAGGGCGACGGTCGCCGCCATCGCGGCGTTCAGCGACTCGGCGGCCGAGCGAAGCGGCGGCGAGCCCTCTGGGCGAGACAGCTGGATCGTGGCCACCTCGTCGCACGCCGCGACGACCGCGTCAGGCAGCCCCTCGCGCTCGGCGCCGACCACCAGCGTGACGTCCTCGTCGAGCGCTGTGAGCGGCTCACCGCCGTGGGCCACGAGCGCGATCCGGCGACCCGGCAGCTCGGCAGGATCGCGCACGCGCGCCACCGGCACCTCGAACAGCGCGCCCATCGACGCCCGGACGGCCTTGTGCCCGTACGGGTCGGCGGTGCCCGGCCCGAGCGCCACGCTCGCCGCCCCGAACGCGAGCGCGCCGCGCAGCGCGGTTCCCACGTTGCCGGGGTCGTTGACGCCCCACAGCGCCAGGCACAGCGGGCCGGTCGGCTCCGGCGCCCAGCGCTGGCCGTAGACGCCCAGCGCCCGCGTGCCCGAGCCGAGCTGCGAGACCTCGGCCAGCAGGTGCGCGCGCACCTCCTCGCCGGCGAGCCCCGACCCCTCGGCCACCAGCCGCGCCAGCGGCTCCCAGCCCGCCGCGTCGGCAGCGGCCAGCAGGTCCTCCCCCTCGGCCACGAACTGGCGCAGCTTGTCCCGCCACTTGCGGCCCGCGAGCTTGCGGATCTCCTTGAGCTGGTCGTTGTGGGGGCTGGTGATTGTCACGAGACTGCTGTGATCACGGTCACTTAAACGAAAACGGGCGCCGCTCCGGTGGGAGGGGCGCCCGGGAAAGGGGATGTCCGCGCGGTCAGCTCGCGGACGCCTCGCGGGCGCTCTCGGCGAATCGGCGGAAGGTCTCGGGGTCGCGCACGGCGATGTCGGCCAGCACCTTGCGGTCGAGCTCGATGCCGGCCAGCTTGAGGCCGTGCATGAAGTTGCCGTAGCTCATGCCGTTCTGGCGCGCGGCGGCGTTGATGCGGGTGATCCACAGGCGCCGGAAGTCGCGCTTGCGATTGCGGCGGTCGCGGTACGCGTAGGAGTCGGCCTTCATGACCGCTTCCTTCGCGCGCTTGTAGGAGGAGTGCGCCTCGCCGCGGAAGCCCTTGGCCCGCTCGAGGGTCGCGCGGCGCTTCTTGCGCGCGTGCACGGAGCGCTTGACGCGGGTCATCGCCCGTTGCCTCCCAGCAGTCGCTTGACCCGCTTGCCGTCGGCCTTCGAGATGTCGCGGTCGAGGGCGAACGCCCGCTTGCGCTTCGGCGACTTGTGCTCGAGCATGTGGCTGGAGAACGCGTGCCGGGCCTTGAGCTTCCCGGTCCCCGTCACCTTGAAGCGCTTCTTCGCGCCGGAATGCGACTTCATCTTGGGCATGCGAGCGCGCAGTATAGAGGCCAGTTCACGGCCGCTTCACGGCCCCGTCACGGCACAGTCACGATCCTGAGGCGCAACGCGGGAATGCTGGCCGCGCATGGCGATCGAAGATCTCACGCAGCAGGCGCTCACCTACGCCACCTGGGGCCCGTTCGCGCGCTCGGATCTTTCGGTGAAGGAACGCAAATGTTTGGACGGTGAACGGCCGCAACGGGGGTAGACTCCCTTCGGATGGGGACGGCGCGCGACGGATTGGAGCGCGGCCGGCTGGCGGACATCGAGCAGCAGGTCGTCGTCACCTTCCGGTATCCGGTGCGGTTCACGCACGGGCTGCTCGACCCGCGCAACCGTACGCTGCGGGATGCGGTCGAGGCCGACGGCTGCGCGCGCCTGCTCGTGGTGATCGACGAGGGCCTGGCCCGGGCCCGTCCCGCGATCGTCGGCGACGTCGAGCTCTACTGCGCGGCGCACGCCGACGCGCTTGAACTGCCGGCGCCGCCGCTGGTCGTACCCGGCGGCGAGTCGATCAAGAACCGGTCCGGGCCCGTCGACCAGATCCGCGCGGCGATCGACGTCCACGGCGTCGACCGCCACTCGTACGTGATGGCGATCGGCGGAGGCGCGGTGCTCGACGCCGTCGGCTACGCCGCGGCCACCGCGCATCGCGGCGTACGGCTGATCCGCGTCCCGACGACCGTCCTGGCGCAGGACGACTCGGCGGTCGGCGTCAAGAACGGGATCAACGCGTTCGGCAAGAAGAACTTCGTCGGCTCGTTCGCGCCGCCGCACGCGGTGCTCAACGACCTCGACCTGCTGACGACGCTCCACGATCGCGACTGGCGCTCAGGCATCTCCGAGGCCGTCAAGGTCGCGCTGCTCAAGGACCCCGCGTTCTTCAGCTGGATCGAGGATCACGCCGGCGAGCTCGGCGAGCGCTCGCTCGACGCGATGGCGGTCCTCGTGCACCGCAGCGCCGAGCTGCACCTGAACCACCTCGCCACCAGCGGCGACCCGTTCGAGCTCGGCTCCTCGCGGCCGCTGGACTTCGGGCACTGGGCCGCCCACAAGCTCGAGCAGCTCACCGACTACGAGCTGCGCCACGGCGAGGCCGTCGCCGTCGGCATCGCGCTCGACTCGACGTACAGCCATCTCACCGGCAGCCTCCCGCACGCGGACTGGCGCCGGATCATCGCGCTCTTCGAGGCCGTCGAGCTGCCGATCTGGCACCCCGACATGGCGACCCCCGGGAGCGGCGGCCGCCCCGCCGTGCTCGCCGGCCTGGAGGATTTCCGCGAGCACCTCGGAGGGCGGCTCACGATCATGCTGCTCGAGCGCATCGGCTCGGGCTTCGAGGTCCACGAGCTGGACGAGGCGGTGCTGCTGGAGGCGTCCGACCTGCTGCGGCGCCGCATGGAAGGAGGAGAGCGAGAGGGATGGGAGCCCACGCCGGCACTAGCCCGCTGACCCAGCGGGAGCTGATCGCCGAGTACTTCATGGAGCACCGGGTCCAGGTGCTCGAGCTGGCGGCCTTCCTGGACCGCCTGGACCGCGCCCGCGAGATCGACGCCTCAGGCGACTTCCGCCTGCGGTCGATCCGCCAGGCGCTCGCGGTGCTGGTCGACGGAGACGGCGACCGCGTGCAGCGGGTGCAGATGATCTTCAGCGACCCTCGAAGCGAGCTGCTGGAGGAGCTGGACCAGAAGAGCGCCAAGGGCGCCTACGACCCGGAGGCCTAGAGCCATGGAGTACATCGATCTCCACGCGCACATGGTGTCGCGCACGACCGACGACTACCGCGCGATGGCGATGAGCGGCTGCGTCGCCGTCACCGAGCCGGCGTTCTGGGCCGGCTACGACCGCCCGGGTGTCGAGGCGTTCGTGGACTACTTCAACCGCCTCACCGACTTCGAGCCCAAGCGCGCGGCGACCTACGGGATCGCTCACTTCACGTGGATGTGCCTGAACCCGAAGGAGGCCGAGGACCGCGAGCTCACGCGCCAGGTGCTCGAGGTGATCCCGCGCTATCTCGCCCTGCCGAACGTGCTCGGCATCGGCGAGATCGGCCTCAACCGCGTCACGCACAACGAGCTCGCCGGCTTCGAGGACCACGTCGACCTAGCGATGGAGCACGAGCAGCTGATCCACATCCACACGCCCCACCTCGAGGACAAGTGGAAGGGCACGAAGGCGATCGTGAGGACCCTCGCTGACGACGCGCGGATCGACCCGCAGCGCGTGATGGTCGACCACGCGGAGGAGCACACCGTCGACATGATCCTCGACGAGGGGTTCTGGACCGGGCTCACGCTGTACCCGATCACCAAGGTCTCCCCCGCACGCGCGGTCGACATACTCGAGACGCGCGGCCCGGAGCGGATCTGCGTCGCCGCCGCGTGCGACTGGGGCGAGAGCCGGCCGCTGGCCGTGCCCGAGTTCATCCTCGAGATGCGCCGCCGCGGGCACCCGGACTCGCTGATCCGCCGCGTCGTGTACGAGAACCCGATCGAGTTCCTCGGCCAGTCGCCGAAGTTTCGGCTGCCGGACCGAGAGCACGCCGCGGCGGTCTGATGGAGGTCGGCGAAGGCCTCCACCTGACGTACTGCACGAACATCCACCCGGCGGTCGGCTGGGAGGCCGTGCTGGCGACCCTGCGCGCGCACGCGCCGGCGCTGAAGGCGCGGCTGTCGCCGCACGCGCCGTTCGGGATCGGCCTGCGGCTGTCGGGCGCGGAGAGCGCGGAGCTGCTCGAGGGCGACCGGCTGGCCCGCTTCCGCGCCTGGCTCGACGCCGAGGGGCTGTACGTGTTCACGATCAACGGCTTCCCGCACGGGACGTTCCACGGGCAGCCGGTGAAGGCCGACGTGCACGCGCCGGACTGGCGGTCGGAGGAGCGCGTGCGGTACACGCTGCGGCTTGCGGAGATCCTCGAGGCGCTGGTGCCGGACGGGGTGAACGGAACGATCTCGACCAGCCCGCTGTCGTACGGGCCATGGCTCGATGCCGACGGCCTCGCGGCGTGCACGGCGAACGTGGTACGTGTCGGCGAGGCGCTGCGTGGCACACGGGTCGCGATCGCGATCGAGCCGGAGGCCGATGGTGCGCTTGCGAACGTGGCGGACCTGATCCGCTGGTGGCCCGAGGACCTCGACCGCGAGCACGTGACCGTGTGCTTCGACGCCTGTCACTCCGCCGTCGCCTATGAGGAGCCCGAAGAGGCACTCGACGCTCTCCAAGGCGCCGGTATCCACGTCGGCAAGGCGCAGCTGTCGGCGGCGCTGACGGCTCCGGCCGCGGCGCACGATGAGCTGCGCGCGTTCGCCGATCCGATCTATCTGCACCAGGTGACCGAGCGCGGGTCGCTCCGCACCTGGCCGGACCTCCCGGAGGCACTGTCGGAGGACGGCAGCGAGGAGTGGCGCGTGCACTTCCACGTGCCGATCTTCGTCGAACGCTACGGAGCCCTGGAGTCGACACAGGAGCACCTCAAGCGGTGCATCCAGAAGGTCCGCACGTCCCACCTCGAGATCGAGACCTACACCTGGGACGTGCTGCCCGCCGAACTGAAGGCCTCGTCGGTGGACTCGATCGCGCGCGAGTACGAGTGGGTGCTCGATGTCCTCCGCTGACGCCCTCGCGCGCCCGGCTGCGCCGCAGTGGCGCGCATGGCTGGAGCTGGCGCGCGTCTCGAACACGCCGACGACCGTCTCCAACACGGTCGCGGGCGCCGTGCTCGCCTCCACCGTCGCCCCCGCCGGCACGGTCGCCGTGGTCGCCGTGGCGATCGCGCTTTTCTACACGGCAGGGATGATCCTCAACGATCTCCTCGACTACGAGGTCGACCGGCGCGAGCGGCCCGAGCGCCCGCTGCCATCCGGGCGCGTCTCACGCCGTGCCGCGACCGCCGCGGCCGTCGCGCTGCTGGCGGCCGGCGAGGCGCTGCTGGCGCGCGAGGGGCTCGAGCCGGCGCTCGCCGGCCTCGGACTGATCGCGCTGATCGTGCTCTACGACACCTGGCACAAGGGCAACCCGCTGTCGCCGGTGCTGATGGCGGCCTGCCGGGCGGTCGTCTACGTGGTCGCGGCGCTGGCAGTCGCCGCGACGCTGCCCGGCGAGCTGTGGGGGGCGGCGGCGATGATGCTCGTCTACGTCGTCGGCCTTTCGCAGGTGGCTAAGGCCGAAAGCAGTGGGATCGCCGCGCGCTGGCCGGTGGTCGCGGTGCTCGCGCCGGCCGCGTACTGGGCGAAGGAGCTGCCTTCTGTCGAGGTCGCCCTGCTGCTCGCCGCATTCGTCGCGTGGGCCGCGTACGCGCTCTGGCTCGTGCTCGCCCGCCGCCGGATCGGCGCCGGCGTCGTGCGCTTGATCGCGGGCATCGCCGTTTACGACGCGCTGGTGGTGGGCGGCGCCGGCGGCGACGCCGCCGCGGTGGCGGTCTGCCTGGCCGCCTTCGCCGCCACCGTCGCGCTCCAGACCAAGATCGCGGGGACCTGATGCAGAAGACCGTCGTCCTGTGCGTCGTCGCGCTCACGCCCGAGCTGCTGCCGCACGTGCCGCGCCTGAAGGCGTTCGCCGACGGCGGCACCGTCGTGCCGCTCGACGGGGTCACCCCCGCCGTCACGGCCACCGTGCAGAGCACCTACCTCACCGGCCTGCCCCCCAGCGGCCACGGCGTAGTCGGCAACGGCTGGCTGTTCCGGGACACGATGGAGGTGCGCCTGTGGCAGCAGTCGGACCGGCTCGTGCAGGCGCCGAGAATTTGGTCCCGCCCACCCGCGGCGCCGGGGATGACGACGGCGAACCTGTCGTGGTGGTTCGCCATGTATTCCTCGGCCGACGTCACGGTGACACCGCGGCCGATGTACCCGGCCGACGGGCGCAAGATCCCCGACTGCTACACGAAGCCCGGCGACCTGCGCGACAGCCTGCAGGCAGAGCTGGGCCAGTTCCCGCTGTTCCGCTTCTGGGGGCCGGCGGCATCGATCGAGTCGACGCGCTGGATCGCGGAGGCGGCCAAGCGCGTCGAGCGGCGCTTCGGGCCCGACCTGACGCTCGTGTACCTCCCCCACCTCGACTACGGGCTGCAGAAGAAAGGCCCGGCGCTCGACGGCATCCGCTCGGAGCTCGGGGAGCTCGACGCGGTCGCCGGCGACCTGATCGACTTCTACGAGGCCCGCGGCGCGCGCGTGATCGTGCTCTCCGAGTACGGCATTCTCCCCGTCTCGCGGCCCATTCACCCGAATCGCGTGCTGCGAGCGGCTGGCCTGATCGCCTACCGCATCGAGCTCGGGCGCGAGGTGCTCGACATCGGCGGCAGCCAGGCGTTCGCGATGGCCGACCACCAGCTCGCCCACGTCTACGTGCAGGATCGCGCACGGGTGCCGGAGGTGAAGGCGCTGTTCGAGGCCACGCCGGGCGTCGGAGAGGTGCTCGACCAGGCCGGCAAGCGCGAGTACGGGCTCGACCACGCGCGCTCGGGCGAGCTGGTGCTGATCGCCGAGCCGGACGCGTGGTTCACGTACTACTACTGGGAGGACGACGAGCGTGCGCCCGACTACGCGCGCACGGTCGACATCCACCGCAAGCCCGGCTACGACCCGGTCGAGTTGTTCCTGGACCCGGCGATCCGGGTGCCGGCGCTCGCGCTCGGCACGCGCGTGGTGCGCAAGAAGCTCGGATTCCGCACGCTGATGGACGTGATCCCGCTCGACGCCACGCTCGTCAAGGGCTCGCACGGGAGGATCCCCGACGAGCCGTCGAAGGGGCCGCTGTTGATGACACGCCAGGGCGAGCTGCTGGAGTCGGACCGGCCGGCCGCCGCCGACGTGCACGACATCATCCTGCGCCACTTGGCCGTCCGCGCGCGGGAGGCGGCGGCGCGATGAGCCTGGTCGGCCGCAAGGCCGACCACCTGCGGATCGCCGCCGGGGCGGACGTCGCCCACGCGGGCGGCACCGGCCTTGAGCGCTTCCGGCTGCGCCACCGGGCGCTGCCCGAGCGCGACCTCGTCGACGTCTCGCTCGAGACCGAGCTGCTCGGCGCGCGGCTCGGCGCCCCGCTCGTCATCTCGGCGATGACCGGCGGGACCCCGGAGGCGCAAGCGGTGAACACGCGGCTCGCCCGCGCCGCAGTCGAGCACCGGCTCGCGCTCGTGCTCGGCTCGGGGCGCGCCCTGCTCGACGACCCGGAGCGGCTCGGCACCTACCGCAGCGCCGACCGGCCGCCGCTGCTGCTCGGCAACCTCGGCGCCGCACAGGTCGTGCGGCCGGACGCCGGCGAGCGCGCGGCCCGCCTGGTCGAGCTGCTCGACGCAGACGGCCTGGCCATCCACCTCAACCCGATCCAGGAGGCGGTGCAGCCGGAGGGCGAGCCGCACTTCGCCGGCGTCGCGGCCGGGATCGCGGCGATCGTGGCCGAGCTGGCCCCGCTGCCGGTGGTCGTCAAGGAGGTCGGGTTCGGGATGGACGGGGAGGACGTCGCGCTCCTGCGGGACGCGGGCGTGGCCGCGATCGACGTGGCCGGCGCCGGCGGCACGAACTGGGCGCTCGTCGAGGGGCGGCGCGAGGCCGGTGCGGCGCGGGTCGCGGGAGCGTTCGCCGACTGGGGCGTGCCGACCGCGGACGCGCTGGTCGACGCGGTGGCCACCGCCCCAGGCCTGCCGATCCTCGCCAGCGGCGGGCTGCGCGACGGCGTCGACGCCGCCAAGGCGCTCGCCCTCGGCGCCGCGGCAGTCGGGCTCGCCCGGCCGTTCCTGCTCGCGGCCCAGGCCGACCAGGCGTCGGAGGCGGCGGCGGCGCTGGTGCGCCAGCTGCGCGTCGCGGTGTGGGCGGCGGGCGCGCCCAGCGCCGCCGCGCTCACGCCCGCGCACCTGCGGAGCGAACGGGGGAGCGAACCAGCCTCCTAATCGGCGACCAGCGCGGGCGTGTCGTGCTTGAGCGTCTCGCCGCGGAAGAAGGCCGGCGAGCGGGCCTGCCAGGCGAACATCACCACGACGCCGATCAGGAGCGTCCCGATGCCGAGCACGAACACCGTGCCGAGCCCGAAGATCGAGCCGCCGCTGCCGTACGCCGGGTCCGCGGTGTCGACCACGAGCTTGACGAAGACGCCCGCGAGCGTGAGGCCGCCGGCGAGCGGCGCCACCCCCTTGAGCAGGAAGTCGCGCGGGCTACGCGTCAGCTCGCGCCGGAAGTACCAGGCGGCGGCGAACGCGGTCAGGCCGTAGTAGAAGCAGATCATCAGGCCGAGCGAGAGGATCGTGTCGACGAGGACGTTCTCGCTCACCAGCGTCATCACCGCGTAGAACACGCCGGTCCCGATCCCGCACAGCAGCGTCGCGTAGCTCGGGATGCGGTGCGTGGGATGGATCGCGGCGAGCGTGTCGGGGAGCGCCTTGTACGTGCTCATCGCGAGGATCGTGCGCGCGGCGGGGATGAACGTGGTCTGGAGGCTGGACGCCGAGCTGGCCAGCACGGCGAGGAACAGCAGCAGGCCGAGCGCGCCGCCGAGCACCGGGTCGGCGAGCGCGGCGAAGACGTTGTCGGACGTCTCCGGGTTGCCGAGGCCGACCCCCTCCTCCCCCGCGCCGGCGTACATCTGCGCCGCCACCGTGACCAGCAGGTACGTCGTCCCGAGGATGACGAGCGAGAGCAGCGCGGCCAGGCCCGGCGTCCGGTCGCTCCCCTCGGTCTCCTCGTTGGCCGACAGCGCGGTGTCCCAGCCCCAGTACATGAAGATCGACAGCGAGAGCGCGGTGGCGAGGACGGAGAAGGACGTCACCGAGAACGGGCTCAGCCACGAGAGCTCGAAGTCGATCGACGTGCTTACGTCGCCTCCGAGGGCCTTGCCGATCGCGAACGCCGTGAACAGCGTCAGCGCCACCATCTGGACGCCGACGAGCACGTACATGACGCTCTTGGTCGTGGTCATGCCGCGGTACGCGACGTAGGTGGCGAGCGCGACGAACGCCAGGCAGGTCGCCACGTTGGCGACCTTCCCGTCGCCCCAGGTGGCGACGTCCGGGTCGCCGACCAGCTCGGCGAGGAACAGGTAGAAGAACGTGACCGCCACGCCGGCGAGGTTCGAGAGCACGATGATGATCGCCGCCACGAGCCCCCAGCCGCACATCCAGCCGATGTGCGGGCCGAACGCCTTGACGGTCCAGGTGAACGAGGTGCCGGCGTCAGGCGCGACCTTGTTCAGCTCGCGGTAGGCGGACGCGGCGAGCAGCATCGGGATGAAGCCGACGAGGAAGATGGCCGGCGCCTGCACGCCGACCTCGGTGACCGTCAACCCGAGCGTGGCGGTCAGCGCGTAGGCGGGCGCGACCGAGGAGACCGACAGCAGCACGCTCGCCAGCAGCCCGACCGAGTCGTGCTGCAGCCCCTTGTCGACGAGGTCCGGCTCCGCGACGTGTTGCGGGTCGTGCGCCTCGAGGTGCACCTGGGTCACGGGCCGACGCTATCGAAGAACGCGGCGATGTCGCCCGCGAGCAGCTCGGGTTCCTCGGCGGGCGCGAAGTGCCCGCCGCGCGGCATCGGCGTCCAGCGACGGATGTCGTACAGCCGCTCCGCCCACTCGCGCGGCGGAGTGCCCTCGGAGACGAGCTCGTTCGCGAACAGCGCGACGGCGGTGGGCACGCGGACGCGCTCGTCAGGCCCGATCTCCCGCCGGTGCCAGCGCATGTCGTAGTAGTCGCGCATCGAGGTCCCGATCGTCTGCGTGACCCAGAACAGCGTCAGGTTCGTGAGCAGCACGTCGCGGTCGATGGCCTCGAGGTCGTCGCTCCACGACCGCCACTTCTCGACCAGCCAGGCGGCGAGCCCCGCCGGTGAGTCGTTGAGCCCGTACGCGGCGGTCTGCGGCTTGGTCGACTGGATCGAGCTGTAGCCGCGCTCGACGGCGTCCCAAGCCTCGACCGCTTGTGCGTACTCGCGCTCGGCGGGGGTCGGCGGCGCGCCGCCGGCGGGCGGGCGGTCGTCGATCTGGTGCAGGTGGATGCCGATCAGCGGCGCGGGGTCCTCGAGCGCCATGTGGGTCGTCACGCTCGCCCCGAAGTCACCCCCCTGGGCGCCGTAGCGCTCGTAGCCGAGGCCGCGCATGAGCTGGTGCCAGAGGCGCGCGGTGTCGCGCGTGGTGTTACGGGCGGGCCGTTCCGAGAAGCCGTAGCCGGGAAGCGACGGGATCACGAGGTCGAATCCGCCCAGGTATGGCAAGAGCTGGAGGTGCTCGACGAACGTGCTCGGCCAGCCGTGGGTGAGGATCAGCGGCGTCCCGCCGCGCCTGACGTGCAGGTAGTGGATCCGCACGCCGCCGACCTCCGCACGGAAGTGGTCGACCGCGTTCAGGCGCCGCTCCTGCTCGCGCCAGTCGAACCCGTCGGCCCAGTAGGCGAGCAGCTCCCGCAGGTAGTCGACGTCGGTGCCCTGCACCCACGCGGGGTCGGGCGAGGGCGGCGGCCAGCGCGTGGTGCGGATCCGCTCCCGCAGGTCGGACAGGACGCCCTCCTCGATCGCGATCGAGAAGGGCTCCGTCTTCATGGACGTTAGGTGGCGGCCTTCTGCGGGGCCAGCATCATCGTCATGTTCCGGCCGTCCTGCTGCGGACGCTGCTCGACGACGGCGAGGTCGCCGAGGTCCTCCGCGAGGCGGTTGAGGATCATCTCGCCGCGCTCGGGGTGGGCCATCTCGCGGCCGCGGAACATGATCGTCACCTTGACCTTGTCGCGCCCCTTGAGGAAGCGCTCGACATGGCCCCTCTTGGTGTCGTAGTCGTGCTGGGCGATCTTCGGCCGGAACTTGATCTCCCGGACGTTGATCTGGGTCTGGTGCTTGCGAGCGGCCTTCTGCTTCTGGACCTGCTCGTACTTGTACTTGGAGTAGTCGAGGATGCGGCACACCGGCGGCTTGGCGTCGGGCGCCACCTCGACGAGGTCGAGGTCTCGCTCCTGGGCCCGGCGAAGGGCCTCCTGGGTGCGCATGATCCCCACCTGCTGGCCGTTCTCGTCGATGAGACGGACCTCAGGAACGCGGATGCGCTCGTTGATCCGGGTGGGGTCGCGCTCAGGCGGTTGCCGGTCGAAACGTCGAGGGACCGGCACTAGGCGTGATGGCGGCGCGTCAAGAAGTGCGCGGCGCTGAGTTAGAACGCGTAATCAACACGGAGGAGTATAGCCCGCGGATCAGTCGCTGCGGCGGCTCGCCTCGGCGGTCAGCCGGGCGACGACGTCCGCGAGCGGGAGCGTCCCGAGGTCGCCCTCGCGGTGGCGCCGTAGCGCAACGGCGCGCTGCTCGGCTTCGCGGTCGCCGACCACGAGCATGTACGGCACCTTGCGCAGCTCCGCCTCGCGGATCTTGCGGCCGACCGACTCCGTCCGCTCGTCGACGTCGGCCCGCAGGTCACCGGCGGCCAGCTCCCGCTGCACCTCGCGGGCGTAGTCGACGTGGCGGTCGGCGATCGGGAGCACCGCCGCCTGCACGGGCGCCAGCCACAGGGGGAACTCGCCGGCGTAGTGCTCGATCAGGATCCCCATGAAGCGCTCGAAGCTGCCCATCAGCGCGCGGTGGATCATCACCGGACGGTGCTCGGCGTTGTCGGCGCCGGTGTATGTGAGCTCGAACCGCTCGGGCATGTAGTAGTCGAGCTGGACGGTGCCGAGCTGCCACGAGCGGCCGATCGTGTCGGTCATGTGGAGGTCGATCTTCGGGCCGTAGAACGCGCCGTCGCCGGGGTTGAGCTCGTACTCGACGCCCTTGTCGTCGAGCGCCTTGGCCAGCAGCGCCTCGGCGCGATCCCACATCTCATCGGTGCCGACGCGCTTCTCGGGGCGGGTCGAGAGCTCCAGCCGCGGCTTGAAGCCGAACGTGTCGTAGATCGCGTACCCGAAGTCGAGGCACCGCTGGACCTCTTCGGGGACCTGCTCCTCGGTCGCGAAGATGTGGGCGTCGTCCTGGGTGATGTGGCGGACGCGCAGGAGCCCGTGGAGCGTGCCGCTCGGCTCGTGGCGGTGGACGAGGCCGGCCTCGGAGTAGCGGATCGGCAGGTCGCGGTAGGAGTGCCGCTCGGCGTTGTAGAGCTGGACGTGGGCCGGGCAGTTCATCGGCTTGAGGCCCATCGGGTGGCCCTCGACGTCCGTGAAGTACATGTTGTCCCGGTACACGTCCCAGTGGCCGGAGCGCTTCCAGAGCTCCACGTCGTAGAGGATCGGCGTCTTGACCTCGCGGTAGCCGCGGGCGGCGTTCTCCTCCCGCCACAGCTCGGTCAGCTCGTTGAGCATCGCCATCCCGTTGGGCGTCCAGAACGGCGAGCCGGGGCTGAGCTCGGAGAACATGAAGAGGTCGAGCTCGCGGCCGAGCTTGCGGTGGTCGCGCGCGCGGGCCTCCTCGAGCCGCTGCAGGTACTGCTCGAGGTCCTCCTTGGAGTGGAAGGCGGTCCCGTAGATGCGGGTGAGCATCTGGCGGTCGGCGTCGCCGCGCCAGTATGCCCCGGCCACCGATAGGAGCTTGAAGGCCTTGATGCGCTTGGTGGTGGGCGCGTGCGGGCCGCGGCAGAGGTCGGTGAACGGGCCGTTCGTGTAGAGCGAGACGGTCTCGACCCGCTGGTCGCGCACCAGGTCCTCGATCAGTTCGACCTTGTAGTCCTGCTTGTCATTGCGGAACCGCTCGAGCGCCTCGGCCACCGGCACGTCCTCGCGCGTGAACGGCTCGTCCGCCTTCACGTGCTCGCGCATCCTGGCCTCGAGCGCCTCGAAGTCGGCGTCGGAGACCGTGACCCCCTCGGGGAACTCGAAGTCGTAATAGAAGCCGTCGGCGATCGGCGGCCCGATCGAGATCTTGGTGCCGGGATAGAGGTCGAGCACGGCCGCGGCCAGCACGTGCGCGGTGTCGTGGCGGATGAGCTGGACGGAGTCGCGATCGTCGGCCTTGGCGGTCACGATCTCGACCTTCTCGCCGTCGTGCAGCGGCAGCGCGAGGTCGCGGATGCGGCCCTCCTCGTACGCGTTGCCCGGCCCGCCGGCGATCCGGATGGCGAGCGCGGCGCGCGCCAGCCCGGGCCCGATCGAGGCCGCGAGATCAGCGCCGGTCGCGCCGTCGGGGAGCTCGCGCTCGGAGCCGTCGGGGAGGGTCACGCGCATGGGGCGCGGAGAATAGGGGTCGCGGATGCGCGCAGTACACGAACTGCCGCATCGAAGGAGGGCGGGTCGGGAGGGCTGTGCAGAAACCGGCCAAACCCGACTTCCTCAGCCGTCCGTGTCCGGTTAGCGGCCGCAGGCGGTGTAAAACGCGCCAACCGACGCCCGCGAGGTCGTGGTTGTCCCCTTTCTGCACACCCCGAGCCACTCCCCTCAACGCCGCCGTTGAGCGAGCTGCCGCTACCGTCGAGCCTGCATGGAGGCCCTGCGCAGCGAGTTCCCCGTCCTCGAGCGCCTGGCGTTCCTGAACGCCGGGACGGACGGCCCGGTGCCGGCGAAGGCGGTCGCGGCGGCTCGCGAGGCGCTCGACGCTCAGCTCCGCGAAGGCCGCCACCGGCCGCACTTCACCGCTCGCCTCGCGCTTCAGGGAGAGCTGCGCGACGCGTACGCGCGGGTGCTCAGCTGTGCTGCCGAGGACGTCGCCCTGACCACCTCGACGAGCGAGGGCCTCGGCGTGGTGCTGGCAGGGCTCGAGCTCGGGGCGGACGACGAGATCGTGACCTCCGACAGCGAGCACCCTGGCCTGGTCGGGCCGCTGATCGCCGCCCGCGGGCGCGGGGTGCGCGTCACCGCGGTGCCGCTGCAGGAGATCCCCAACGCGGTGACTGCCCGCACGACGCTCGTGGCCTGCTCGCACGTGTCGTGGGTGACCGGCGAGGTCGCTCCGGCCGCGCTCGCCGAGCTCGACGTGCCGGTCGTCCTCGACGGCGCCCAGGGTGCGGGCGCGATCCCGGTCGACGTCCGCGTGCTCGGCTGCGCCGCCTACGCCGCCTCGGGCCAGAAGTGGCTGTGCGGGGCCGACGGCACCGGGATGCTCTACGTCGAGCCAGGCTTCGGCGAGCGTCTGCGGGTGCCGGCGCCGAGCTGGGTGAGCTTCCAGGACACCAAGCTCGGGCTCGGCTCCCCGCTGCACGACGGTGCCCGCCGGTTCGACACGCCGTCGCTGTCGCGCGAGGCATGCGCGTTCTCGCTCGTGTCCACCCGGCTGCTGCAGAGCGTCGACGGCCTCCACGCGCGGGCGGCGGCGCTCGCCGCCGCCCTGGCCACCGAGCTCGCCGAGCGCGGGCGAACCGTCGTGCCGCGCGGCGAGACGACGCTCGTGAGCTGGGAGGAGCCCGATCCGCCGGCCACCCGCGAGCGCATGGCCGAGGCCGGCGTCGTCATCCGCGACCTCCCCGGGACCGGCTTCATGCGCGCCTCGGTGGGCGCTTGGAACGACGACTCGGACCTCGAGCGTCTGCTCAGCGCGCTCTGAGCGGTCCTGTCAGCCGGTCCAGGCCGATCTGCTCGCGCAGCATGCGGTGGGGCGTGGTGTCAGGCGGAGGCGCCGGGGCCTCGAGGCGCTCGCGCTCGGCGGCCGACAGCTCGAGGTCCGCGGCGCCGAGCAGGTCCTCGAGGTGCTCGGGCGTCCGCGGGCCGATGATCGGCGCCGTGACGCCCTCGACCCCGAGCAGCCACGCGATCGCGACCTGCGGCACGGTGATGCCGCGCTCGGCGGCGATCGCCTCGGCGGCGTCGACCACCTGGAAGTTGCGCTCGACCGCGCGCCGGTGAGCGGCCTCCTCGAGGTCGTCCTCCGCCTTCGCCATCCGGCTGCCCTCGGCCAGCGCGTCGCGCCGGTGGCGGCCGGACAGGAAACCGGCCCCGAGCGGGCCCCACGGGAGCGCGCCGAGCCCGGCGGCGCGCGTGAAGGGCAGCAGGTCGATCTCGATCGTGCGCTCGACGAGCGAGTACTGCGGCTGCACGCTCACGAACGGCGACCACCCCTCGCGGTCCTGCATCGCGACCGCCCACGCGAGCAGCCACGCCGGGTAGTTCGACGCGCCCAGCGCCCGCACCTTGCCGGCCTGCACGAGCCCGTCGAGCGCCTCGAGCGTCTCCTCGAGCGGCACCCGCGGGTCGGGCGCGTGGACCTGATAGAGGTCGATGACGTCGACGCCGAGCCGCTTGAGGCTGGCATCGCACGCCGCGCGGATGCGGTCGGGCGCGAGGCCCTGGCCGCCGGGGTCGGAGACGTTGAAGCGCACCTTGGTGGCGATCACGACCTCCTCGCGATGCTGCGCCAGCCAGGGCGCGAGGACCCGCTCGGACAGCCCGTCGTTGTACGTGTCCGCGGTGTCGATGAGCGTCCCGCCGGCCTCGAGGAAGCGGTCGAGGATGCGGTAGGCGTCGTCGGTCGGCGTCGCGTCGCCCATCAGCATCGCGCCGAGGCCGAGGCGGCTGACGGTCAGGGGTCCGAGCGGGGCGGTGTCCATACGGCCAGGCTAGCCTCCCGGCCGTGCGCCGCATCTGCGTCTACGCCGGCTCGAACCCCGGCAGCGACCCCGCGTACGCCAACTCCGCACGTGAGCTGGCGCGGCTGCTCGCGGCGCGCGGCGTCGGGCTCGTCTACGGCGGCGGGCGCGTCGGCCTCATGGGCGTGCTCGCCGACACGGTGCTCGACGCGGGCGGCGAGGCGATCGGCGTCATGCCGCAGGCGCTGGTCGACAAGGAGATCGGCCACACGGGGCTGACCGAGCTGCACGTGGTCGGCTCGATGCACGAGCGCAAGGCGCTGATGGCCGAGCTGTCGGACGCCTTCGTCGCCGTGCCGGGCGGGATCGGCACGCTCGAGGAGCTGATCGAGGTCTACACCTGGAGCCAGCTCGGCATCCACGCCAAGGCCTGCGGCGTGCTCAACGTAGCCGGCTACTACGACCACCTCGCCGCGTTCCTCGACCACGCGGTGGACGCCGGCTTCTTGCGTCCACAGCACCGCGCAGTGCTCAGCGTCGCGAGCGAGCCCGCGGAGCTGCTCGACCGCCTGTCGGCCTACGAGCCGCCGGTGGTCGGCAAGTGGATCGAGCTCGACGCGACCTGACGGTCGCCGTCGCGGTCGAAGCGGCCCGTGCGGACCTCGATCAGGTCGTCGATGTCCTCGCCGTGCAGCGCGCGGTCGGTCAGCTCCTCGACGCGTGACGGGTCGCGCAGGGCGGCCTGGAAGCGGGTCTCGTCGCGCTCCCCCTGCCACTTGGCGATGACCATCGTGGCGACGGCGTTGCCGATGCAGTTGGTGAGCGCGCGCCCCTCGCTCATGATGCGGTCGATCCCGACCACGAGCGAGATGCCGACGGCGATCGCCTCGGCCGAGAAGAACTCGCCGCCGAACGCCTGCAGCGAGGCGACGAGCGTGACGAGGCCGGCGCCCGTGATGCCCGCCGCGCCCTTGCTGGTGAGGATCATCAGCGCCAGCAGGCCGATCTGCGTCTCGATCGGGATCGCCTGCCCGGCGGCCTGCACGATGAAGAGCGCGCCGAGGGTGAGGTAGATGCAGGTCCCGTCGAGGTTGAACGAGTAGCCGGTCGGGATGACCATCCCGACCACCTGGCGGGAGGCGCCGGCGGCCTGGAGCTTGGCGAGCAGGCGCGGGAGCACGGTCTCCGACGACGAGGTGCCGACGATGATCAGCAGCTCGTCGCGGATCATGCGGATGAGCCGGAAGATGTTGAAGCCGCTGAGGCGGGCGACGAGGCCCAGGACGCCGACCACGAAGACCGCGCACGTGCCCCAGAACGTGACCATGAGCAGGCCGAGGCTGGCCAGCGACGCGGAGCCGAACTGCGCGACGGTGAACGCCATGCCGCCGAAGGCGGCGAGCGGCGCGGCCCACATGATGATCCGGATCATCCCGAAGATCACGCGGCTCGCCGCCTCGAAGCCGTCGACGATGCGTATCCGCAGGTCGTCGGCGAGGAACGAGATCGCCGCGGCGGTGACGATGGCGAGCACGAGGATCTTGAGGATCTCGTTCTCCACGAACGGGGCGAGGAAGCTGTCGGGCAGCAGCGAGTCGGTGATGAAGGAGACGAAGCCCTCCTCCCCGCCCGCCTCGCCGATCGACTCCTCCGCGCTGGCCCGCCCCTCCTCGGTCGCCTCGCCCTCGAAGCCGGAGCCCGGGGCGATCACGTTGCCGGCCACGAGCCCGAGCGCGAGCGCGACCACCGTCATCGTCAGGAAGTAGCCGAGCGCGCGCAGCGCGAGCCCGCCCGCGCGGGCGAGGTTGCCGAGCGAGGCGATGCCGACGATGACGGTGACGAAGATCACCGGGCCGGTGATCGTCTGGATCAGCTGGATGAACGCGTCGGCCAGCCACTTGGCCTCCTCGGCCGGGCCGGGTGCGACGAGCCCGAACACGATGCCCGCGGCGATCCCCACCAGCACGAGGAACCACAGCTGCGTGTAAAGCCGTCGCTTCGGCCGGTCCTTCGCGGCCTCTCCCCCCGGGGTGCCCATGGCCGCCGGATTACCCGCAATCCGGCACCATCACGCCACACTCCTACGTCATGGCCACACCGACGCTGATCGTGTTCGACGTGCAGCGGGCGTTCGACGACCCGTCGTGGGGCCCGCGCATCAACCCGCAGGCCGTGGCGCGGCTGGGCCGCTAGCCGGCTCGGGCGAGCCGCTCGTAGCCCGGCCCGCGGTCGAAGAACTGCAGGGTGCCGCGCGCCGCGCGCCGCTCCTCGCGCAGGCGCTCGGTCGCGGCGGCGTCACCCGGGACGACGCCGTAGTCACGGCGCCCGGCCTCGGCGGACACCTTGCCCTGCAGGACGTCGAGCTCGACACGCTGCGGATCGCGGTCGAGCGGGTCGCCCCAGCCGCCGCCTCCGGTCGTCTCGATGCGGACGACCTCGCCGGCGGCGATCGGCTCGGCGTCGCACAGGCCGGGGAGCACGCGCTCGCCCGCGCCGCCGGGGTCGATCGTCACCTGGAACGGCATCCCGGCACGCCCGCCGTTGACCCCCCAGCACGCGAGGATCGAGCGGTCGGCGATCGACATGAACGTCGCGTCCTCGAGCACGCGGATGTCCTTGCGGTAGCCGAGGCCGCCGCGGAACTCCCCGGCCCCGCCCGAGTCGACGCGCAGGCCGAGGTGCTCGATCCGGACCGGGTAGCGCGACTCGACGAACTCGGCCGGCAGGTTCTTCGAGTCGGGGACGATGTGGATCGTGTCCGACCCGTCGGCGTAGTGGCGCCCGCCCGAGCCGCCGCCCAGGATCTCGCGGTAGAGGTACCACTCGCCGCTCGCGTCGCGTCCGGTGATGCCCGTGTAGCGGATCGTCTCCTGATCGGCCGGCATCCGGCCCTCGACCGCCTGTGCCAGCGCGCCCGCGAAGACCCCGAGCAGGCGCAGGATCACGAACGTGCGCGCGTTGGTTGGCGCCGGGAAGACCGGCGTGAGCAGCGTCCCGGGCGGCGGGAAGCGCATGTCGATCAGCTCCACGACGCCCTCGTTGACGTCGAGCTCGGCCATCCGCTCCGGGGTGTCGGCCAGGTTGCGCAGGATCGGGGCGAGCCACTTCTTGAGGAAGTTGCCGTCCGCGTAGTCGCCGGCGTGGTTGATCGGGCCCCGGGCCTGCGGGCCCGTGCCGGCGAAGTCGATCACGAGCCGGTCGCCGCGCTTGGTCAGCGTCATGCGCTGGCGGTGCAGCCGCGGCGGGTCGACGCCGTCGTGCTCGGCGTAGTCCTCCCAGCTGAAGGTGCCCTCCGGGATCTTGGAGAGCACCTCTCGGCGGAACGTCTCGGTCGTGTTCGCCAGGATCGCGTCGAAGCACGCCTCGACGGCGTCGCGCCCGTAGCGCTCGAACAGCTCCTCGACCCGGCGCGCGCCCATCCGGGTCGCCGCGCACTCGGCATCGATGTCGCCGGTCAGGCTCTCGGGCATGCGCGAGTTGCGGGCGACGATCCGCAGCACGCCCTCGTTCGGCACGCCGGCGTCGTAGAGCTTGACCGGCGGCACCATCAGCCCCTCCTGGTACGCCGATACGGCATCGCTCGGCATCGACCCGGCGACCATCCCGCCGATGTCGTCGTGGTGGCCGAACGCCTGCACGAACGCGACGACCTCACGCCCGTGGAAGACCGGCACCGTGACGCACAGGTCCGGCAGATGCCCGATGCCGCCCTCGGAGAGGTAGACGTCGTTGTGGAAGTAGACGTCGCCGGCTCGCATCGTGTCGAGCGGGAAGTCGCGCACGACCGGGTGGACGAGCGCGGAGTACGAGCGCCCGGTGAGCTTGCGCAGCTTCCGGTCGTGGATCCCGGCGCGGAAGTCGTGCTGGTCGCGGATCATCGGCGAGCGCGCGGTGCGGCCGATCGCCTCCTCGACCTCGGCCTCGATCGACGCCAGCGTGCCCTGCACGATCTCGACCAGCACCGGGTCGATCACTTGCGCACCACCACGTTCCCGAGCTCGTCCACCTGGGCCGCGAAGCCCGGGTGGACGGGCAGTGTGGAGCCGAACTCCTGGATCACGGCCGGGCCGGTGACGGCGTCGCCCGCCCGCAGCGCCTCACGCCGGTAGACCGGTGCCTCGTGCCAGCCGCCGGCGACGAACAGCGGCCGGCTGCCGTCGCGCGCCCGCTCAGGGTCGCCGTCGCCGGCGCTCACCGGCTGCAGCTCCGGCCGGCTGATCGCCCCGACGCCCGTGACGCGCAGGTTCACCCACTCCACGACCTGTCGCGGGTCGTCGCGATAGCAGTAGCCGTACGAACGCTCGTGGGCGTCGTGAAACGCGGCCTCGACCGCCTCGACGAAGCCGTCGCCGCCAACCGGCGCGGCGACGCGGATCTCGAACGCCTGCCCGTAGTAGCGCAGGTCGGCCGTGCGGACGAGCGTCTGCGCGGCCGGCTCGTGCTCCTGGCGGGCGAGCACCTCGCGGGCCTCGGCCTCGAGCCGGCCGTACGCGGCCTCGAGCTCGTCGAGGTCGAGCTGGTCGTGCCGGCGCACCAGCGTCTGCACGTGGTCCGTTCGCAAGTCCGTGGCCAGGAGCCCGAACGCGCTCAGGTTGCCGGGATCGCGCGGCACGAACACGGCGCGCAGCGACAGGATGTCGATCAGCCTGCACGCGCCAAGCGGGCCCGAGCCGCCGAACGCGCAGAGGTCGAAGTCGCGTACGTCGAGCCCGCGCTTGACCGTGACCTGGCGGATCGCGTTGGCCTGGTTCCAGGCCGAGATCTCGAGCACGCCGGCGGCGCACGGCTCCGGCTCGAGGCCGACGGCGCCGGCCAGCCGCTCGTACGCCTCGTGCGCGGCGGTCCGGTCGAGCGGGATCTCGCCGCCGAGCAGGTGCTCGGGGATGTGTCCCAGCAGCAGGAAGGCGTCCGTGGCGGTCGGCTCGGCGCCGCCCTGGCCGTAGCAGGCCGGCCCCGGGATCGCCCCGGCCGAGCGCGGCCCCACCTTCAGCGTCCCCTCGGGCGACGCCCAGGCGATCGACCCGCCGCCGGTGCCGACCGTGACGACGTCGACCATCGGCACCTTGACGGCGAAGCGGCCGACCGCGCCCTCGGTGGTGAGGCTCGGCTCCCCGCCCGCGATGACCGCCACGTCCGTCGACGTGCCCCCGCCGTCGAGCGTTATCACGTGCTCGAAGCCCGCCCGCTGCGCGACGAGCGCGGCGCCGAGCGTGCCGGCCGCGGGGCCGGAGAGGATCGTCGTGATCGGCTGCCGGTGCACCTCCCGGCCCGCGATCACGCCGCCGTTGCTCTTCATGATGAGAAATCCCCGCCCACCCAGCGCACCGAGGCGGTCGTCGATCGAGCGGGCGTATGCGGCCACCCGCGGCTTGACGAACGCGTCCACGAGCGTGGTCACCGCGCGCTCGTACTCGCGGTACTCGTTCAGCACGTCGGAGCTGAGCGAGACGGCGCAGTCCGGGTGCTCCTCGGCGAGCACGTCGCGCATGCGCCGCTCGTGGTCCGGGTTCATGTACGCGTGCAGGAAGCAGACGCCGACGCAGGCGACGCCACTGTCCTTGAACCAGCGCGCGACCTCACGGGCGCCGGCCTCGTCGAAGCCGGTGACCGGCGCACCGGAATGGTCGATGCGCTCTTCGACCTCCCGGACCAGGTGGAGCGGCACGATGCGCTCTGGCTTGACCCAGAAGTACGAGTTGCCGTAGCTGTCCGGGACGCTCTGGCGGCCGATCTCGAGCACGGCGCGGAAGCCCTTGGTCGTGATCAGGCCGAGGCCGCCGAAGTCGTCCTCGAGCAGCGCGTTGGTGGCGACCGTCGTGCCGTGGGCGACGTCGCGGATCGCGTCGGCCCCCGTCTTCTCGATCGCCCGCATGAAGGCGGCCGCCGGGTCGCTCGGCGAAGAGGGCACCTTGGTGCTGCGGACGTGACCGGCCGGGTCGACGGCCACGACGTCCGTGAACGTCCCGCCCGTGTCGATGCCGATGCGGACACCCGTCACGGGTGCATCAGCTCGTGCAGCTGCGACGGCGAGATCGGCATGCGGTCGATCGGCGTCCCGAGCGCGTCCGAGATCGCGTTCGCGATCGTCGCCGCGACCGGGATCGTCCCGGCCTCGCCCACCCCCTTGACGCCCAGCTCGTTGTTCGGGGACGGCGTCTCGGTGTGGAACAGCTGCGGCTCGGGGACCTCGGTGGCGTACGGCATCAGGAAGTCCATGAAGCTGGCGTTCTGGAGCTGGCCGTCCTCGTCGTAGGCGATCCGCTCGTAGAGCGCTCCGCCGAGGCCTTGAGCGAAGCCGCCGTACATCTGGCCCTCGACGATCGTCGGGTTGATGATCCGGCCGCAGTCGTGCACGACGACGTAGTCGAGGATGCGCACGGCGCAGCACTCGGGGTCGATCTCGACGACGGCGGCGTGCATCCCGTAGCCGAAGACGCCGGACTTGGGGCTGTAGTACTCGACCGCGTTCAGTCCGGGCGTGGTCCCGTCCGGCAGCGGCACGTCCTGCGACGCGTAGGCCCGGCGGGTGAGGAGGGCTGCAGCGGCCGACTCCTCGCCGAACGCGTACCTGAGCGGGTTTGCGATAGCGGCGAGCCGGCCGAGCGGGATGCCACTGGCGGGCGAGCCGATCACGTGCACCGTGCCGTCGGCGAACTCGAGGTCCTGGGGATCGGCCTCGAGCATCCGCCCGGCCAGCTCAGCCGCCTGCCGCCGGACCTCGCGGGACGCTTTCTTGACGGCGTTGCCGGCGACGACCGCGGTCCGGCTCGCGAAGGTCCCGACGCCCCAGCCGAGCCGCCGCGTGTCACCCGTCGTCACGCGCACCAGCCCCACCGGCACGCCGAGCTCCTCCGCGGCGATCTGGGCGAAGATCGTCTCGTGGCCCTGGCCCTGGCTCGACATGCCGCTGGCCACGGTCACCGACCCGTCCAGCAGCACGTTGACCGCCGCTCCTTCGTACGGGCCGATCCCGGTCCCCTCGACGTAGCAGCCGATTCCGAGCCCGATCGCGCGCCCCTCCGCGCGGGCCGCCTGCTGGCGTGCCGCGAAGCCCTCGTAGCCGACCCGGTCGAGCAGGAGCTCGAGGCCGCCGGGGTAGTCGCCCGAGTCATACACCGTCGGCCCGCCGTCCTGGTACGTGACCCCGACGTCGTAGGGGAACTCGTCCGGCTGGATGAGGTTCCGGCGCCGGATCTCGGCGCGGTCGAGCCCGAGCTCCGCGGCGGCGCGGTCCATCACCCGCTCCATGACGTAGGCGGCGTGCGGGCGCCCCGCGCCGCGGTACGGCGAGGTCGGCACCGTGTTGGTGAACACGGCCCTGAAGTCGTAGCGGTAGTTCTCGAGCTTGTAGGGGCCCGGCAGCTGGGCGGCGGTGATGACCGGGATGATCAGCCCGTACGGGCAGTAGGCGCCGCCGTCGTGCAGGAAGCTCGTCTGCAGGCCGAGGATCCGGCCGTCCTTGTCGAGGCCGACCGTGACGTCGTGGACCTGCTTGCGCTCGTGCGTGGAGCCGATGAAGTGCTCCCGCCGGTCCTCGGTCCACTTGACCGGCATCCCGAGCCGGTGGGCGGCGAGCGGGACGAGGACCTCCTCGGGATAGAACTGGATGACCTTGACCCCGAACCCGCCGCCGACGTCGGGCGCCACGACCTGCACCTGTTCGAGGCTGAGGCCGAACAGCAGGCTCAGGCCGGCGCGGACGCCGGTCGGTGCCTGCGTCGAGTCGTACATCAGCAGCGCGCCCTCCTCGTCGAAGCGGGCGACGATCGCGCGCCCCTCCAGCGGCATCGAGGCGCTGCGCTCGATCTCGAAGCGCCAGCTGAACACGTGGTCCGCGGCGGCGAGCGCAGCGTCGACGTCGCCGTGCTCCTCGGAGACCTGGCCGATCACGTTGTCGGGGCGGTCGCCGTGTACGAGCGGCGTGTCCGGCTCGGCGGCGCGCTCGAGGTCGGCCGCCACGGGCAGCGGCTCGTACTCGACGCGGATGGCCTCCGCCGCGTCCTCGGCGACGTAGCGGTCGCGGGCGACGACCATCGCGATCGTCTCGCCCACGTAGCGGACCTCGTCGCGTGCGAGCGCGTACTGCGTGCGGCCGTCGACGATCGCCTCGTGCGGGATGATCAGCGGCAGCGGCTCTGCGAAGCGGCCCTCCAGGTCGTCGAACGTGTACACCGCGTGGACGCCGTCGACGTCGAGGGCGCCCGACACGTCGATGTCGACGACGCGCGCATGCGCGTACTCCGAGCGCAGGAACGCCGCGTGCGCGGCGTGCGGCGCGAAGTCGTCGGTGTAGCGGCCGTTGCCGGTCAGCAGCCGCCGGTCCTCCCGGCGCTCGACGCGCTCGCCGAACGTCATGCTTCTTGGTCCTCGAGCTCGGCTGCGGCGCGGACCGCGCGAACGATCCCGACGTAGCCCGTGCAGCGGCAGAGCTGCCCACCGAGCGCGGCCCGGATCTCCTCGTCCGTCATGTTCGGGGCGTCGCGGTAGACGGTCGATGCGAGCATCAGGAAGCCGGGCGTGCAGAAGCCGCACTGGAGGCCGTGGTGCCGCTGGAACGCCGCCTGCAGCGGGTGCAGCGTGCCGTCGGGCTGCGCGAGCCCCTCGACGGTGCGGATCGCCGCGCCCTGCGCCTGGACCGCGAGCACGAGGCACGCTCTCACCGGCTCGTCGTCGAGCAGCACCGTGCAGCAGCCGCACACGCCGTGCTCGCACCCGACGTGCGTGCCGGTCAGGCCGAGGTCGGCGCGCAGCGCATCCGACAGCAGCCGGCGCGGCTCGACCTCCAGCTCGTGCCGCTCGCCGTTGACGGTCAGGGCGATCGAGATCATCCGCGCGCCATCCCCGCAGCTCTCTCCGCCGCACGCGCACCGAGCGCCTCGGCCAGGTGGCGCCGGTACGGCGCCGTGGCGTGCAGGTCGTCGCTCATCTCGACGCCGGCCAGCGCCTCGCGGATGGCCTCGGCCGAGTCGTAGGCCGGCAGCTCCGACTTCACCGCCAGCGCGCCGATGCCGAAGTGCACGAGGCGCACGTCCACGTCGCCCGAGTCCCGGCGCCGCGCGACGGCGACGACCCCGCACAGCGCGTAGTCGCCGTGGCGCTGCGCGAACTCCTCGACCGCGTATCCGGTGCCGGCGGGTAGCACCGGCAGCGACGCCTCCTCGAGCCACTCCCCCGGCCGCAGCGAGGTCTCGAGCGCGCCGAGGAACAAGTCCCGCGCGGCGATCGTGCGGGCGCCGTCCGCGCTGCGCGCGCGCACCTCGCCGTCGAGCGCCAGCAGGAGGGCGGGCAGCTCGGCCGCCGGATCGGCGTGGGCGATGCTCCCGACCACGGTCCCGCGGCTGCGGATCGCCGGGTGCGCGGTGTAGGCGATCGCCTCCCCGAGCGCCGGGGCGTGGGTCGCGAGCTCGGGCCAGCGTTCGACGGCCGCCTGGCGCACGAGCGGGCCGAAGCGGACGACGCCGTCGTCGACGACGGGCGCCGCCGGCTCGTCCTCGAGCCCGTTGATGTCGACCAGGTGCGCCGGCGCGGCGAGGCGCATGTTCATGATCGGCAGCAGGCTCTGCCCGCCCGCGAGCACCTTCGCCTCCTCGCCGAGCTCGGCGAGCAGTCGATCCACCGCCGCTCTCGTCGTGGGGCGGTGATAGGCGAACGGAGGAGGCTTCATCGACGTGACCCAGGCCGGACGATAGTCCCGCGGCGGTGATCCGGTCCGCCAAGTCGCACGTAAGGTAGATTCGAAGAACCCAGATTCCAGTGGAGGGAGGAGGGTGCAGTGCGCGCTCGGGTCGTGATGACCCTGATGGTCACGGCGGGCCTGATGAGCGGAGCGGTTGAGCTGGTACCGACGGCTACGGCGCAGTCCCAGGACGGACCCCAGGAGCTGTGGGATGCCTATCCGCTCGACGAGCGCGAGACCGACCCGCTCCCCACCCCGACGGGCGTCGCCCCCGGGCCGGCGCGTGCCCCTGCCACCGTCGAGGCGGACGGGGGCGCGGCCCGATGGTCGGTCGGCGTGCTGCTTGTCGGCGCGCTGGTGGCGTTCGCCGTCGGCGCGCTGCTGCCGCTGCTCCGGCGTGACCATCGCGTGCCACTGCCGGCGGGCGCGGCGCCGGCCGGACGGCGGCAGGGCGCGCGCGGCGTTCGCAATCGGCGCTTCGCCCCCGGCCCAGCGCGGGATGGGGAGACGAGCCCGACCAGGACGAGTTCCGACTCAAGGAGAGAGTAGGTGCCTGAACGACTGCTGTCGCGCTCGGATGCGCTGCGAGCCGGGGTGCTCGCCGGCTGTGGGACGGTCGCAGGGGGTGTGCTGCTGGCGGGCACGCCGCAGGGCGCTGCCTCGAAGCCGTCCAAGAAGCAGGACGTCGAGATCCTGAACTTCGTGCTCGTCCTGGAGGAGCTCCAGGCGGCGTTCTACGCGGATGCCCTGGACCGGGGCTCGCTGTCAGGCGAGCTGCTCGAGTTCGCCGAGGAGGTCGGGAGCCAGGAGCGCGAGCATGTCGATTTCGTGCGCGGCGCGCTCGGCTCGGCCGCACGCGACGCCCCGGCGTTCGACTTCGGCGATGCGACGGCGAGCGCGCAGCGGTTCGGCCGGACGGCGCTCGAGCTCGAGGACCTCGGCGTCACCGCCTACAACGCGGGTGCGCCCAACCTCACCTCGGAGGCCCTGGGCGCGGCGGCGCGGATCGTCTCCGTGGAGGCGCGGCACGCCGCCTGGATCCGCGACCTGCTGGGCAAGAACCCGGCGCCGTTCGCCTCCGAGCCGCGCAAGTCGGCCAAGGCCGTCGCCGCGGCGCTCGACCGCACCGGCTTCGTCAAGTGAGGGAGATGCACATGTCGGACCTGACGCTCGCCGAGCTCGACCGCGACGGCGCGCTGCTCGAGCCGCTCGCCGATCTGCAGGGCTCCTCGCGTGCCGAGTTCCTCTCGCGCGCGGCGCTCGGCGGCACCGCCCTGCTCGCCGCCCTCGTCACGCCCGAGGATGCCGCTGCCCAGAAGTCGAAGAAGCTCGACATCGCGATCCTGAACTTCGCGCTCTCGCTCGAGTACCTGCAGGACTCCTTCTACACGGAGGTCGAGCGGCTCGGCGGCTTCCGCGGTCCGCTGGGGGAGCAGGCGCGGGTGGTCGGCGCGCACGAGCGGGCTCACGTGGTGGCGCTGCGGGACGTGCTCGGCCGGCGCGCGGTCAAGCGCGGGAGATACGACTTCCGCGGTGCGACCGAGGGCCGGGACGCCTTCCGCCGCACGGCCGTCGCGTTCGAGGACCTCGCGGTGGCCGCCTACAAGGGCCAGGCGCCGCGGCTCGCCGACACCGGCTATCTCGTGGCGGCGCTCGGGATCCACACCGTCGAGGCGCGCCACGCGGCGTGGATCCGCCGCCTCGCGGACAAGACGCCGGCCGAGAACGCATTCGACGAGCCGCGGTCGCTCAAGAGCACGCTCGGCGTGGTGGCGTCGACGAAGTTCGTCGTCCAGACGAGGAGCCGGCGATCGCCGCGCTTCACCGGCTGACCCGGGCCCGAGGTGCGCGGGCGGCGCTCGTCGTGCTGCTCGTCCCGCTGGGAGCGGCCGCCGCGATGGCCGTCACGCGCGGCGACGCGGGTACGGCCGTGCCGACGGAGCGAAGCGCGCTGCCGGTGCGTGCTGTGGCCGCGGCGCCGGCGCCAGGCTTCGACGTCGGCGAGCCGGTGCCCCTCGGATCGGGGCGCCACGAGTCGCGCTGGGCGAAGGTACGAGCCGCCACGGCGGCGCGCGCCGCGCCGCGCGCGAGCGCCCGCCGTGTCGCTTCTCTGCCGGCCCTCACCCCGGAGGGCACGACCAACCTGGTGCTCGCCCTCGACCGGGTGCACGACGACCGCGGCCGCCTATGGGTCCGGGTGCGGCTGCCGGTGCTTCCCGCGAACACCACGGGCTGGGTCCCGCGCGAGGCGCTCGGCGGCTACGGGGTCGTCACCACCCGGCTGGTCGTCGACCTCGCGACGCAGCGCGCCACGCTCCTGCGCGACGGCCGGCCGGTCCTCCGCGCCGACGTCGGCGTCGGCACGCCCGACGCCCCGACCCCGCGGGGCGAGTTCTACGTCCGCAACAAGCTGACCGACTACCGCAGCCCGTTCTACGGCCCGCTCGCCTTCGGCACCAGCGCGCGCTCCCCCACGCTGACCGACTGGCCCGCCGGCGGCTTCGTCGGCATCCACGGCACCGACGAGCCCGCGCGCATCCCCGGCCGCATCTCGCACGGCTGCATCCGGCTCCGCAACCCCGACATCGTCCGGCTCGCGCGTCTGATGCCGGTGGGCACGCCGCTGACGATCCGGTGACGGAGTCAGGAAGCGGGGACCGGCAGCGCGACTTCCGGGGTTGCGAGGCGAGACGGTCAGCGAGAGCTCGCGGTGGCCGGCCGCCTCGGCTTCACGAGCCAGGGCGTCGAGCAGAGCCGTGCCGACGCCGCGACCCCGCGAGTCGGCCTCGACGGCGATCGCCACCTCGGGGAGAGGGTCGCCCAGGTCGTCGCACAGCAGCGGCTCCGGCGGAAACGCGGCGAGCAGCATCATCCGCTCCATCACGGGGCATCCGCCGTGCTGAGAGGCCGGATGCGCATACCCCGATGGTGCCACCGGTGAGAACCAACGCAGATGCGGGCCGAAATCCGAGCGTCACTCGCCGCGCTCGATTCACCGCCGCTCGGCGACCCGCTTCATTGCACGCTCCTGTACTTGAGGTGGGTGACGCCGGGCGCCTCGACGGCCCGGACCTGCTCGAGCTGCACTTCCGCGCCCCGGAGGTTGTCGAAGAGGCGAGCACCGTCGCCGAGCACCACTGGAACGACGTGGAGCTCAAGCTCGTCCAGCAGTCCCGCTGCCAGGTACTGCTGCGCGACCTGGCCGCCGCCCCAAAGCATGACGTCTTTGCCGCCGGCGGCCTCCCTTGCCCGGTCGAGCGCGGACTCGATTCCGTCGGTGATGAAGTGGAACGTGGTCCCTCCCTCCATCACCACAGGATCACGCGGGTGATGGGTGAGAATGAACACGGGGTAGTGGTAAGGAGGCTCGTCGCCCCACCAGCCCGTCCACTGCTCGTCGCCCCAGGCACCACCGCCGATCGGGCCGAACATGTTTCGACCCATCACGCCGGCCCCGACGTTCTCGACCGATTCCTCGAGTACCCGTGTGCTCTCGTTCACCTCGCCGCCTGGCTTGCCGTGGGCTTGGCGCCAGGCGGCCAGGGGAACCACCCAATCGTGGAGCCGCTCGCCGCCCTCGCCGAGCGGGTTCTCCTCGCTCTGGTTCGGGCCGGCGACGAAACCGTCCAGCGAGATCGAGATATGACACCTCAGCTTGCTCATCGTGCCTCCTCAGTAGCCGACCGCTGTCGCCGCAGGCTCTGTCTCAATGCCTCGACCCGTCCGCGCCGGAAAACTCATCGCGGCAGCCCCACCAGCGCCTGGTCGAGCCCTCGATCCCTGCGATCGAGAACGCCTCGTCAGAACAGCTCATCCGCGCCGATGGTGTCGGGGCTTGTCCATTGCGCGTCCGATGCGGCAGTCGACTGGAGAGCGCCGTTGGTACCCGGTTGCGGACGGACCACGGACGCGAGCGACCTCGCCGTCCTCCTGCGCTCGCAACGCAACGAGCGTCAGGCGGCGCGGACTCGTCGATGACGTCCTCGACGGTGGCGGTCGTTCGATGGGCACGGCCGATATCCTCACGACTCCGGCAGCCCGGGCGATCTCGAGCGAGTCGTTTGACCTCAATGGACAGCCATCGGCCCGGCGTCACGAACTTCGTCCACGTCGGTCTTGTCGTCGAGGACCTCGACGAGACAGTCCGGTTTCTTGCGCTGCTCGGCTTCGACTGCGGCGAGCCCGGGATGTTCAGCGGCGAGTGGATCGATCGGATCATCGGTCTCGAGAACGTGACGGTCGAGGTCGTGATGGCTCGCGCCCCCGACGGCAGCGACATGTTCGAGGTGGTGCGCTTCCACTCGCCTTCCGCCGGCGCTCAAGAGCTGGCGCCGGCCGCGAACCGTCCTGGGCTCCGGCACGTCGCCTTCAAGGTCGACGACGTGCGTGGCGTCGCCGACCGCGTTCGAGAGGCCGGCTGGGAGACGGTCGGGGAGATCGTCGACTTCGAGAACACGTTCCTCCTCTGCTACGTCCGCGGACCCGAAGGCCTGATCGTCGAACTCGCCGAGCGGCTCGACGGCGCGCCGGGCTGAACGGCCAGACTGAACCGCACCGGGTCGGACCAGCCGGCTCCCCCGGATGAGGGACGGATCGAACTGGGCTCGAACCAGTGACGGCTGCTTCGAGGTAGAAGCCGCGGCGTCATGGACTGGCCGGCGCGTCGGACGTGCCTGTTGACACGCACACGCCCGATTCGATAGCCGCCGAGGTCTTCAGGTGTGCAGGTTGCTTGTCTCGGTGCGTGTCAGCACACGTCGACGTAGGAAACCTCGACGGCGTTGTTTCCGTAGCCGAGCCGGTTCCAAGGCGGGACCTCGGGTTGCACGTTGCCGGCCGCGTCGGTCGCCCGGGCTCGGAGGGTGTGCCTTCCGACGTCGTTCGCGTCCCAGTCGAAGGACCAGTCCTGCCACTGGTAGGGGCCCTTGGCGGGCTGGAGCTGCGCTGCGTGCCAGTCGCCTTCGCCGGTGAAGCTGACGTCGACCCGGGTAACGGGTCCGGTCCCCGACCATGCTTTGCCGCGCACCGCGTGCGTGCCGGGGGTGAGCGCCGACCCGTGGGCGGGGTCGGTGATCCGCGCACGCACGCGCATCAGAGCGACGGCCTCGTGCGGCCGGTCGGGCCACTCGTAGATGTAGTGGCCGGTCTGGAACTCGCCGGCGAAGCTCTCGGTCAAGACGTCGATGCGCTTCAGCCACTTGACCGATGCGACGGCGTACCAGTGGGGCACGATCAGTCGGAAGGGTGCTCCGTGGTCGCGACCCAGCGGCGCGCCGTTCATCTCATATGCGATCAGGATCTCCGCCGCCGGATCGGCTGCGTGGGTGAGCGGCAGCGCCCGTACGAAGGTCAGGTCGTCCTTGTCGGTGTCCGCCAGGACCGGCTGGAGGTGGTACGCGCCGTGGTCGGCGCCTTCGAACCGGACGTCGACGCCGTCTGCCGCCGGACGGGCCTGCTCCAGCACCTCGTGCAGGAGGGCACCGGTCCAGCGTGCGGTGGAGACTGCGTAGTCGCCCCATGGTTCACCGATCGGCAGCGGTCTCGTCTCGAGCCGGCCGTTGCCTGCGCATTCGAGTGTGACCGCCCGCTCATGCGCCGGCATGGCGCGCAGGTCGTCGATCGTCAGGCTGATCGGGTTCGCGACGGCGCCGCCGACCTCGAGCTTGCCGTCATGTGCCGGCAGCGCGAAGTTGCTGCGGACGTAGTGGAGCTCGGTCGGGGTGATCTCTCCCGCCAGGGCCTCGGGCGGCGCCTCTGCGTTGTAAGGAGCCGGGTTGATCATCTGAAGCGCTGCGCGCGCCCTGTCGAGCTCATCCGCAACGGCCATGTCTCAGCCTCCTCGTTGGCGGGGTGATTGACCCGCGGTCGCACGTATCAGTAGTCGGAGTCCTGGAAGGTCGGCTCGCGGCCTTCATTGAACGCGCCGATGCCCTCGACGCGGTCGGGATGGACGGCCGAGCGCCAGTGCGAGTCCATCATGATCGCGATCGCCTGCTCGATCGGCTGGCCCTCGCCGAGGCGAACAGCCCGTTTGACCGCCTGCACCGCCGTCGGCGAGTTGCTCGCGATCTTTTCTGCGATCCGCATCGCCGCGGCCATCAGCTCGCCCGGAGGATGGATCTCGTTGACCATGCCCAGCCGGTGTGCCTCCTCGGCGGTGATCGGGTCGCCCGTCATGAGCATCTGCAGGGCCTTGCCCGGGGGGAGCAGGCGCGGAAGCAATGCCGGTGAGCCGCCGCCGGCCGCCAGGCCGAGCATCGCTTCAGGCTGGCCGAAGGTGGCGTTCTCCGACGCGATGATGAAGTCGGTGCTCTGGGCGAGCTCACTGCCGCCGCCGTACGCGATCCCGTTGACGGCGGCGAGGATCGGCTTGCGCAGCTCGCGCACCGTATAGAGCGTGCGATCGAAGTCCTGCCGCTGGCGCAGCCAGTCCTCCTTGGTCATGTTCTTGCGCTGGCGCAGGTCGCTGCCGACGGAGAACGCTCTCTCACCGGCTCCGGTGAGCACGACGACACGGATGGACGGCCGGACCGCGATCGTCTCGACGATCTCGGTGAGGCGGGCGCCCATCTCCGTCGTGATCGCATTGTCCGCGTGCGGCCGGTTGAGCGTGATCAGCGCCACACGGCCGTCGGCGAGGTAGTCGACGAGGACCGGGGACTCCGGTTCGTCGCCTCCGGACGCGGGTGGGCCGAAGTCGAGTGCCTTCCACCGATCGGTGCCTGCCGAGCTCGTTGCCACGGTTTCCCCCTCTTCTCGATCGAGACGAGTCACGAGTCGAGCTCCGCCAGCCAGCGCATCGCCCGCAGGCCTGGCGCGAAGCAGTATTCGCCGCCGCGGGTGACCACGAACGGCGGCAGGTTGTGCAGCCGGCGCCGGATGGGCCGCTCAGGGACGGTGAAGCTGCCGGACCCGTCGTTCGGCCCGACGAGCGGGTCCTTCTCGAGCGGGGCGCCGATGAAGATGCCGTCGTTGAGCCATTGGGTCTTGACGAACTCGAACTGGCGTTTGGGGTGCGCGCCGGCGAAGACGAAGATGATGCCCCGGTCGGCGCCGTCGTCCTCGAGCACGCCGTCGGGCAGCATCGGCCCGTAGCTCGTGCCACGCCTGATCATGCGGTGAAGGCGCACGTCGACGGCGCCGTCGCGGTCCAGCGCGTCGCGAGGATTCGCGCGCCGTGCGTGCGCGCCGGCCGGGCACTTGAACCCGCGCGGATCGTCGCCGTACAGGAAGGCGTTGTTGCGCTGCGGGTCGCCACCCAGGTCCGGGTCGTCACCGTCCGGGGAGAGCGCGAGCGGAGCGCCGCTCTGCCAACGCCCGACCATCTTCGCGCCGAGCAACGCCTCCTCCTCGCGGCTCGCCGCCTTCGCCCGAAGGTACTGCCGGTACGCCGCGACCCTCGTGTGCAGCTTGCGGAAGACGACGTACGTGCCATTACGACCGAGCACCTCCGGCGTCGGCATCGGCGGCAGCGCGCCCGTCTCATCCGCGTAGCCGAGGATGATCTCGCCCGCCTTGAGCGGCCGCTCCTTCGGATTCGAGGGGGGCCTGCCGCTCCCGTCGACCGATGGTTGCCCGATCCCGTCCTTGAAGCCGAAGGAGGTTCTACCGCTCGGAAGCTGGTAGCAGTCCTGGCGCCAGATCACCTCGACGCCCGCAAGCTCCGCATGCGCGCGGCGGGCCTTCTCGACCACGGCCTGCAGCCGCTCGCTGTCGGGAGAGAGCGCCGCCAGGGCGACGTGGACGTCGCTGGTACCGAGCGGCTTCTCCCAGTGCTCCGGGCTACTGTCGCCGACGTCTCCCAGCAGCGCCGCGCGGGCGGCCATCCCTTGTTGGAACTCCGGAGCGAAGCTGTCGAGCGAGCTCTGCGGGACCCCGAGCGCCTTCAGGCCGTGGTAGGTGAAGGCGACCGTGATCCAGGCGTCGTGGGCGGGATCGGATGACGGTCGTCCGCTGTCGACGATGTGCTGCAGTCGCCGGACGAGCTCGCGTCCCGCGGCGCGGTCGTCGATGCGGAGCAAGAGGTACGTGCCGACGTAGGGCGACGGCCGCTCGTGCAGCGCCCCGCTCTGGATGTCGTCGAGCTCGAGGCGTATGTCCTCCGTCGCGGTCACGGTCCTTAGTGGTGCTCGGGCCGCTCGGGCGGGTCCGGATTGGGCGGCGACAGGTAGGGAAACGTGCGGGAGGCGGGTCTCGACGACCGGTCGACGCCGTCGCGGATGACGGGCCCGTTCCCGGCGTTGACGAGCTGAGTGAAGATCGTGTCAATCACGTCGTCATTGAGGGTGCGGCCTCCACAGGACACGTGCGCCTCGCCGCGGCGGGCGGCGAGCTCGATCTCGAGGAACGAACCCTGCTCGACGTAGGGCTTCGTGACGTCGACGACGAGGAAGTCGGCGAGCACCAGTTCGGTCAAGGGATGGCTGCCGTTGTCCCCGGTGGACCAGTCGGCCTTCCCGTCGAGACCGTCCCAGAAGGCGAGGTTGGCGTTCAGCCGCGCCCGGTACGCGCCCAAGTAGCCGTCCGCGAGGTGGAACGCGTCCTCCATGTTGTAGAGGTCGCGGATCTCGAGGTCTCGGTTGACCTGATCGAACTGCTTCGGCGCCAGCATCATGTTCTTCACCTCTGGGCGCCCGACGCGTTCGATGCGAACGGTGTGCTTGCCGCGCGTGAGCGTCTCGGCGACGACGCCGACGAGCGACGCGCCGTTCAGGAGCGCAGCTTCGATCTCGACCACGAGGCTGAGGACGTTCTTGCCGTCGAGGAAGATCGACCCCGGATCGGTGAACGCCAGCTTTCCCGTCGCGATCGTCTTCAGCGCTGCGGGAGCGTCCATGATGAACGGGTCCCAGCGCGGACCAGCGAAGACGCGAACGCCATGCCCCGAGCCGCCCTCGGCGTCGTTGACGCGGAACGAGACGGTCTCGCCCGCCGGTGTGGTGCAGGTGCCCTCCTGCTCGGCGCGCTTCGGGCCGTCATCACTCGTCGGGGGTGAGAAGACGCAGTCGAACACGTACTCCTCGCTGCGAGCGGCGAACGGCGCCGGCTCACCCGGCTCCCGCTGGGTGAGCGGGCGCAGTCGGAAGCGGTAGATGAGCCCCTCCGAGAGCAGGTCTGAGGGCTTTGCGAACGGGAGCGTGTTCATCACGAGCACGAGATGTCCTGGCCGCTCCGGGCTCGGGAAGGCGTACACGTCGGTGATGTCGGCGATCGGATCGGCCAGCGCGCGCGGTCCTGAGATGTGATCGGACATGGTCTGCTCGGTCCCGGCGAGCTAGTCGGCGGCCTCGTCCAGCAACGGCTTCAAGGCAGGGTGCTGCAGCGCCTCCGCCGCGTCCGGGTGATCGAGCACCTGCTGGAAGGCCGCGTTGACGCGCTGGGCTTTCCGGATCTCTTTCACCGTGCCGCCGTAGTTCCGTGCGTAGGCGGCGGCAGTCTGCTGCGCACCGAGGATGAACGCCTTCACCGCGGCGAGGTCAGGAAGCCCGTCGTAGCCCTCCGCATGGCGGAAGATGACGTCGAAGAGCGCGAGCGTCGGCCCGGATGTGAAGAAGTCCTCCATGTACGCGTCCCACGGGCCGTCGAAGCTCGTGATGAACGCGAGCCGCGTGTCGTCGTCGAAGAGCACGAACCTCGCCTCGTGGATCGTGCGGATCGCCATGCCGTAGTCGCCTGGCCGGTACCCGGGAGTGTCCTGCAGGTCGCGGAGCGCAGACCGCAGAGACTCGCCCTCGCCGGGCTTGACCCGGAAGAACAAGCTGAACTCGCTCGTCGGCCCGACGCTGAAGCCCGGGCGGGAAGTCCCTGTCGCGGGTGTCGCCATACGTTCCTCCTCGAGTACCGGCGAAAGCTCAAGACTGCTTCGCGCAGCATCGTGCTGCGATTCGCCCCGCACAACCGTGCATGCACCCCGGTACTGGGGTCGCGCGCACCAGTAGGGGAATCGGTCTGCGCTCGCGAGTAGATTCTCGGGCATGCCACGCACGCCGCGGAGGTCGGACCAGCCGACTGCCCCGAATGAGGGGCGGATCGAACTGGTCTCGAACCACAATCACAAAAGGCCTGCAAATGCAGACCTTTTGATGGGCGATACTGGGCTCGAACCAGTGACCTCCGCCTTGTCGAGGCGGCGCTCTCCCAGCTGAGCTAATCGCCCGGGAGTCCGCCAAGCCTACCAACGGGGCGCGGCCCCGCTCGGTCTACCATGTAGCCGCCCTCGGCGCCGTGGCGGAGTGGCTACGCAGCGGCCTGCAAAGCCGTGTACACCGGTTCGATTCCGGTCGGCGCCTTTCGCGAAGCCGTGCTACGGCGGGGCTTTCGTCGTTGCGGGAGCTCACAGCTGCCCGCCGGTCGCCGCGCCACTAGTGGTGGAAGCTCGCCGCGTCTTCGTGCGTATGCACAGGCGCCGGCTGCCTGCCGAGCCGCCCGAGCTCGCGCCGCATGTCACCGAGCAGCAGATCGGCGAGGTCGTGGGTGAAGCCGCGACGGACGACGACGCGTAGGGCGGCAAGGTCGGTCCGGTGCTCCGGGAAGGTGTACGCGGGCACCTGCCAGCCTCGCGAGCGCAGCGCGTTGGAGAGGTCGAACACGGTGTAGTTGTCGATGTCTTCGCGAAGCTTGAAGGCGAACACCGGGAGCTCGTCGCCGCGCGTGATCAGCTCGAACGGGCCGAGGCTCTCGATCTCGCCGGACAGGCGCGTGGCCACATCGCGCGCGTACCCGTGGACGGCCTGGTAGCCGGTGAACCCAAGGCGCAGGAAGTTGTAGTACTGCGCGATCACCTGCGCGCCGGGACGCGAGAAGTTCAGCGCGAACGTCGGCATGTTGTCGCCGAGGTAGTTGACCCAGAAGATCAGCTCCTCCGGGAGCGCGGCGGCGTCGCGCCAGACGATCCAGCCGACCCCCGGATAGACGAGGCCGTACTTGTGGCCCGACGCGTTGATCGACGCAACGCGCGGCAGCCGGAAGTCCCACACGAGATCCTCGTCGATGAAGGGAGCGACGAACGCGCCGGATGCGCCGTCGACATGCACGGGCACATCGAGGCCCGTGTCCGCCTCGAGCTGATCGAGTGCCGCACAGATCTCCGCGACCGGCTCATACGAGCCGTCGAACGTCGAGCCGAGGATGGCCACGACGCCGATCGTGTTCTCATCGCAGCGCCTGACCGCCTCCTCGGCTGACAGGTTGAAGCGATCGCCCTCCATGGGCACGAGCCGCATCTCGACGTCCCAGTAGTTCGCGAACTTCTCCCAGCAGATCTGGACGTTGATGCCCATGACGATGTTCGGCTTGTCAAAGGGCTCGCCGGCGGCCTTGCGCCGGTTCTGCCAGCGGCGCTTGAGCGTCAGCCCTCCGAGCATCGCCGCCTCGCTTGAGCCGGTCGTCGAGCACCCCGTCGCGGGGTTGGACTCGGGCGCGTTCCAGAGCCGGCTGAGCATGTTCACGCAGCGAGTCTCGATCTCTGCGGTCTGCGGATACTCGTCCTTGTCGATCATGTTCTTGTCGAACGTCTCGGCCATCATCTTCTGGGCCTGCGGCTCCATCCACGTGGTCACGAACGTCGCGACGTTCAGTCGGGCGTTGCCGTCGATCATCAGCTCGTCGTGGATGATCTGGTACGCGACGTCGGGCGGCAGCTCGCGCTCGGGCATCGTGTGGCGAGGGACGTGCGCGCCCTCTAGGGCGAAGAGCGGTGACGTCGCCAGGTCGCCGTTCGCCGGTGCGTGGGCGCCCTTGGGGTGCGTCAGGGCCATGCCGGAACCCTCCCAGTGCCCGAGTCAGCCCGCCTCACCCGAAACGGACGATTGGCGCTCCGCGGCCGCCTCACGCGGGAGCAGGATGGCCCCGGCCAGGAAGCAGGCGGCGCCGATCGAGGTACCGGCGTTGGCGATCCGGGCGCTCAGCGGCACGCCGGTTGACGGTTGGACGAGCGAGGCAATCGCCGCGACGCCGAACGCGACGGACCCGACGAGGTTGAGCGTCACGATCCACCATGGCAGCGACCGTCGGCGCACGCACCACCAGCGGTGGCATACCTCCGCGAAGGCGAGCGCCGACGCGGCGAGGAAGCAGACGGAACCGGCGGCGTCGGGCGCCCAGACGCGCACGTTCTCCTGGCGTGCGTCCAGCCCGTGCTGCATGGCCAGGAACGTGCTGACGTTGAACAGAAGCGCGCCGCCGAGCTGAACCGCCGCCGACAGCCAGTCGATTCGCCGCGGCTCCCACGAGGCCGGTCGGAGACGCGCCCGGCGGGCGCGCGTGAGATGTGCGCGGGGGACGTTGACCGTCTCGGAGTACGCCAGGTACGACGCCGCGGTGAACAGCAGCGAGCCGACGAAGAAGATGACGCCGATCGCCGGCCGGGGCGAGGAGCCCCACTGCGCGGCGACAGAGGCGACCAAGAAGCAGATGGAGCCGAGCGCGAACAACGCCGCCATCCAGCGGACCGCGCGCGGCGCGGCAGCCGCCTTGCGGTGAGCGCGCGAGCGCCAGTGCACGAGCGTGCCGTCTGGCCGCTGCAGGACCTCGCGTGTCACGAACGGCCCGGGGCCGCCCCCCGTGACGCGCTCCCAGCCAGTCGGCAGCGCGACGTAAGCTCGCGCGGCTGCCGGTGCCGCCGGAGCCGGGGTGCCCCCCGTCACGGTGATCCGGCCGGCAGCGGCGTGAGTCGCGCGGTGACCACATAGGCCACCACGACGGCGACGATCACGAGCGGCATGACGGCCAGCCCGTCGGCTGCCAGCAGCAGCGTGGCCAGCAGTGTCGCCGTCAGCGGGAGCCTGAGCATGACCGTGCACATCGCCCCTATCCCCATGGCGGTGGCCGGGACCAGCTCGAGGCCTGGAAGGTGCGAGGCCGCGATTCCGCCGGCCGCGCCGAGGAACATGGCCGGGAATACCGGGCCGCCGCGGAAGCTCGAGAGCGACAGCGAGTAGGCGAGGCTCTTGCAGGCGACCAGCAGCAGCAACGCGCCGACCGACCAGCTCTCCGAGTCGCCGAGCAGGTCCCCGAGCGCGTCCTGGCCGGAGAACAGAACCTCGGACGAGCTGTGGTCCGTGGCCTCGGCGAAGCCCACGGCCAAGCCGCCGATCAGCAGCCCGAGCACGGGCATCAGCAGAAACATGCGCGGTTCGACGCGCGCGCGAACCGCGACCGCCAGCCACTGGATCCCCCGGCCGAGGAACGGAGCCAGCACGCCGAAGGCGATCGCATAGCCGAACATTGCGCCCGTCGGGCGGTCGAACGGCGGCAGTCCCGGGATCGCGAGCGAGAACGTCCCGAACCCCGTCAGTGAGTCCAGGCCGATGAAGATCAGCGTGCCGATGCCCGCGGCCAGCAATCCGGGGACGAGCACGATGCCGAGCATCGGTCCGCCGAGCCCTGAGGCCTCGAGCAGCAGGAAGGCGCCGAGCAGCGGCGAGCCGAGCAGCGAGCTGATGGCGGCGAAGCTGCCGGCGGCGGCGAGCACCGCCGCCGCCGTCGGCGGGGCATCGCGTGCGGCCAGGCGGACGGCCAGCACGCCCAGCCCGCTGCCCATCAGGATCAGCGGCGCCTCGGGGCCGAGGACCACGCCGAAGCTCAGCGAAGCGAGCGCCGCGAGCAGCACCCCAGGCACCGCTTCGGCAGGCCAGGGGCCCGTCGACTTGAATCCGTCGGCCGGCGAGTGCCCGCCCCCGCCCGGCAGGTAGCGGATCGCGCACGCGGTCAGCAGGCCGGACAGCGCGAGCACCGGCAGCGGCCACCACGCCGGCGCCGCGTCGAACCCGAGGCCCTCCGGAAGGGTCTCGAAGACCGCCTCCTGCAGAACGGCGACGAGCTTGAGGAAGCCGTACGCGGCAGCCGACACCGGGACGCCGATGATCGCCGCGAGCAGCAGCAGCTTGACGTAGCTGCGGCTCCTCAGCAGCACCAGCGGATCGGGGTGAGGATCCTGCGGCGCCGTCATTGGCCGTTCTCTACGGCCATCGATCGGGCGCTCACCGCGTGAACTCGTCGGGCGAGTCGAGCAGCGGCCGCATGACCCTCCTCCGTGACACCGCGAACACGTCGGCGGGCTCGCCCTCGCGGCTCGCGGCCGTGCGCGCCTGAGGTCTCAGTGCACTCGTCAAGTTCCGCCTTCTCGCCCATCGCCGACGTGCTGACGGATGCTCCACGCCACTTCTCTGGACGTCATCACCCAATGCGGATGAAGCCCTATGCCGATTCGATTCCGGTCGGCGCCTTCGCCCGGGCAGTAGCCTGGCGCTGGTGCCTGGACCCGACGTGTATGCGTCCGCGCCGGCTGGGTGGCGGACTCGGGTTGGGTCGGCAGCTGCCGCTCGCGCTCGCCGGAGACGGCATGCGCGGTTCGTGGAGATCATGCGGCCGGACGCGGGCACGCGGATCGTCGACGTCGGCTGTGGGCCGCTCGGGCTCCGGGCGTTCGCTCCCGAGCTGGACGTCACGGGCGTGGACCTCCAGGACCGGCCCGACTATCCCGGGCCGTTCGTGCGGGCCGATGCCACCGAGCGGCTCCCGTTCGAGGACGGGGCGTTCGATCTCGCCTACTCGAACAGCCTGATCGAGCATCTCCCACCCGCCACGCGGCGCGCGTTCGCGGAGGAGGTCAAGCGGGTGGCTCGGCGATGGTGGGTCCAGACTCCCGCGTTCGGCTTCCCGCTCGAGCCGCATGCGCTCCTACCGGCAGCACACTGGCTGCCCCCGGCGATCCGGCGGCGGTACTGGCGGCTCGGGGTCGCCGGGGAGTGGGAAGCGATCAGCCTGCTGCGGCGCGCCGAGCTGGCCGAGCTGTTCGGGGAGCCGGTGATCGCCGAGCGCCTCGGGCCTCTGGCGAAGAGCTGGATCGCCGTGCGGGCGTAGCATCGAACGATGGAGGTCACGGTCGCCGCCACCACCTGGGGCCTGTTCTCCGCCTTCCTGATCGTGCCGTGGCTCGGCCTCCCGCCGTTCGTGCAGCGCGCCGTGGCCACGCTGCTGGCCGCCGAGCTCGTGGCGTTCGGCATCTGGCACTTCGGCAGCGAGGGCTGCGCCGCGCGGCCGTGTGCGCCCTTCGCCGAGACCGGCCGGACCGCCGCCTCGCTCGACATCCCCGTGCTCGCGCTGGCCCTGCTCGCGTTCGCCATCATGCTCGGCGTGCGCAAGCGGAGGCTCGGCCGGTGAGGATCCTGGTGACCGGATCGCGCGGGAAGGTCGGCTCGGCGACCGTGACCGCGCTGCACGACGCCGGGCACGAGGTGACGGCGACCGACCTCGGCGCCCCCGTCTTCGAGCGCGCCCCCGCGGACGCGCCCGCGTACCGGCAGGCCGACCTCACACGCCCCGGCGACGCCTATGCCGTCGTCTACGGCCACGACGCGGTCATCCACGCCGCCGCGATCCCCGACCCGTCGCACCACCCGCCGGCCACCGTGTTCGAGAACAACCTGATGGCGACGTTCAACACGCTTGAGGCGGCCGTCCGGCTCGGGCTTCCACGCTTCGTCCATGTGTCGAGCGAGACCGTCCCGGGCTTCTTCTTCGCCGAGCGCCCATGGGTGGCCGGGTACGCGCCGATCGACGAGGAGCACCCCATCCGCCCGCAGGACCCGTACGCGCTGGCCAAGCATTTCGGCGAGCAGCTGATGGACGCTGCGACCCGGCGGTCGGACATCCGCGCGATCTCGATCCGCCCGTCGTGGGTCCAGTGGGAGGGGAACTACGAGCACAACCTCGGCCCCTGCCTGCGCGACCCCGACGAGGGCAGCGCGAGCTTCTGGAGCTACATCGACGCCTACGACCTCGCCGACGCCCTGCGCCTGGCCGCCGAGAGCGAGCTCCCCGGCCACGAGGTGATGTACATCGCCTCACCCGACAACTGCGCGAACCGCCCGCTGGCCGAGATGATCCGGCGCCACCACGGCGACGCCGTCGAGATCCGCCCCCACGACCGCGAGGACGCCGCGGGCACGTCCTCCGCCACGGCCCAGCGGCTGCTCGGCTACTCCCCCACCCGCTCGTGGCGCGACTATCTGACCGAGGACGGCACGCTCAAGCCCGCGGCCCGCGAGCGGCTCGAGCGCGGCCAGACCGGCGTCCAGCGCGGCCGGGCGGTCGGCTAGACGGGGGCCGCTTCGCGGCCCCGCTCCACGCGCGCCGCCTCGTAGGCGGCGTCCTCGTCGAGCGTCTCGGCCGCGAGCAGCGCCGCGGTCAGCGAGTCGAGCCGCTCGCGATGCTCGGTCAGCAGGCGGGTGACGGCGCCGTGCGCGTCCTCGACGATCCGCCTGACCTCCTCGTCGACCACCCGCTGCGTGCTCTCGGACACCTGGGAGACGCCGGGGAGGAGCGGGTTCTGCGCCTCGCTCGGGATCACCGCGATCGGCCCGATCTCGCGGCTCATGCCCCAGCGCCCGACCATCTGGCGCGCGATCATGGTCAGCTGCTGGATGTCGGACTCGGCGCCGGCGCTGATCGAGTCGTAGACGATCTCCTCGGCCACGCGCCCGCCGAGCGCCACCCTGATGCGCGTGAGCAGGTACTCCTCGTCGAGGCTGGTCCGCTCCTCGTCGGGCGCCGAGATCGTCACGCCCAGCGACATCGTGCGCGGGATGATCGAGACCTTGCGCACCGGGTCGGCGCCCGGTGTGAGCATGCCGACCAGCGCGTGGCCCGACTCGTGGTACGCGGTGCGGCGCTTCTCGTCCTCGGACAACACCATCCCGCGCGGCGCCCCGAGCACGATCTTCTCGAGCGAGTCGGTGAAGTCGGCCATCGTCACCCGCTCGTGGCCGCGCCGGGCCGCCAGCAGCGCGGCCTCGTTCGACAGGTTCGCCAGGTCGGCCCCGACCATCCCCGGCGTCGTGGCGGCGAGGCGCTCGAGGTCGACGTCGTCGGCCAGCGGCAGCGAGCGGGTGTGGACCTCGAGGATCTGCTGGCGCCCGTCCTTGTCGGGCGCGGGCACCGTGACGCGGCGGTCGAAGCGGCCGGGGCGCAGGAGCGCCGCGTCGAGCACCTCGGGCCGGTTGGTGGCCGCGAGCACGATCACCGCGGCGCTGGACTCGAAGCCGTCCATCTCCGTGAGGATCTGGTTCAGCGTCTGCTCGCGCTCGTCGTTGCCGCCGAACGAGGCACCGGACCCGCGCGAGCGCCCGATCGCGTCGAGCTCGTCGATGAAGATGATGGCGGGCTGGGACTCCTTGGCCTGCTTGAAGAGGTCGCGCACGCGGGAGGCGCCGATGCCGACGATCGCCTCGACGAACTCGGACGCCGAGACGGAGAAGAACGGCGCCCCCGCCTCCCCTGCAACCGCCCGCGCGAGCAGCGTCTTGCCCGTACCCGGCCGCCCGGCGAGCAGCACGCCGCGCGGGATCCGGCCGCCCAGCTTGCGGTAGCGATCCGGGTTCTTGAGGAAGTCGACGACCTCGGTGAGCTCGCTCTTGGACTCGTCGATGCCGGCTACGTCGGCGAACGTGACCTGCGTCTGGGCGCCCTCGATGCGTCGCGCCCGCGAGCGCCCGAAGGCCCCGAGCGCGTTCATCTGACCGCCCGCGGCCCGCCGCGAGAGCCACACGAAGAGCGCGACGAGCAGGATCACCGGCCCGAAGCCGAGGAGGAGGTTGAGCAGGAAGCCGCGCCCCTCGTTGACCGGCTCGGCCTCGATCACCACGTCGTTGTCCTGCAGCAGGCTCGACAGCGCGTCGGTGTTGGCGAACGTCGGGATCGTGGTCTCGAAGTTCTTCGCCGGGTCGGAGTCGCGGTCCGGGTAGCGGACCTCCTTCTCGAACTCGCCCGACACCGACTCGCCCGTGGTCGAGATCTTGGCCACGTTGCCCTGCTCGACCTGTTCGAGGAAGTTCGGGTTGTACGGGATCGTCACCGAGCGCTCGCGGCCGGGGGCGAACAGCGCCACGGTCACGTAGTTGAGGACCAGCAGGACGACGAGCAGCATCCAGAAGCGGCCGCCGATCCCGCGCAGCGGGCGCCAGCGACCCCCCTGCTCCTCGTCGCGGGGCAGCGGGGTACGCGGGCGGCGCTCGTGCGGGGCCTCGGCCATGCCCCTTTGATGCTAGGCCACTACAGCCAGCCGGGCACCACGAACACCAGCCAGGCGATCGGCGGGGCGACCGCGACCATGCTCATGCCCCACTGCATCAGCCGCTTGAACATGAAGTCGCGGCGCTCGGCCGGCGTGTTGGCCACGGTCAGCGCGCCACTCGTGGAGAACGGGCTGGAATCGACCACCGAGGAGGAGATCGACAACGCGATGATGAGGCCGACGGCGCCCACCGCTCCCGTCTCGAGGAACGGCACGGCGAGCGGGATCAGCGCGCCGAGGATGCCGGTGGTCGACGCGAAGGCCGAGACGACGCCGCCGACGTAGCAGATCAGCAGCGCGGCCAGCAGCGCCGAGTCGATCGTCGCCACCTGCTCGCCCAGCCAGTCGATCGTGCCCAGCGTCTCGAGCAGCCCGACGTACATCACGATGCCGCAGATCAGCAGCACGGTCGGCCAAGCGACCTTGTTGACGGCGCCCTTGGTGGCCTGCGGCGAGATCACCGACAGGATCACCGCGATCGTCAGCGCGACGAAGCCGACGTCGACGTCGAACGCCAGCGCGACGGCGACCAGCGAGACGATGCCGACGAGCGTGAGCGTCTTATCGCGGTCCAGGCTCGGCATCTCGCCGGCGCCCATGGTCGCCGCGCTGCCGCCGGCCACCGGCGGCGGGCCGCCGCCGGTGGTCGCTTCCTCCTGCACGCGACGCTCGAAGCGACCCGTCGCATCGTCGTCGCCGGGCACGGCCTGCCGCCGCCCCAGCAGCTCGCGCCCACCGAACAGGAAGAAGACGACGACGCTGAGCAGCAGGTTGAACACGAACGAGGACACGAAGAGCAGCGTCGCGTTCTCGGCGAGCGCGTTGCGCTCGACGACGCCGTTGACGATGCTGCCGAACACGCTGATCGGGGAGAAGCCGCCCGCCGTGGCGCCGTTGATGATCAGCAATCCCATCAGCACCGGGTTGATCCCGTACGTGACGGCGAAGCCGAGCCCGATCGGGGCGATGATCGCCACCGCCCCGGGCACCACGGCGCCCGACGCGGTGAGCGCGGCCGTGACCAGGAACATCACCCACGGGATCGCGGCCGTGCGGCCGCGTACCGCTCGTACCGCCGCATGCACGAGCCAGTCCACCGTCCCGTTCGCGGTCGCGATCGCGAACAGGTACGTGATCCCGACCAGGATCACGAACAGGTCGCCCGGGAACCCGGCGAAGATGTCGTCCTCGGACACCCCGAGCGCCGTGCCCACCGCGAAGGCGGCCACGATTCCGAGCACCCCCATGTTGATCGGGAGCAGCGTCGCCACCAGGAAGATGGCGACGAGGACGATGATGGACAGCAGCTCGTTGGACATCAGACTCCCCCCTGGAACGCCGCCCGCACGATCTGCACCGGGTGGCTGGCCTCACGGCCCACCCCGTGCGCGATCTGCTGGCGGCATGAGACTCCCGTCGCGGCGACCAGCGTGGCCGGCCCCTCGGCTCGCAGCGCGGGGAACAGCCGCGACTCCCCGATCTGCATGGACAGCTCGTAGTGCTCGGCCTCGAAGCCGAACGACCCCGCCATCCCGCAGCAGCCGGCGTCGAGCTCGACCACCTCGGCGCCCGGGATGCGCTCGAGCAGCTCCACGGTCGCCCTCGTACCGGCCAACGCCTTCTGGTGGCAGTGGCCGTGGACGACGATCCGGTCCGCGATCGGGCGCAGCGGCAGGTCGGCGTCGAGCAGCAGCTCCTCGACCAGTCGCGCCTGCGCGGCCACCGCCTCGGCGTGCGGGTCTGCGGGCTGCAGGCTCAGGTGCTCCTCGCGAAGCGTGAGCAGGCACGACGGCTCGCAGCCGACGATCGGCACGCCGCGCTCGGCGTGCGGCGCCAGCCGGGCGGTCATGGCGGTCGCCATGCCATGCGCCTGGTCGAGCAGGCCCTTGGAGATGCTCGACCGCCCGCAGCAGCCGGCGCTCTCCAGCCGCACGCGCCAGCCCGCGGCCTCGAGCAGCTCGATCGCCGCCCGCCCGACGGCCGGCTCGGTGTAGGTGGTGAACGAGTCGGCGAGGAAGACCACCTCGCCCCGCGGCCCGGCCGCAGGCGGGCGGCGCCGGTGCCAGCGCACGAGCGTCTCGCGCGCGAAGCGCGGGAGCGGGCGGCGGCGGTCGATCCCGAGCAGCGCGCGAAGCGCGGGCGGGGTCAGGTTCGAGAGCGGCGCGGCGGCCGCGCCGAGCCGGTTGAGCGTGCGGATCGAGCCGAACAGCCGCGAGCGCAGCGGCACCCCGTGGACGTCCTGGTAGTGCGACAGGAACTCGGCCTTCAGCGACGCCATGTCCACGCTCAGCGGGCACTCGCTCTTGCACGCCTTGCACTCCAGGCAGAGGTCGAGGATCTCGTGCAGCCGCTGGTCCCCGAGCGCCGCGCGCGGGTCGGGCCCCGACAGGGCCTTGACGAGCGCGTTCGCGCGGCCGCGGGTGGCGTGCTCCTCCTCGCGCGTGGCCATGTAGGACGGGCACATGACGCCCGCGCCCGTCTTGCGGCAGGCGCCGATCCGCTGGCAGCGGTCGGCCGCCCCGCGCATCCCGCCGTGCTCGGCGAACGACAGGCGGGTGGCGAGCGGGCCGGGCGGTGGGAGCTTGGGATCCCGCAGATCCCTGGTGATCGGCGCGGCGTCGACCATCACGCCCGGGTTCAGTCGCCCGTGCGGGTCGAACAGCGCCTTCACGCGCCGCATCGCCTCGTACAGGTCGTCGCCGAACATGCGCCGGTTGAAGGCACTGCGGACGCGCCCGTCGCCGTGCTCGGACGAGTTCACGCCGTCGAACGCGTCCACCAGCTCGGCGATCTCCTCGGCGACCGTGCGCATGGTGTCGACCCCGCCCGGTGCCGTGAGGTCGACGAACGGCCGGATGTGCAGGCAGCCGACCGATGCGTGCCCGTACCAGCCGGCCTCGAGGCCGTGGCGGTCGAGGATGGCCTTGAAGGCCCCCACGTAGTCGTTCAGCCGCTCCGGCGCCACCGCGGTGTCCTCCACGAACGCGAGCGGCCGGCGGGCGCCGGTGCTGGCCGCCATCAGCAGCCCGAGGCCGGCCTTGCGCACCTTGGTCAGCGCCTCCTGCTCGGCGGCCGTCTCCGCGCGCAGCGTGTGGTAGCCGTGGCCATGCCGGCGCCACGCCGCCTCCAGCCGCTCGAGCTTGTCCTGCGCCTCGTCGCCGAAGAACGTGACGAAGAGCAGCGCCGCGGGATCGCCCTCGAGCGTGTCGGCCAGCCGGCGGTACTCGAGCTTGGAGCGCGACAGCTCGAGGATCCTGCGGTCGAGCAGCTCGACGGCCGCCGCGCCAAGCTCGAGTGCGTCGTCGGTGGCGGCGATCGCCGCGGCCAGCGAGTGGAAGTGGCCGACCGCGAAGCGCTTGGCCGACGGCAGCGTCACGAGGCCGACGGTGGCCGCGGTGATCGCCACCAGCGTGCCCTCCGAGCCGGTGACGAGCTTCGCGAGGTCGAACTCCTGCGAGAGCCGGTCGAGCCGGTAGCCGCCCGACTGGCGCCAGTGCTTCGGGTAGCCGGTGGCGATCGCCTCGGCGTGGTCGTGCAGGATCTGCCGCAGGCCATCGCGGATCGCGGCCGGCGCGCCGTCGCCGCCGGGCCCGAACGTCGCCTGCGAGCCGTCGGCGAGCACGACCTCGAGCTCGTGGACGTGGTCGATCGTGCAGCCGTAGACGATCGAGTGACTGCCCGACGAATTGTTGCCGATCATCCCGCCGATCGTGGCCCGGTTGGACGTCGAGGTGTCCGGCCCGAAGCCGAGCCCGAGCCTGTGGGCAGCGCGGTTGAGGTCCTCCTGGACCACGCCGGGGCCGACGCGTACGCGCAGGCGCTCGGTGTCGATCTCGCCGATCGCATCCATGTGGCGCGACGTGTCGAGCACGATCGCGCCGCCGCCGATCGCCTGGCCGGCGAGGCTGGTGCCCGCCCCGCGGGTGACGACCGGGACGTCGAAGCGGCCGGCGATCGCGATCGCGGCGGCGACGTCGTCGGCGTCGCGCGGGAAGGCGGCGAGCAGCGGCTCGCTCGCGTACATGCTCGCGTCGCTCGCGTACAGGTGGCGGGTGTAGCCGTCGGCGCGGACGTCGCCGCGCAGCTCCCGCCGCAGCGCGGCGGCGAGCTCGTTCCCGGCACGCACGCGGGCCGTCGACTCCTCGCGGATCTGGATCGCCAAGCTCGGCTCCTCCCCCTCTCTCGCTCACTGATACCCCGTGGCCGCGGCGTCTACCCTGGTCCGCGGTGGGACGCCACTTCCTGCAGATCCCCGGGCCGACCAACGTGCCGGACCGGGTGCTGCGCGCCATCGACGCGCCGACGATCGACCACCGCGGCCCTGCGTTCGCGCGCCTCGGCCGTGAGGTGCTGGACGGCATGCAGGAGGTCTTCCGGACGGACGGCCCGGTCGTGATCTACCCGTCGTCGGGCACGGGCGCCTGGGAAGCGGCGCTGGTCAACACGCTCTCCCCCGGCGAGCGGGTGCTCGCCTTCGAGACCGGCCACTTCGCCACGCTGTGGCGCGCGATGGCCGAGCGGCTCGGGCTCGACGTCGAGTGGGTTCCCGGAGACTGGCGCCACGGCGCCGACCCCGACACGGCGGGCGCGATGCTGCGCGCCGATCCGTCGATCCGCGCGGTCATGGTGGTGCACAACGAGACGTCGACGGGCGTCACCAGCCGCGTGCCCGAGATCCGCGCGGCGATCGACGCGACGGGCTCCGATGCGCTGCTCCTCGTCGACACGATCTCCTCGCTCGGCTCGATCGACTACCGGCACGACGAGTGGGGCGTGGACGTCACCGTCGGCTGCTCGCAGAAGGGTCTGATGCTGCCCGCCGGCCTCGGCTTCAACGCGGTCTCGTCGCGGGCGCTGGAGGCCTCGCGCGGCGCGCGGCTGCCGCGGTCGTACTGGGACTGGGCGCCGATCGTCGAGGCGAACGAGGCGGGCTTCTGGCCCTACACCTCGGCCACGAACCTGCTGTACGGGCTACGCGAGGCGCTCGCGATGCTGCGCGAGGAGGGGCTCGAGAACGTCTTCGCCCGGCACGCGCGCCACGCGGCCGCGACGCGGGCGGCCGTGGAGGCGTGGGGCCTCGAGGTGCTGTGCCAGGACGAGCGCGAGCACTCGGCGGCGCTGACTGCCGTGCTCGCGCCGGACGCCGACGCGGTGCGCCGGATCATCCTCGAGCGGTTCGACATGTCGCTCGGCGCCGGCCTCGGCAAGCTGGCGGGGACCGTGTTCCGGATCGGCCACCTGGGCGACTTCAACGACCTGATGCTGGCGGGCACGCTGTGCGGGGTGGAGATGGGGCTGCGGATCGCGGGCGTGCCCGTCGCCGGCAGCGGCGTGGAGGCCGCGCTCGCGCTGCTCGAGCGCGAGCCCGTGGTGGCGTGAGCGCGCTCGCCGGACTCCGCGTCCTGGAGCTCACCCAGGTCATGGCCGGACCGTTCTGCGGCCAGGTGCTGGCCGACATGGGCGCCGACGTCGTCAAGGTCGAGCCCGTGGAGGGGGACTCCACGCGGCGCTCGCTCGGCTTCCGCATGCGGGGAGACGACACGGCCGCGTTCCTGGCCGTCAACCGCAACAAGCGCTCGCTGACGCTCGACCTCAAGGACGAGCGCCACCAGGCCGTCCTGCACCGGCTGGTACGCGACGCCGACGTGGTGCTGGAGAACTACCGCCCCGGCGTGGCGGCGCGGCTGGGCGCCGACTGGGAGACGCTCTCGAAGGTCAACCCGCGGCTGGTGTACGCGAGCGTGTCGGGCTTCGGTCAGACCGGGCCGTACGCCCAGCGGCCGGGCTACGACCTGATCGCCCAGGGCCTGGCGGGCGTGATGAGCGTCACCGGCGAGCCGGGCGGCGACCCGGTCAAGTGCGGCGTCCCGATCGGGGATCTTGCGGCCGGCCTGTACTGCGCGGTGGCGATCCTCTCCGCGGTCCACGCGCGCGAGCGGACGGGGCGCGGGCAGCGGATCGACACGTCGCTGTTCGAGTGCGCGCTGGCACTATCGATCTGGGAGACGGCCGAGCTGTGGGCGACGGGGCGGACACCGCAGGCGCTGGGAAGCGCGCACCGGCTGACTGCGCCGTACCAGGCGCTGCGCACGCGCGACGGGCACATCACGGTCGGCGGCAACACCGCTGCGCTATGGCAGCGCCTGTGCGAGGCGGTCGGCCGGCCGGAGCTGGCCGACGACCCGCGCTTCGCGTCCAATGAGGAGCGCATGGCCCACCGGCCGGAGCTGGCGGCCGAGCTCGAGTCCGCGCTGGCTGCCCGCGGCAGCGAGGAGTGGGTGGCGGCGCTGAGCGAGGCGGGCGTGCCTTGCGGGCCGATCCACGACTATCGCGAGGTGTTCGAGGACGCGCACACGCAGGCGCGCGAGATGGAGGTGCGCCTCGAGCATCCCGTCGAGGGCGAGATCCGGGCGCTCGGCATCCCGGTGAAGCTCTCCGACACGCCCGGGAGCATCCGGCGGCCCGCCCCGCTGCTCGGCGAGCACTCGGCCGAGGTGCTGCGCGAGGCGGGCTTCGCCGACGCGGAGATCGCGGCGCTGTGAGCGTTCGATACGAGCGCCGCGGGCCCGCCGTGTGGGTCACGTTCGACCGGCCCGCGGCGCACAACGCCATGACCTTCGAGATGTACGACGCGCTGTTCGAGGCCTGCGAGCGGGCCGACGCGGACGACGACGTGCGCGCCATGGTGTTGCGCGGCGCCGGTGGGAGGGCCTTCGTGGCCGGCACCGACATCCGCCAGTTCCTCGAGTTCGCGTCCGGCGAGGACGGGCTCGCGTACGAGGCGCGGATCGAGCGCGTCGTGGGCCGGCTGGAGACGGTGGGCAAGCCGACGATCGCGCTCGTCGACGGCTTCGCGATGGGCAGCGGGCTGGTGCTGTCCGCCGCCTGCGACCTGCGGATCTGCACGCCGGCGGCGCGCTTCGGGCTGCCGATCGCGCGCACGGTCGGCAACTGCCTGTCGATGGAGAACTACGCGCGCCTCGCTGCCGTCGTCGGGGAGGCGCGGCTGAAGGACATCGTGTTCACGGCGAGAGCGGTCGAGGCCTCCGAGGCGCTGGCGATCGGGCTGGCGACGGAGGTGGTCGAGGACGCCGAGGCGCGCGTCGAGGAGTTGTGCGCGCTGCTCGCCGGCCACGCCGCGGTGACCATGCGCGTGACGAAGGAGGCGCTGCGACGCCTGCGGCCGCTCGCCGACGGCGACGACCTCGTGCGCGAGGCCTACGCCAGCGAGGAATTCAGGCGTCGGGTGAAGGCGTTCCTCGAGCGATGAGCGAGGCCATCGTGTGGACGAAGTGCAGCTCGCCGTCGTCACCGCGGGACGGCCGGAAGCCGGTCACGGCGCCGCCGTCGAGCTCGGCGGCGAGCGCCGCGCGGATCTCGTCCGCGGCGGCGGCCGGCGTCTCGGTCTGAGCCAGCCACGGCTTCAGCGGGCGGACCACGCTGCGCACCTCCACATCGTCGGTGCCGACGAGTGCGCACAGCTCGTCGACGGTCAGCATGCGGGTGTGCGAGGGGTCGCGCAGGCGCTCGAGGCGGTCCTGCTCGTCGCGCTCCCCGACGAGGTCGGCGATCGCCAGCCGCCCGCCGGGCCTCAGGCAGCGGCGCATCTCGGCGATCGCGACCTGCGGCTCCTCGAGGTGATGGATCGCCAGCCGCGAGACGATCACGTCGAAGCTCGCGTCGAGGAACGGCAGCGAGCCCGCGTCGCCCCGCACGAAGATGACGTTCGGGGGCGCCTCGGCGCGGCCCTGCTCGAGCATCGCGACGGTGGCGTCGAGCGCGACGACGGCCCGCACGGCGGGTGCGAGCCGCCTCGCGACGTGACCCGTGCCGGCCGCGACGTCGAGCACCAGGTCGTCGGCGGTGAGCGGCAACCGCTCGAAGAGCCACTCGGAGTCGGTCGTGAAGAGGCGGTTGAAGCGCGGATCCTCGAATGCCGCGGCCTGCTGGGTGAACGCCTTCGTGACCGCGTCCGAGTGCGAATCCGCCATCCGGGCAGCCTAGTGCGCGGTTCCGGGTTCGACGCGACGACGCCGAACTACCGGAGCGTCCTCGGCGCGCCGGAAAGGCCTCCTCGCGGGCTATACTCGCCCCTCGCGCGGATGTAGCTCAGTTGGCTAGAGCGTCTGCTTGCCATGCAGAAGGTCGTGGGTTCGAGTCCCATCATCCGCTTTCGAAGGAAAGCCCGCTACGGCGGGCTTTCTGCTGTCTAGGACACCCTCCCCCAGTACCTTCCTCAGTGGACTGAGCCAGGCGCGCATCACGGTCGAGCCGTAGAAGCTTGCTCGACGTACGGCGAAGCTCGCTCAGGGGCGTTCAACGCGCTAGCGCGGATCTTCTGCCCGACTAGCTCGCCGGAACCTTCGGGCAGATTTCCCGCTCTCCAGCGCCACCGTGGTCATGTTCTGATCTACCACTCCGCGCGTCTCCGGTACATGGGCCTTCGGCCGAAGAAGTGCGACCGGCCGGCGACCCGCGCGCGCCCGGGCGCGCCTCGCGGCTCGGCCACCTGAGTCCGCCGTGACCACCCGAGCGTCCGGCTATACGCTTGCTCGCGTGGACTCGGCACGCGAGAGCGAGCTTCGCCGAGCCGCCGAAGGCGGGGACGTCGGCGCCATGAACCAGCTGGTCGGCGCGCTCATCCCGCGCAACGAGCGCGCCGAGGCGGTGCTGTGGCTGGAGCGCGCCGCCGCTCTCGGCGACGTCACGGCGCTTACCAATCTCGGCGCGCTGGTGAGCGAGCGCGAGCCCGAGCGCGCGGAGCGGTGCTTCAGACGAGCGGCCGCCCGCGGCGAGTCGCTGGCCATGTACAACCTCGCCTTCCTCGTCCTCGAGCGCAGTCCCGACGAGGCGATGACGTGGTACCTCAAGGCCGCCCAGCGAGGCTACGCGCCGGCGATGCACAACCTCGGCCTGCTGATGGAGGACGACCGGCCTGCCGAGGCGGTCCGATGGCTGGGGCTGGCTGCGCACCAGCAGTTCGCGCCGGCGATGGAACAGCTCGCGCGGCTCGCCGAGCCGTCCGACCCGGCGGCAGCCGACTTCTGGCGCGCGCGGGCGGCCGAGGCCGAGCCGCCAGCGACGCTGGCCGCGGAGTAGCGAGTGATGGACCGCGCACCGCCGAGCAGTGCCGCCCCGTCCACTTCGACGCAGACGCTCGACGTCTTCGTGTCCTACGCACGGGAGGACAGGGACTTCGTGGTCAAGCTCACCGACGCGCTGCGGGCGCGCGGCCGCACCGCCTGGGTCGACCTGGAGGGCATCCCGCCCAGCGCCGAATACATGCTCGAGATCGAGGACGCGATCGTGCGCGCGCAGGCCTACGTCTTCGTCGCGAGCCCCGACTCGGCACGGTCGGCGGCGTGTGCCGATGAGGCTGCCACCGCCGTCCGGCACAACAAGAAGATCGTCCCGATCGTGGCTCAGGAGGTTGACGCCGACACGCTGCCGGCCGCGGTCGCGTCCCGCCAGTGGATCAACGCGCAGGCTGCCCAGGACTTCGAGTGGGCCGTTGATGCGCTCGTGTCCGCGGTCGACACAGACCTCGCGTGGATCAGGACGCACACCCGCCTTCTCCAGGAGGCGATGCGCTGGCAAGCCGACCACGACGGGACCTCGCTGCTGGAGGGGCGCGAGCTCGAGGACGCCGAGACGTGGCTCCGGGCCGCGGAGCTGCATGAGGCGCAGCCCACGCCCGAGCAGACGGCGTTCATCGCCGCCAGCCGCTGGGCCGCCTCGCTGGCACGGGCGCAGCGGCACTACGAGGTCGCCTTCGAGCTCTCGGGCGCCGGCCGGAGGCAGGCGGCCGCCGCGCACCTCCTGCGGGCGGTCGAGCTCTCCCCGCCCGAGGAGATCCCGGCGGGGTACCCGGTCTCTCGCGAGCGCCCCGGATGGGTCGCCGACGCGTGGAGCGCCTTCCGGTATCTGGATGCCGAGCGCGGACGCCTCGTGGGGCGGCTGCGCGTGCCGGCTGCCGTGTCGTGCCTGGCCGTCGACCCTTCCGGGACCGTCGTCGCGGTCGGCTGCATGACCGGCGCCGTGACGCTCTGGGAGCTCGAGCGGTGCTCGATGATCACCAATCTGGAGGGCATCGGGGACACGGTCACGGCGGTCGCCGTGTCGTCCGCCCGCGAGGTCGTCGCCGCTGGCGCGGACGGCTCGCTGCTCGCATGGGCCGCGCACGCCGACGCGCCGCGCTCGCTGTTGCGCTCCAGCGGCAACCCGGTGACCGCCATCGCGCTGGCGCCCGACGGCCGGCGGGCGTTCGGCCTGCGCGACGGCCAGGTGCTGATGCGCGACGCCGCGGGCAACGACGTGCACCACGCGCGGCTGCACACAGGCAGCATCACGAGCTTGGCGTTCGACGCGGAGGGCCGCCTGCTCACCGGCTCCGGGCGCCCGCCGAGCGGGAACTGGCTCGGCGACGGCACGGCCATCGCCTGGGAGCCGCAGCGGGACGAACGGCGGCCGCTGCTCTTCGGCACGCTCGAAGGCGCACCAGTCGCGGCGGCGCCGAGCCCCGACGCTGGCGCGGCGCTGCGCAGCCTCGCGGGCGGCACGGTCGAGCTCTGGTCCGTCTCCTCGGAGAACGCCGGTTGCTCGGACATCCCGAGACCGTCCGCGCGGTCGCGTTCAGCGCGGCGGGCGACGTCGCGATCACCGGCGGCGACGATGGGACCGTTCGCACGTGGGACGTGGACACCGGAGCCCGGCAGGGGTCGTTCGACGCGCACCTGGGCCCCGTGACCTGCGTCGCCCAGACGGCCGACGGACGCCTGCTGCTGAGCGGATCGCTCGACGGGAGCGTCGCCGTGTGGGTCGTCGACCGCGAGGACGCGCGCGCCGCGCTCACCGACTACGGAGGCGCGATCGCCGTGTCGCCGAACGACGACATCGCGATCGGGGCGTCAGGCGGCGCAGTCGAGCTGCTCGACGCGGGCGGGGTGCCGGTGGCCACCCTCGGGCGCTCCGGGCCCGTCATGTCCGTGGCCGTGAGCCCGGACGGTGACACGGTGCTCGCGGGCCATGAGGACGGGGCCGTCGCCGTGTGGGATACGCGATCACGGGCAGGCCGCGCGGTCGTCACCGGCCACGACGGCATCATCTGGGAGCTCACGTTCAGCCCCGACGGGATGCTGGCGGGCAGCGCATGCGACGACGGGACGGTGCGTCTCTGGGACACCGCCGAGTGGAAGCCGCGCGCCACCCTCGCCGGGCACGACGGCGCCGTCTACGGGGTGGCCTTCACGGCCGACGGAGAGCAGGTCGTGACGTGTGGACGCGACGGCACGGCCCGGCTGTGGACCACCGATGGCGCCATGGTCCGGATCCTTGGGCGCGCGCAGCGCCCGCTGACGTCTGTGGCGGTCACGCCCGACGCCGCTCGCGTCGTGGCGTCCGCCGAGGACGGTGTCGTGCACGTCTGGGAGGCCGAGGGCACACCCGGCCTGCGGCGGCACCGGGGGCAGCGAACCATCAAGGCACACGGCCGCCCGATCAGGAGGATCGCGCTCAGCGCCGACGGCGGGATGCTGCTGACCGCGTCATTCGACGCGACGGTCAACTGCTGGGAGCTTGCGAGCGGCCGGAAGCTGCAGGCGTTCACCGGCCACAAGGACAGCGTCTACGGCGTGGCCATCGTCGACGGCCGCGTGTACAGCGCCGGGGCGGACGGGATGGTGTGGGTCTGGGACGTCGGAGCGGACCAGCCGGTCGGCTCCTACAACTTGTCGTCGCGGCGGGCCAGCGGCGTCGCGGTCAGCGCGGACGGGACGACGATGGCGGCCAGCACGCTGGAGGGCGACGTCTACGCCTGGGAGACGGCGCGCTTCCACGAGCCGGCGACGCTGGCCGTCGGCCACACCGCGCAGGTCGACGGCCTGGCCTTCAACGCGGACGGATCGCTGTTGGCGAGCGTCGCGCGCGACCGGACCGCCCGCCTATGGAGGATCGAGAGCGCCGACCAGGTGATCGCGCAGCGGCTGGGGGCGAGCGCCACCAGCGTCGCGTGGCATCCCTCGGGGCGGCGCCTGGTGTGCGGCACCGGCGACAAGCGCGAGGTGGTGGAGAGCTCGGACGCGTTCGGCGCCGTGGGCGGTCGCATCGCGCTCGCGGGGCCGGCCTCGGGCGGCGCGATCGTCTGGGACTTCCACGCCGGCCCGCCGCGCTTCCTCGAGCGCCACGCCGGACCCGTCCAGGGTATCGCGATCACGCCCGACGGGCGAATCGTCACGGGCGGCGACGACGCGTCTGTGCGGGTGTGGGACGCGGACTCCGGTCGCCAGCTCCGCCTGCTCCAGGGCCACCGTGACCGCGTCTGGGCCGTGGCCGTCAGCCCGGACGGCGCGCTGGCGGCCACGGGATCGCTCGACAACGACGTGCGCCTCTGGCACCTCGCGTCGGGCGCCTGCACGCGCGTCATCGAGCATCACTCCGCCGGCGTCGGAAGCGTCGCGTTCACCGGCGAGGGCGCCCTGCTCGTGACGGCCTCGGCCGATGGCAGCGTGCGCCTCATCGACGTGGCGACCGGCGAGGAGGTCCGGGCGCTCCGCGGTCATGATGGCGGCGTCGCGGCTGTCGCGGTCGACGCCGCCGGCCGCCGTGCGCTGAGCGGGACGCTGGAGGGCGAGCTGCTCCTGTGGGACATGAGCGGCGCCGACCCGCCGCGCGCGCTGCCCCCCCACGCCAATGCGGTCTGGGGAATCGCGATCACCCGCGACGGTCGCACGGGGGTCACGAGTTCCGACGACGGCACGGCACGCGTCTGGAATCTGGATCTTGGAGAGGTCCGCCATCAGCTGACCGCGCACGACGTCCCGCTCCGCCACGCGGCGATCAGCCCCGACGAATCGGAGGTCGCGATCGGCGCCGCCGACTACGCGGTCCGGCGCTGGGACCTGCGGTCTGGCGAGCCGAGAGGGATCCTCACCGGTCATTGGTCGGAGGCGATCTCGGTGGCCTACGCGCCGGACGGAGCCACGATCGCCTCTGGCGGCGAAGACGGGACGGTGCGCCGCTGGGCCGGAGGCGACGAGGATGCCCTCGACTGGGTCGCAGGGCAGTGGGGCGACGCGCTCGTCGCCGTCTACGACGCGACCGCCGCGCGGATCGTCGTCGGCGGCGCCGACGGCTCGGTGCGGCTCTGGGACGCCGACCGCGGCGAGCTGCTCGCGGTGCTCGGCGGCCACACCGCGGCGGTGACCGATGTGAGGATGCATCCGGACGGACGTCGCGCGGTGAGCTGCTCCATGGACGGCAGCGTCCGGCTCTGGGACCTGACGACCGGCCGAGCGGAAAGGACGTTCACCGACAACGAGGGGCCGGTGTCCGCGGTGCTGTTCGCCGACGACGGCGACGTGATCGTCAGCGCATCGGTCGACGAGACCGTGCGTGTGTGCAGCACGCGAACCGGCCGGCAGCTGCGGGTCGTCGCGGCGCCGCGACGCCCGCGCATCGACCTGGCTCTCGAGGGGTCCGAGGGCAGCACGATGCAGCTCGCGGTCGGAGGGGGAGTCGCCTCCGCGGCGCTGGCCCGCGGGCCGGACGGCCGCTCGGTGCTCGTCGGCTCCGGACACGGCACCTCACGGGTGACGCTGCTGCGCCCGGACACCCCGAGCCGTCCGCCGCGAGCCGGCGACCCGGAGACGAGCTTCGAGTCCCTTTATCGATCGGTCGGGTTGCAGATCGCCGCTGGCGGCCCGCTGGGGGAGGAGCTGACGCTCGCGTGACGCGCGGCGCCTGACAGGGCGCTCGCACCATTTGCCGGCCGGTGAGCCCGGCTGTACGGTCGCTCGCTGAGCGGATGAGCGCGAAGCCCGTCGATCCCCCGAGCCCCGAGGCACAGCCGACGACGCGGACGTCGGCTACGCGATGCGCATCGCCAACGAGTCCTACAACTGGTACAAGATCGCCGCGATCCGCTCGCGCAGGTTGTACAAGACGCTCGAGGTCGCGGTGCTCGTGATCGGCGCCGCCATCCCGACGTCCGCGGTGTTGTTCGCCGACAACGCGAGCATCCCCGCCGTCCTCGGCGCCTTCGTCGTGGTGCTCACGGGGCTCCGGTCCATCTACCACTGGCAGGAGAACTACATCCGCTTCAGCCAGGCGCGCGAGGCGGTCGAGGGGGAGCGGCGGCTGTACCGGACCGGCGCGCGTCCGTACGACAACGCGGCGACGCGGGACCAGAAACTCGCGGGCGCCGTCTCGCGGATCGAGCAGGAGGAGATGCGCGGCTGGGTCAGGATCGCGGCCGAACAACCAAAGGAGACCTGAGCCGCGAGCGTAACGCACGGGTCGCCGACGCACGCCGAGCGAGGCTCGCCCAGCTTCACGGGCTCGCCGCCGACCGCAGGCCTGCCTCGGTGCAGCGGCCAGCACGTCGCACATCGGGGCGGCGACAGAGCCGGTGCGGTTACGAATTGGGTACGAGAACCCCCGACATCAAGCCAGATCGGCGCGCACCCGGCCGTCTCCGCGGACCGCCCTAACCGACGGATTTGCAGGGCACAAAGCGGTCCTGGCGCGTCCCTGCCGCCTGCTTGCCATGCAGAAGGTCGTGGGTTCGAGTCCCATCATCCGCTTTCGGCAACGCCAGCCCTCCGAAACCGCTCGCGGTCGAGCGTGGAGGGCGTTTTCGTGCTCGGCAACGAGGCGGTGCCCATATCGGGAGACGTAGACTCGGGCCGTGAGTACATGTCCGAGCTGCGGCGCGGCGACGCCGGAGGGGGCCCGGTTCTGCTCGGAATGCGGGTTCGCGCTTACCGGCGGCGGGCCGCCGCTCGGTCTGCGCAAGGTCGTGACGATCCTCTTCTGCGACCTGTGCGACTCGACCAGGCTCGGCGAGGGGCTCGATCCGGAGACCCTGAGGCAGGTGATGGCACAGTACTTCCGCTCGGTGAGCGCCGTTCTCGAACGCCACGAGGCCGTCATCGAGAAGTACATCGGCGATGCGGTGATGGCCGTTTTCGGCGTGCCGGCGGTGCGCGAGGACGACGCGCTGCGCGCGGTCCGCGCGGCGAACGACATGCGCGGCGCGCTGGCCGAGCTCAACGAGCAGCTCGGCGGCCGCTACGGCGTCACCCTCGAGACGCGGACCGGCGTCAACACCGGAGAGGTGATCGTCGGCGATCCGTCGCGGGGCCACGGCTTCGTCAGCGGCGACGCGGTCAACCTCGCCGCCCGCCTCGAGCAGGCGGCGCCGCGCGGCGAGACCCTGATCGGCGAGCGCACGCTCGAGCTGGTCAGGCACGCGGTCAGCGTGGAGCCGGTACCGCCGCTCGAGCTCAAGGGCAAGAGCGGGCGCGTCCCGGCGTTCAGGCTCCTCGGCGTCCAGGAAGCGCCCGGGCTCGGCGACGGGGGGCTCTCCTCCCCGCTCGTCGGGCGCGAGCGCAAGCTGCGGCATCTGACCGCGGCGCTTGCGCGGGCGCTCGGCCGGCGCGGTTGCGAGCTCGTCACGATCCTCGGGCCCGCCGGCATCGGCAAGTCGCGGCTCACGTACGAGTTCATCGAGTCGGTGCGCGAGCGCGCGGTGGTCGCGACCGGCCGCTGCGTGTCCTACGGCGAAGGGCTGGCGTTCTGGCCGCTGCGCGAGGTGGTGGCGACACTGACCGGCATCCCCGAGGGCAGGAGCACGCACGAGGTCCAGGCCCGGCTCGCGCGCCTGGTGGACGGCGACGACGACGCCGCGGTCATCGTCGAGCGGGTTTCGGCCGCCTTGGGCTGGTCGGAGGCCCCGACCGACCCCGGGGGGACGTTCTGGGCGGTGCGCAAGCTGCTCGAGGCAGCGGCGAAGCGGCCCCTGATCCTCGTCTTCGAGGACATCCACTGGGCCGAGCCGATCCTGCTCGACCTCATCGAGCACCTGGCCGGAACGCTCGACGGCGTGCCGGTCTTGATCCTCGCGCTCGCGCGAGGCGACCTGCTCGATGTCAGGCCCGACTTCGGCCGCGACGCTGAGCGGCTGCCGCTGGGACCGCTCGACGGCGACGACAGCAAGCGCCTCGTGGAGCACCTGCTCGGCGACGAGGACATCGCCGCGGACCTCGCGCACCAGGTCGCCGCGCGCGCGGAGGGCAACCCGCTGTTCGTCGCCGAGCTCGTGCGCATGCTCGTCGAGGAGCGCCGGCTCGAGCGTACCCAAGCCGGCCTGTCCGCCGTGCATTCGTCGCTGCTCTCGCTACCGCCGACGATCCACACCCTCCTGGCTGCCCGCATCGACCGCCTCGAGCCCGACGATCGCGACGCGGCGGAGGCGGGCGCCGTGGTTGGCCGGTCGTTCGGAGCGGGCGCCCTCCTCGCCCTGACCGACGGCGCCGACCGCGCCACGCTCGACGGGCGCCTCGAGGCGCTCCTGCGAAAGCAGGTGATCGCGCCCGACGGCGGGCGATTCGCGGGGGACGAGACCTTCAGCTTCACCCACGTCCTCCTCCGCGACGTCGCCTACCGGGGCGTACTGAAGGCGCGCCGCGCCGACCTCCACCGGCGCTACGCCGACTGGCTCGAGCGAGCGGCCGGCGAGCGAGCCGCCGAGTACGACGAGTTGCTCGGCTACCACCTTGAGGTCGCGCACCGCTACCTGACCGAGCTGAGAGCGCTCGAGGATCGCGGCGAGCTGGCGGCCCGAGCCGCCCGGCGGCTCGGCTCGTCGGGCGGGCGCGCGCTCGCGCGCGGCGACACCCGTGCCGCCGTCAGCCTGCTCGAGAGAGCCGTGTCGCTCCTCGACGAGGATGATCCGGCACGGCGCGAGCTCACGACCAAGCTCGGCATCGCCCTGGCGGAGGCCGGCCAGCTCACGCGCGTCGACGCCCTCCTGCACGACCGCCTGGAGCTGGAGGGGCGCGGCAGCCCGTTCGTCGTGTTCCACGACCCCACCGGCAGGCAGCACGCGGCACAGCTCGACCGGATGCTGAGCATCGGTCGGCTGCCGGACAACGGCATCGCACTTCCCTGGGACGACGAGGTCTCACGCCACCATGCGCACATCACCCGCATCGGGGACGGCTGGGCGCTCGTGGACGACGCCTCGCGCAACGGCTCGTACCTGAACGGGGAGCGGATCACCGAGCCGCGCGCGCTGCGCGACGGCGACGTCCTGCGCTTCGGCGACTCGGTCGTGCTGTTCCGCGCGCCCGTCCCCGCGCCTGCCGACGCGGCCGTCCCGCTGAGCGCCGACGCAATGACCCACCTGCCGAGGCCGACAAGGCAGGAATAACGGCCGACCAGCGGGCGCAAACGACCGCTATTCGAGGTCCAGGACGTAGACCTCCTGCGTCGACTCGACGTGCCCGGCCGCCGCCGCGCCGCCGATCGAGTAGAGCGAGCCGCCGAGCGCCACCACCGACGACCCGTGGCGCGGTTCGGGCAGAGGTTGCAGCTGCGACCAGGCCTGCCGCCGCAGGTCGTAGGCCTGCACCGCATCCGAGACCGTGTTGGTCCCCTCGCCGCCGACTGCGATGACACGACCGGCCAGGAAGGCGGCCCCCACGGCTCCCACGAGCTTCGGCATCGGGTCCAGTCGCGTCCAGCTGCCTTTCTCGGGGTCGTAGCGCTCGAATGCGGCTGTGTTCTCGGCGGCTGACAGCCCGCGCCCGCCGACCGCGTACACGTAGCGGTCGTCCGAGGCAGCGCCGAGGTGCTGGCGCGGCGTGGGGATCGCGGCTGCCTCGGTCCAGCCCTGGCCGTCGAAGATCTCCGTCTGCGGTACCAGCTTGCCGCCGGCCACGCCGCCGACCACGATGATCCTGTTCCCCACGACCGCAGCGGCGCCCGCGGCGCGGGCTCGATTGAGCGGAGGCTGCGGCACCCACCTGTCGCCGCGCAGCGCATAGACGCGATCGGACTCCCCGGTTTCGAGGGTGCCGCCGATCACCATCGGCACACCGCGGTAGGTCACTGCGGCGGCGTGGTGCACCGGTTGCGGCAGCCGCGGTGCTTGCACCCAAGTGTTGATCGCCCGGTCGTAGGCGGCGGTCTCGGCGATGGCTTTTTCGTCCGCGCCGATGCCGCCGAACAGCCAGACCCGTCCGCGGACCTCGGCCGCCGCGGCGTACTGGAGCTTCGTCGGAGCTTTCGTGACCTGGCGCCACTCGGCGTTTGCCGCCACCGGTGCCGCGTCCTGGCCGGAGAGGTCGAGGAGCTCGGACTGCCTGGTCGCACCGACGTGCCCGGCCTCGGTCGCCCCGCCGAACGCGTACAGCACATCGTTGACCACGGCGAGCGACACGCCGTGGCGCGGGCTCGACAGCGGCGGCAGCTGCGACCAGCCGCGGCCCTTGATGTCATAGCCCTGGACTTCGTCGAACGCCTCGGTCGTGCCCTCGCCTCCCACCGCGACGATGCGGCCGCCCGCGAAGGCCGCCGCGACGGCGCCGACGGTCTCGGGCATGTCCTCGAGCTCGGTCCACCTGTTGCTCTCCGGGTCGTAGCGCTCGAACGCGGCGAAGTTGTCGGCGTTCGACAGCTCGCGCCCGCCTACCGCGTACAGGTAGCGGCCGTCGGACGCCGCGCCGAGATGCTCGCGCGGAGTGGGGATGTCCGCCGCGTCGGTCCAGCGGTCGCCGTCGAAGATCTCCGTCTGCGGCACGAGCTCGCCGCCGGCCTGGCCGCCGACCACGACGATCTTGTCGCCCACGACCGCCGCGGCTGCGGCGGCGCGCGGATGCTTGAGCGACGGCAGCTTCTGCCACGTACCCTCGCGCAGCGCGTAGACGTCACGGGTCTGCTCCGACGTCAGCTCGTCCCCGGGCACGAAGCCGCCGATCACCACGGCCTCTCCCTTGTAAGTCACGGCCGTGAAGTGGTGCAACGGATGCGGCAGGCCGGCCGCGGTCGTCCAGCGGTTCGACGCCGGGTCGTAGATCTTGGTCGTGGTGGTGGACGATGTGGTGACGATGCCGCCGAACACGTAGATCTTGCCGTCGACGACCGTCGATGCCGCGTACTGGCGCCGGAAGGGCATCTCGGCGATCGGCTGCCAGTCCAGGTTCGCCGGCAGCTCGGTGGCTGCGGCCACCGCCGGCGGCTCCGGCGATTCCTCGTCGCCGCCGTCTCCGCCGAGTGCCAGGACGGCAGCGACAGCGATCACGATCACGCCGACGAGCACCCCCAGAGCAAGCACGATGCGCGACGAGCCCTGCCTTTGAGGCCGGATCCGCCCGCCACTCGGCGGCGCCGCGCCGGGGGGCGACGGCGGCGGCGCGGGGGGAGGTGGCGCCGGGGCGCTTGGCGGCGGCGCTGAGGCCATGGGCGCGGGCTCGGCGATGAAGACCTCGTGCTCCTCGGCCGACGGCGCGTCGGCGTCGGTGGCACGCGTGGCCTGGATGGCGGCCGGGTCGATGGTGGCGCGTTGCTCCTGCACGGCGGCGCTGACCGCGGCGGCCAAATCCGACGCCCGGGGGAACCGGTCGTCGGGGTTCTTGGCGGTCGCCCGCGCGACGACGTCGTCGAAGGCCTTGACCAGCTCGGGACGCTTCGAGCTCGGCAGCGGACATGGATCCTGGACGTGCGACCAGAGCTTCGCCATGTCGTTGTCCTTGGGATACGCAACCTCCCCGGCGAGCATCTCGTAGAGCACGCATCCGAGGGAGTAGATGTCGGCGCGGCCGTCGACCGGGCCGGCCTGGATCTGCTCGGGCGCGACGTAGTCGGGGGTGCCGACCCATGCGCCGGTGCGCGTCATGCTCCCGGCGGACCCGAGCCGCTTCGTCAGGCCGAAGTCGGTGAGGTAGATGTGATCGTGGTCGCCCTCGCCGCTGATGAGGATGTTGGCGGGCTTGACGTCGCGATGCACCAGGCCGCGCTCGTGCGCGGCGTCGAGCGCGGAGGCCAGCGCCATGACGATGCGCAGCACGCGCTCGAGGGGCAGCTCGCCGCGGTCGATGATCTGGCGCAGGTTGGTCCCGGGGACGAAGCGCATCGCGAGGTACAGGACGCCGTGATACTCGCCGCCGCGGTGGATCGGGACGATGTTCGGGTGCTCGAGCGATGCCGCGAGCCGAGCCTCCGACTTGAACCGCCGCACCGCGTCCGGGTTCTTCGTGTGCTCGGGCGCGATGATCTTGAGCGCGACGGTCCGGTTGAGGCCCTCGTCGGTCGCTCGGTACACGACGCCCATCCCGCCGCGATCGATAAGGCCCTCTACGCGATAGTCCGCGAAGACGGAACCGGGCTCCAGGATCGTCAAACGCTCGACGGCCTCATCCATGACGCGCTCCCGGGGGACGCGTGGTCCATAGCCCCGATGCTATGGACAACCGGGCAGCGAAACAAGGCGAGCGGTTCCCCGCCCCGCCTCCGCGGGATTCTGCGTCGTCCGAAGAGCTCGCCGAACTGGTCGATGACGACGATCACCGACAGGACGCCGAAGGCGATGATCCCCCAGACGACGAAGTAGAGCCGGGGTACGGGGCCCGGTCACCCCCTAACGCTCGATGAACACCGCCACCGTTCGGGCGGGGACCGTGAACGCACCTCCCTCGGCGGTGGAGCCGCGCACGACCGGGTCGCCGCCCGCGGCCTGCACCGGGTGGAGCCGGTAGCGCCGCCCGGCGAGCGACGCGACCGTCTGGGTCGTAGGCGTCGGCGTGGCGTTGAAGACCACGACGACGCTCCCCTTCGAGCGCCCGTCGATCGCCATCACGATCACGCCCGGGGTCTGGCCCGGCCCGCCGGTCGGGAAGCTCACGCGCTGCTGCACGAGCCGCGCGCTCCCGAGCCGGAACAGCGGCGAGGAGAAGCGGATGCGCAGCAGCTCGGCGGCCCGGTCGCGCGCCGCTCGCAGGTCGGCGGCCGACGGCCTCAAGTCGGGGTCGGCGAGCAGCGGCCGCATGAAGGGCCACTTGGACATGTTGTCCTCGCGGGGCGGCAGCCCGGAGCCCCAGGTCGACTCGTTCGCGGACCAGTCGATCCGGTTGAACCAGTCGCCCGAGTTGTAGCTGTTGCGGTCGAGCGACTTCGAGCGCAGCAGGTCGGCGCCCGCGTGCCAGAACGACGGGCTCTGGGCGAGCGCCGTGGTGGCGAGCGCGAGGGTGCTCATCCGCACCCGGTCGGCCATCAAGGTGCCTTGCGGGAGCTTGTACTGCAGCGCGTCGAACAGCGTCTCGTTGTCGTGCGCGTCGACGTAGGTGATCGTCTCCCCCGGCTCGCCCGCGTAGCCCGCCGGCTGGCCGTTGTAGTCGACCTGCGCGCCGGTCACGGTCGCGCCCGTACGGTCCACGAACCGGTAGTCGCGCAGGTTGCCCGCAAGCCCCACCTTGATCTGGTCGTGGTACAGCAGCAGGCGGGCGCGCTGCTCGTCCGACTCGCCGTTGACAAGCGTGCCGTCGTCGATTTTCCTCGCGCCGTTGGGATCCGTCAGCAGCCCGCTGGCGAAGCCCTGCATCCGCGGGTCCTCGTCGAACGGCCCGCCGCCGCGGACCGCGTCGCGCAGACGGTCGGAGAACGTGCCGATGCCGGTGCCGTAGAGGTTGAGCTGGCTGGCCTGCTCGAAGCGCGCGTTGTCGGCGACCTCGCCGAAGTTCCAGCCCTCGCCGTAGATGTAGATGCTGCGCCCGTCGACCCCGTCGCGCTTGAGCGTCAGCCGGTCGAGCGCGCGCCGCACGGCGAGCATGTTCGCCCGCGAGTGGTGGCCCATGAGGTCGAAGCGGAAGCCGTCGACCTTGTACTCGCGCGCCCAGGTGACGATCGACTCGACCATCAGCTTCTCCATCATGCGGTGCTCGCTCGCCGTGTTCGAGCAGCACGTGGAGGTCTCGACCGCCCCCGTGGTGGGCGCCAGCCGATGGTAGTAGCCCGGGACGATCCGGTCGAGGATCGACTTCGGGTCCTGGCCAGCCGCCGGGGTGTGGTTGTAGACCACGTCCATCACCACGCGCAGGCCGGCGCGGTTGACGCCCGCGACCATCTCGCGGAACTCGCGCGTGCGCGCAGTCCCGCCCGGGGAGGTCGAGTACGAGCCCTCCGGGGTCGTGTAGTGCAGCGGGTCGTAGCCCCAGTTGAAGCCGTCGGCGTCGCGCACCTGACCCACGCACGCCTGCTGCCACTCGCCGTCGGGCGGGACCGGGGTGAGCGTGCACGGCGGCTCCCGCTGGGCCGAGCGTCGCTCCTCGATCGTCGCGATGTCGTTGGTCGGGAGGAGGTGCAGGGCCGTCATCCCGGAGTCCGCCAGGCCCCGTAGGTGGCGCATGCCGTCGCTGCGATCGTGGCTGAACGCGCGGAAGGTGCCGCGATGGCCGCTGGGTACCGACTCGTCGGTGATCGAGAAGTCCCGCACGTGCAGCTCGTAGATCGTCATGTCCTCGGACTGGTCGAGCCGTGGCTTGTGCAGCCTCTGCCAGCCGTGCGGCTTGAGCCGGTCGTCGTCGAGGTCGACGACGATCGAGCGCGCCGAGTTGGTGGTCAGGCCGAGCGAGTACGGGTCCGTCACGACATTCGTGACCACCGCGTTGGCCGCCGGCGCGTAGACGACCACCTCGAACGCGTAGCGGGCGCCGCGCCATGACTTGCGGCCCTCGGCGCGCCAGACGCCGTCGCGGCCGCGGCGCATGGCGACGCGGCGGTCGCCGAGGAGCAGCGTCACCACCTTCGCGGTTGGGGCCCAGACGGCCAGGCGCGGCTTCCCGCGCTCCCAGGTCGGTCCGAGATCGGCGTCCGCGGCGGCCGCATAGAGGTCGTCGAGCACGCCGGGGATCTGCACGCCGGTGACCGCCGCGAGCGCGCCCGCCGCGTCATAGGCCGCCACGGCGAGCTGCCCGCGCAGGAGGGCGCGGGCCCGCCGGCGCGCGGCGTCGGACAGCTCGAGCGCGTCGTAGGCGGCGAGGTGCGGGAAGTCCGAGCGCACCTCGGCCGGCAGGCCGGCCTCGTCGAGCGCGAGCGGGAACGACGTGCCGCCCGCGATCGCGCCGTCCTGGACGGTCATCCCCCCATCGGGCGCTGCGTGCAGGCGGTAGCTGAAGCCCTCGCGCGCGGCCGGCAGGTCCCAGGCGATCACCCCGCGGCGCACCCAGTGCGCGCCGCGCACCGCGCCCACCGGGCGCGGGACGTCGTCGGAGACCACGTGCGTGGCGTCGTCGTACGTGAACGTGACGGAGCCGCCCGGCGCGGGGAGCGGGATGTTCGCGCCGCCCGGCGCCCCGCCCGCGCCGTAGTTCTCGGTCCAGGAGCGGTTGATCGTGACTTTGTACTCGTGCGCGCCGGCCGGCACGGTGAACGTCCCGCGGTAGAGGCCACCGCCGATCGGCGCCAGCTCGGTCGCTGTGCACTCCGAGCGGCGTCAGCTGCTCCTCGCGGTCCAAAGAGTGCGGCCTCCCGTACGGGAACCGCAGCTCCACTTTCTTACGATGGCCTGCGTGCCAGTTTCAGAGACGATGGCCACCGTCACGCGGCCCGTCGAGCACGACCTCGAGGCTCACCGGCGGGAGCTGACCGGCTACTGCTACCGGATGCTCGGCTCAGGCGCCGACGCCGAGGACGCCGTGCAGGAGACGATGGTGCGCGCGTGGCGCGGCATCGACCGGCTCGACGCTCCGGGCGCTCTGCGGTCGTGGCTGTACCGCATCGCCACCAACGTCTGCCTCGACATGCTGAGCGGCGCCCAGCGCCGGGCCCAGCCGATCGACCTCGGGCCGGCGTCGACCGCCGAGTCGGCCCTCGGGGCCAAGCTCGGCGACGAGTCCTGGGTACTGCCCGTGCCCGACTCGCGCGTGCTGCCCGAGTCCGGCGACCCGGCCGAGCTGGCCGCCGCGCGCGAGACCGTCAGGCTGGCGTTCGTCGCCGCGCTGCAGCACCTGCCGCCGCGGCAGCGAGCCGCACTGATCCTCTGCGAGGTGCTGCGCTGGAAGGCCAGCGAGGCCGCCGAGCTGCTCGGCACCACGACCGCGGGCGTGAACAGCGCGCTGCAGCGGGCGCGAGCGACGCTCGACGCCGCCGAGCTCGACACCGCCGGCGCCGCGGCGGCCGACTCCGAGGTCGAGCAGGAGCTGCTGGACCGTTACGTCGACGCCTTCGAGCGCTACGACATGGAGGCGCTGGTCGCGCTGCTGCACGAGGACGCGACGTTCTCCATGCCGCCGTACCCGCTCTGGCTCCGCGGGCCCGCACAGGTGCGCGCGTGGCTGCTCGGGACGGGGATCGGCTGCCGCGGCTCGCGCGTGCTGAAGGTCGCCGCCAACGGCGGCCCCGCCTTCGCCACCTACCGCCCGGCCGGGCAGGGCGCCCACGAGCCGTTCGCGCTCGTCGTGATGAAGGTCGAGGACGGCAGGATCTCCGACCTCTGCCACTACCTCTACCCCGAGCTCTTCCCCGCGTTCGGCCTCCCGACGCAGCTCTCGGACTGACCTGGCGCGCCGGGGCGGGACGAACGTCAACGGCGGCTGGGTAGGGAGGTTGGGGAGCCGGCCGCCGCGCGTGGACCTGCGCGAAGGCGGGATTCGGTGTATCTCGGCGCGGTGGCGATCGTCGAGATACACCCAAGTGCGCGTCGAGAGCACAAAGGTGTATTTGGGCGATCCGAGCACCCCGAAATCCACCTAACCCCGGCTTGACCGCCCTCCCCACCCAGCCGCAGTTGACGTTGAGGACCAGTCACTAGGGACGCGACTGGTCACCCGCCGGATTCGATGCGGGGGCCGCGTCCGTAGCGTCGCCGGGCATGAACTCGACCTCCAGCTTCGACGCCGTGCTGTTCGACCTCGACGGCGTCCTGACCTCGACGGCCGCCATCCACGCCACGGCGTGGAAGCGCACGTTCGACGCGATCCGCCACTTCGGCGAGCCGCTGCGCCTCACGCCCAACGCTCCCCTTCACCGCCCCGCCACCCCGACGCGGCAGCTCCCGCACGCCGCCTGACTCGCTGAGGAGAACCCCCATGAACGGCCACCACCGCCCCAAGCCAGCCGCGTTCCTGCTCATCCCCGTCGTGTTCGCCGCCATCCTCGCGCTGTTCGCCTGGCCGAACGCCGAGATGGGGCCGCGCGATCTTCCGATCGGCGTCGCGGGCCCCGCGGCCCAGACGCGCACGATCGAGCAGGGCCTCGCCGCCCGCGGTGAGGCGTTCGACCTGCACCGCTACGCCGACGAGGCCGCCGCTCGCGAGGCGATCGAGAACCGCGAGGTCTACGGCGCCTTCGTCGCCACGCCCGGCGGCCCGAAGGTCCTGACGGCCTCGGCCGCCAGCGCGCCGGTGACCACACTGCTCACCCACGCCGCGTCCGAGAACGACGCGGCCGTGGAGGACGTCGTGCCTGCCTCCGCTCGCGCCGGCGCACTTCCGTCGGCAGTCCTGCCGCTCGTGATCGGCGGCATCCTCGTCGGCGCCGCCAGCATCGCGCTTGCGACCTCGCGGCTGCAGCGCGCCGGGTTCGTGATCGGCGGCTCGCTCCTCACCGGTCTGACCGCCACGCTGCTCGTGCAGGGCTGGCTCGACGTGATCGGCGGCGACTGGGCCGCCAACGCCGCGGTGCTGAGCCTCCTGGTGGCGGCCATCGCTGCCACGATCGCCGGCCTGGAGGCGGTGCTCGGCAAGGCGGGGCTCGCCCTCGGGGCGCTCGCGATGGTGTTCGTCGGCAACCCGTTCTCGGGCGCCGCCGCCGGTCCGCACATGCTCCCCGAGCCCGCCGGGCTGATCGGGCAGCTGCTCCCGCCCGGCGCCGGCAGCAATCTGCTGCGGAGCACCGGGTACTTCGACGGCGCGGCGGCAGGCGGGCATCTCGCGGTGCTGGCCGCCTGGGCGCTCGCCGGGTTCGGGCTGCTCGCCGTGGCCGGCCTGCGCGCGCGGCGCTCGGCCGTGGTCGGGTGAGCCGCTTGCGGGGGGTCACGCCGCTCGGCTAGTCTCGCTTCACTGGAAGGAGGCGGGACGCGCGCGTGGCACCCCCGCAAGTGATCATCGAACTGTGCGGCCAGCTCGCGGTCTCCGTCGACGGACGGCGCCGCGAGGGCGAGCTCCCGGGCCGCCAAGGCCGGCTCGCCGTCGCCTTCCTCGCGCTCAGCCCGCACGCCGTCACGCGCGAGCGGCTGATCGCCGCGCTGTGGGGCGAGGACGCGCCGGCGGGCCAGTCGCAGGCGCTGAACGTCGTCCTCTCCAAGCTGCGCCGCGCGCTCGGGCCCGACGTGCTCGTCAACGCCGGGGAGCGGGCGGTGCAGCTCGCGCCGGACGCCGCGATCGATCTCGACGGCGCCCAGCCGGCGCTGGAGGCGGCCTTCGCCGCCCGCGACCGCGCCGACTGGCGCGCGGTCGTCGAGGCCGCGGGCCGCGCCGAGGCGCTCGCCGACGCGGGGCTGCTGCCCGGCTACGAGGCCTCCTGGCTCGAGGATCCGCGCCGCCGGCTCGAGGAGCTCGGCCTGCAGTCGCGCGAGCTGCGCGGGGACGCCGGCCTGGCGCTCGGCGGCGCCGAGCTCGCGGCCGCCGAGCGCGCGGCGCAGGAGCTGGTCGACCGCGCGCCGTTCCGCGAGAGCGGCCACCTGCTGCTGATGCGCGTGCGCGAGGCCCAGGGCAACCTCGCCGAGGCGCTGCGCGTCCACGAGCGCCTGCGGACGCTGCTGCGCGACGAGCTGGGCGTCGCGCCCGGACCGCAGGTGCAGGCGGACTTCGAGCGCATGCTCAAGGCCGAGCGGGCCGAGCCGGCGCCGGCACCCGCCGCGCCCACGGCGGCGGCGACGCCGGACCCCGAGGCGGCGCAGGGCTTCTTCGCCACCCGCAGCGGCGCCGCGTTCGTCGGGCGCCGCGGCGAGCTCGAGCGGCTGCACCAGCACTACGAACTGGCGGTCGAGGGCGGCGGGCGGCTCGTGCTGCTCGAGGGCGAGCCCGGGATCGGCAAGACGCGGCTGGCGCTGCAGTTCATGGAGGCCTGCGAGGAGGAGGGCGCGCTCGCCCTCTACGGGCGCTGCGACGCCGAGACGCTCGTGCCCTACCAGCCGTTCGTCGAGGCGCTGCGCCGGTACGTGGCCCGGGTGCCGGACGCGGTGCGCACGTGGAGCCCGGAGCTCGCCCGGGTCATGCCCGAGATGGCGGCGGCCGGGGGCGGCGAGGCGCCGCCCACCACCGCCGACGGAGAGGACCGCTACCGGCTGTTCGACGCGGTGGCCGAGGTGCTGCGCGACATCGCGGGCGCGCAGCCGGTCGTGCTCGTGCTCGACGACCTGCACTGGGCCGACACGCCGACGCTGCTGATGCTGCGCCAGATGGTGCGCGCCGCCGACGAGTCGCCGCTGCTGGTGGTGGCCAGCTTCCGCGACACCGAGCGCCCGGCAGCGCTCGTCGACATGCTCGTCCAGCTCCGCCGCGAGTCGTTCTTCGAGCGGATCGCGCTGCGCGGGCTCGACGAGGCCGACGCGGAGCGCCTGATCGGCGAGTTCGGGCCGGGCGAGATGCCGGCGCACGTCAACCGCGCGCTGTGGGAGGAGACCAAGGGCAACCCGTTCTTCCTCGAGGAGATGGTCCGCCACCTCGGCGCCCGCTCGCCGCGCCCGGAGGGCAACGGCGCCCCGTGGCAGCTCGAGCTGCCCGAGGGCGTCCGCGAGGTGATCGGCCGGCGGCTGGCGACGCTGTCCGAGCACACCAGGGGTGTGCTGACGACGGCCGCCGTGATGGGTCGCGAGTTCCGCGTCGAGGTGCTCGAGGCGGTCGGCGCCCTCGACGAGGACGAGCTCGACGAGGTGGTCGACGAGGGCGTCGCCGCCCACGTGATTGCCGAGGTGCCCGGCGTCTACGGGCGCTGCAGCTTCACGCACAGCCTCATCCGCCAGACGCTCTACGACGGCCTCACGGCCACGCGCCGCGCACGGCTGCACCTGCGCGTCGGCGAGGCGCTCGAGCAGGTCGAGGCGGCGAGTACCGAGCCGCCGCTCGCCGAGCTCGCACACCACTTCTCGCTCGCGCCGCCCGCGCGCGGCGCGACGCGCGCCGTCGATTACGCCGAGCGAGCGGCCCGCCGCGCCGCCGACGCGCTGGCCTACGAGGAGGCCGCCCGGCTCTACGCGGTCGCGCTCGAGGCGCTCGACGCCGCCGCGCTCGACGGCGAGCGGCGCTGCGGCCTGCTGCTCGCGTGCGGCGACGCGCAGACGAAGGCCGGGGCCGCCGCGGCGGCGCGCACCACGTTCCGCCAGGCGGCCGAGGCCGCGCGCCGGCTCGCCTCCCCGCGGCTGCTCGCGCAGGCAGCGCTCGGCTACGGCTCGGCTGGCCAGATGGCGGGCGGCGTGCACGACGAGGAAGGCGTGCGGCTGCTCGAGGAGGCGCTCGAGGCGGTTGGCGAGGACGACGACTCGCTGCGCGCGCGGCTACTGGCCCGCCTCGCGATCGAGCTGAGCTTCTCCGACGAGCGCGACCGGCGGGCCGAGCTGAGCGGCGAGGCCGTCGAGCTCGCGCGCCGCGTCGGCGACACCAGCGGCCTCGGCTTCGCCCTCGTCGCCCGCCACTGGTCGCTGTGGGGGCCGCACAACGTCCAGGAGCGGCTGCAGGCGGCGAACGACCTACTCGGGCTGGCGCAGCGCTCGGGCGACGAGCGGCTCGCGATCCAGGGCCACCGCTGGCGGATGATCGACCTGCTCGAGCTGGGCGAGATCGACGCGGTGGACGTCGAGATCGACGCCTACGCGCAGATCGCCACCCGCCGGCGCCGGGTCGTCGACGCCCTCTACGTGCACATCTACCGCGCGATGCGCTGCCTGCTGGCCGGGGACTTCGACCGGGCGGACGAGGAGAGCCGCGAGGCGCTGCGGCTCGGCGAGCGCGTGCAGGACCCCAACGCCGGCAGCGCAACGCTGCTGCAGGCCTTCGTGCTCCGGCGCGAGCGCGGCGGGCTGGAGCGGATCGAGGGCGCGATCGGCCACTACGCCGAGAGCTACGCCACGATCCCGGGCTGGTACTGCGTGCTCTCGCTGCTCCAGGCCGAGAGCGGCCGCGCCGACGAGGCGCGCGCGACCGTCGACGGCTTCGCCCGCGACGGATTCCGCGGCCTGCCGCTCGACGGGATCTGGCTCGGCGCGATCGCCCACCTGGCCGAGACCGCCGCCGTCCTCGGGGACGCCACGCACGCCGCGCCGCTCTACGACCTGCTCGAGCCCTACGCCGACCGCAACGTCGCGATCGGTTGGGCGTCGACCTGCTACGGGTCGGCCTCCCGCCACCTGGGCCTCCTGGCCGACGTGCTCGGGCGCCGCGAGCAGGCGATCGCGCACTTCGAGGTCGCGCTGGTCATGAACGAGCGGATGCGCGCGCGGCCGTGGGTGGCGCGCACGCAGGTCGAGCTGGCACGCGTGCTCCCGCGCGAGGACGGGCGGGCCGCCTCGCTGCTGGAGGCGGGCGGCGCGGAGGCCGAGCGCCTGGGCATGCCGCGGCTGGCCGCGCTCGTCGAGCGCCTGCGGAGCGGCGAGGCCGTCTCAGGCTGAGCCGAGTGAGCCTACCGACGGATCCCGGCCGCACCGTCAGGCGGCGCGGCGCGACTGGATCTCGGTGGGCTGGAGCGCGCGGGAGCGGGTGAGGACGTCGCGGACGGGCAGCGTCTCGCCCCAGTCGGCGTCGGCGTTTGCGGCCGTGGGTGCGGCGCTTGCGAGCGTGTGGGCCTGGGCCAGCAGCGTGCGCGCGGCGTCGTGCTCGCCGCGCTCGCGGTGGAGCTCGCCGAGCAGCAGGGAGCCGGCCATCGCGGTCGGCGTGCAGCCCGCCGCCGTGCGCAGGTAGCGAACCGCCTCGTCCTTCTCGCGCAGCTCGGCCATCACGCGCCCCGCCCACAGGCGCGACCACGCCCAGCCGGGCCCGGAACCCGCGCCGAACAGGGCCGCGGCGTGCTCGAAGCGCTCGGCGGCGGCGGTCAGGGCCACCCGGCGGCCGGGATCGTGCCGGCGCTCCTGGGCGACGTTCCAGTGGCAGAAGGCGACCTTCCAGTGCAGGACCGGGTCGTTCGGCGTGAGCCACAGCGTGTGCTTCCAGGCCTCGAGCGCCTCCTCGAACTGCAGTAGGGCGAAGTGCGCCTTGCCGACTTCGCGGCGCGCCGACGCGCTCAGCGGGTCCTGGAGCTGGCCGCGCGTGGCCTCGATCAGCGCGTCGTGGGGTCGCCCGGCGTTGCGCAGCGCGCGAGCGTGCTTGGCGTGGAGGGAGTGCTGGGCGATGCCCTGCGGGCGATGCTCTCCGAGCATCGCGATCAGCTTCGCGTACTCGCGGGCCGCGGCGGCCCAATCGTCGCGCCGCCCGAGCGTGCGGGCGAGCGCGATCTGCACCTGCTCGCGCTCCCACGTGCGGGACGAGTCGAAGGTGCCCAGCAGCCGGCGCAGCGCCGCGGCGTCGCGTCGCGCGGTGGCCTCCTCGAGCTGGTCCCACAGCGCCTCGATCGCCTTGATCCGCGCGCGCCCGGCCGCGTCGTCGAGCAGCCCGTGCGCGTGCCGCAGTGTCTTGAGCGTGGCGTCGCGCAGCTCGACGGCGACCGGCGGGTGGTGCAGCTCGAGCGTGCGGCGGTAGATCGGCGCGAGCGCGTGGAGCGCGGCCTGGGCGCGCAGGCCGGCCTTGGCGCGCAGCTGCTCCCGCAGCGCCGGGACGCGCTCGTTCTCGGCCACGGCCGCGTACCCGGACGCGACCGCCGCCCAATAGACGGGGTTCTCGGGCTCGATGGTGAGCGCCGCCTGGTAGCACTCGCGGGCGGGGAGGGGGCGCGACAGCCCGTCGAGCATGCGCCCGCGCCCGTAGTGGATGGCCGCGCGCGTCGAGGTCGGTGCGAGCGCGGCCGCGCGGCGGTAGAGGCGGTCGGCGCGTGCGAGCCGCACGCGGCGCGCGCCGCCCAGCTCTTCCTGCACGCGCGCGAGGTTGTGCATGGCGGCGGCGAGGTTCGCGTTGGCGGCGGGCAGCGTGCTCTCGAGTGCCGGCCCCGCCGCGCACTGGGCCTGCGCGGCGGACCGCACGCGGCGCCAGGAGAGGACCACGGCGGCCCGATGGCTGCGCTCGGCATCCTCGCTGTGTCCCGCCCGCCGCAGCGCCATGCCCTTGAGGTCATGCGCCTGGGCGTGGCGGGGATCGAGCGCCAGCACGCGATCGCAGCGGCAGACCACGCAGTCCAGCAGGTCGCCGACGGCGTCGCGATCCTTGACGGCCGCGGCGCGGGCGAACTCGTGCACCGCCAGCGCGTAGACGGTCTCCGCGCGGTCCCGGTTGAGGGCGACGGCCCGGTTGAACGCGGTCAGCGCCGCGTCGAGACGGGCGGCATGCGCCGCCTCCGGATCGTCGTCGGGGCCGACGTAGTCGGACGCCTGGGCGGCCTGCTGCTCGGTCTCGGCGAGCTTGCTGTAGACGACACCGAGGTTGTAGAAGGCGAGGTCGAAGCTCTCGTCCTCGGCGATCGCCTGCAGCAGCTCTCCCTCGGCCAGCCGGAGATGGCGCGCGCGGTCGCGCGGCGTGCGGTGGCTGGCCCAGTACAGCTCGAGCGAGCGCGTGAAGTGGCGCATGGCAGCCGCGCGCACGGAGCTCCGGAGCGTGAGGTCGTTGAAGATGCGCGCGGCGAGCTCGGCCACCGACTCCTCGGGCGTGGCCGCCTCGACGCGCCACTGCCGGCCGGCGCCGGGGCCGACGACCTGGGCGGTGACGACGGTGCCGTCGGCATGCACGCTGCCCATGATCCGCGGCCCGCGCGCGAAGCGGCCGACGAGGCCGACCAGGAAGCCGACCGGGAGGTTGATGCCGCCGACCTGGAGCCGGGTCTCGGACGCCACGGCGTCGTTCAGCGCGCCGGTGACGTCGTCGGCGCGCACCGACAGGAACGATCCGGGCTCCGTCCCCGCCGCGCCGCGGCGGCGGACGCCGAGCGACAGCGGCGTCGAGAGCTGGTCGTTGACGCGCCCGTAGAGCTCGTTCAGGCGGCCGAGCTCGGCGACGAGCAGGGTCGAGAGGCCCTTGACGGCCTGGGGATCGTCGCCGGTGAAGTTCACGAAGTCCTCGACCACGACCCGGTCGCGAGCGCGCCGCAGCCAGCGCCACGCGAGCATCGCGCCGGTGAGGAGGATGACGTTGGCGAGGGTGAGCGCCTTCCCGGTCTCGTTCAGCAGCGCGAGCGCGCCGAGTTCGTCGACGGCGTACAGGCCCGCCACGGCGATCGCCAGCCAGCGAATCACCGGCCCCCACCCGCGCGAGGTGAGGCGGAGCGCGGTGCCCGCGCCGCGGTGGACGAGCAGCGAGAAGCGCCGCTCGGCATGGACGAGCGGCTCGAGGACGCCGACGGCCAGGATTCGGGCTGAGGTCATGCGGCAAGCCTCCGCCTCCACGGTTTCTGGGGCCTTGCGGCGCGCTTGCCGACCGCTTGCGGCCGTCATTCGCTACATATCAGGGGTGAACGCTGGCTCTCCCGACATCGCGGCCGCCGCCGCCGCGCTCCGCACGCGCCTGCCCGAACCGCTCGCGCCGCTCGCGGACCTCGCCTACAACTACCGCTGGTCGTGGACGCCCGGCGGCCCGGAGCTGCTCTCCGCGATCGACCCGCGGCGCTGGGAGCTGTGCCTCGGCAACCCGGTGCGCCTGCTCGGGGAGGTCCCGCCGGCGCGGCTCGCCGAGCTGGCCGGCGACGACGCCTTCCTCGACCGCATGCGCGCGCTCGTGGACGCCGTCTCCGAGCGGCTCTCAGAACCGCTGCTCTCCGGACCGGTGACCGAGGACGCCCCGGCCGCGTTCTTCTGCGCCGAGTACGCGATCCACAAGTCGCTGCCGGTGTACTCGGGCGGCCTCGGCGTGCTGGCCGGCGACATCCTCAAGGAGGCGTCGGACATGGGCCTGCCGCTGGTGGCGGTCGGGCTGATGTACCGCCACGGCTACTTCCGCCAGCGGATCGACGCGTCGGGCTGGCAGCACGAGTACTGGGTCGAGACCGATCCCGACCGCGTGCCGGCGGCACTCGTGCGCGGCGAGGACGGGGAGCCGCTGACGGTCAGCGTGCCGATCGGCGAGCGCACGGTCGTCGCCCAGCTCTGGCGGGTCGACGTGGGCCGCGTGCCGCTGCTCCTGCTCGACGCCGACCGGCCGGAGAACGACCTCACCGACCGCTGGATCACCTCGCGCCTGTACGTCGGCGACGCCGGCGTGCGCCTGAGCCAGTACACGCTGCTCGGCATCGGCGGCGTTCGCGCCCTGCACGCGCTCGGGATCGAGCCGGGCGTGGTGCACCTGAACGAGGGTCACGCCGCCATGGCCTGCCTCGAGCTCGCGCGCATCGAGCGCGAGCGCACCGGGGCGTCGGTGGACGAGGCGTTCGAGGCGATCCGCCAGCGCACCGTGTTCACCACCCACACGCCGGTCCCGGCCGGCAACGACAGCTACCCCGCCGCGCAGATCACCGAGACGCTGGGTGGCATCGCCGCCGAGATGGGGATCGACACCGACACGCTCGTGCGCCGCGGGCGCACCCATCCAGACGAGGCCGCCGAGCCGTTCGGCGTCACGCAGTTCGCGCTGCGCTCGAGCCGCATCGCGAACGGCGTGAGCGCGCGGCACGGCGAGGTCGCGCGCGAGATGTGGCACGACCTGTGGCCGGACCGCAGCGTCGACGAGGTGCCGATCACGCACGTGACCAACGGCGCGCACATCCCGACCTGGGTCGGCGGCCCGATGCGCGAGCTGCTCGATCGGCACCTCGGCGAGGGCTGGACGGACCGCGCGGTCGACCCGGCCACGTGGGAGCCGGTCGACTCGATCCCCGCCGCCGAGTTGTGGGCGGCGCGCAGCGAGCAGCGGGCGCAGCTGATCGACGTCGTCCGCGAGCGCAGCGTCACCGACCGGCTCGGGCGCGGCGACACCGCCGAGTACGTTCGCGCCGCCGTCAACGCGCTCGACCCCGACGTGCTGACCGTGGGCTTCGCGCGCCGCGTGGCGACGTACAAGCGGCTCGACCTGCTGCTGCGCGACGTCGACCGCGCGCTCGCCCTGCTCTCCGACGAGGAGCGGCCGGTGCAGCTCATCCTGGCCGGCAAGGCGCATCCGAAGGACGACCCGGGCAAGAAGCTCGTGCAGCGGCTGTTCGAGATGAAGAACCACTGGGAGGTCGGCCGTCGCGTCGTCTACCTCGACGACTACGACCTCGCGCTGGGCGCCGCCATGGTGCGCGGCGCCGACATCTGGGTCAACGTCCCGCGCCCGCCACTCGAGGCCAGCGGCACGAGCGGCATCAAGTCCGCCCAGAACGGCGGCCTGCAGCTCAGCGTGCTCGACGGCTGGTGGCCGGAGGCCTACGACGGCACGAACGGCTGGGCGATCTCGGGCGAGGTCGACAACGACCACGGCGCCCAGGACTGGCGCCACGCCGACGAGCTCTATCGGTTGCTGACCGAGGAGGCCGTGCCGACGTTCTACGACTGCGACGCCGACGGGTTGCCGCAGGCGTGGCTCGCGATGGTGCGGAGCGCGCTGCGGACGATCGGCCCGAAGTTCAGCGCCGGTCGCATGGTGCGCGACTACGCCGAGCGCATCTACCCGGCGGACGTGGGTGCGCGAGTTTAGGGTTGGGGCCCCGCCGAACGGGCCATTCCGTGTGGAGCGATGTCCCGTTCGGCACCCCCGAGCTACTGGCTGAAGGCGATCGGGCACGCCCGCGGGCCGCTCGGCGAGCGCTGGCTCGAGGAGCGGCCCGAGCTGCTGCATCGGACCGGATTCCCGCGCCGCCCGCGGATGGTCGCCGGCGACCGCCTCGTGCTCTACGCGTCGGTCTGGCGGCGGGTCTTCGCGGCCTGCGAGGTGCTGGGCGAGCCCGAGCGTCGCGAGCACCCGCGCTGGCCGTGGACGGTCCCGATCGAGACGCTGCTGCTCGTGCCGATGCTCGACGCGGCGCCGCCGGTCGAGGCGATCGGCGTGGCGGCGCGCTCGATGAGCCAGCAATCCCACATCCGGATCGACGCAGGGCACTACGCCCGCGCCATCGAGGCGCTCGCATCAACGGCGGCGTAGTGCCTGCCGTACCACGCTCCTAGGGATTCCCCCGATGCGCCGGGGGCTGCGTGCGGCGAGGATTCTCCCATGCTCCTCCCCTCCGCCCCCGGAACCGCCTCTGTCACCGTCATCCACGGCGCCGCCCTCAGCTTCGAGTCGGTTGGCGCGACCGACGCGGCGAGCGCCCCGATCCGAGTGCGCGAGAGCCACGAGACCCTCCTGCGCGTGATCGCCGGCATCGTCACGCTCGAGGTCGACGGCACCGAGCAGGTGCTCGGTGTCGAGGGCGAGGCCCGCATCGGCACGTCCGCCC